>CAVWBB010000011.1:0-30609 GCA_963753115.1 uncultured Acidimicrobiaceae bacterium
CAAAGCAGCACCCCCAACCGGATTCGAACCGGTGCTGCCGCCGTGAAAGGGCGGTGTCCTAGGCCGCTAGACGATGGGGGCCGGGCCGTGCGGTTGACACGGAACGCTCAAGCCTAATGGGCACCGATCGGGACCCCCTGCGTCGAGGTGTCGTGGACCAACGGGGCGGGCACCGCCTCGGGCGCGTGGTACGTGCAGGCGAGGAAGGTCTGCACGGCCCCGATGACCAATGCGGTGGCGCCCAGGATGTGCACCTCCACCAAGAGCGCCGGCAGGTGCGTGAAGTACTGCGTGTACCCCACGGCGGCCTGGGCCACGAGCACCACCATCAGGATGCGGGCGGAGCGGCGCACCCGCTCGGGGACGTCGCCGATGTGCAGGGCCACGACGAGGCCGATGGTCACCCCGATGAGGAGGAGGGCCAGGCTCGAGTGGAGCTCGGCCATGTCGCGCAAGGCAATGGGGATGCGCTTCGCGACCTGCTGACCCGAGGCGTCGCCGGCGTGGGGGCCGGCGCCGGTGGTGGCCGTGCCCGCCGCGATGACGAGGGCCAGGATCGCCAGGGCGCCGTAGAAGAGCCGGATCAGCGGCCGCGGCACGAGGAGATGGGCCGACCCCGGGCCGTAGTCGCGGGTCGAGCGGTGGACCAGCACGACGGCGTCCACCAGCAGGAGCATCGTGGCGAAGAAGTGCACCATGACGAGATAGGGGTTGAGCTTCGTGTAGACGACGATCCCGCCCAGGACCGCTTGGGCCACGACACCGGCCACCAGGCCGCCGCTCAGCCAGATCAGGTCGCGCCGGCGCGGGGCGCGGAAGATGGCGCCCAGGAGGGCGGCGATCACCGCCACGGTCAGGACCACGGTGACCAGGCGGTTTCCGAATTCGACCAGGCCGTGGAACTGGACCGCCGGGGTCAGGTGCCCGACCGAGCACTCCGGCCAGTCGGCGCAGCCGAGGCCGGATCCGGTCAGGCGGACGGCGGCCCCCGTCACGACGATAAGGGCCGTCAGGACCAGGGCCAGGACGTTGAGCCGATGGCTCAGCGTGGGCGAGACGGTGGGGGTGCGGCGCCGCGACACTCCGGCCAAGCGTACCGGCGCCAGTCGCCTGGTCCCGGGCGAGTTACGGCTGGTCCCGGGCGGGTTGCCGCCGTAGAGTGCACGGAGATGTCCGTCGAGTCGCCTGCCCTCCCGGTCCGGCGAGCGAAATGGTCGTGGTCGACCGTCGGGGCCTATGTCGCCCTGACCAAGCCACGGATCATCGAGCTCCTGCTGGTCACGACGCTCCCCACCATGGTGGTGGCACAGCGCGGCCTGCCCCCGGTCTGGCTCATGGCCGCCACCCTGGTCGGTGGCGCGCTGGCGGCCGGCGGGGCCAACGCCATCAACATGGTGGTGGACCGCGACATCGACCGGCTGATGAACCGGACCAAGAACCGGCCGCTGGTGACCGGCGCCATGACACCCACCGCCGCCCTGGTCTTCGCCCTCGCGCTCGAGGTCGCGGCCTTCGTGGAGCTGTGGCTCGCCGTCAACCTGCTCTCGGCGGTCCTGGCCATCTCGGCCACGCTCTTCTACGTCTTCGTCTACACGCTGTGGCTCAAGCGCCGGTCGACCCAGAACATCGTGATCGGCGGCGCAGCCGGCGCGGTGCCGGTGCTCGTCGGGTGGGCCGCCGTCACCGACAGCCTGGCCTGGGCGCCCGTCGTCCTCTTCGCCATCATCTTCATCTGGACGCCGCCGCACTTCTGGTCGCTGGCCGTGCGGTACAAGGAGGACTACGCCGCCGCCGACGTGCCCATGCTCCCGGTCGTGGCCTCCATGAAGCGCACCACCACCGAGATCGTGTACTACACGGTGGTCTTGGTGGCGGTCTCGTTCCTGTTCGGTCCGGTGGCGCACCTCGGCTGGATCTACATGATCACCGCCGCCGTGCTGGGCGCCGGGTTCCTCTTCTTCGTGACCCGTCTGTGGGGCCTGGCGCAGAACGGGCAGGTCACCGGGCGCGACGCCATGAAGGTGTTCGGGTTCTCCATCACCTACCTGACCGTGCTCTTCGTGGCGATGGCGGGCGACGTACTCATTCGTAACCAGATTCACTAAGTTCCCCGGCGGTATGACCGACGTCCCGCCTCCGGACCAGGAGCCTTCCCCCGAGCCGTCCTTCGCGCCGCCGTCGGCCGCGGCGCCGAGCACCGTGCCGATGGTCGGCAAGCCCCGCAAGCGCTTCATCTTCATCGGCCTCGGCATCGGCCTCCTGATCATCGTCATCGTCGGGGTGACCACCAGCATCGGCACGAGCCCGAGCTCGACCAGCGCACCGCAGGTGGGCGGGCGGGTGCCGGCGTTCAGCCAGCAGAACATCGGGCCCAGCGGGGGGTCGCGGGTCGCGGTGCCCTCCGACGGCGGCGGCAACGGCACGCCGGCGGTCCTCCTCTTCTTCGGGAACTGGTGCCCGAGCTGCCATCAGGAGCTCCCGCCGCTGGCCGCCGCCGTGCAGCGCCAGCAACAGGCCGGCGGCGCGCTCTCGCACATCCGCGTCATCGGGGTGGACAGCGAGGACACCCAGTCGAACGCGAAGGCCTTCGTCCACGAGGCCGGCGTGTCGTTTCCCGTCGCCTACGACCAGCAGGCCGACGTCACCAACGGGCTCTTCTACTTCACCGGCGATCCCTACGCGGTGTTCGTCAAGGGCGACGGCACCATCGCCAAGATCGTCCGCGGCGCCGTGCTCACACCCGCCTCGCTCACGGCCGACGAGCGGGCGCTCCTCCCTTCCGCCCACTAGGGGACGGGTCGGGCCCGGAGACGATTCGGGTCAGGCGGCGGCGGCAAGACGAGCCGTGGCGAAGCGACGGCCAAGACCGACGAACGCGATGACGGTGGCCAAGGCGCCGGCCGAACATGTCGGCCAGCCGGCCGCCCGTGACGATGGCCACGCCGAAGACGAGCGCGTAGGCGTTGAGCACCCACTGCACGGTCGAGAGGCTGGCGTGGAGCTGGTTCTCCATGGTGGGGATGGCGACACTGAAGGCGGTGAAGTCGTTGGCGATCGTGATCACGGCGAGGCCCATCGCCACGAGGGCGAACGCGGTGCGCTTGGTGAGCCGGCCGTCCCCCGGCGCAGGCAGAGGAGATCCGTCGGGGTTGTTCAGGGTGCACCGAATTGTTCTCGTCATTCCCACTTGAACGTGAGCGCGGCCGCCACCGGCGCCGCCACCGCCCAGACCGCGAGGACGGCCCACGACTCGGCCGGCACCGCGGCGCCGGCTCCGAGGGTGGCGTGCAACGCCGAGGACAGCGCCTCCGCCGGCAACAGCTTGGCGAAGTCCGCCAGCCCGCTCGGGAGCTTCGAGATCGGGACGATCATGCCGCCGAGCAGCAGCAGGATCAGGTACAGGCCGTTGGCCGCGGCCAGGTTCACCTCGGCCCGCAGGGTGCCGGCCATGAGGAGGCCGATGCCGGCGAAGGCGGCCGAACCCAGGAGCACCGCGCCGATCGCACCCGCGACGGCGGCGGGCCCCCCGCCACCGGGGTTCCACCCGAGGGCGAGCCCCACGGGCAGGAGGACGGCGGCCTGCAGCAGCTCGACGGCGACGATCGTGACGATCTTGGCGCTGAGGAGGCGCGGGCGACCGAGTGGGGTGGCCCCGAGGCGCTTGAGTACGCCGTAGCCGCGCTCGAAGCCGGTGGCGATGCCGAGGGAGACCATCGCCGTCGACATGACGGCGAGCGCCAGAATGCCGGGCACGAAGAAGTTGGCCGGCGTGGTGGTGGGGGTGGAGACGACCGAGACCTTCGAGAAGAAGAGCAGGAAGACGACCGGGATGCCGAGAGTCAGCAGCAGCGTCTCGCCGCGGCGGAGCGTCATGTAGATCTCGGCGCTGGTCTGCGCGGTGAGCGGGCGCAGGGTGGCGGTTGCTCTGTGCGCGGGGGTGTTCGCGGGGGTGTTCGCGGTCGTGCTCACCGGCTCCGCCTCCGGCCCCGGCGGCGAGCCGACCCCGCGTCGCCCGCCGGGACCTCGTCCGGGGTGTCGGCCGCCGCCGCCGCCCCGACGGTTTCGAAGTAGACGTCCTCCAAGGTCTTGCCCGCCACCAGGTCGGTGAGCGTGGCGCCGCGCGCGGCCAGGAAGTTCGCCACGGCCGCCGTCACGGCTGGCGTCGCCACCGTCGTGGTCTCGACCCGGTAGCGCCCGGCCGCGGTCTCGGTCACGGTGGTCCCCGGGCCGATGGCCTCGGCCAGCGCGTCGACGTCGAGGGCGGGCGGTGCCCCGAACGAGATGACGGGGCCGCCGCCGGCGGACGCACCGGCGCCGGTACCCGCGCCGGCGGTCAGGCCGTGGGGCGTCCCTTCGAGCACGACGCGCCCCGCGGAGAGGATCACGATCCGGTCCGCCATCTTCTCCGCCTCGCCGAGCTCGTGGGTGGTGAGGACGACGCACACGCCCCGTTCCTTCAACGCGGCCACCACGGCGCGCACGGCGATACGGCCCTCGGGGTCGACGCCGGCGGTCGGCTCGTCGAGGAATGCCACCTCGGGCCGGCCGACCAGGGCCAGGGCGAGGGAGAGCCGCTGCTGTTCGCCGCCCGAGAGGTGCCGCCAGGGCGTGGCGGCGACGGCGCGCAGGCCGACCAGGTCGAGCAGCTCGTCGGCCGGCACCGGTTTGGGGTAGTAGCCGGCGAAGAGGGTGAGGACGCGGCGCGGGCCGAGCATGGGGTACACACCGCCGCGCTGGAGCATCACCCCGACGCGGCCGCTGAGCGAGGCGTGGTCAGCGATCGGGTCGAGCCCGAGCACCCGCACGTGACCGGCGGCGGGGCGGCGATAGCCCTCCAACGTCTCGACGGTCGATGTCTTGCCCGCCCCGTTGGGCCCGAGCACGACCAGCACCTCACCCGCGGCGGCGGCCAGGTCGAGGCCGTCGACCGCGGCCGGTGTGCCGGCTGGTCCGTAGCGCACGGTAAGGCCGGTGACCTCGACGGCTGGCACGGCGTCGCAGGCTACTTTGAGCAGGAGTGATCGATATCCGGGCGCTCCGAGACGACCCCGACGCGGTCAAGGCCGCGCTGGCCCGGCGCGGCGTGGAGGCGGCCGAGGTGGACGCCGTGTGCGCAGCCGACGCGGCGTGGCGGGCCCAGGTGGCGAGCGCCGAGGCGATGCGGGCCGAGGTCAAGGACCTCTCGCGGCAGGTCGGGCAGGCCAAGAAGGCGGGAGACGAGGCGAAGGCGGCCGAGCTCAGCGTGCGCAGCCGCCAGCTCGGTGAGGAGGCGGGGGCGGCCGCGGCCGAGGCCGACGTCCTGTCCGAGCAGGTCCGCACGGGGCTGCTCTATCTCCCCAACCTGCCGGCGGAGGACGCTCCGGACGGGTTGGGTGAGGCCGACAACGTGGAAGTCCGCCGGTGGTGGCCGGGGCAGGAAGCCGGGCGGCCGGAGCCCGGGCGGGCGGAACACCAGGAGGTCCCGCACTGGGAGATCGGCGAGTCGCTGCAGATCCTCGACATGGAGCGCGGGGCGCGGCTGGCCGGCTCCATGTTCCCGCTCTACCGGGGTCCCGGCGCGCGGTTGCTGCGGGCGCTGACCGCCTTCGCCATCGACCGCCACTCGCCGGCCTACGAGGAGATCCGCCCGCCGACCGTGGTGCTGACCGAGACGATGACGTCCACGGGCCACCTGCCCAAGTTCGCCGACGACGCCTACCACCTCGAGCGCGACGACCTCTGGCTGATCCCGACGGCCGAGGTCCCGCTGACCTCCATGCAGCGCGGCGAAATCCTGGAGGAGGCCCAGCTCCCGTTGCGTTTCACTGCGGCGACGGCCTGTTACCGCCGCGAGGCCGGGTCGGCCGGGCGCGACACCAGGGGACTGCTGCGGGTGCACGAGTTCGACAAGGTGGAGCTGTTCGCCTACACGACGCCCGAGGACGCGCTGGAGGCGCAGGCCGACATTCTGCGGCGGGCCGAATCCATGCTCCAGGACCTCGAGCTGACGTACCGGGTGCTCGACCTGTGCTGCGGCGACCTGGGCGGGTCGTCGGCCCGGACCTTCGACTTGGAGGCCTACACGCCGGGGGTGGACCGCTGGCTCGAGGTGAGCTCGGTCAGCTGGTTCCGCGACTACCAGGCCCGCCGGGCCAACGTCCGCTACCGGCCGGACGGGGGCGGGCCGTTGCAGCTGGTGCACACGGTGAACGGCTCTGCGCTGGCCTGGCCGCGCATCTGGGCCGCGCTGGTGGAGAACGGGCGCCAACCCGACGGGACGGTGCTGCTGCCGGAGTGCCTGGCGCCGTATCTCGGCGGGGAACTGCTGATCAAGGCGCCATGACAGGCACGGCACCATGACATGCACGGCGCCATGAGCAGGCGACATGCACGGCACCTGAATGCACGGCACATGACATGCACGGCACCATGACATGACGGTGGCCGATGTCGAAGGGAGCGGGCCGGCCGAGCATTTCGGCTTCGGCGACAGGCTCGAGATCATCGCCGCGGAGAGCCGCCGCCTGTCCGACACGGTTGCGGCACTCGATCTCGAGGCGCGGGTGCCGTCCACTCCCGAGTGGTCGGTGCGCGACCTGGCCCACCACATCGGCGAAGTGCAGTGGTACTGGGGTCAGAACGTCCGTGCACAGAACGCGGCCCAGCGCTCCGGGGCCGAGCTGACGGCGTTCCCCGACGACGGCGACCTGCTGGCCTGGCTGGGCTGGTGCACCTATTCACTGCTGGGCGCCTTGCGCGAGGTGGGTGCCGACGCCCCCTGCTGGGCCTGGTGGCCCGAGCCCCATACGGCGGGTGCCGTGGGCCGTCACCAAGCGCAGGAGGTGTCCGTGCACCGTTGGGATGCCGAGGGCGTCACCGGTGCGTCGGCGCCCCTGCACCCCGGGCTGGCCGACGACGGCGTGCCCGAGTTCATTGAGATCATGGTGGGCTCCGACCTCGCGTCGCTGCCCGGCGTCGTCACGCTCACGGCGACCGACACGGGGGCGAGTTGGCGGGTCGCGGGGAGCGGTGGCGAGCGCGGGGGCCGGGTCTCCGAGTTGCGGGCCACGGCCTCGGACCTGGTCCTCATGCTCTACCGGCGCCTGCCCGTCCCCGATGTCGCGGTGGAGGGGGACCCGATGCTGGTGGCGGCGCTGCTGTCGCTGGCCGATACCCGGTGACCGACCTGACCTTCCTGGGGACGGGCAACTTCCTCGCCCCCCCGGGCCGCTACTGGAACAGTTTCGTCCTGGACGCATCGGTCCTGGTGGAGCCCTCGCCGACGGCGCTGCCGCACCTACGCCGCTGCGGGTTCCCCATTGGGGCCATCGAGGTCGTCGTCGTGTCGCATTTCCACGCGGACCACTGCTTCGGCTGGCCCTTCCTGCTCGAGGCGGCCGCCGAGATCGGCGGCGGGCGCACGCTGCACGTCGTGGGGCCTCCCGGCATTGAGGACCACCTGGCCAACCTGAACGAGGCCGGCGCCGTGGGCTCGGTCACCGCCATGGCCTCCGCCAACCTCGACCTGCGCTTCACCGAGGTCGACGGGAGCTGGCAGGAGGCCGGTCCGCTGCGTTTCCGCGGCGTGGAGGTCGTGCACGTCCCCTACCTGCAGTGCTTCGGCTACCTGTTCGACCGGGGGAACCAGATCGTCGCCTACTCGGGCGACACCACCGACTGCGAGGGGCTGCGCGAGTTGGCCCGTGAGGCCGAGGTCCTGGTGGTGGAGTGCAACGGGAGGCACACGCCACCCGGAGTCCCGACCTCGCACATGGACGAGGGGTCGGTGCGCGCGCTGCAGGCCGCCCACCCCGACGTGCATCTGATCCTGACCCACCTGGGAGAACAGGTGGACACGGCGTCCGTGCGGGGAGTCACGGTGCCGGACGACTTCGAGCGCCTGACGGTCTGAGCCGCGGTCCGACCGAGGTTGTCCGTCCTTGGGTGTCCGTCGGCCCCGCTGCACCCGGGCCTGCAGCGACTCAGCCCGCGGCCCCGCCCACGACGGGCGCGTTCAGCGGCTGGCCGCCCATGGAGCCGAAGAAGCCGGCGTCCCCGAAGTTGAAGGCCCCGCCGTCGGACGCCATGAGCCAGTATCCGGCGCCGGTCGTGGTGGCGGCGATACCCACCACGGGCCTGACCAGGGGAGCGCCACCCATCGACCCCTCGAAGCTGGCGTCGCCATAGGTGAAGACGCCCCCGTCGCTCGCCACCAGCCAGTAGCCGCCGCCGTCGGGCGTGGCGGCGATGCCGACCACCGGCCGGAGGAGCGGGAGCGAGCCGGCCGACCCGTGGAACGCGGCGTCGCCGTAGCTGAAGATGCCCCCGTCAGCGGCCACCTCCCAGTAGCCGAGCCCTGTGGCGTCGGTCGCCATGCCAACGATGGCCCGGTTGAGTGGTTGACCGCCCCGGGAGCCGTGGAACGCGGCGTCGCCGTAGCTGAAGATGCCCCCGTCGGAGGCGACCTCCCAGTAGCCCCTGCCGTCCGGCGTCGGCGCGAAGCCGACGATCGGCGCGTTGAGCGGCTTGCCGCCCATGGAGCCGTAGAACGTGGCGTCGCCGTAGCTGAAGACGCCGCCGTCGGACGCCACCTGCCAGTAGCCGTGACCGTCCGACGTCTTGGCCATGGCGACGATCGGCGCGTTGAGCGGCTTGCCCCCCATGGAGCCGTAGAAGTTGGCGTCGCCGAAGCTGAAGACCCCACCGTCGGAGGCGACAGCGCGGTAGCCGTGGCTCGAGACGCCGCGCAGCGGAATGTTCTGATTCCCGTTTGGCCCGCTGACGACCAGCGTGGCGTTGTAGACGCCGATGGCCGGCGGGTTGAAGTTGACGCCGAGGTTGCACGTGCCGCCGGCCGGCAGGTTGCACTCGGTGGTGTCGAGCGAGAACACGCCCTGGCCCCCGCTCTGGGCGAGGTGGATGTCCTGGTTCTCACCGGATGCCCAGAGCTGGATCGTCGACATCTGCGACGTGCCGGGCGTGACCGAGGCGTTCACCCCGTAGGGGAATGCCCCGACGGGGAGGAATGGCGTCACCTGCGACCAGGTGAAGTAGGGCGCGTCCACCGTGTCTCCCCCCACGAAGAGCTGGGTGGTGCCGTGGCCGTCGCCGACCCCCATGAGGGCCGGTGCGGCGTACTGGCCCAGGTTGACCTGCCGGTGATCCCAGCAGCCGGGTGCACCGGCGGAGGGGCAGCCCACATTGGGGCTGCTCGCCCCGTCGTCGTACATCCACAGGGCCATGGACGTGCCGAGCTCCGACGTCGAGGCGTAGGTGCTCCCACCGCTCTTGGCATACGGCGGAAAGCGCGGATCGGTCCCGGCGTTCGCTCCGGCCTGGGCATACGCGTCGAGGTTGGCGGCGAGCCCCGCAATCGGCGCAATGCCCCGGTCGATCCGCTCCAAGTTGGTGAGTACGAACAGCTGCTCCGGCGGGGTCAGCGTGCCCCAGGTGCTGGGCAGGCTCATGGGGCTGACCCCTTCGACCTGCCGGTCGCCGTAGACGGTGGTCAGGCCCGCCGGGCAGAAGGGATTCGGGGCAGCCAGGCTCCCGCAGGGCCCGACGTAGCCCGGCGCCGGGAAGATGTTGCTCGAGGGCGTCTGTGGCGGGACGATGGCCGCGCCCGCAGCATCGGATTGGGCGAGCGGGAGCGCTGCCGCCACTGCGATCGCCACGCAGACGGCCACATGTTTGACAAAGCCCATGCAACAACCTCGACAACTCCCGGGAAGAAACTGAGTGATCCGGGTGCCCTCGAGAGGAGCAGTCTGCCGCCGGCGTCAGCGACCTCGGCTCGGTGGTTGTGCGATCCGCACGGGGAGATGTCCCGAACGGCGGAACGACGAGATCAGGCGGCGGCGAAGCGGTAACCCACGCCGCGCACTGTCGTGATGAGAACGGGCGTCGAAGGGTCGGCCTCAATGCGCGAGCGCAATCGCTTGATGTGCACATCGAGCGTCTTGGTGTCGCCGATGTAATCGGTGCCCCACACGCGGTCGATCAGCACGTCGCGCGTGAGCACGCGTCCGGAGTTCTCGACGAGCAGACGCAGCAACTCGAACTCCTTGCGTCGCAGATGCACCTCTTCGCCGCGCACGAACACGCGACGTTGGTCGAAGTCGACCTTGATCCCGTTGGACTCCCAGATGCCGTCGCTGCCGAATTCGATGGAACTCGTCATGTCGCCGGACTCTGAGCCACCCGGTGCGCGTCGCAGCACGGCGCGCATGCGGGCGACGAGTTCGCGCAAGCGATACGGCTTGGTGACGTAGTCGTCCGCGCCCACCTCGAGCGCGACCACGGTGTCGATCTCGGTGCCCTTGGCCGTCACCATGATGATGGGGACATGCGAGCGCGTGCGGATGGCGCGGCACACGTCGATGCCCGACAGCTTGGGCAGCATGAGGTCCAGGAGGAGGATGTCGGGTGCGGTCTCGTCGAAGAGTTGCAGCGCCTCATTGCCGTCGCGCGCCACCGTCACCCGGAAGCCCTCGTTGGTGAGCCCGATCACCAAGGCTTCGATGAAGGATTCCTCGTCCTCGGCCAGCAGCACCTTGACGGGACCCTCACCGGGTGTCGGACGGCCGGCCTTCTTCGCGGTCTTGTTCGGGGCTGCCTTGCTCACGCCACGCGCTCCGCCTGGACGGGCAGGACGAGGGTGAAGGTGGAGCCCTCGCCTTCGCGCGACTCGACGTCGACCCACCCTTGGTGGTTGTTGGCCACGTGGCGCACGATGGAGAGGCCCAGCCCGGTACCACCGGTGTCGCGGCTCCGGCCGTGGTCGACGCGGTAGAAGCGCTCGAAGATTCGATCGAGGTCGCGGGCCGGGATGCCGACGCCGTGATCCTGCACGGAGAGCCGCACGTTGTCGCGCTCCTCAATGCGCCAATTGGGGGACACGGCTGCAGCGCCGTCGCCCGGTCCGGCTCCGACGGTGTCACCCTCGGCGGTGACGACGGGAGGTACCGGCATGGTCGGCGCGGTCGTGCCGGTGGCAGCCGAGGCACCGGGGGCGGTCTGGTCCAGCGGTGAGTACTGGTCGAGGATCTCGGGGACGAAGACGGGCTCGACCGGGCTGTCCATCGGGGGCGCGTCGTCGCTGGTCGTGGCGCCATAGGACGTGTCGCCGCCAGCCCCGGACCCCGACCGGGACCCGGACCCGGACCCGACCGTCGGCAGCTCCCCGGTGATGGGGTCGGTCCGACCCTCGTCAGCCGCCGTGCTGTCGCCGCCGAGATCGATGCCGTCACCGAGGGCGCCGATCACGGCAGGGTGGCTCAGGTTGGGGTTGAAGCGCTGCACGGCACCGGTCACGACCACCTTGGAGTTGTCGTAGGAGTACGTGATGGCGTTCTCCAACAACGCGTGCATCGCCGACACGAGCTGGCGACGGTCGCCGAGGACGGCAACCGGGGGAGAGGGCTCGTGCAGCACGATCTCAATGCCGCGCTGGTCCGCCGTGGCGCGCACGCGCTCAATGGCGTCGGCCATCACGAGGTTGACCAGGACGGGTTCGCGCGGCGGTGCCTCCTCGGACTCGATGCGCGAGAGGTCGAGGAGGTCGTCGATGATGCGGCTGACGCGGAAGGCCTCGTTGTGGATGCGGCCGGCCAGGCGCTGTGCGACGTCCGGGTCCGGCTCGGACACCAGCGTTTCGGCCAGAAGGCCCAGCGCACCCATCGGTGTCTTGAGCTCGTGGCTCACGTTCGCCACGAAGTCGCGCCGGATCTCCTCGAGCCGGCGGCGTTCCGAGACGTCCTCGATGAGCGCGATGACCCCGAGCGGCCGACGCCCGTCGTCGATCTGGCGGGCGCGGACCTGCAGCGTCCGCCGTGGCGGACCGTAGAGGTCGAGCGTGCGCTCGGCCGAACCCTCGTGCCAGGCGTCCTCCAGGACGTCGGTCACCGCCTGTGCGGCCAAGGCGTCACCATGGCGGCTGACCATCAAGGCGTTGGCGCGACCGTTGCGATAGATCACCGTGCCGTTCTCGTCGCACAGCACCACGCCCTGGGTCAGGGTGTCGAGCGAGCGCCGGAGGCGGATGGCGTCGGAGCTCGACTCGGTCACCGCCTGCGCGGCGCCGCCGGTCACCTGTTCCAGGTAGGCGAGGGAGGTCTCGACGTTGTACTCGTCCTCGGGCGGATCGAGGCCGAGACGGGTGCCGAGGGAAGCGAGGCGCTGCGAGATGGCCCGCCGCCCCGACCGCCGCCCGAGCAGTGCGGCCACCAGGCCGACGAGGACACAGACCGCAACGGCGACCGCAACAAAGAGGATCGCCTGGGTCATACTCAAATTGACTTCCCCCGGCCCACTGAGCGGCACGCCCCCAATATGACAGGGCTGGAGCGTGCGCGGCGAACAACCGGAGCGACAACGACGTCCCGTTGCACCCTTCCACTTGGCGCTTCTGTCAGGACCCGCGGCCTGAGCTGCGCTTCTGCAACCCCGAGGACCTCCACGGACCACATCTCCGCATTGCCACATTGCAGAAGAAAGGCCAAACCCGTCCCCGGGTGAACCGTTCTCCGCCGAACGGCGTTCCGGAGGGTCCGGCGCCGGCATCCACCCACGGAGGGCACCCATGGTCGTGTGGCACCTGGCCGACGTCTCGCTGAACCCGAGCGTGAACTCCCTCCCGGGCGGGGGGACGCTGCAGGAACTGACCAACGGCCTCGGGGCCTGGGCGCTGATCGCGTCCCTCGCCGGGCTGCTCATCGGGGCCGCCGCGTGGGCGCTGGGCGTCCACGCCCAGAATTTCCAGCAGTCAATGGTCGGGCGCCGGGCCGTGCTGGTCTCTGGCCTGGCGGCGCTCCTCATCGGGGCTGCCCCGCCGATCATCAATTTCTTCTTCCACACCGGGGCCAACCTGCACTGAGCCGGGGTCCCCGATGCTCGCAGCCGGCTGCACCGGTCTCGACGCTCGTCTGGCCGGCGGTGTCGCACTGGTGCCGACGCCTGGTCGACACCGAGATGCCAAACGCGGCTGCACGATGCCGCTCAGAACGGGGCTGCTCCTGCACCCTCGTCGAGAGCAGCGGTTGTGATAGCCCGGTCCACGAGAGCTGTATGGAGCGCATGGAAGGTAATGTACGAAACGCACGGCAGATGCAGGCCTTGACTAGCTAGCGAAAAGATCACTCGTCCGGCTGATGGCCAATGTCAAGGGCTGGAAAGATGAGGGAGCCGACGCCGCCCTGACGAGTGGAGACCCAAAGTTGACTACACGCGAGCAGAGCGAAGCGATCGCCCAGGCGGATCCGCTCCTCAGGCCAAACCGAATGCGCACGCACGTCAATGACCGGTTCGGGAACTGGGCGGTTGCGAGTTTGGGTTTGATCGCCATGATCGGGGCGGCTCCTTGGGTCGGAACCTCGATCTACCAGGACGAAGGTACATCCCTTTACGCAGCCCATTTGCCGTGGTCCGAACTGTGGACTCAATCCCGACATCAAGATCTGGTGCTGCTGTTCTACTACGTGCTGCTGCATTTTTGGTTACTGGCCTCCTCGAGCATCGAATGGGCACGCGTCCCTTCGCTCCTTGCCTTTGGCGCCGTTGTCATGCTGGTCGGACGAATAGGCCTCCGAATCGGCGGACGTTGGTGCGGCATTATCGCCTCTGTCTTCGCCGCAACGAACACGCTCATGATCGAAAAATCGTTGAGCGCGCGTCCCTACGAGCTGACTGCATTGAGCGCCACGGTGTGCGCGGCGCTTCTCGTGAAGTGGTTGGAAGACCGTCGGCGAAGCCGGCTGTGGCTCTTCAGCCTTTTCGGCATCGCCACTGCGCTGTTGCAGATCTTCGCATTCCTTGCCCCCATGGCGATGGTGCTCGCCGTACTGCTCGCTCGCCCGCAGCGCCTTGCCGAACGACTCCGTGCGATGGCGGGACCGATCGGCACCATGGTCGTTGTCACGGTGGCGTTCCTTGCTGCCACCGCCGGACAGCGGGGGCAAGTGTCATGGATCGCCTCGCTCCCGCTTGCGACTCTCCTCGAAAACGCAAGAGGCCCGGCCATCGGGAATCTCTATGACCTGGCACTATTTGTCGTTGCCGTCATTGCGCTGCTGGTCTCCGTTTCACTCTGGGAGCGGGGGGGCCGCGCGATGTGGTCCGAACTCCTCCATCGCGACCGCGACTGCCTCGCGCTCTCCTTCGGATGGGCGGTAATCCCCGCGCTGATCCTCGTCGGCGTATCGGCCGTGCATCCCGTGTTCGTGAGCCGCTACGCGACTGCCTCGTCTCCGGGTCTGGCACTGCTCTTCGGTCTCGTCTCTGGCCGAGTTATCCAGCTCGTACGAAGTCCTTGCCGCACCTCAACGTTCCGTCGACAATGGCCGTTCTACAGGAAGGCGCTGGCTGTCTTTGGAGCGGTGGTCTTGGTGATTCTGTCGGTGAATTTTTGGACGAGTGCATCCAACGTTTACGACGATCTCCCGGGATTGGCGCTCTACGTGGCCGAGCACGCACAACCTGGGGACGTGATCGTCTTCCACGACCATGATATGACCACGGCAGTCAATTACTACCTCACAAGAGATGGACGGAGGGTCGCCGTGTGGCCGGAGGTGGGCGTGCAGCAGAGTAACCCCGACGGTTTCAGCCTGATTCTGAATCCCGGCGCTCCCTTCAAGCTGCCACGTCGTCTTTGGGTCGTAGACGTCGGCAACGGATTGGCGAGTTTCAACCGGTCGGTACTCGGCCCTCATTACGAGTTGAGTACAACCCGACAGTTCATCGGCACCTCCCTGTCGCTGTACGTCAAGTCGCGGTGACCAGTTGGCAACACGGGTGGTCGGGCGCAGTTCAGGTGCTTCCTCCATGGCAGGAAAAGGAACTTCCACTCACCTGAGTCACAGGCATCGAATAGAACTTGACGACCATTCCGGTCGCTCCTGGATTGTCTCCCCCACCTGTGATCGAAAATCGATCGATCGGCCGATAGGAGAACGGACAGGAGTATTCGAGTTCCTTCGGTTGGATCATGAGGTGAGGCTGGGCGGCTGTTGTGGCGACGAAGCGATTGGGCACGACGTCCTCGTTGACCACAATGTTCATTGAACTCGTCTTGAAAAGCAATGACAATGGCCCTGTGGTGCGTGGCAAGGGGAGGGACGTCACACGGGCAATGATTGCCTCATCGGGTCGGCTCGGCTGTGGCACCCGGATGGTTTGACCGATCCGGGTGTGAACAATCGCGATCTGGTGCATCGAACCGCAACGGTCGGAGACCCTTTCGAGGGTCTGCCACGACGACGATGCACCGAGTTGCGCATAGTGGCACATCAAAGAGACCACCGCGGCGGGGGATTCAAACGCGGGAACTTCGGCACCGATTGCGACGGTCGGCGGACGTATTATTCGCTCTGGACCATTCTTCGAGGCGATGAAGTCTGCGTTCAACTGATCCAAATAGGGCGTGTAGGCCGTATATTCCTGCAGGACAGGCAGCGGCTTCCATATCAAAGAGGGATAGGCCCAGGAGATTCCAGCTTGGCCGTCTTGGATATAGGTGGTTTTGCCACGGGCCAAGCGGACCGTCGTTGGGCTCAGTGCCAGCCCAGGAAAGTTGTCTTGATGGATCTGCTTGCGGATCGTCTTCATCTCGGCGGTCCGGCGAGTAGGAGATAGCAGAGTCGCGGGCACTCGAATGCTCGTCGCCATTCCGCTTTTGAGGGCACTGAACGTTGCGTCGAGCCCGTTCACAGTGACGATTGCGACACTGGTGAAAATTAGTGCTGCAACCAACCACAGCCGGACGCTTGCCGTCACCGGAACGGCCAAGAGTGCAACGAGACAGGCCACGAACGCAATGACTTTATGGGCCGGACCGTGAACGACGAACGTCTCCTTGAACGTGAAGAATAGAAAGACGGCGACAAGGATCAGGGGAGCCCAGGTTAGGTGGAAGGTCTGTCTTGGTGAGGCAAAGCAGACAATCAATCCGACCAAGACGGCGAGCGCAAGAGCGCCAAGGTATTGCCAGGAAGGGGCATTCTCGACTGACAACGCTGCCGTGTACCCGGAAGAGATCTGTTCCGACCCATGCAGGTAGCTTCCTATGTTCCCCACCGATTGACCGTCAAAGATCCAGAGGACCACAAAGGAAACCACGCCGCTGGCAACGAAGGCGAACAAGCGAAACAGTCGCTGGCCCTTTGCAATGAGCAGAGCACCGACCGAAAGCGCACCGACTAGCAGGAACATGTTGGTCTCAACGAGAAGCAGCACTCCCATGCCGGCACCTAGGAAGAAGGGCATGACTGTGGTCACGCGTTCGCTCAGGTCGTCTCGAGCGAACGCGCAACACCAGATCAGGGTGGGTCCGCCAATGAAGATAAGACCCGGCGACGCAGGCACGACACTCTGCGGCGTTGCCAGAAGCGCTGCTGCGACGCCCCATGTTCCCACGACGGCAAGAACGACACCCCATCTCTTTCCGAACGAGCGAGAGAGGGACCAGTAGAACCCGGCGAAGAGAAGGAGATGGATTGCGATGACGTACAGCTCGGCGAAGATGAACGTGGATGTGAAATAGAGCTGCGGAAATTCCAGAAAGCCCAATGGGCCGTAGTTGAATATTGCGTTGGGACCAAACTGAACGTTGTGAACGAACGCCATTGCCAGCGCAGCATGCCAACTGTTGTCAGAGGTTGGAAGTGGTGCGATCGAACCTACCGGGGTAAATAGCACGACGAGCACGACGCTGGCAATGAGTGCCAGCGCCAACCGGTTGTGCGTGACAAGTTCTGTGAGAACATCCCCGTTCTTCGTGGCCTGTGCTCGGCCTTGCTGGGTCCTCAACGCGCCCTGACCGCGTGCTCAGTCGTTCGCGCCTCAGGTGGATTCGTTGAGATGTCCATAACTCCTCCGAGGGATCCAGACCGGCACCCGTCATGTTCAAGGAAGGTCCGCGGGTGCTGCACTCGTCTTTGTGGTCGGCGGTGGATCTGCGTTCAGGTTTCCTTCACGCGGGGGAATCAGGAATGTAGCAAATCTCCCGCGCCCATTTCTGGCGCTTCTCAGCGCCGCTACCAGCTCTTGCAGATTGTCAGAGGTCCCGGGAGCTTTATCGGCCACGTCCGCTCGTCTCGGTGTGTTGTCCCGCGAGGTTGGTCACCTCAATGTGTGGCAACCGACCTCCGCAGGAGCGTGACCTCAGTGTTGTTGTAGGTGCGGAGCAAGCGGTCAAGTTCCGGCTCCGTGAGGGAACTGTGCACGATGGAATTCGGGAAATCAGGGACATCGCGCCGGTGCACGAACCATTCTCCGACCGAGCGGCGGCATCAGAGATTCTGGTGCCGGTAGTCCATTACCACGGAGGGTCACCAATGGTCGCGTGTCACCTGACCGATAATTCGTTGAACCTAGGTGTAAACGTCCAGTTTGTCAGCGGGGCTCGACAAGCTCCGACCATTGGTCTCCGGTGCGAGACCGTGCTGGTCTCTGGCCTAGCGGCGCTCCTCATCGGGGCTGCCCCACCGATCATCAATCTTCTTCCGCACTGGGGCCAACCTGCACTGAGCCGGCGCCCCGATGCTCGCCGCCGGCTGCACCGGTCTCGACGCCCTCAACCCGATCTGCCAGGCCGGCAGCATCGGCGGCTCCATCGCGTCCTCAGGCTTCGAGACCGTCCTCAGTGGGATCAGCCAATGGGTCGCCAGCGGTGCCGAGTGGCTGCTCAGCCAGATCGGGGACGTGCTCGGCGCCACCACCACGGTGGACATCGGGGCGAGCTGGTTCCGCACGCACTACGGCCAGATGACGGCCCTGGCCGGGGTGGTCATCCTCCCGATGCTGCTGGCCTCGACCCTGCAGGCCGTCATCCGCCAGAACCCGGGCCAGCTCGTCCGGACCTTCCTGGTGCAGCTCCCGCTCGCCCTTCTGCTGGCGGTGGTGGCGATTCAGGTCGTCGTCCTGAGCCTCTCGGCGACGGACGCCATGAGCAACGCCGTGGCCGGAGGGACAAGCAACGACGTGAGTTCCCTCCTTGCAGGGGTGACCAACGGGTTGGTCGAGGCCGCCGGGGACCCGACAATCGCCAGTTTCGTGCTGCTGCTCATTTCACTGCTGATCGCCGTGGCGGCGTTCGTCTTGTGGCTGGAGCTCTTGATCCGAGCGGCGGCGGTCTACGTGGCGGTGCTGTTCCTGCCGCTGGCCCTCGCGACGCTCGTCTGGCCGGCGGTGTCGCACTGGTGCCGACGCCTGGTCGAGACCCTGTCCGCCCTGATCGTCTCTAAGTTCGTGATCGTGGCCACTTTGAGCCTGGCGGCGGGGGCGGTGTCGTCGGGGACGGCGGGCACGGGCGGCCATGGCGCGGGCTTCTCGTCCGTCCTGGCCGGCGGTGCACTCCTTGTCATGGCGACCTTCGTCCCGTTCGCCATCCTGCGCATGATCCCCGCGGTGGAGGCCGGGGCCGTGACACATCTCGACGGGTTGCGTCAGCGGGGGACGGCCGCCATGACCCGGGTGCCCAAGACGGCGGCCAGCCATGCGCTGCACGAGGGGCTGGGGGCGCTGGGAGATGCTCGATTACTGGCTCAGACGCCGGCTTCGGGCGGAGCGGCCAAGGGTGCGGCGAGTGGCAGTGGCGGCGGCAGCGGTGGCGGTGGCGGTGGCGAGGACGGCGGGGAGGCGGTCTCGGACATCCCCCTCGCCCCGGGCGATCCCGGATCGCAGCAGGCCTACGACGAGGCGGTCGCCCAGATGAGGGCCGAGGGAGTCACGCCGAGGGACAAGGGGCCCAAGCCGATCCTGGCCCGGCCCCGTACCGAATCCGGGTCGGGTTCGGGTTCGGGACCCGGGGCGGAGCCGCAGGCCGACGATCCGCCGGCTGCAGCCGCAGCGCAGCGGGGGTCCGACGTCTGGGAGCCGACGATGCCCGGGCCGCAATCCCCCGAGGACGCCTGGATGTGGGAGGGGGTGCCGCCGGGCCGCAGCCTGATCGGGAAGGTGGAGCCAGGCGAGCCGCGCTTCTACATGGGTGACGACGGCCACGGCCCCCAGATCGTCGGCCTGGCTCGGGCCTGGCCGCCGGGCGACACGCGGACCTGGCCACCGAGCGAAGGCTCCGACTCGTGAGCGGCGAACGGGGGTCGCGCTACCGGTTCGGCCCTCGTGAGCGCGGGGCGCGCTGGCCGGCTGGCGGGCGGGGCAGATCATGACCGTGGCTGTGGGCCTCGTCTTCGGGGTGCTCGTCCTGCGCTGGGAGCCCAACGCGGCCGGTGTCGCGGCGGCCATCTGCATCCTTGTCCTCTACGGCGCGCTGGCCACGGTGCCGCTCGCCGGGCGGACCGGCGATGAGTGGCTGCCGGTCGTCGTGTGCTGGGGGACGCGCCGGTTCGGATTCGCTCTCCAGGGTGCCGGGCGCCTCGGCGCATTTCGCGGCCTGCGCCTTCTGCGCGCCGGTTGGCGGGACATGGGTGTCGTGCACGATCGCGCCGAACGCACGTTGACGGCGGCGCTGCTGCTGCGCGGCCGGAGTTTCGCCCTCCTCGGAGCCGACGAGCAGGAACGCCGGGTGGGAGCCTGGGCCTCGGTGTTGGCGTCATTGGCCCGCGAGGGCTCGCCGATCCACCGGGTGCAGTGGGTGGCCGCCTCGTTCCCCGACGATGGGCAGGGCGTGCGGTCCTTCCTCGCCGCCGAGGCGGCGCCTGACGCGGGCTCGGCCTGCACCGCCTCGTACGACGCGTTGCTGCATGACATGGACTCGCACACCTGCGCGCACGATGTCGTGCTGGCCGTGCAGGTCCGGCTGACGAAGTCGGTCGAGGTGGGGTGCGCGGCGCTCGCCCGCGAGATGGGATCGCTCGTGCGCCTACTGGGTGACGCCGACGTGCAGGTCGAGTCGGTGCTGTCGGCGGACGACCTCGCCCACCAGCTGCTGCGCACCTACGAACCGCACGCGGCCTCTCCGGACACCGCGCCGGCACAGGACCACTGGCCCATGGCCATGGCGGAGTGCTGGGCCGAGGTACGAGTCGACGGCATGGTGCACGCCACGTTCTGGGTGGCCGAATGGCCGCGCATTGAGGTGCGCAGCGACTTCCTGGCGCCGATCCTCCTCAGCTCGGCCCGCTCCACCTTTGCCGTCGTCATGGAACCACTTGGTCCCGACGCCGCGGTGCGCAAGGTCGAGGCGTCGCGGACGGCGGACCTGGCGGACACCGAGCTGCGCCGCCGCGGTGGCTTCGTCTCGACGGCGCGCCACGCCCGCGAGTCCGAGGTGCTGGCGCGTCGCGAGGCGGAGCTGGCCGAAGGTCACGCCTCGTTCCGGTACTCGGGCTACGTCACGGTCTCCGCCCCGAGCGAGGAGGAGCTGGTGGCCGTGTGCGACATGGTGCAGCACGCGGCCGGCCAGAGCAGGCTGGCGCTGCGCCGCCTCTACGGCGACCAGGCTTCGGCCTACACCTGCACCCTGCCGCTCTGCCGCGGGCTGCGGTGAGCCGCGCCACACTCATCAAGCAAGAGAGGATCGCTCCTCGAGAGGATTTGCGCTCCACTCCCTCACCCATGGGTGGCACAGTTGGCGATATGGTCCCCACCCTTTCCGCGGTGAGCGATGCGCAAAGTGGGGCTGCCACCCCGGCGCGGACACGGAACCCGTGGCCGAGGGTCGCGTTGGCCACCGTCATGATCGTCTTCGTACTGCTCGGAGTCGTGATCGCCGTGAAGACCCCCGCCTACGAGTCGTCCGACGAACCTGGGCACGTCGAGAACATCGAGACGCTGGTCAGCGGGCACTGGTACGGGATGAGGTCGAACTGCCAGAATCCCTGCTCGGGCAACGAGGCCCAGCAGGGGCCGCTCTACTACCTCGTCATGGCAGGGTGGCAGAGGGTGGTGGGCGTATCAGTCCACGCACCGTTCCGGGGACAGCTGAGTCTCGGGCTCTTCTTTGGCGCCAAAGAATGGTTCCAGCATCACAGTGACGCCGACCTCAGGTTCCTCCTCTGGCTAAGGCTCCCCGATGTCATCCTCGGCGCGCTGCACGGTGTTGTTCGCCTACTTCAGCATTCGGCTCATCACTGCGGATCCCTGGACGCCCGTCGTCGCGGCCTCGCTGGTTGCGTTCCTTCCCCGCTTTGTCTTCCTGTCGTCGTTCGTGACCAACGACAACCTCGTGGACCTTCTGGGAGCGGTCCTCGTGTTTTTGTCTCTCCGCTACGCCAAGGCCCCAAGCCCTTGGCGCATTGCGTGGGTCGGCGCGGTCTTCGGGCTTCTCATCACTACGAAGCTCTCGACTCTGACCCTCGGCCTGGCCATTCTGAGCTTGGCCTACTTGGGTCCAGGATGGATGAGGCGTGCCCAGTTCGCCGTGATCGGACTGGGCTCTGCGTTGCTGGTGAGCAGCTGGTACCTGATCCAAAATACCGTCCGCTACGGCGACCCACTGGCCGGCACCGCCACGATCCGGTACCTCACCAAGCTCAACGGACTCGGTGGAGGTTTCTTCGGGGCCTACATGGTGGGGAATCCGCTGAGACATATCTTCGTGAGCGTGCCCAACCGCATTGTCAAATCGTTCTGGTACCAGTCGGGGTGGAACCGGTCCCATTGGTCCTGGGAAGTCAACGTGGCCATCACGGTTGCCTTCGTGTGCGCTCTCATCGGCCTGGTCGGGCGGCATGTCGAACGGCGTACGCTTTTCAGCCTCGGTGCGTTGTCTCTCGCCGCGCTGCTCTCTGTCTGGGTCGTTTCATTTCAGACCGGCACCTACCAGGCACGCTATTGCTACTTCGGGCTGGTGGCCATCTGCGGGCTGGCAGCGTTGGGTCTCGAGCGATGGCGATTGCCCGTTCGCTTTCTGCTCCCATTGGCAGGGCTGATCGGAACGGTTGTGGCATTCCAGCAGGATGTGCTGGCAGTCCACTGGACTTGAAAACTTAGGCCGATCGACGCCAACCGGAATCCCATCGAGCGAGGCGGCTCGGCCCAGGTCGTTCCCGTCTTCAGGTGGTCAAAGTGAAACTTGGCGGACACCGAGCTGCGGCGCCGCGGTGGCTTCGTCTCGACGGCGCGCCACGCCCGCGAGTCCGAGGTGCTGGCGCGTCGCGAGGCGGAGTTGGCCGAAGGTCACGCCTCGTTCCGCTACTCGGGCTACGTCACGGTCTCCGCCCAGAGCGAAGAGGAGCTGGTGTCCGCCTGCGACATGGTGCAGCACGCGGCCGGGCAGAGCAGGCTGGCGCTGCGCCGCCTCTACGGTGACCAGGCTTCGGCCTACACCTGCACCCTGCCGCTCTGTCGCGGACTGCGGTGACGCGGGCGCGCCCCCCTACGATGCAGGGAATGCCCGGAGAGACCGATCCCGGCCCGCTCGCGACGAGTGGCGCGCATCGACCCGCTGCCCCTCGCAATGTCGTCGTGCTGCTGCTCGACAGCCTCAACCGGCACATGCTCGGGAGCTACGGCGGCACGGAGTTCGAGACGCCGCATCTCGATCGCTTCGCCCGCGAGCGGGCCGTACGCTTCACGTCGCACGTCACCGGATCGCTCCCGTGCATGCCGGCACGGCACGACATCCTGTGCGGCTCGCTCGACTTCCTCTGGCGGCCGTGGGGTTCCATAGAGGTCTGGGAAGAGCCGATCACCCAACGACTTCGGCGGGCCGGTGTCACGACCATGCTGGTGTCGGACCATCCGCATCTCTTCGAAGTCGGGGGCGAGAACTACCACACGGATTTCAGCGGATGGGAGTACGTGCGCGGGCACGAGGGGGACCCGTGGCGCACCTACGCCGATCCCAGTTTCATCGGCACGCCCGCCCTGCCGGCGCGTGGCGGCGGGTGGTTCTGGCGGGACCGCCTGGGTTGGGCGGACGCGGAGGACCGGGCGTACGACCGCTCACGCACCTTCTTCCGTGCCGAGGAGGACTTCCCCGGCCCGAGGACGATGCGCACCGCGGCTCGCTGGTTGCGCGAGGGCGCGCCGGACGACGCGCCGTTCCTGCTCTTCGTGGACGAATTCGATCCGCACGAGCCGTTCGACGCGCCCGAGCCCTGGGCGGGCCGGTACGACCCGGACTGGGACGGCGAGCTGTTGATCTGGCCCCCCTACGACGTCGGCGCTGTGGCCGCCGGTCGTCTGAGCGAGCGGGAGGGGCGGCAGATACGGGCCAACTACGGCGCCAAGCTGAGCATGATCGACCACTGGGTCGGCCGGATCTTCGATGCACTGACCGAGCGCGGGCTCTGGCAGAGCACCGCGGTCATCGTCTGCACCGACCACGGGCACTATCTCGGCGAGAAGGACATCTGGGGTAAGCCGGGAGTCATGCAGTACGAGCCGCTGGGCCACATTCCGCTGCTCGTGTCCTGGCCGGGCGTCCGTGGTGGAGCCGAGTGCCCGTCGTTGACCACCAACGTCGACATCAACGCCACGCTGGTCGACGTGTTCGGCGTGCCGCCCCGGTCGGACGCGCACGGCGCGTCGATTGCTCCACTGGTGCGCGGCGAAGCCGCCGACGTCAGGGAGTGGGCCATCGGTGGCGTCTACGGGAACTGGGTGCAGGTGACAGACGGTCGGCGCAAGTACGCCCGCGGCCCCACGGGGCAGAACTTCCCGCTTTCCATGTGGTCAAATCGCTGGTCGACCATGCCCGTGCACGGCCTGGAGGATCAGGTCCGACTCCCACCGCCCGACCGCCGGGCCCGCCTCGACTTCATGCCGGGATCGGACGTACCCGTCATCCGCCAACCCTTCGAACCGGGCGACCGGCTCCCCTTCTGGGTGGGCAACAACGCCGTCGACGCGCACTTCGTCTTCGATGTCCGCAACGACCCGGAGGAGAACGAGAACCTGCGCGGCACTGCAGTCGAGGCCGACATGGTGGAGCTCTTGCGCGTGGCCTTGCAATCGGTCGAGGCCCCAGGCGAGCAGCTCGTCCGTCTGGGCATCGAGTGAACAGCTGCGGGAGTCGGTGCCGATGACAGACGGCGACGGCCCGTTCGTCCTGCCACGCATCCCGGCGTCATCCGGCGCGCTGATCTTCGACGGGCGAGGGCGGCTCCTCATCGCCAACCCGACCTACAAGGAGCACTGGACGATCCCGGGCGGCATCATGGAGGCCGACGGCGAGACGCCGTGGGAAGCCTGCCGGCGGGAGGTGCGCGAGGAGGTTGGCCTGGTCGTCGAGCACGGCCGGCTGGTGGCCGTCGACTTCCTGCGGCCCAAGCCGTCGAAGCCCGGCGGCATGCGGTTCCTCTTCCATTGCGGGGTGCTCTCCGACGCCGCCTTGGACGGGATCACGTTGCAGGAAGAGGAACTTTCCGAGCACCGGCTGGTGGATCCGGCTGAGGCGCTCTCACTGCTCAGCGGCCCACTTCGGCGCCGGGTCGGGGCGGCGCTGAACGCCGGGGCGGGGTGCGTCTACCTGGAGGACGGGCGACAGGACTGACGGCGTCGATCTCGGCGACACGCATCGTCCTTTTTTGGTGTGGTGAGGCCCGCGCCCTCTGGTGTGGTTGTGGACCGCGTCGATTTGGCTCGGGCGTGAAGGCCCGGGAGTCGGGGGTGTGTCCACGGACTGCCAACACACTTGTTTCGAGTTGCGGCAGACAACCACGGGCGAGGGCCGGTCACGGGGTGGCGCAGTAGAAGATCTGCACGTTGCCCGACTGTGGTGGCACCTGCTGCATGACCACGTTCGCCGTGGGACAGCTGCCACCCCACGGATGGGCAGAGATGCTGTACCCGGCCGCCTGCAGCTGTGCCTCAGCGGACGAGAGGCTCCGGCCCATCACGTTGGGTGGCGGTGCCGGTGACGTCGTTGACGGTGGAACTGTCGGAGCGGTGGTGGCCGACGTTGGCTGGGGGAAGGAGCCTTGACTTCCCGCGCCCGAACCACTGGGCGGAGGCGGTGCCTCGATGGTGGTCGTTGTGGCGGATGTCGCGGATGTCGCGGTCGTCGCGGTTGTGGCCCCGGCTATCCCGTGACCGCCGGGACGCCCACGGGCACCGTGACGTTCGCCGTCTCGGGCCCATCGGGGGAGTCGCTGCAGTGTGCCGGTGGGAACGCGGTCGAGCTCGCATCGGACACAGCGTCGTGTGTCGCCCCACCGTCGGCGACACCGGGCACGCAGGACGTCGTTACCGCTACCTTCGGCGGCGACGACACGTTCGACGGAAGCACCTCGAACCATTGGGGCTTCACGGACGGGTGACTCCCGCCCTAGTGCGCGAGTCCTAGTTCGAGCGGAGCCTCCCGGGAGAAGAACACGGCGGTCGCCGCGAGGATGCCGGCGGCGACCGCGAGCGACCAGGTCGCCCCGGCGTGCAACACCAGGACGGCTCCGACGAGCGCTCCGACGAACATGGAGACGACGGACGTCGCACCGAGGCGTGCATGCGGATTGGTGCCGCCCGCTAATCGGGAACCAGAAGCCAGACCGGTCAGGGTGGTTGTCAGGACCGTCGTGGACATGTCGGGCACCCCGATATCCCGCACGGCCGCATTGCGGAGACCCATGGCCACGGCGAGCAGGGCGATGACGGTGAAGCGGGGCCACCCCGTCCCGATCGCCGTGACGACGCCGGCGACGACAGCGGCGGCCGAGGTGCAGCCGGTCTCGATCGCCATGGCCACGAGCAGGAGGCGTCGCGGCGAGGTGACCTTTTGCAGCAGGCGGCCCCCGAGGACGGCGCCGACGAGGAAAGACCCCAGGGCGCAGAGGCTGGCGGCCATGGAGAACCCGGGCGCACCGGCCGCCGCGAACCCGATGAGGACCACGTTCCCCGTCATGTTGGCGGTGAAGACGTGCCCGAGGCCGAGAAAGCTCACCGCGTCGACGAAGCCGCTCACGACGGTCAGGGCGGCCAGCGTCACCACCAAGGGCTGGGGTGGGCGATCGGGCTCGCTCATGTGCGCTCAACCTTCCCCGCGACCGTCGATGGCCACGCCTACGTCAAGGTAACGGAGGCGAGTGCCACAACGGGCGACCGTTCACCACCATGAGGGAACGGATGCCGCGGGTGCTGGCTCACCAGGTGACGACCCGGAATCTCGGTGCCGCCTATCCGTTCATTGCCGAGGCGGGGCTCGGCCAGCGCGGCGTGGTAGATACACGCCCAGATGTAACAGGGACACATGGGTCAAGGTCTTCCCAAATTCTTATGTCTCTTACGGTTTGGACGACCAAGGGTGCTGGGTAGCTCTGAAATACGCCCGCTGAGCCGTACGTCAGTCACGAGACCTACCGTTTGACGGGTGTCAGTACAGGCGGTAGGCGTGCCCGGACTGGGGAGACCGGGGACGCCACCAAGCGAAAGCGGCTCCGCCACCTCTCGTCCGGCGGGGCCGTTTTCGCGTCCTGTCTCTAGCTCGACAAGACCATATCCTTGAGTTGGTCAATCTTCTCGAACATCGACGCGCCTCTCCCTCGTCGAGGGGAAAGTGCAGGCCTTGGCTTCGACTGTCAGATCGCGATCAGCGCGAGCACCTCGAGGTCCGACGAGGTCAACTGGTCGACGAGCTTCCTCGCCCCCTGGGGCCGCGGAAACCTGCCCGGGACGCGAGGACTGAGCCAGGCAAACTCATCTCGCCTGTGAATCGAGACCACGTTCATAGTCGGAAGTAAGGTCTGATGGTGTCGAGGGCCGGACTGAACGGAACTCCCCCGGCGGCCCAAATCCGTCGGCCAAGGCGGACGCTCGGACTGGCGAGCACGGTGGCGATCGGGATCGGCGGAATGGTCGGTGGCGGCATTTTCGCCGTTCTGGGACTGTCCATCGAGTTGGCCCGCGGCGCGGCCCCGATCGCCTTTCTCGTCGCCGGGGGCGTGGCCCTGCTCACTGCCACCTCCTACGCCCGGCTTTCGGTCGCGTACCCAAGCCGGGGCGGGACGGTCACCTTTCTCAACGAGACCTTCGGGTCAGGGGTCCTCGTCGGTGGGCTCAACGTCCTGTTGTGGTTCAGCTACGTCGTCATGATCTCGCTGTACGCCGCCGCATTTGCCGGTTACGCGGACAGCCTCATCCCGGGCCAACCGTCGGCCGTAGTGGACCATCTCCTCCTGAGCGGCATCATCATCGTGATCGCCATTCTCAACGTCGCCCGGGCGTCCATCGTGGGTGGCGCGGAGGAGTGGATCGTTGCCGCCAAGCTGGCCATCCTTGCCTTGGTCGTGGCCTCGGCCTTCCACGGTGTGCACTGGTCCCGTCTCTCCCCAGGTACATGGCCGGATCCACTCGCCATCATCGGTGGTGGCATGGTGATCTTCGTCGCCTACGAGGGATTCGAGCTGATCTCCAACGCCGCCGAGGACGTACGCAATCCGCGCCGGACGCTCCCGCTGGCGCTCTATCTCTCGGTGGGGATCGTGATCGCCCTTTACGCGCTGGTGGCCGTCGTGACCGTAGGAACGCTGACCATCGGTCAGATACGCGGAGCCAGCTCATACGTCCTGGCGGAGGCCGCACGTCCCAGCCTTGGCCAGATTGGGTTCGTGCTTGTGGCGGTCGCCGCACTTCTGTCGACAACATCGGCCATCAATGCCACCCTCTATGGCACCGCTCGCCTGTCGTGGACAATTTCACGGTCGGGAGAGCTGCCGGAAGCGTTCGGCGAGAAAGTCTGGGACCGGCCCGTCGAGGGCCTTTTGGTCACGACTGGCCTCACTCTCGTGGTTGCCAATGCGTTCGACCTCAGCAGCATCGCCTTGACCGGTAGCGCCGCGTTTCTGATCATTTTCGGTGCGGTGAACGCCGCCGCCGCTCGCATCGCCAAACGCACCGCTCAGCGGGTCCTGGCCGTTGCCGCGGCGACAGCATGCCTCGCTTCGCTCGTTGCCCTGATTCTGGAGGAACGGAGTCACAACCTTTGGGGAGTGGTCACCGTTGGCGGGCTCGTCGCAGGTTCTTTCGCGCTCGAAGCTCTGTACCGAAAAATCACGCGACGAGTCATCCCTTCGCATCTTGGGTCGCCGCGTACTCTCGCCGACCAGGGCGAACCGACCAGCAACTAAGCACGCAGCCCGACTGTCCCGGTCTCGGTCCGGTGTCACAAGAATCCCCTTCGCATCAGCCATCCGTTGGTCGGATTCAGGTCAAGTCCCAACGAATGGTGTACGAGGTCGTAAGGTGCAACGTCCCTCGCGTCAACCTGTTCTCTGATCGCTGATCCTATATGGGCCTGTTCGCGGCGACCTCCTCTCGAGTGGCGTCGATGGCCGGCCTCGGGTCCTCGGGGGACGCGACGAGGGTGCGCGGACCCTTGAGGGACTCGGCGCTCATGTAGCGCCGAGCGATGGCCCATTCGTCGGTCTGCTCGGCGAGCAGTGCTCCGAGAGACGGACAACGGCTCCTCGGTTGGGGAAGATGCCCACGACGTCGGTGCGCCGGCGGATCTCTTTGTTCAGTCGCTCCTGGGGGTTGTTCGAGCGGATCTGTCGCCAGTGCTCGGTGGGGAAGGCGCTGAAGGCCAAGATGTCGTCGGCCGCGTCGAGCAAGTAGGTGACGACGTCACAGAAGCCCGCCTGGGTCAGCTTGTCGGTGACGTCGGCCAACTGGCTCCAGGTGGTGTCGCGGTCGGGCTGCTCGAAGATGGAGCGCACCAAGGTGGCGATCATGGGCCAGTTGCCCTTGGCGCACCGCGAGGCCAGGTTGGCCATGAAGTGGGTGCGGCACCGTTGCCAGGAGGCCTCGGAGAAGACCTGGGAGATGGCGGCTTTGATGCCGCCGTGGGCGTCGGAGATGATGAGCTCGACACCACTCAGTCCCCGGGCCACCAGCGCCCGCAAGAACGCCGTCCAAGCAGCCGTGTCCTCGGTCGTCGCGATGTCGAGGCCGACGATCTCGCGCCGGCCCTCGGCGCCCACGGCCGTGGCGATGACGGCCGAGACGTTCACGACGCGGCCCCCTTCGCGGACCCGCTGGGTCAAGGCGTCGATCCACAAGTAGCGGTAGGGGCCCTGGTCGAGGGGCCGCTCCTTGAACTCGGTGACCACCTTGTCGAGCTCTTTGGCCATGCGGGAGACCTCGGACTTGGAGATCCCGTCGATGCCCATGGCCTTGACCAGGTCGTCGACCCGGCGCGTGGAGACCCCCTCCACGTAGGCCGCACAGACCACCGACACCAGGGCCTGTTCGGCCCGCCGGCGCGGCTGGAGCAAGAACTCGGGGCTGTAGACGCCCCGGCGCAGCTTGGGCACCGCCAGCTCGATCGAACCGACCCTCGTGTCCCAGGGCCGCAGCCGATACCCGTTGCGCGAGTTCTCGCGCTCGGATGTGCGTTCGCCATAGCCGGCGTTGCACTGCATCGAGGCCTCGGCCGACATCAGAGCCTCGGCGAAGGCGGCCAGCATGGACCTCGCCAAATCGGTGTCGCCGTTGGCGCCCTCCAGGTACTTGCCAAGCCATGCAGCCGCGTCGATAGTGGTGGGGACGTTCACCGTGATCCTCCTCAAGTGGTTGTGTGGAAACTGCTTCTTGAGGTTGACGCGGTGACCGTCGCGTCTGGGGGATCCTTCCTCAGCTCACCTGCTCGTACACCACTGGCTGGGCCTCAACTCGGATTCACTGACTGAACAGCGATTCGCAGCATCCGAGGGCTGGTTCAGCAGCTCATCAATGCGAGCGGTACCAAGGGAAATTCGACGAATCCATCGGATGGCTGTCACAAACCACGGATGCCCCCTGGCACCGGCGCTGGTCGGATCGGTGTCGGTCCGGTCAAGGTAACGGAGGCGAGTGCCACAACGGGCGACCGTTCACCACCATGAGGGAACGGATGCCGCGGGTGCCGGCTCACCAGGTGACGACCCGGAATCTCGGTGCCGCCTATCCGTTCATTGCCGAGGCGGGGCTCGGCCAGCGCGGCGTGGTGATCGGGGACGACCTCTTGGGGGGCTCCTTCGTGTTCGACCCCTTCGAGCTCTACGCGGCGGGAGCCATAAGCAACCCGAACATGGTTGTCTTCGGCCAGATCGGTCGGGGCAAGAGCTCGTTCGTCAAGACGTTCTTGTGGCGCCAGGCGGTATTCGGCCGACGGGCCTGGGTGGTCGACCCCAAGGGGGAGTACGGCGACCTTGCGGACGCATGGGGCGTCCGCCCCGTGGCGCTCCGGCCGGGCGGCGCCATTCGCCTGAACCCCCTCGATCCCGGACCCGAAGACGACGATCGGGTCGAGGCTGCCCCCGACACCTCCGGCCGCCGACGGATGGAGTTGCTCTCCTCTCTGGCCGGCGCCTGCCTGGGCCGGAGCCTGATCCCCCGCGAGCGAGCCGCCTTGGGTGCTGCCCTCGCCGAGGCGACACGCGACACGGCCGTGCCCACCGTCCCGGTGGTGGTCGACGCGCTGCTCACCCCCAGTGCGGACGCCGCCCGAGCCCTGCGCACCGAGCAACGTGACCTCCTCGAAGACGGGCGAGACGTCGCGCTCGAGCTGCGCCGTCTCGTCCACGGCGATCTCTGTGGCATGTTCGACGGTCCGACGACACCGGGCCTCGACCTGTCGGCACCGCTCGTCGTGCTCGACCTCTCGGCGCTCTATTCATCCGCCGCGCTGGGTGTCCTCATGGCGTGCGCCACCGCCTGGCTGCAGGCAGCGCTCGCCCGGACTGCGGCCGGAATCGGCGGGTCTTCGTCGGACCGTGGTCGTTTCTTCCTGGTGGTCGACGAGGCGTGGGCGATCCTTTC
>CAVWBB010000012.1:0-38141 GCA_963753115.1 uncultured Acidimicrobiaceae bacterium
TCAGGTGTTGAAGCGGAACTCCACCACGTCGCCGTCACGCATGACGTAGTCCTTGCCCTCCATGCGTGCCCGCCCGGCTGTGCGTGCCGCAGCGACCGAGCCGGCTTCGAGGAGCTCCTCGAAGCTGATGACCTCGGCCTTGATGAACCCACGCTCGAAGTCGGTGTGGATGACACCGGCCGCCTTGGGGGCCGTGTCGCCGATGTGGATGGTCCACGCCCGCGCCTCCTTCGGCCCCGCCGTGAGGAAGGTCTGCAGCCCGAGCGTGGCGAACCCGACGTGGACCAGCTGCTCGAGTCCCGACTCCTCCTGGCCGTAGCTGCGCAGCAGCTCGGCGGCGTCCGCAGCATGGAGGCCGGCCACCTCAGCCTCGATCTGCGCGCACAGCACGATCGACGGAGCCGGAAGCACGCTCTCGGCCAGACGGGCGGCCAGGGCGGCGTCCCCCAGCGCGCCCTCGTCGACATTGAAGACGTAGATGAACGGCTTCGCCGTCAACAGATGCAGGTCGCGCAGCAGGGTGACGTCCACTTCGCCCTTCGAGGCCGCCTCCGTGATGGTGCGGCCGGCACCGAGGATCCGTTCCGCCGCCGCGACGGCCTCGACGGCCGGCTTGAGAGCCGCATCGCCCTTGGCCTCGCGGATGAGGCGCGGCAAGCGCTGCTCCACCGTCTGCAGGTCGGCCAGGATCAGCTCCGTGTTGATCGTCTCGATGTCGCCCGCGGGGTCCACCCGCGCGTCGACGTGCACGACGTCGTCATCGTGGAAGGCGCGCACCACCTGGCAGATGGCGTCGGTCTCGCGGATGGCGGCGAGGAACTGGTTGCCCAGACCCTCCCCCTGCGACGCGCCGCGCACGAGGCCCGCAATGTCCACGAAGGTCACAGAGGCGGGAACGACGGGTGCCCCACCGTAGAGGTCCGCCAGCTGCTGCAGCCGCGCGTCGGGCACGGCCACCACCCCCACGTTGGGCTCAATGGTGGCGAAGGGATAATTGGCTGCCAGGACTTCGTTGTTGGTCAGCGCGTTGAAGAGCGTCGACTTGCCGACGTTGGGCAGGCCGACGATGCCGATCGAAAGGCTCACGAGCGGGCCGGCTAGCCCGGGAGGAGGCCAGCGCCGGCGGCCAGCGCCTTGAGGTCGGCCTCGGGCCGGGCACCCGTGTGCGCGATCACTTCGGCGGCGCACAGTCCGCCGAGCCTTGTGCTCTCGACGGGGTCCATCCCGTGGGTCAGGCCGAAGAGGAACCCTGCGGCGAAGAGGTCCCCCGCCCCGGTCGTGTCGAGCACCCGCGCCACCGGCGCCGCGGCGACCTCCTCGGGGCCACGGGCGGTCAGGACCGTGGCGCCCTGCGCACCCCGGGTCATCACGACGAGCAGTCCTGTCTCCTCCGCCGCCTCGAGCGCGTCCGTGTGGGAGGACACGCCGAAGAGCATGGTGATCTCCTCCTCGTTGCCGAGCAGGATGTCGACATCGTCGATCAGGAGGTCGAGGAATTCCCTCTGGTGGCGGCCGACGCAGAAGGGGTCGGAGAGCGACAGCGCGACGGAGCCCTCGGCGGCGTGCACCGTCGCCGCGGCGTGGCGCATCGCCTCCTTGGCGGCGGGCACATCCCACAGGTAGCCCTCGAGCAGCACAATGGAGGCTCGGGCGACGAACGCCTCCGGGACACCCTTGGGTGAGAGCGTCGAGGCGGCCCCCAGATAGGTCCCCATGGTGCGGTCGGCGTCGCTGGTGATGAGCACCATGCAGCGCCCGGTGCCGAGGCCGTCTCCGATTGCCGTCTCGCTCAGGTGAGGTTCGAACTCGACCCCGGCCGCCCGCAGGTTCTCGGCGTAGGTGCGGCCCACCTCGTCGTCGGCGACGGCACCCACGAAACCGGCTGTGCCGCCGAGCTCGGCGATCCCGGCCGTGGTGTTGGCCACTGAGCCGCCCGAGACGTAGCGGGGCGCATCCATGCCCTCCTGCACCGTCGCCGCAGTCTCCAGGTCGATCAGGGTCATCGATCCCTTCTCCAGCCCGACCTGGGCTAACTGTTCGTCGGTCGCCAGTTCGATGACATCGAGCAAGGGCGAACCGATGGCCACGACGTCGAGATCACGGGCGTCGCCATTGTGGGCGGGTTGGGCTTGGTCAGCGGGCACGGAGCGAGAAACTACCCGCGGCACCGCGGGTAGCCTTCACGGATGCCTTCAGCTCCCACCCCAGCTGTCGCGTCCGCTTCCGAGGCGTTCCGCTTGCCCCGGACGATCGAGCCGGAGACGTACCGCATCGAAATCGAGCCGGACGTGGCCTCCGCCACCTTCTCGGGCACCGTCGGGATCGACGCCATCGTCCACGAGGCGGCGGAGGAGATCGTCCTCAATGCGGCCGAGCTGGCCATCAGCGACGTCGAGGTGGTCACGGCCGACGGCACCACCATGGCCTGCAGCGTCGCCTTCAACGACGACCTCGAGCAGGTCACCTTCCGGCCCCCTGACCTGCTCCCCCCTGGTCCGTGCACCATCAGCTGCCGGTTCAGCGGCACGCTCAACGACAAGCTCCGTGGCTTCTACCGCTCCACCTACACGGGCCTCGACGGCGAGCCCCAGACCATGGCCACGACCCAGTTCGAGTCCGTCGACGCCCGGCGGTCCTTCCCCTGCTTCGACGAGCCGGACCGCAAGGCCGTCTTCGAGATCGCCCTGATCGTCGAGCCCGACGTCGAGGCCATTTCGAACTCCCCGGTCGTCGGGATCGACGAAGTGGGCGAACAAGCGGCGCATCCGCTTCTCCCCCACCATGAAGATGTCGACGTATCTCGTGGCCTTCATCGTCGGCAAGCTCGAGATCTCCGAGACCGTCGACGTGGACGGGGTCCCCCTGCGCGTCGTCTGCACCCCCGGGAAGCTGCCACTGGCCGGGTTCGCGCTGGAGGTCGGCGCGTTCGCGCTGCGCTTCTTCACGGAGTACTTCAACATCCCCTATCCCGGTGACAAGGTGGACCTCGTCGCCATCCCCGACTTCGCAGCCGGCGCCATGGAGAACCTGGGCTGCATCACGTTCCGCGACACCGCTCTCCTCGTCGACCAGGACGAAGCGGCCCGCGCCGAGCTCGAGCGCGTGGCGGATGTCATTGCGCACGAGCTGGCGCACATGTGGTTCGGCGACCTGGTGACCATGGGTTGGTGGGAGGGCATCTGGCTCAACGAGGCCTTCGCCACCTTCATGGAGACGCTCTGCGTCGACGCCTTCCGGCCGTCGTGGGACCGCTGGATCGGCTTCGCACCATCCCGGGAGGCGGCCCTGCAGGTCGACGCGCTGCACCTGACCCGCCCGATCGAATACCCGGTCGGCCCGCCCAAGGAAGCGGAAGGCATGTTCGACGTGCTGACCTACGAGAAGGGTTGCGGCGTCCTCCGCATGCTCGAGCAGCACATCGGGCCTGAGGTGTTCCGCGACGGCGTCCGGACCTATCTCAAGGCACACGCCTACGGCAACACGGTGACCAGCGATCTGTGGGACGCGCTCGAGAACGCCAGCGGCGCGCCGGTGCGCGACGTCATGGACACCTTCATTCTCCAGGGCGGGCACCCGCTGGTGTCCCTGCGCGGAGCCGCCCTCAGCCAGCAGCCCTTCGCACTGGGACCGGTTCCCGCCGGCGCCACCTCGTCAATCGGGTCGGAATGGCGCGTGCCGGTGGCCGTGCGGGCGCTCCCCGCCGACGGTGAGCCCGGCGCGCCGGTGCGCCACTTGGTCCTCGACGCGGCACCCGAGACGATCCCCGAGGCCACGCAGGGACTGGCGGTGGTCAATGCCGGCGGATGGGGCATGTTCCGCGTCGGCTACGAGACCGCACACCGCACGGCGCTGGCCGAGCATCTTTCCGATCTCACGCCCCTGGAGCGGGCGAACCTGGTGGCCGACACCTGGGCGACGACCCTCGCCGGCCACTCGACGCTGCAGGACTTCCTCGTCCTGGCGGCCCGGCTCGGCGAAGAGCCCGAGCCTGCCGCCTGGTCACCCGTCGGGAACGCGCTGGGCCTCACCAAGCGCATCGCTCTACCCGAGCACGAGGAGGCCCTCCACGAGGCCGTCGGCGCGCTCATGGGGCCCACGCAGCGTCGCTTGGGCTTCGACGCCACACCGGGCGAGAACGACCGCACGCCGACGTTGCGCGCGCTGGCCATCAACCTCCTGGGCACGGTGGGTGCCGACCCCGCCGTCCGGGCGGAGGCAGCCCGGCGTTTCGACGCCTCGCCCATCGGCGGCGGGTCGGGCGACCCGATCCCGCCCGACATCGAGTCAGCGACACTGGCCGTCGTCTCGCAGCTCCTGCGGCCCGGTGACTACGACGCGCTGCTGGAGCGCTACCGGAACGCGGCGACTCCCCAGGAGGAGATGCGCTCACTGGGGGCGCTGTCCGGATTCCCCGACGTCGACCTGTGCCTGCGCACGTTCGACCTGGCCATGACCGAGGTGCGCAGCCAGAACGGGTTCGTCGTCCTCGGCGCGCTCCTCGCCAACCCCGTGGGCAACCAGGCGGTCTGGACGCGGTTGACCGAGAACTGGGACGCGGTCCTCGACCGCTTCCCGAAGAACGCTCCCCCTCGCATCGTGGAGGCGATCCCCGCCTTGTGCGGCGATGCCGAGTTCGCCGAGGACGCCATCGCCTTCCTCGACGCTCATCCCCTGTCCTCCGGCCCGCGCCGGGTGGCGCAGTCGGTGGAGCGGCTCCGGGTCAACCTGGCCTTCGCCTCTCGCGAGCGGGCCGGACTGGCGGACTCGCTGCGCGCGGCCCGCACACCGACCTCTTCGTGACCGGCGCAGTCGCCGGAGCCGGCCCCGGCGTCAGCGACTCGGCGCGTGTGCGGGCATTGTTCGCGCAGGCCCGGACCACGCGGGGCTTCATGCCCGACGACGAAGGCGAGGCGCTCTTCGCCGCCGCCCTGCGGGCCGGCGAGGCCGGCGTGGCGGCGGCCACGCCCACCACCTTCGTCGAGATCGGCGCCTGGTGCGGCAAGTCCACCGTGTACATCGGCGCGGCCGCGGAGGCCACGGGTGCCGCGCTGCTCTCCATCGACCACCACCGCGGCTCGGAGGAGAACCAGCCCGGCTGGGAGTACCACGAGCCCGACCTCGTCGACCCCGCCATCGGGCGCATCGACACGCTGCCCTTCTGGCGCCGAACCATCACCGACGCTGGATTGGAGGGCTCGGTGATGGGGATCGTGGGCGACTCCCCCACTTTGGCGGCCCGGTGGGACCGCCCGCTCGCCTTCTGCTTCATCGACGGCGGCCACGGCGAGGAGCCCGCCTGGGCGGACTTCAACGGCTGGGCCCCCCACGTTGCGCTCGGCGGATGGCTGGCCATCCACGACGTGTTCCCCGATCCGGCCGACGGCGGACGACCGCCCTACGAGCTCTACTGCGCCGCGCTCGATTCGGGTGCGTTCACCGACGACGGCGCCTGCGGCAGCCTGCGCGTGCTGCGTCGGATTTCGCCGCCGGGCTGAGCGCGTCGAGGGGCTGGCCGGGTCACAGCCGTCGGGTCAGGCGGTCGAGTCCGCCCCTTCAACCGTCGCCACCCCCGTCACCACGCCGCGCCGCTGGCCGATGGCGACTGCACCTGCGTCCGAACGCAGGCCGACCGCGGCCACGAGGGCGGCGGCCAGGGTCGACCCGGCCGCCACGAACAGCGCCAGGTGGTACCCGGACACGAAGGCAGCCACCGCGTCGGGCCGGTACTGGCTGCCGAGCGTGTGCGTGACGTTCGTGATCTGCCCGCCGGCGACGTACTGGGCCTGCCCCGCCGCGCCCGCCACGCCGGCGGTGCGGGTCGCCCACGATGTCGTGGCGGCGTGCACACCGATGGTCCCGAGCACCGCCAGCCCCACTGAGGTCCCGATCTGCCGTGCCGCGTTGACGAGCCCCGACGCGCCGCCCGAGACGCCGGGAGGCACGTCGCGCATGGCGACGTTGACGACGCCCGGGACCAGCGTGCCCCATCCCACGCCCACCAGCACGTATCCGACGAAGGCCAACGCGAACGGCGTGGTGTCCGAGAGCAGCGCGAGGACGGCGACCCCCGCTCCTCCCAGCAGGCACCCGGTGACCACGATCACAACGGGCTGAAATCGGCGGCGGAACCTGCCGGCGGATTGGGCCGCCACGATGAATGGGATGTTCATGGACAGCCACGAGATGCCGGTGCGGAAGGGAGACCATCCGTCCACGTTCTGGAAGAGCAGCGTGACGTAGAACATCACCCCGGCCAGCGCCAGGTAGGTGAGGAGATAGACGCCGCACCCGGAGACGAAGCTGCGGGCGCGCAGCAGGCTCGGCGGCAGCATCGGCGACGACGTCCGGCCCTCCCACAGGAGGAAGAACGCCACCAGGACCACGCCGGCCACCAGCGGCCCGGCGACGTCGAGGGATGCCCAGGCGTGGCTCGACGACTCGATCAGCCCGAAGGTGATGCCGAAGAGCCCGAGGGCGATGGCGAGCATCCCCACGACGTCGAGCGCCCGCCCCTCCGGGTTGCGTGACTCGGTGACGGCCACGGACGCGAGGAGGAGGCCGGCGACCCCCACCGGGACGTTGACCCAGAAGACAGAGGACCAGTCGAAGACCGACAGGAGGGCGCCACCGACCACCGGGCCCAGCCCGAAGCCGAGACCTGAGATGGCGGCCCACATCCCGAACGCGCCGGCGCGCCGTTCCACCGGGTACGTCTCGGTGAGGATGGCCAAGGTCAGGGCCGACATGAACGCGCCGCCCGCTCCCTGGAGGGCGCGCGATCCGATGAGTGCCAGGTCCGACGTCGAGAGGGCGCAGGCCACCGAGCCGACGGTGAAGACGACCATGCCGACGAGGAAGAACCGCTTCCGCCCGAAGCGGTCCCCCAGCGCGCCCCCGAGCGGGATGAAGGCGGCGAGGCTGAGGGCGTACGCGCTGATCACCCACTCGAGTTGGCCCGCCGTCATGTGCAGCTCCCGCTGGATGGACGGCAGCGCGGTGTTGACGATGGTGACGTCGAGCAGGGTCATGCCCTGGGCGATGCACATCGCCACCAGGGTCAGGCGGCGTCGCCGCGTGACACGCGGGTCCTCGGCGGCGGTCAGCCGGTCAGACAACTGGCGTGGAGCGTCGGCGGCGGGGCTGCATCGGAATCGGGACCGAACCTACCCGCCCAGGTGGGCTTCCTGGCGCTGGCGCTGGCTCTGGTGCTGGTCGGCGGCGCCGTTCGGACGGGGCCCCGTGGCCGCCGACGAGGTGGGCGGGTCAGCCGCGCGAGAAGTACTGCGGCGGATCAGCGACGGTGCACCCCTCAATGGCATCCCCGCAGTGCGGCTCGGCCAGATCGAGTGCGGCGGGCAGTCCTTCGCCCCGGAACAGCCCGGCGGCCGGGCTGGTGTTCGACAGCGCGTCGGCGGCCAGCACCATGGCGGCAAACGTATAGGTCGTCCGCTCGTGCTTGGGGAACGTCTCCAGCTCGGGGTAGACCATGCCGGTCCAGTAGGACCCGTCGGACAAGCGCAGGTTCTGCCCCGCCGCGAACAGGTCCAGGGCCGGGCCCTCCATGCCGAGCGCATCGAGCGTCAACACACATTCCGCCGTCTCGGCCGCCGTGACCCAGTCTCCCGTGGAGACGCAGCGCACGCCCAGGCCCTCCATGACGAAGGTGGACCAACCCTCGGCGATGCGGCGCCGCCCGGCCTCACCCTCGAGCGCGCCCGACAACATCGGGTAGTACCAGTCCATGGCGAACTCGACCTTGGGGGCGAACGCACCCGGGTGATGGGCCACCGCGTGCCCGAGCCGCCCAGCCGCCAGCTCCCAGTCGGGCCGGTCCTTGGCCAGGCACTCGGCGACGGCGACGGCGCACCGCATGGAGTGGTAGATCGACGACGAGCCGGTGAGCAGCGCGTACTGCTCCGGGCGGCCGGTCGAGTCGAGCGACCACAGCACCGAGCCATCCGGCTGCTGCGACCGCAGGATGAAGTCGATCCCCTTCTCAATCGTCGGCCAGAGCTCGCGGAGGAATCCGACGTCACCGGTGATCAGGTAGTGGTGCCACGCGCCGGCGGCCAGGTAGCCGCAGACGTTCGTGTCGAGCCGGAGGTCCTTGACCGCGTCACCCTGGTAGTAGTTGAACCAGCTGCCGTCGGGAAGCTGGCGGCGGGCCAGCCAGCGGTAGGCGTCGACCGCCTCGTCGACGAGGCCGCACACGGTCAGTGCCATGGCTGCTTCGACATGGTTCCACGGGTCGCAGTGGCCGCCCTCGAACCACGGGATCTGCCCGTCGTGGCGCTGCACCGCGGCGATGGCGTGGCCGGTGGCCAGCACGTCGGCGCTCGTCAGGATGCCGGGCACCTCGGGCAGCGTGGCGGATCGGATGTCTTCGGTGGTCATGCGGCAGCTCCCTGGCTCGGAGTGGTGGGCCCGCGCCGTCCGGGCACACCGCGCGGCAGTGTGGGGCGCGAGTCGGGCAGGTCGGCCACGCCGGCGAGGGGCTTGGTCAGGTACAGCACCAAGCTCTTGCCGATGACGGGGCTCAAGACCCGGTCGGCGGTGCGCGTGACGAACGGTGCTTTGACGATGTCCCAGACCAGCACCTTGTGGTACGCCTCGACCGCTGGGTGCGTGTCGTTCGACGGCCCGACGAGGCACCGCAGCCACCAGTAGGGCGAGTGCAGGCCGTGGGCGTGGTGGAAGCCGGTCGCTTCGAGCCCGACCGAGTGCAGCCGGCGCTCCAGAGTGGAACGCCGATAGATACGGACATGTCCCCCGGGCGTGTCGTGGTACTCGTCCGACAGCGCCCAGTTGATGGCCTCGGGCACGCAACGCGGCACCGTGACCGCCATGGCACCGCCCGGGCGAAGGACGCGGGCGAGCTCGCGCATGGCCGCGGTGTCGTCCGGGATGTGCTCGAGCACCTCCGACGCGATCACGCGGTCGAAGGTCCCGTCGGGGAAGGGCAGCGACAGCGCGTCGCCCTGCACCGCCGTGACGGGATGGTCCGGCGCGATCTCCCCCGCCTCAATCATGGCGGCGAAGGTGCCGCGCACCTGTGCCACCTCCTCGGGGCCGGCGTCGAGGGCCACCACCGACGCGCCGCGGCGGGCGGCCTCGAACGCATGGCGTCCGAATCCGCAGCCGAGGTCGAGCACGCGGTCACCGGGACCGACGCCGAGTCGGTCGTAGTCGACGGTCAACATCAGGCTGCTCCTCGGGCCAGCGGCGTCTCCAAGCCTGCGACCTGGGCCAATGGGGCCCCCGGGAGCGGCTTGCCCTCAATGACGGCCTGGTAGCAGGCGGCGGTCCCGGCCGCGGTGACCTGCCACGTGAAGCGGCTCACGACACGCGCGCGCCCGGCCGCGCCGAGGCGCGCCCGCAGGTCGGCGTCGTCGAGCAGGCGGGCAATGGCGCCCGCCAGCGCGCCCGGATCGTCGGGCGCCACGAGGAGCCCGGTCTCACCGTCGGTGCCGACCACTTCGGGCAGGGCACCTCCCGTCGTGGCGACCACGGCCACGCCACAGGACATCGCCTCAATGGCCGGGAGCGAGAAGCCCTCGTAGAGCGAGGGCACGACCGCCACCTGCGCCTCGCCGTAGAGGTGTGCGAGCTCGTCGTCGCTGATGCCGCTGACGCAGCGCACGGCGTCGGCCAGCCCGAGCCGGGCGATGGCCCGATCGACCCGGCCACCTTCGTTGGGGCGGCCGATCACGGTCAGCTCGACGTCGCGCTCGGTGCGCAGCTTGGCCACCGCCTCGAGCAACGGCACGAGACCCTTCATCGGGACGTCGCTGCTGGAGGTCACCATGATGCGGCCGGGCACCGGCGTCACGTCGTCGAACGGGCGGAACACGGTGTGGTCGACGCCGACGGGCACCACCGTCATGCGCTCGGGCCGGACATCCATCTGCGCCGCGATGTCCTGGCGGGAGTTCTGCGACACGGTGAGCACGGCAGGGAGGGCGCGCGCCACGCGCACCTGCATGCCGAGGAAACCGAACCACCGGCGCGTCGTGAAGCGCTGCCAGGGGTTGGTCGTGTGCGACAGGGCCAGCTGGCGGTCGACCGTGATGGGGTGGTGCAACGTCGTCAGCAGCGGCCAGCCGTCCTCGACCATGCCCAGCATCCCGTTGCCCAGGCACTGGTTGTCGTGCACGACGTCGAATTCGTCGCGGCGCCCCGCCAGGATCTCGCGGGCGCGCAGGGAGTAGGCCAGGGGCTCCCCGAAGCCGGCTGTGCACATGATGGCGAACTCGGTCCAGTCCTCCTTGGAGGTGAACTCGCTGCGGTGCGGGACACGGAACGGGTCGGGCTGCCGGTAGAGATCGAGGCCCCGGACCGGCGTGAAGCCCACGCCCTCGTCGAGATCGGGCCAGGGCGGGCCGGAGAACACCTCGACCGAGTGGCCGAGGGCGACCAGCTCCCGGGTCAGGTGGCGGGTGTAGACCCCCTGCCCGCCGCAACGGGGATTCCCCCGGTAGATGAGGAAGGCGACGCGCAAACCCCCAGGTTGGGGCGGTGCAGCGGCGATCGGGGCGGGCAGTTCGATGTGGCGCGAGCGTTCCCAGGATTCCTTGGTCTCGATCCACTTCTGGCGAGGCGTTTTAGGCAATGGATGTCCCGACTCGACTCACCATGACCCCCTAGCCTCCCCGAACCCCCTGGTCCTGTGCAAACGGCGGCTCCGGCGACCCGTCCGGCCTGCCGTTCAGCCGATGCCCACCCAGCCGAGCACGGTGAGCAGGACATAGACGCCCGCCACGATGGCGACTGCCACAATCGCCAGTCCCCCCACCCAGCGTGCGAACGGGCCGTTGGCGGCCGATCCGAGCAACGAGCGGCGGTTGGCCAGCACGAGGATCAGGATCAGCGTCATCGGCGTGATCACCCCTTCGAGCACCTGGGTGTTGAGAATGAGGGTGATCAGGTTGCCCGGGACGAGCACCACCGCGGCACCGATCACGATCTGGAAGGTGAAGATCCCGAGGAAGACCGGTGCCTTGCGGAAGCTCGAGGAGACCGAGCGCTCGACGCCGATCGCCTCGGCGACCGCGTAGGACGTCGACAACGGGACCACCGCGGCCGCCAACGCGGAGGCGCCGAGCAACCCGATCCCGAACAACGTCGTGGCAAAGGCACCGGCCACGGGCTTGAGACCCTCGGCAGCGGTGGTGGCCGACGTGAGCGGTCCCGTCCCCCCGATGGTGGCGCCGGTGGCGATGATGATCGACATGGCCACCAACGCGGCCAGCACCGCGCCCGTGATCGCGTCGACGCGCTGGAAGTGGTACTGCTCGGGCTTGACGCCCTTGTCGACGACGGCACCCGCCTCGTACAGCTGGATGTACGGCGTGATGGTGGTGCCGATGAGGGCGACCGACAACAAGAGGAAGGACTTCGAGGCGACGAAGTGGGGCCACACCGTGTTGGCCGCCACCTGGTGCCAGTCGGGGTGGGCCAGCACGGCCGCGATCGGGTACGCGATGAACACCAGAGTGAGAAGGAGGAAGACGCGCTCGGCGTAGCGATAGGAGCCGAAGAGCACGAGCGACCAGATGGCCACGGCCGCGATGGGCACCGAGATGTAGCGCGACACGTTGAACAACTCGAACGAGGTGGCGATGCCGCCGAACTCGGTCACCATCAGGCCGACGTTGGCGATGGCGAAGGCGGTGATGGCAAAGGCCGTGAGACGGAGGTCGAACTCCTCCCTGATCAGGGCGGCGAGGCCCTTGCCGGTGTGGACCGCCAGGCGGGCCACCATCTCCTGGACGATCACGTAGGCGATCGTGATCAGCACCATGAGGAAGAGGGTGCGATAGACGAACTGCGCTCCGGCGGACGAGTAGGTGACGATGCCACCGGCATCGTTGCCGGCCGCGGCGGCGATCAGCCCTGGCCCGGCGGCGGCCAGGTAGATGAGCCACCGCCGCGACACCTTGATCCTCACGACAGAAGGCGGGGAAAGTGAAACCGGCCTTTCGTGGGCACCAGGGCGTCGAGGACGTCGTCGGCCAGGATGCGCCCGATCGGGCGCCCGTCGTCGTCCACGACCACCGTGGAATGCCGCCGTGTCTCGACCAACTGTGCCGCCACCGCGTTCGCCGACGTGTGGGGGCTCACCGTCACCGCGTCCTCGTCGCCCAGGAGCGCCGACATGCGCGTGTCGACGGAGGCCCGCATGGCGAACAGCACATCGAGCACGGTGACATCGCCGAGCAGACGCCCGTCGCTGTCCACGACCGCCACCGCGTCGAGGTCGACGCCGTGCGCTCGGGCCTCGGAGAGCCGGTCGACGACCTTCTTGACCTTGTCGCCCGACTTGGCGGTGACGAGCGCCGTGGTCATGATCCCGCCTGCCTCGTCCTCCTCGTACCCGAGCAGCTCGCGCAGCGCGAGGGCGGTCACGGCGGGGATGTGGCGCAACACTTCGCCGCGCACGGCCATCGGCAGGTCGCGGAGCGCGTCCACCGCCTCGTCGGGCTCCATTGCGGCCAGCAGGCGCGCTGCTTCGACCGGGTCGGACTCCCGCAACAGCTGCTCGAGATCCTCGCGCTGCATCTCCTCGAGGGCGTCCGCGGCCTCGTCGGGGCTGAGGGCGGCCAGCAGCTCGCGTCGCTCGTCCCGCCGGAGATCCTCGAGCAGGTCCGCCAGCTCACCGGGGCGCAACCGGTGCAGGCCCTCGTTGGTCATTTTGAGGCGCACGTGGGTCGCCGCACCGCTGACGTCCTTGGCTGACTCGGTGAAGGGCTGAATGGCGGCCCAGTCGATGACGCGGTCAGGCGTCGGGCGCGGCCGCCACCGGCGCGGGCCCAGGCGCCGCAGCAACGTGGCATTGGAGACATCGGCCCCGACGAGCCGGATGCGCCCGATCACCTCGGCGAGGTAGAGGTCGGCCGCTCGGATGACCTGGACGCCCTCGACGTCGACGAGCTGATGGTCGAGGACGTCCTTGGCGAGCAACACCTCGCCGGAGCGGCGGATGACGTCGCGCAGGTCGAGGCGGGCCGAGCGGAGGATCACCTCGGCATGGCCGATCCGGTCGATGGCCGACGCCGGGACGAAGGCGAGGCGGCGGCCCACTCGGATCACCAGACCGCTCACCGGCGGGTACACCTGCCCGTCGGCCCAGCGGGCCACGACGTCGTCCAACCGGCCGATCTCCTGGCCGGTCTGATTCCGCACCGGGCGGCCGAGGAGGCCGGCCAACGACACGATGGAGTCGAAGACACCCTCGGAGGCGAGGATGCGCCGCGTGCGGCGACGTCGCTGGTGCGGCGGGCGTTCCGCGTCGCGGGAACGTCCGGGGATCAAACGTGAGCGGCTCGGCGCGCTCGTCGACGGTGGCGTGGCCATGGAGGTACCTCCTGCGGCGTCTTCGAGAGTTCGGATCGGATCAGGCGTCCGGTGGGCGCAGCGCGCGCCACCAGAGGATCAGCGACCGGCGTCTGCCTCCGTGCCGTACCCGCGAACGGGGCTCAGTGGCCACGCGTGGAGCGCAACAGCTGTGGCACAGGAGTCGGGCATGCGCCGGCGTTGCTACTGGGGGGTTCGCCTCTCGACATGGCCGCACCTCCTTCTCCGTCGTCCCTGTGCGGAAGGGTCACGCCAATATTCCCGGCGCTGCATCTTACCGGCCTGGTCAGGACGGCATCGTCCCTCGCAGCGGTCGCAGGAGGGTCCACGGGCCAGGTACCGTGCCTTTCATGGACCTGGCCTACCCACCCGAAGCCGAGGAATTCAGGACCGAGATCGCGGGATGGCTGCGGGAGAACCTGCCTGAAGGCTGGGGAAGCCCCGGCTTCTCCATGTCGCCCGAGGAGCGCAAGGCCTTCAACCAGGAGTGGACGGCGAAGCTCTACGGCGGGGGCTGGATCTGTGCCAGCTGGCCCACCGAGTACGGCGGCAAGGGCCTCAGCCTGCTGCAGCAGGTGGTCCTCAACGAGGAGTTCGCCCGCGTGGGCGCACCGTTGCGCGCCGACTTCTTCGGCGACACGCTCGTCGGCCCGACGCTCCTGCAGTGGGGTACCGAGGAGCAGAAGCAGCAGTTCATCCCCGGCATCTTGAAGGGCGAGATCGCGTGGTGCCAGGGGTTCAGCGAGCCTGACGCGGGCTCGGACCTGGCGAGCCTCAAGACCAGAGCGGAGCTCGACGGGGACGAGTGGGTGATCAACGGGCAGAAGGTGTGGACGACCCAGGCGCACTACGCCGACTACATCTTCCTGCTGGCCCGCACAGATCCCGACGCACCCAAGCACGCCGGGATCTCGTACCTCCTCGTCCCCATGAAGCAGCCGGGGGTGGAGGTGCGCCCGATTGAGCAGGTGGACGGATCGGCCGAGTTCAACGAGGTCTTCTTCACCAACGTGCGCTGCCCGAAGGACAATGTCATCGGTGGCGTGAACAACGGGTGGAAGGTCGCCATGACGACGCTCGGCTTCGAGCGCGGGACCTCGTCGACCACGGGTCACCGGCGCTTCCAGAAGGAGTTCGACGAGATCCTCGGCGAGGCCCGCCGCCGGGGGCGCAACAGCGACCCGCTGATCCGCCAGCGCCTGGCGCGGTCCTGGTCGAAGATCAAGATCATGGAGATCAACGGCTTCCGCACGCTGACCGATGTCCTGAACGGCACCCACACCACTGCCGCGCTCGGCGCCTGCAACAAGATGTTCTGGTCCGAGGCACACCAGGACACGCTGCTGCTCGGTATCGACATCTTGGGCATGGACGGCCAGATCCTGCAGGGCGACCAGGGCGAGGACACGCTGCTGCCCGGTGCCCGCAAGGCCAAGGCGAGCTACCCGGTCAACAACCTGCAGTCCCTCTTCTTCTTCTCGCGGTCGGAGACGATCTGGGGCGGCGCGGCCGAGATCCAGCGCAACATTGTGGGCGAGCGTGCGCTCGGTCTGCCCAAGGAGCCGAAGCACCATTAGGCCGGGTCGGGCTCGGGTGCGCTGCTTCGAACCGGGAGGCAGAAAGCGGGGGGCACGACCCCGAGAGGCCCGGCGCGCGAGGTGACGAGGACCGCCAACCCCACCAGTGTCATCGTGGTGGACGGCCACCCGGTGTTCGCCGAATCGCTGGCGATCGCCATTGAGGCGACCAACGAGCTCACGTGCGTGGGGACCGCCGACCGCATCGAGAGGGCCACGAGTCTGGCGGAACAACTGGCGCCCGACGTCGCGGTGTTGGACGTCCAGGTCGACGGGAGCGACGGCATCCGCCAGCTCCTGGAGCGTCACCCCGAGCTGCGCGTGCTCGTCCTGACTGGACTGCCCCTCACGCCCGCGCTGGTCTACGACGTGGCGCGTGCAGGCGCCGCGGGCCTGCTCCCCAAGTCGACCAGCCTCGGCGTCGTGGTGGACACGATTCCCGTTCTGGCGGGGCCTGCCTTCGCCGTGGACCGCCAGAGCCTGATCGCATTGTGCAAGAGCGCCGGAGGCTCGGCCGTCCGGAGAGACGGTGGCACCTCGAACTTGACCGGGCGCGAGCGCGACATCCTCTCCCTGCTCGTCAGCGGGGTGGACCTGCAGGCCACCGCCCAGCGGCTGGGCATCACCGTCAACACCGCGCGGGGCTACGTCAAGAACCTGTACCGCAAGCTCGGGGTGCACAACCAGCTGGAGCTGCTGGCGGTCACCCGGGAGCGGGGCCTGCTCGACCCGCTGGAGTGACGCGGGGTCGCCACGGTGGCGGAGCCCGGGTCGGGGCGGCCATTTCCCCTACTCTGGGCCGGGTACGAGGACTGGACGGCCACTGCGAACGGGGTGAACAGCCATGCTGGTGAGAGAGTGTCTGCGATCGGCGCCGGTGACCGTCCCTCCGGGGTGCACCCTGGAAGAAGGGGGGCGCCTGCTCGGCAGCCACGGCGTCGGCTCGCTCCTGGTCGTCGACGGCGATCGTCTGGTGGGCATCGTGACGGACCGCGACATCACCGTGCGCGGTGTCGGGGAGGGAAAGCCGGCGACCGCTCCGGTGGCGGAGGTGATGACGGCCGACCCCGTCACGATTCAGGGTTCGGCCGACGTCTTCGAGGCGTTCAAGGTCTTCAAGACCGCGAGTGCACGGCGGTTGCCCGTCCTCGAGGACACCGAGCTGGCCGGGATCATTTCGGTCGACGATCTCCTGCTGTCGCTCGTGGTCGAGTTCGGCGCCGTCATGTCGCCGGTGGCCCAGGAGCTCGTCCACCCCTCCTGATCAGCTGGTGCGACGTTCCCGTGGTTCGTAGCTGGCCTCGGTGACGGGCAGGGGGACCACGTTCGTCGGCCCCCGACCAGCGAGACCCATGACCAGTCCCTCCGTGCCCTCGCGGCGTTGCCGAGCCCCGAGCACGAAGAGCGGGATGCTGGCCACGAGCGTGCCCACACCCCCGATGACGAGCGCGACGCGCGGGTTGGTGACGTCGCTGATGTAGCCCAGGAGTGGCGCCCCGATCGGTGTGCTGCCGAGGAAGGCGATGGCGTTGAGCGACATGACGCGGCCGCGCATGGCCGGGTCCGCCCGCAGCTGCAGCGTGGCGTTGTTGGTCGCCACGAACGAAATGCTCGCAGCCCCCATCGGGACGAGCAGCACGATGGCCCAGCCCTGTGTCGGCGACAGCGCCACCGCCAGGATCAGAAGTCCGAAGATGACGCCGATGCTCGCCAGCAGGCGGGTCGACGGTCGGCTCCGAAATGCCGTGGCAAGGCCGCCGGCAACGGCGCCCGCCCCCATGGCCGCCAGGAACCAGCTGTAGAGGCCAGCACCTCCGTGGAAGGTGAACTTCGCCAGCAGTGGCAGGGTGACGGTGAAGTTGAAGGCGAACACGCCGACGAGGGCCATGGAGAGCAGCGGGATCTTCAGGTCGGGCGTGGACCACACGTAGCGCAGCCCCTCGCGGACCTGGCCCCTGGCCCGGACCACCCCCGGCCGCCGGTAGAGCTCCGAGGCGCGCATCATGGCCAAGGCGACGATCACCGCGGCGTAGGAGGCCGCATTGATGAAGAAACAGGCGGCCACGCCGAAGACGAGGATGAGCACGCCGCCGATGGCAGGCCCGATCACCCGAGCCGAATTCATCAGCACGCTGTTGAGGCTGACGGCGTTGGGCAACAGGTCCAGGCCGACCATTTCGGAGACGAACGTCTGGCGCGCCGGGTTGTCGAACAGGTTGACGAACCCGAGACCCGCCGCCAACACGTAGACCTCCCACAGGTTGGCCGAGTGGGTGACGACCGCGACGCCCAGCACAAGGGCCAGAATCCCGGCAGTTGCCTGCGTGGCGTAGAGCACCTTGCGCTTGTCGGCCCGGTCGGCCACCAACCCGCCGAAGGGTCCGAGCAGCAAGAGCGGCAGGAACTGCAGGCTGGTGGCGATGGCCACGTCCACGCCCGTGCCGTGCAGCGGGAAGAGGATCAGGTAGGCCTGTGCCACCGTCTGCATCCAGGTGCCGGACACGGAGATGACCTGGCCGGTGAAGTACAGCCGGTAGTTGCGGACCGAGATGGCGCGGAAGGTCCGGCGACCGGCCGCGCGCACGCGTCGCTTCACGGCTCCACCAACAGGTGTTCGAGCAACTCGACCAGTTCCTCCGCGTGCTGCTGCTCCTCGGCCGTGAGGTCGTCGAGGCGCCGCAGGAGGAACGCGTTCTTCCGCGTGCGCATCTGCGCCAGCGCGTGCTCGCCGGCCGCCGTGATGCGCACGCGTGCGCTGCGCCGGTCGCTGGGATCGGCCACCCGGGTCACCATCCCGGCCTCGGCCAGGTTGGCCACGATTCTCGTCATGGTCGGCGGCTGGACCTGCTCGAGGGCGGCCAGCTCCCCAAGGGTCGGGCTCCCGTGCCGGCCCACCGAGCCCAGTGCCGAGGCTTGCGCCGGCGAGAGCCCGCCGAGGGACTCCTGGCGGAGGCGACGCTGCAGGCGGTTGACAGCGATGCGCAGGCGGCCGGCCACCTCTTCGTGGGTCATCTGGGCGGGCTGCGGGCGCATGCGCCCATTATAGTTAGTTCTGCTAACTAATCAATCGGCAGAGCGTGCCTCCGGCGGGATATGGCCAGCGGGACGGGGCCGGCGGGATATGGCCGGGCGCGAAGGGGGGCGGAGGAGCGGCTTACAGGCTCGGGACGTAGCCGCCCGAGCCGAGTGCGGCACTCTCGTCGAGGCTCAAGGAGTCGTCGACGCCGCCGAGGACCTCGGTGACCCAGGGCAGGCGTTCCCGGAGGATGCGCTCGACCCCACCCGACAGCGTCGCCGAGCTGATGGCGCAGGAGCTGCAGGCCCCTTGGAGCTGGACCTCGACCACCCCGGCCTCGACATCGGCCCGGACCAGGACGAGATCGCCCCCGTCCGCCTGCACCGCCGGCCGCATGAGGTCCATGATCCCCTGGAGCTTTTCCAGGCGATCATGCCGCTCGGCGTCGCTCAGCTGCGGCTGGGTGTCGGTCACCCCACCATTCTGCCGTGCGCCGGGGCGGCCCATGCACCAGGCGGGGTTGCCCCAACGGCGGTTACCATCCGAAGGGCGGTTGGCACGGGCCAGCCGGACGGACTGATGAACGAAGGAGCCCCCGTGAGCGTGAAGGTACTCGGCGTGTTCAAGGCCGCCACTGACACCAGGGAAACGCCGGCGGGAACCGTGATCTTCGAAGCCGGCTCGACCGGCGAGGAGATGTTCGGCGTGATCGCCGGCAAGGTCGAGCTCCGCCTCCCGGACGGCCAGACGTTCGAGATCGGGCCCGACGAGACCTTCGGCGAGATGGCGATCGTCGACGCGTCGCCCCGGAGCGCCACCGCCGTCGCGAAGGAGGACTCCACGCTGGCCGTCATCGACAAGCGGCGGTTCCTCTTCCTGGTCGGCGAGACACCGACCTTCGCCTTGCAGGTCATGTCGAGTCTGGCCGAGCGCCTGCGCGCGGCGCAGGCCAAGGCGTAAGCAGGAAGCGCTCGTCCTCAGACGAGCCCGACGGGCTCGGGAGGTCCACCCTGCACGACGGGGTTGGACAGCTCCCCGATGCCCTCGATGGCGATGCGGACCGTGTCGCCGTCCGCCAGGAAGCGTGGCGGGTCGAATCCCGCGCCGACGCCGGCAGGCGTCCCGGTAGCGATGATGGTGCCCGGCTCGAGCGGGAACGCCGTCGTGAGGTACTCGATCATCTCGGCACAGCCGAAGATCAGGTCGGCCGTGCTCGAGTCCTGACGGAGCTCGCCGTTGACCCAGGTGCGGATGGCCAGCGATCCCGGGTCGCCGAGCTCGTCACCCGTGACCAACTCGGGCCCGCACGGCGCGTGGCTGTCGAAGGATTTCCCCATGGTGAAGGTCGGTGTGCGCCACTGCCAGTCACGCGTGCTGACGTCGTTGATGATGGTGAACCCGGCCACCACCTCGAACCAGCGCGCCGCCGGTACGTGCTGGCAGCGGGGGCCGATGACGAGCGCCAGCTCGCCTTCGTAGTCGACCATGTCGGAGACCGACGGCAGCACGATGGGATCGCCCGGCCCGGCGATGGACGTCCGCTGCTTGTTGAACCAGTACTGCCACTCCGGAGGCTCGCGCCCCATTTCGGCCACGTGTGCCCGGTAGTTCATGCCGATGGCGAGGATGGTGGGCGGGTCGGGCACGGGCGCATGGCGCCGCACCGAAGACAGGCCGTGACGGGCCGCGTTCCCGGCCGGCGCCGAACGCACGCGCTCCAGTCCGTCGGCGCCGAGCGCCAGGAGTGCAGCCATGGTCGGCGGCAGGCCCGTTGCGGGGTCGCTCAGGTCGAGGATCTCGTCGCCGACGATGAGGCCAGGACGCGGCCGTCCATCGTCGAGGGAGAAGCTGGCCAATCGCACCGCTCCTCCCCCGCTGCGCTCAGTGCGCCTGGGCCTTGAAGGCTTCCCAGTGCTTCGTGGCGTGTCGGGCCGAGAAGGCGCCGATGACCTCGACGGCGCCGAACACGATGGCCAGGATGCCGATCAGCACGACCAGCGCGGTCAGCGGTGCGCCCGGGTGGCGGATGCAGAGGAATCCCAGCGCGACGGCGATGATGCCGCGGATCAGGTAGGCCCACCAGTACGGCAGGTAGTGATAGCGGATGGAGTTGACGATGTCGAAGATGCCGAGCACCAGGAAGCCCCAGCCGACGAGGACGGCCACGATGAAGATGGTGATGTGCGGCCACACGAAGCCCACGATGCCGACGGCGACCCAGATCACGCCGAAGATCAGCAGGGGCCAGCGCTGCTTCGCCGCCCGTATGCCGCCGATGATCTCGAAGAGGCCGACCGCGATGAAGAACCCGCTGGCGAGATAGATGATGGCGTACACGCTGGCATGCCGGTAGCTGATCACGAAGAAGCCGAAGATCATCGAGATGATGCCTCCGGCCAGGTACCAGCCCCACATCTTCTCGAGCTGGGTGCTGACCACATCGCCGACGGCGATGTCCTCATTCGTCAGTACGGTTGTCATGACATCCCCCTTGGCGAGTAGGAGCACACACGGGTGTGTTGAGCGCAGCGTACCGCCGCGTCCACACCGATTAGGGGATACAGGACCGCAGCGCCTGGAGCGCCCGGGCACCCCACGAACCGCCCACGTCGGCCCAACGGTCCGGGTACCCGGCGACGTCGTCGGCCTCGGCCCACAGCTCGTCCTCGACCGGGGTCAGCCTCTCCCGGATCCGCGCCAGCGCGTCGGGGTCGGCCTCGACCAGCTGACGCAGCGCGTCGGCGGCGTGCCAGAGCTCTTCGCCGGACAACTCGAGCGGCACGAAGGGAGGCGGGCCGGTGGCCGTGCGAGGGAAGGCGGGCACGTAGATGCTGGCGCAGGGGCTGCCCGCCGCCACGAAGACGCGCAGCGGCGCCCCATCGGCGATGCCCGGGGTGAGCTCGGCGATCATGGACGCCGCGGTGACGCTCAATCCCCGGACGTGCATGCACACACTGATGCCGCTGCCGTCCGCGCCGACGCGCGCCGGCGGCGCCTGGACCTGACCGTCGAGGCCGGGCGCGCCCCACGGACCCGTCCCGTGGTCACGCAGGTGGGCGGCCGTGGCCGCCGCGGTCACCCCGCCGGAATCGGCCGAGGCGAGGAAACGCCGGCTCGCCGCCAGGCGAACGTCGGCGTACCCCGTGTCCTCGTCGTGGTCGCGGAAGCGGTCGAAGTCGTCACCGGGCGTCAGGCCCGCGGAGGCCCGCGTCCATTCGGTGCCCAGCACGAGCCGGTTGGAGATGGCCACGCCGGAGGCGAACGGGGCGACGGCGTAGTCCGATCCCGCCGTCTCGAGGACGAAGGCCCCTGCGGGGTCGGCGATCAGGAACGAGGAGTCGTAGGCCTCGTGGTGCGCGGCGTCGGCGATGCCGCCCTGCCCGCACGTCTCGAGCAGCCCCGTCATCACGTCGACCGCCTCGGCGGCGGTGCGGGCACGCTCGAGCCCGAGGCGGACCAGGTCCATGCCGATCAGCGCGGGCTTGGCTGCTGCCGCGTCGTGCGTCGTGCTGACACGCTCGTTCCCGATGGCGACCCCGTGCTCGTTGACCCCGTGCTCGGCGCCCCAGAGCCAGGTCGGGCACGAGAGGAACGTCGCATGGGCGCCGGCGTCGCCGATGGAGAGGTACTGGGTGCGCAAGGTGCATCCCGCCGAGGCCCGGCGGCCGAAGGGCCAGGCGATCTGGACCTCGCCCGGCGGGCGGTCCGAGTTCTTGGCGAACACCATGCCGCGCCGGCCCGGGGCGCACAGGGTGTCGCACATGGTCGCAGTGTAGGGAGCCTGGATAGGGTGGCTGTCCGTGGAACCACGCGCTGTCCTGACCGCTGACGAGATCGACCTCTCCGCGACCGAGTTCTGGGCTCGGCCCTGGGACGAGCGGGAAGGCGCCTTCCAGACGCTCCGACGTGAGCGCCCGATGCCGTTCTACGAGGAGCCCGAGATCCCCGAGGCGCTGACCTATGTCATCCCGAAAGGCAAGGGCTACTACGCCCTGACGCGGCACGCACACATCGCCGAGGCCAGCCGGCATCCCGAGATCTTCCAGTCGGGGCACGGCGCCACCTCCATCATCGACATGCCCGAGGAGATGCTCGATTTCTTCGGCTCCATGATCAACATGGACAACCCGCGCCACGCCCGCCTGCGCCGCATTGTGTCCGCCGCCTTCAACCCGCGGATGATCAAGTCGATCGAGGATCGCATTGAGCTCGTGGCCGACGACGTGATCGACCGGGTCGCTCCCCAGGGCGGGTGCGATTTCGTGGTCGAGGTCGCGGCCCGCCTGCCCCTCGAGATCATCTGCGACATGATGGGCATCGCCGCCGCCGACTACGACACCGTCTTCCACGCGTCGAACGTCATCCTCTCGGCCGGTGACACCGAGTACGTCGCCGAGGGCGAGGACCCGATGGTGGCCTTCATGACGGCGGCGCAGCAGCTCAACCTGCTGATGACCGACCTGGCCACCTATCGCCGCGAGAACCCGACCGACGACGTCACCTCCGCGCTGGTCAACACCAATGTCGACGGCGAGGCGCTCACCGACACCGAGCTGGCCTCCTTCTTCATTTTGCTGGTGGTGGCGGGCAACGAGACGACCCGCAACGCCATCAGCCACGGGCTCCTGGCCATGACCACGTACCCGGACCAGCGCGCGCTCTGGCAGGCGGATCCGGCGGGCATCGCCGCCACCGGCGTCGACGAGGTGGTGCGCTGGGGCTCGCCCGTCATCTGGATGCGCCGCACCGTGGCTTCCGACACCGTGCTCGGCGAGACCGAGCTCGTCGAAGGCGACAAGGTGATCATGTTCTACAACTCGGCCAACCGGGACGAGGACGTCTTCGCCGACCCCTTCACCTTCGACGTCCGGCGTGACCCCAACCCGCACATCGGGTTCGGCGCCGCCGGCCCGCACTTCTGCCTGGGCGCCCACCTGGCCCGCCAGGAGATCGATGTCATGTTCCGCCACCTGTTCGATCGGCTGCCCGACATCGAGGCGGTGGGCGAGCCGGACCGGCTCCTCTCCCCCTTCATCAACGGGATCAAGCACCTCGACTGCCGCTTCACACCCGCCGCACCGCGCTGAGCGCTGAGCGCTGAGCGAACGGCAGGGGCCTTGTTCACGTCGTGTCAGGTGTCCTTGAATTCCTGGTAGGCGGCCAGGGCACGTGGCCCCCAGACCGTGCCCGGACCACCGTTCATGCTGATGGCGACGCCGATCATCTCTGCGACCTCCTCCGTGGTCGCGCCCCGGCGGGCGAGATTGCGCCCATGGGCGGCGATGCAGCCGTCGCACTCCCGGGTGATCGCGATGGCAAGCGCGATGAGCTCTTTCGTCTTGATCGACAGCGCCCCTTCGACAAAGGCCGCGTTGTGAAGGGAGGTGTAGCCCGCCATGACGTCGGGGATGGCCGCGCGCAGCGCCCTGAAGGGCTCCCGCAACTCGTCCTGGAGCTCATGGTTGTGTCCGTGTGCCATGGCAAATGCTGGCACGTCGCCACCAGCGCCAGCTCACGCCGTCATTTCTCGTACCCCACGGACCAGACTCTTTGACTTTGGCTCGCCGACGAGGATCTTGCCCTCGCAGAAGATCTTGCCCGCAGTCGACAGCGGACATCTTTTCTCAGACTGTAAACACTTCTGCGTACAGTCTGGGCGGAGGAGTCGCCGCGCCCGAGGTCCCTACTTGGTCGACGAAGCCGTGCCGCCGCTCTTCGGGCCCTTGTTGCGGACCTCCTCGACGGCGGACATGGCATCGCGGAGCTCGCTGATCCACTCGGCCTCGTGCTGCGCCACCAGGCGGACACACCAGGCCAGGGCCTCGCTGCGGCTCCGCGCCACGCCGGCTTCGATCAACGTGTCCAGCGCCTGGCGGTCGTCCATGCGGAGTCGGGTCATGACCGGCACCCCCGCGGTCGTGAAGAGCACCCGGGAGCTTCCGCACTCGGCCCCCCACGACACCGTGCGCCGGAAGGCCGGCTGAGCCTCATCGGCGATGCGCATCCGTGCATGGCGGCTTTCCTCGCGGAACCCACTGATCCGGGCCTGCTCGGCGACGCGCACCTCGTCCTCGCCGGCTCCGTCGGGGAGCTGGGGCAGCGCCAGTGTCCCGACCACCTGGATCTCGTCGCTGTCGATGGCGATTGTGGGGCTGCTGGCGAACCAGGTGTCGGGTACCCGCCCGGCGAACCAGGCTCCGATCAGCCTCTCCTGCTCGGGCCCGGAAGGTGGTGGGCCGGCGGAACGCCGCCTCCCCCGCTGGTTGCCTCTGCCTGTCTCCTGCGCTCCTTGAGTCATATTACTAGATTACATGATTACGTCGGAACTGCAAGCGCCCCGCTCCGGCTGGTCAGTCGAGGGCGAGCTTGAACCCGACGTGCGAGGGCACCATCCCCAGCCCCTCGTAGAAGCGGTGGGCGTCCGGGCGGCCCGCGTTGGAGGTGAGCTGGACCCGGTAACACCCCTGGTCGCGGGCTTTCGCGATCGCCCGGCTGAGGAGCACGGCACCGATGCCGGCGCGTCGGTGGTGCGGGTGCACATGGACAGACTCGATCTCTCCGCACAGTCCGCCGCGGGCCTGCAGGTGGCGGAAGACGATCAGCTGACAGACACCGACCACCACGCCGTCCAGCTCCGCTACCAGAACGGCGCCGTTGCCTTGGGTGATCTCGTGCAGGGCGGCCCGATAGGGGCCGAGGTCGTCGGGATCCTCGGTGCTCGGCGGTCCACCGGGGACAGGACCGAGCTGCAGCAGTTCCACAATGCGGCCGAGGTCGGCCTCAGCCGCTGCGCGGACGACGAGCCCTCCGGACGCGGCGGGCCACATCGGGTCCATGGACATACCGACCATTGTGCCGCCGGTGACTCGTCAGTGGCCGCTCGTGCGCTTCTGCAGCGTGATGGCGCGCCGGGGGCAGTCCCGGGCGGCGCGCTTGGCCGCGTCGACCAGCTCGGCCGGCAGCGGCTTGCCGTCCACGATCGGATAGCCCCACTCGTCGAGCGAGATGGACTCAGGCAGAAGCTCGGCGCAATAGCCATACGCGTCACAGGCGACGGGATCGATGAGAAGACGGAGCATGGTCAGGCCACCCGCCGCACGGCGTCGGGGAACCGGAGCTGTGTCGGTCGGTTCCAGTGCACGCACGGTCTGCCGGCCGCGTGCGCGTTGACGTCACTTGCGAAGACGTGCAGCGCGCTGCGCACCAGCTGCACCGCGCCGTCGGGATGCCGACACGCGCCCCGGCCGTCGACCTCGTTCAGCCGTCGCGTCAGCCGCGCCAGGAGTCCGCTGTCGGCCTGCCCTCGGGCCAGGCGTGTCAGATCGTCGGCGATGGCAGGCAGCCCGTAGACGCAGGGGCCGCACTGTCCCGCGCTCTGGCCCGCCAGATAGTGGGCGATGCGCGCCGACTCCATGAGCCCGCAGGCATCCTGGCCAAGAACCACCATGACGCCGACTCCGGCGGTGGCCCCGATGGCCCGAAGCGAGAGCGACGCGTAGGGCGTCGTGAATTCCTGCGGGTCGACCCAGGCGCCTCCGTACCCGCCGACGAGGAGGGCCTGCGGCGGGCCGAGCGGGATGGCCCGTCTGGCGACGTCGACCAGGGGCGTGCCCCGGTCGATCTCCACCACACCCGGGTGCGTCACGGCACCGGAGAGCGTGACGAGGGTCGTCCCCGGATCTTCGGTCAGGCCGCGACTCCGGAAGGCATGCGCACCCATGCGGGCGATCATGGCCACGTGGGCCAACGTCTCTGCGTTGTGCACCAACGCGCTCCGCCGCCCGATTCGCAGCGGGGTGCCCTTGTCCGGGCGGAAGGACGGGAGGGACTCTCCGGACTCAATGAAGCGTGCCAGCGCCGACTCCTCACCGGCGATGAAGCGGTCGGGTGGCCGCACCAGCACCTCAGGCACGGGCGCGCAGCCTGCTGCCGCGCGCTCGTCGAGTGCCCAGGCCAACGTCTTGGCGACCTGGTGGCGACCCTCGGGCACGCACACCGTCACGCGTCGCGCGTCGCACGCCGCGGCAAGGAGCTGGGCACCGTCGAGCACGAGATGCGGCGACCGGAGCAGCAGGAGCTTGTCCTTGTCACTGGCAGGCTCGCCCTCCATTCCATTCACGACGACCGTGCCGCCCGGGCCGGCGGTGCGGGCCAGCGCTGTCTTGGTGGCAGCCGGGAAGCCGGCCCCACCCCGGCCCCCCAGGCCAGAGGCTTCGAGCGCGGCGACGAAGGCGTCGCGCCACGTGCGCTCCCCGGCCGATGGCAGCGGGACGGGACCCGAGCGCGGCGACGTGCCCCGCCAGGTCGGTCGGATGGCCGAGCAACTGGTAGCGGGCCGTGGCGGGGGGTGCCTCTTGCACGTCAGTCACGGCGATCCCCCGCGTTCGTGCGCGCCGTCAAGGCGAGATGTGTACGAGGCACTCCGGCTCCGGCTGCCCGTGCCGTCCTCTCCGAGGACTGGCGTGCGGCCGTGCGGAGCCGCCACGCCAGCGCGGCGCCGACGGCGGCAAGACACGCCACGCCAAGCACGATGACCCAGCCCTCCCCGGCATCGGTCCCCATGCCGAACGTATGGGCGAGGGCGATCGGCCAGCTGAAGTAGGCCAGCCAATGAATGGCGCGCCATGTCCCGGGACGCATCCTCGTCCGCAGCAGGCTGGTCACGAAGACGGCGATCATCAGGTCCAGAGCGATGGCGCCCACGCCGACCCAGAAACGACCGTAACTCGACGCGAACGGGACGACGACTGCCAGCCAGCTGATATTGACGAAGGTGTCGAGGACGCTGGTGAGCACATGGATGCCGAGAAAGACGACCGCGATCATGGAGATGCGTCGGTGCAGCTCTTGCTGCGCGAAACCGGGCCAGTGGCGGGCTCTGGCCCGCGTCGTGGTCGTCATGCCGAGCACCATCGTCAGCGTCAGGAGGACCAAGGCCATGAGGCCGCTGGCTCGAGTGGCGTACCAGAACCAGGTCGAGCTCACTGGGTTGGCCCCTGTCCCTCGGGCCATCCGTTGAGACAGACGACTTCCCCGTCGAAGCGAACCAGCCGGACCGGCTGCTCGAAGCGAGCCAGCTCGTCGAGGGCTCGCTCGCCCCAGACGATGGCTGCAGTGGTCACGAGGTTGGCCTCGACGCAGCTGGCGCCAGTGGCTGAGACGAGTACCCAGTAGGGCTCGACGCTGTCCCCTGTACGTGGATCGACGATGTGATGGACGTCGCGGTCGCCGACTTTCCAGGTCCGCACGGACGTGGCCGAGCTCGCCAGGCCGCCCTGCGTGATCGCCACCACCTGGTCGACCTGCTCGGCCGGCGCCGACGACTCGCGGGCGATGCCGATGGCCCATCCGCCCGCCGGCGTCGGGCCCGCGACGGCGACGTCACCCCCGAGGCTCACGAGGACGCCTCCGGAGATCCGGCTGGCGATGAGGGCTGCGGCCCGGTCGGCCGCCAGCGCCTTGGCTGATGCACCGAGATCGAGGCGGACACCCCGCGGGATCCGCACGGTCAGGTCTGCCCAGTTGAGCTGGACGTGCTGGTAGCCCGCAACCTGACCCAGCGCCTTGGGCGGCGCGGGAGGGCGTGCCTGGACCTCGGCCAGGTCGGCGTCGTACCCGAGGGCGGCAATGGCGTTGCCGATCGTGGGATCGACGGCGCCGCCAGTCCGTTCGGCCCCGTCCAACGCAACCGAGAGCGCGTCGAAGAGCAGCGGACTGACCGCCACCGTCCGGCCGGCGTTGGCATGGAGCGTCTGCAGTTCCGAATCCGCTCGGAACCGACTGCAGGCGTGGTCGATGGCTTTGAGCTCGGCCGCCAACACTTCCGCAGCGGCGTCGACGGCGGCGGGCTCTTGCACCACGACCGTGGCGGTCGTGCCGAGGGCACGGAACGAACGCTTCGTCAGGACAGGCTCCAAGAGGTCGGCCGGTCTCATCGCGAGGTCCCGCCCGACGTCACGGTGGGCGACGAGGAGCTCGATGTCGGGGACTGGGAGGAGGACGAAGATGTCCCGGTGTTCCCGCGTCGGTCCCGGTGTTCCCGGAAGTTCCGGTGTTCCCGGTCGTCCCGGAGCTGCTGGACGTGCTGTCCGAGTCGGAGCTGCCGTCGTCCGAGGTCGTGGGGGTGGTCGACCCGGATGTCGAAGATGTCGACCCCGATGAGGTGGGGGTCGCCGTGCTCGCCGCACTGCCGCCGGGACGATCGTGCGCCACCACGATCCCGATCGCCACCGTGGCGCCGGTCGCAGCGATCACCGCACCGCGGGTGAGCATCCGCAGGCGGAATTTGGCCCTCTCCCTCTCAGTAGGTGTGTTCGCCTGGCTTGGGGGTGACATGAGATTGCCGTTCCTTGGTCTTGGGATGCCCCGACGTCCACTACCCCACCATGCCCGGATCGACCCCGACCGAGGACCCGCTGTGGACTTCCTGTGACATTGCGCTCCGGCAGCTCCGGGCCGTGCCCCGCTACGATCGCCCGCGCCCGCCGAGGGAAGCGGAAAGGGGAGGCCATGGCCCAGGTCAACACCGTGCGAGGACCGGTTGACGGGCGTGACCTGGGCCGCACCCTGATGCACGAGCACATCTTCGTGCTGAGTCCGGAGATTGAGAAGACATCGGCGGAGTGGGACGAAGAAGCCGAGAAGGCCCGTGCGGTGGCGAAGTTGCGCGAGCTGAAGGAGCACGGGATCGACACGCTGGTCGACCTCACCGTGATCGGCCTGGGTCGCTACATCCCGCGCGTTGCCGCCATCGCCGAGCAGGTTCCGGAGATCAACGTCGTGGTGGCGACAGGCGTCTACACCTACAACGAAGTCCCGATGTACTTCCACTTCCAGGGTCCTGGAACGATTCTCGGGGGGCCCGAACCCATGCTCGACGTCTTCGTGCGCGAAATCCGCGAGGGAATCGGCGAGACGGCGGTCAAGGCCGGCATCTTGAAGTGCGCGTCCGACCGTCCGGGCCTGACCCCCGGCGTCGAGCGAGTGCTCAGGGCCGTTGCGCAGGCGCATCGGGCGACCGGGGTACCCATCACCACGCACACGCCCACGCCGCCCGAGCCCTGGGGGCTCGAGCAGCAGCGCATCTTCAAGGAGGAGGGCGTCGACCTGACCCGGGTCGTCATCGGCCACAGCGGGGGCACGGTGAACACCGACTATCACCTGAGCCTGATCGACAACGGCTCGTACCTCGGATTCGACCACTTCGGCTTGCCTGGCATCACGCTCGAAGAGCGCGTCGACGCCGTGGCACGCCTGTGCGCACGAGGCTACGCCAACCGGATCGTCCTCTCCCACGACGCCATGTGCTTCGTCGACTGGTTCCCGCGCGCTGTCATGGACGCCTCGAGCACATGGCGCTGGACCTACATTGCCGACGAGGTACTCCCGGTCATGCGTGCCCGCGGAATCAGCGAGACCGACATCGCCACCATGCTGGTCGACAACCCGCGCACCATCCTCGAGGGCGGCGCACCGTACTGATGCACCGACGGGGGGCGCTGACATGACGTTGCTCCAGCCGCAACTGATCGCCCAGCTGGCCGGCGCCTTCCCCGACGCCGTGGCCTGGCGCAACCTGGCCGACGGCACTGAGCTCACCCTGAGCGGGTGGCATCGCCGCTCCAACAGCCTCGCCCGAGGCCTACGGGAAGAGGGTCTCAGGCGTGGCGACCGCGTCGGGTTGCTCATCGGCAATGACGAACCGCTGGAGTGGCTGGTGTCCTATCTCGGCATCCACAAGGCCGGCGGCGTGGCGGTGCCGCTGCTGGACCGTCTGGGACCGGTCGAAGTCAGCCGGATCCTCGCCGACGCCGGAGCCTCCTTCGCCCTGTGCAGCGACGTCGTCGTCGAACTGCGCGCCACCGTTGGAACGGTCGTGTGCACCGCAGGGGGCGGCGACCTGCAGTGGTCCGATCTGCTGGCATCGGACGACCGGGACCTGGAACCGTCGTTGGGCCCTGACGATGTGGCCGACATCATGTACACCTCGGGCACCACAGGTCGACCGAAAGGTGTCGTGATTCGGCACGCTGGGCTCTCGACGACCGACCGGGTGCCGTCCGCGTGGCTCGGCCTCGGCTTCATGTCGTCCTCCCCCTTCGCCACGACCAGCGGATCGCTCCTTGTCTCGGGCCCGCTACGTGGCGGGTTGAGCGGGTGGTTCCTCCCGCGCTTCAGCGCGGAGGCATGGGTGACCGCCGTCGAGCGGGAGCGCCCCGTTTCGGCCTTCCTCGTCCCTGCCATGGTGGAACTCATCGTCGCCTCGCCCCGCTTCGAGTCGGCCGACCTGTCGAGCTTGGCCGTGGTCACCGTCGGCAGCGCACCGATTGCCGCGGCGACGCTGCGACGCTTCGGAGCTGGGTTGGGGGCGGCCGACGTCTTGTGCGGGTACGGGATGACCGAGTTCGGTGCGGTCACGGCGATGCCCATGGGAGACCACGGGCGACACCTCGGTTCGGTCGGGCTCCCGCTGCCCGGCGTGGAGGTCCGCATTGTCGATCCCGTCGGCAGGAACCTGCCGCCGGGCGAGGTTGGGCGGGTGACGCTACGGGGGAACCGCCCCGCCCGGACCTATCTCAGCGGCGAAGAGGGCGCTGAGGAGGCCTGGGTCGACGGATGGCTCCGGAGCGGGGACCTGGGTCACCTCGACACCGACGGCCACCTGTGGATCGTCGGCCGGGAGAAGGAGATCATCATCCGGGGCGGCCACAACGTGGTGCCCGGTGAGGTGGAGGCCGCCCTCTTCGAGCACCCGGCCGTGGTCGAGGCCTCCGTGGCAGGGGTCGAGCACGCCGTTCTCGGCGAGGACGTCGCCGCGTGGGTCGTGCTGCGTCGCGACACGCCTGCCGACGATTTGCGCGCCTTCCTCTTGCAGCGATTGGCGGACTACAAGGTGCCTCGCCGGATTACCGTTGTCGACGCCCTCCCACGCAATGAGAGCGGCAAGGTCATCAAATCCCTCCTCGAGTCTGGAGCCGACCCGGAGTGACAGCCAGCTTCTCCACGTTGACGGTCGAAGAAATCGGGAGGGTCCGTCGATTGACGCTCAACCGGCCGGACCATCACAACCCCCTGACACCGCGTTGCATCCGCGAGCTTCTCCAAGGGGTCCAGGACGCGGAATCCGACGCAGGCGCGAGCGTGATCATCATCCGGAGCACCGGGAGGTCGTTCTCGTCGGGCTACGGGTACATCGCTGAGGACACCCAACCCGGCGACTTCCCCCAGCACGCGGCAATCGAAGGCGACGTCTCGGCCATGCTTGCCCTCGGCGACGGGTGGGCCCGCATCTGGAACTGCGCGCTGCCCGTCATCGCGCAGGTGCAGGGGAACTGCCTGGCCGGCGGGACGGATCTCGCCCTGCACTGTGACCTGGTCGTCGCGGCCGAGGACGCCAACATCGGCTTTCCCCCCGTGCGCTCCATGGGCGTCCCGCCTACGAACATGTGGCTGTATCACCTGGGCCCGCAGTGGACGAAGCGACTCGTGCTGACCGGCGACACGATTTCGGGCCACGAGGCCTTGGATGTCGGCCTCGTGGTCGCGACGGCGCCCTCCGAGGAGCTCGACGGCGTCGTTCTCGAGCTGGCGGAACGGATGGCCCTCATCGGCCGGGACCTGCTGGTGGCCAACAAGCGAGTCGTCAACATGGGGGTCGAGCTGATGGGACGCTCCCAACTGCAACGGTTCGCCGCGCTCAACGACGCCATCGGGCACCGCTCCCCGGCGGCAAAGGACTTCTCGCAACGCATCGCTGAACTCGGTCTCAGGCAGGCGGTCCGGGAAAGGGATGCGGCGTTCGAGGCGACCCGGCTTGGGGCGCCCGATGAGGATCGCTAGACGTCCGTCAGCGAAGTCTCGGTGATACCGAGCGCCCGCAACGTTCGCCCGAGGCCGAGGAAGGCGGACAGGCAGATGGTGAGGTCCAGGATCTCTGGATCCGTGAAGGAGTCCCGCAGCCGTTCCATGAATTCGTCGTCGATGCTGGCGTGGTCGATCGCGAAGCGCTCGGCGTACTCGACAGCCAGACGCTCTTGCCCACTCAGGCTCGCGTCGTCGGGGGATCCGACGGCGCAGTAGAAGTCCTCGTCGAGGCCCTGCGCCTTCACCGAGTCGGACCTGAAGCCGAGGCAGACGGTGCAGTCGTTGAGCTGTGCGATGCGCATCCTGGCCGCTTCACGAACCCGCGTCGGAAGGATGCTCTTGTTGTACGCCGCATGGACGAATCGGGTCGCGGCCGCGCCCAGCTCGGGCTGGAGCGACCAGATCTGCACGGCATCTCCACCCTCGCCGGCAGGGACATCCAAACGGGCCATGGAGTGACTTTATGCCAGTATCAGGTTTCGCACGTAGAGGTCCGGGCGGACGGAGCCCTGGGGAACGGAAAGCAGAATGGCGCTCACTCGCTACACGCTCGACTCGGTTCGATCTTGCATCTGGGTCAGTGGACGCTCCAGCCTGCATCCGATCAACACGGAGACGCGCGGCATTACCGGGTGGTTCGAGGCGGCGACGGGCGCGGACGGGTCACTTGACCTGGACCAGCCCGTGTCCGGCGAGCTGGAATTGGCCGTTGAGCGCCTCACCTCGGGTAATCAGCTCTACGACCGCGAACTGCGGCGACGTATCGACGCCCGGCGATACCCCGCCATCAGCGGCCGGGTCACCAACATCGTGCTGGACGGTTCGCACCCGAACTACTCGGTGACGGGCGACATCGACTTCCACGGGAAGACGCGCACATTCGAACATGGGATGCAAATCGAGCTCCACGATGTTGGTGTGGCATTGAAGGGTGAGGACGTCTTCGACATTCGCGAGTTCGGCATGAAGCCGCCGAGCATGCTGATGGTCCGCGTCTACCCGGAGATCAGCGTGCGCGTCGAGCTGCACGGCGTGCGCGACAGCTGACGGCCGACTGGTGCCGCGCCGCTTTCCATGGCGCGCAGAGTTTGCCGGACTTGTGCACGGGGTATTGCAGAGTCATTCGCAGCGTGTGTTGCGACATCATGCCGCTGCCGGTGTGCGCCCGTAGAGAGCGCTGCTTTGATGGCGGACTGGTTCCCGTAGAGTCGAAATTGACACCCGAGCAAAAGGGGAGCGACATGGCCAACGAGGACGTAGATCCGACGACGACGGACGCCGGGATCCCGGTGGCCAGCGACGAACACTCGCTGACCGTCGGGCCGGATGGCCCCATCCTCCTGCAGGACCACTACCTGATAGAGCAGATGGCGAACTTCAACCGGGAGCGCCTCCCGGAGCGCCAGCCTCACGCCAAGGGTGGTGGAGCGTTCGGCCACTTCGAAGTGACGGCGGACGTCAGCAGGTACACCAAGGCCGCGGTCTTCCAGCCAGGCACTTCGACGGACACACTGATCCGCTTCTCCACTGTCGCCGGCGAGCGGGGAAGCCCCGACACCTGGCGTGACCCGCGCGGGTTCGCGCTGAAGTTCTACACATCTGAGGGCAACTACGACATGGTGGGGAACAACACACCCGTCTTCTTCCTGCGTGACCCGATGAAGTTCCAGCATTTCATCCGCTCACAGAAGCGTCGGGCCGACTCGGATCTGCGCGACCACGACATGCAATGGGACTTCTGGAGCCTCTCCCCCGAATCGGCCCACCAGGTCACCTGGTTGATGGGCGACCGCGGGATCCCGAAGTCGTGGCGGCACATGAACGGCTACTCGAGCCATACCTACATGTGGGTCAACGCCGAGGGTGAGCGGTTCTGGGTCAAATACCACTTCAAGACCGACCAGGGCATTGAATTCCTCGCCCAGGAGGACGCCGACAGGATCGCCGGCGAGGATGGTGACTACCACCGCCGGGATCTCTTCGATGCGATCGGCCGCGGTGACCACCCGAGCTGGACATTGCGGGTACAGATCATGCCCTTCGACGAAGCGAGGTCGTATCGGTTCAACCCCTTCGATCTCACCAAGGTGTGGACGCACGGGGACTACCCACTGCACGAGGTGGGTCGGCTGACCCTCGATCGCAATCCCACTGATTTCCACTCCGAGATTGAGCAGGCCGCGTTCGAGCCCAACAATTTGGTGCCAGGCATCGGGGTCAGCCCCGACAAGATGTTGCTCGCCCGTGTCTTCTCCTATGCGGATGCCCACCGGGCTCGCATGGGCGTCAACTACAAGCAGATCCCCGTGAATGCGCCCAAGGCCCCGGTGCACAGCTACAGCAAGGACGGGGCGATGCGGATGCAGAAGGTCTCCGATCCGGTGTACGCACCGAACTCAAAAGGCGGCCCAGCGGCCGATCCGCAGCGCTACCCCTACGTCGAGCGATGGGATGCTGACGGGGAGTTCGTGCACGCTGCCTACACATTGCACACTGACGACGACGACTGGGGCCAGGCCGGGACGCTCGTCCGCGAGGTCATGGACGACGCCCAGCGGGACCGGCTCGTCTCGAACGTGGTTGGGCACCTCAGTCAGGGCGTTTCCCCGCCGGTCTTGGAGCGTGCCTTGCAGTACTGGCGCAACATCGACAAGGGAATCGGCGACCGCATCGCCGAGGGTGTCGGGCGCCCCTAGCGGGAGGATCTCAGGACTCTTCGGGCTCCGTCGCCGGGGGAAGGATCCAGTGGAGATGATGCTCGGCCTCGAAATAGCGGACCCAGATGTCCTCAATATCCTCGACGTGTTTTGTGGCGAGATACGCCTCCCGCGCCCACTTCTGCATCTCAGCGACCCGGAGGGCGGCCTGTTGCACCTCGTCGGCCGAGAGCGCCTTGAACTCCTGATGACCCGTCATGACCTCGTGACCTCCACCACCATCCGACCCGGCGAGAACGAAACGGTTTCCGCTTCAGCACCTTTGATGAACGTGCGTTCGCTCCGAGGGGTTGCATGGTATCGGACGTCGTTCCCCACACCACCTGAGGTTCGGTACGCTCCGTGCTGTGGCAGAAGGATCGCGGCGGGCGGCTGAGCTCCTCGTCCAGTGCCTCGAGCACGAGGGCGTCACCTGCGTCTTCGGCATTCCCGGGGAAGAGAACATCCATCTGACTGACGCGCTCTCCCGGTCGTCCATTCGTTACGTCCTGGTCCGCCATGAGCAGGCTGCGTCCTTCATGGCCGAGATCCACGGCAGGCTCACCGGCCGAGCCGGGGTCTGCTCGGCCACCTTGGGGCCCGGCGCAATCAACCTCCTCCTGGGAACCGCCGATGCGTACACCAACAGCACTCCCTTGCTCGCGCTCTCGGCCCAGGTGGGGTTGAACAGGATCTACAAGGAGTCTCATCAGAGTGTCGACCTGGTCTCCATGTTCTCGCCGGTGACCAAGTGGTCCGACCTGATCCTCACCCCCGCCGCCATCCCCGAGATGGTCCGCAAGGCGTTCAAGCTCGCCCAAACCGAGCGGCCGGGATCCGTCTACCTCGGCGTGCCGGAGGACGTCGAGTCCGCCACCGTCCCCGATCACCTCGTTCCGCTCGACCTCAACTCGCCCCGCACTGACGAGCCGTCGCCCGCACAGATTGCGCGAGCGGCGGCCGTGCTCAACGCGAGCGAGCGACCAATTATTTTGGCCGGGCACGGGGCCGCCCGATCGGGAGCCGCTGACGCGCTGGTGGACTTCTCCGAGTTGCTGAGCCTCCCGGTGGCGACCACGTTCCATGGAAAAGGGGTGTTCCCCGACGATCACGCGCACGCCCTCGGTGCGGTCGGCTTCATGAGCCACGACTACGTCAATTTCGGGTTTGACGACGCCGACGTGATCGTCAGCGTCGGCTACGAGCTCCAAGAATTCGACCCGGTACGGATCAATCCTGGTGGGGACAAGCAGATCATCCACCTGAGCCGCGTCCCGGCGGAAGTGGACGCACGCTACGTGGTCGAGGTGGGGATCCAGGCAGACATCTCGAGCACGCTGGGGGCACTGGGCGAGGCGACGACCCGCCGCTTCGAACAAGGCACCCGGGGACGGAAGATCCAGCGTCTGCTGGCCGACGAATTGGCAGCGGGCTCGGCCGACGAAAGCTTCCCGCTGAAGCCGCAGCGGGTCGTTGCCGACACTCGGGCAGCCCTCGGCCGCTCCGACATCGTCCTCGCCGACACCGGTGCGGTGAAGATGTGGATGGCGCGCCTCTACCCCACCTACGAGCCCAACACCTGCCTCATCTCCAACGGTCTCTCGACCATGGCCTTCGCTCTGCCGGGCGCCATCGGCGCCAAGCTGGCGTTGCCCGACCGCAAGGTCCTGGCCGCGGTCGGTGACGGAGCCTTCCTGATGAACTCCCAGGAGATCGAGACGGCCCTGCGGGAACACATCCCGCTCGTGGTTCTCATCTGGGAGGACGAGGCCTACGGCCTCATCGGCTGGAAGATGGACCTCGAGCTCGGTCACCACGTCGAGGTCGGATTCTCCAATCCCGACTTCGTGGCGTACGCAGAGAGCTTCGGCGCCCGGGGCTACCGGGTGACGGCCGCAGGCGACCTTCTCCCGATGTTGGAGGAGGCGCTCGCGGCCGACACCGTGTCAGTGATCAGCTGCCCGGTCGACTACACGGAGAACCTCCGCCTCACCGAAGCCCTGGGCGAGCTTTCCGGGCCGTTCTGACGGTCGGTACTCGGGCTGCACCGCCAAGCGATCCATCGCGGCTGGCCTCATCAGCGACGGACTCGCTCAACCTCCGAACTGGGCCAAACGGTGTTCTTGCAGGAACCTCGCCTGCTCCCGAAGCCACTTCGCCTTTTGAACAAAGTAGAGGTCGAACTCAACAACGCCGGTGGGCTCATGATCGATATTGCGGGTCACGGCCGCTGCCCGGACCTCGTAGCTATGGAGCCCTCGAGCACCCGAAAACGACAAGCTCACACTGAACACAACTTGGATGACGATCGCCGCCAGGGCGATCTGCCGCAAGGGGATCCGATCGATTTGGTCGGCACCCTTCCGGGCCCAAGCCAGCGCCTTGTCCCGAGGGCCCTGGCTTGCAGCGTCCGCGACCGACGCCCCAACTGCCGGTTGCTTCGAACCCGATTTCGCGAGAACGGTGAGATAGATGCCCGCGAGGACGAGGACGTCGTTCGTCACGTACCGAGATGCCGATGCGGCGAAGTACAAGAGGAAGAGGCGACCCTGCGTGATCAGGGCATCGAAGAGAAGTCCATAGATGATGAGGGCGATTCCGATTGGAGCTGCGCTGTACTGATCGCGGCGAAAGCCCCATCTGAGCAACACGAGGACCGCCAGAACAAGGATGATGACTCCGAACGCCATCACCAAGTCATTGGATTCCAAGGGCTTTGACTCTTGTTGGCCCACGACGTCTCCGAGGGCATAAATGAAGAACTTGACGGCGTCGAACGGACGCTTGAACACGGTTTCATTGGGATTGAACACCTTCGAACTCGTGAAGTTGTGAAAATACAAGACGGTCGTTGCTGCCGCGGCAACGACCCAGGCGATCATGGACCAGAGGGAGCGCCGGCGGTGGTACAAGAGCACCAGCCCCACCGGCCAGATCAGCAACCCTTGCAAAGAGGAATAGCTGCCGACAACCGCGGCGATGATCCCCAAGACGAAGATCGCCCAGCCCAACTTGGGCCGATCGATGAGGGCGATCGTCACGGCCAGCGCCAACACGACGAGGTACCAAGCCATCTGGAATCCCCAGATGGTGTTCTGCCATTGGGCGAGCGTCAGGGTCAAAAAAGCGACGGGAACATAGTAGAGCAACGGGGTACTTGGCGATCGCCGCCGGTGACACCAGATGAAAAGGGCAGTCGAGGCGAACAGCATGAATGCGCTGACGTACTCCTCCACCGTGATGTTGTAATGCACCGTATGGGCCAGTGCGATCACGACGAGGTTGGGGAAGAGGATGCGATTGTCCACGTGTTGGGCCCACATTGAGGACCAATCGGGAAAGTGGCCGAAGGATTGACGAATGACCGGGACGTCGTCCCATTGGTCCTGCCACATCGCGTTCACTGAATAGTGCTGAAGAAAAATGATGTACACGACGACAGGGAGAGCAAAGCCCAGCACGGTCAGGAGCTTCACCAGACGAGGGTCCAGGTTCCCGACCTTCCATGGTCCGAGGGTCGTCGATTCTCCGGACGTGGAGGGAGAGTCGGACGCAAGAGAAGAGGCGCCTTGTCCCTCCGTCTCACCGCCAGTCCTCGGTATGTCGAAGACACTCATTGAGCCTCCCTAGACGAAC
>CAVWBB010000013.1:0-360743 GCA_963753115.1 uncultured Acidimicrobiaceae bacterium
CGCCGCGGCGTCACCCCGTATCAAGCCGACGTTTGCCGCAGTCGAACAGGCTGTGTGCCTAGGGGCCCTTGCCGCGGACGACGACCAAGGGGACCGCTGTGCGATCCTCTCCATGCACGTTTCCACTGTGTCCCCGGAGTGGGTGTATGTCCAGGGGCTCGGCTACTACGTGGGCACGGACCAGCCGCCCACCGTCCAAGAGGCCCGCAGTGATCTAGGCCAAGCGATCCTCAACCTGCGGACGCACCAACTGATCGGGCCCACCAACATTGGCTTCTGTGCCGTTCCCGGGGCGAACGTGTCCGGTCCGGATCTCTCGGCGGTACCGAACGCCGTAATCGTCGCTTGGGGGCTGCAACCCTGCATCGGCGCGACGTCCACCACTGTGGCCCCTCCCACCACGACGACCGTCGCTCCGTCCACCCTGCCGACCCAGCCGACAACGGCAGCCTCCGGATACACACAATGGTCGGGGGCATGGGGCGCACACGAACAGCAACTAGAAATCAGCGCGGCGGGAGATGGGACCTTGAGCTATCAGGATCTCACCGTGTGTCCAAATTCCCGCTCGTTTGCGCAAGCGCACCAACCGCCACGATGCAGTTCGTGCTGAGCTCGGTCAACGGCGGCACGGCAAGCGGAACTGTCACAGCAACCTCAGACTCAACGAACTACGCCGTCGGTCAGGCCGTGACAGTGAGCCTCGCTGCCGGTTCACCCGGTCAACTCTTAGAGCTCTCGGTCGCCGGACAGGGGCCCGGGGACTTCTGCAACAGCACATCTGCCGGTCAGTGCGGTGCCTGACGAGGCGACTTTCCGTTCTCTGAAGGAGGCTGGATCTTCTTTGGGGCCGTGAGTCCCCGAGCGCCCGCCGAGAGCCACCCTCGGCGTAGGCTGCGTATCAAGACTGGTGCCGCTCCAACCGGGTCAAGCAGTTGAGCGAGCGGACCTAACTGAGAAGGTCACAACCCGGCGAACAAACTGCCGACCCGGATCCTGAGCCAGGTATCTCGATGGTCCCAATGTTCAACTCTGCTGATCCATCGGCGCTCCACGTCGGTCCGAGCGTGGTCACGCGGAGAATCAAGATCAGATGATCCGTTCGGTGGAGGTTGCAGGGCTGATACGTGGTCCTGAAATACGGGTAGACGCTGACCTGGTTGGCCAAATGACCCCGATGACGAAGGTTCGCAGGCTCTCGGCCATCTTCGTGTGAATGAACGTGCCCATGAACCCGATGTCCTAACCGACGTAGACGGCGACGAAGTTGAGGGGGGCACGATGTGATGGGATTGGCGAGATCGCATCTGCCGACAAGCGGATCGCCGCGCTCTCTGACGAGGCCGACCCCAAGGGCATGGTCGCGACTCCGGGACTCGGGCCCGTCCTCTCGGCCGCCATCTTGGGCAACACGGCGACTTCAACCGCTTCACCAACCTCGCCGGCGTGCGCTCCTTCACCGGCATTGTGCCCAAGATCGACCAGGCCGGGTTGGTGAACGGACGCAAGGGCATCACCAAGGCCGGTGGCGCCGGTTTGCGTCAAGCCCTCTACATGGCAGCCGATCACGCTCGCCACATCGATCCGACACTCGCCCAGCGCTTCTACCGACTCGTCATGGTCGAGGGCAAGCACCACAACTCGGTGCTGTGCTCCGTCTCTCGGCCGTCCTCATCACCCGGATCGCCGTCTACTGGCGCAAGGGAGAGCTCTACCAACTCCGAGACGAAGTCGGCGAAGTGATCGCCGAGGCCGAAGGCAAAGCTGCCTGCAGCGACCGCTTCAAGGTCGACCCCAAGGCCCGGGCGGCCCGTCGTCGCAACACCCCGGCCAAACTCCTCAAGAACAGGGCGGCGGGTCGAGACAGAAAGGAGTCGGCCCAGAGGGTCGCTCCGGCCACCGACCCGCCGAAAGAAGAAGCCAGCGAAAATGTGGCCTGAGGGGCTTGACTCCCGTTAGGAACTCACCCAAGATGTCCACCCAGATCGGACTATGAGGACATCCCGATGTTGTGGCGGATCTCGGCCGTGGTGGCCAACGAGTCCTCAATACGCCGACCCAGGTCCCGCCATTCTTCGACTTTGGATTCGCCGATCTCGGGGTCGCCCGTTGCCGTACAGCCTGGCGGGATCTTCCTAGAGCGGCGCGGATCTCATGCCATGTGGTCGAACACGACGAACGAATCGCAGAACTGCACGGGTGCCCCCTTTGATTATCCATCTAGTCCGACAACGCGGGCACCCTGGCCGGGTCTAACACGCCGGATCCCCATAAACGTGGGTGCAGAAGCGACGGTGCGGTTGCTAGCTTGAGCAGAGCCCGCCAGGCGGCCGGCCTGTCAGCGCCACCCGGCGCAACAAGGCTCACAACCAGGAAGTTGGGCGATGAACCGTAATCGGACAAGGTCTATAGGCGTTCTCGCCGGCCTGAATCGCGGGAGAGGCGTTGCGTTGAAGATGAAAATCTCTACTGCCAAGGTGGGACTAGCTGTTTTCGCCATGTCAACCGCGTCATTCGCGGTGGCTGGGTTTGGCGGTAGCGACGCGAGCGCCGCGAACCGAACGTCATTCGAAGCTGTGCCAGCAATACGCGCTGATGTTTCGAAGAACAACTATACCCCGCAGGAGAAGGTGAACTCTTACAGGAAGATCGCAAAGATCGCACCTGCTGGACTGAAGAGGGAACTGCTACGGCTAGCCGGAAACTTCAAGCCGCCATCAACAATGGTGGCCTGACAAAGGCTCAACAGCAGTCCGCTGAGACGTTGTTTAACAATATCCAATCTCAGCTAGTCAAGACCTGTGGATGAGAATCTGACCGACTACGCGGTGACCTTCTCATCCTTCTCTGATCGTTCGACCTCACCCCATTTTTCGAAGATGACGCCGGCGCGGGCGAAAGCGACGAGCTGCGGTCGCTAACCGCGCGTCAGCTCTTTCTTTTGATGCCCCCACCGGTGACGCCCGAATCACGCGATTAGCCGGCAGCCTGAATGAGTTGCGACCACCACTGAACTTCAACAGCGAACGGGGCTACGTCCAAATCTCGACCATGGGATGGATCTATCGTCCCCTCCGAATAAGCCACGATCCACACGGTCAAGCGTTAGTTGGAGCGGTGGGTGGGTTCGGTTGGCTCCCACGACTGCGCCGAGAGCTACGAAATAGGAGCCCGGCGAAAACAACCTGCACAAGCCCAGCAAGCATAGCGATCACGATGCCGATCCGGCCACCGTATTGATACGTCGTGACACCGGCCAGGTTGTCTGATCCCTGGGGCAGTGAGCCCAAGCGGATGAGGACGAGCAGAAGACCGACGGCCGACAGGACCAAGACCACCGCAACCGAGCGCGTCGGCAGCTTGACACCCCCTTGCAGGCGTATGAAGAGGTAGACCGAGGCCGCCACTAAGAGCGCGGCCGCCATCCAGCCATAGCCGGTGCTCCAGGCGTTGACCGATGCTGCGGTGTAGCCGCCGACCGAAGCGCCGTACCACGGCAAGAACAGAGAAACGAAAGCCACCGCTCCAGCTATGAGGATGCCCCACTCTTTCCAACTGAGTTGTTTCGTGTCCAAAGACATGAACCCCTTCCGGTCGGAGAATTGGATCTTACAATACACGTTGCAGGTCACTTCGCCCGGCCTTCGGGGATCAGGGGTCCCGAACCCGACAACCGGCCGGCGACACACGGGGATTGAGTCACATATGCCGGGTCGGCGTGAGAACCGCTTTGAGAACCAAAACCAAAGTAACCGTGGAAACCGGTGTCATTCGTTGTCCATTGCTGACCATCGAGCATTGCGGAAACCCACCAGATCTTCAATCCCGCGGCATACTCTCGGCTCTACTTCACACCTTGCTGTGCTCTTCGACAACCCAGACGGGTTGGACCCGCTGGCGCCATACTCGTTCGCTGACCGGTACGACCCCTCCGCCCCATAGTGCGACGCAGGCCGATCCGGACACCGTGACGGTAAGGACTCACAAACTGAACGCTCAGATTCAGGGGCCGAAGTGGCCCAAACGGCTTACGATTCATGGGACGCAAAAGGAGACCTTCTCAATGGACGATTTGGCTGAGCTGCATGACAAGGCCTTGGAGGCAACCGGTCGTATCGTGTCCCGCGTCCGGGCGAATCAGTGGCAAGAACTGACACCCTGCGCTGACTGGAACGTCCGCGAGCTCGTCAATCACGTCGTGTCAGGAAACCTCTGGGCTGCAGCACTCGGAGCAGGTGCAACCATCGCCGATGTCGGCGAGCGGCTCGATGGCGACGTACTGGGTGATGATCCCGCCGGAGCGTACGATGAGTCAGCTCGGCGGCCTCCGCGGTGTTCCACCGGCCTGGGGCGATGGATGCTCCCTGCGCCGTGTCGTACGGCCCCGTACCGGGTTCGGTGTACGCAGGCCATCGCTTCTTGGACGTCCTCGTGCACGGCTGGGACATCGCGGATTCGTCCGATCAGGACCGCACCCTCAACGAGTCACTGGTGCAAGGTTGTCTCAAGTGGTCGAGCCTCAGGCGGAGTTGCTGCGGGCCAGCGGCATGTTCCGCGACGACGTCACTGCGCCACGTGGCGCCGGACCTCAGACCCGGCTGCTCGCCCTGCTCGGACGGGACGGCTGAAGAAGGATTGCGCGGACAGTGATCGACTTGTGACGCCGAATCCTGTGACCGAGCTCCTCGCCGGAGCAACTTTCCGTGAGTCGGTGAACCCCGACGATGGAAAGAGCACGTCGTCCTTCGAGCGTGTGACCATCGACGGGCAATGCTTCTTCCTCAAGAGGCTGAGCCCGGCCTCCGATTGGCTCATGCGAGCGAGCGGGGACCACGTACACCGGCCGTACCTGGTCTGGCAGGCCGGGATCATGGACCGCATTCCAGCCGCCATTGACCACACCGTCGTCGCCATGGAGATCGCCGGGGACGGCGACGACGCCGAGCTCAGCGTGTTGATGGCGCGACGTGGGCCCGTACCTGGTTCCCGAGGGTGACGCCCCTGGTGAGCGCAGCCCAGCACCAGGGATTCATGGACCACCTGGCCCAGCTTTGCGCTGCGTTTTGGGGTTGGACGGACGATATCGGCGGGCTCGCGACGATGTCGGAGCGATTCCGATTCTTCGACGACGCCAACGTGGCCCGTGAACTGAACGTCGCTGAGCCGCCTGGTCCGATCGTCGCCGCCGATGCCGGTTGGCGTCTCCTCGCGGAGCGGTCGCCGACCTTGACCGCGTGCTCGCCGGACGGTGAACGACGAACCCGGAATTCCGACCGTTCCCCTCGCGGCGACCCCGACCACCTTTCTGCACGGCGACTGGAAGATGGGCAACCTGGGCAGGCACGCCGATGGGCGCACCATCCTCATCTACTGGGCCTACCCCGGTTCCGGTCCGGCTTGTTGGGATCTTTGCTGGTACTTGGCGCTCAACCAGGCGCGGATTCCCGAAACCAAGGAAGCGACGGCAGTCAGATTCCGTCAGGCCCTCGAGCGTCACGGTGTTGATTGCACCGGGTGGTTCCAGACGGAATCCGACCTGTGCCTCATCGGCATCTTGGCCACGTTCGGGGGACAAAGCCCTGGGCGAAGAGGACGAGCTGCGCTGGTGGGAGGAGCGTGTCGTTGACGCGCTGGCTCGGCGAGAGATCGACGCGAACACACGCAGGGAGGACGAGGACGCAATGCCACGGAGAGCGGGCGACGGGAATCGAACCCGCGTTCTCAGCTTGGGAAACGTGTCGAGCCGTGCCCAGGCCCGGGCATTGTGTTGTCTTGTCCAGCAAACTGTCGTGGCACTGTTTGCCGCGCCATGTTCCTGGGGGCATGTCCGGAGCACAGCAGCGGCGCGGCCGAGGATGGTCGACTACCAGTCCGGGGCCACTCTGACGGGGACCAAGCCGACCCCGGCGCTGCGCATCTCGTTCTCCGTGTCCCTCCTCGTCGTCGAAGCCGGTCTGCCTGGAGTCATGGGCCCGCGCCGCCCGGTTGAGCATCGGTTGGGCGGCGGGTGTCACCGGCTCAGAGGCGGGGGGGCCGATTCACTTCGGACTCACGATTCTTCGATTCTTCCGAGCCGGGTCCGCCGCAGCAGGCCACGAGCAACACCTGACATTCGGAACGGCTCTGCCCAAACCTGACCCGAGGTGAGGTCAACGAGGATTAGGCGTTCTCCACGTCGAATCACGGCGGGCATACGCAAAGATCGCTTCGACCCGATCGGAACCAAGGCTGGGCGGGCGACTCGACAACCACTTGGTAATCCGCTTACGGCCAACCACGGTCACGTCGGGTGGTTGGGCCTTGACCGTGAACGATGCCGCCATGACCACGATTAGCGGGTGGACTTCGACGGTGAACCCACACGCCGACGAGAGATACTGCGAAGCTCGCTTCGCCTCGTACCGGGAGTTTTTGAGGTAGTCGGTACTCTGACCACTCACCTTGAAGGATCGGTCATTTACCCACACGTTCTTTCCGGTGTGATTCTTGGTATTGAGGGTGAAGACACCGGGTGGCCCGATCACGACGTGGTCGATGTCGCTACCTCTGCTACCGACTGGCACAGCATGGATGACATGCCAACCGGGTCCGAGCTTCGATAGTCGCCGTCCGACTTCTTCTTCCCCGTCTGCACCGACGCGCAGTTCGCGCTCCTCGCGTGGGGCGCCAAGAATGCGAGCGAGAACTGTCTTGACCGGTGCCTCCTTGCGCAGCTCGACAGACTTCTGGCGTGCTGCCTGGCCCGCCCGGTGGGTGGTTAGGTCGCGCCATTCAGGTTCTCCGCCCATGGCACTCACCGGCATAGTTTGCACGACGCGGCCGTCGTGTTCCCACTCGGTTTGCTCATGGGGGCGGCGTGCCCGGAGGTCGACGGGCTGACGCTGGTCTGAATATTGTCAAAAAGTTGTGCCGGCACAGTCCGCTCGGCTCTATTTCGGCGAAGGCCCCGATGTCAGCATCCTCGCTAGAGGGGGTAGCTGACATGAGCGAACGGGTAATGAGTATGGCGGTGGCGACCCCGTCGCATGTGACCTCGGCATCGACCTCTCGACGCAGCTGATGTCCACCCGAGAGGAGCTGCTCCAGGCGGCTCTGGAACTAGCTGCGTCGGGCCAGCCGTTCTTCAGTCCGAACGAGTTAATCGAACAGGTTCGGCGCAACGGCAGCAACTACGCAGATGTGACGATACGTACCCACGTCTGCAGCTGGATGTGTGCAAACGCTCCGGCGAATATTGCTACCGGCAAAGGTGAGTTCTTCCGAGTCAGCCGGGGCCTGTACAAACTCAACGACCAAACCCGCCACTCGTCCCCTTCACCGGTACGGAAGCCCGTGACGCCTCCACAAGTGAAACCCGTAGGCGATCCCAATGGACCCACGGAGTTCGCTGAAGGTCCGATCGACTGGTATTGGGAGGGCCATGTCCAGTCGCTACTGGTATCCCATCTCACGAAGGACGGTTGGTCGAATCGCCGCGTTGCGGATACAGCCAGCAAGGAACACGGATGCGACATCGAGGCTGTAAGAGATGGCGTGCGGCTTCTGGTTGAGGTGAAGGGCTATCCCTCTTCGATCTATACCCACGGTCCACGCGAGGGCCAGGCACGCACCGCGGGGTCTGTGCCAACGCAAGCACGGGCTTACTTCTCCCACGCACTTCTGTCCGGACTCCTCATGCGAGCAGAAAGCGGTGACGACACACTGGTACTCCTGGCCTTTCCGGCATTAGAGACATACCGCAACTTGGCACGCCGGGTCGGACCTCTTCTCTATAACGCCTGGATCAACCTAGTACTCGTCAACGAGGACGGGACCGTCGATCCCGTTGGGATTCCTGAAGGCGGTACGCCGTGACCCACGGTTCCATAAGCACTGCATAGCCCAGAAGGGGACGAGCGCGAAACTGCCGTGGACGACGGGTGATGCTCAAAAGACGACTCTGAGTTCCTTCGACATGCGCCCAACAATCGAAATATGACCCTCAAAGCTGCGCTCAGCGCATGTTCGGCCAGCCGCGCTAGAAGTCGATTCCGAGGTAGGTCGATTGACAGCCGTAACAGACGAAACTCTTCTTGGTACTTCCATCCAGCTCAAACCAAGCGGACCATTCTGGAGGACGGCGCTCGTTGCAGAAATGACAACGCAGAAAGCTTTTGCGCCGATTCCTGACAGATCGTCGCCGGTGGCACCGCCTTGTTGCTGGTCGAACAGTACGTGACCCGTGCGCTCGAGCTCGCGGACACCGCGTACCTCATGAACCGCGGCCAGGTCCTCTCCTCGGGTGCGGCGGCTGAGCTCCGGGGGGAAGAGGTCTTCGAGCGTTACCTCGGCATCGAGGTCGGCCCGTGAAGCCCCCGACCCGTCGTCTGTGCAGTCGTCAGGACGCCGGACGGGTTTCGTCGGGCTCCAGGAGCTCGAGCAACTCGTCCATCGATGCGACCAGGGGGGCCAGCCGTCGGCGACCGGCGATGGAACGCTCCCATCCATGGAGGTCCTCGTTGACGGACACGACCAGCGTTTGGCCGGCCCGGGTCAGGCGCAGGAGCACACGCCGGCGGTCGGAAGGGTCTGGTGCGCGGGTGAGCCATCCCGCCGCCTCCAGCCGGTCGAGCGTCAGCGTCATGCCTCCCGAGGCGCGCCGCAACACCTCGCACACCGCCGACGGGGCGCACACCCCGCCGGGTGCGCGGCGGATCACCGCCAGCACGAGGTAGTCGCCCAGGGCCAATCCGCGGGCGGCGGTGACCGACTCGAGCTGCTGGCCGGCCACGAGCTGGAGCGCCACCAATCGCGCCATGAGGCCCGACTCACCGGCCCGGGTCCAGGTGTCCGGGCGCATCGTCACGGCACCGTTTTTGTCGGCGGCCGGAGCCGCGGGTACCGACGATGCAGGGGAGGACGGCGTCACGCGCTGATCCCAAAGCGTTGGAGGCCATACACGTCGATGGCGTTGCCGCGCACGAGCTGGTACACCTCGCGCTCGTCGAGACCGGCCTTGGAGGAGAGCTCCCACGCGCGGTGCCGTGAGTCTGGCCACGAGCCATTGGAGTGGGGGTAGTCGCACTCGAAGAGAATGTGCTCCATGCCGACCTCCTCCCGGCTGCGCAGGCCGTGGAGGTCGTCGAAGATGCAACCGAAGACACGGCCGCGCAGGTAGGTGGAGGGGGGTTCGGGCAGGTCGACCTCACCGACCGACTCGTGCCACACGCCATCCATGCGCTCGTACTGGAAGGGCATCCAGCCGACCTGGCTCTCCGCGTAGGCGAGCTTGAGCGAGGGGAAGCGCTCGAGCGTGCGGCTGTAGACCCAGTCGCACACCGAGCCCTGTGCGTTGTGGGCGTTGAGCGACATGGACACCGCCAAAGGGGCGTCGGCGGAAGTCGTCGGCATCGACGAAGAAGACCCGATGTGCATTGAGACCGTCGTATCGGTCTCTTCGCAGGCTGCCCAGAGAGCGTCCCAGTCGCCGGTGTAGAGGGAGGAGAAGCCGAGCTTGGCCGGGTTCTCGCTGAAGGCGATGGCGTGGCTCCCCTTGGCCGCGCAGCGCCGGACCTCTGCGGCGGCCGCCTCGGGGTCCCAGAGTGGAATGAGGGTGAGCGGGACCAGGCGGCCCCGCCCGGCGCCGCCGCACCACTCCTCGATCATCCAGTCGTTGTAGATCTCAAGGCAGAGGAGCGCGAGCGCCTTGTCGGGCCGTTCGGCGAAGCCCTGGCCGGCGAAGCGCGGGAACGTGTTCGGGTAGTTGAGGCCGACCTGCTGGTGATTGGCATCCATGTCGACGAGGCGGGCCGACTGGTCGTGGGCGCCCGGGCGGAAGTCCTCGTAGACGGCAGGCACGTTCCTGTGCCACTCGAGCGGCATGCCGCCGGCCGCGTGGAGGCGGTTGGTGCCCATAACGAGGTCCTCGAAGATCCAGACGTCGGTCCACGTGCCGTCGTCCACGCCGCGCTCCATCGTGAGCACCCCGCCCGTGAAGGTGCTCTTCGTCTTCTCGCGCACGCAACGCGGTCCACGAGCGCGCAACGAGGCGGGGAGCTCGCGCTCCCAGAGGTCACGAGGCTCGAGGATGTGGTCGTCGACCGAGATGATGAGGGGGAAGTCCTCTTCGGCGGGTGTCACGGGAGGGGGTGGGACGGTCATGGAAGCCACGATAGCTTGTTGCAAAGATACTTTGTGCGGCGTAATCTCACTGGCCGTGCCCGATCCGACGCCCACGCCGCCCTCCCCCAGGATCGAGGGCCTCGTGCCCACCTTCCGCCAGCTCGACGACCCCGAGGTGCCCTGGCAGGCGATCAAGGCGCAGCGCAACGCCGATGGCTCGGTGGCCCATGTGTGGGAGAAGTGGCTCGCCTTCTCGCCTGATCCCCAGTACTTGACGATCTATGCGCGCTACGACCCGGGCATGGTGGTGCGCCGTCACGGCCACTTCTCGCCCCACGTCGTCTTCGTCCTGGAGGGGGAGGTCAGCTTCGGTGACCGGCGCTGCCCGGCGGGCACCCATATCGAGCTGCCGCTCGGCGCCGCCTTCGGTCCCGTGGTGGCGGGCGACGAGGGCGCGGTCATGTTCGAGGTGATGATGGGCGACCCGCGGAGCTGGGGCGACGAGCCCGAGGCCTATGAAGCGGCGCTGGCGGCGCAGGGAGCCGAGGCATTGCCCGATCCGCCGCTCGAGTTCCCCGGCTGGCTGGAAGACCTGCGCACACACTGGGCCGGTTCGGCGGCCGAGGGTGCTGGTCGGGACTGAGCTTCCGGCCCCGTCGTCCGGCTTCAATGGACTTGTCTCGACCAGTGGAGCGCCCCGAGCCAGGTCGAGCCCTGCGGGATTCGGAGGGGACAGCCCCGAGCACGTGTTCCCGACGATGTTCTTGTTGATCCCTGTGTCCGCCGATGCTCCCGGTCGTCATGATTGTCTCGCGCCGTCGTGGCGACCAGGATGTCGTTCGTGACGAGAAACCGTTTTGCCGGAGAGCCGTTCGAGGACGGCGACGATGTCATCGCCGAGGCGCTTGAGGACGTGAGCATCCCCGCGCTCATGTGCTCGCTGGTGCACATGAGCGGTGACCCGTCGTGGGTGCGGGGTGCGATTCAGCCGAACGTGGGCGCCTCGTTGGACATTCAAGGTGCGATGCCAGAAGAGGACATGGCAGACGTGCGCCGCCGCGCCCTCCCCGTCATCGCGGCCTACCGCGACCACGGGTGCGTCCCGGTGCCGGTTTCGCAGGACCTACTGCAAGAGATGATGGGCTTCCTCGGCCGGCGTCCCGTCGAAGGCTCGCTGGCCGGCCTCTTCTTCGACGACCTGCAGTTCGAGGGCGGTGACAGCGGAGCGATCTCCTGGGGCGACGAGATCCCAGAGACCCTGAAGGTCGCGACGCCCGTCGTCGTCATCGGGTGCGGCATGGGCGGGATCCTCGCCGGCCTCCGCCTCAAGCAGGCCGGGCTGCCCTTCACCATCATCGAGAAGAACGGGGGCCCGGGCGGCACCTGGTGGGAGAACCGCTACCCCGGTGCCCGGGTCGACGTCGGGAGCCATCAGTACTGCTTCTCGTTCGAGCCGGCCGAGTTCTGGAGCGAGTACTACTGCCAGCATCCGGAGCTGCGCGCCTACTTCGGCTCGGTCGTCGACACGTTCGACCTCGGGCCGCAGTGCCGCTTTGGGACCACCGTCACCGAGGTGGTGTGGCAGGAGGACCGAGCCATGTGGCGCGTCAGCACGACCGACGAGCGCGGAAGCGCAGAAGTGCTCGAGGCCCGCTTCGTGATCAGTGCCGTCGGATCGCTGAACCTGCCCCGGCTGCCCGAGATCCCGGGCATGGAGACATTCGCCGGTCCGTCGTTCCACTCCGCCCGCTGGCCGGAGGACCTCGACATCCGGGGCACGAGGTTCGCGCTCGTCGGCGCCGGTGCCAGCGGTTTCCAGATCGGTCCCGCCATCAGCGAGGAGGTCGAACAGCTCACGATCTTTCAGCGCACGGCCCAGTGGATGCTGCCCAACCGGATCTACCACACGCCCGTGCCGCCCGGCGATGCATGGGCATTGCGGCACCTGCCCTTCTACGGGCGCTGGTACCGCTTCGTCATGACCTTCGCCGGCATTGCGGCGGGGATGGAGATGTATCGCATCGACCCCGAGCACGACGACCCCACCCACCAGTCCATCAACGCCCTCGAGCGCGAGACGGTCGACGGCCCTGCTGGGGTGGATCCGTTCGCTCGTCGCCGATGACCCCGAGCTCCTCGAGAAGGTCGTGCCCGACTACCCCGCCATGGGCAAGCGCATCCTGCAGGACGACGGCTCCTGGTTCCGCTGCCTGCAGGAGCCGAACGTCGAGCTTGTCCGGACGGGAATCGAACGGGTGGTCCCCGACGGGATCGTGACGACGGACGGGCGGCCTTTCCCGGCCGACGTCATCTGTTACGCCACCGGGTTCCAGCACAACGAGTTCCTCGCCTCCATGCGGGTCATCGGGCGGCACGGCATTTCGTTGCGCGACCAATGGGGGGACGAGCCCACGGCGTACCTTGGCATCACCATGCCGAACTTCCCGAACCTCTTCTGCATCTACGGTCCGGGGACCAACCTGGCCTTCGGTGCGAGCCTCTTCTACCACGCCGAGTTCCAGGTGCACTACGCCCTCGAAGCCATCCACGAGACCCTGGCGTCGGGCGCACAGTGGGTCGAGGTGCGAGCGGAGGCGCACGATGATTACGCCGATCGGTACCAGGAGGAGATCGACCAACTGGTTTGGTCGCATCCGTCCATCACGCACAGTCACTACAAGAACAGCGCGGGCAAGGTCTTCACGCTCTCCCCATGGCCGCTCGACCAATACTGGGAGTGGACCCGTCAGATTGATTGCGAGCACTACGAGTTCGGCCGGGCGTGATGGCCCGGCTCAATCTCGGCGTGTCGTGAGGGGCGATCGGGGTCTTCGCTTCTGCAACCTGTGGTATCAGAAATAGTCCATTTGGCCCAGCCCGCCGTCTGGACGAGAGTCTCCCTCCCCTCTGGACTCTCCGAGGCCAACCGTTCTTCTGCAAGAGAGCCAGGAGGACGCCATCGCCGCGTTGTCTCCCGCGGAGCCCATCCCGCTCATCGACCCCACCAATTTGGTGACGGGCCAGGGCCCGGTGGACCTCGCGGGACGCGAATGTCCGCGACACGCGGTCGGCGTGGAAGATGCAGCCGGAGACGTCGCCTCGCCGAGCGGACAGCGTCGTTGCTGGCAGCCACGGCAAGGCCGCCCTTCATGCGTTCGTCTAGGGAGTAGCCGACGAGAAAGTCTCGGACAGGGGTTCTTGACAACGCATCGCGTCATCTCAGATCGGCCGTTGCTTCTGCTTGCCGCGTGATGTCCCGTGCCAGATCGATGAACCGCGCGGCCGCCGTGGAGAGTTCGAGATATCGGTGGACGAACCCGACGGTCACGGTCTGCGGGGGCGTGAACGGCCGGATCTCAATACGTTCGTGATCGGCCACGACGCAACGATAGGAGAGGAAGGATCCCATTCCAGCCTGGGCTGCGGCGACCCAGGATCCTCGGTCCTCGAAGACGACCGTCGCCTGCGGGGTCGTCCCTGTCGCCATCATCGCCATGTCGTTGATCAACGCACGGCGTCCTGAGTCGGGCGGCGGCACAATGAGCGGTTGCAGCACGACGTCAGTCCACGACACCTCGGCAGGGAGATCGGTGCCGATCGGCGAAACGAACACCACCTCCAGCTCGGCGATGGGTAACGTCGTCAATTCGCTGTCACGGGCCAGTGGAGTCAGCTCGCTGAATCCGAGTTCCGCGACTCCTTCGTGGACATTGCGGAGCACGTCGTCAGCGTCATTGGCCCGACACACCCTGATGACGAGACCGGGCTCGCTTCGACGGAGCTCGCTCAAGGCCTTGGTGAGAAGCAGTCCGTTCGTGGGCGTGGTGGCGATGACGAGATCCCGCCTGTCTCTCACCGCCCGTGCCGCCTGTCCGACGGCATCGATGGCGGTGAGGGCATCCCGTGCCGCGTGCACGATCGCCTGGCCCTCCTCGGTGATCACGAGGCGGGTGCCCGAAAGTCCGAATACCGTGACGCCGTGTTCGGTTTCGAATGCATGGACCGACCGCGAGATAACCGGCTGAGTGACACCGAGCGCCCGAGCCGCAGCGCTCACTGAGCCGAAATCACTGACCGCGACCAGGTAGCGCAACTGCTGGACGTTCATGTTCGGAGAGCATAGGTGGTATGCCCAGAATGAGGGTTGTGGTGGCGCACCGGCGATGGTCTCCTAGGGCGATCGAAGTCTATGGAGGTTGTCGATGACGGGACTCAGGCGAAGAATGACGACGAGTGGCATCGCGGCGCTTGTCGTGTTCGCGAGCGCAATGTTCGGTCAGATGGCACGAACCGGAGACGCGGGAGCCGCAGGCCCCGTGGTACGTGCTGCTCTTCCACCAGGTTCGATAAACAACGTCCTCGTCATCGAGCTCGAGAACGAGGACGCCACCTCGACCTATGGGCCCAGTTCGGTGGCGACGTACCTCAATGGGACACTCGTCCCGAAGGGTGAGTTGCTCCAGAACTATTACGCCACCGGTCACGTGAGCTTGGACAATTACATCGCCGAAATTTCCGGGCAGGCTCCCACACCCTTGACCGACTCGGACTGCAATCTGACCGGGTTCAGCAACGTCACGCCTGGGACCGACGACCCGAATACCGCGACCTATCCCGGGCAGGTCGACGGCAACGGTTGCATTTACCCGGCGCCGACCGCCACCAGCAGAGGAGCGCCGACCATCGCCGATCAGCTCGACGCGGTCTCCCCTCCCAACCCCGCCACCCACGTCGCCTCCTGGCGAGAGTACGCCGAGGACATGGGCAACGATCCGACGCGAGACGGTGGGGTCACCGACCCTCTTGGTGGGACTGATTGCGCACACCCCACCGTGGGAGGCACCGACGGCGCCGCCCTTGCTGAAGCGGCCGACGGGTACGCCACACGGCACGACCCGTTCATGTATTTCCATTCCATCATCGACAACACCGCAGAATGTGACGCCAATGTCGTCCCACTCGGAACGGTGGCCGTGGGAACGTCCAGCACATTCAGTGGCACACACCTTCCTGACACGTTCACCGGCCATTTGGCCAATGACCTCTCCAGCGAGGCGACCACTCCCAAATTCGGGTTCATCACTCCGAACCTCTGTGACGACGGCCACGACGCGACCTGCGCCGGTACCAACGTGGAGGGTGGCAAGACCGGCGGGCTCACGGCGGCGGATCTCTGGTTGAAGCACTGGATGCCGCTGATCATGGCGTCCCCCTCGTACCAATCTGGTCAAATGCTCGTGGTCATCACGTCCGACGAGGGCGACACCTCGGACACGACTGCTTGCTGCAATGAGCAGCCCGGTCCGAATTGGGCCTTCCCCGGTCACAGTCCCCTGCTCGGTGCTGCACCGACCACTCCCGGCGCGGATCCCGGAGGCGGGAGGATCGGAACCTTGCTGCTCAACTCCTCGTACATACAGCCCGGGACCGTCGACACGACCGGGTCCTACAACCACTACTCGGCCCTGCGCAGCTACGAAGACCTGCTCGGATTGACCACCGGCGGCGCAGACGGGAATGGGCACCTCGGCTTCGCCGCCGCTCCGGGGCTGACGCCCTTCGGCCAGGACATCTTCCAGCCCAATCAGGCACCGACCATCAGCATCGACCCGCAGAGTCAATCAGTCGTCACGGGGGGATCGCTGACCTTCACGGCGTCGGCAGACATCACCACGCCGACCATCCAATGGCAGGCCTCGGTCAACGGCGGTGGCAGTTGGAGCAACGTGTCCGGGGCGACCAACCCGACCCTCTCGATCGGGCCGCTGGCCGGGTTCGAAAACGGTTGGGAGGTCAGGGCCATCTTCACCAACTACTTGGGATCGGCGACGACCGACCCAGCCACAATCACGGTGACCGCGCCGACGACCAGTGTCGTGGTGCCGTCGAACAATGCCACGCTGTCGGGAAGTCAGTACCTCGACGCCCTCGCCTCAGCCGGCGTGACCAAGGTCCAGTACGAGCTGACCGGAGGAAGCCTGAGTCACACGGTGATCGCTACCGCCAGCCCGACCATCTACGGCTGGCTGGCGACCTGGAATACCGCCACCGTGCCGAACGGGACGTACACCCTGCAGAGTGTCGCTTCCTCGGGCGGGCTCACTGGCACCAGTCCAGGCATCACGATCACCGTCAACACACCGCCTCCGACGACCAGTGTCGTGGTGCCGTCGAACAATGCCACGCTGTCGGGAAGTCAGTACCTCGACGCCCTCGCCTCAGCCGGCGTGACCAAGGTCCAGTACGAGCTGACCGGAGGAAGCCTGAGTCACACGGTGATCGCTACCGCCAGCCCGACCATCTACGGCTGGCTGGCGACCTGGAATACCACCACCGTGCCGAACGGGACGTACTCCCTGCAGAGTGTCGCTTCTTACGCGGGGGGTGTCAGTGCCGCGAGCGCTTCCATCACGATCACGGTGACGAATTGAGGTCCACCAGAGGCCGGCGCCCGGAGATCGCAGGAGAGGACCGCCCTGATCCCGTTGGACACCGACGAGGGAGCACCTCCCGGATCAGATCGAGGTCGTGAGCAATGACGCGATCGGGCTCGTGAGCAACTGGGAGAGGAGTTCTTCCACGTCACGATAAACCCTGACAGCGCCTGCTTCGTTGAGCTCATGTTGGCTGAAGCCGCCAGTCTCGACGGTGATACAGGCGATCCCAGCCGAGCGGGCGGCTCGAATATCCCACACGCTGTCGCCGACTGCGAGCGCCCGCCTGGGATCGATGGATGCGTTTTTCATCGCGGTCAGGAACACTTCGGGATCGGGTTTGGCATTGGAAACCTCGTCGGCGGTCGTTTGCCCGTCAATCGCTGTCATCGGCGTCCAGAACCTTGCGGAGCTCTTCCAGCTCGGCAGCGGGAGCAGATGTCGCCAACACCACGGCTGGACCGAGGTCATGGATGCGGTGAAGCAGTTCACCGGCGCCGGGGAATGCCTTCACTTCGCTCACCAGTTCCGCGTAGCGGACTGGACGAGCCGCCGTGGCGGCCGGGCTGTCGTGGCCGAGGAGCTCGGGCACCAGCTGATCGCCGCCCATTCCGATCAGACGGTGGATTGCGTTCATGGGCGCCCATTCACCCGCATCGCGGAAAGCCCGGGACCATGCAAGGCAATGGAGATAGTTGGTGTCCATGAGCGTGCCATCCACGTCAAAGAGAAGTCCGGGTCGCAGTCTCTCGCTCACGCTGGGGATCACCCTTTCTGCTGATTGTCGCCTTGATCACTCCTGTGCAGCGCATTCGGGTGCCCATCGGTGTGCCCCCTGAGTCGCTGTTGCTGCCGCCGTCGACACTGAACGACAGTGGTGAGAAACGATTGTGCGAAAGCCTGCTGTCCGTACCCGGTTGCGCCTGACACAAACGTTGCGGTTGGCTGGTACGTCGTTCCCCAGGGACGGCGCAGTAGGGGATACGGCAGTTCGGGGATACGGCAGATTTCAAGGAACCGTGCGGTCGGGCCTCACCAAACCGCGATCGAGCTATGCAGTGCTGTGTGCGGGTCGGACTTCCGGCAACGATGAGTGGAGTGCTCGCGCGCCCAGCCGAGCCGCGTCTGCACGCCGGGCAGGGTCGTTCAACCAGAGTCGGGTCCTCCGATGGGCTTGATCGGACAACGCTGCGCTACGCCGGTAGTCGAACGGTCCGGGAGCAGTGGGTTCGGCCGAGGGCACGACGTGGACGTGACCACCCATTTCTCTGGCTCTGCGGTGTGCCTCGTTCAATTGAAGGAGCGCGACGCGGGCCGTCAACAACGACACGGAGTTCATGGCGACGGCGACGGCACCTCTCGGTGGAGCGGTCCGAGGAGCAGTGGCGGTGGTGATGAGATAGATCTCCTGAGCCCCGAGGTCTTGGGCTTCGAGCACAGGCTGGTTCGACGACAGACTGCCATCGATCAGCCACCGCCCCTCGACATTGATCGGCGGGAAGATCCCAGGAATGGCTGAGCTGGCAGCAAGCGCGTCGCCCACGTTGCCGCTGCTGAGCACGACGGCTTCGCCGCTCAGGGCATCGGTGGCCACCGCACCGAAGGGGAGTGCTGCGTCTTCGAACCGATCGATCGGGATCCACTTGCTGATCAGTCGGCGCAGCTGCGCGGCCGAAATCAGGTGGTCGCGGAGTCCGAAGAATCCCATCAGTGCCACGAGGGGGTTGAGCTGGACTGCCTCTTCTCGTCGTAGCGCTGCCCAGGCATCTCTGAGCGAACGTACGCCCTCCAGGCCCGGGTGAGTGGCCAAGAAGGCCGAATTCATCGCGCCGACGGCGGTGCCCACCAAGAGGTCGGGCTCGATCCCGGCCCCCATGAGCGCAACGACGCTTCCCGCCTGCAGGGCACCGAGATTTCCACCACCAGAAAGGACGAACGCGGTCTTCATGTCAGGCTCGCCGTCGGATGTTCCCTTGAGGACGTGCCGGTGGACTCGAAGTCGTCGTTGCCCGGCACCCTCGAGGATGCCTCAGCGCAGGTGGGAAGGGATCCAAGCTGGACTCGCCACTGGGTGGCATTCATTCTTGGAGAGCACTCCGAGTTGGCGGCCGAGCACAGCGCCACGGTCCGACGCTGTGCCACTTGACTCAAGGACCTCGTACCCGGTCCGTGGCCAATCTAGCCGTGTGTCAGCACGACCTGAACGGCTGGTCGTGAGCGTGTGTCGATGAATTGGCTCCAGGGGCATTTGGCCCTATGCGTACACCGGACCAGGCCGTAGCCTCGCCTGGTGGACGTCGGAGAGGACGCGGTGATCGATCGGGACGGCTTCGACCTCTTGATCGATGCCCTTCGGGAGCGTGGCTTGCGGATCATGGGCCCGGTTGTGCGGGACGGGGCGATTGTGCACGGGGAGATCGGCACCACCTCCGACCTGCCCGAGGGCTGGCACGACCACGCCGAGCCTGGAAAGTATCGGCTCACCCACGACGGAAGCTCCGAGCTGTTTGGGTGGGCCGTCGGCCCTGCGTCGTGGAAGTCCGAGTTCTTCGTCCCCACCGAGACCGTGTGGCGGGCCGGGGTCGCCGGGGGCGAGGTGACCCTGTCCGAGCCCCGGGAAGAACCGGTCCCTGTGGCCATCATCGGGGCCCGGCCCTGCGAGGTGGCCGCGCTCGGAACACTCGATCGGGTGCTCCGTGACGGCGCGGTGCCTGATGACCGGTATGCGGCGCGCCGTGCGGGAGCGTTCATTGTTGCAATGGAGTGCGGAACGCCGTCTGGCACCTGCTTCTGCACTTCTATGGGCACGGGCCCGGGGGCGAGTGCCGGGTACGACCTGGCCCTCACCGAGCTGGCAGGTCCGGACGATGGTGAACGTGCCTACTACGTCCAGGTCGGTTCGGTCGCCGGGGCGGAGATCCTGACCGAGGTTCCTCACGAAAGAGCCGACGACACCGTGCGGGCGAGTCGACAGGCGGTCATCGAAGGAGCTGCCGACCGAATGAGCCGGTCTCTCGACACCGATGACCTGCCTGGACTCCTGGCCCGGAATCTCGAACATCCACGCTGGGGCGAGGTGGCCGAACGCTGCCTTTCGTGCGGCAACTGCACCCTGGTTTGCCCGACTTGCTTCTGCAGCGACGTCAAGGATGTGACCGACGTGAGCGGCACGGTCGAACGTCAGCGTCGCTGGGCGTCCTGCTTCGACCTTGACCATTCCTACTTGCACGGGGGCTCGGTGCGAACAACGACGTCTTCGCGGTATCGGCAGTGGATGACCCACAAGCTCTCGACGTGGTGGGATCAGTTCGACGAGTCTGGTTGCGTGGGATGTGGCAGGTGCATCGCGTGGTGCCCGGTCGGCATCGACATCACCGAGGAAGCCTCCGCCATTCGGGCAACCGACGGTGCGTCGGTCATCGACACGATCAACCAGATGGTGAGGGAATCGTGACTCGTGGGGAGAAGCCGATCGACGAGATCCTGCGCGAGCACGGATTTCTGGCCGGGGTCTCACCGGGGACGATCGCCCTCTTGTCGGAGAAGGCGAGCCTCGTGCGTTTCGACGCGGGTACCCTGCTCTTCCGGGAGGGCGAAGATGCCGGCACCATCTTCCTCATCACCCGGGGAAGGGTTGCCATTGAGATCCACGCCCCACCCCTCGGACCCATCGTCATCGAAACGGTCGACCCGGGTCACGTCGTTGGGCTGAGCTGGGTGGCCGCCCCCTTCCGGTGGCAGTTCGATGCACGGGCGCTCGAGCCCGTCGAAGCAGTCGCGGTCGACACGCAACACCTGAGGGAGGGTCTGGCGGTGCACCTGGAGGCCTCCGCCGAGCTCCATCAGCGCCTCTCCGCGGTGCTGCTGGAGCGCTTACAGGCAACTCGGATCCGTCTCCTCGACCTCTACGCCAATGCCAGTGCCGGCCACTGATCTGGCGGTCGGGTCGCTGGCCATGCGGAGCCCGCTCACCCCGGTTCCGTACCGGATCGTGCAGCGGCGGGTGGAGCTGGACGATGTGGTCACCATGTCCGTCGTGCCAGTGTCGGCAGAGCCTGGCGAGTCCTTCCACTTCACCCACGGCCAATTCAACATGCTGACCTCTTTTGGTGTGGGGGAGGTGGCGATCTCGATCTCGAGCGCACCCGGACAAGAGGGCCCCATTGAGCACACCGTGCGCGATGTGGGAGCGGTGACCCGCGCGCTGTGCACCGCTCCGGTCGGTTCGGTGATCGGCGTGCGAGGCCCCTACGGGCGCGACTGGGGACTCGGCAGCATCGACGATGCGGCAGACGTCGTGGTGGTCGCGGGCGGAATCGGCCTGGCTCCGCTGCGCGGGGCAATACGCGATTTGGTCGAGCGTCGCCGGTCGCGCACGGGTCGCGTCTTCGTACTGGTCGGTATGCGCTCGCCCGCCCAGGTCCTCTTCCCCGACGACCTCGAGGCGTGGCGAGCGGCCGGGATCCACGTCGGTGTCGCGGTCGATGTCGGCGCACCCGGTTGGGATGGTTCGGTGGGTGTGGTGACCGTGCTCCTTCCTCAAGCGCAATTCGAGCCGGTGGGGGCGGTGGCGCTGCTCTGTGGTCCCGAGATCATGATGCGTTTCGTCGGTCGTCAACTCGTCGAGCAGGGAATCGATCCGTCCCGGATCAGGGTCTCGTTGGAGCGCAATATGCAGTGCGGGGTGGGACTGTGCGGCCACTGTCAGCTGGGCCCGCTCCTGTTGTGCCGCGACGGGCCGGTGGTGCCGTACGGGGGTGTGGCCGACGAGCTGTTCATGGAGCGCGACCGGTGACGCCGGTCCCGTCCGGCAGCGCTCAGGGTGCCGGTGACGCTCGTCCCACGTTGGCCGTGTGGAAGTTCGCCTCCTGCGACGGTTGCCAGCTCAGCCTGCTCGACTGCGAGGACGAACTGTTGACGCTGGCCGGTGCCGTGCGCATCGCGCACTTCACCGAGATGTCGCGGGCGACGGTCGAGGGTCCCTACGACGTGTCATTGGTTGAGGGTTCGATCACCACCACCGAGGACGCCGAGCGAATCCGGGAGATCAGGGCCAACTCGCATCGGCTCATCACAATTGGCGCCTGCGCGTCAGCGGGCGGTATTCAGGCCCTCCGTAATTTCGCCGCCGAAGGCGCCTACGTCGGTGCCGTCTACGCCCATCCCGAGTACATCTCCTCGCTGTCCACCTCGACTCCTATCTCGGCGCACGTGGCAGTCGATCTCGAGGTTCAGGGATGCCCCATCGACCGGCACCAGCTTCTCGAGGTGATCACGGCCGCGCTCGCCGGTCGCAAGCCCGTTATTCCCTCCCACACGGTCTGCCAGGAATGTAAGGGGAGGGGCACCGTGTGCCTGCTGGTGGCCCACGGTACGCCGTGTCTCGGTCCGGTCACGCGGGCTGGTTGTGGTGCCCTGTGCCCGTCGATCGGCCGGGGTTGCTTTGGCTGCTTCGGACCGTCGGAGGGGGCGAACACTGACGCCCTGGCGCAACGCCTGCTCGACAGCGGCATGGCCCCCGTCGACGCCTCGCGCCTGTTTGCGACGTTCTATGCAGGGAATCCGGTGTTCGGCGAGCAGTCCCGGTCCTTGGCCGGCGAGAGAGCCGTCGCCGCGGCCGAGGAAGAGGGGGAACGAACATGACCCACGGGTCAGGTGGGCAGCGCACGGTCTCGGTAGAGGGTCTCTCGCGCGTGGAGGGCGAGGGTTCGCTCCATGTGGAAGTGCGCGACGGCGTGGTCGGGGAAGTGGCGCTGAACATCTTCGAGCCGCCCCGCTTCTTCGAGGCACTCCTGCAGGGACGTCGGGCCACCGAGGCCCCCGATATCACGGCTCGCATCTGCGGCATCTGCCCGGTGGCGTACCAGATGAGCGCCTGCGCGGCAGTGGAGAGCGCCCTCGGTCTGGAGGTGAGCCGGGAAGTGGCGGACCTGCGACGCCTCCTCTACTGCGGAGAGTGGATACAGAGCCACTCCCTGCACATCTACCTGCTCCACGCGCCCGATTTTCTCGGCTGCGCCGACGCGGTGGAATTGGCAGAGCGCGATCGAGTCGCCGTCGAACGCGGCCTCGCCATCAAGAAGATCGGTAACCTCATCATGTCGACCGTGGGCGGTCGGGCCATCCATCCCGTGAACGTCCGGGTGGGGGGCTTCTACTCAGCACCGGCTCGTGGCGACATGGCGGCCCTGGCTGAACACCTGCGCCGTGCCCGCGAGCAGGCTCTGGAAACGGTCTCATGGGTATCGGGTTTCGACTTTCCGGACGTTGAGGGGGACTACCGTTTCGTCTCGCTTCGCAGCCCTGGCCGCTATCCCATTGAGGCGGGCCGGGTCACCTCGAGCGACGGGCTGGATCTGAGCGCGTCGGCCTTCGATCAGCTCGTGATCGAGGAGCATGTGGCGCGCTCGACCGCGCTCCACGCGCGCCTGGGCGGTGAGCTCGACTACCTGACCGGTCCGCTGGCCCGATACGCACTGAACTCCTCCGTCCTGCCCGAAGTGGCACGCCAGGCCGCCGCGGGGGCCGGGCTGGGGCCGGTCGTCACCAACCCATTCCAGAGCATCATCGTGCGCGCCGTCGAGCTCGTGTTTGCCTGTGATGAGGCGCTGCGTCTCGCGGAGTCGTACGAGCCCCCGCGGCCGCCGGCAGCCGCAATTCCGATTCGGGCGGGCATGGGCGCGGGGGTCACAGAGGCACCGCGCGGCCTGCTCCTGCATACCTATGCACTCAATGCCGACGGCGACATCACCCACGCTCGTATCGTCCCGCCGACCTCGCAGAACCAGATCAGTATCGAGGCCGACCTCAGACGCGTCGTGGAAGGTGGTCTGGACCTTTCGGACGCCGACCTTTCCTGGCGCTGCGAGCAGGCGGTGCGCAACCATGACCCGTGCATCTCGTGCGCCGCACACTTCCTCGACGTCAAGGTGGTCCGCGTGTGAGCAATACCGGGAGCTCCTCGGAATCGGGCCGCTTGACCGGCGATGCCTGCAGGGTTGTGGTGGCCGGACTGGGCAGCGAGTACAGGCGCGACGACGGTGCCGGTCCTGCCGCGGTCGCCATGGTGGTGCAGCAGTGTCCCAGAGTGACAGTGGTCGGGCCGCTCGACGACCCGCTCGACCTGCTTGGTCTCTGGGACGGTGCGGCACTGGCCGTGGTCGTCGATGCCGTCTCATCGGGCTCGCCGCCCGGAACGGTCCAGGTGGTGGAGCTCGATCCGGTGGCCGCGAGGCCGACCCGCGAGCAGGGGGCATCCGGAACCAAGAGCACCCACGGCATCGGGCTGGCCGGCGTCTACCGCCTGGCCCGGGCCATCGAGCGCGCTCCGTCGAGGGTGGTGGTGGTCGGTATCGAAGGCTCCGATTTCGGTCAGGGCGTCGGTCTGACCGAGGAGGTCGAAGCGGGTGTGGAACATGCGGCGTACCACGTGGTGGAGATGATCAGGGAGGTCAGCCGGTGTGTCTGAGCAGGTTGCATCAGGTCCGGGCGGTGTGCGGTCCGGGCAAGGTACTGGTCGAGGACATGGATGGGCGTCGGCACGAAGTGTCGCTGCTGGCCCTCGATCCGCCGGACCCCGAGCCGGTTCCAGGGGATTGGTTGGTCGTGCACAGCGGCTATGCCATTGACCGGGCGGACGTACAGGAGGCAGAGACGGCCCTGGACGAAATTGCCCGGGGCAACGCCCGTCTTGAGAAAGTGAAGGGTTCGCAAGGTGAGTGAGGAGACCACACGTCGGAACGCCTCGCGGGCCGGGATGAACGGGTTGCTGGTGGCTGGCATCACGGCCGTCATCAGCGGGATCTCGGTGTTCGCCAACAGTTACGGGGTGCATCACGTGCCGTCGCCATCGGTGTACACCACGGGGAAGAACCTGGTGGCCCTGCTGGCTCTTGGAACCTGCACGCTGGCGGCCGCGGCCTGGAGGCGGCGGGCATCGGTGAGCGGTGAGACAGCTGCCCGCTGGGTCACGGCCCGGGTGCGAACGGCGCGCCGGCACGCGGAGCACCCTCACGTGGTTGGGACTGGCCTACGTGGGCGTCATCGGCGGGGGCCTGGCCTTCGTGCTCTTCTTCAACGGGCTCGCCCGCACCACGGCGACCCCCGCCGCCTTCCTGCATGACACCCTGGTGATCTGGGTGGTGCTCCTGGCCGCACCCTTTCTCCATGAGCGAGTGGCGAAGTGGAACATCGCCGCCATCGCCCTCCTCGTCGGGGGCGAGGTGGCGCTCTCGAAGGGGATCGGCCATCTGGCCTGGGGGAGTGGCACAGCCCTCGTCCTCGCGGCCACATTGCTCTGGGCGGTCGAGGTGGTCGTGGCCAAGAAGCTGCTCGCTGAAATCGCTCCGGCCACGGTTTCGCTTGTCCGCATGGGGGTGGGATCCGCCGCCCTGCTCGCCTACCTGGCGGTCGACGGCAGCCTCGGTTCACTGTTCGCTCTCACCCGCGGCCAGCTGGGTTGGGTCGTGTTCACCGGGCTCTTGCTGGCCGGCTATGTCGGCACATGGATGACGGCCCTCAGTCGAGCCCGGGCCATCGACGTCACCTCGATCCTGGTCGCGAGCACCCTGATCACCGCTGTGCTGCAGGCGTTGTCCGGGGCCCAGCCGCTGGCGCCGGAGTGGCTCGGACTGCTGCTGATCACGGCTGGCACCGCGTTGGTGGCGTGGCGCATGCCGCGCCAGGTGGCGGCGGCGTGAGCGATGTGGTGGCCGACCCGCGGCCTGCCGGCGCGTCCCGATCGGCTGCGCCCGGGCCGGTGCTGTTCGCCCGCTACGCCTACCCGCCCAACGAGCTGGGGTACTGCGGGCCGTCCGATCCGGGAGCGCTCATCGAATCGGCCTCCGACGGCCGCGATCTGGCGGAGCTGGCGCACCTGGCCACGGGGTTCGCCGGCGCGTGGCCCTACCTCGAGCTGATCGCCGGGTGCAACGGCATCGCCGACCCCCTCGATGCGCGAGTGGTCGAGGCCTACTGGTTGGGCAACGCACTGCTCGAGAAGGTGTCGGACTCCTCCCTACTGTCCTCTCTGAGCAACCGTTTCGAGGACCGCGCTGGCCGGCGGTTCGGGCATGTCGCATCCGCCGTTCCGCTGGGCGGGGTGTGCCAGCACAGCTTCCACGTCTTTGCGGTGTACCCCTGGCTGGGGTTGTTACGGGCTGGGATGGAGGGCGCCCCACTCACCGTGCTCGACCGTTGCCGCATCCGTTGGGGCTACGTGGAAGCCGTCACCGGTGACCTGGTCACCGTGCGGAATCGCCTCCTGGGTTTCGACGGGTCACGGCTGGTGCTCGGCCCAGAAGAGGTGGAGGTGGCGCGGCGCAGCCTGCACGGCGTGGGCTTGGCTCCCCCGGTGACGGTAGGCGACATGGTGTCGCTCCACTGGGACTGGGTGTGCGATCGGCTCACGCCGGTTGGGCTGGCGAACTTGGCCCGGTGCACAGCGGCCAACCTGGCCGCTGTGAACGCCCTTCCCACGCCCGGCCCCGCCGCCGTCTGTGGTGCCTGATCTTTGGGGGCAGGGATCACCGGCCGAAGCGCCCACCCGGGACTCGTGCGCGGGTGGCGGGCGGCGGAGTGGTTTCGCTCGTGAGCAGCCACCTCGCCGAAGTCGGGACCTTCTTCTCTAGCTCAGCGCGCCACCACGCTGCACAGTGGCAGCACGCTTCCTCATACCCGGCCTCCTCGACCCCCGGCCGGACGATCGGGTGGGCGAAGGAGTCGCAGTGTCGATCGAGAGCACGCCATGGACCTCGCCGGATCAGGCCGGCACGCCAGAGGAGCATGCTCACCCCGCGGGAGACGGCAGTGCGAGCGATGCGGGGCCTGGCGCGCACTGTCCGCAATGCGGCGCTCTCCTGATTGCGGTGTCGCCCGCAGACGTGGAGCAACAGGCGCTCGTTGCGGACTTGGCAGCGCTCGAGGACGCGATGCTGCAGCTGGAATCGCGCCACGGCGAACAGATCTCCCGGGTCCACCCCGACCACCGAGCCGACGCGGTGAACCTCACGCACTATTTGGCGCTGCGCCAAGGCGATAAGAGGTCCTTGCAGCGCAGGCTGGGTCTGCGTGGCCTGTCCTCATTGGGTCGCTGCGAGCCTCACGTGCTGGCGACCATCGAAAGCGTTCGCTCGTCTCTGGACGCCTTTGCTGGGGTCTCCGTGCCGCCGTCGCTCAGCTTCAAGGCCGGACGTGGAGCACTGGACCGCAACACCGATGCGCTCTTCGGTCCGCGCCCACCAGGAAGGGTGCCACGGGTCATGGTGACACTCCCCAGTGAGGCGGCCTCCGACTATCAGCTCGTCCGCCACCTAGTGGCATCGGGCACGGATGTCGCTCGGATCAATGGCGCGCACGACAGCCCCGAGGCATGGGCTCAGATGGCCCGAAATGTTCGCAAGGCGTCCGCTGAGGTGCCTCGACCCTGCCGGATCTCCATGGACCTGCCCGGGCCCAAGGTGCGCACCGGGCCGTTGGCAGAGGGCCCACGCGTGATCCGGTTGCGCCCCCAGCGTGACCTTCGGGGAGTGGCGGTCACCCCTGCGCTAGTCGAGCTTGTCGCTGCGGCAGGCACAGTCGGCCAGTCGCTGCCGACCTTGCCCGTCGAGGCCGGGTGGCTCGGGCGGCGCAAACCCGGAGATGTGGTCGAACTCGTCGATACCAGGGCCTCACACCGGCACTTGCGCCTTGTGCAGTGTGAGCAGGATCGGGCGACCGCAGAGGCGTGGGACACGACCTACGTCGAGACGGGGAGCATTCTGCGATGCGGGGCCGACGCGACAGAGGTGGGTGAAATCCCGCCGATTCCTCAGTTCCACCTGTTGCACGTCGGCGATGGGCTGCGACTGACCCGAGGGCTAGAGCCCGCCGAACCGTGGCACCACGGGGAAGCTGGGTTCGCTCGTATCGGATGCACGTTGCCGGCCATATTCGATGTCGCGCAGCCCGGTCAACATGTCGTGCTCGATGACGGGAAGCTCACCGCCACCATCGAAGTTGTCGGCGGCGGCGAGGTCTTCCTCCGGATCGACACAGCGTCGGCCCGAGGTTCGAAACTGCGTGCCGAGAAGAGCATCAATCTCCCCGAGGCAGACCTGCGCGTGGCGACGGTGACCGACGCCGATCTGGCTCTCCTCCGCGTGGCAGCCGAGCATGCCGACATGGTTGCCCTTTCCTTCCTCCATCACGAGCGCGACGTCGATACCCTGCGGGACTATCTCGATCGGGTGGGGGCGAAGAACTGTGGCCTTGTCCTGAAGATCGAGACCAGAGAGGCGTTTGCCCGACTGCCGGAGATCCTCTTACACGCCATGCAGTCACTGCGCGTCGGTGTCATGATCGCGCGGGGTGACCTCGCGGTCGAGGTGGGATACGAGCGACTTGCCGAACTCCAAGAGGAAATCCTGTGGCTGTGCGAAGCGGTTCATCTGCCAGTGATCTGGGCAACGGAGGTACTCGACCACATGGCCCGCACCGGGTCAGCCTTCACGGGCTGAGGTCACCGACGCGGCTATGGCGCAGCGGGCTGAGTGCGTGATGTTGAACAAGGGCCCGCACATCGACACGGCCATCTTGTTCCTCGACGACATCCTGCATCGGATGTCGAGTCATCAGCGTAAGAAGACAGCGTTGTTGCGACCACTCCACAGTTGGGAAGATGACGCTGGCTCTGCAAAGTGATGGCCGGGAATAGGTCGAGCAACCGAGACGGCACTCGTCGCTTGTGGATCTCAATCCTTGGGGATCTGGCCGGTCGCTACTCGAAGATCGGGACCCGCAAGAGCAGGACGGTCCCACCCGTCGGGGCGCGCGAGATTTCAAATGTGCCATGGAGCTTCTCGGCTCGCCGTCTCAGATTGGTCAACCCCAGGCCCCCCTCACGACTCTGACGGTCGATCCCCTTCCCATTGTCAGCAACTTCCAGCAGGCATTCTTCGTCCTTCACGCTGAGCGCGACGGAGCCCCTGGTGGCATTGGCATGACGTTCGATGTTGGTCACAGCTTCGCGGATGGTGGCCATCAGATGTTCTGCCATGACGGCCGTGACCGCGGCATCGACCGGGCCATCGAACGAGACGTTCAACTCGAAGCCCACCATGTGGCGCAATTCTCCGACGAGGTTGGTCACATCGTCACGGACGCCTCGACTCGTCTCACCCATGCCGAGTGCATAGATAGTGGATCGGAGCTCGGTGATGACACCGTCGAGTTCGCTCACCTGGCGCGTCAAACCTTGGGAGAGATCAGGGGTCGCTCGAATGGCCAGACTCTGGAGGCTCAGACCGACGCCGAAGAGTCGTTGGATGACGTGATCGTGCAGATCGCGAGCCAAGCGATCTCGATCCTCGAAGACGGCGGCAACCTGGACCTGTTGGTGTAGGCGCGCGTTCTCGATGGCGACACCTGCTGCCAAGGCCAGTGCTTCGACCAAGGCCACATCGTCTTTCGTGAACTCGGACCATCCGACCTTGTCAGTGAGGTAGAGATTTCCGTAGACCTGGTCTCGGGTCTTGATCGGCACACCAAGGAACGACGTCATGGGTGGATGGCCCGGCGGGAAGCCGTAACTATCGGGGTGATCCCCCAGATGCGATAAGCGAAGTGGCTCTGGATCGACGATCAGCGCGCCCAGAACTCCCTTCCCGGTCGGAAGCAGACCGATTGTGGCCACCTGCTCGGCGTCGAGTCCGACGGTGACGAACTCTGCCAGGGCCGAGCGGTTGTCGTTCAGCACCCCCAAAGCGCCGTAGCGCGCACCGGTCATTGAGCAGGCCTCTTCGACCACATGCCGCAGAAGTGCGGGCAGCTCGAGGTCCTGCTCAATCAGCAGGACCGCTTCGAGGACACGACGGAGCTTCGTCGGATCTTCGATTGCTTGGAACGGCATGGCTCAGAGAGTCCTAACTCGCAGTGCCAGAACAAGTAACGACCCAGGCGATCTCTTCATACGATCATCGCAGTCACGCGGATCCGATCCGAGCATTCGCTACCCAACGACGCGGGTAGCAAGAACACTTCCCAATCAACCTACTTCTTGAGCATGGTCGTGGCAAGAGCCACCCATGAGCCGATGCAAACCAGGGCGGACCGTCTCAGGCGAAGGCAGTCAGCAGGGAAATGCGCGTCTCGCTCCGGAGCACGTCTCGGGGGACCCACGCGAGCCCGACAGCGCTGATGTGTATGCCCAGCCTACCAGCCCAATATTCACCGCCGCGATCGAAGCGAAATCGAGCCAACACCAGCCAGTGTCTGAGCGCCTCAGCGGCGGTGGGCACCCGAGTCTCGGAGGCGATTGCGGGCAGTCAGAGCTTCGATGGCGGGCAGTCAGAGCTTATAGCCAAGCTTGCGCAGAAGGTCCTTGCGGTCAGTCTCGTCCGCGCTCGTCTCGATGCCGGCAGGTGGCAGGCCGTCGATGATTCCGAGGATGCCTCTTCCGAACTCGGTTTCCGCAATCAGGACCTCGACTGGGTTGCTGGTGGCGCAGAACACGGAACAAACCTCCGAGACTGCCTTGATTGCGTTCAACACACTGACAGGGAAGCCGTCTCGCAGAAGAATGATGAATGAGTGGCCGGCGGAGATCCCCTCCGCATTCCTGGCCGCAAGGTCCACGAGGTCAGCCGCGTTACCCGAGCGACGTATCAGGCATGGCCCTGATGCCTCGCAGAACGCGATCCCGAAACGCAATTGTGGATTGGTTTCGGCGAGGGTTTCGTGCAGATCCTCGACTGTCTTGACGAAGTGTGCCTGGCCGATAATGACGTTGAGTCCGTCCGGCTTTTCCACGGGGTATGCCGTCAATTCCACAGAAGTCCCTCTTCTCGTCGTCGTCCGCCACGAGGGACACTCGTTGATTCTCACCCCCGCTCGGATCCGGTGGTTGCTCCATCGTCCGCGTCAATGCAGTTCAGTAACAGAGGATTTAGTCCTTCCTTGTGAGCCATTCACCTTCGGCGCGTGCCTCACCCAATGCCTCCGGAGCAGGAATTGGCATCTGTGGAGGACGCTGGGACCTTTGGCACTTCCCGAGGTACTCCCGGGCCGTCAACCTTGGGATCCATCGCTACCGAAGACCTCGATCGTCACATCCTGCGCCACCTGACTGAGACACTGTCGAGTGCCGCAGTCCCCCTCGTGACGCGCGTGGAGACGTGGAAGGGCTGGGGGGACATGACCATCGTGACGGTCTTTGTCGTCCTCTCGAAAAGAGAGGCTTCACCCACGCTGACGAAGACGATTCACGAGGAGGTCGGCCGTATCTTGAAAGGGCGTCATTACGTAGACATTCGTTGGGGGACGCTCTCAGTCGAGTGAACAGATCGGAAGCAACGACGGTCGTTGGCCTCCACTCTGCTGGGAACGTGGTCCGGTGGAGAGCGCCTGCAACATAAGCCGATCGCCCTCACTCAGCACCGGGAGCAGGAAGAAGGAAGAGTCAGCAAACCGTGGACGCCAGATGGGCTGACGAGGGCTCGGAGGCGTCCGAGAATTTGGAGCTGGTCGCGCCTGTCCATTTGCCGGGAGGGTTGGCCGAAGAAGAAGTCCAGCGTCGAGCCGCTTTGCAGAAACGTGGCAGGTCAAGGGCTGGAGACGTCCCGGTAGAGGTGGCGATACCCTCGAGGAGTAGCAGGAGCTTCTGCGAGGTGGGAGGATGCTGCTCGTGGGTCTGACCGTCTTCTTGCTTGACGACCATGAAGTGGTCCGGCGTGGCCTCCGTGCGCTCATCGAGGCGAGCGACGACGTCACCGTTGTCGGCGAGGCCGCCACGGCGGCCGAGGCAATGGCCCGGATACCGCCCACCAAGCCCAACGTGGCCATTCTCGATGTGCGGCTGCCCGACGGCAGCGGGATCGAGGTCTGCCGGGAGGTCAAGTCGAGTTTCCCGGAGATCGCCTGCGTGATGCTCACGTCGTATGCCGACGATGAGGCTCTCATCGCCTCGGTCATGGCGGGGGCAGCCGGCTACATGCTCAAGCGAGCTAGTGGGCTCGACCTACTCGAGACAATCCGGCGTGCTGGGAACGGTCAACCGTTACAAGACTCCGCATCGACGGAGCGAGTGCTCAAGGTCCTCCGCAAAGGGCCCAAGGCCGACCCGCGTATTGCCAGCCTCACCCCGCAGGAGCGGCGGATCCTTGATCTCATCGCCGAGGGCTACTCAAACCGCGAAATTGCCCAGACCATGTTCCTGGCCGAGAAGACCGTGAAGAACTACGTGTCGAACCTGTTGTCCAAGCTTGGCATGGAGCGCAGGACCCAGGCTGCGACTCTCGCTGCCCGGCTTGACGAACGGTCGCAGGAAGAGGCGCGGATCGACGCAACCGGCACGTGAAGTGCCGGTGCTCGAAGTGTCAGCGGACCTCGCCCGCGCGGCGCAAGGATGGGTCGAACACCGCCTCGCGGGCAACTGGCGGTAGCAAATAGGACGGAAGCTCCGCAGGGTAGATCGGCCGGTTTCTTCGAAAGTGTCGCTTTGCTCTTCTCACGAGTCCCTCTTTCTCTTGTTGCTCCTCTCCTGATAGCGCCAGCATGAAAGCGGAGATCGAACCTGAGCAGGGCCAGATGTCACAAGTATGAGCGAAAGCGAAGTGCGTGCCCCGGAGTGGACCTTCGGCCCTAGTCATGCAGAGCCAGGCCGCTGAGAGTGGCTTCTGTCGGCCGCATTCGAGACCGGCCACAGAGTGAATGGAGCCGGGGTGAATCTCGTTGACCAGAACTCATCGAAGCGGGGGAAGAGTCCAGGTTTGAATGGAGTGCCCACTCCCCGTTGGGAGCACGAGATCGACCAGGTTTGGCGTGACGACGTGGCACTTGAAATGTGGATCGATGTATCGAGCGATCCGGTTGTGGTCCGGCTTGCCGGTGATCTGGAGGATTCGACCGGAGCGAATTTGATCGGGGTGGTCATGGAATGCATGGCCCAAGGAAGCCTTGATTTCGACTTCGACATCAGCAGCCTGCGTGTGCACAGGTCGGGCTGGGCGCTCATGGACCACATTCGGACGACAGTCAAGGGGCGCGGCGGGCGGGTAACGCTGACCCGGGGACCCCGAGGTAGGCACCGGGGGCGAACTGCATGTCTCTACGGCCCACGGTGGCCTACGGCGGGCTGGGTCCGGCCGTGAAGGCGGCCTTCACGGTTGTCGTTGAGCTGCGGGACGATGGGTGCCCTGGCCAGGGTCATTCTCGATCTGATCAAGCTCGAGCGCGGGCGCTCCGGGTGAGGCACCAGGGCGTAGTGGAGAGAAACGGCCGCAGGCTGCCCGGATGCCCAAGAACAAGGACCTTCGGCCCTGATGGGAGTGACACAAGTCCCTGGTGAGACCAGGCGGCTCCGATCAATGATCGAGCCATGCCCGTGGAGTCTGCTCTCAAATCGCCCGTGCCTGGCCGCGAGAGAACGCCCGGGAGCAACTCAGATCCCGTGTCGGATGTTACGACCAAGGAAAGCGAGCGTCCGCCGCCCGTGGGTTTCAGCGAGGCAGCGTGAGCACCCTGCCACCCGAGCGGAAATCGTCTTGGAGCGCTCCGAGTCCGGCCAGCCCGCCCGAGCAACCCGGTCGCTCGACCCGGTCGCGGGTGATCCTCATCGTGCTCTGGGCCGCGGCCCTCCTGGTGTTCATCGCCCTGTTGGTGGGATCGCACTCGACGACGAAATCCTCGCCGGAGGCAATCTCTTACTCGGCCATGCTGTCCAAGGTCTCAGCGAACTCCGTCAAGACCGTGCAGATCAACCAGAGCAGCGGTCACATCGACGGCACGTTCAAGAACGGCAAGACGTTCACCACGCAAGGGCCTCCCGGCGGACTACCAGACGTCGATGTCGCACTCTTGGATCAGCACCACGTCGCTAGGGACTACGTCTCGACCGCATCGAGTATTTGGCCCACGATCATCACCTGGGGAATCCTCATCGGGTTGATGGTCGCGTTCTGGGTCTGGATAGGGAGGCGAAGCCGAGCGCAGATGGCAGGTCTCACCGGTTGGGGCAAGAGCGGCGCCAAGGTGCACGCCACGGAACGGCCCGCGACGACATTTGCGGACATCGCAGGCTACGAGGGCGTCAAGCAGGAGGTCTCGGAGCTGGTGGATTTCCTGAAGACGTCCCGGGCGGTTCCAGGGTATCGGCGCGCGTATTCCGAAGGGTGTGCTCCTTGTCGGCCCACCCGGTACGGGAAAGACGCTCATTGCCCGCGCTATCGCAGGAGAGGCGGAGGTGCCGTTCATCTCCATCACCGGCTCGGAGTTCATGGAGATGTTCGTCGGGGTCGGCGCGGCGCGGGTCCGTGACCTCTTCAAGACCGCCCGCGAGGATAAGCCCTCCATCATCTTCATCGACGAGATCGACGCTATCGGTCGCAAGCGGGGTACCGGTCTGGGAGGTGGCAACGACGAGCGAGAGCAGACGCTCAACCAGATCTTGTCAGAAATGGATGGTTTTGAGCCTGCCGAGGGCATCATTGTCATGGCGGCTACCAATCGACCCGACGTCCTTGATCCGGCGCTGCTCCGCGCCGGGCGGTTCGATCGCCAGGTCGTGGTGCCACTGCCCACGCTGGAAGAGCGCCTGGCGATTCTGCAGGTGCACTGCAAGGGCAAGCAGGTGGCGGTTGACGCTGACCTCGAGACGATTGCCAAGGGCACACCCGGCATGAGCGGAGCCGACCTCGAGAATCTCGTGAACGAGGCGGCCCTGATCGCCGTGCGACACGCAAGCGCCGAGGTCGGAAAGGACGATCTCGAGGCGGCCCTCGACCGTGTGCTCCTCGGTCTCAAGCGCACATCACTCGTCTTGAGCGCAGAAGAGAAGCGGATCGTCGCCTACCACGAGTCAGGTCATGCGCTCTTGGCGCACCTGTTGCCAAATGCGGACCCGGTCCACAAGGTCACAATCTTGCCGACCGGCATGGCCCTTGGCGCCACACAGCAGCTGCCCGATGAGGAGCGGCAGCTCCAGCAACGTCCTTATCTCGATGATGCTCTCGCCGTGCGCCTCGGTGGTCGCGCAGCGGAGGAGCTGGTATTCGGCGTGCCATCGACTGGCGCTCAGGACGACTTGACGGCAGCGACGGATCTGGCCGGACGTATGGTGCGCGAATGGGGAATGTCTGATGTCATCGGCAAAATGGCATGGGGATCACAGGGGCCGGTCTTTCTGGGTGAGGACCTGATCCACACCCGTGAGTACTCCGACGAGACGGCGCGGCGTATCGACGAGGAGATCTCGCGCATCCTGGACGAGCAGGCGCAGCGGGCAGGCCAGATCCTGGCGGAGCACCGAGGGGCGCTCGACGCACTCGCCATGTCCTTGGTATCGCAGGAGAGCCTCGATGGGCACCAAGTCCTCCAGATCGTGCAGGACGCGGAGAGCGGCGACGTCAGACGGCTTCCAGCTACCGGTACGTGAACCCCTGAGACCGAACGATCCGGTGAGCCATCGATGATCGTGGGGCGAGTCGGCGATGATCGTGGTGAGAGTCGTCGAGGCTCGCGAGTGGCACCAGCTTCGATCGAGGTGGTTTCGGCAACGCCAGGCCCCTGCTGCCACACGAAGGGCGAGGTCAACGGTCAGCGAGGGGTGACGGCGGCGTCCCATGCAGCGGCTCCGGCGAGGCCGGCGTCGTCGCCTAGGGCGGACCGCACGATCGACAGAGAGGCAGGGTGATGCTCCTTCCGTCTGAAGACCAACTCACAAACCCGCTGGAAGAAATCTTCGGTTCTCCCTAATCCACCACCGATCACGACGACGTCCGGGTAGAAGGTCATGATCAAGCTGTGCACCCCTGCCGCGCAGGCAGCCATGGCGTCCTGCCATATGCCCATGCCTCTGGGGTCACCGGCGAGCGCCGCCTCCTCCACATCTCGGGCTCCGTTGTTGCCAAGGCCCGCCTCTTGGGCGAGTCGTGTGAGCCCGCTCCCCGATCCCAATTCCTCGAGAGTGCTCGGGCAGCCGTCTCGCCAGGCGCGCCAGTCGATGATGGTGTGACCCACTTCAGCGAGCGAGCATCGCCCGCGCAGCAGGCGACCGCTGTTGACGACGCCTGCCCCGATGCCCGTCGACACGGTGAGATACGCCACATCGGTGCCGCTGGCCCCAGCACCGAAAGTGGCCTCGCCGACCGCGGCAAGGTCAGCGTCGTTGGCGATGTGAACCTGGAGTCCGAGCCGCCTGGACAGTTCGCCACGGGAGAGCAATGCCGGCCACTGCTCGGGTAGGTGTGGCGCCCACAGGAGTCGTCCCGCCTCGTAGTCGATGCCACCTGGCAGCCCCACCACGGCATGGGATGGCACGCCGAACTCTTGCTGGTCGCCTACAGAGCTGATCAGCTCGATCAGCGCGCCGGGCACGGCCGAATGTTCGGGTGTACGTGCAGATTTCCTCACCAGCACAGTGCCTTGAGCGTCAACCAGGGCGGCGCGCATCTGTGTGCCGCCGACGTCAGCTGCCAGGATGGGGCGCTTCGTCACGAAAGTGTCCCGTTCACCGGGTTTCGGAAGAGAGAGGGTGTGTCGGCTCCTGCACCTCACCGCTCGTCACCATGTCGTGACCGCGTAGCCCTCGGGAGCGGCCTTGAGGTGCGTGAGCAGTTCGTGCTCGCGCAGGAGGCCGCCCTGTGACCCGACTTCTTGCACCACGCTCATCGCGTTCACCGGAGCCCAGGCGAGCGCTCGCTCCAGTGGGAGGCCTTTCACGAGTGCCGCCACGAGCGTTGAGGTGAACGCGTCTCCGGCGCCGGTTCGTTCTTTCGGAGGGGTCGGGTCCGGGTAGGCGGGGACGCGGTAACGCTGCGACCCATCAGATGCGTAGGCCCCGTCGGGGCCGTCCGTGACGACGACGGTCCTCGGTCCCAGCCGATGGAGCGACTCCAAGAGCTCCGCCAAATGACTGTGGTCCCCGCCTCCGATCTCGACCGCCTCTTCCCTGTTGCAGACGAGTACCTCCGCCCGCTGGTAGAGGCCACGCATCGCCTGGACGCCTTGGGCGATCTGGAATGTTCCCGGTTGGAGCACCAGACGAACGGAGGGTTCGGCGTGAAGCCATGCAACGATCTGCTCGTAGTAATCCGTACAGTCGGAGCCGATCGAGCTGAGATAGACCCAGGCCGGAATCTCACGCCGGCTCAGGTGGGCCCAGTGGTAGTCGTAGCGTTCGTGTCGCACCAAGATCGTGCGGTCTTGGCCGAACCAAAGCACAAAGTTGCGATTGCTGGGTTGGCCAGGGTCGAACCGCATCAGGTGGGTGTCGATGCCCTCGCGCTCGAGCGCCAGTTGCATGGCGCGGCCGATGTCGTCGTGCCCAACGTGCGTCGCGATCGCGGTCGAAAGCCCGAGGCGGGAGAACCCGACGGCGGCATTGGCAGCGTTCCCACCAGCCTCGATTGTCGGCGAATGTTCGAATTGAACCTTTCCGCCATACGGCAACTCCATCCATTGCCCGTCATCGTCCTCACGAATGCGGATGTGCGTGCCGGAGAGGGGAATGAACACATCACTGGCTGCGTCACCCACGGTGAGGACGTCGTAGAGCGTCATAGGAGAACTCTGGTCCGCGCATTGATTGCCGAACCAGGGACTTTGGTCACCAAGGTCGACGAAGAGCAGGGACTTTGGTCACCAAACGGCGCAGGATGGCCGACCTGAACGCACCCCTCGCTGCCCGAGAGGCAATGGAATCAATGGTGAAATGGAATAAGTGGTGAATCGGTTAGTCGAGGTCTCCCAGTCCGAGGCGAGCGCTCGCCTCGAGGAGGTCCGCCCGGGCCCGGGGGTCTGCCACCTGCTCAATCAGAAGCTGGGCCTGCGCGTGTTGCGATCGCCCGAACAGCTCTGCACACCCGTGCTCACTGATCACCGCCGAGTGTTGGAACGACGTCACCGGGTTCGTCAGGACGGGGACGACCGCCGACGAATCCGTCTTGTCGTGCCAGGCGTGCAGCGCCACGATCGCGTGGCCACCGGGTGAGTGCAGCGCTCCTGATACAAAATCGGGCTGTCCGCCGAAACCCGAGTAGATGTGCTCGTCCACGAAGCTGGCATTGGCCTGGGCAAACAGATCGACTTGCATGGCCGCGTTGACCGAGAGCATGCAGTGGTGCGCGGCGATGCGCGCCGGGTCGTTGACGGTCTCGGTCCGCAGCATGTGGAGCTGTCTGTTGCCGTCCGCCCAGGCGTAGAGCTCGGGCGAGCCGATCAGGAAGGAGGTGTAGATCGGTGCGTCCGGATCGAGTGCACCGGCGTGATCGAGATCCACGACGCCATCGCTGATCATCTCTGACCACACCCGCAGACCACGGCGGCCGGACATCATTCGGGCCGCCACTGTGGGAATGAGGCCGATACCGAGTTGCAGGGTCGTCCCGTCGGCGGCGAAGGCGGCGATGCGCTCACCGATGGCCGTTGCTGCCTCCTCGGATCCATGCGTCACCGGGGAGGTCAGCGGCTCATCGACCTCCAGCAGCCCGTCAATCGACTCGACGGGGATCTCGCTCGCCCCGAATGTGTAGGGCATGTGCGGGTTGACCTGGGCCAGCACGAGTCCGCCGCGAGCCCGGGTCTGATCGATCGCGGCCGGCAGCACGTTGACCTCAATCCCGAGTGAGACTTTTCCGTCGCGGGGGAGTGACGTGTGGAGGAGCACAGCATCCGGCCGGCGCACCGTGTCGAAGAGTCGGGGCACCAGCGAGAGCCGCATCGGCAGGTAGTCGAGCATCGGGTCATGGCGCATGCCGGGTCCGACGAACGGGGTCTCGCAGATGAAGCCTGCGTGAGCGGCAAAGTCGTACTGGGCGTTGAGCTGGAACACGCGGCAGGTCTCCAGCGCCTGGGTAAGCGCCCCGACCAGCGTGAACGGTGTCGCCGAATTGCCAGATATGACGATCCGCGGTTCCCGCCCCTTCAGGGCGCTGATGCGCGCGACCGCCTCGTCGAAGCCGAATGTGGACACGGGACCCAGTGTCACAGACCAACGTCCCTGCAAAACAGGGACGTTGGACCCTATCGGGAGGATCGTCGCTGAGAGAGGATCGTTCCAGGTAGTGCGCCCCGGGATCGTCGTGGAGGTCTGTCTCTCGTGAAGGAAATTCGATGGTTTGACGAGATCGGGCTCCGGGACACGGCGTCGGTGGGGGGCAAGGGTGCCAACCTCGGCGAATTGACCGCAGGAAGTCTTCCCGTGCCTCCCGGCTTCGTCATCACGGGTGAGGCGTACCTCGACGCGGTGGGTCGGGCCGGGATCCGCGAACGGCTCGTGGCCATCCTCGCCGAGGCCCGGACCGCGTCGCAGGACGAGCTCGACGCCTTGGCGTCGGAGGCCCGCGACCTCGTACATGCAGTCCCGGTTCCCGAGGAGTTGGCGGCCGTCATCGTGGCCGCGTACCAAGAGCTTGGCCCTGACCGGCGCGTCGCCGTACGGTCGTCGGGCATCGGGGAGGATGCCGAGGGTACCTCGTTCGCCGGCATGAACGAGACCTTCACCAACGTTTCCGGCAAGGAGCAGCTGCTTCGCCGGGTCGTCGACTGCTGGGCCTCGCTATGGGGCGCCCGCTCCATCTTCTATCGAGGTGACAAGGAGCTGACCGCGGAACCGGCCATCGCCGTGGTCGTCCAGGAAATGGTGGCTTCGGAGCGCTCCGGCGTGATGTTCACGATCGACCCCTCGACCGGGGACACGACCCACATCGTGATCGAGGCGGCCTTCGGACAGGGCGAGGTGGTCGTGAGCGGACTCGTCGAGCCCGACACCTACGTGGTGGCGAAGGACGGGCCGCGTCTCCTGCACGCCAGGGTCGGGACACAGTCGTTCAAGATCGTGCGCGGGCCCGATGGCGAGGATCAACGGGTGGATCTCGATGCAGCCGAGGGCGGACGCCGTGTGCTCAGCGACGAGGAAGTTGTCGAGCTGGCGCGCATCGGCCTCGCTGCTGAGGCCCACTATGGCTCGCCGCAGGACACGGAGTGGGCCATGGCGGGTGGCAAGACCTACCTCGTGCAATCACGTCCCGTCACGGCCGTCGGCGGTGTCACGGCGCAGGCCTCGACGGCCGAAGACGGCACGTTGCTCGTACAGGGCCTGGCGGCTTCAGCCGGCCGGGCCTCGGGCGTCGTGCGCGTGCTGCAGTCGCCCGACCAGGGCGATCGCCTGCAACCTGGCGAGGTCCTCGTCGCGCCCATGACCAGTCCCGACTGGGTCCCGACCATGCGCCGCGCCGCAGCCATTGTGACCGATGGCGGCGGCATGACATGCCACGCCGCAATTGTGTCGCGCGAGCTCGGCGTCCCAGCAGTCGTGGGGGCCCGCACCGCCACCACCGTGCTGCGCGACGGCGAACTGGTCACCGTCGACGGCGCCCAGGGGACAGTGACCGAGGGAGGCATGGCCGAGGCGCTCGCACCTGCAGTGGTGGGTACGCCTGCTCAGTCCGCGCCTGAGGGGCCGGGTCCGCTCGCCACGAAGATCTACGTCAACCTGGCGTTTGCCGACCACGCGGAAGAGGTGGCCGCGTTGCCGGTCGACGGCGTGGGCCTGTTGCGTGCCGAATTCATGGTGACGGACGCCCTGAAAGGGGTCCATCCGCGCAAGCTCCTCCAGCGCGGCGACGAGAAGTCGTTCGTCGATGAGATGGCGAAATCACTGGTACGCATTACGAGGGCCTTTGAACCGCGGCCCGTGGTGTACCGGAGCATCGACTTCCGGTCCAACGAGTTCTCCAACCTCGAAGGCGGGGACCAGTTCGAGCCCCATGAGGAGAACCCCATGATCGGGTACCGGGGCTGCTACCGGTATGTCAAGGAGCCCGACCTGTTCCGCTTGGAGCTCGACGTACTGGCCCGCGTGCTGCAGGAGACACCGAACATCGTCCTCATGATCCCCTTCGTGCGTACGGCCTGGGAGCTCGAAGCGTGTCTCGACGTGGTCGATGCCAGCCCGGTGGCGGGTGCGCTCCCGGTGTGGGTGATGGCGGAGGTGCCCTCCGTCGCGTACTGGATCCCCACCTACGTCGGCATGGGCATCGAGGGCGTGTCGATCGGCAGCAACGACCTGACCCAGCTCATGCTCGGTGTCGACCGTGACTCGCAGATCTGCGCCGATGTCTTCGACGAGGCCGACCCAGCCGTCCTCGATGCCATCGGGCGCATCATCGAAGGGTGCCAGTCCTCGGGGGTGACGTCGTCACTTTGCGGCCAAGCGCCTTCCAACCGGCCGGCCTTCGCCGAATACCTGGTCCGTCAGGGCATCACGTCCATTTCGGTCAACCCCGACGCAGTGGCGGCCGTGCGCAAGACGGTGGCTGCCGCGGAGTGGCGAATGCTGCTGCAGGCCGCTGTGCCGGACCGTACGCAGGTGTCGGGTGGCGTGGCGGCACGTCACTCCTACGGGCGTCGCCGGGCCGCCCGTCCCGGAAATCGCCCGTGACGCCGGCCAAGGCTTCGTGTCGTCGGTCGCCGGGAGTTCCACGGGTCCTTCGTGTCGCAGTCGGAAGGAGCTGACCCGCCGGAGGTCACCGATCCGAGGGAGCCGCTTGCGCTCCTCTTCCGCGACCTCCGCAGCTCGCGGGACGGCTTAAGCCGATCGAGAAGCCGCCCGGCGTCTCCTCACCCACGGACCGAACCGCCTTACACGTCGAGGTGGTCGCCGATGGCCCCGGGAGCTTCTCGCACAGTTCACCCACCCGTTGGCGGTCCTGCTCGCCGCAGCGGCGGCCCTGGCCGCTGTCAACGGAACCGTGACCCTCGCCGAAGCGGTGGTCGCAGTCATCGTGATCAACGCCGTGTTCGCCTTCTTTCAGGAGCTCCATGCCGAGCATGCCGTCGAGGCGCTCGCAGCCTTCATTCCCGAGGAAGCCATCGTGATCCGGGAGGGCACGCGAAGGGTCGTCGATGCCTCCGAACTCGTTCCAGGTGACGTGCTGGTGATCGAGGAGGGTGATCGGATCAGCGCCGACGCCCGGATCTTCAGCGGGACGGTCGACGTCGACATGTCAACCATGACGGGCGAGTCCCAGCCGGTGACGCGGTCGTCCTCGTCAACGGGCATGGACGGGGACCTACTCCAGGCCCCCGACATGCTCTTCAGCGGGAGCGCCTGCGTGGGCGGAGAGGCCTCGGCCGTCGTGACCGTCACGGGGATGCGCACCGAAATCGGACGGATCGCGGCACTCTCCGAGCGGACAGGTACGGGACTCGAGTCCGCTCGAGGTGCAGGTGCGGGCGGTGGCCAAGCTGATCGGCGTCGTGGCAGTCATCGCCGCCGTGGCGTTCTTGCCCCTCGGCGCAGCCGCAGGCCTGTCGCTCACCGCTGCGGTCAGCTTCTCCATCGGCCTCATCGTGGCCAACGTCCCCGAGGGCCTGTTGCCCACCATCACCCTGGCCCTTGCCGTCGGGGTACAGGACCTGGCCCGGCGCGGTGCGGTGGTCAAGCGGCTCTCCGCCGTGGAGACCCTGGGGTCAACCTCCGTGATCTGCACAGACAAGACAGGGACGCTGACACAGAACCGAATGCAGGTCGAGGCCGTCTGGACCGCGCAGGGGGAATCGATGCGCGACAAGCAGGGCGGAGGGAGTGCTCTGGCATGGGCTTCAGTGGCAGAGCTGGGTCGAGATGTGGCCCGGGCCGTCGTGCGCTGTTGCAATGCCGAGCTGAACGCCGACACGGAAACGGGAGATCCGACCGAGCTCGCCCTGATGAAGTGGGCGCGGGAGCTGGGCGTCGATGTCGATCCGGCTCAGCGCCGAAGCCATCGTCTGGAGCTCTTTCGCTTCGATCCAGCTCGTCGACTCATGACGACGGTCGACGACACCGGTGACGGCACCCGTTTCGTCCACACCAAGGGCGCGCCCGAGGCCGTACTGCCTCTGGCGAAGTCGATCGCCACCGGGGCCGAAGAACGGGATCTGACGGCCGAGGATCGGCGCCATCTCGACGCCGTAATCGAGGACTACGGCCGCCGCGGGCTGCGGGTCCTGGCGGTTGCGCGCCGTCCGCTGGGTCAGGCGGAACGAGTCCCGGTTGAGCGAAGGATGCCGAACGGGATCTGACCTTGGTCGGGGTCGTCGGGCTCCTGGACCCCCCGCGCCCAGAGGTTTCCGCGGCGATCACCCGTGCCCACCGGGCCGGGTTGACCATCCACGTCGTCACCGGCGACAACGGCGCCACGGCCGCCGAGATCGCCCGTCAGGTCGGAATCGGGTCCGGAGACGCCGGGTGTCGCGTCGTCAGCGGCGAGGAGCTGGCCGCCATGACCGACGCCGAACTGGAGAGCTTGCTGGCCTCGGGCTCTGAGGTCGTCTTTGCCCGTAGTTCCCCGGAGGCCAAATTGCGCATCGCCGACGCACTGCGTGCCGAGGGTAAGGTGGTCGCCATGACCGGTGACGGTGTCAACGACGGCCCGGCCCTCCGGGCGGCCGACATCGGTGTCGCCATGGGCCGGTCAGGAACGGAGGTAGCTCGCCAGGCAGGGACGATGATCCTGACCGACGACAACTTCGCAACGATCATCGACGCCGTCGAGCAGGGTCAGGCGCGTGTACGACAACGTGCGGAAATTCATCCTCTACATCTTCACGCATGCGGTGCCCGAAGTGGCGCCGTTCCTGCTCTTCGCACTGGCGGGCGGTGCGATCCCACTCCCACTGACGGTTCTGGAGATCCTGGCCATCGACCTGGGCACGGACACGCTTCCAGCCCTGGCCCTCAGCCGCGAGAAGGCCGAGCCGGGTTTGATGGACCGCCCACCGCGTCCGCCCACTGAGCCGGTTATCCGCCGTTCCCTCCTGTTGCGTGCGTGGGGGTTCCTGGGTGTCATTTCGGCTGTCCTCGTGATCGGGGGGTATCTCTACACGCTTCGCGAGGGTGGATGGCATCCCGGTGCGCCGACCGGACCCGGGACGCCGCTCCACCATCTGTACCGGCAGGCCACAACGGTGACGTGGCTCGGCATTGTGGCCTGCCAGATCGGGACGGCGTTCGCCGCTCGGACCGACCGGGTGTCGCTGCGCAGGATTGGCGCGTGGAGCAACCATCTTCTCCTTGCCGCCATCGCCGTGGCGCTGTGCTTTGCCGTCGCCGTCGTGTACGTGCCGTCCTTCCAGTCGATCATTGGGACCGCAGCCCTCTCGCCACGACAACTCGTCATCCTTGTGCCGTTCCCGTTCATCGTGTGGGGCGCCGACGAGTTACGCCGCTGGTGGATCCGACATCGGGCGGAGCGCCGGTCCGGAGCGGCTCAGTGGACCGGTGCCGTCGCAACCCCGATCGACGGGACAGCTGCAGGATGGAGGCTCGATGTGGGCGGGATCGCCGAAGATCGCTGAGCCTGCCCCGCAGAGGCTGTTGCCAAGTCCAACTCAGGCTTCCTCGGGCACCATCGTGATCGCGCCACACGGGCATTCCTGCACGCACAGGCCGCATCCCTTGCAGAAGTCGTAGTCGAATTGGTACCCGTGCGCCTCGTCGATCTTCATCACTGCGTTGTCAGGGCACACGCCGAAGCAGTTGTCGCACTGGAAGCAGTTGCCACACGACATGCAACGCCGGGCCTCGAAGAGCGCCGTGGATTCGTCGAGGCCTCCGACGACCTCGTCGAAGGTGGAGATGCGGCGCGCGGCCTCGAGTCGCGGGCGTACCGCATGGGGCGCGTCGGCGTAATACCAGGTATTGAGGTGCTCCGGTGTCGCAAGGTCGTGGCGCGGCGGGCGCTCGTAACGTACGGCCGGCCATCCAGGCGTCGATTGCCCGGGCGGCACGCTTGCCGTGTCCGATGGCGTCGGTCAAGGTGCGGGCACCTGCCACGATGTCGCCGCCAGCAAACACCCCCGGCCGTGCCGTCATCATGTCGGACCCGACGGGGACGGTCCCGTCCACCACTGCGATGTCCCCCATCCCCTCCAGGAGCGAGAGGTCTGCCTCCTGCCCGAGCGCCAACACCACTGAGTCCGCGCGCAGTTCTTCGATATCGCCGGTGGGTTGAGGGATCCCGTCATCGTCGAGCTCCATCCGCTCAATCGTGAGGACGTCGCCCGCCGAACCCACGATGGTCGAGAGCCACTTGAGCTGCACGCCCTCGTCCACGGCGTCCTGCACCTCCTCGGCGTTGGCCGGCATGCGGGCGCGGGTGCGCCGGTACACCACGACGGCGTCCTCAACTCCGAGCCGTCGTGCCGTGCGGGCGGCGTCCATGGCGGTGTCGCCACCGCCGTAGATGACCACGCGGCGGCCCAGAGCCGGTGGCTCACGCTCCTCGGTGTCGTGGAGCAGGGTGACGGCGTCGAGGATGCGGGCCGAGTCCCCGGCCGGGATGTCAGTGTGCTTTCCCCGTTGTGCCCCGACGGCAAGGAACGCGGCATCGAAGCCCTCCTCGTCCATGGTCGCCGCGAGGTCGTCGACCGTGCGCCCGCACACGATCTCGACGCCCATCGACTGGATCCGGGCGATCTCACCTTCCACGATGTCCCGCGGCAGGCGGTAGGAGGGGATGCCGTAGCGCATCATGCCTCCCGGAAGCGGTGACGACTCGTAGACGACGACGTGGTGCCCGAGTAGTCGCAGGTGATACGCGGCCGCGAGCCCGCCCGGTCCGGAGCCGACGACGAGCACCCGCTTCCCCGTGGCCGATCCCACGGGGTCGGGGGACCAGCCCTCGCTCAGCGCGCGGTCGCCGAGGAATCGCTCCATGGCATTGATGCCCACCGTCTCGTCCACTTCGGCGCGATTGCAGGCCGTCTGGCACGGGTGGAAGCAGGCACGACCCATGACGGCAGGCAGAGGGTTGTCGCGCATGATCTGGCGCCAAGCGTCCTCGTACGAGCCGTCCTCGGCGAGGTAGAGCCACTGCTGGATGTTCTCCCCGGCCGGGCACGCGTCGCTGCATGGAGGGAGCCGGTCGACGTACACGGGCCGCTCGACTCGCCATGAGCCAGTCTTGTTGGCCAGGCTCGAGCCGACCTCGAGTGTGATGGCGAAAGGCTTCACCTTCACGGGGTCCGCTCCTCAGCACTCTCCAGCAGGTTGTAGCGGGCGATGTTGCGGTCTGCTCTCGCCTGCAGCTGGGCGATCACGTCAGGCCGCGCCGGGTTCCCCCCGGAGTCGAAGAGATGGGCGTAGCGGCTCTGCAGCTTCAAGTACTCCTCGACCGGAGCCGGTCGTCGGATGGTCGACGCCCGTGTGACCTCTCCGTGCTCGGCCTCGAAGACGGGGAAGAGCCCGGTCTGGGTGGCCAGCCGCGCCACGCGCACCGTGTCAGATGGCGCCGAGCCCCAGCCGAGCGGGCAGGTCACAAGAATGTGGATGTAGCGCGCCCCGTGAAACTCCATGGCCCGCGTCACCTTGTCCTCCAGATCGTGCAGGTCGGCCACTGTTGCCGTCGCCACGTAGGGGATGCCGTGCGCCATCGCCAGCTCGGGCATGTTCTTGCCCTGTCCGAAGACATTTCCCGGATTGGGTCCGACCGCCTCGGTCGTCGCCGTACGCGCGGCCGGCGGGGTCGCTCCCGACCGCTGCACGCCGGTGTTCATGTAGGCCTCGTTGTCGTAGCAGATGAAGAGGACGTCGTCGTTGCGTTCGAACATGCCCGAGAGGCACCCGAAGCCGATGTCCACCGTGCCGCCGTCGCCTGCCTGTCCGACCACTCTCGTGTCACCACGTCCCTTGACACGCATGGCTGCGGCGACGCCAGTGGCCACCGCCGGCGCGTTGCCGAACAGGGAGTGCATCCAAGCGATCTGCCACGACGTCTCGGGGTAGGGCGTCGAGAACACCTCGAGGCAGCCGGTGGCGTTGACGGCTACCAGCTTGCCCCCAGTGGCGCGCATGGCGGCGTCGAGGGCATACCGGGCCCCGAGCGCCTCGCCGCAACCCTGGCAGGCACGATGCCCCGAGGTAAGCGAGTTGGCGCGTGCCGCGTCCGACTGCACGGTGCGGTCGGAACGGTTGACCAGCCGGTTGCCGACGGCGAAGCTTCCAACCTGATAAAAGCGGACGGCCACGTTCAGCCGATGCCCGATGCGACCACGCCGAGATCGCGCAACATGTTCTCGGCGGTGGGCCCGGAGCGGCGATGGAGCGCCATACGCTCGAGTTCGCGTTCGACGAGGCCCATATTGAGATCGAGGAAGGTCAGACGCGCCAACCCGCCCTGCAGCGCCGCCTCGAAGACGCCGCTGAGAGAGGTCTTGGTGATCGAACGGCCTCCCAGTCCCGCGACCACGGTGGCAACGGTGATGGGCAGGCCGCTCAGCGTCATCGCCACGTCAGTCGACAGCACCCCGCCGAACCCCACGCTGATGGCTTTCTCGACGACGACGACCTGCCGTGCTCCCTGCAGGGCGTTCCTGACGGCATCAATTGGGAAGGGTCGGAACGAGGTAATGCCGAGCGCGCCGATCCGGTGACCGGCTTCCCGTTGCGTGTCGATGACGTCCTTGATGGTCCCCAACACCGAGCCCATCGCCACCACGACCACGTCGGCGTCGGCACTGCGGTACGGGTGCACCAATCCTCCCGAGTCGCGCCCGAAGGCTTCAGCGAAGCGCTCGCCCAACTCCTGAATGCAGTCGAGAGCGGTGAGCTGGCGCGCATGGGCGAGGTAACGCACTTCCTCGAAAGCTTCCGGACCGACCATGGCACCGATGGAATACGGCTCCGCAGGATCGAGGACCTGGCGCGGCTCGTAGGACGGCAGGAAAGCGTCCACCTGGTCCTGGGCGGGAAGGTCGACCCTCTCGGTGGCGTGGGTGAGGATGAAGCCGTCCATGCAGACCATGACCGGGACTGACACCTCTTCCGCGAGGCGGAAGGCCTGAATGTGCAGGTCGGCTGCCTCCTGGACCGTCTCGGCGAACAGCTGGATCCACCCGGCGTCTCGCGCCGCCATGGCGTCGCTGTGGTCGTTCCAGATGTTGATGGGTGCGCCAACCGCGCGGTTGGCGAGTGTCATGACAATTGGCAATCCCAGCCCGCTCGCGTTGTAGACGGCCTCCATCATGAACAACAGTCCCTGACTGGCTGTCGCGGTGAAGGCCCGGGCACCGGCGGCGGAGGCCCCGATGGAGACGGACATGGCGGCGAACTCGGACTCGACGTTGATGAACTCACAAGGAGACAGCTCCCCTGTCTTCACCAGCTCGCCCAACGCCTCAATGATGTGAGTCTGGGGCGAGATCGGATAGGCGCACACGACCTCGGGCCGGCACAACGCAACGGCCTGCGCGACGGCTCGCGAGCCCTCAAGTTGCTGGAGCACTGAGCACCGCCCTCCCATTGTTCGTCATGATGTGGCGCGCCATCTGGAACAGTTCGGCCGCCGCCGCAACGTTGCGCTCGGCCACTGACGGTGTCCGGCTGAATCGCTCCCGGATGGCCGAGCCGACTGCGCTGATCGTCACCTCCGCCGTGAGTGCGGCGAAGCTGCCGAGCAATGCGGCATTCGGGAGCGGCAGGCCGATCTGGCGCCGAGCAACCTCGGTGGCGGGCACCATGAGCAACCGCTCGGGTCGGAACCTGGCTGCCAAAGATGCCAGCCCGAGCTGGTCGAGAGTCTGGGCCGAATTGACGAGTACGTAGCCGTCGGGTCCCAGTCCAGCGAAGAGGTCGACCTGGTGGACCAGGGTCGGGTCGATGATGATGAGGCAATTCGGTGTCACCACCGGTTCGCGGGTCCGGATTGCCCGCTCCCCGAGCCGGCAGTAGGCAACCACGGGCGCGCCCATGCGCTCGGACCCGAAACTCGGGAACGACTGCGCATACCGACCCTCTTCGAACGCGGCGAGCGCCAGGAGGTCAGCCGCGGTCACGGCGCCCTGCCCCCCCCGGCCGTGAAAGCGCACTTCGAACACCACTCCAGCGTGCGCCCCATCTCCGGGACCGAATAGAGCCAAAGGTCCCCGCTCACCCCTGGCAATAGTGACCGAAGTCCCTGGTGACCCGCGATGATCCAGTCATCAAATGGACGTTGACGTGCAGCCCGGTCGTCATTGCCGCTGTGACCATGAAATCCCTGAGGAAGAAGGAGCGCACCGTGAAGATCGAACTGACGGACCAGCAGGTCACGGACCTACGCGAGCTGCTGAGCGGATCCCTCGGCGATCTGAGCTCGGAGATCGCAGCGACGGACAACCCCGTCTACCGCGATGGTCTGCGTGCCCGGCGCGCCTCGTTGGAGCGTGTCCTGGCCCAGCTCGGGGCGGGGGGCGAGAGCTCAGGGGACACCTGACCAGGGACCTTTGGCACTACTGCGCACCTGATGCTGGTGGGACCATCGAGTTCAGAGGCCGGCTGGCCTCAAGGATGAGTGGAGTCGCTGATGGCCGTGAGAGTCGCAATCAACGGATTCGGACGGACGGGCCGTGCATTCCTCCGTGCCGCCCTCAAGATGCCCCGTGACGTCGAGGTAGCGGCCGTGAACGACCTCGGCGATCCCGTTGCCCTTGCCCGGCTTCTGGCCCGGGACTCGGTACATGGGCACTTCCCGGTTCCGGTGTCCGTCGAGCACGACACGATGATGGTCGGCTCCTCGGCTGTCACCATGCTCATGGAGCCCCATCCGGCGGAGCTGCCCTGGCGCGAATTGGGCATCGACGTGGTGATTGAGAGCACGGGCCGCCTCACCAGCCGGGCGAAAGCGGCTGCGCACATCGAGGCGGGCGCCCGGCGGGTGATCATCTCCGCGCCGGCCAAGGATGCTGATGCGACGTTCGTCGTCGGCGTCAACGAGGACACGTTCGACCCAGGACGCGACTTCGTTGTTTCCAACGCGTCGTGTACGACGAACTGCCTCGCAGTCTTGGCCAAGGTGCTTGACGACGAGTTCGGTATGGAGCAGGGCTTCATGACCACCGTGCATGCCTACACCGACGACCAGCACCTCGTCGATGCGCTGCACAAGGATCCGCGTCGCTCTCGGGGCGCTGCGATCAATATCGTGCCCACGACGACAGGTGCTGCCCGGGCGACTGGCCTGGTCCTGCCCGAAATCTCGGGACGCCTTGATGGCCTGTCGTTGCGAGTTCCGGTACCTGACGGCTCCATCACCGATTTGGTCGCCACACTGCGGACGACGCCGACGGTCGACGAGATCTGTGCCGCATACCGGTCAGCCGCCGAGGTCGGACGCCTCGCAGGTCTGCTCGAGTACTCCGAGGACGATCTCGTGTCGAGTGACATCATCGGCTCCCAAGCGTCGTGCATCTTCGATTCGAAACTGACCATGGCGACTGGCAACCTGGTCAAGGTTCTCGGCTGGTATGACAACGAGACCGGGTACTCGAGTCGCCTGGTCGACCTGACCGCGGTCGTCGGCGCCGCCTGAGAACACTCCGCAGGTCCTGGTGACGTGTTCCTTTCGACCGTCATGGGTCTCAGGCTGGACGACATACCATCCTGAAATGATGTGGACCTGGAGCGGCGTGGCTGCATGATCCAGCGAGCTGCTCAGCCACGCGCTCCCGGACGATCGGACCCAATGTCGGGACCGTGGATGCGTGCACGACCAAGGGACGCCGTCCGGCGATCTCGTGACCGCACCGTGGCCGCGACGATTGTTGGCATTCCAACCATGGGTGATGCGCGGTGATCACCGCCGGGCTGTTCGGCCTCCGATCAGTCAGCAGAAAGCGTGGGCTTTTCTACCCACCATCATGACGAGCGCGCACCCTCTCACTCCTCTTGACGCGGCGTTCCTGCTCGTCGAATCGAAGAGTACGCCGATGCACATGGCATCGATCGGAGTCTTCGATGGCAGCAACCTGTACGATGAGAGAGGAGAGTTCCGCCTCGCTGATATCCGCCGACTGATTGCCGGACGCCTCGATCTCGTGCCGAAACTGAGGCAGCGAGCCTCCTCAGGGTTATTCGGTCAGGCACCTCCTGTCTGGCTCGATGATCCCGATTTCGATGTATCAGAGCACGTCAGGGTCGCGCGGCTTCCCCTCCCGGGTACCGAAGTGGAGCTGCTCCAGCTCTGTGCTGATTTGATGGCGGCTCCCCTCGAACGGACACGGCCCTTATGGGACCTGACCTTTGTCGAGGGGTTGGCAGAAGGCCGGGTCGCTCTCATTGAACGGCTACATCATTCGATGGCCGACGGGTTAGCCGCTGCGGAACTTGCCACCGTTCTCTTGGATCTGTCGCCGGAGTCCTCACAACCAGAGCAAGTCGCCCCATGGAGTCCATCAACCGGACCGTCTGCATGGCGTTCAGCAGCGGACGACCTGCTGCGTCTCGCGGCGTTCCCTGTCCGAGCGGCCAGGTGGTACGTGGAATCCATGTTGCACCCAGCTCGACGTACGCGGGAGTTGACTGATCTCCGTCGGGCGTTTGGCACCATCGTGTCACCGAGGATCGTTGCTCCCGCATCTTCTGTGAATCGGACGATCACGCAATCCAGGTCGGTGGCCTTGGTCCGACTGCCCCTGGAAGAAGTGCACGATGTCGCCCGCTCCTTCGACACCACCATCAATGATGTTCTCTTGACGGTAGTTGCCGGTGGTTTGCGCGAACTACTCGCAAAGAGGGGGGAGCTGAGGGTCAACAGTGAGCTTCAGGCGCTCGTACCTGTTGGGTTGGTCAACGTCGAAGGTCGTGGGCTCGCCAACGACGTTTCAGCTCTCTTTGTACGTTTGCCGATCGGTCTGAATGATCCTGTAGAAGTTCTGAGGTCCGTCTCGAGGGAGGTGGGGGAGGAGAAGCGCCGTCACCAAGCCTTAGCCGCTGCGACCGTCCTGCGGATGCTCGAACCGGTGCCCCAGGACATCTTGGCCGTTGGAGCTGGCGTGGTGCACCACCAGCCGTTTTTCAACCTCGTTGTCACGAATGTCCCCGGGCCATCGGTACCGCTGTATGCGCTCGGAGCCAGACTTCTCGAAGCGTTCCCACTCGTGCCGTTGGCGGGGAATCAGAGTCTGTCCGTAGCCGCACTCTCCTACGAGGGTCAGCTGAATCTGGGCGTCCTCACGAACCCCGCGACGTGTCCGGACGCCGAGCACTTCTGTCGTGGTCTCCGTGCATCTCACAAACTCCTGGTTGAGAAAGCGCAAGATGTGGCACCTGCGTGAGATTCATGATTATTGAACGCCATTGACTGCAGTGTCCGGCACTGAGTGATCTTCCGCGCGTGGGTGAGTACGGCAGTTCGATTCTTGCTCTGTCGGACGATACCATGCTCGTGATCATTCTCCCTGAACATCTCGCCTTGTGAATGCCGCTCCTCCAATGAGGGCACTCGTCGCGCCAATCGCGATCATGATCCCGTTTACTTCCCAATTCGGAGGCACGGCGGGTGATGACGCCATCTGATGGAAGACGGAAGTGTCCAGCACCCAGTGGTTCACGGCACCGATGCCTCCAACAATCACCAACAGGAACGACCAGCCCAGCGCACCGTAGACGGCAATGGACGTGAGTTGGGGCCGCATTCCGAAGACGAACACGCCGAAGCCCAAAATCGCTGTCGCCGGTGCAACGAGGTTGATCCCAGCCCCGAGCAGGGTCGTGAAGCTCACCTCAGCGTGCTGGCTCATCGTACCGAACCATGTGAAGACCCCCGCGGCGAGGCCGCTGACGAGCAAGACGACGAAGGCAATCAAGAGCCGTCCGCCAAGCCACGACGTGCGGGAGACCGGGCCGATCAACATGTGGTCGAGCGTGCCCCCTGACTCCTCACCGCGGGCTGCCGTGATATGGCCGGCGGTGCTGATGGCGACGAGCACTGCGAGGATGAGGAAGCAGGCGCCAAGCACGGCGTCGGCGCCGGTGCCGGGGGCGCCGAGTTTGGCGAACACCTCTTCGGCCGAGCCTGAGATGGTGCCACCGGCCGACTGTGCGACCAGCCCGAAGAGAAGTGCGGACAAGGCGATCGCCGCCCACCAGCCGATGACCCTGGCGCGCAAGAGGCGCATGGCCAGCCCTGTTGGGCCATAGAGCAACCGCAGGTGGGGCTGACCGTACGCCCGGTCCGAGATGATGCTCTTCCCGACGTCGCGCCTGCCGGCGAGGTACACGGCGCTCATTGCGAACAGCGCGCTGAAGCCGGCGATCGGAAGAAAAGCAATGGGTTGGGGCGCGCTGAGGGGCTGCAGCTGCTCTACCCAACCGAGAGGGGAAGCCCAGATCAATCCGTGAAGGCCCACGCCGGCATCGGCGATGAGCCGTAAGGCATAGCTCACGCCGAGGATGGTGGCACCGAAGGAGGCGGCCTGGCGACGCGTGGCCGCCAACTGGCTGGTGGCGGCCCCGACGGCGAGGAACATCACCGCGGTGGCAACCATGGCCGTTGCGAAATACAGAGTCGGAGCCGCGGCGACCTGCACCTTCGAGTCCCGGCCCGAAAGGATTGCAATTGCCGCCGTGGCTCCCCACAGAGCGAGGACGCCGACGCCGAAGCCCGCAATCGCCTGGGCGGCAGCACGCCGGCGCGTGGTCAGGCCCACAAGCAGGAGGTCCCATCGGCCGGTGTCCTCCTCGCCGCGTAACAATCGAGTGCTGGTCAGGAGTCCCCACACGGCGCCGAGAACCATGAGTGTCATGGAGATCTTGAAGACCGTGAAACCCCCGATGGTTTGGAGTTGGGGAGCAGGCCCGAAGAGAGCGCTCACAGCCTTGTTCGAGCCGTAGGCGGCGGCCAGGGCATCGCGCTGGGCAGAGGTGGAGTAGATCTTGGCGTAGCTGACTTCCGACGAGGCAATGGAGATGCCGAAGATCAGACCCCAGAGGACACCCGACCGGGCTGCCTTGCGTCCGGTCAATCGGCCGATCACTGCGCTGGCAGAGTGCACAACTGGGACAGGCGACTTCGCAGGCGTCCGGATCGCGAGGTCAGGGAGCAACGGCGTCGTCTCCATAGAGTGCGAGGAACAGTTCTTCGAGCGAGGGTTCACGGCTCACAAGTCGCGTGACGCCGGAGTCAGTCAGGAGCCTGAGGAGTGGGTCGATGGGCCCCCGGACCTGACAGCGAACCATGTGTCCTTCGATCTCCACGGAGCTCACGCCGGGCACGCTGGAAAGATCTGGGACTGGGCCGACGAGGGTCGCCTCGACACTCAGCGCGCTGAGATGGCGCATTTCGGAAAGGGTGCCCATCTCGATCAACTTGCCGGAACGCAAGATGCCGACGCGGTCGCACAGGGCTTCCACTTCGCTCATACTGTGCGAGGAGAGAAAGACTGTCTGGCCGCGATCACGGGCTTCTCCGATGCAGCGGCGGAATGCTTGCTCCATGAGAGGATCCAACCCGCTGGTTGGCTCGTCCAGGATGAGCAGATCGGGCCGCCCCATCAGCGCAGCGATCAGGATCACCTTCTGGTGGTTCCCCTTGGAGTAGGCACGTACCTTCTTGTTCGGATCGAGATCGAACCGGTCGATGAGCTCGTCTCGATAGGCGATGTCGGTCTCTCCGTGGACGTGTCCGAGCAGGGCCAGAGTCTCGGCCCCGGTCAGGGATGGCCAGAGATTGGCTTGTCCGGCCACGAATCCCAGCCGGCGATGGGTCTCGACGGGATGACGCAGGCAGTCGAGTCCAAAGATGTGGCACTGCCCGCCTGTCGGTTGACTGAGCGCGAGAAGGAGGCGGATCGTGGTCGTCTTGCCTGCACCGTTGGGTCCGAGATAGCCGACCACCTCACCTTGTGAGACCTCGAGATCGAGGTGATCGAGCGCAAGCGAGTCGCCGTACCGCTTGGTCAGACCCACGGTCTGTATGGCTGCAGCTTCCGTCAACCGACTCAGCTCCTCATTCGAACACTGTTGCTAGGCCCGCCGCCGAAGCGAGTTGGCGTCTTTTGGTGTCACGTCGATCTTGAGATCCGAGCTGGCCGTTCACCTAGGGACCAAGGTCCTGCGAAGCGGGACATTGGTGGCCAATGGGCGCCATCAGGTGAGTCGCTGTTGAGAGCATCTTCCACCGATTCGTCCCGGCAAGTGTGGTCTCTTGAGCGAGCTGGGGCAAGGGATATCACGAATAGGGACCATGGTCCTCATGTGTCCACACCATTGCCCCTACCTCCGCGGTTCCCAGTTCCATATCGTCAAGGTGTGCTCGAGAAGACGCAGCATCTGTTCCGAACTCCCACGAAGCGGGTGCCGCGCCTTACCCGACCCAGCATCAGCACCCGCGGACGAGTTCATCCGATGAGGGCGGCGAGTCTGGACGAGGTACCAGGCCAAAGGATGAGACATCCATCCCTCTGGCTGACCCCGGTCATCACGGGGACGTATGCGGGCTCACAGAACGTGCAGAGTCGCTCCCGGGGGGACGAGCGAAGGGGGGAATGAACGTGTATGCCGACATCCTCCTCAGTGTCCTGGACGACTGGGTCGAGGAGCTCGACGGTGACGCACTTATCGAATTCGCGCAACTGTGTCGGGCACAGATGCTTGAGGTCTCTCCCACCCGCGACAGTGCTTCGACCGCTCTGGCCGCTGAACTCTCTTACGACCGGGCCCTGATCAAGGTCTGCCAGGCTCATGGAGTCGATGTGATGCCAATACGGTTCTCGCGCCCCGGTGAGGAGCGGGCTCGACTCGAAGATGCGCTCATCGCGATTGGCATCGACCTCATTCGGCCTTCGAGGCCTCGCGGAGAGAACTAACGCGTTGGGGCTTCTGGCATGCCTTTCGCTGCGTTGAGCTTGGTGGCATAAATCGCCGCCTCGGTGCGACTCGACATCTTCAGCTTGCGCAAGAGCCCCGTGATGTAGTTCTTCACCGTATGTTCGGCTAGGAACATGGTTTCTGCAATCTGTCGGTTGGTCTGTCCTTCCGCAATGAGGTCGAGGATTCGCCGTTCCTGAGGGGTCAGTGCCTGAATCTCAGGATCTGGTTTCGGTGGGTTCGCAATGCGCTCGACGACTCGCGCCACAATCCTCGGATCCATCAGGCTCTCCCCCGCCGCGACGCGGTGCACGTCGTTGATGAGGTCGCGAGCTTTGATCTGTTTCAGGACGTACCCGGCCGCCCCGGCCATCACGCTGGCGAAGATCGCCTCGTCGTCGGCGAAGCTGGTGAGCATCAAGCAGATCAGCTCGGGCATCATCGATCGCGCGTCTCGGCAGACCTCGATACCGCTGCCACCTTCGAGGCGAACGTCGAGTATGGCGACATCCGGCTTCGCCAGGGGGATCCGATCCATGGCCTCAGCCGCCGTGGCCGCTTCGCCGACCACCTCTATCTCGTCGTCGGATTCGAGCAGGAGCCGGATTCCCTCTCGGACCAGCTCATGGTCGTCGAGGAGAAACACGCGGATCGTCATGTTGCCATTGTGCCAGCGTCAGACACCACGAGCGTTCACCGCCTGGTCGCGGGCCGCTTTTCGGCAGGAAGCCCCGAGTACGATCACGACCGTGCCGTACCACCGAGTCAGCGACCCCGAGAAGCTGGGCCGGCTGATGGACGCCGTGCTCATGATCGAGGCCGATATTGATCTCCCCACCCTCCTTGGTCATCTCGTCGCGGAGGCCCGCACCCTGGTCGAAGCCCGCTATGGCGCCCTCGGGGTGCTGAACGAGGCTCGGACCGGTCTCGAGCAGTTCCTGACCGTCGGGCTGACTGAGCAGGAAGAGGCGGCCATCGGACCCCGCCCAACGGGTCGAGGCGTCCTCGGGCTCTTGATCAGCGATCCAGCGCCCCTTCGTCTGCGCGAGCTCGGATCGCATGAACACAGCTACGGGTTTCCCCCGCACCATCCACCGATGGAGTCCTTTCTCGGAGTGCCCATCCGGGCGAAAGGCGAGGTCTTCGGCAATCTGTATCTCACAGACAAGGTGGGTTCGGACCAATTCACGGACGAGGACGAAGCGCTCGCTGAAGCCCTCGCTCTGGCTGCGGGCATCGCGATCGACAACACCCGCCTCCACGACCGGGTCCGGACGATGAGCGTGCTCGATGACCGAGAGCGGATTGGGCGCGACCTCCATGACAGGGTGGTGCAAAGGTTGTTCGCCGTCGGTATGGCTCTGCAGGGGGCTGCCCGGCTCCCCGATCTCGAGCTGGTGCGGAAGCGGATCGACAAAGTGGTGGACGACCTCGACGCCACGATTACCGAGATCCGCACGACGATTTTCGAGCTTGGTGACAGTGCGTTGCCAGGAGGACTCCGCCACGCCGTCGTCGGTCTGGCGGATGAGCTGGCACCCACCCTCGGTGTCCGTCCAGAGCTCACATTTCAAGGTGCAGTCGACAACGTCATTCCGGAACAGACCGCTGATCACTTGCTGGCGGTCCTGCGCGAGATGCTGGCAAACGTGGGGAAACACGCGCAGGCTACGCGTGTCACGGTTCGTCTCATTGTGGGCGACGACATCACCCTTGAAGTAATCGACAACGGAGTCGGAGTGAACATCACTCCCGACGCGCGTGGTCATGGATTGGGGGTGACGAACCTTCGCAGCCGAGCCGAGAAGCTCGGCGGCACGTTCGAGATTCAGGCAGCTTCAGCAGGAGGCACCAAGGCCACCTGGCGTGTCCCCATTTAGGCGTCGAAGCATCCCGGGTTCGATCCAGAACCGGTTCGACGACCATCCTTAACAGATGGGACAGATGGGACCCCTTTCCCTGCCCACCAGGACCTAGGTCCCTAGCTGCTGAAGGCGCTGACCAGGCAGTATCGACAGATGGCGACACCCACGAGCAGAGAAGGCGTCGAGGACCACGCCAACGAGCTTCGGGTCGTTGTCGGCGTCGATGGCTCTGAGTGCGGCACACGAGCCCTTGAGTTCGCTGCGCACGAGGCAGCGCTACGAGGTGCGCTGCTTCACGTCGTGATCGCTTACGAAGAGGCCCCCTTCGTCGCGGTATGGCCGGCGGTGCCCCTCGAGCCCGACCAGCAAGCTGCCGCAGCCATTGTGGACGAATCCCTGGCCCACGTTCGCGCGATCGAACCGACGATCGTGAGCAAGGGCGAGATGCGGTACGGGGTGGCTGGCAGGGTGCTTGTCGAAGCGAGCCGTGGTGCAACCTTGCTGGTGGTCGGGTCCCACGGCAGAGGACGGGTGGCCAGCGTCCTGCTCGGATCAGTGTCGGGCTATTGCGTGCATCACGCGCTTTCGTCGATCACGGTCGTTCGCTGACAATGCGCACCCTGCCGCGCCGACGGACTGTGCAAGCCCGCGCCCTCCAGAAGCGGCTCGCTAGGCCCATCCTCCCCAACGCGGCTCGCTTGGAGAACTCGGAAACCTAGGAGGTCATCTGATGTCAGCGCTTGATGAGGAGCCAGCTCCCGCCCGGAGGATCGTCGTGGGTGTCGACGGCTCCGCAGGGTCCAGCAAGGCACTCGACTGGGCCATTGCGGAGGCGGTCCACTTTCCGGCCACCCTGGAGTTGGTGACCGCATGGATGTTCCCCATGGCATTGGGCTATGTCTTCGCCAAGACGCCGGATGAGGTCCGGCGCGAGGTGCAACGGATTGCAGAAGCGTCCGTTTCTCACGTGGCGGAGGTTGCACCGGAAGTCCTCGTGACGACCACGTTGCGCGAAGCGGAAGCAGGGCCAGCGCTCATCGACCTCAGCACCGGAGCCGATCTGCTGGTTGTCGGATCGCGGGGCCACGGCGGCCTTCACGAACTCCTGCTGGGCTCGGTCGGGAGCTACTGCGCCCGGCACGCTCCTTGCCCCATTGTGATCGTCCGTTAGGTCAAACGTCCGTTTCCCTGGATCGACCGCCTAAGCTCGGGTCCCCGTGTCCCTCAGACGACCCTGAGAGCAAGGTCATGTCCCATCAGGACCTTTCTCTCTATGGGTGGCCTCGCGAGAACATTCAGAATAGGTGTCATGACGCCGACCACCCACCCTGAAACGCCATCGGGTCCCACCGAGAGCACCGGCTCCGGTGCGCCGCCGACGCCCACCGCTGGCCCCCCGGGTCCAGGAGACCTCGCCCGGCGGGTCGTCCACCGGCGGAATGAGCTTGGCCTGACCACCGAGGAGTTGGCGAAGCGTGTGGGCATTGATCCCACCTATCTCAAGTACTTCGAGCGGAATGCGGACGCCCGCTTGAGTGCTGGAACCCTGAACCTGATGGCGCTCGTTCTGGGTACGACGCCGAACGCGCTCACAGGCGGCGACATTGACCGCGCGCCCGGAAGAGGGCGAGCAGGCAGCCATCCATCGCTCGAAACTCTGGCGCGGGAGCACTGCGAGGCGCATCTGGCCGCGGGGGGCGTGGGACGAATCGTCTTCTCGACGGAACGGGGCCCCGTTGCGCTCCCGGTCAACTTCGAGTTCACCGACGGAGCGGTCATCTTCAGCACCGATGAAGCGAAGGCCGATCTCCTTGCCACGCAGCCGGTGGTCGGATTCGAGATTGATCGCGTCGACGAGGCGTTCAGTGAAGGCTGGAGCGTCCTCGTCAGTGGCCCCGCGCATCGAGTGGTCGATCCTGATGAAGTGCTTCGCCTCTCCTCGCTCGACCTTGAGGCCTGGGCCGGCGGCGACCGCCACACGCTGGTGAAGTTGACGCTCGTCACGGTGACCGGTCGTGTCATTGTCCACAATCCAGTTCCGGACGAAGACTGAGCGCCGCCAACACCTCATGGGTTGGTCAGATCCAACCCATGGACAACCGCTCGTGACGGAGCCTTCCTCCCCGAGCGTGTGAACCCTCGGCTCCTGCGTTTCGACGAAGCCGGACCTGAACTCGGACGGCCTAAGTCGACATCGTGGTTCAATGGGGGTTCGTCGTTTTCAACGGGGGTTCGTCGTCGCCAACTGCGCTGCCATTGCGTCGAGCAGACGGCGACGCTCGAGCAACGTCTTTCTGATCGCATCGCTATCGGTGCTGGCGATCTCTGTGTCGAGGTCCCACTGCGCCTCATGCAGGACGGCGGAGAGCTCCTGGGCGGCATCCCCTTCGAGATGCAGTTCTCTCGGGTTCTCAGCGACTCCTTCGAAGAATTTCGAAGAGTCCCTGTGTTCGCCACGGAGGTCGGGTTCGACGGCGCGACCAGTCACCTTGTTCGGGACAATCTCAAAGACCCGGACTCCCGGAACGGTGACGATTGGATTCGGGAGGTTGGCCCCCAGCCGTGCGACATCGTCGTACGGGACGAGATGAGCAACGCCTTCCACGACGACACTCCAGGCACTACGGCGGCCCGCCGTTGTCTGGTCGGCCTCAAAGGTCACCGCCGAGCCGTCGAGATGGAATGCGGCCCATCCCGCCCCGAGGCGGATCACGATTCCGCCCTCGATCACTCTGAAATTCACAGGTATGACGTAAGGCGACGGGTCGCCATTGATGGCGACCCGGCCGACGCCTGTCGAGGCCGCTTGGCGAGCCAGGTGCTTGCGGCACTCGTCCTCACCGAGCACCATCGAACCCCTTCTGTCGAGCTTCACTGGGGACTCCTTTGTTGATTCGCTTCTGTTTAGCGCACCACGATCGTGGTACACGGTGCATGGTGCAGGACATATTGGGAGACGGAGCCCAAGAAGATGCCAGCTACCTCGCTGTGGCCCCGTGTGCCCACCACGAGTGCAATCGCTCCACTGCTGAGTCGAGCAAGTGCCGGCCCAGGCGCGTCGAGGACGGTCTCGCCCTTGACCACGACTGAAGGATCGAGTTCGCCGGCCACTCGGAGTGCGTCCGCAACGATGGCGTCGGCAGATTCATGGATCAGACTCACAGGAAAGACGGCACTGCCTTCAGTGGGCATGTCGGAATACGCACTCACCACATGAAGCACGGCATCCCATCGGGCCGCCTCTGTCACGGCAAACTCGACGGCTCGGCCAGCGCACGCTGATCCGTCGACTCCTACGACAATTCGACGCTCAACGCCTCTTTCGGTGTTTCGGTCATTCTGTCCCACGGCGACCTCCTTGAGTCCTGGGCGACAACATCTCCCATCGTCCCCGGGGAACACCCAGTTCGGCTAGGGAGGAAGGTCCTGAGGACCAGGGACGGCAGTCCCCGCGCTGGCGGGATGGTCTGTCTCTTCCGGGGGATGACATGCTTCCGCTGTTGAGGTCGGACCCGAGGATGACGGCCTGGATCTCGCCGGCGCAGGGCGGAGAAGCAAGTTCGACAGCGGAAGCAGGGACCTGAGTCCGACGATCGGCCGTTCGCTCGTCGAGACATGGCGTCATCAGCCTCCCGGCTCGAACATGGTGCGACCATCTGAATCGTCAAATCAGCGGACAACGGTGGTTGTGCAGTGTCCGTGATGGATCACGTGCTCTGAAACTGAGCCCAACAGAGCGCCCACAATCTGACTACGACCTCTGGTCCCGACGACGAGTGCCGACGCTCCTTGGCTCACTTCCACCAGAACGTCCCCCGGGACTCCGTAGACGATTTCACCCTTTGTCACGGCGCCGGGGTGAGCTGCGTGGACTCTGTCCATCGCGAGACGCGCAACGGACTCGGCACCCTCCTGGTCAAGAACAATTGGGGTCACGATTCCATACCCCGGGAGCCCGTTGTAGACGGTGACGATCTGCAGGATCGACCCGGTCGCAGCGGCCTGGTTCGCGGCGTAGTCCAGTGCTCGCAGCGAACCAGACGAGCCATCCACGCCCACGACAATTCGAAGTTCGTCTGGCGTGTCTGCGTTTGCGATCTCGTTACTCATCAGTCCCATCCTTTCCACGGTTCTGCGGTGAAAAAGGGTGCAGCTGTACCTCTCGGAAAACGTGTGATCGAGACCTCAGTCTCGTGAGATGACGGCCTGCACAGCGTCGAATGCTTCATTGATGTCGTGGAGGAATTCATGAACACCGACGCGCAGAGTCTCGGCTGTGCCCGCAGCGTCTTGGTAGGCGTCGCGGAGCTTCGAGGCCGCAACAGAATTCACATTGCGGGCGAGGTCGAGCTGCTTCGCCGCCTCATCGCGCAAATCCAACTTGGCCAGGTCGACTTGAACCCTGAGCTCGTCGATTCGGGTCTTCCAATCGTCGAGGATTCGCATGACTTCGTTGAAGCGGACCGTCTGGTCGTCCGTCGCTGTGCCGTTTGGGCTGGTGCTCTCTGAGCTACGTGTGATGTCAGACATCTTCATCTCCTCTTTCGGTGTTGCTTGCTCGGACTATTCGGAAGTTGCGGACGCGTCTCCAACGACAGCTGTGCCATCGGGTCGCTGCACCTGGGTGCGGTCGTCAGTGCACGTCGCTTGGCCTGTCGGACCGTGCGCGGCGTATCTCGGTGAGAGTGGGGGCGATGTCATCGAGAACATACGGATTCAAGGACGGCCGCCCGCTGCGACCCGTGGTGCGCTGCGACTTGGGGGCCTTCACCTGACGCATCAGAATCTCCTTTTCGTGTACAGAACTCGTCGATGCATCTATTGGACCGTGATTTGGGGTCCGGTGGTAGAGAGAAAGGGCCTGACCACCTGGGACCTAAGTCCCTGCCGGGGAGCTGGGCGCACGCGGTCTTCCCCAATGGGGCTGGGACCACGGCTCGGGTACCCGATTGTCACTCAGCGGCTGAGCGTGCGGAGTGCCCTCTCGACATTGACCGACGGCGCGGTATGCGAGGTGTCGATGGCAGCTGCCGACCTCCAAGGGTCCATTCCCGCCTCCATCACATTTCTGACGGCCACGGTGGCCTCCGAGACGTCCTCCCCGCGCGCGAGCCGTTGTTGGATCCGTTCAGCTCCTATGGATTCCTCGCATGTACAGCAGATCGCGAGGAGTTCGGTTCCCGTTTCCTCGGCGACGCCAGCGGCCTTGGCGCGTTCCTCGGCGCTCACCCATGACGCATCGAGAATCACGGACTCCCCTTCCTCAAGATGCTCTCGGGCGTTCCCGAGAAGTTCCCGGTACACGGCAGCGCGGGCTTCGGGTGCATAACGATCAGGGTCCAATGGTCGACCTTGCCGGATCTCGTCGGATCGCAGGAGCACCCACCCGGTCTCCTTCGCCAGTCCAGCCGCGAGCGTGCTCTTCCCTGTACCAGGGAGCCCTCCAATCAGCACAAGTGCCGACTGGGCGCTCCGGATGTGCTTGAGGGCCAAATTCTGGAGAGTACGCGCTGAATCCACAGCGACAGTTTCCTGCTCGGAACGAAGGCACGCGACCTTGGCTCTCACGTATGCGCGCAGTGCCATATGAAAATGCAAGAGAGGCGGCGGCAGTCGGGCACCTGCATGATGCTCATATGCCCGGACGAACATGCCAGCTGCATCCCCCCAGCCAAGACGCTCAAGGTCCATTGCGAGGAATGCAACGTCTGCACAGACATCATCCCACCGCAATGCGTCTGAGAACTCGAGGCAATCGAGGATGCGGATTCCGTCCTCCAGACAGTAGATGTCCGAGGCTTGCAGGTCCCCGTGACCATCACAGATTCGCCCTTCGGCGATTCTCGCTTCGAGAAGTGCGCGATGTGAATGCAGCCAACGGGCGACGAGGCTTCCAATCTCGGTCTCGACCCTTGGATCCAGCGTGGTATGGGGAATGCGTGCGACCTCTTCGAGATTGTCCCTCCACTTGCGTGCGACTGCCGAAGGGCTCGCAGACGCTGAGATCTGCGCGGACCGCGCTGCGCTCTCATGGAAGGACGACAGGACCGCTGCGACGGCGTCAAGCCATGCCTCGGTGTCCTCATCCGTTCGCAGCAGGGAGGACAACTGGCGCTCCTCAGGGAGTGCACGCATGACGACCATATGCTCCAGCAGCTCGCCATCCATGACGAGGTCAGCGACGCCGAGATAGACGTCAGGAGACAGTCGGGCATTGAGCTCGACCTCGCGGCGGCAGTCCGCGAGGCGAGCAACGCGCTCCCTGAAGTCCAAGAAGTCGAAGTGAACTGGCTTGCGGATCTTGTAGACCCTGTCGCCGCTGAAGACGAGGACAGAGATATGAGTCTCCGCCACCCGGACTGATGAACTCGTCGAAGTTGGTGGCTCCATGGTCTCTATCTCCCGGAAACCCTCGGTGACTGGCCCGAGTACGCGTCCGACCTCTGGATTCATTGATATGTTGACCTGTGTCGAGCTGGGTGAACCAAGGTCTGCGTCGAACTCGCCTCCGATCAGAATGTATTGACCGTCAGTGGGGTTCCAGCAGAGACAAAGGTCACGGTCATCGGGACCTTGGTCCTAAAGACCCGACGCGGGGGAACTGATGCGGGCTGTACGCAGCATCTCTCGGCAATGTCCTCTTGACGCTGGTCAGCGGTGATCCTCTCGACCCGATGCTGAACCCAGAAGGGACTCTCGGACTGATGCGCCGGGACCAACGTCCCTAGCTCGCGGGCGGCCGAGCGGGGACGATAGAAGCATGCCCACAACGATGCCTGTCAGGGATGACGCAGCTGGGGAGCGTCCAGTCGGTCTCCCTCGTGAGGGCGGCTCTGAGGGGGATTGTCTGTGTTGACGTCTCCGCCGAACTATCCGAGCGATCTCGAGGCCGATGTCACCTTGGTGGACGGGACTCGCTGCAGCCTGCGCCCGATCCGGCCCGACGATGCAGGGGCGCTCATCGAATTCCATCGGCATTTGTCTCAGCGATCGACGTACCTGAGGTTCTTCACGGTTCATCCGACCTTGTCAGCAGCTGAAGTCGAGCGTTTCACCACCGTGGACTACACGGACCGTCTGGCTCTCGTGGTCGAGACAGAAGTAGGTCTCATCGCCGTGGGTCGGTTCGACCGCTACGTGGGTTCCCCAGAAGCCGAGGTCGCGTTCGTCGTGGCTGATGACTATCAGCATCACGGGATCGGGTCGCTGCTGCTCGACGAGCTCGCCCGGGCTGCCAGGTCGCGTGGTATTGGAACATTCCTGGCTGAGACGCTCTGTGAGAACAAGGCAATGCTGGACGTGTTCCATCACTCTGGCTTCGACGTGTCGACGAAGATCGAGTACGGAACCGTCTGGCTGCGCTTTGGAATCGAGATGACAGAGCCGTACCGCGTCGCCCTGGCCACCCGCGACGAAACGCGGCGAGTTACTCGTCGCCCGTCGGTCGGGACCGCCGAGCGAGTTCGCAAATGCTGATAGTCGCTGGTCCATCTGGCGCCAGTGCACATGACGGGGGCGCATCCCATCCGGAGCAGCAGGGCCGGATCTTCTCCGTGATGGATGGAGTGCGCGATCTCCATCTCGAAGGCGAGATTGACTACGTCGGCTCCCCCGAGGCCGAACTCGGGGACCTGGCACGGGTGCACACGACCAAGTATCTCGACGAGCTCGAGAGCTTCTGCCGGGAGGGTGGCGGAGACATCGATCCCGACACCTATGCCCGGTTGGACTCGTTCGCTGCGGCCCGCCGCGCCGTTGGCGCCGGCCTTGAAGCGATCAGAGCCCTAGAGGGGCAGGGTGAGGGTGTTGCCTTCGTCCCCGTGCGACCACCCGGACATCACGCCGAGGCAGACCGAGCAATGGGTTTCTGCCTGCTCAATAACGTCGCCGTGAGCGCGGCAATGCTTGCGGCGAGAGGCCAGCGAGTCCTCATCGTGGACTGGGATGTCCACCACGGCAATGGAACGCAATCCATTTTTTGGGATGATCCCCGAATTCTCTACGTCTCGACCCATCAATGGCCCCTCTTTCCGGGCACGGGCCGAGCTCAAGAGGTCGGAGGCCCCAACGCCGTCGGCCTCACGGTCAACGTCCCACTGCCACGAGGTGCGACCGGAGACATTGTTCTCGGTGCTCTTGAGGACATCGCTCACCCGGCGATCGATCAATTTGGGCCGGATTGGGTCCTGGTGTCGTGTGGTTTCGATGCTCACCGGGCCGATCCCCTGGGTGAGCTCGCCCTCTCCACGGGGGACTTTGCACAGCTCGCTCGCCTCGTGCGTTCGTTTGCCCCTCGTCCAGGCCGTCTCGCGCTGTTCTTGGAGGGCGGCTACAGCTCCCGAGCATTGCGTTCGTCTGTGACTGCCGTCTTGGGCACTCTCCTCGATATGGAGGTGGGGCTGGAACCCCCCTCGTGTGGAGGGCCTGGGCGAGAGGACGTCACGTCCGCAGCCATGGCTCGCCACTCGGCAATCGCTGATCTGCACGAAGGGGGTGGCAACCGGTGAACGGAATTGACAGGGTCGCGGTGGGTTTCGACGGCTCAGGTGACTCAAGAAGCGCACTCCGCTGGGCAGCCGAGCTCGCCGGGCTCGTTCATGCGCACCTGAAGGTGGTCCACGCGGTGGGCCTGTTGGAGCACGCAGGCCTCTTGGACCGCCAGAGTCCACATCAAGAGGCTGCGGTTGAGGTTGCTGTCGCCGCAGGAATGGATCCGACTGCGGTGGAGTGGCTCGTCATCGACGGGGACCCGTGCTCTGCCCTCCTTCGAATGATCGCTGCGCCTCACTCGGTCGATCTGATCGTCGTCGGATCTCGTGGGTCCGGGCAACATTCCGGCACGCTCTTGGGGAGCACCAGCCTCGAGCTCGTCGAACACTCCAGCATCCCGGTCGTGATCGTGCCCTCTGCCCACTCTGGAGAGTGACGGGCCACCGTGACCTGAATGTGCCGCTGCCTTGCTACTCGAATCGGTGGGTGGCGCGGTCGAGCACGAGGGCGCGAACTCGATGCGGGATGGTGAGACCGAGTTCTTCAAGCGGTATTGGGCGAACAACTTCGGTGTGCGCTCAGTCCTGGAAAGGAGCGGGACGACCAACGTAGAACCCCTGCGCGTAGTCGACTCCGTACTCTCGCAGCAGGGCCAGGGTGCTCTCGTCTTCGACACCCTCGGCGATTGTCTGACAGCCGAATCCCTGGGCAAGGTTCACGATGGCCTGAACTACGTGTTGATTGGCCGGACTGTCGACAAGTCCGCGCACGAACTCGATATCGATCTTCAGGTACCTGATTGGCAGCTTCTTGACGTGCGTAAACGTCCCGAAACCGGTGCCGAAGTCATCGAGCGCAATTCCGCAACCGAGCTCGACCAGACTGATTGCAAAGACCTCGCCTTTGCTGACGTCGCGCATGAGTGCTGTCTCGGTTATCTCGAACACGAGGTTGTGAGGGTCGGCACCGGTGAGGCGGATCTCGTCTTCGATGAGCCCGATCAACCCCGACGTGACAATGGAATCGGCGGAAAGGTTGACGCCGACGTGATGTCCTGCCGCGGCGCGACGAATAGCGCGTCGCACCACCCAAGCATCGATCTCGGTGACGAGTCCGTACTTTTCTGCTGCTGGCAGAAAGGCGTCCGGGGAGATGATCTCCCCGTTCCTGCCAACCATACGGAGGAGGAGCTCCTCGCACGGCTCTCCATTCGTGACAGGGACGATCGGCTGCGAAAAGAGGACCAGCCGGTCTTCGTCCAACGCTTCCCTGATACGTCCGACCCAGGTAAGCGTGGCCAGTTCACGCGAGACCCGTAAGCGCTCCGACGTGTCCTCCGAGATGTCTCGGAACACCACCACTGCACCCTCGATGCTCCCTCCGACGAAGAGCGGCGACGCGGAGATGGCAACAGGTAACAGGGAACCGTTCTTGCAGCGGTAGACATGGTCTGCAAGCACCACATGACGACCTTCGCTCCGGACCGCTAGGAGCTGGTTGTTGCCTTCGATGACTGACGGCCCGTCCTGTTCGTCGGCCAGGACGAAGTCACGCATCTTCTTGCCGAGAAGCTCTTCTTCTGTCCAACCGAGAAGCTGTGCGGCTGAATGATTCATGGACGTCAACGCGCCTTGAGTATCGACGGTGAAGAGCCCCTCGGCCATTTGGTTCATGGCAATCGAACGAAACTCCTCAGCTTGGCGTCGCTCGGTTACATCGACCACCACGATGCCGACACCGATGATCTCCGTGTGGAGATCGACCGGGTAGTAGCTCGCCAGCCAGTGGTGTCGATGCCCTGGGTCATTGGCCACCTGGCCGCTCACTTCGATGTTGCGAACGGCCTCTCCGGTGTTCAGGACCCTGTGAAAGATCGGTCCGATCTGGGTCCAGATGTCCGGCACGACCTCGCTCACCCTTTTGCCGACAAGGTCCTTCACCTGGGATCCGGTGAACGACGCAAGCTGCTTGTTCAGATGGGTCAGGCAGAAGTCGAGATCGACGAACCCAAGGCCGACAGGAGCCGATGCCTGAAGTGTTTCGAGTGTGCTCGTCGCCTCGTCGGCGCGTCGGCGCGCTTCGCGCAGATCGGCAACCTGTTGATTTTGGCGGGTGAGATCATGAGCGATGACCGACCCGCCGATGATGGCGCCATCGGCTTCGACAACGGGACAAACCGTGAGCGAAACCTCGACGAGCGTGCCGTTCTTCCGCAAACGCCGAGTGCGGAAGTCGCGGACAATCTTTCCCGTTCGGACTTTCGAAAGAAGATCTGGGAGTTCCTTAGACAGTTCGGGTGGAATCAAGAGCGCAATGCTGTGTCCGAGGATCTCCGACGCTTCGTATCCGTAGAGACGCTCAGCAGCTTGATTCCAGTGGACGACCGTGCCATCGAGTGTCTTGCCGATGATGGGATCGTCCGACGAGGCAAAGAGGGCAGTGAGGAACGCCTGAGAGTCTCGTGCATCGGCCGTTTCCCTGAGCGTTAGCTGAGAGCTCACTGTTGCGAGATCGGAACCTCCCGTCCCAATCTGAAGCGTCTGCAACCGGGTTGCAACGAAGAGCCCTTCCCACAAGCCGGACCTCCGACGTGGGGCTCGGCTCGGGGGCGGAGTGCTCCCCTACAGAACGAGGTGTTCGTACGTCTCGGGGTTCTGCATGTTCTCGGCGATGCGCGCCCGTTCCTCCTCGGGCGTCTCGTGCGTGCGGAGCAGGATCGGCGCCAGCACCAGGCCGAGCAGGACGCAGCCGGCCGCAACAACGAGTGCAAGTTGGTAGCCAGCGGTCAGCGAACCGATGACCGCATGGCCTTCGGCCACCAACGAGCGGGTGCGGGTCGTCGCGATGGAACTGAGGACGGCCAGGCCCACGGCCGCGGCCATCTGCTGGGAGACGTTGACGATGCCCGAGCCCAGGCCCGCATCGGCGGTGGGGATCTCGGACATGCCGATCTGGAGCAGTGGCATGAACGACGCGCCGGCACCCACCCCCAACATCAGGAAGGCGAAGAAGATCGTCGGAAAGTAGCTGGCGCCCTGGCCGGCCGAGGCGAGCAGGAGCAAACCGCCTGCGGCGAGCAGCATGGCTGGGTACATGACCACCTTGCCGAACCGGTTGACCAGCCAGGCCGTCACACCCGCCGACATGAGAGCCATCCCCGCCGTCGCCGGCATGAAGGCCAGGCCAGTCTTGATGGGGCTGTAACCCAGCACATGCTCGAGATAGAGCGCACCAATGAAGAATGTGGAGAACATGCCGGTCGCCAGCAGGCCCCGGATGGCGCTCGACCCGGTCAACGTCCGGAGCTTCAGGATCCGGAGCGGCATGATCGGGTTGGTCAGCTTCGCCTCCAAGACGATGAAGGCGACGAACAGCACGACGGCGGCCGCGAGGATGCCCAAAGTGTGGAACGAGCCCCAGCCATCGGAGGACGCCGTCACGATGCCATAGATGCCCACCATGAGTGACAGCGTCACCAGCACCGATCCGACCACGTCGACGCCCTGTTTGAGGCCGAGGCCGACGTTCTCCACCACCAGGATGCGGCCCAGGATCAGCGTGGCGATGCCAATAGGCACGTTCACGAAGAAGATCCAGTGCCAGCTCAGGGCCTGGGTGAGGACGCCGCCGACAAGCAGGCCGATGGAGCCGCCGCCCACGGCGACGAACACGTAGGCGCTCATGGCCTTGGCCCGCTCAACCGGGCTGGGGAACTCCGTGACGATGATGGCGACGATCACCGAGGAGGAGAGCGCCCCGCCGATGCCTTGGACGAAGCGAGCACCGACCAACAGAGCCTGGCTGTCGGCCGAACCGCAGGCGATGGAGGCCAGGGTGAACAACGCCACACCTGCGAGGAACACCTTCTTGCGGCCGACGAGATCGCCCAGGCGGCCGGCCATGAGGAGGAAGCTGCCGAAGGAAATCAGGTAGGCGTCGACCACCCACGTCAGGCCCGACTGCGAGAAGTGGAGGCTCTTCTGCACGTCGGGCAGCGCCACGTTCACGATGGAGCCGTCCAGCGCGTTCATGAACATGGCCAGGCAGACGACGATCAGGGCGATCCAGCGCCGGCGGTCGCCGGCATCGTCGGTGCCGAGGCGCGGCACGGTCATCGTTCCGGAGTCGGGGATAGTCATGATCTCGGGACTATCATAGAGGGGTGATTGAAATGACCGTGCGCCGCCCGCCCGGAGGAGCCATGGCAGGATGCGCGTCGTGACAGCGAGGGAGGCCACCACCCCGACCACGGGGACGATCGTCCTCCTGACCCGGCTGTCGCGTGCTGTCTTCGTCCGCAGCACAGTCGACCTGGTGGGCATGAACCTGAAGAACATGGTCGTCCTGGCCTATCTGCGCGATCACCCGAGCTCCGCTCAGCAGGTATTGACCGAGGACCTGTCGATGGACTCCAACACGGGAGTGCTGGTGCTCAACGACCTCGAGGACCTCGAGTACGTGGAGCGGCGGCGGGACCCGGCCGACCGGCGGCGCCACATCGTCGACATCACGGAGGCCGGCCTCCAGGCGCTGGAGCGGGCGGAGGTGGCGCAGGGCAGCATCGAGGATGAGATCCTCGGCGGTCTGAGCGACTCGGAGCGGGTGACGTTCCGACGGTTGTTGGTCAAGGCCCTCGAGGACCACCTCCCTCAAGGGGGATAGCGATCCACCTTGGCCCGGCTAACGCGAGGTGGCTGGTTCCGAACTCCTGCGTCGCTCGTGGGGTCCACCAGGCGGCCACGCTGCACCGAGCCGAGTGCCGTCCGTCTCGGTCACGAGGGGAAGCAAACCTTCGCCCACGGCATAGGCCTCTTCGAGGTGCGGATGGCCGGACAGGATGAACTCATCGAGCCCGAGGTCGTGGTAGTCGAGGATGCGCTGAGCCACCTGCTCGTGGCTGCCGACCAGGGCCGTGCCGGCCCCTGGACGCACCAGACCGATCCCGGCCCAGAGGTTCGGGCTGACTTCGAGATCCTCCCGGGTGCCACCGTGCAGCGACAGCATCCGCTGCTGGCCGACTGATTCGCTCTTGTCCAGCAGCTGTTGTGCGGCGTCGATCAGAGCCGGGTCCAATGTGTCCAGCAGTCGATCTGCCTCGGCCCAGGCCTCGCGTTCGGTGTCGCGGGTGATGACGTGCAGACGCATGCCGAAGCGGACGCTCCGACCCTGCGCCGCAGCCTTCTCCTGCACTCTCTTGATGCGCTCTTCGGCCATGGCGGGCGGTTCGCCCCACAAGAGATAGACGTCGACGTTCCGCGCGGAACATCTTCGGCGACACTCGAGGCGCCGCCGAAGAACACCGGTGAGGACGGCATCGAATCCGAGATCGTCGGCGGCGCGTGCGATCTGGGAGAGGTATTCGATGGACGCGGCACGACCGTGGCCCCCCGCTCCGGGCACCACGTTCCGACCGTCGCCCGATGTCGGCAGGAACCAGTGCACCGAAATCCCCATTCCGCGTCACCCACTTTCTCGGGAGGATTGAAGGAGCCCGAACAATAGTTGACTAAATCAGTCGGGTTTGTAAAGATCCGGGATCCCGGGTTGCCGCGACCCCCGGCCAGCTGATCCGATCCAAGGAGACCACCACCATGCCCGATTGGGGATTCGAGACTCGCCAGGTTCACGCAGGAGCTGCTCCTGATCCCACAACTGGCGCCCGCGCCGTGCCGATCTACCAGACCACGAGCTACACGTTCCGCGACACCTCGCACGCGGCGGCCCTCTTCGGGCTCGAGGAGCTGGGCAACATCTACACCCGCATCATGAATCCCACCCAGGCCGTGTTCGAGGAGCGGGTCGCTGCCCTGGAAGGTGGCGTGGCCGCCCTCGCCGTCGCCAGTGGTCAGGCCGCCGAGACCATCACGCTGCTGAACCTGGCCGAGAACGGCGGTCACATCGTGTCGTCCGCTTCGCTCTACGGGGGCACGTACAACCTCCTCCACTACACGCTGCCGAAATTGGGGATCGAGACGACATTCGTCGATGATCCTGATGACCTCGAAGCCTGGCGTTCGGCCGTGCGACCGAACACAAAGGCGTTTTACGCCGAGACACTCGGGAATCCGAAGGGCGACGTGCTCGATTTCGAGGGCGTTGCAGGCGTCGCCCATGAGCACAAGATTCCGCTCGTGGTCGACAACACTCTGGCGACCCCGTATCTGGCCCAACCGCTCCTTCACGGTGCCGACATCGTCGTGCACTCGGCCACGAAATTCATCGGCGGCCATGGGACCTCCATCGGTGGTGTGATCGTCGATGGCGGCAAGTTCGACTACGAAGGAAGTGGGCGTTTTCCGAGCTTCACCGAACCCGACCCCAGCTATCACGGGCTCGTGTTCGGGAGCCTGCCCGAGGCTCTCTTCCCCGCCCGGTTCGTCCTCAAGGCGCGGCTGCAGTACCTCCGCGACACGGGGCCGGCGGTCGCGCCCCTCAATTCGTTCTTGTTCCTGCAGGGCCTCGAGACCCTGAGTCTGCGTATGGAGCGACACGTGCAGAACGCCACTGCGGTGGCGAACTGGCTCGAAGCTCGGGATGAGGTGTCGTGGGTCGCCTATCCGGGGTTGCAGTCCAGCCCGTGGCACGAGCGCCAGAAGCGATACCTACCCAACGGAGGGGGCGCCATCATTGCGTTTGGCATTGCGGGCGGAGGGGACGCAGGGCGACGGTTCATCGAAGGCCTCGAGCTCTTCAGCCACCTGGCGAACGTGGGCGATGTGCGGAGCCTGGCGATCCACCCGGCTTCGACGACGCACTCCCAGCTCACTGAGGCCGAGCAGACCACGACGGGTGTGACGCCGGACCTGGTCCGGCTCTCCGTCGGCATCGAGTCCATTGAGGACATCCTGGCTGACCTCGATGCAGGGTTCCGCGCCGCAAAGGGAGAGTGACCCCGACATTTCTGCCCGGTGTGTGGGTGCCCGGAGACGATCCTGGGCGCCGCCGGTTCGCCACGCTCCGGGGAGAGGGAGGGGCGGGCTTCTCGCTCGAAGGCGGTGGGCGACTCGACGAGGTGACTGTTGCCTACGAGACCTGGGGGGCCATCGAACGCGTCCGGGTCCAACTGCGTCCTCGTGCTTCACACGCTCAGCGGTGACGCGCATGCCACGGGCCCTCCGGGCCCCGGACACCCCCAGGCCGGGTGGTGGGACGGCCTGATCGGCCCCGGTTCGGCCATCGACACGGATCGTTATTTCGTGGTGTGCCCGAACGTCCTCGGCGGATGCCAGGGGACAACCGGACCCTCCTCGCTCCGACCCGATGGCGAGCCGTACGGTTCACGTTTTCCGGTCATCACCATCCGCGACCAGGTGGCGGTGGAAGTCGCCCTGGCCGATGAGCTCGGGATCGCGCAATGGGCATGCGTCGTGGGCGGCTCCATGGGTGGCATGCGCGTGCTCGAGTGGAGCGTCGGGCAGCCCGAGAGAGTTGCCCGCGCCGTCATCCTGGCGGTGGGCGCCGCCGCCTCGGCCGACCAGATCGCACTGTGCTCTCTCCAGGTCCGGGCGATCCGGTCCGACCCGGCGTTTCAGGGTGGTGACTACTACGGGAGCGATCGTCGACCCGTGGACGGGCTCTCGATTGCGCGAGGCCTCGGCCAGTTCGGCTACAGGACGGGGGACGAGTTCGAGCAGCGTTTCGACCGGCAGCCTCAGGGTGAGGAGGAACCACTCAAGGGCGGGCGCTACGCAATTGAGTCGTACCTGCAGCATCAGGGGGCGAAGCTGGCGGAGAGATTCGACCCGAACTCCTACATCACCCTCAGCGAAGCCATGAACCACCACGATGTCGGTCGAGGTCGCGGTGGGATCGCGCCAGCCCTGCAACGGGTGCGGGCGCAGACCGTCGTTGCGGGGATTGCGTCTGATCGGCTCTATCCGCTCGCGCAACAGCAACAGTTGGCACGAATGCTGCCCGGCGACCCATCGCTGTCAGTCATTGAGTCCAACTTCGGTCATGACGGGTTCCTGCTCGAGATCGAGCAGGTTGGAGCGATCATCAGATCCTGTCTGCCCTGATGTCCAGCGGGGATGTCGGGTCTAGCTCTGGGGCTTGATGACCGATCCAGTCGCGTACTGCGTGGCGTAGCCCTGCGCATTGAGGGTGGTGCCGATGACCGACCCCGAGTTCGGCACGATGTACTTGGGTGAGCAGTCGAAGGTCCCGAGCTTCTTCGGGTAGTACTGCACCCACTTGGTGTTGTCGAGCTTCATCAAGATCCCACAGGACGAGGGCAGGTTCTTGGCCGGATCGGATGGCGCGTTGAGGCCGCCACCGGTCCAGGTCGTCACCTTCGAAAGATGGTTGATCATGCACTGGCGGGTGAGGGTGGAACCGCAGGCCTTGGCTTCGGTGGCCCAGAGCAAGAAGGAGGACGTGGCCTGCTCCCCGAGCGCAGAGGTCTGCCCGCCAGACTTCTTCACGATGGAGAGGTACTGCGCCACCGCCGGAACGACCTTGGCCGCCTCGAGCGGCTCGTAGCCGACGCGGACGTAGACGTTGTTGGCGAGGCCGCCGGTGTTCCACTGGGCGAAGCCCTCCGTGTACTCGGCGGCGTCCATCAGCCAGACCGGGTTGTAGCCGATCTGGTTCTCCGCCTGGAGGGCGCCGTAGAGGGTCGGACCCGGGGTGGCGTTGTCGAAGACGATCTGCGCACCGCAGCTCTGGAGCTTCTGGACGAACGGGGTGTAGTTGGCCTCGCCGTTGTAGTTCACGAGGAAGGGACAGTCGACCCACTTCCATCCGGCCTCGCCGTAGGCCTGGACGTCCTTTGCCATCGACTGCTGCTGGGTGGAGAGGGTGGAGTCGTACTGACCGACGTGCTTCGTCTTCGAGCCGAAGAGCTTCTCGCCTTGATAGGCGATCGACACCGGGCTGTGGTTCGCCGGGTTGGGCGTGGCCTGGTACATCTCGTACGCGTTGGCGACCACCGGGGAGACCGTGAAGCCGGGGACCGCGGCGAGGTTGCAGCCCAGCCGGGTCTGCTCCGCCAGACCGTCGAGCGCGAAGCCCTCACCGACGAGCATGAAGTCGGTCTTGCACGCCTGAGCCACGACATCGCCGACTTGCGTGACAGCGCTGTCGTAGTAGTCGCCGACTATTTTGCGCCCGTTGATTCCGCCCTGGGCGTCGCACCAGGCGATCATCGCCTTGACCGCGTCGCCCATCTCCTGGTCGAGTCCGGGGCTCCCCGAGAAGCCGCGATCGTCGCCGTATCCGATGTTGATGGTGGAGTTGGTCACTCCTTGTTCAGTGGCGCCGGTGGCGTGCCCTTCGCCGCAGGGCGACGGCAGCGTCCCGAACGTGGAGGACGTCGAGGACGCTCCGGTCACCCCCGGCGCGAGCACGATCCCCGAAGCAGTCAGGGCGGTCAGCAGCAATGCTGCCCCCACGGCTCGCATCCCCGTGATCCTTGTCATGGCCGAACCCCCGTCTGCACAACGCGGTTTCTGCGCCTGCCACCCCTCAGAACCCAGAACCGGTTCCTGTGTGCGTGGGAAGACTACCAACCCGGGGTGCCGAAATCTTTGGGGCGAGGAGCCACGAAGCGGGCAGATGGACAGACGGCCAGGCGGTCTGATCCGTAGATGAGGATCGTCGATGGAGTTGCGGGGACCACAACGTGTCCGCCTTTGCGATGAGCCACCGGCTTCTGAGTCAGGGAGGAATGGTGGCGGTGTTCCCGGAGGGAATCAGTCATGACGAGCTGACGCTCGGAGTAGGGAGGGGGCAGTCGAAGGCGTTCTCGGCCATACCCAGGTGGGAAGCATCTTTTGCCAACGCAGGAACCACATTCCGGAGGCCTCCGCGGTGATCAAGTTGCCCCACCGAGGTGTCGATACAAAGAGCTGAGCTCTTCAAACAAAGTGGGGGACATGGCGGAGGCTTCTCAGGGTGCCGCGATGACGTCTGCCCGAACAGGCTCGCCCGAACCTCCCGTTCGAGCGTCCTCGGCGGCGCGACAGTGGTTGGATCCGACAAAGCTGGCCTACCTCATCGGGCCCGTTGCGTTCGCGGTCATCTTGGTCCTCATGCGGTTCGGCTACGCGGCACGGGTGTCGCCGTGGGCGTGGTTCGGCGTTCTCGCCGCCATCGCCGTCATCAACGCGTTGGTGGACCACTTGTACACAATCCGCCCGAGCTGGCTGACGCTCAACCTCCGAGTGGTCAGCCAAGTCGCCGCGGTGACCGTCGCCATCTACCTCACGGGGTGGGGGCCGGTCCTCTGGGCGGCGTACGCCTTCGTCGCCCTGGAGAACCTGGCGCGGGTCGGATCCCGCATCTGGCGGTCGACGGTCGTCTGCAGTCTCCTCGGCATGGCGGTGGGCCAGTTCTGCCTTTCTCGGGGCTGGCTCCCATCAGAGCTCTCGCAGACCCAGGCCGCCTCACTGACCGTGATGGGCGCCTTCGTGATCTTCTTCGTCATCCGGATGGCCGGCGCCATCATGGAGCAGAACGAAACAGCGATGGAGCAGAAGGAAGAGGCAGAGACGACCCTCCGCCTGAGCGAGGACCGGTTCCGCTCGCTGATCCAGAACTCTTCCGACGTGACCATGATCCTCGGCGAGGAGAGCGTGTTCCGCTACGTGTCCCCGGCCATCAAGGAACTCCTGCAGTACGAGCCGGAGGAGCTCGTCGGCCGGCTCTCGACGGACTTCGTCCACCCCGAGGATCTCGAAACCGTCCGGAAACTGCTCGGGGGAGATTTTCAGTCACATCCCGGAACAGCGACGCTCGAATTCCGCATGTTGCGCAAGGACGGAACGAGCCGGGACGTGGAAGCCGTGGTCTCGAACCAGATGGACCGTCCCTCGGTGGCGGGGTACGTCGCCAACATCCGCGACGTCACCGAGCGCAAGAAGTTCGAGGCATTGTTGGCGCACCGCGCGCTGCACGATCCACTGACGGGCCTGGCCAACCGTCAGCTGATTCTCGACCGGGCGCAACAGATGCTGGTGCGGGCGCGGCGGTCGGGCGTGCCGGTGGCGGCACTGTTCATCGACCTGGACAACTTCAAGGACTCCAACGACTCTCTGGGGCACGGGGCCGGTGACCAGTTGCTGCAGATGGTCGCCGGGCGGCTGCTCGGAATTCTCCGGTCAGGCGACACCGTCGGCCGTCTCGGTGGAGACGAGTTCGTGATTTTGGCGGAGGGCGTGTCGTTCGCCCACGGGCCCGAGATGATCGCCGAACGGGTCCATGAGGTGCTCAAGCCCGCCTTTCACATCCAGGGGATCGACGGCATGTCGATCACGGTCTCGGCGAGCATCGGGATTGCGGTGGGGGACCGTCCATCGGCCGAGGATCTCCTGCGTGACGCCGACATCGCGCTCTACCGCGCCAAAGGAGCCGGGCGCGACCAATCCGTCCTCTTCGAGCACTCGATGCAGTCGGCGGCCAAGGAGCGGCTGGTCCTCAAGTCAGACCTGGAATCAGCGCTGGAGAACGACGAGTTCACGTTGCTCTACCACCCGATTTTCGACCTCGAGGGGATCCAGATCCAAGGCGTCGAGGCACTTATCCGGTGGCAGCACCCGACCAAGGGCGAGATCGCGCCCGACGTCTTCATCAAGGTGCTGGAGGAAAGAGGCCTCATTGTCGACGTCGGCCGGTGGGTGCTCAACCAGTCTTGCCGGGAGGCGGCGGCATGGCACCGCCACGGGCACCGGGTCAGCATCTCGGTGAACGTCTCCATGCGGCAGCTCGAATCGGACCAACTGGTCGAGGACGTCCGCAACGCCCTGACGGTGAACGGGCTCGATCCGGACATGCTCATCCTGGAAGTCACCGAGTCGACCTTGATGCGGGACTCGGTCGCCACGGTGGCCCGGCTCAACAGCCTGAAGGCGCTGGGGGTCAAGGTGGCCATCGACGACTTCGGGACCGGCTACTCGTCGCTCGCCTATCTCCGCCAATTCCCGGTCGACGTGCTCAAGATCGACCGGTCGTTCGTCGCCGACATGACCCGATCCCCCGATGCAGCCGCGCTGATCCACACGCTCATCGAACTCGGCCGCACCCTCGGGCTTGTGACATTGGCCGAAGGGATCGAGACCCACGAACAACTCGAGGGACTTCGCAGGGAGAATTGTGATCACGGCCAAGGGTTCCTCTTCTCGGGACCAGTCGAGGCGCAGGAGATCGGCGCGCTGCTCGACACTGCACGAGCGGCGCGATCGTTTCCCGCGTTGGGGCCGGGCCCTTCGGGCCCGGCCGCCTCGCGATCCGCCCTGGAGGTCCGTCGACGTGTTCCGACGGTCAACCGGGCGGCCGCCGGTCAGCAGTAGCGATCAGGACAGCGAGAAGCTGCGGCTGCGTCAGTCCCCGAGGCGGAGCGCCACGGCGGCGTCGGGCTCGAGCACCCTGAAGTTGAAGCTCTCCTCGATGTAGAGCCGCACCGTATCGGCGTCGTGGTCGAGGTAGCCGATGGAGAGGTCCTGTCCACAATCGATCTGGAAGTCCCCGCCGCGCAGGCTGAGGACGACACCGCCCTCGATCCCGGGTGCCCACACCAGGGGGCCACCGAGGATCTTGCGCAAGTGATCCAACAGCAGATGTCCGCCGTACTCCGTGCTCTCAACAATGCGGGTGTACATGTCCGGGCATATGGCCAGCCCGTACGGCCCATCGATACCGGCCTGACGAAGCACGTTGACGCCGCGGGCCACCCCGTCGGGCGCGCTGGCAATGTCGCCGAGGGCGATGGGCTCATGGGAGGTGCTTTCGGTGATGCCGCGTAGCCCGGCGGCCTCGTGGCCGTGGAAGACGGTGACGTTCTCGCCCAAGGCGATTTGGCGCACTGCTTGGTCGAGCTCGGCCAGGTCAGGATTGTCAGTGCCCCGCTCGACATCGTCGAGCTCGACGCGTGACACCTTGAACTCGGTGCGGAATTCGATGAGAGGGAGGACGATTCGCCGCGCGGCGGCAACGCCTTCGGACGGGCCGGAAATGGGTGCGATACGGCCCAGGTCGGTCGCCGAATGGGTCCACCCGTACGGGCCGCCGAAGTCCACCAGTTTGCGGGCGGCCAAATAGGTCGGGAGCCGGGATTTGGCTTCGTCGTCGATGACGTCCCAGCCTGCCTCGGAGATCGGTGCCAGTTCGCGGTGGAGGTGGTTCATCACGCTGTTCCCTTCAAGCTTCCGATGCCGAGCGACCCGGCGACGCTGACCGTGGATGCGGACTCGTTGGATCCCTGTTCACCGACCTCGGTGATCGGGCCCGACGAGAACAAGAACTTCCGGAGCTGGGTGTCGAGGGCCACGTCACGCCGGCGCAGCCATTCGAGCGCCATGGCCGCATGTTCCTTCTCGTCGTCCCGGTTGTAGGCCAGGATCGCCGCCAGGCTTTCGTCCGACGTCGCCTTCACCCGCTGGTCGTACCAATCGATCGCCTCCAGCTCCTCGCACAATGACGTCATTGCGCGGTGGTGGTCGACGCTGGCTTCGTCCAGCAGCTCGCGCGGCTCGTGCAATCCTTCGCTGGCCAAGGTCCTCTCCTCGCGTTTCTCTCCGACAACCCGGGATGGAAGCCCGGAACGACGACCACAGTGAAGCATCTGCGGGACCTGTGAGTCTACGGCGGGCCTCCCGCACCCTGCCGCGGGCCTTCCCGCCCAGTCGGCGGGTGCAGGCCTCGGAGGCTCCGGGTGTTGATCGGCGCGGCGCCGGTGTGCTCCGGCCCTTCCGGGTGGAGCCGTTGGGCCAGCGCCCCGTAGCGTGACGCGAGGGGCGACGCACTGACGCCGTGGAGCAGGACGCTGAGCGCGACCGTCAAGGTGACCGCGCCCAGCACGACCTTGGATTGCTCCGGCGCCAGGGCGTCGACGGCGATGAGGCCGAACACCACCGACGCCAGGCCGCGGGGTCCGAACCAACCGACGAAGCCCACGGTGGCCCGGTCGAGGCCGCTTCCGACGAGCGCGAGGGCGACCGGCACCATCCGGACGACGGTGAGGGCAAGGACCGCGAAGACGGCATCGCGCCAACCCACGTCGGCCAGGCCGGGGCCCAGCATGGCGGCCCCGAACATGAACCAGACCAGGAGGGAGAGGAGGGTGCCGCCTTCCTCAGTGAAGCGCAGGTCGGCCACGTCGTCGCGGCGGTCGATGGCGCCGAAGGCCATGCCGGCCACAAAGGCGGCGATGAAGCCGTTCGTGCCGGCGACCACGGAGGCGGAGTAGGCGAAGAGCGCCAGGGCCAGCACTGCGATGGGCCGGAACCCAGTGGTGCTCCAACCATGGCGGCTGGCCAAGGCCAGGAGAACGGCACCGACCACACCCACGCCGATGCCGAGGCCGGCCCCGCCGAGGAGCTCGACGGCGGCCGTGGTCGGATGGACACCGCTCACGGCCTCGACACTGACCGCCCCCGCAATGAAGAGGTTGACGAACGGGGTGGCGATGCCGTCGTTGAGACCGCTCTCGACGTTGAGGAGGCGGCGCACGGCCGAGGGCACCCGTTCGTCGTCCATGATGGTGGCGCCCAAGGCGGCATCCGTCGGGGCGACGATGGCCCCGATGGCGGCGGCCACCCAGAGCCCGCTTCCGCCGAAGAGCAGCGCGGCCACCCCGGCCCCGGCCCCGATGGAAAGTGGCAGGCCGATACCGAGGAGGCGTGCAGGGAGCGCGGCGTCTGCCCGTAGGGCCCGAACATTGACCCTGGAGGCGTCGGAGAAGAGCACCAGGGCGAGGGTCACCTCGGCCAGGGAGCGGATGGTCGAGGAATGCAGGTTGACGTGGATCACCGCCGTGGGCCCGTGTGTGGCGCCCACGCCGAGAAGCACGAACGCGATCGGCCCCGAGACGTCCCAGCGCTCCAGGCGCGCCGAAATGAGGCCCCAGAGGAGGACGCAGGCCGAGATGACGGCCAGGGTGGTGATGTTGAGCTCGGGGTTCATGGACCAGTTGGCATTGTCGGTGGCGCATATCTTTCCTGGTCGATCTCGGTGGTCGCGCCATGGTGGGCATGGGCGTCCGTCGGTCTCGGAGAACGCTCCGGCGGGTGAGGCGAGATCGCCTCCCCGGAGGGCAACTCCCGAGGCGCCATCCCAGCATCGGTTCAGGCACAGGGGCTAGACATGGACGGTCGGGTACTCGCCGACCATTGACAACAAGGAGTTTTTCGATGCTTGCTTCCACCTACCCGATCCTCGACGCCTTCTTGACGATGCTGTACTTCTTCCTCTTCATCATCTGGATCTGGTTGCTGATCATGGTGTTCATGGACGTCTTCCGCAGCCACGACATGGGCGGGTTGGCCAAGGCTCTGTGGGTGATCTTCATCATCGTGCTCCCGTTCCTCGGGGTCTTCGTGTATCTCATCGCCCGGGGCGGCAAGATGCACGAGCGGGCCGCGGAGCAGGCGGCGCAGCAGCAGAAGGCGTTCGACCAGTACGTCAAGCAGGCGGCGGGCACGCCGGGCGCGGACTCGGCCTCGCAGCTGGCCAAGCTGGCCGACCTCAAGTCACAGGGCGTCCTCACCGATGCCGAATTCGACGCCCAGAAGGCCAAGATCCTGGCCAGCTAGGCAGGCCGCTGGTCCGTCACCGAGAGCTGCTCGCCGGTGGCGAGGCAGGAAGACCACGAACCCGAGGAGTTCAGTACGGGTGAACCGGGGGTGAGCGCCGCCGACAGCGACGCCATGTCGCAACGGCTCGCCAGTCGGATCGAACACGATGTCGAGTCACCACTGCCGTGGCGGTCTCATCGCGAAGAAGACCGTCATGGTGGTGGTTGCCGGCATCACCATCTACCTGGTCTTTCCGAGCCTGGCCGCGGTCTTCGACGCCTTCCCCAAGCTGTCCTCGCTCGACCCGATCTGGTTCTCGATCGCCATCGCGCTCCAGGTGGCGCATTTCGCCTGCACCATCGCCTTGCAGCGGATCGCGCTCCGGACCACGGCCTGGTTCTCGGTCACGACGTCGCAGTTGTCGGGGAACGCCATCAGCCTGATCGTGCCCGGAGGCGCCGCCTTCGGGGCGGCGACCCAGTTCCGGATGCTCGCCGCGGCGGGCAACGATCCGGCGACGGCGGTGGCCGGACTGACGGCCTTCTCCCTCCTCGGTATCGCCGGGTTGCTCGCGCTCCCCATCTTCGTCCTGCCGGCCATCCTCGCCGGCACTCCGATTGCGAACGGTCTCCTCCACGCGGCACTGCTGGGCCTGGCGGCGTTCGTGCTCTTCGCCGGCTTCGGCGCGCTGGTCCTCACGCTGGACGCGCCTCTCCGGTGGGTCGGCCGCGTTGTGCAGTCGGCCCGGAACCGCCTGAGGCGCAAGGCCGAGCCGATGACGGGGCTGCAGGACCGGCTCGTCTTCGAGCGCAACCGGATCCGCAAGGTGCTGGGCCGGCGCTGGAAGGCCGCCATGCTCCTGAGCAGTGGGCGCCTCGCCTTCGACTTCGGGACCTTGCTGGCGACGATCCGGGCCACCGGGGTCAAGCCCAACCCTTCGCTGGTGCTGTTGGCCTACGCGGTGGCCGGGCTGCTCGCCCTGATCCCCATCACGCCGGGAGGCCTCGGGATCGTTGAGGCGGGACTGAGCGCGCTGCTCATCCTGGCCGGGGTGCCGGGCGGCGATGCGGTCGTGGCCACGCTGGCCTACCGCATCATTTCGTACTGGTTGCCGATCTTCGTCGGCCCGTTCGCCTACCTCGCCTTCCGGCTGCGCTACGGGAAGCCCGGGCAGGGCGGCGGGGCTGCCGGCACCGGGGGCGCGGCCCTGGCCGCGGGCTGACCATCATGCGGCGTCGCAGGCGGCGCTTTCACATGCGAGAATCCACCACTCATGTATGAGGGGACATGGGAATCCCTGCGAACCCACCGGGTACCCGTCTGGTTCGACGACGCGAAGCTGGGGGTCTTCATCCACTGGGGCCTCTACTCGGTCCCCGGATGGGCACCGCGCGTGCCCGACATCCAGCAGCTGCTCATTCACGACGGGCCGAGGCGGATGCTGCGGGAGAACCCGTATGCAGAGTGGTACCTCAACTCGATGCAGATCAAGGGCAGCCCCACCCAGAAGTACCACGCCGAGGTCTACGGAGACGACTACCCCTACGACAACTTCGTCCGTACGTTCAACGACGCGTCATCCGGGGCCAACCTCGACGCTGTGGCCGAACTCTGCCAGTCGGCGGGTGCCCGCTATGTCGTGCTCACGACGAAGCACCACGACGGGTTCGCCCTCTGGCCCTCTGCCATCCCGCATCCGGTGAAGGGTGAGTATCACGCCCGCCGCGACCTGGTCGGCGACCTGACCGAAGCGGTCCGGGCCAGGCGGATGCGCATGGGGCTCTACTACTCCGGGGGCTACGACTGGCCCTACAACCAGGTGGTCCTCTCCCAGGCCGCCGATGCCGTGCTGGCCGTTCCCCATGACGATCGCTATGTCGAGTACATCACCGGGCACTGGCGTGAGCTCATCGACCGCTATCAGCCATCGGTGTTGTGGAATGACATCTCGTGGCCGACGGACCCCCGCCTGCCCCAGCTCTTCGCGTACTACTACAACGCAGTTGAGGAGGGACTCATCAATGACCGGTGGAAGGAGCCCGGTCTGCCACGCAACCAGTTCACCGACGCCATCGTGCGCGGCGCCGGCGCCGTGGTGCAGGCGTTGTGGCGCTTCATCCCCGAGAGGCAGAAGCATCTGACCTTCGCACCGCCGAAGCACTGCGACTTCCGCACGCCCGAGTACGACGTCCTGCGCACGGTCACCCAGCGCAAGTGGGAGCTGGCGCGCGGCGTCGGGCATTCGTTTGGGGCGAACCGTCACGAGCGTCCCGAGGAGATCATTTCCGAGACCGAGCTCATCCAGATGTTCTGCGACATCGTGTCCAAGAACGGCAACCTCCTCATCGGCGTGGGCCCGCGACCGGACGGGACCGTTCCCGACCTGCAGCAGGCGCCGCTGCGCGGGCTCGGGGCCTGGCTCTCCCTCAACGGCGAGGCGATCTACGGCAGCCGGCCCTGGGTCGTCACCGAGTCGGCCACGGTGGACGGGACACCGCTGCGCTTCACCAAGAGCGGGGAGGGTGTCTACGCGATGGTCATGGGGATGCCGCGCTCGCGGCGGATCACCATGCGGGCCATCGACGGCGCACGGGTCCGGCGGGTGCGCCTGGTCGGCACCGACGCGCAGCTCGAGTGGTCGGTGGAGACGGGCGGCGACCTCTCCGTCACGCTGCCCGAGCAGATGCCCATGGCGGCGGTCACCGTGCTCGACCTCGGGACCGATGTCCGGGCGCGGGTCGGCCGGACGTCCTAGCGCGGCGCTGTCTCCCGGTCTTCCTGGGGCGGCACAGTGAGGGCTGCAACGGGCCGTTGGCACCTTGGGACTTTCGGAGCAGTCCGGACGGGACTCTTGGCCCTTGTCGACCGCCCTCGTGGACGCCAAGATCCATGCATGGACGAGGGTCGTGAGCGCTGCGGCTCACCATCAACAGATCCGGCACGATCCGTTGTCGGGAAGAGTCTGATTGAGGGATCGGGGTCCCGCGCCCAGGGCGACTCGTCCGATATCTGTTCGCGTAGAAGTATGTGACGCAGACGACCCGTGGTGCTCAGGGCCACGGGTGGCCGAGGCACTGGCCACGAAAAGGCGGCGCGCGTGGTGGTCCGAGGGAGAGCCACCACGCGTTGACCGTCGCTTCTGTCCACTCTCTCTCCGAGTCCCGCCTTGGGCGGTCCGTGCCGTGTAGGTTCAGCGGCGCCTGGCCGACCGGGGGTGCGTAGTGCTGCTTGACCTGTTCCTGATCGGACTCGTGGTCACCCTCGAGCCCATCCCGCTGACCGCGATGATCCTGCTCCTCGCGACCGAGGGTGGTCTCCTCAAGGGATTGGGCTACGTCCTGGGCTGGCTGATCACGCTGGTGGCGATCGTGGCGCTGACGGTGCTCGTGACTGGAGGAGAACCGCTCATCCCGAATAGCAACCCGTCGACGGGCGCTCTGGCGGTGAAGCTGGCCATCGGCGTCGTCCTCGTCGTCATCGCCTACCGGCGGTGGGGCAACTGGCAGTCGGCCGAGCCGAAGGGGCAGCCGAAGTGGATGACAGGCATCGACCGTGTCAACCCGCTGACGGCGGCGGGCCTCGGCTTCCTCCTCCAGCCGTGGGTGCTGGTGACGGCTGGTGTGGCCGACATCACCCAGGCCAAACTCTCGTCAACCCTCGAGTACCTCGCCGTGTTCGCCTTCTGCCTCTTGTGCTCGGCGAGCTTGCTCGTGATGGAGAGCTACGCGGCGCTGCGTCCCGCAAAGGTGCAGAGCTCGCTCGCCGCCCTCCTGCATTGGATCACGACGCACCGGGATCAGGTGATCGTGTTCCTGTCGCTCGGGCTGGGGCTCTATCTCATGGCCAAGAGCATCTACGGACTGGTGAGTGAGGGCTGAGTCCGGCATCCACCGGCGTCCTGCTCGAGGCCGTTAGCTTCGGTCTCCGGAGGTGCACACGATGTTCGCTTACACGTGGCCGCTGCTCAGCCTGTTCTGGACGTTCCTGATGTTCGCCGGGGTCTTCCTGCTGCTGTTCTTCATCATCTGGTGCTTCATCGACAATTTCCGGCGGCGCGACCATCACGGCATTGCGAAGGCCGGCTGGACCGTCCTGATCCTGCTGCTGCCTTTCTTCGGCGCACTGATCTACATCATCGCCCGACCAGCGGACGCGCAACTGGCTGCCTGATCGTCTCGGCGAGCACTCCGGGAGAAGGCGGACCCAACGACTGTTCGGCAGCTGGTGGGGGACCCTTCCAGGGCAGCGTTGGCAGAGGAAATGGGAGTTTCGCATCGGGTTGCGGCTCGCTATGGTTTTGCCTCTCAGGGAACGTCGCAGGAGCCGGCAATGCAGAACCATTTTCCTAAGATCGTGCAGCGTCCAGACCGGACGTGGGTGGTCGAGTGCACCAAGTGCCGTAACGATCCGGCATCGACGGTGCCGATCGGGATCGGTATGCCGCTCAGGGATCGGGAGACGGCCGAACGCCTCCGCGACAACCATGCGGCCAGGCCCGTGCGGGCCGCCGCCTCGTAGGCCCATCTCCGTGGCCGGCGCCGCTGCGGGTGCCCACGCCGCGGAGGTCGTGTCCAAGCGCAGCCCCCGTTCTGCCAGTGACACCGTGGCACGGCTGCTGGAGCTTCTCGGGAACAAAGGACTCAAGGTCTTCGCCGTCATCGACCAGCAGGCCGAGGCGCGCGCCGTGGGACTCGAGCTGCGGGAGACGACGCTCGTCGTCTTCGGGAACCCCGCCGCCGGTACCGGCGTCATGGTGGCCTCGCCACTTGCTGCGCTCGATCTGCCCCTGAAAGTCCTCATCTGGGTCGACCGCGACCGGGGCACGCTCGTCAGCTACACCACCCCGGCCGCCCTGGCTGCCCGCTATGACCTCGACCCCGAGTCGGAAGCGGCCCTGGGGGCGATCGACGGTCTGACCGACGCGCTCGTCGCCAGCTGAGACGCGCGTCACTCCAGAGTCAGAGGCGCACCCGGAAGCATTCGCTGCGGTGCGACGCGGCCAACGTTGTCACGTTGACGAGGTCGCCCCAGCCGCGCTGTATCGCCACCTCCGTCTTCCTCCTGTGCCGACCGGACTCGGCCACTCCGGTTTTCTTGGGGCGAGTGCTCCTGAGAATGGGGCCCGGCGTTACGATGCCCCTGGTGGTGCATTGGACTGGAACGGCCCGTTGGCGCTGTGACACCCTTTCTGACGCAGTGTCATCACCGATGGGACGTGGCGGTCCCATTCGTTCGAACGCCTGACAGGGGATCGCCACGTGTCCAGCAGTACCTTCCCGTACTCGGCGACGGAACTCGACCAATTCCGTCAGGTCCAGCGCCTGGGCTACGACATTGCGCTCACGGTCGAATCGCAACTCCAGGAGGGCATGACCGAGACCGAGGTCTGCCGGCTCGTTGCCGCCGCCCAGGCTCGCCTCGACGTCGTGCAGGTGTTCCACGAGCCCTACGTCTGGTTCGGCGGCCGCACACTGCTGCGCAGCGCCTGGGCCCCCGAAGCCCGCGGGGTCCTGGATCTCGCGGGGCCCGGCGTGCGGCCGAACCCTTCCTTCCTCCCAACCGGCGCCGCACTGTCCGAGGGGGTCCCGTTGATCATCGACCTGGCACCGGTGGTCCACGGCATCACCGCGGACGTCGGGTATTCCTGCGTGTTCGGGAACAACGTCATGTTCGACGACCTCGACCGGGGCATGGCGCGGATCCGTACCTTCCTCCTCGAGGGAGTCCGCTCCGGCGAGACCATGCAGAACCTCTATCGGGAACTCGACTTCCTGTTGGCCCAGCGAGGCTGGGAGAACTGCCATCAGAACTACCCCGACCGGGCGCTCGGGCACCTGGTCTTCCCCCTGGAGCAGGAGCCGCACCGCCGTTCGCCCATCCCCGGGTTTGGCACCGCCGCCGCTGAGGGCCTTCTGGCGGCCGGCCGCGCTGCCCTCGAAGACGAGCGTGCATACCCGGTGTGGAACGACGGCCCGTACTCCAATCACCCCGCCGCCCCCGGCATCTGGGCGGTCGAGCCCCACATCGGCCGGGATGGGGTAGGGGTCAAGTTCGAGGAGTTGCTGGTGGTCACCGAGGACGATGCGTACTGGCTCGACGACCACCTGCTTCACGCCCAGCGCTGGGCCGCCGCCGGCTACAGCATCAAGCCCCTCGGGAGGGTGTGACGCCGACGCGCATGTGGGTCCACGCCGCCGTGCAACAACGCCGGGCGGCCACCGGTCGGGCGATCGTCGCGGCGGAAGATTCCGACCCCGCCCCCAACGAGCATATGGCTTGGTGTTTTCGTCCGCGTTGATATCCGGCGGTCCTCGCCCCGCCTGCGCTGACGCAGGACTGGGGTCCCGAAGTTCAGCTCAGCCCAGGAGCGGGAAGGGTCTGCCGTATTCCAGCTCGAAGTACCCACTGGGAGCTCCCGGCACCTGGAGGGCGGCCGCGGCGGGACCGATGTCCACACCGGGCAGGCCGGGGAAGAGCGGGTCGTGGTGGCAGAAGGCGACTCGACCAGGACGCAGGCGCTGCACCTGTTCGAGCATGAACTCGGCCGAAGAGCCCTGGAACGGCTCGCCGTCGACATTGGGCCGTCCGCCGAGCGACAGTAATGCCACGTCAGGCCGCAGACCGTCGAAGATGCCGCGCCAGTAACCAGCGCTGCCGCTGACCAGTATCGATCCGTCGGCCGTCATGAGCAGATAGGCGAGCTGCCCTCCGTCGTGTCGGGAGCACGCGTCGTTCATGGCGATCAGTGCCGGGCCGGCGGGCGCCGGCGCGGCATCCATGGCGCCGAACAGCGAGCGTACGGTGGCGGCGCGGTCCTGCGCGCTGACGCCGAGGTCGCCGAAACAAGCGACGGACGTGTCGGCGTCGCTGTGAGCGAACAGGCACGAGTGGAGGGCCGGGAGCACGCGCACGCGGGTGGTCGGTCCGCATTGCACGGTCTCGCCACCAGTGGCGACGAGCAGTTGGTCCTCGGGTATGCCGCGGGCGCGGAGGCACCGTGCCGACTCGGGCGAGGCGACGATCATGGCGCCAGTGCGCAGCGCAATGGCATCGGCGCCGTAGAGGTGGTCGAAGTGTGCGTGGCTCACGAAGACGAAGTCGGCCTTGTCGACATCGGCCGTGCTGAGCCCAACCGGGTCGAGGCCGGGCAGGCGGTCGAGGTAGGCATCGAAGAAGAGGTCGAGGCCGGCGTGACGGATCCGGAAGGTAGCCGTCCCGAACCACTCCAGCGTCGTCAACGCCATGGCGTTCTCACCCGGCCTGTGGCTCTGCGATCTCGGAAGGGTGACCCACGAGTTTGGCGGAGAACTTGACTGCCTTGACCGCGCTGGTCGCACCCGTCTGCAGCGTGGCTCCGATGATGATGAGGATCACCCCGAGCCAGAAGACGTAGGGCCACCCCAGCATCAAGATGCCCAGGCGGCCCAGCATGTAGGGCGGGGAGCAGACCACGGCGCCCAACGCGCCGCCGACGGCCGTCGCCGCCAGCGCGTCCCGCCGCGACTGGTTCTTCTTCTCGACGCCGACGATGCGAGCAGGGACGGCGAGGTAGCACAACATCATGATGCCGACCACGATGCTCTGGCTGATGACGAACGGCCAGTGGCCCCAGCGGGTCGCGATCAGCGCGGAGAAGGAGAGTGCGAGCCCGATGGCGCACCCCCAGGCCAAGATGACGCGCAGGTGCCTGTTGGCACGACCGAACGCGGGCCGGATCACCGGCTTTCCCGGCACGGAGATGGCGAAGGCGAACACGCCGTTCAGGTAGAAGCTGGCCGCGGTGAGGACGGTGACCCCCAGCACACACGGGATGAGCAACGGGCCCCTGACGACGTGGAACTGCTTGTCGTGGAGGACATGGAGCTTGATGTCCAGCATGGCGATCCAGATCCACATGGCCGGCACGATCTGGACCAGGGTGAGGCGCCAGTTGGTATAGAGCAGCTTCACGCCCTGGAACAGCATGAGGAAGGCGCCCACGATCAGACCCAATGGAGCGAGCCAGCGCCGCCGCTTGCTCAGCTGGAGCACGGCCTTCTCCACGGCGGCATCGTCACCGCGTCGGATGGCATCGATCAGGCGCCCGATGGAGGCGCTGATGCGGTCGCGACGCCGAGGAGTCGGTCCGGTGGCCGGTTCGGAGCCAGCGGTTCCCGACGGCTCGGAGCCGTCCGGTGCGCTCCGCTCTTCGTTGTCCACCGTCACTCGTCGCCCCTCATCCGGCCCGCTCCGGGGCCACGCGCGGTTGTCGCCCTCCCGGCTGTCCCAGCTGGCGGCACCGCACCTCGACTCCGCCATTGTGACTCCGGGGTGAAGGCGTGGAAAGGGTCAAAGGCTATCCGGAGCTGGGAGTGGGACCCGACCGGACCCCCGCACAGGCCGGCGGCGCGCAGAGGTCGCAAGGAGTCGTAACCTCGGGTCCTGATCGGTGGCGCGGGATGCGTCCGGGGAGGAAGCCCGAGCATGGTGATGGACGAGGAAATCCGTTTGGCCGAGCACCCCGTGTCGATCATCCCCCACAAGAGCGAGGACGAGAGCAAGGCGCTCGGCAAGGAGGCCCGGGTCAAGGTGCCCCGGAACAGCCATGCCGCCTTCGAACCATCGCCGGATCGGCCCGACCCGGTGTCGCTGCTCGAGGAGCAGGCGACGACGAGGGTGCAGGAATTGGTGCCGATCCGCTACGGCCGGATGCTGGTCTCGCCCTTCACGTTCTTTCGCGGCGCGGCGCTGATCATGGCGTCGGATCTTTCGACCACCCCGCACTGCGGGCTCACGGCCCAACTTTGCGGTGATGCCCACCTGTCCAATTTCGGCGTGTTCGGTTCGCCCGAGCGCCAGCTCGTCTTCGACTGCAATGACTTCGACGAGACGCACCCCGGCCCATGGGAGTGGGACATCAAGCGGCTGGCGGCGAGCGTCGTGATCGCCGGCCGCCACAAGGGTCACCCCAAGTCGGTCCGGTCCGACGCCATTTTGGCGCTGGGTCAGACCTACCGGGAGTCGATGCGCCAGATGGCGACCATGTCGAATCTCGAGGTCTGGTACTTCCACGTGAATGTGGAGGAGGTCATTGCCGCGCTGGAGTCCCAGGCGGCCACATCGGGTTCGAAGGTGGAGTCGCGTATGGCGGCCAAGGCCACGAGGGCCGTGGAGAAGGCGCGGACCAAGGACAGCATGAAGGCCCTCGACAAGTTGACGCATGTGGTCGACGGCGAGCGCGTGATCATCAACGATCCCCCTCTGTTGGTCCCGATTGAGGAGCTCTTTCCCCAGGTGGAATTCGAACAGGTGGTCGACATGTTCCGGGGCATCCTGCGGCGTTACCGCCAAAGCCTGTCCACCGATCGCCGGCACCTGCTGGAGCAGTACCGCTTCAGCCAGATGGCCCGCAAGGTGGTCGGCGTGGGCAGCGTCGGCACGAGGGCATGGGTGCTCCTGATGCACGGGGCGAGCCATGAGGACGTCCTGTTCTTGCAGGCCAAGGAGGCGGAGGCGTCGGTCCTCGAGCGCTTCACCAAGAAGAGCCAGTACGGCAACCATGGAGCCCGGGTGGTCGCCGGGCAGCGCCTGATGCAAGCCAGCTCCGACATCTTCCTTGGGTGGCAGAGCGCCGACGGCATCGACGGGGTCAGCCGCGACTACTACGTTCGCCAGCTGCAGGACTGGAAGGGGTCGATCGACACCGAGACCATGGTCCCGGAGGGCCTGGAGGCGTACGGGAAGCTCTGCGCCCTCACGCTGGCCAGGGCCCATGCCCGCTCGGGCGACCGCTTCGCCATGGCGGCGTACCTCGGCAACAGCGCCACGTTCGAGAAGGCTTTGGCCAAGTTCGCCGAGTCCTATGCGGACCAGAACGAGCGGGACTACGAGGCCTTCGCCGCGGCGTGCAAGAGCGGGCGGCTCCGTACGGCATCGGGGATCTGACGGGCGTGGGACGACAATTCGGTCTCGGCCTGGCCGTTGGCATTCCTGGGATCGGCATGAGTCGTCCGGCCCGAATACCCTCTCGAGGGTGGAAACGCCGTGAGAGCGACACCGCGATGGGGACCTTCGGCCCTACCCCCGTTGCTCTGATGTGCGATGCTTAGGGGCCGCACGAAGCGGGCCCGTCCCGTGCGCGTAATCACAACCAAGACGTAAGGAGTCCTCATGCTTGCTGCGACCTATCAGTACCCGATCCTCGATTTCTTCCTCACCATGCTGTACTTCTTCCTGTTCGTCATCTGGATCTGGTTGCTGATCACGGTGTTCATCGACGTCTTCCGCAGTCACGACATGGGCGGCTGGGCCAAGGCGCTGTGGGTCATCTTCATCATCGTCCTGCCGTTCCTCGGGGTCTTCGTGTATCTGATCGCCCGTGGCGGCAAGATGCACGAGCGGGCGGCACAACAGGCAGCCCAGCAGCAGAAGGCGTTCGACCAGTACGTCAAGCAGACTGCGGGCTCCGCGGCCGACACCACGGCCGACCAGCTGGCCAAGCTGGCCGACCTCAAGTCCCAGGGCGTCCTCACCGATGCCGAATTCGAGGCTCAGAAGGCCAAGATCCTGGCCAGCTGAGTCCGCCCGCCCCACGGCGGCACGGCCAGCGAACCGCAACGGAAGACCAGGAGAGGAAGAGGAGACACAATGACCATCGGACCAGTCAGCTACACGGTGATCGCCTTCCCGGGCAATCGCTTCAACGGGAACATCGCGCCGGAGGTGGCGAAACTGGTGGCGAACGGCACGGTGCGCATCCTCGACCTGGTCTTCGTGGCCAAGGACGAGCAGGGCGAGACCATCAGCCTCGAGTTCGACCAGATGGACGAGCTGGCCGCCTTCGGCGACATCGACGGCGAGGTGGGTGGCCTCGTCAACATGGAGGACCTGGACCACGTGGCCGCCAACCTGCCGGAGGGAAACTCGGCGCTGGTGATCCTCTGGGAGGACCTGTGGGCCGTGCCCCTCGTCGAGGCGATGCGGGACTCGGGTGGGGTACTGATCGACAGTGCACGGATCCCGAGCGACCTCATTGAGTCCGCGTTGGACGATCTGGCCCAGGCACTGAAGAGCTGAGAAGCACGAGACCGAGAAGAGAAGGAGCACGACCATGCCAATGATGCGACGACGCCCAGTGATGCGGACGGTGGCGAGGACGGCTGTGATCGCTGGAACGGCGACCGCCGTGGCCGGCGGTGTCAACCGTCATCAGCAGGCCAAGCAGCAAGCTGCGGCGCAGCAGGCCGCCCCGCCGGCAGCGGCTGCACCCGAGCCCGTTGCGGCGCCGGCTCCGGACTCCGACGACCTCATCAACAAGCTGAAGGAACTCGCCAACCTCAAGGACCAGGGGATCCTGACCGAGGCCGAGTTCAACGACCAGAAGGCCAAGATCCTGGCCGAGATGTCCTGAGTTCGAGAACGTCCGGCCGGCCTGAGCCGGTGATCTCTGAAGAGCGGCACCCTTCGGGGTGCCGCTCTTTCGTTCTCGGGCTCACGCCACCGAGATGCACACGTCTTCTCCGGGCCGCACGAGTGGCATCCATGCCGACGGAACCGAGTGCGACCGGTTCGGGATCATGCGGCGGAGGCGGAAGGAACCCAGGAGCCGGCGGTCCTGTGTCACTTCGAGGCGTGGGTGGTCCAGAAACTCTCGCGATCGCAGCAGAAGGGACCCGGTTCCGTCCCGGTGCGGTTGCGCCACGTTGGGGACCACCCAGAGCAGGGGGTGCGCGACGCGGATCCGGACCGTCGAGGTCTGTGTGGGGCGGTCACCGCCAGCCTGCAGCCACTTCGCGACAGCGCGACCGACCGTGCGCGCCCGCTGCGCGGCCACGTCGGCCGTCTCGGCCGGGTGCACCAGGTTGCCCGTGGCGAAGATGCCGGGAGTGGTCGTGGTGCCGTCGGCCTGGCACGCCGGACCTCTCGTCCCCCGGTCGATCACCAGGCTCGCGAGCCGGGCCAGCTCGTTGTCTGGAATGAAGTCCCCGCTGAACACGACGGTGTCGACGGCAACGGCTCGCTCAGCGCCGTCGGGTCCCCGGAGCAGCACCCGGTCCACTCGCGCGGTCCCCCCTATACCGGTCACGGAGGTCCCGGTCCAGACGGGCACCCGGAGGCCGGCGCGGGTCACGAGGTCGAAGAGCCGGAATGTCTGCGTGCGGGGGAGGTCGGTGACGAGTGCCACCGGGCGGACGCCCGCCTCACGCAACGTCAGGAGCGCAGAGTAGGAGACGTGCTCTGCACCCACAATGAGGGCTCGCCCTCCCAGGGGCAGATGCTGGCGGTGCACCCACTGCTGGAGCTGACCGGTCGTGAAGATTCCCGAAGGCCGAGTCCCTGGGACCAGGCGCGCCGCGCGCGGCCGCTCACGCGCTGCCGGTCGCCAACACGATGGCGCGAGCGTCGATCTCCGACAATCCGTCCGGGCCCGTCAACGCGGCTCGGCCTGGGCCGATCCACGCCGTCACCATGGAACCGGTCCGGATGTCCACGCCACGAGCGGCGGCCCGCTGGACCCATCGACGGGCGTACGCCGGGCCGCTCATGACCCGCCGCAGATCGCGCAGGCCGAAACCGGAGTGCTCACACAAACGAGGTGTCCCTCCGGCCTCGTCCTCGCGGTCCACGACCATGACGCCTCCCACACCCTCTTCCTTCAGCGCGGTGGCGGCAGCCAGACCGGCGGGCCCCGCTCCCACGACCAGCGCGTCGACGGACACGACGGCGCGGCTCACGCCTTCACCTCCGCCAATCGGGCCGCGATCGCCGCGCCGCAGAAGAAGCCCTGACAGCGTCCGTTGGTGGCTCGGGTCCGGCGCCGTATGCCGCCGAGGTCCGTCGCCGGGACAGGCGCGTTCGCGCGCGTCCCGGATTTCGCCGTCGGTCACCCGCTCGCAGAAGCACACGATGTGGCGGTAGGCCGGATCGGCCTCCGTCCGCCGAGCATCCTCGAACGGTCGTGTCGCGCGTTCGGCGAGCTGGGGCATGAGGGGGATCTGCGGCTCCTGCTCTGCCTCGACGAGCGACAGTCCGCCTGCCCCCATGTGCTCGACGACGTACTCGGCGATGGCCAGCGAAGCGGTGAGGCCCGTCGACCTGATGCCCCCGACGCAGGCGTAGCGCTCGCGCTCGTAGATGGTGATCTGGTAGTCCCGATGCTCAGTGGCGGCACGTATGCCTGCGTAGGTGGCCGTGACCTCCTCGTGGACCAAGCCGGGCACAATGCGGCGCCCGGCATCGAGCAAACGGTCGAGACCCGTTGCCGTGGTAGCGGAATCTCCCCGATCAGCGATGTCCTCAGCCGTCGGGCCCACGAGCACATTGCCGTACACGGTCGGCGCCACCAGGACACCCTTCGTTCGCTCGGTGGGAACCGGCAACACAATGGAGGACACGAGCGGACGGGCCAGTTTGTCGAAGACGATGAGCTGGCCCCGGCGGGGCGCAATGGTGAATTGGTCGTGGCCGAAGAGGCGGTTGAGGAGATCCGAGCCCAGGCCGGCCGCGTTGACCACCCATGTGGTCCGGATCGGTCCCCCGGGGGTGTGCAGGAGCCACGCGTCACCGTCACGCGCGACATCGGTGACCTCCACGCCGAGCCGGAGCTCGACTCCGGCGCCGATTGCTTCGGTGGCGAAGGCGATGCTCGCGCTCCACGGGCAGATGATCGATTCATCGGGGATGGCCACGGCCCCTGTTGCCGTCCTCTCGAGGTGCGGCTCTCTTTGGTAGAGATCCGCGAGCTCGATCCGGGCGGCACCGCTGTACCCATTGGCTTGGGCCTTGGCGAGGACGTCGTCGAGCCGGGTTGCCTGTTCCGCATCCCAGGCCACGAGAACGGCCCCGGTCCTTTCGAGCGCGATGCCCGATGCGCGCGCGTAGGAAGTGAGCAGCTCGTGGCCTCGGCGCACCAAGGACGACTCGAGGCTGCCCGGATCGGCGTCGAACCCGGTGTGCACGATTGCCGTGTTCGCCTTCGACGTTCCGGTGCCGACATCGTTGGAGCGCTCGAGCACCACGGTGCGGAGCCGATAGCGCGCCAGTTGGCGCCCGATAGCGGTGCCGACGACGCCGGCCCCGATGATGGCGACGTCGTACCTCGGGGAATCGGTCATGGCAGGGGCGCGCGGGGCATCCCGTCGAGGCGCGCCACGGCGCGCTCGAAGCGAGCCAGACGGCCTGCAGCCTCGTCGGGCGCCATCGTCGGTTCATACCGTGTGTGTTCGCCGTCCCAATGGACGACGTCCTGGAGCGTCGCGCCTCCCCCCGCACCGAGCCGGGCCAACGCGCCCACGCCCGCCGCGGTGGCATGCGGCGAAGCGGCGACCTCGACGGGAAGTTGGAGCAGGTCGGCCTGCAGCTGCATGAGCACGCGTGAGCGGGTCAGCCCTCCGTCGACCCGAAGGAGCGCGAGCGGACGCCCGAGATCGATCGCCGCGGCGCGGGCGAGGAGCGTGACTTGGGCCGCCAGGCCCTCCACGGTGGCCCGCACCACGTGGGCGGGCTGCGTGGCCGGGCCGATCCCTGCGATGCTGGCGAGGGCATCGGGTTGCCACCATGGGGCTCCGAGGCCACTGAGTGCGGGGACGACGGTGAGGCCTCCGCTGTCGGCGACTGAGCTGGCGACGGCGTCGAGGTCTTCCGCCCGGCGCAGGAATCCCCAGCGCAGCAGCCAGGCGATGGCCGCGCCGGCGGCATAGACCTGGCCGTCGATGCAGTACGTGGCCTCGTCGCCGAGCTGCCAGGCCACCGAGACGGCCAAGCCGCCCGAAGACGCGAAGGGCCGCGGGCCGGCATTGGCCAGCAGGAAGGCACCGGTCCCGTAGGTGCACTTCGACTCTCCCGGTTCCAGGCAGTGCTCCCCGACCAGCGCTGCCTGTTGGTCGACACTCAGTCCGCTCAGCAGCAACGAGGGGCCGAAGACGTCGGTGTGGCCGACCTCCTGTGCACTGCCCACTACCTCGGGAAGGTCCTTTGCGTCCAGACCGAAGGCCGCGCACGCCCCCTCTGACCACGTCCGTGTCGCGAGGTCAAGGAGCAGCGTCCTTGATGCAGTGGTGACATCGGTGACATAGGCGCCCGTGAGGCGGTGCACCAGCCAGGCGTCGCTGGTGGTCACCACACCCTCTGCCGTGACGTTGCGCCGGAGCCATGTCATCTTCGGTCCCGCGAAATAGGGATCGAGCGGGAGTCCCGTCGTGCGGGTCAGGTCATCAGCCTCGCCTGCCATGGCGGCACAGATGGCGCCGGCACGCCGGTCCTGCCAAGACACCGCCGTGCTCAGTGGGCGGCCCGTGTTGCGATCCCACGCCAGCACGGTCTCGCCTTGATTGGCGAAACCGAGCGCCGTGACGCCGGCACCCGCGTTGGCGATCGCTTCACGGCCTGCGGCGCAGACCGATTCCCACAACTGCTCGGGATCCTGTTCGACACCGCCCCCGGGGACGGCCTGCGGCGTCACCGGGGCCTCGACCGATGTCAGGATCTCGCCGTCATCGCCGAAGACGACCGCCTTCGTCGCCGAGGTCCCCTGGTCGATGGCGAGCACCCTCACGGTCAGGACCTGTTCTCTCGCATCGCGTTACTCCGCTTCCAGGGCTGACGGCGTCGATTTCCCGCACATGGGGTCATCCTGTCAGGTGAAAAGGGGCTCCCAAAGCCCCTGGAGTCACTATTCCCGTCACGCGCCGGAATGGCTTGCTAACGTGCCCGCAATACCCGATGCGGTCCTGGCCCTAGGGTCGCCGAACAAGGGGGATGCCCGTGCCGGAAGGTTCCGTAGACGAGGTCCCAGGAGGCGTCGCGACGCTGAGCGCGGACGAGCAGCAGCTCGCTGCGATGGGCTACAAGCAGGAGTTGAATCGCTCCTGGTCGAGCTTCTCCAACTTTGCGATCAGCTTCTCCATCATCTCGATCCTCGCCGGTTGCTTCACCACCTTCTCGAGCGGGTGGAACGGTGGCGGTCCTGCCGCCATTGCCTGGGGCTGGCCCGTCCTTGCCGCGCTGGTCCTCTGTATCGGCCTCTGCCTTTCCGAACTGGTCTCCGCCTTCCCGACCTCGGGCGGCATCTACTGGTGGGCATCGAAGCTCGGCGGCGCCAAGGCCGGGTACTACACCGGATGGCTGAATCTCATCGGACTGCTGGCCATCGTCGCATCCGTCGCCTACGGGTGCGCCACGTTCCTCGATCTCACCCTCGGCTTCCTCTTCCCGGGTAGTTACACCTCGGGCAACCTCGACACGATCTTCCTCTACTTCATGATCATCCTGGTCGTCGCGGCACTGGCCAACATCTTCTCGAGCCACCTCCTCGCGATCTTCAACAACATCTCGGTGTACTGGCACGTGATCGGCGCCGCAGCAATCATCCTGATCCTGATCTTCCTGCCCCACCACCACGCCAGCGCGAGCATGGTCTTCACCTCCACCGTGAACAACACCGGGTTCTTCAACGGCAAGACCAGCGGGTTCGGGTTCCTCTTCGTGGTCCTGCCGATCGGCGCTCTGCTGACCCAGTACACGATCACGGGATATGACGCCTCGGCCCACCTCTCCGAGGAGACGCACTCCGCCGCCGACTCGGCGGCCAAGGGGATCTGGCGATCGATCTTCTACTCCGCGATCGGTGGCTGGCTCCTCCTTCTGGCCTTCCTCTTTGCCGTGCAGAACGAGGGCGACGTGACCAAGGGCGGCGGCGGCGTGGCGCTGATCTTCGCCCAGGCGCTCACCTCGAAGTGGGGCGGTACGGTCCTCCTCATTGCCACCGTCGGCCAGTTCTTCTGCACCATGGCCTGCATGACGAGCTGCACGCGGATGCTCTTCGCGTTCAGCCGGGACGGGGCGGTCCCCGGCCACCGGCAGTGGTCGAGACTCAGCTCGAAGCGAGTTCCCATTGCCGGCGTGATCCTCGTGGCCGCTGTCTCCATCATCCTCACCCTGCCGGCGCTCATTCAGGTGGACATCAATGGAGCACCGGTGCCGGTGGCCTTCTTCGCGGTGGTCTCCATCGGCGTGATCGGCCTCTACTGGTGCTTCTGCATCCCGATCTGGCACCGCTGGCGGCTGGGTGACAGCTTCGAGACCGGTAACTGGAACCTCGGGACCAAGTACAAGTGGATCGCAGTGATCGCGATGCTCGACATCGTGCTCGTGAGCTTCATGGCCTTCATGCCCACGTCCAATCTCGGTGTGCCGTGGGTCACGGGCTTCGCCTGGAAGTACGTGAACTACACCATCCTCGTCTTCCCGGCGTTCCTGATCTTCCTGTGGATCTACTGGCACGCGTCGGTGAAGAACTGGTTCACCGGGCCGAAGCACACGATCGACATCCTGCCGGAGACCCCCGCGTCGTCGCTGCCCTGAGCACCATCCCCGTGCTGCGGCGATGAGCGCCGGCGACCGCGCCGGGCTCGCTTCCGCCCTGCTCGAGAAGATCGCGGTCCTGCGGGGACAGCCGTGTGTGGTCGAGCCCCTCCCGGGGGGCCTGACCAATCAGAACTACAAGGTCTCGACGCCGGCCGGCACCTACGTCGTGCGGCACTCGACCCCGTCGTCCGCCGACGAATTGGCCGTCGACCGCGAGGCCGAATACGAGAACAGTGTCCGTGCGGCGGCGGCCGGCGTTGGCGCGCCCGTCCTCGAGTTCCTTCCCGATGACGGCGTGCTCGTCATCGGCTTCGTCGAGGGGGAGACGCTGAGCGACGAGCTCCTCCAGGTTCCCGGCATGATGTCGCGGATCGCAGCGGCCTGCCGGCGTCTGCACGGGGGGACGGCGTTCGTCAATCGCTTCGACATGTTCGCGCTCCAACTCGATTATCTGGCGCGGGTGGAGCGCCGCGGCTTCCGGCTCCCGGCGGGCTACGTCGGCCATGCCGATGCGGTGGATCGAATCCGACGTGCCTTGGCCGTCCGACCCGTGGCGCTCCGCCCCTGCCACAACGATCTGCTTGCGGCCAACTTCATCGACGATGGTCACACGGTGTCGATCATCGACTACGAGTACTCGGGCAACAACGACCCGTACTTCGAGCTCGGCAACATCTGGAGCGAGTGTCACCTCACCCTGGAGCAACTCGAAGAGCTGGTCGAGGCCTACGACGGATCTCACTCGTCCAGCCACCTCGCACGCGCCCGCCTGTGGGGCCTGATGTCCCAATACGGATGGACACTGTGGGCGTCCATCCAGGATGGGACGAGCTCCATCGACTTCGACTTCTGGGGTTGGGGGTTGGAGAAGTACGAGCGGGCGGAAGCCACCTTCCGTGGGTCCGACCTCGAACGCCTCCTGGTCGACGTGACGCGGGCAGACTGAGGCGTCGTGGTCGAGGACGGAATGGTCGTGGATACTGCACCGAGAGGTGGCGACCTGCCCGACCGCGCGCGGGTCGTGGTCATCGGGGGTGGCGTGATCGGTACCTCGACTGCCTACCACTTGGCCCGGCTCGGATGGAGCGACGTCCTCCTGCTCGAACAGGGGCAGCTCTCGTGCGGCACCACGTGGCACGCGGCGGGCCTGCTCGGCCAGCTCCGGGCCACGGAGTCCGGGACCAGGCTCGTGCAGTACTCGGCCCGCCTCTACGGCGAGCTCGAGGCGGAGACGGGCCTGGCCACAGGCCTCAAACGTTGTGGTGGTGTCACGGTTGCCCGTACCCCTGAGCGACTGGTCCAACTCCGCCGGACCGCGGCCACGGCTGAGGCGTACGACCTCGAGTGCCACCTGCTCACGCCTGCAGAGGCCTTCGAGCGCTACCCGATTTTGGAGACAGGCGATCTGCTCGGTGCCCTCTGGTTGCCCGGCGACGCCACGGTCAACCCGGTTGACGTGACGGCGTCGCTGGCCCGCGGTGCCCGGATGAGGGGGGTCCGCATCGTCGAGCACACCCGCGTGATCGGCGTCTCGACGCGGGAAGGGCGAGTGACGGGCGTGGCCACCGACCGCGGCGCCATCGAGTGTGACATCGTCGTGAATTGCGCCGGTCAATGGGCGAAGGCAGTCGGCCTGTTGTGTGGCGTCGTCGTGCCACTCCACTCGGCGGAGCACTTCTACGTGGTCACCGAGGCCATTGAGGGCGTCCATCCGAACCTGCCCATCCTGCGTGACCCCGACGGGTACACCTACATGAAGGAGGAAGTCGGCGGCCTTGTCGTCGGTGGGTTCGAGCCGACGGCAAAGCCCTGGGTCGCCCCCGATGCGCTGCCCTACCCCTTCGAGTTCCAGCTCCTCGACGAGGATTGGGACCACTTCAGCGTGTTGATGGAATCGGCTGCGCATCGCATTCCCGTTCTGCAGCAGACCGGGCTCAAGAAGCTGTACAACGGTCCTGAGAGCTTCACTCCCGACAATCAGTTCGTCCTCGGCGAGGCGCCAGGGCTCCGCGGCTTCTTCGTGGGAGCCGGGTTCAATTCGGTTGGCATCGCGTCGGGCGGTGGCGCCGGACGCGCACTCGCTGAGTGGATCGTCGAAGGCGAGCCGACGACCGACCTGGTGGCCGTCGACATTCGGCGCTTCGCCCCCTTCAACGCCAACAATCGATGGCTGCGGGACCGGGTGGGGGAGGTCCTCGGCCTCCACTACGCGGTGCCGTGGCCCAACCGGGAGCTCGCGACGGCCCGTCCGTTCCGCCGCTCGCCCCTGCATCACCTGCTCGCCGACAAAGGAGCGGTCTTCGGTTCGAAGATGGGTTGGGAACGACCGAACGTCTTCGCTCCAAGCGGGGCAACCGCCGAACTCGACTACACCTGGGATCGCCCTGATTGGCTCGCGTGGTCGGCCGTCGAGCAGACGGCGACCCGCGAGCGCGTCGCCGTCTTCGACGAAACGTCTTTCGGCAAGCTCCTCGTCGTGGGCCGGGATGCCGAGGGGGTGCTGCAGCGCCTGTGCACCGCCGACGTCGCGGTGCCAACGGGCCGCGCCGTGTACACGGGAATGCTCAATGAACGGGCCGGCTACGAGGCCGACGTGACCGTGACGCGGTTGGCCTCCGACAGATACCTGCTGGTGACCAGCGCGGCCTCGCCCGTGCGTGATGCGGACTGGATCGAGCGGCACGTGCGCCCCGGCGAACACGTGTCCGTGGTCGACGTATCTTCCTCATACGCCGTGCTCGGCGTGATGGGGCCGGCATCGCGCCAACTCCTCGGGCGCCTCGGCTCGGCCGATCTGTCCGACGAGGCGTTCCCGTTCTCGACGAGCCGCGAGATCGCACTTGGCTACGCCACCGTGCGGGCCACCCGGATCACCTACGTCGGCGAGTTGGGTTGGGAGCTCTATGTCCCGACCGAGTTCGCCGTCGGCGTCTACGAGGACCTTGTCGAGGCCGGTGGTGACCTCGGTCTCGTCGACGCGGGGTACTCCGCAATCAACAGCCTCCGCCTCGACAAGGGCTACCGGGCCTTCGGCTCCGACCTGACCCCCGACCACACGCCGGTCGAGGCCGGTCTGCGCTTCACCTGCAAGCTCGCCACCCCGATGGACTTCGTCGGACGGCGTGCCCTGGAGACATCCATTGAGGAGGGCCCTCGCCGCCGACTTGTCTCGTTCCGGGTCGGTGACCCCGATGCCATGCTCTGGGGCGGCGAACTCGTCCTGCACGACGGTGCACCAGCCGGCCAGGTGACTTCGGCGGCGTGGTCGGCCACGTGCGGGACGGCCGTCGGGCTCGCCTATGTCTGGCGATCTGACCGGGGGCCCGTGGCTGCCGACGACCTGGCGGACGGGACTTGGGAAGTGACGGTGGGCGACGCGGTGACACCGGTCGAAGTCCGTCTCGGGGCACTGTACGACCCGACCTCAGCTCGGGTCAGGGGTTGACCTGCTCGCACTGGCAAAGGGAAGTCGGCTCGGAGTATCCCGGACGAATGGCCAGAGCCAGCGAGGACGGTGTTCCCAAAGCGGATTCCGGGTATGGGGCAGAGCTGAGGGAGGCTGTACACATGCAGGTCAACCGGCAGGAGCTCGTGCGTGCAGCGTGCAGGCGGATGCGTCGAGGGAGGAGGACCATGGGGAGGTTCGTGGTTGCAGCCATCGGCTCTGGCATGGCTTACTCCTTCGACTCGGAGAACGGTGCGCGTCGGCGGAAGGAGCTCCACCGGACCGTGCACCGGGTCATTCGGAACGCCAACGCCGGCATGGGTCCGGACGCGGTCGACCCACCGCCCGTCTTCCATCCGGTGCTGGGGGCCCAGAGCGGCCAGAGCCGTTCCGGTCGCCCAGCGGGCCAGCTCCAGGCCGCCCGCTAGCTCGGCTTTCCCACCCGCCATCCTCCTGTTCTCAGGCCCAATCCCTTCCGCACGGGTCGCCGAATTCATGGGTTTCCTGAGCCCTCCGGGGAAGGGAGGGCCGGTAACGTGATCCGGATGTGGCCGAACGGCAGTGGTTCGAGGGACACGTTGCGCCGCGCAGGCTTGCACCCGGTCGCGCGTGACTGAAATGTCCGGGCCCGAGGCCATGACCGAGCAGGCGCCTCCGTCGGCCGACCCTGCTCTCCAGCAGGCTGACACACCACCATCGTCGCGCGGGAGCTGGTGGTGGGTGCCGGGCGCGATCACCGTGGTGACGATCGCCAGCGTCATCGTGGTCACGTTGTGGCAGCTCCACCCCAGCATGTTGCTGACGAACACCACGACGACAGGGGGCGACACCGGCGCGCACATCGCGATGCCGAAGTTCCTCGAGTCACTGGTCAGCCACGGTCACCTCACCGGCTGGGATCCGGGGTGGTACGACGGGTTCCCGCTCTACACCTTCTACTTCACGATTCCTGACCTCTTCATTGCCGTCGGCGGATGGATCATTCCCTACGGCGTCGCCTTCAAGTTGGGGACGATCCTCGGCTCGGTCCTGCTACCCGTCTGTGCATGGGCGTGTGGCCGCTTCTTTCGGCTCCGGGCTCCAGTTCCAACGCTTCTGGCAGCCGCAACGCTGCCGTTCCTGTTCGACTACACCTTCACCATCTACGGCGGAAACCTCTTCTCGACATTGGCGGGGGAGTACGCGTATTCCTTCAGTCTGTCGCTGGCGGTGCTGTTCCTCGGTCTCTTTGCCTGCGCCATCAGGGAGGGCAAGTACCGCGGCTGGGCCGCAATCGTGCTCGCCGGCTGCGTCCTGTCGCACATCGTCCCTGGCATGTACGCCTTGGGCGGCGCGGTCATCCTCACGATTGTTGAACTCCTCCCAGCGCGCTGGGGAATCAGCGATACAGGTCTTCGCGTCTGGCGCAGCGACCCGGCGATGGAGCAGGTGCCTCGAACGCGCACTGTGTGGTGGGCTGGTTCGACGGTGGCCATCGGGCTGCTGCTCTCGAGTTGGTGGCTCGTCCCCTTCGGGCTGGAGCATGCGTACTCGTCGTCGATGGGCTACACCAACGTCGAAGGTTGGGCCCAGTACTTCCGAGAGGCCGACGCGTGGGCCCTCGTGCTCGCGGGAATCGGCGCCGTCACCGCTGTCGTGGTGCGGAGTCGCTTCGGCATCACGGTCACGGTGCTGGGCATCGTCTCGGCCGTGGCCACCGCGGTCGACCCGCAGGGCAGCCTGTACAACGTCCGCCTCCTGCCGTTGTGGTTCCTCTCGGTCTACTTCATGGCGGCTTGGACGTTCGGGACCATGTGCATCGCCGTGGCGAAGGCCTGGCGCCGGGCTCAAGACCGTCGCTGGCAGGCGACGGCCGAAGCGGACCCCTGGTCGCCGGGATCACCGCCGCAACGCCCCTGGGAAGAACCCCTGACCGCGGGCGCACCGGCCTCCGAGCCAGACCACCTGCTCACGCCCCGGCGGGCGCCGTCCCGCCGTTGGGGACCAGCGGCAGTGAGCGGCGCCATCCTCGGGCTCCTGGCCGTCATGACGGCCGTCGTGCCCCCCTTCTTCGTTCCGGCATCCATGCTGCCGGTCACCATCGGGCCCAACGAGGTCACGAACTGGTCCAGCTTCAACTACAAGGGCTACGAGGGTCAGGCGTCCTACCCGGAATTCAAGTCGATCATGCAGACCATGAATGCAGTGGGGAAGCGTTACGGCTGCGGCCGGGCGATGTGGGAGTACAGCGCGAGCGAGAACCGATTCGGCACTCCCGAGGCGCTCATGCTCCTGCCGTACGAGACGAACGGATGCATCGCTTCCATGGAGGGCCTGCTGTTCGAGTCCTCCGCCACGACGCCGTACCACTTCCTCAATCAGGCTGAATTGTCGGCTGGACCGTCGGAGCCAGAAGTTGGACTCCCCTACGGCTCGCTCAACGTCACCCTCGGCGTGCAGCACCTGCAGCTCCTCGGGGTGAGGTACTTCATGGCGGAGACGCCGCAGGTCGAGCAGGAGGCCGCTGCCGACCCAGCCCTCAAGCTTGTCGCCCGGACGGGTCCGTGGGCCTACAACGATGGTGGCACCAACACGAGCACCACGTGGAACATCTATCTGGTGAAGGACTCGCCCGTGGTCGTTCCACTGGCCAACGATCCTGTGGTCCTGTCAGGAGTGAAGCCCGGCCCGGCGAGTTGGCTCGGGGACGCAACCAAGGAAGGCCCGGCCTTGAGCTGGTACGGCGACCCGAGCAAGTGGGACGTCGAGTTGGCGCAGGACGGACCATCGGATTGGCCCCGCACCTCAGTCGACAGCATCAAGCCGACGGTCAAACGCGTCGGCACGACACAGGTCTCGTCGGTGACGCAGACCAATTCGTCAATCAGCTTCCACGTGTCGCGGGTGGGCACTCCCGTGCTGGTCAAGGTTTCCTACTTCCCCAATTGGCATGCCAGCGGAGCTGACGGGCCGTGGCGGGTGACGCCGAACCTCATGGTGGTCGTGCCGACCAGTCACGACGTCACACTGATCTACGGATCCTCGGGAGCGGACGACCTCGGGCTGTTCGCCACGTTGATCGGCCTCATCGGCCTCACGTGGCTGTGCATCGTGCCATCGGTGCGCCGACGATTCGGCAAAGCGGGGCGGGCGGCGCACAGACCCTGACGCCGAGGGTCCGGGGCAACCCCGCGGCCGCCCTCGTCGGGGCCGAACCACGCCGAACCAATTGCCGCAGCGAATCAGCGAGGAACCGCGGCGAAGGCAGCGGCGAGCCGCCCGGCCTGCATCAGCTGGTTCCACTCGTGGACGAGTTGGGGCTTTTTCCGCAAGGCCTGTTGATAGACACAAGGAACAGAAAGTGTCTAAAATGTCCGTTCGATGACGGCGACGCTTCAGGATGCGATCCCTGTAATCCCTGGTGTCACCCAAAGCCCCGCTTCGGAGACCTCGTTCGGTCCGACCGAGGAGCGGATTCTCATCGCCGGGCTCGGCCTGATCGGGCGGCGAGGCGTGCGCCGGCTCGGCATGCGGGAGATCGCCGAGACCGCCGGCGTGTCGAGAGGGACCCTCTACCGCTACTTCCCCAGCAAGGATCACGTGCTGGCCGCCGCCGCCGCCTACGACGCCCAGCGGTTCTCCGATGGACTCGACCTGGTGCTGGCCGCGGCCCTCTCGCCCGAAGAGCGGATCACCGCCTTCATGGCGTACGCCTTCGACTTCATCCGCACCCACCCCTGCCGTCCCCTCTTCGAGTCCGAGTCCGGGTTCGTCATGAGCTACCTCCTCGACCACCTGCCGTCCTTGCGCAGCGAGCTGGTGGAGCGACTCGGCGACGCGCTCGACGCGGTACCTGCCGTGGCCGCCGGAGCCCTGAGCCGGGACCAGCTGGCCGATGTCATCGTCCGCCTCTTCGCGTCGAGCTGGATCATCCCCGAGACGGACGACGCTTCGCTCGTGCAATCAGTCAACCGCATCCTGCAGATCAGTTCGGAGGAGTCCAATGGAGAGTGAAACCGAGGCCGAGACCACCGGGGCAGGTTCCGGCGAGAGTCCGATGTTGGCCATGGGCCCCGAAATGGCTGCCAATCCGCAGCCCACCTTCAAGATGTTGCGCGACGAGATGCCGGTGCTCTCCATGGACTTGGGCTCCAGCCCCGGCGTGCTCCTCTCGCGCAAGGAGGACATCGACTTCGCACTGCGTCACACGGAGATCTTCTCGTCGAATATTGACGCCGTGGACCTCAAGAACAAGCGGCCGATGATCCCGCTCCAGATCGACCCGCCCGAGCACAAGAAATTCCGCAAACTGCTCGACCCGATCTTCGCGCCGCGCAAGATGGCGGCCATGGACCAGCAGGTTTCGGACTTGGTCAACCACCTCATCGACGGCTTCATCGACCGGGGAGAGGTGGACTTCGCCAAGGAGTTCTCCGTTCCTTTTCCGTCGGAGGTCTTCCTGACGCTCCTCGGCCTTCCGATGGACGAGCTCGACACCTTCCTCACCATGAAGGACGGCATCATCCGGCCCGAGCACGTCACCGGCACGGCGCAGGGGTCTGCCGAGGCCGGCGCCTACCAGCAGAAGATCGCCGACTCGGTCTACGACTACTTCAACAAGGTCCTCGACCAGCGCGAGAAGGAGCCCAAGGACGACCTTCTCTCCCACTTCCTCGCCGCCGAGGTCGAGGGTGACCGGCTCACCCGCGAGGACATCCTCGACATCTGCTTCCTCTTCTTGATCGCGGGCCTCGACACCGTCACGGCCACCCTCGACTGCATGTTCGCGTTCCTGTCCGAGCATCCCGAGCACCGCCGCCAGATTGTCGAGAATCCCGAGATGATCCCCAACGCCATTGAGGAACTCCTCCGCTGGGAGACGCCCGTGATGATGGTGTCGCGTGTGGCCGTGCAGGACACCGAGCTCGTCGGGCTGCCCCGTGCACAAGGGAGACCATGCGATCGTGGTCATCGGCTCCGCGAACTGCGACGAGGCCGAATTCCCCGATGCCGACCAGGTGCGGTTCGACCGCGAGGTCAACCGCCACATCGCCTTCGGAGGCGGTATCCATCGCTGCCTGGGGTCACATCTCGCCCGGCTGGAGTTGCGGGTCGCCCTGCGCGAGTGGCACAAGCGGATCCCTGAGTACCGGATCGAGCCCGACCACACGCTCGTCTACACGACCGGCATCCGCTCCATCGATTACTTCCCCATGCAATTCACGGCGCGGGGGTAGGCGCGTCCGCGCTGCGTCTCCCGCCGTTGGCCACGTGCTCGGTCCAGCGACCTTCGTGCCAATAGCGCAACTCGTGGCGACCACCGGGGTCCTGGTACCAGCCTGACGGCGCCGCATCGGCTGCCGACGGTGGGGGACTGGTGCGGGCATGCACGCGGGCAGTCCGGCTCAATGCGGTCAACTCGGCGACGAGCATGTCCGCCTCTTCCACCTCGCGGTCCCGGAATTCGGCCCGCGCCCGCTTCCCCGCCACGTCCACGTGGACGGTGGCGAGCCCGAGCGGGCGCTGGAGCGGGCCCTGCACCCGGCGGATGCTCTGGGACTTCTCCAACGGCACCCAGGTCGTCGCCCGGTTGAGGCGGCCCGTGACGCAGACGGCGTGGGCGCTGTCGTGGCCGGCGGACAGGAAGTGAAAGCTCAGCGGAGCCTTCAGACGGGCCCGGCTGGGAGGCGCCGTGCGTACCGGATCCGGTGCGCCGAGGAGACGCGCAATGAGGTGCCAGGAATCCTGCTGGGAGCCCACGGGGAGAAGCGCCTTGCGGACGACGCCCGTTCCCTCGCTGCGCTGATTGCGTGCCGTTGCGCCGGCCACGTCGACCTCCAGGCGGACCCAGCCGAAGGGCCTCCACAACAAGGGTTCCACCTGGCGGACCGCCTGGATCCTGGCGTAGGGAACGGTCTCGGAGATGGTCTGCAAGAGCCCGCGCCGGATGCGCACCCCCTCGGGCGCCTCGACCGCGATGAAGGCGTACTGGCCCGAGAGCCGCCGCCAGATCACGCCGGCGGCGCTGATCAGGTAGACGGCGAGGATCCCGGCTGCGGCGGCCGCGGTCTTCGGTTCGAACTGGTCGAGCACGGCCAGCGCAGCGATCGTGCCGGCCACGACGATCGTGATCAGCGACAGGAAGGTCGAGGCGAGCAGGCGCCCCGTGTCGACGCTGGCCATCGGCAGGCCGGTGTTGCTCGACACGGCGACCTCGGCGTCGATGTGCCCGGCGAGGAGGGCCACACGAAGTTCTGCTGCCTGGGCCTCGGAGAGGAAGGCCAGCTTGCCGTCGGTCGAACCCGACCCGGCCAGGCGAACGCGCAACTCGGACACACCGAGGAGCCGCGCCAGCAGCGGCCGGACGATGTCCACTGCCTGGATACGGGCCAGCGGCAGCCGGCGCGAGTCCTTGCGGATCAGTCCGGTTTCGATCCGCAGCGTGTCGCCCTCGAAGCGCCAGCGGGTCACCATCCAGTGGACGTAGCCATAGACCACGGACGCCAAGGTGAAGACGACGAGATAGGCCGTTTCGGCGCTGCTGTTCTCGGCCTTCGAATGGATGTTCGACACCACGAAGAGGAGCACGAGGGCGGGGAAGATCTTGCCGATGCGCGCCACGGGCGTGAGCGGGTGAAGTCTGCACCAGCCGTCGTCGGACAGCGGCGGAGCGGGGCCGGCCTCGGTCACATGCCCGCCGCCATCGACTCACCCAGCTCGGTCAGCCGGTCCCGCAGGCGCGCCGCCTCGGCTTGCTCCAGCCCGGGAATGCGGGCATCGCTGGCCGCGGCCGCCGTGTGCAGCTTCACCGTCGACAGCTGGAACAGGCGCTCAATCGGTCCGGCGGTCACTTCGACGAACTGCATCCTCCCGTAGGGGACGACGGAGAGCCGCTGAACCATGACGCCGCGGGCGACGAGGAGGTCCTCGTTGCGCTCCTGGTAGCGCCAGGCTCGGAAGCGGCGCCGGAGGAACCACGACCACAACGCGCCGAGCAGCAGCATTCCGACCGCGCTGATGATGCCTGCCAGCGGCCCGCCCGCGGCGAGGAAGATGAGTCCGACGAACACCGCGAGGACGACGGAGACCGTCGCGACCTCGGCCTTGCGCATCCGCCACAGACCCGGAGAAGGATGGAGCCAGGGCTGTTCGTCCCCCACCGACATGCCTACGACGTTAAAGGAACGTCTCGACCTAGGGTGGCAATTGTGACCCAGTTGCGCAGTTCTTCGACAAGAAAGCTGGCCATGGCGTTGGAGCCGGTGGCCGGGCAGGTCTACTTCTCCCCGGAGTGCCACGCCGGTTACGCCGCGCTCGGGTTCTCCCCCAGCCCGGGGACGCTTCCCGGTGGTGTGGAGCTCCCCGATGGGCCCGCGTACTTCACGAGCCGCGGGTCGGTCATGGGGCAGGTGCCCGGCGAGGTGGTTGCTGCCGCGTTCGCAGTGTTCAATCCGGAGGCGGCCGTGCCCGCGGTCCGCTTCGGGTGGAGCAAGGTCGATGCCGCCACCATCTGCGCGGCGCGCACCAAGGGCGCAGTCGCGCAGCTCGAGCGCGTGTTGGGTCCGAGTCCTGACGGGCTCCAGGATGCGACCGAATTATTGGCCAGTGCCGTGGCGCCGCTGCGACCGGAAGGCAAGCCGCTCTTTGCCGGACTGCTGAGCCTCGGTCTCCCGGGCGATCCGATGGGGGACATGTGGCGGCTGGCCGACCTCCTGCGCGAATACCGCGGCGACGCGCATGTCGCAGCATGGACGTCTGCTGGCCTCGATGCCACCGAGGTCGGGCTGCTGACCGAGCTCTACTGGGGCCTCCCGCTCCGCACGTACGTCCGCACTCGCGCCTGGTCCGACACGCAACTCACCGCGGCGGAGACCCGGCTGGTGGAGCGGGGATTGATGGCAGACGGCGCGTTTACCCCCGAGGGGAGGGCGCTGCGCGAGGCCGTCGAGGTCGCGACCGATGCCCAGTGTGCCATCGCCCTTGACGCGCTCGGGGACGGCCTCGACACGTTGCTCAGCCTTCTCCTGCCGTGGGGTGCGGCCATCCGCGACGCGGGGGGCTACCCGCCGCAGGGTCCCCACGACCTGGCCGCAGGCGGGCGCGGCTAGGTCTGCCGACCCGGCGAGCGACCGTTCCTCGGAGGCTCAATACAGCGGCGACCACGATGCGCTGCGCAGCAGCCGGGATTCCCAGCGATCGCGCACCTCGAGGGCGTCGTGCAGCCATGTCCCCGGTGCAGACGCCTCGGGCGGGAGGTCATGTCCGAGCATCCACATGACGGCCTTCGTGTTGACGACGCGCTGCCACAGTATGACCTCGGTCGTCATGTGGGTCCCGAAGACCGGCTGGAAGGCGGCCTCGAGCTCGATCATGCCGGTGCCCTCTTCCTTCTGGCTGCTCAGCGTGTGGTCGTAGAGCGTGCCCGCCTTGGCGAGGTAGGCCTGCAGCCCGCCGGCGAAGGGCCACGCCGTGTCCTCCATGAAGAGCGAGTTCTTGTGGGTCTCCCCGTCGACGGGCACGCTGGCAAGGTCGATGTCCTGCAGCGGCGACCAGGGCACCGGCTGGACCACCTTGGCGGTCGTCGAGTGCCGCATGGCGTCAACCTTGGCCGACCATTCGGCCAGGTCGCCCCCGCGCACGCGCTCGGCCAGCTCGGCCCATGCCGCCGCGTCGCGGCAGCCGGTGATGGAGACGACGGTGTAGGCCTGCCCGCTCCCGTGGGACAGTCGCAGGTACCAGAGCAGTCTGGAGCCGTCCGACTTGGCCAGCGCCGGCATGTACTCCTCGCGGAAGGCGTCGTCGAAGGCATCCTCTTGGGCGCCGGCGACCTGGTGGACCTGATGGAGCAGAAACATGGTGTGTGTACCCCCTGGTAGTAGTGGTGTGCAGCGAACTCGCGCATGGACTACGGCTCAGCGCGTGGTAGCGATTCCCCCGTCCACCGGGATGATGGCGCCGGTCAGGTAGGCCCCCGCCCGGGAGGACAGGTAGATGGCGGCTCCAGCCATGTCGTCGGGCCGGCCGATCCGCTTCAACGGGGCGCTGGACGCGATCTGCTCCCCGAAGGCCTCCAGCGTGGCCGCCATCATCTTGGACTCGAAGGGCCCCGGCGCAATCGCGTTCACCGTCACCAGCGGGGCCAGGCGCTTGGCGAGATGCCGGGTGAGCTGGTGCACGGCGGCCTTCGACGCGCTGTAGGAGTAGGTCTCCAGGGCCGGCACCTGAATGCCGTCGATCGACCCGATGTTGATGACCCGCGCCGGGGCCTCCACCGTCCCGGCCTTCTCCAGGAGCGGGACGAGGAACTTGGTCAGGTGGAAGACGCCCTTGACGTTGAGTGCGAGCACGCGTTCGAATGCGGCTTCGTCGAAGTCCGCCAGGGGCGTGCCCCATGTGGCACCGGCGTTGTTCACCAGAATGTCGAGCGAGTCCTCCCGCGCTCCTATCTCGTCGGCCAGACGCCGGCACTCGGCTTCGGTGGAGAGGTCGGCGGGAACAGCGATGCAGGTCCCCTTCTGCGACAGCTCGTCGGCCACCTCCTCGCAGACCTCCGCCTTGCGCGAGGAGATGTAGACCTTCACCCCGGCGTCCACGTAGCCCTCGGCGATCATCTTGCCGATGCCGCGGCTGCCGCCGGTGACCAGGGCGGTCTTCCCCGCGATGTCGAAGAGGTCTGAGGCTGTCATCGCGCCATTGTGCCCGTTGGGCTCACGGCGCGCCCAATGCCAGCGCGCCGCGGGCCAGGACGCTGGCCCCGACCCGGAGCGACTCGTCCTCGACGAGGAAGGTGGGGCTGTGGTGCGTCCCGCTCGAGCCGTCCGCCGCTCCGCCGCCGACGAAGAAGTAGCAGCCGGGCAGGTGGCGCAGGAACTCGCTGACGTCGTCGCTGGGTGAGACCGGCGGCATGCGGAAGACCCGATCGGGTCCGAGCACGACGCTCGCCTCCGCCTCCACCAGCGCGGTCGCCTCGGCGTCGTTGACCACGGCCCGGGTGTGCTCGGGCAGCTCCAGCTCCACATGGACGCCCTGGTCGTCGCCGACGTGGTCGCACAGCTCCTGCAGGCGGACCAGGGCCTCCTCGTGCTGGGCCTCCGTGAAGGTGCGCAGCGTGCCCGTGACCCGGGCCGAGGTCGGCACCACGTTGACCGCCGTGCCGGCGTGGATGGTGCCTGCGCTGCACACACAGTCGGTCTCTTCGTAACGCAGTCCGGAGGCGACCTCACCCAGGCGGCTCACGAGCTCGGCCGTGGCGCGGATGACGTCGCCCTGGGCCGACGGCATGGCGCCGTGCCCGCCCGGCCCGGTCAGGGTGATGCGCAACGAGTTCGCCTCCGACATGGCGATGCCTGCGCGCAGCGCCACGAAGCCCGAGGGCAGCTGCGAGGTGACGTGGAAGCCGACGAGGCGTGACCCCTCCATGGCGGTCAGCGCCCCACGCTCGAGCATGCGCTTGGCCCCGCACAGCGCCTCCTCGGCCGGCTGGAAGAGGAAGACGTAGCGGCCCGGGAGGTCGTCGCGCCGCGCCGCCAGCAGCGATGCTGCGCCGAGCAGGGAGGCCACGTGCACGTCGTGGCCACAGGCGTGCATGACGCCGTCGCGCTCCGAGTGGACGGGCCGCGCCTCGTCCTCCTGCACCGGCAGCCCGTCGATGTCGCCCCGCAGGACCACGCTCCGTCCCGGTTGGCCGCCCTCCATGGTGAAGATGCCACCGGTCTCGGTGGTGCGCAGCGTCTCGGGGATCCCGAGCGCCGCCATGTGGTCGCGGATGAGCGCCGTCGTCTCGTGTTCGTCGAAGGCCAGCTCGGGCCGGCGGTGGAGAACCCGTCGCGTGTCGACCATGTCGTCGAACACGGCATCGGCGGGTGCCGGTCCGAACAGGTCGGTCACGTCATCGGCTCAGCAGGTCCCGCGCAATGTGGGTGACCTGGATTTCGTCCGTCCCAGCGTAGATCTGGAAGACCTTGGCGTCGCGGGCCAGCTGCTCTACCCGGAACTCCGACATGTAGCCGTTGCCCCCGAAGAGCTGCACCGCCTCCATGGCCACCTCTGAGGCGGCCTGCGCCGAGTAGAGCTTCATGGCCGAGGCCTCGGCCAGGGTCAGGCTCTTGCCGGCGGCCGCCATCTCGATGTGGCGGAACACGAGGTTCTCGACGTTCAGCCGAGCGATCTCCATTTTGGCCAGCTTCAGCTGAATCAGCTGGAACTCCGAAATAGGCCGCTCCCACAGCATGCGGTCCTTGGCGTACTGGACCGACAGCTTGAGGCACTCCTCAATGAGCCCGAGCGACATGGCGGCCACGCCGGCACGCTCGGTGACGAAGTTGCCCTTGGCGCTCTCGCGGCCCTCGTTGCCGCCGGGCGTCCCCTCCGACTCGCCGAGGAGCCGGTCCTTGCCGACGCGCACGTCGGTGAGGAAGAGCTCGCCGGTCGGGGAGGAGTGCAGGCCCATTTTGCGGAAGGGCTTGGACTGCTCGAGCCCGGGCATCCCGGTGTCGAGGATGAAGGTGAGCACGGGCCGCTGGCGCAGCGGCGTGCCACTGCCGTCGTCGAGCTTGGCGTAGAAGACGATGGTGTCGGCGTAGGGGCCGTTGGTGATGAACGTCTTGTTGCCGTTGAGGACATACTCCTCGCCGTCGCGCACGGCGGTCGACTTCATGCCGCCCAGCGCGTCGGAGCCCGAGTCGGGTTCGGTGATGGCCCAGGCACCCACCTTGTCGAGCGTCATGAGGTCCAGGCCCCAGCGCTCCATCTGCGCCGGCGTGCCGCCCTTCATGATGGTGCCGCCGGCGAGGCCGGTGCTGACCCCGAGCGCGGTCACGATGCCGGGGCAGTAGTGGCACAGCTCGATGATCGGGATCATGGTCATGGCCGCGTTCGACCCGCCCTCGGCCCGCTCGGCGGACTTGCCCGGGGCGTCGCCACCCGCGGCCTTGCGCTCGATGGCGCGCTTGGCCGAATCGCGGGCGAGGGCATCGAGCCCGAACGTCCGGTACAGCTTGCGGATGACCTCGTAGGGCGGTGTGTCACCGTGCTCGAGCTCCTCGACGTTGGGCTTGACCTCTTCGTCGACGAAACGTCGCACCGCGTCGCGGATCGCCAGCTGCTCCTCGGACCACTCGAACATGTCGTGCCTTCCTGCCGGCCCCCGCCGGGGCGACCCTACCGGGCGCCTCTAGGCGTCGGCGATCTTCCGCAAGGTGTTGAGGTCGGTGTGGATCACTTCCTCCGGCAACCGCGCGTGCTTGATCACGGTCGTCTCCGTGTAGGAGAACTCGTCCTCCACGCTGGTGTCGATGGTCACCTCGTACCGGATGGCCTGGGCGTTCTTGTCCAGCCAGTTGTTCGACAGGATCCCGTAGGTCTGGCTGCCCACGCTGGCGTGCAGGGTGAATTTGGTGTCGTCGGCCCCGACCACGGCGCCGGCCACGATGGCGGAGCCTCGCGGGATCAGGAAGCAGCGGACGACCTCGCTGTCGCGGGCGTCCCACATCCAGTAGCCGACCTCGGTGTGGAAGGGGTTGTCCTCCCCGGCCCGCCAGGCCGCCATGCGGTAGTCGAGGCCGTAGAGCACCTGGCTGCCGTTCTCCACCGGGCCGAAAGGCTTGAAGTCGACGTGCTCGCGGTAGGGGGTCAGGCCGATCTCTGCCTTGTCGTTGGCGTAGGCCACGTCCTCGCCCTTCTCGCCCTCCCAGATCCCCGCCAGTCGGGCCAAAGGCCCCCACTCAGGTCCTGCGCTCACCAGTTCCTCCTCACGGTTATGACGGCACGGGTCTCGGCCGCGTTTGGCGCTCCACTCCGCGGTGGTACGCGATGTCGCGCGTCCACGGCAGCTTAGGTCGCTCGCGGCCGGTCGGTCTCGGACCCGCCGCTGGGGGCCGAGCTGCGGCGTGGGGGACCCGCCCGCGAGGCGCCAGCGGCGGCTCGTCGGACCTGGCGGCGCCGTCGACGTCGTCCGGAGGACCGTGTGCTCTCGGCATGGCGCTGGGTCCTCGCCACGATGATCCGGCTCGCCACGAGCAGCAGGAGGACGAGAACCACGAGGATGAGCGCCGCGTCGTAGGAGAGATAGTGGTAGTTCTGCCGGGGCGTCGTTGTAGTAGGAGAAGACGACGTAGGTGAGGTAGGGGAACGATCCGTGCGTCAGGGAGTGCGGCAGGGTCGGTGCGAAGTTGGCCGTGTAGATGAGGGGGGCCGTCTCGCCCGCCGCAATGGCCAAGGCGAGCAGGAGGCCGGTGACGATGCCCGGCAGGGCGCTCTTGAGGACCACCTTGCGCAGGCTGTAGCCAACGGACATCCCGAGGGCCTCCGCGCCCTCCCGGTATGCCGTGGGTACCTGGCGCAACGAGTTCTCCGTGGTCTTGGCGATGTAGGGGATCACCATGATGGAGAGGATGATCAAGGCGGCCAGCAGTGAAAAGCCCCAGCCCAGCCCGACTACCAGTGCCACGTAGCCCACGTAGCCCAGCACGATGGAGGGAAAACCCGTAGAGGATGTCCGACGCTGTGCGCAGGGGTCCGCTCAGCTTGCCGCTGCGCTTGTCCGGCCGGGCCATCTCCGACAAGTGGATGCCTGCCAGGACGCCGACGGTGCCGGCGATGAGCAAGACCCCGAGCATGAGGATCAGCGTGCCCAGGATCTGGTCGCGGAGGCCGCCCCCCGCCGGGGTCAGCTTGGTCCACAGCACGTCCCATTGCCAATGCGGGAGCGCTTTTGCCAGTACGCCGACGAGGAGCCAGGCGGCGGGCGCCATGATGAAGAACAGCGCCACGTACGTGAGCACGCGCCAGATTTCCGTGGAGACCCGACGGCGCCGCGTGGCGTGCCCGGCGACCAGCGACATCAGGCCCCTCCCACCGGTGCGTGTACCCGGCCGGTGCGGTTGACGATCAGCCGCGCGACCAGGTTGACGGCGACAGAGATGACTGCGAGCACCAGGGCAAGTTCGGCCAGCGTGGCCACTGCGAAGCCCGTCCCGTCGGTCAACGCCCCGTCGAGTTGCTGAAGGATGGTGGCAGCCACCGTCGTGAACGGGAGGTAGACGGTGTGGGGGATCTGCAGCGACGCGCCGCCGATCATGGCGATGGCGATGGTCTCGCCGAGCGCCCGGCCGAGGCCGAGGACGGTAGCGCCGATGATGCCCGAGCGCACCCACGGGAGCGTCACCTTGTTGGACACCTCCCAGTCGGTCATGCCCAGGGCAAGCGCCCCCTCCTTCGGGAGCGGCGGTACCTGCATGAAGAGGTCCCGGGTGGTCGAGGTGATGATGGGTACGATCATCAAGGCCAGTACGAGGGCGGCTGACAGGAGCCCCTCCCCGTGGCCCACCGGGTTGCGGAAGTAGCTCAGGACCGGCACGTCGGGCATGTGGTCGGCGATGACCGGGTAGACGTGCTGGGCCAACCACGGGCCGAAGGTGAGGATGCCCCAGAGGCCGAGGACGACGCTCGGGATGCCAGCCAGGATCTCGACGGTGACGCCCAGTGGCCGCGAGACCCAGGTCGGCATGCGCTCGGTGAGTGCGAAGGCGGCGCCGATGGAGAGGGGCACCGCGATGATGATGGCGATGATGGACGAGACGACGGTGCCCCAGATGATCGCCCAGGCCCCGAACTGGGCTCCCATCTGGTGGGCCACACCGTGGCTGTGGACGATGGAGCCGTAGCCGTTGCCGTACGTCCAGTTGCGCCCGTACAGGAAGTACCAGCCGTTGACTCGAACGGCCGGCCACGCCTTGACTGGCCAGGACCGAGACCGCGAACACGAGCGCGGCCAGGGGCATGACCACGGCCACCCAGGCAGCGCCCCGCCAAGCATGCTCTTCGTTCCGCCGGGCGAAGCTGCCGACCCGGCGCGGTGACGGAGGCCTTCCGGTCGACTCCGCCTGCGGCGTAGCGGGGACACGCCCCGCTACGCCGCCGACGGACGCCATTACTTGATGCCCAGGATCTGCTTGTCCGACTGCGCCACGACCTTGGCGGGCAGCGGCAGGAAGTTGACCTGGGAGAGGTACGAGGAGACTCGGCCCGTAGTTCTTGTTGAGCGCCCACTCGAGCACCGAGCGGATGTTCTTGGCCGTCGACGAGGACGACTGCTGGTTCGAGACGATGGCGTACTCGTAGTTGATGATCGGGTACCCGTTGTTGATGTTGCCGTAGATCAGCGAGATCGTCCCATTGGCGGGCGTCTTCTTCACGAAGCCGGCGGCCTCGGCTGCGATCGCCTCATGGGTCGGCAGCACGTATTGCTTGTGGCCGTTTCCGAGCGAGGCGTAGCCCTGGCCGTTCTGGAGCACCTGTGTGAGGTAGGAGATGCCGACGTAGGCGATGCACCCAACCGTGGCCTTGCAGCCGCTCACCATGCCCGAGTTGCCGTTCTCGCCGAGAGCGCCCGGCGCGGCCGGCCACTGCACGGTGGTGTTGTAGCCGACCTTGGTGCCCCAGCCCGAAGGATCGGCCTTGGACAGGTAGCTGGTGACCACAAGAAGGTGTCGCCGCGAACTGTCGGAGCGGTGCAGGGTGACGATCGGCGTGGCGGGCAGGGTCACGCCCGGGTTCGTGCTGGCGATGGCCGAATCGTTCCACTTGGTGATCGTGCCCTGGTAGATCTCGGAGAGCACCTTGCCGCTCAACTTGAGGTGGGCCGTGACACCCGGGACGTTGTACTCAGCGATCTGGGCCGAGATGACCAGTGGGATGTTCTTGAGGTGAGGGTTGGCTTGGACCACGCTGGGAGCGAGATAGGCGTCGGAGGCCCCGATGTCGATGGTGCCGTTCTCGGCCTCGGAGATCCCCGTCCCCGACCCCGTCGAGGCCGTCTGGACCGTCATGCTCGGGTACTTCTCGGCGTAGCCGCCCGACCACAGGATTGAACAGGGGATAGAGCAAGCTGGACCCGGTCTCGGTGACAGTGCCACCGGAGGGTGTCTCCACCCCGCTCTTGGGCAGCTTCGTGCTCGCCGATGCGGCTGTGCTGAGGACGACCGAGCTCAGCGCGAGGCCTGCCGCGGCAGCGGCGATCATTCCTCGCTTCAGTCGCGCCGTTCTCATCAATTTTGTCACAGGTTCTCTCCTTGTGATGTGGGGTTGATTGGTGATGCTCTGGGTGATCTCGTTGATAGGGCTGCCGCTTGAATGGACTCGGCTTTTCGAGTCGCGCTCTGTCGCCTAGCCCATCCGTCCCGTGACGTAGCGCTCCGTGTCCCGGTGCGCCGGCCTGTTGAAAAGGTCGTCGGTCGCTCCGTATTCGACGAGCGCCCCCTGATAGAAGAACATCGTCTGATGCGAGACCCGCATCGCCTGGCCGAGGTTGTGCGTCACCACGATCAAGGTGAGCGCGGGGGTCAGGGTCTTGAGGAGTGCCTCAATCGACTCTGTGGTGACGGGGTCGAGCGACGAGGTCGGCTCGTCGAGCAGCAGGACCTCCGGCCCGACGGCCAGCGCTCGCGCCAGGCAGAGCAGTTGTTGTTGTCCGCCCGACAAGCGAAAGGGCGAGTCGTGCAGACGGTCCTTGACCGCGTCCCACAGGCCGACCTCGGTGAGCCGGCGCTCGCACACGACGTCGAGCTGCTTGCCCTTGGCGATCCGGTGTGCTTTGACCCCTGCGACGACATTGTCCTTGATTGACATCGGGAAGGGGTTCGGCCGCTGGAACAACATGCCCACCCGCCGGCGCAATGTCAACAGGTCCACATGCTGCGCCCACAGGCTCTCGTCGTCGAGAGTGATGTCGCCGCCGCGCATGAATCCCGGTACACGGTCGTTCATCCGGTTGAGCGTCCGCAGGAACGTCGACTTGCCCGAACCCGTTGGCCCGATGAGCGCCGTGATCGAACCACGCTTGAGGTCCACGTTGATGTCATTGAGGACGGTGCGGCCCGAGAAGCCCAGACTCAAATTGACGGACCGCATGACGCATTCCGGGCGGGACGCGTCCGGATCGAGCGCCTGCAGCGCCCTGTCGACATCGGACTGCGCCTCAGTCGCAACAGGATTGAGACTTGCTTTGGTGATATCTGCGTCGGCCACTACCAGGAACGTAGCGAGGCAAGGTGAACCACAAGCAACAACAGCGCTATCCCAAGGTGAACAGTTCGTAAGTTCGGGTTACAGGAGGCAATGGTGGGAATCTCCAGAACCGAACGGTCAGCCGTGGAGCACCTCTGCCCGTCCCGTTTGTTCTGCCATGACCTGCTGGTGTGAGGCGGCGATGGCCAGCACGATTCCGGGCGCCCAGGCGATCACGGCCAGTGAGGCCAGGGCGGCGGGGATCGAGAGGACCAGCGCCGGTCCGGTCGAGATCAGGGCGGTGATGGAGGCCGCCAGGCTGAGGAAGCCTGCGCAGAGCAGCGCGATCCACCACCGCAACACCCGCTGTCGGTCGGGATGCCCGGGAGGCAGGCAGTCGCGCACCGCCGTGTAGGGCATCCACAGGTTGACGACCGGTACGAACCAGGAGCCGACGCCCCACGCGGGCGAAGAGTTCGACGGGATGTCCAGGGCGCGCGCCGCCGACGCCGCCCGGTGTTGCCAGATGCAGGCGAAGACGATAGCGACCACGGTGATGACGCCCATAAGGAGCCCGACGGGGGTCAGCGCGTTGCCCGGTGCGTGATAGGGCGGGGGGGTGATGCCGTGCTGCGCGTCGTGGAAATCGATCCGGAACTGATGGCCGGCGGACCGCAACTGGTCGGCGTTCACGCGTTGGAGGAGGAGGAGAACGATGAAGTACACCCCCGGCACGGCCACGGCGAAGCGCGCCACCGGGACCATGCTCCGCTCGACGTCTATCAATTGTGTCGCGTTGAACGCGCTGAGCCGTTCCGACGCCACGGCCCACGGCGCCACGTGCGACGCGGGTCCCTGGGGCGCCGGGGCGCCGGCCCACTGCGGCGGAGGTGGTGGTGGGGCGTCCTGCGGCAGCACCGTCGCCTCCGTCCAGGCGTAGCCGTCCCACCAGCGCTGGCCCGGGCCCCCGGCGGGATCCTGGTACCACCCTGGGGGTGCACCGGGGTAGCCGGTGTGCTCGCTCACCTCCCCATCCTGCCAAAGCCAGGGGGTGGCGCCGGACCGAAACCGCGGTCGTTGTGCGTACGGTGCGCGAGCGGACCTGCTCGGGGGGCCACCACCGCCACGCACGGCGGCCCGTTTACGTTCCGACGGGCAGCCCCAACGCCGCACCGACCGCACCGATGGTGCCGGCGGCGACAAGGGTGAGCACGACGCTTCGTCGCAGTCCCACGATCGCCACGAGCGCGGCGGCGAGGATCGCCACCTGCCAGGCGTGCGTGAGCGCCAGCGCGAGGGGGATGGATGCACCGGCGATGGCCCCGATGGCGGCTGGGCCCGCCCCTCCGAGGAAGGATTGTGCCAGGCGATTGGTTCGCAGCGCGCCGAAGTGGCGGGCTCCGGCCAAGACAAAGACAAAGGATGGTGCGAACGCGATGACGGCTGCCAGCAGTGCCCCACCCACCCCTCCCGCCGCGTAGCCCACGACGGCGATCGTCTGGACGACCGGGCCCGGTGTGATCTGTCCGAGCGCCACCGCGTTGAGGAACTGGCTGTTGGTCATCCAGTGGTAGTGGTGGACCGCGTCGGCCTGCATGAGCGGAATGATCACGAACCCCCCGCCGAAGGAGAGCGCACCGACCTTCAGCGCGACCCAGGCGAGCGCGCCCAACCCACCGACGACCACGACGCCCAGAGGCGCCATGATCAGACCCTGGAGTTGCGCCGGCGGCCGCGACCGGCCGGAGAGGGCTGCCTCTATCAGCCCGCAGCAGACCAGCACGACGACGAGAAAGGGCCCGAGCGTGATGACCGCGACCCCCCCCGCCACGGCGTAGACAGCCCACCGGGTTTGTCGCGCCGGGCGCGGACCGGCACGGCGCCAGCTGGCAGGAATGAGACCGAGTGCTGCGTTGAGCGCGACCGGCGCGACCGCCGCTCCGGCACCGAGCGCCGCGCCCTTGATCCAGGTGGGCGGGTTCGTCGCCAGGAAGACCGCCGCCAATGCGATGATCGCAACGAGCCCGGGGACGATGAAGCAGGCGCCCCCGACGAGAGCGCCACGCACGCCACGCAGGCGCCAGGCACAGAAGATGGCGAGCTGCGTCGAGGCCGGCCCCGGCAAAATGTTCGTCGCCGCGATGGCATCTTCGAACTCGGTCTCGTCCAGCCATCCCTCCCGCTCGACGACGAGACGGCGCAACATGGCGATGTGGGTCGGCGGTCCGCCGAAGCCAGTGCAGCCGATGCGACCCCATTGGGCGGCAATGGTGGAGAGCGCGACGTCAGGCCGGGCGTCCGGCGTCGGCTCGTCCGGCCCCGGCTCTTCCGGCATGCCTCATGTTGGCATGACGGAGCCGGGGGATTCGATCTACAGGAGCACCGCCGCCATCTCCTCGAGTGCGCTGATGTGCGCGTCGGTGTCGGCGAGGTCGGCGTGCATGGTGTTGAGCGACAGGTGGCTCGCCCCCGCGGCCTTCCAGCGTCGGGCATGCTCGGCGATGGTGTCGTGGTCCCGGACGGAGTATTCCAGCCGCCCCTCGAACTCCAGGTTCGACACATCTCGACCGACTTCTGCCGCGCCCGCACGGATCTGCTCGAGTGCTGCGTCGAGTCCGCCGCCCGGCCGCACCATGGGGAACCAGCCGTCGGCGATACGGCCCACCCGGCGGAGTGCGGCCGGAGCGTGGCCGCCGATCCAGATGGGGATCGGCCGCTGCACGGGCAGCGGGGCCAGCCCGGACGCTCGGATGTGGTGGTAACGGCCGTCGACGGTCACGCTGCGCTCGGTCCACAGCGAGCGGAGCACGGCGACCTGCTCTTCGAGAATGGCAGCGCGCTCTTCGAAGGGCATGCCGAGTGCGTCGTACTCGAGCTTGTTCCAGCCGATGCCAAGCCCAAGCCGGAAACGTCCGCCGCAGAGCAGGTCGACCTCGGCCGCCTGCTTCGCCAGCAACGCGGTCTGCCGCTGCGGCCCGATGAGAATGGACGTCGCGAAGGCCAGGTCGGTGCAGCCGGCCAGGTAGGCGAACATGGTCAACGGCTCGCGGAACGTGCTGTCGATGGTGTACGGCCCCCCGAGCTCGCCGAGGACCGCTGTGTCACCTCCGAGGACGTGGTCGTACGCGGCCAGGTGGCGGTAGCCGAGGTCGGCCACGGCCTGGCCGAGTGCGCGCACCGCGCCGCGGTCACCGCCCACTTCGGTCTGGGGGAAGATCACACCGATGTCCATATGTGCAGTCTGCCCCGTCCGGCCGCGTCGCTGCAGGCCCGGGTGCCGGATGGACCGACCGGGCGCAGGCGCCGCCGGTTAGCTTGAAGTGATGAAGCTCCGTATCTTCGTGGAACCCCAACAGGGCGCGTCCTACGAGCAGCAGCTGAGGATGGCGCAGACGGCCGAGGCGGCCGGCTTCGATGCGTTCTTCCGTTCCGACCACTTCCTCACCATGGGTGGGGACGGCCTGCCCGGCCCGACCGACGCGTGGCTCACGCTCGGCGCCATCGCCCGGGAGACCGACCGGATCCGCCTGGGGACGCTCGTCACTTCCGCCACCTTCCGGCTGCCCGGCCTGCTCGCCGGGCAGGTGGCGCAGGTGGACGACATGAGCGGTGGGCGCGCCGAAATCGGTTTGGGCGCTGGCTGGTACGACGACGAGCACAGCGCCTACGGCGTCCCGTTCCCGCCTCTCGGAGAACGCTTCGAGCGGTTGGAGGAGCAGTTCGCCATCCTCACCGGCCTTTGGGACACGCCCGTGGGCGAGACGTTCGACTTCGAGGGACACCATTATCAGCTCAAGGACAGTCCCGCCCTGCCCAAGCCCGTCCAGCAGCCGCACCCGCCCCTCATCGTCGGCGGCGGTGGTGCCAGGCGGACGCCGCGGCTCGCTGCCACCTACGCGGACGAGTTCAACCTTCCGTTCTCGTCGCTGGCCGACACCGAGGCCCAATTCGCCCGGGTGCGTGCCGCCTGCGAGGACCGGGGGCGTGATCCCGCGACGCTGCGCCTGTCGGCGGCCCAGACCGTCTGCTGCGGGGCCGACGCGGCGGAGGTGGATCGGCGCGCCGCCAACATCGGCCGTCAGGCCGACGAGCTGCGCGCCAACGGTCTGGCCGGCACCCCGGACGAGGTGGTGGCGCGGCTCCAGGAGTTCGCCGGCCTCGGTGCGCAGTCGATCTACCTCCAGGTGCTCGATCTCGACGACCTCGACCACATTGCGCTGCTCTCCGAGGAAGTGCTGCCCAGGGTCGCCTGACCAGGTCGAGTTCGTGCGGGGCCCCCACGAACAGTCGTGTCGGCCGTCGCGCCGAATGCATCGCCGGGCTCCCTCGGTACGCTTGCGGTAGGCCGGCGACGTGTTCCGGACCCGCTCGGGCGGCAGCGAGCGGTTCGAGGGGAGGATGACATGACCATCACGAGCCGGGGGGCGGTGTCGCCGACCAGTGATCAGCCCGGGTCCGGCAGCGCTGCCGAGACGGCGCAACTGACAGAGTCGGACAGGACCGAACTCGATGCGATCGTCGGCGTTGTCGCCGGCAGCGCCGACGCGTGGGCGAGGACGGACGCGGCCGCCAGGGCCGATCTTCTCCAGCAGGTCATCACCGACACCATGGCCGTGCAGGACGAGTGGCTGGCCGCCGCCTGCCGCGCCAAGGGGTTGACGCCGGGCACGACCGAGGCGGGTGAAGAGCTGTCCACCGGCGTCGGCACCTTCGTGCGCATGGCGCGCCTCTTGCGCGACGCCCTGCGCGACATTGCCCGCGACGGCAAGCCCGCCTTTGCCGGGCCAGTGCGCGAGGCGCCGGATGGACGGCTGCGTGTCCAGGTGTTCCCCGCCGGCGCCTTCGACCGGATCACCTTCCCCCAGACGACCGCCGAAGTCTGGATGCAGCCGGGCGTCACCCGGGACAGTCTCGTCGCCGGCCAGGCGGCTGCCTACGCCGACCCCGTCGCCCACGCCGGCACGGCGCTGGTCCTGGCGGCCGGGAATGTCGCGTCGCTCGGCCCCCGGGACGCCCTCTCCAAGCTCTTCGTCGAGGGCAAGGTCGTCGTGATGAAGGCCAACCCGGTCAACGACTACCTGGTGCCGTACTGGCGCCGCGCCTTGGCGTCGCTCATTGACGCCGGCGCGCTGCAGATCGTTGACGGCGGCGCCGCGGTCGGGCGTTTTCTGACCCGGCACGCCCTCATCGACGAAGTGCACATCACCGGTTCGGACAAGACCTACGACGCCGTGGTCTTCGGCCCCGGTCCCGACGGTGCCCGGCGCAAGGAAGCCGACGAGCCCGCGCTGGACAAGCCGGTCACCGCCGAGTTGGGCAACGTCTCCCCGGTGATCGTCGTACCGGGGCGGTGGTCGACCGCCGAACTGCTCTACCAGGCCGAGCACGTCGCCACCATGCTCGTCAACAATGCCGGGTTCAACTGCATCTCGGCGCGCGTGGTGGTGACCCACGCCGCCTGGCCCCGAGCGCGAGGCGTTCCTCGGCGCGCTGACGCAGACGCTGGCCGGCATCACGACGCGGCGGGCCTACTACCCGGGCGCCAGCGAGCGCCGGAACGCGTTCGTGGACGCGCATCCGGAGGCCGAGGAGTACGGCAGCGGGCCGGACGACGCGCTGCCCTGGACCTTCATCCGCGGCGTCCCTCCGGGCCAGACCGGCAACATCTGCTTCAACGTGGAATCCTTCGTGGGCCAGATGGCCGAGACGGCCCTCACCGCCCCCTCGCCCGCGGCGTTCGTCGAGACCGCCACGGCCTTCTGCAACGACGTCGTCTGGGGCACGTTGGGCGCCACCATCCTTGTCAGCCCTTCCTCCATGAAGGACACGGAGGTGGCCGAGAGCGTCGAGCGTGCCGTGGCCGACCTGCGGTACGGCTCCATCGGCGTGAACGTCTGGCACGGGCTGTCCTTCGCCATGGGCTCGACGAGCTGGGGCGCCTACCCGGGGCACACTCGCACGGACATCCAGTCAGGTGCCGGCGTCGTCGGCAACGCGGCGATGTTCGGCCGGCCGCAGAAGTCGGTGGTCCGGGGCCCGTTCCGATCCCGACCCAAGCCGCCATGGTTTGCCACGGCGGCTGATTCCTATGACGTCATGCGTCGGTTCGTGGCCTTCGAGGCCGACCCGTCCGCGGCGAAGATCCCGGGGTTGCTCCTCGCCGCCATGCGGCACTGATGCGCGATCCGGCTCAGCCCATGGTCTTGGCGCGCAGTTGCGGGATTGCGTAGGGCGCCGCGGCGACGACCGCCGCAATGAGAGCCAGGAACGCGCCGAACTGCCAGCCGACGCCCGACCCACCCGGCTTGAAGATGAAGCCGATGAAGACGATGACGAGGTTGACGAGCGTCGCCACCAGCATGGTCGTGAGGTGGGGGAGGTTGATGCCGCCCGGCAGTTCATCCCACCCCGCTCGCAGCACCAGGTAGGCCACGATCAGGATGCAGATGATCATCACGAGGTAGAGGTAGCCGTGGGCAGACACGCCACTCGCCGTCACCGTGATACCGATGACACTGACACCGAACCAGGCCAAGAACAACGAGATGAACAGCACGATCGTGGCCACGCCACAGATCCGGTCGGCCAGCGACCAGCGGGCCGCGTTGAAGCGGTAGGCCGGCACCGCTGACGCGCTGGCGGGCGCTCCTGCCGGCGCTGCGGTCGCTCCCGCGGGGGCGCTCCCGGCGGCCGGACCGGCGGCCGCGGTCGCCCCTCCGAGATTCGCTCCGCAGCTCGGGCAGAACCCTGCCCCGTCTTCAGCTTCGGTCTGACACTGCGGGCAGGTCTGCGACATTGCGCTCCTCCATCATTCGGGCGACGGGAGTCCGCGTACCCCCGCACGCTTCCAAACACAGCCTCAATCCGGATTCCGAGTGTACGGGGGTTTGGCCCTCCTGACGAGGGATCCTTCCTTTTGGGGCTCAGCTTGGGTCCCGGCCTGCCCTTGGGGGTCATCAGCACCGCGACCTGGGGCGTCAGGCGGCGGCAGCGTCAGGTCGCGGCAGTCTCCTGCGGCGAGGTGGGGGCGGAGTGCCGCTCCGGATGGAGGAGCGTGATCCGGGCCACGGTGTCACCCCCGACCGCGATGCACCGGGTCGCCGACGGGCAGGCCACGGAGGTCAATGTCATGGGGATGTACGAGGTTCGCGATGCTCGGAACGTGAGGCCCGCATCAGTGCTCTGGGCCACGGCACCGACGTCGACCGCCGGAAAGCCATACCAGAGCGTCCCGACCATTGCGCATTGTTCGGCCGAAGGGCAGGCCATCCCGTACACGTCATCGACGGGCAGCGCAGCCGTCGCTCGTGTCCAGGTGTGGCCGCCGTCCTCACTGCGGAGCAACTCGCCCTTGGCCGGGACCACGTCACTGACTGTCGTCCCCGTCGTGCCGGCGGCGAGGCAGACCGAAGCGGAGAGACAGGTCGTGGACTGGAGCACGCCGAGCCCCGAGGGGACCGACGCCAGCGCCCATGTCTGACCCCCGTCTGCGCTCACGGCGACGGCTCCCTGCCCGTGGCTGTTGCTGGTCGGTACGTAGCCGGCGTCTATGCACGTGCCGCCGGCCGTGCACGTGAGGTCGTTTGCGGGAAGGAAGGGCGACGGGAGCGTCCCTTCTTGCTGCCAGCTGGCACCGAAGTCGGCGCTGTGGGCGGACCAGGTTGCGGTGCCGTCGCTGACCATGACGGTGCAGTCCGATGGACTGGCGCAGGTCACGCTGGAGAGCACCAGGGCGTTCTGGGGCGACATGACCGGGGACCAGGTCGCTCCGCCGTCGGACGTCGTGACGACGACGCCGCTCCCGGGCAACGATGCCCCGTTCGAGCCGACCGCCATGCAGTCCGTCGGCGTCGGGCACGAGATGCCGCTCAGTTGGGGCGTGCTCCCTCCGGCGACGCGCTGGGCCTTCCACGAGACGCCCCCGTTGAGCGTGGCGGCGATCACCGTGACACCGGTGGGCGGGGCGGGATTGGGCCCGGCGGTGCCCACGGCCCAACAGCGCTTCGCGGTGGCACAGGAGACGGCGGCGAGGTCGCCTGTGCCGCTGGGTGCCGGCTGGCCGACCGCCAACGGGTTCCCCTTGGCCTGACCGAGGACGCGCGCCACCTTGGGCGATCCCGGGTGCCCGGACAGCGCACAGCCCGACGCGGTGACGGCCAGGGCAGCGAAAAGGAGGGACAGGCCGCCACTGGGTCGCCTGACACGCCGGTGTCGAGGCACGGAGCGTGGAAGCACAGCACCGTGACAATAGCGGTGGGGGGCGCATTTCCCGGTGCACCGTTCGATACCCTCGCAGCGGTGGATTGGGTCGACCTGCTGATCATCGGGCTGATGCTGCTGGCTGCCGTCCACGGGCTGCGGCTGGGGGCCGTCGTCCAGCTGCTCACCTTCGGTGGGTTCTTTCTCGGATTCCTGCTCGGGACCGTCGTGTGGGTGCCGCTGTTGAGCCGTGGCCACAGCGAGGACGTCACCCGCTCGGTCGTCGTCGTCTCGCTCGTCCTCCTGACCGCCTGCGCGTTCGGATACGCGGGCCGCGTCCTCGGGACCTGGAGCAACGTGACGGTTCGTCGGCATCATCTGGGCCATGTGGATGCGGTCCTCGGCGTCGCGGTGGCCGTCTTGATGGTGCTCCTGTCCGTCTGGGTGGTGGCCGCCGTGATCCTGTCCCCCAACAGCCGGTTCACCTCGCTCGACGCCGCCGTCGCCCGCTCGGACATCCTCCACTCCATCGACGGGGTGTTGCCCCAGGCCCCCTCCATCTTCAACGACCTGCAGACCTTCTTGAACGACCAGGGCTTCCCACAGGTGTTCTCGACGCTCACCCCGCCGTCGACACCGTCGGTCTCCACGCCGACCGACGCCGAGACCAAGGCGCTGGCCGATCCGGCGATCTTCTCGACGGTCAAGATCCTCGGCACGGCCTGCAGCAGCGAGCAGGAGGGCTCGGGCTTCGTCGTCGGTCCCGGGCTGGTGGCCACGAACGCCCACGTCGTGGCGGGGGAGAGCAACGGCAACACGCAGGTGCTGCTGGGGAACAGTGCCTATAACGCGACGCCGGTCCTCTTCGACCCCGACTTCGATCTCGCGGTGCTGCGGACGGATGCACCGCTCGGTCCGGCGCTGTCGATCAGCTCGAACCTCGTTCCTCGGGGAACGCAGGCCGCAGTCCTGGGCTATCCCGAGGACCGGGGGTTGAGCATCGGTGCCGCCGGCGTGACCGAGGAGGTCACCGCCATCGGAAAGGACATCTATAACAACGGGTCGGTCGAGCGTGGTGTCTACGCCCTCGACGCCGACGTGCTCCCGGGCAATTCCGGCGGACCCCTGCTCGGGCCCGGAGGCCAGGTCATCGGCGTCGTCTTCTCGCGGTCCACCGTGTATCCGAACGTCGGCTACGCCCTCGCCTCCCCCGGGGTGCTCTCCCGCGTGCAGCAGGCGGAGCGGCACCACTCGGCCGTCAGCACGGGTCCGTGCATCTCGGGCTGAACCGGCAAGAATGAGCCCATGAGCCAGCGCATCGAGGACTACGCCGTCATCGGAGATCTCCACACGGCGGCGCTGGTGGGCATCGACGGATCCATCGACTGGCTGTGCCTGCCGCATTTCGACTCTCCGTCGTGCTTCTCACGCTTGCTGGGCAACGAGGATCATGGCTATTGGAAGATCGCGCCGGCTGGAGGCCCTTCCGTCATTCTGGCCACGCGGCGCTGGTACCGCCCGGACACGCTCGTCGTGGAGACCGAATACGACACCGCCACCGGCACGGTGCGCATCACTGACTGCATGCCGGTGCGCGAAGGCCATCCCCACCTGGTGCGCTCTGTCGAAGGAGTGAGCGGCAAGGTCGAGATGCACATGGAGCTGGTGGTGCGGTTCGACTACGGCGAGGTCGTCCCCTGGGTCACGTCGCATGATGGGTTGACGCGCCTCACCGCCGGCCCGGATTCGGTGGCGCTCTGGCACCGGGTCGAAGCCGTGGGGGAGGACATGCGGACGGTGGCCGAATTCACGGTCACCGAGAACCAGCGCTTTCCTTTCACGTTGGTGTGGCATCCCTCGCACGAGGATCCGCCGCCGCCCCTCGACAGCTACTACGCCGTGCATCTCACCGAGGCCTACTGGACGGAATGGGCGACCCAGTGTTGCTACGAGGGACCGTACAAGGACGCTGTCGTGCGCTCGCTCATCACGCTCAAGGCCCTGACCTACACCCCGACTGGTGGCATCGTGGCCGCGGCAACCACCTCGCTCCCGGAGGCCCTCGGCGGCAATCGCAACTGGGACTACCGCTTCTGCTGGCTACGCGACGCCACACTCACTCTCGAATCGCTGATGCGCGGCGGCTACCACGCCGAGGCGCTCGCGTGGCGTGACTGGCTGCTGCGCGCCGTGGCCGGCGACGTGTCGAAGCTTCAGATCATGTACGGGCCCGGAGGTGAGCGCCGGCTCGACGAATGGGAGGCCGACTGGCTCCCCGGCTACGAGGATTCGGCTCCGGTCCGGATCGGTAACGCGGCCTCCGGCCAGTACCAGCTCGATGTCTACGGCGAGGTCATGTCTGCGCTGTACTCGTCGGCCCGTTTCGAGGGAATGCAGAGCCGGGCCTCCTGGGGCCTGCAGAAACAGTTGGTCGAGTTCCTCGAGACGGGATGGAAGGATCCCGACGACGGCATCTGGGAGGTCCGGGGCCCACGCCGGCACTTCACCCACTCGAAGGTGATGGCGTGGGTCGCCGTCGATCGCGCCGTCCGGACCCTCGAGGAATGGCCCGACCTCAGTGGACCACTCGAAACGTGGCGAACGTTGCGAGACGACATCTTCACGGAGGTCTGCCGGAAGGGCTACAACAAGAAGATCGGCGCGTTCACCCAGTACTACGGGTCGGACGAGCTCGATGCCAGCGTGCTCATGATCCCGCTGGTGGGCTTTCTGCCCCCCGGGGACCCCCGGGTGGTCAGCACGGTGGAGGCGGTGCAGCGGGACCTGATGGACCATGGCTTCGTGCTGCGCTACCGCACGAGCGACGACGGGTCGGTCGACGGGCTCACCGGACGCGAGGGCGCCTTCCTCGCCTGCTCGTTCTGGCTGGTCGACTGCCTCCACATGATCGGTCGCGTGGAAGAGGCCGAAGAGCTCTTCGAGCGGCTGTTGGCGCTGCGCAACGATCTCGGGCTGCTGGCAGAGGAATACGACCCCCTGGCCGGCCGGCTCGTGGGCAACTTTCCCCAGGCGTTCTCGCATGTGTCCCTGATCAACTCGGCCTTCCGGCTCAGCGGGAGGGATCCGTTGAGCTTCGCCGACGACGGCTCCCGGGTCCTGGTCGACAACACGCTCACCACCCCGACCATCGGGCGGATGAAGCATCTCGGTCGTGTCGCAGTCAAGCGCCGTTCCGGAGCGGCGCGCTGAGCGATGCGGTGACGCCCTTGCCCGTTGCCGGCCCGGCCACGTGGAAGGTCGTCAGGCCATGAGTGGCACCCATGCGCACGGCGGCCGGTCGCACCGACACGCGGACGCCGGTCTCCACGTGCACGACCCGGCCAGTGGTGACGCCGTTCCGGCCGTGCCTCCGCCCCGTTCGATCGCGCCCGGCGTGCTCGAGATCGACACCATGCTCGGCGGCTGGGAACGGGTGACGGCCGGCTACCTGGTCGAAGGTCCGGCCCCCGTCCTGATCGAGACCGGGAGCCAGACGTCGGTGCCCGTGTTGCTCGCCGCGCTGGGCCAGATCGGCGTTGGTCCGTCGGACTTGGCTGGCATCGCCGTGACCCACATTCACCTCGACCACGCCGGAGGAGTCGGTGACGTGGCCCGCGCCTTTCCTTCCGCGACCGTGTACGTCCACGAGAAGGGGGCGAGGCACCTGGCGGATCCCTCACGCCTCATCGATTCGGCGGCGCGCGTCTACGGCCCGCTGCTCGACTCGCTCTACGGCCGCCTGGACCCCACTCCGCCCGAGCGTCTGCACGTCCTGGGCGACGGCGAGGAGGTTGAGGTGGGACCGGGGCGCACGCTGGTGGCGGTGGACTCGCCGGGACACGCCAAGCACCATCTCGGGTTGCACGACTCAGTGAGCGGGGTGCTCTTCGCCGGCGACGCGGTCGGGGTCAAGCTTCCGGACGGCGGCGTCCTGCGCCCGGCCACGCCGCCTCCCGACTTCGACCTCGAACAGGCACTCACATCGTTGGCCAAGTTCGCGGCCCGGCGGCCGTCAGCGATCGCTTTGGCCCACTACGGCCTCCTGGCGCAGCCCCAGGAACTGCTGGCGGAGGCGGACCAGACGCTGCGGCTCTGGGCCGAGACCGCCGAGAAGGCCTATCGCGAAGGGTCGGACATCGCTACTGCGCTGTCCGACCGCTTCGACCCGCTGCTCGGTGACATCGACGAGGCCCACCAGGAGAAGCTGGAGACCCTGAACGGTGTCCACTCCAATGCCGCCGGGTTTCGCCGCTGGCTCGAAGGACGCGGCGTCGCTCCTGCTCCCTGAGAAACCTCGGGCTCGGTGCCCTGGCACAGACCGTCAGACGACGAGCTTGGCCCGCAATTCCTCTTGGCGGATCTCGAAGTCGTCCAGCGAGATGCGGCCTTCGGCCAGGTCCTCGTGCAGTGCCGCGAATTCCTCGAGCAGCCGGGTCTGGTCCACGTCGTCGGCCGAGAGGGACGGTCCCGTCTGCTCATTCGCCGCCACCTTGTCCTCTTTGCGCGAAATGCGGTCGTCCATCTTCGCCTTGGCCCGGTCCTTCTTGGCCTGGTCGCGCTGTAATTTCCCAAATGTCGAACGTGCACGTGCCACGGTTCACTCCTTTCCGGCCGCTGGGGAGCGGCCAGGTGCTGCCGGCAAGGCGCTTGCCCTGCCGATGTTCTTGCCCGCACCCGCCCATGCGGTGGACCTGTCCGGTCCCGAGCGGAGGAGGTGGGATTTGAACCCACGGTACCCATGAGGCACAACGGTTTTCGAGACCGTCCGATTCGGCCGCTCTCGCACTCCTCCGGGCGAGATGCTAGTCGCTCTGACCTGGTCCGGAAGCTCGCCGAGGCGTCCACGGGAGCCCGATCGGAGCAAAGGGCGAGGTCAGGACGATCCCGCACCGGTTCGCCCGCCCGGACCCGCCTGGTGCAGTCCGAAGCAGGAAGGTGGCTGCTTCGAGCGCCGCCTCTGGCTCCCGATCAGGCGCCGCCGTTCGGTTCGGACGTTGCGGCAGAGTCGGCACGATCCGCCCGCTTCTCGGAGAAGAAGGTGGAGAGCAGGGTCCCGCACTCGGCGGCACGGACGCCACCCGAGACCTCGAGCTCGTGGTTGAGCCGGGGGTCGGCACAAAGGTTGTAGAGCGTGCCGCACGCACCCGCCCGCGGGTCGCTCGCCCCGTAGACCACCCGACCGACTCTGGCGGCCACCAGGGCGCCCGCACACATGGGGCAGGGCTCGAGGGTGACGATCAGCGTCACGTCGGACAGCCGCCATCCGCCCAGCTCTGCGGCAGCATCCCGCAGCGCCAGGATCTCGGCGTGCGCCGTGGGGTCGCCTGCCCCCTCGCGCTCATTGTGCCTGGCCGCCACGACCCGCCCCCTGACGACGGCAACCGCTCCGACAGGGACCTCTCTGGCTCCGGCGGCAGCGCGTGCCTCTGCCAGAGCGATGCCCATGGCGTCGTCGTCGCTGAGCGGATCGGTGGCGTCAGGGGTTGCGATCGCCCCAGTATGCGAGGTCGGGCGACGGAGCGGAAGCCCGGGGAGCTGGCCGCATCATCTCGGGGTCGAGCTGCGCAGCACTTGTTCGAAGTTGGAGAGGGTGGTCTGCAGCTCGACCTCGTCCGTGCCGAACTGCTCCAAGTAGGCCCCGAGTCGCAAGGACGCCAGCCCATTGATGGTGTCGAGGTGCTGCAAGTCCCGGTTGACCACGGCGGCGGCGTTGTTCCTTGCCCCCCGGGCCGCCGCCGGCACCTTGCTGCCCGCCAGGAAGGCCTGGTACTGCTGCAGCGACGAGATGTACGGGGTGATCACCGCCGTCACCTTTGGGATCGTCGGGATACCGGACAAGGAGTGAAGGCCCTGCTGCGCCGTCGTCGTGGCGGTGAGGGCGGACTCGGTGGCCGACCGGGCCCGAGAGATCTCAGAAGAAGTCGGGGCCTTGGGGGTCGATGCCGCCGGTGGTCCGGCTGGGGTCGGTTGGTGCAGCGAGACGACGATCGCCGTCGCCGCCACGAGGACGACGACGACACAGGCCAGGACCGACAACGTGATGACGGTGCGGCTCGGTCTCCTTGGTCCCTGGCGCCCCGCCGGGCGCGGGTGCAGGATTCCTGACGGGAATGGCGGATCGCCCGCGAGCTCCCAGTGCGCCTCCGCCCTCGACGCGGAGGTGGGAGCGGGCTCGAAGTTGGGGATCTTCGGGGGCGTGACGTCGGGCGCGGGCTCCCACCCAGGCAAGGGCGCGATGTCAACGTCGGGACCTTTTTCGGCGCTGCGATTGGGCCTCTGCGTGGCTCCGGAGCCGGACTCCTTCAAGGAGTGTTGCACTGCGGCCACGTTACGCCCTGAACGCGGGTCGTGCGCTGGGACCTTGTTCCGTCCGGGCCTCGTCCGCCCGGCGCCCCCGGCGCCCTCGTCGTTCAGCGGGGAGGTGGGGTCAGCGGTGGAGATGCCCCAGTATGCGAGGTCGAGCGGGGCGAGAGAAAGTCCCCTGGCCAACCCCTGTGGACGGCCTCACGGGCTGGGGGTCCCGAGGTCGTGCTCGAGCGCGCCGAGGGTCGTCTGCAGCCGTGTGGAATCGGTGCCGAACTGCTGCAGATACGCGCCCAGCTGTTCGGGGGGAGCGATGCGATGGTGTCGAGGAACGTCAACTCCTGACGCACTTGCGTTGCGGCACTGGCCGCCGCCGCCCGCGCGGGTGCCGGAACGGTGCTGCCTGCGAGGAAGCTCTCGTAGAGCTGCAGCGACGAGATGTAGGGGTAGATCACCTTTGCCACGTTGCCCGTTGTCGGGAAGGTCGAGAGCGAGGTCAGGCCCACTTGGGCCGCAGTCGTCGCCGAGTCCACGGCATCGGTGGCCGACTGCATCCGGGCGGCGTCGGGAGAGGGCGACACGCGGGGCGCCGATTGCGAGTGCGCAGTCGCGCTCGGGGTGCCGGCAGTCGAATGGTGGAGCGAGCGCACGGCCACAACGGCGGCGACACCCACCAGGGCAAGGACCGCCAGCACGACGGTCGCGGTGAAGACCCGGCTCCTCGGCTGTCGTTTGCCGTCCTTCCTGGAGCGCCTCTTGGCCGGGACCTCTGTCGTGTCGTCACTCGCCTCGAGCACCGGCGCTGACGACGCCGACCACGGAGCTGCCTCGGGCTCGGCTTCGAACGCCGCGGGCCACGCCGCCGCCGCCGGGACAGCCTCCACCGCGGCGGCTTCTGGCTCGAAGATCGGTACCGGACGTGGCTCGGGCTCCGGACGCGGTTCCCATGCGCCCTCCTGGCTCAGGTCCGGCTCTGCCCAGGGCGCCACATCGTCGTCTGGCGCCTGATGGCCGTGCTCGTCGGCTCTCGGCTCGAATGCAGCGACGGCGGTCGCCGGCACTTCGAGGTCCGGCTCGGTCCGGGGCACGAGCACGGCGCCGGGCTCCAGTTCGTGATCCGGGTCCGGCTCGTCGTCGAGATCGGGCCACGACGTCCCGGTCGCCGCCGCTTCTGGACCCTGCGCCTCGGCCATCTCGTCGACGCCCTCGTCTCTGCCTCGAGCCCTCGTCTCTGCCTCGGCGTCCTCGGTTTCTCGGCCTCGGGGTCCTCGACGGAACGGCGCACCGTATCGACGATCCGATCGAAGGCGGCCCCGGCGCGTGCGTCGCCATCCGCCCCGCCCATGGTCTCCGGTTCTTGCAGGGCGGCTTCCCAGTCGATGTGGGAGTCATCGAGGTTGAGCTCGGCCCGGTCCTCCAGCGCGGCCGCTTCGGCGGCGATCTCGTCCTCGCCCGGGTCGGGCGCGAACACGTCCCAGTCGAAGTCCTCTTCGTTCAGGTCGGCGCCGCCGGTCAGATCGGTTGTCATCGGACCCTCCTCGCGATGGCATGGTCCCGCGGGCCGTCGTGCTGTGCGCACCCCTCAACGGGCGCGTCAGCCCCGATCACTTGCGCGGGCAGCCCGTCAGAGGGCGCCGCGGCCTCCCGGCCGAGCCTTGGGTCCACGCCTGCCCTATCGGTCAGGAGCACACGCCGGTTGAGTCCTACCTGAAGCGGAGGAGGTGGGATTTGAACCCACGGTTGGTTGCCCAACACACGATTTCCAGTCGTGCCGATTCGGCCGCTCTCGCACTCCTCCGAGGTTGCAGCCTGGTCAGGCTAACGGCCCTGCCAGGCACTGTCGGTCCGGTTCGGGCGAAACCGGGCCCGGGCCTCCGAGTTGGCGTCGTCTCCAAAGCAACTCTGGTTCGTGTTTCGTTCATCATTCGGAACGTTTTGGGAATTGATCGTTCGTGGATCAAGGGGGGCTCGTGGAGCGCCGAAGAAGCACGCACAAGGCCACGCGCAAGCGGAGCGGGCCTGACCGATGCACGGAGGCTGATGGTGTTCCGACGGATTCTCGTGGCCCTCGATGGCTCCGACGACGCTCGTGCGGCGTTCGTGTTCGTGAGCAACGTGGCCCGTCACTTCGACGCGCAGGTGTGGTTCATTCAGCTCACCGACGAGTCCTCGCGGCGCCGCTGCGAGATCGTGACCGACGTCGGTCAGCGCGGGCGCCGCGTGGCGAATCAGTTCTCCGTGAGCGGGGCCACCCGTGGTGCGCGCAACCAGCAGCTCGCGAGCGGCATCGCCGAGGCGGCGCAGACCTACGGGGCTGATCTGATCGTCCTGGGGCTCGACCGCCGCCGCGTGACGCGTCACGGCTTCGGCTCCAGCGTGCGAGAGCAACTGACCGCGGCGACGAATGTCCCCGTGCTGATGGCCCCGAAGCGGGCCACCACCCGGGTCCCCGTCGCGACGCGACGCGACGTCGTCATCGCCCTCGGCCCGGCCCCAAGACCGGTCATGGCGGGCGCCGGCTTGGCGCATGTTTGAGAACGTCGTGGTCGGCGCCGCCGACACCGAAGGTGGGGCGCGTGCGGTCAGCCGGGCGCTCGAGGTGGCCCGGACCTCGGGCGGCACGGTGCACCTCGTCACTGCGTTCCGCCGCGAGCCCGTCGAGGCCATGCCGGCCCGGTTCCGCGACCTGGCGGCGCGGACGTCCGTCAGGGTCCGGACACACCCGGTGCGCGCCGACCCTGTCGAAGCGATCACCAGGGTGGCGGCCGAGGAGGGCGCGGACCTGATCGTGCTGGGGGCCCGGGCAGCAAACCAGGGCTCCCGCCGCCTGTCCGGCGTTCCCCAGGGCGTGATGGACAGTGTGGAGTGCGCCGTCCTGGTGGTGTAGGGAGCCCGGAGGGGGCCAGCCGCTAACCTGACCCTCGCGCCGCCCGATGTTGGGTGCGGTGGCCGGGTCCTGCGCAACGGCCGCTCGTGAATCGAGTCAGGGTCGGAAGGCAGCAGCTCTCAGCGGGTATGGCCGGGTGCCGTAGCCAACCTGGCCGCCGCACCGAGCACCGGGCGGCGTTGTCCGAGCGCAAGGGGTTGTCTGAGCGCATGGGTAGGCTCGGCCGCCATGGCCGACGCTCCTTTCGTTTCCCTCTACCGGCGCTTCCGGCCGGGTCGGTTCGACGAACTCAGGGGCCAGGACCACGTGGTGCGCGCCCTGCGCAGCGCCGTTCGGGACGACCGGGTCTCGCACGCCTACCTCTTCAGCGGGCCGAGGGGGACGGGCAAGACGTCCTCGGCGCGGATTCTGGCCAAGGCGCTCAACTGCGAGGCGCCCGTCGACGGCGAGCCCTGTGGCATCTGCACGTCGTGCGTCGAGATCACCCAGGGCAGCTCCCTCAATGTCCACGAGCTCGATGCGGCGTCCAACAACGGCGTCGATGCCATGCGCGATCTCGTGGCCCATGCCGGACTGGGCACGCCGGGACGTTGGAAGGTGTACATCGTCGACGAGGTCCACATGCTGTCGACGGCGGCGGCCAACGCCCTGTTGAAGACGTTGGAAGAGCCACCGAGCCACGTCGTCTTCGTGCTGGCGACCACGGACCCGCAGAAGGTGCCACCGACCATCCGGAGCCGGACCCAGCATCTCGAGTTCCGGCTCCTGGGCGCGGAGACATTGCACAGCCTGCTCGAGTCGGTCAACGAGGAGGCGGGGCTCCAGGTCGACGAGGAGGCGCTCGAAGCTGCCGTGCGGCGAGGCCGGGGGTCGGCTCGGGACGCGCTCTCTGCGCTGGATCAGGTCGTCGCGTCCGGGTCCGCCGACGCGGCCCGCCCCGAACTGGCCGCTGTCCTCGGCGCCCTGGCCGATGGTGACGTCAATCAGGTGCTGGTGGCGCTCAGCGCGTTGCTGGCCGGCGGGTGGGGCCCGCAGCAGCTCGCCACAGAGTTGATCGATGATCTCCGCCAGGTGTTCCTCGCCGCGCTGGCGCCCGAGTTGTGCACGGTGTCCGGGCCGTCGCTCGAACGGTTCCGCGGGCTGGCCGAGGCGATGGGCCTCGCCCGTGTGGTGCGCAGCATGGAGATCCTGGGGCACGCGTTGGTCGACATGCGCGAGGCACCCGACGCGCAGGTCGTCCTCGAGATCTCCGCCGTGCGCGCGGTGCGACCGGACCTCGACTCCGGCATGGAGGCGCTGTCGGAGAGGGTGAGCGTCCTGGAGCGTGCGCAGTCCGGTGCACCTGCCTTCCCCCGGCCGGGCGTCCCGGCCGGGCGGGGCGCCCCAGCCGGAGCCGATCAGGCCGCGCCCGTGCCAGACGCCGCCGTGTCGCACATCCCGGCGGCACCACGTCCGCCCTCCGAAGTGGCCCGCAAACCCTCCATCGGTGCGATGCGGCGCAGCAAGGAGGGAGCCGCACCGCCGGCGCCATCGGCGGCGGCATCGCCGAGGGCACCGTCTGCGTCATCGGAACCGTCTCCGGCTCCACCTCCGCCGTCCGAGACCGCCGCCACGGAACACGAAGGGGAAGCGGGCACGCCCGCCACCGCACCCGCCACCCGCACCCGCACCCGCACCCGCCACCGTCGCGCTCGATCGCGACAGCCTCACGGAGGCCTGGGGCGACGGGATCCTGCAGTCCCTGCCGGCGCGGGCCAAGGCGCGCTACGCCAGTGGCCGCTTCGTCGCCGTCGACGAGGAGGGCGCCCACTTCGCCTTGCCCAACGCGGCGCACCGGGAGCAGTGCACCGAGCAGAAGGCCGTCGTGGAAGCGGCCCTGAGCGACCACTTCGGGACGAACGTCACGTTGGTCCTCCAGATCGACGAGACCGCGTCCCCGGCAGCGCCGCGCGCCACGCCGTCCCCGGGTGCCGCCCCGCCGCCGGCCCCGCCGCCCGACGACGTCGAGGACATGGACCCGCACGACCTGGCGGAGGACTCGTCGGGCGATCATGCATCCGATGCGGAGGCACGCCTCTTACAGGCGTTCCCCGGCGCCAGCGAGGTCCCCGGCTAGATGTACACGGGCCCTCTCCGCACCCTCATCGAAGAGCTCGGTCGGCTGCCCGGCATCGGGCCGAAGTCGGCGCAGCGCATCGCCTTCCATGTCCTCAAGGTCCCGGGCGAGGACGCCCGTCGACTCGCCGACGCGATCGTGGCCGTCAAGGAGCGCACGACGCTCTGCGGCGTCTGCTTCAACGTGGCGGAGTCGGGTGAGCTGTGCGCCGTGTGCAGTGACGACCGGCGTGATCCCGAGGTCATCTGCGTGGTCGAGGACCCGCGCGACATCGTGGCGGTGGAACGCACCGGCTTCAGGGGCCGCTACCACGTGCTCGGCGGCGCGCTGAGCCCGCTCGACGGCATCGGCCGGGATCAGCTCCGCCTGCGCGAGCTGCTGGACCGTATCGATGCCGGGATCATCCGGGAGGCCATCGTCTGCACCAACCCCACCATCGAAGGTGAGGCCACCGCCATGCTGGTGGCCCGCGAGCTCACCCCTCGTGGCGTCGTCGTCTCCCGGCTGGCCAGCGGCCTCCCCGTCGGCGGGGATCTCGAGTACGCCGACGAGCTGACCCTCGGACGCGCACTCGAGGGACGCCGGCCGCTCGAGGTCTGATCAGCGGGACGGGGCGCACCCGCCCGTCCCGTACAATTGGCCGATGCGGATCGCCATCGTGGGAGCAACAGGGCAGGTAGGCGTGGTCCTGCGCGCCATCCTGGCGGAGCGCCGCTTCCCGGTGGACTCCATGCGGTACCTCGCTTCCGCCCGTTCCGCCGGCTCGACGCTGCCGTGGGGCGACGGCGAAGTCGTCGTCGAGGACGCCGACACGGCCGACCTCTCCGGCATCGATCTCGCCCTGTGCTCCGCCCCGGCCTCGGTGTCGCGGGCACTGGCGCCGAGGCTCGCCGCGGCCGGGGCAACCGTGATCGACAACTCCTCGGCCTGGCGCATGGACCCCGACGTCCCCCTCGTCGTGCCCGAGGCCAACGCCGCCGAGCTGCGCTCCATCCCCAAGGGCATCGTGGCGAACCCCAACTGCACCACCATGGTCGCCATCCCCGTCCTCAAGCCCCTCCATGACGAGGCCGGCCTGCGGCGACTCGTGGTCGCCACGTACCAAGCGGTCTCGGGAGGGGGCGTCGAAGCCGTCCGTGAACTCGCCGAGCAGCTCTCGAAGACGGCGGACCGGGCTTCCGACCTCACGTTCGACGGGTCGTCGGTCGACTTCCCGGCCCGCAGCGTGTATCCGGCCCCGATCGCGTACAACGTGATCCCGCTGCAGTTCACGATCGTCGACGACGGCTCCTTCGAGACCGACGAGGAGCAGAAGTACTGCAACGAGGCCCGCAAGATCCTTGGCCTCCCCGACCTCGCGGTGACCACCACCTGCGTGCGAGTGCCCGTCTTCACCGGGCACTCGGCCGCCGTCGTCTGTGAGTTCGAGCGGCCCATCAGCCCCGAACGCGCCACCGAGGTGTTGCGGACCGCCCCGGGGGTCGAGCTGGCCGAGATCCCCACGCCGCTGATGGCAGCCGGCCGCGATGTCTCCTATGTCGGCCGCATCCGGCGGGCCCAGGGTGCTCCCAACGCACTGGCCCTCTTCGTCTCCGGTGACAACCTGCGCAAGGGTGCTGCGCTCAACGTCGTGCAGATCGCCGAGGAACTGCTGGCGCTGCGCTCCTGATCCGGAGGAGGATCAGTCCGGCCCCGACGAGACAGGCTCCGGGCCGCCGATCACCAAGGTCGACATGCGGCGGGCCAGGTTGACGGCGTGGTCGCCGAAGCGCTCGTAGAAGCGGGCCACCATCGCCAGCTCGATCGCCACCGGAAGTGGCATCGTTCCCGCCACCAGCTCCGCGGTGAGGGTGACGTGGAGGTCGTCGAGCTCGTCGTCGAGGTCGTCGATGGAGGAGGCAGCGTCCGCGGAGCGCTCGGCGAAGGCATCTGCCGTCTCCCGCCAGATGGTGGTGGCCACTTCGCCCATCCGCTCCACGAGTCCTCTGCTGCGGGCCGACATCTCGGCGCCGAGACCCCGCGCCGCCCTCCGCGCGATGTGCTCGGCCAGGTCGCCGTTGCGCTCCATGTCGGGGAGCATGCGCAGGATGGCCACGTACTCGCGGCGTTCGTCGGGAGTCGTCTCGCCATGGACCAGCTGGTGCTGCACCGTGGTCGAGATCTGCCCGATCAACTTGTCGATGACCTCGTCGCGCTTGACCAGTTCCTTGGCCGCGTCGCGATCGCCGGCGAGCAACGCGTGCGTCGCGCCGGCGATACCCTCGCCCACCAACCCGAAGGCCTGGGCGAACAGGCGGTCGACCTCGTGAGGCTCGGGCATCGTCCTGGGCCAGAGCGGTTGCTCCGTGACCAGCGGCCCGATCTGCATGTGGACATCCTCGGCTTCGACCTGCTCCGGGATGGTTTTTGTGCTGCCACCGAGCTTGAACGGCATCCTGGTCACGCTACCGGCTGCGTTCGGGGCTGACGACCCCCAAGTGCGGGCTGCTCACGGCACCTGCACGGGGCGGTCCCCGTTGTCGACACAACCCATCGTTACATTGGCCCCATGGTCCTCGGAGTGGTCATCGGCCTTGCGGCCGGTCTCGCCATCGGCATTGCCTGGCACATGGCGCGCATGGCCCGTACCGCAGGTGCCGCACGTCTGGCCGAAGGCCGGCTCGCCGATGCGCAGGGGCGGTCGAGGGAGCTGGCGGCCCAGTTGCAGGCCGCAACCGAGGCAGCGGCGGCCGCCGAGACGGCCCGGGCAGTGGCCGCCTCGGAGCTCGAGCTCTTGCGCACGACCCAGGCCGAGGCCGCTCGCCGGTCCGAGGTCGAGCGCGAGCGACTGGCCGGGACGTTCTCCGAGCTGTCGACGCAGGCGCTGGCCAAGAACAACGAGCAGTTCCTGGCCCTGGCGGATCCCGGTTCAACGAGGCTCGGACGCAGGCGCAGGGCGATCTCGAGCAACGCCAGGTGGCCTTCGCCCGACTTCTCGACCCGTTGAGCGAGACGCTCGCCCGTTACGAACGAGAGATCCAGGACATGGAAGCGCGAGCGCAGCGGCGCGTACGAGGGGCTGAGCGAGAGGGTGGCGGCAGCTGCACAGCGGTCACGAGCAGCTGCCGCAAGGAGACGAGGAATCTCGTGACCGCCCTGCGGTCGCCCCAGACCAGGGGACGTTGGGGCGAGGTCCAACTCCGCCGGGTGGCGGAGATGGCCGGCATGATCGAGCACTGCGACTTCAACGAGCAGGTGTCGACGACGACGACGAAGGACGGCATGCGTCCGGCCGACATGGTCGTGCACATGCCCGGTGGCGGTGAGGTGGTCATCGACTCCAAGGTCCCACTCGAGGCCTTCTTGCAGCTGCTCGACGCTGACGACGACGAACGAGCGGGCGCTCTGCCAGGCCAAGCACGCACGGCAGCTGCGCACCCATGTCGACCAGCTCGCCAAGAAGGGTTACTGGAAGCAGTTCGAGCGCTCGCCGGAGATGGTCGTTGCCTTCATTCCGGGCGATCAGTTGCTTGCCGCCGCATTCGAAGCGGATCCGACGTTGCAGGAGCACGCCATGTCCAACGGCGTCGTGCTGACCACGCCCGTCACGCTGATGGCCCTGCTGCGCACCGTCGCTCTGGGGTGGCAGCAGGAGACGCTGGCCGAGAGCGCACGCGAGATCCAGAAGCTGGGCGCCGAGCTCTACGACCGCCTCCGGGTGATGAGCGGCCACATGCAGACGTTGCAGCGCAGCCTTGGCTCGACCGTCGAGGCGTACAACCGGGCCGTCGGTTCGTTCGAGTCCCGGGTGCTGGTGTCGGCCCGCAAGTTCCCGAGCCTCGGCGTCGTTGGCACGCAGTCCGGCGAGATCCCCGAGCTCTCCCCGATCGAGACGGCGCCCCGCCACCTCCAGGCGTACCAGCCGGACCTCTACGAGGACGATCAGGGCCGATTCCTATCGTCGCCTTGCCTGAAGGTGGCGCCAACACCGGCACATAGACCCTCCTTCGGCCGGTCTCCCAACCGGTGACCGGCCGGGCCGCTGGCCTGAGAACAACGCCGACGTACTCTGCCGGGGTGCTGCACGTCCACCGATCCGAACGCGCCGACGCGTTGGTCTCCATGCTGGCCCGGCTCCTCGGCGATCCGCTCGAGGACCCCATGGCGCCGGAGGTCATCTCGGTCCCCACGCGGGGCATCGAGCGCTGGTTGACGCAGCAGTTGTCGGCGCACCTGGGCGCCAGCACCGATCGGCACGACGGCGTCTGCGCCAACATCGAGTTCCCGTTTCCGGGGACTCTTGTCTCGGGCGCACTGGCGCGGGCGATGGACGCCGAGCCCGACGCGGACCCGTGGTCGCCCCAGCGTGCTGTCTGGCCCCTGATCGAGGTCGTGGAGGACCATTTCGACGAGCCGTGGTTGGCGCCGCTGGCGCAGCACATCAAGAACTCGACCACGGTTGAGGGCTCCCGGCGGTTCTCGAGCATCCGCCACATGGCGGACCTCTTCGACCGCTATGCGGTGCACCGCCCCGACATGCTGCAGCGCTGGGCGACGGGCTCACCGCAGCTCGACGAGGCGACCTGGCAGGTCGAGCTCTGGCGCTTGCTGCGGGAGCGCATCGGAACGCCGAGCCCGGCCGAACGGCTGCGGGACGCCTGCACCCGGCTCCGGGCCGAGCCCGAGCTCCTGGACCTTCCTTCCCGGATCTCCTTGTTCGGCCTGACCCGGTTGCCCGCCAGTTACCTCCAGGTGCTGGAGGCGATGGGCAAGGCGCGCAGCGTCCACCTCTTCCTGATGCATCCGTCGCCGGCGCTGTGGGACCGCATGGCGCCGTTGATCGGGCCGTCGTCGCGCGCGGTGCCGCGGAGCGAGGACCAGACGGCCGGCGTTCCCCGCAATCCGCTGCTGGCCTCGTGGGGCCGGGACTCGCGCGAGATGCAACTCGTGCTCGGAGGAGCGATCCCCGGCGACGTGGAGGAGGTCCTCGAGCCAGCGGTACGCCAGACGCTCCTGCGCAGGATCCAAGACGACATCCGGGCTGACCTCGCTCCCGGCGGATCGGGCGAGCGGCAGGAGCGGCCCGCCCTGGAGCCCGATGACGACAGCATCCGGGTGCACTCGTGCCATGGACGGGGCAGACAGGTCGAAGTCCTGCGCGACGCCATCCTGCACCTGCTGGAGGACGATCCGACGTTGGAGCCGCGCGACATCATCGTGCTCTGTCCGGACATCGAGAACTTCGCCCCGCTCATTCAGGCGACGTTCGGCGCGCACGGCGGCAACGACCGCTCCGAGGAACTCCCGGGAACGCTGGAGATCCGCCTGGCCGACCGGTCGCTCCGCCAGACCAACCCCGTGATGGGCGTCCTCGCAGAGGTGCTCGACCTCGCGACGGCGCGGATGAGCGCAACCGAGGTCCTCGACTTGGCAGGGCGAGAGCCGGTGCGCCGCCGATTCCAATTCGGCGACGAGGACCTGTTCCGCCTGGAGGAATGGGTCGAAGAGGCGTGCGTGCGCTGGGGCTTCGATGCCGAGCATCGACGGGCCTTCAAGCTCGAAGGCATCGAGAGCAACACCTGGCAGTCGGGCTTGGAGCGGATCCTCCTCGGCGTCGCCATGGCCGACGAACGACAGCGGCTCTTCCACCGTGCTCTGCCACTCGACGACGTGGACAGCACCGACATCGAGCTGGCCGGCCGCCTGGCCGAGTTCCTCGACCGGCTCCGCTCAGCGGTCGACCAGCTCTCCGGCGCCGCCACCGTCGACGTCTGGGCAGGCCGGCTGGCGGACATCTCGGAATCGCTGACGGCGACGGCGGTCCGCGACGCCTGGCAGCGTGCGCAGCTCAAGTCGTTGCTCGACGAGCTCGTCAACGAGGCCACGACGGACGCCGGTGTCAGCCCGGTGGAGCTGAGTTGTGACGATGTGCGGTCGATCGTCTCGGACCGGCTGAAGGGGCAGCCGACACGGGCGAACTTCTGCACCGGTCATCTGACCGTCTGCACACTGGTGCCGATGCGGTCCATCCCTCATCGGGTGGTGTGCCTTCTGGGGTTGGACGACGGCAGCTTCCCCCGCCACGTGGAGCGCGACGGTGACGACCTCACGGCGCGCACGCCGCGGGTCGGTGACCGTGACGTCCGCAGCGAAGACCGGCAGCTCCTCCTCGACGCGCTGCTCGCGGCCCGGGACCACCTCGTCGTGACGTACTCGGGGCGCGACGAGCGATCGAACCTTCCCCGCCCGCCGGCCGTCCCGGTGGGGGAGCTGCTCGACGTGATCGACCATACGGTCACACTGGACGGAGGCACGGCACGCGACGTCGTGGTCCTGGCGCACCCGCTGCAGCCGTTCGACGCCCGGAACTACGAGCCGGGCGCGTTGATCCGCGACGGTGCGTGGAGCTTCGACACACTGCACCTCGCCGGCGCACGCGCCGCGCTCCATCCGCGCCGCGGCGCAGTTCCTTTCCTTGGCCAGCCCCTGCCGGCTCTCGCCAACGACCAGATCGGTCTGGACCGGCTCGAGCGGTTCTTGCGACATCCGGTGCGGGCATTCCTGCGGGAGCAGCTCAAGGTTTCACTGCGGGAGAAGACCCGGGACTTCGAGGACGCCATCCCGCTCGAGCTCGACCCGCTGGAGCAATGGAAGATCGCCGATCGCGTGCTCGTGGCGCGATTGAGCGGTGCCAGCGAACAGGACTGCGAGGCCGTGGAGTTGGCGCGGGGAGCGTTGCCGCCGGGCCTTCTCGCCAGCCCGGTGCTGGACAAGATCGCCGCCCCGATCGACGGACTGGTCGTGGCCGGGCAGAGCGATCTGGCGCCCGTCTCTCTCGACGTCCATGTCGACCTCCCCGGCTCGTCGAGCCTCGTCGGCACCGTCGCCGGCGTGCGCGGCGACACGGTGCAGACGGTGACGTACTCGAGGCTCTCTCCGGCCGTGCGGCTGCTGGCGTGGCTGCGGCTGCTCGCCCTCACGGCGACGTGGCCCGAACGGCCCTTTGACGCCTGCACCATCGGACGGGCGAGCGGCCGCGGGCACTCCATCTCGGTGGCCACCCTCGGGCCCCTCGGGGCGGACGCATCCAGCCGGAAGGCGGCCGCCGAGTTGCAGCTCGCCGTGCTGCTGGACCTGTTCCACCGGGGCATGCGCGAGCCCCTCCCCTTGTATTGCAAGACGTCGGCCGCCTGGGCCGGGGCGACCGCGGGGCGGGACCCCGGCCGGGCCGCCGCCCAGTCATGGGAGTCCGGGTGGAAGGGGCACAACGAGGACAAGGACGCCGAGCACGAGCTCGTCCTCGGCGAAGGCATCACGTTCGCGGCCATGGTGGAACGCTCCGGGGCGCCCCGAGACGACGAGGGTCTCTGGGGCCTGTCGGAGTCCTCACGGTTCGGGCTCTACGCACACCGTCTGTGGGACGGGCTGCTCGCCCACGAGCAGGTGGTCGACCGGTGACGAGTGGAACCGAGACGGTGGGATCGATCCTGGAGCCGGAGCCGTTCGAACTCTGCGGAAAGCTGCCGCGGGGGATGACGCTGTTGCAGGCGAGTGCGGGAACGGGGAAGACGTTCACGATCGCCGCTCTCACCACCCGCTATGTCGCCGAGGCAGGGCTCCCGATCGATCGCCTCCTCGTGATCACGTTCACACGCATGGCCACGGGCGAGCTCCGCGAGAGGGTGCGGGACCGTCTCGTCCTTGCTTTCGACGGGTTGGTCGACATTCTCAACGGCACGGGAACGCACGAGGACGACGAGATCGTGCGCCATCTCGCCGACGCGCCACGGCGCGAGGTCGAGGCGCGGCGCGACCGGTTGGGAAAGGCCATCGCAGACTTCGACGCCGCGACCATCGAGACGACACACGGGTTCTGCCTCCAGGTCCTGTACGGCCTCGGGACCGCGGGCGATGTCGACCGCGAAGTCACGCTCGTCGAGGACGTGCGGGACATGCGGGAGGAGGTCGTCGACGACCTCTACCTGCGCAAGTTCGCCGGCCAGCCCAACACACTCGGGTTCAGCCGCGCCCAGGCGGGTGAGATCGCCCGGCACGTCCTGAACCATCCCGACGCGCTGATCGTTCCCCCGTGGTCCGATGCTGCTGACACGCCGTCCATCCGACGCCGCTTCGCCGACGCGGTGCGGCACGAGATGGAGCGACGCAAGCGGGTGCAGAAGATCCTCACCTATGACGATGTGTTGCTCCGTCTCCGGCACACGCTCATGGACGAGCAGCGGGGTGGCGTCGCCTGTGCCCGGCTGCGAGAGCGCTACGACGTCGTCCTGGTCGACGAGTTCCAGGACACCGACCCCGTGCAGTGGGAGATCATGCACAGCGCCTTCGGCCGGGGTGGCACGACGCTGGTGCTGATCGGTGACCCCAAGCAGGCGATCTACGCCTTCAGGGGCGCCGACGTCCAGGCCTATCTCGAGGCCCGACACGTGGTCGAGACCGAGTGGACCCTCGACGTCAACTGGCGCAGCGACGAGGAACTGCTGCAGGCCTACGACCGGCTCTTTGCCGGTGCAGAGCTCGGCGACGCCGGCATCACCTACCGGGACATCGCGGCCGCCGACGCCAACCGGTCGCCACGGTTGGTCGGCCTGGTCGACTCCGCACCGCTGCAGGTTCGCATCGTCCACGCCGACGACAGGTTGGTCCCGCTCACCAAGACGAAGGGTCAACCGCAGGCGGGCGACGCGCGGGCCCTCATCGCCCGTGACCTGGCGTCGGAGGTCGTTGCGCTGCTGTCGACCGCCCCGGAGGTCGTGGTCCGGCGGAGGGACGGGAGCGAGCTCCGTCGCTCCACGCTCCATCCGGGCCACATCGCGGTGCTGGTGCGCTTCAACAGCCACGCGGTGGTGGTGCGGGACGCGCTGCAGGCGGCGGGCGTGCCAGCCGTGATCGGCGGCAGCATCTCGGTCTTCGCGACCCAGTCCGCCAAGGAGTGGCTCCGCCTACTCGAGGCCCTCGAACGACCGACTGCCCGCGACCGGGCCTCGCTGGCGGCTCTCACCTGCTTCGTCGGTTGGACGCCCGAAGAGGTGGCGACCGCCACGGAAGAGGAGTGGGAGGACCTCCACTGGTCGCTGCACCGGTGGGCCGCCCTCCTGCGCGACGAAGGCATCGCGTCCCTCTACGAGACAGTGAGCAGTTCCCACGACGTCCCCGCCCGAGTGCTGGCCGGGGTCGGCGGCGAACGCTCCATGACCGACCTGCGTCACATAGGCCAACTGCTGCACGAAGCCGGGGTGTCGGAGGGTCTGGGGCCCACCGCCATGGCCACCTGGCTCGGGCGACGCATTCGTGATGCGGACAAGGACGCCGAGAACGAGGAGCGGGCACGCCGGCTCGAGTCGGATGCGGCAGCCGTGCAAGTCATCACGATCCACCGGAGTAAGGGACTGGAATTTCCAATCGTCCTGTGTCCCTACATGTTCGAGGGCCGACCGCAGAAGAACGACGTGCCGGTGTTCCACGACCCCGACAACGGGCATCGGCGGACCATCGATGTCGGACAGGACGGCAAGGGTTTTGCGGTGCACCAGAAGATGGAGTTGGAGGAAGGGCGGGGTGAGGACCTCCGCCTGCTGTACGTCGCGCTCACCCGTGCCCAACATCGCGCCGTGCTCTGGTGGGCCGGCGTCCAGGACAGCGAACACTCACCCCTGTCCCGCCTGCTGTTCGACCGGGACAACGACGGCGTGGTCAGCCCCTACGGTGCGACCCGGCGCAGCGACGACGAGGTGGAGGCCGCCTTCGCCGGGTTGGGACCGTTGGTCGACGTCGCACGCGTCGGCTGGCCGGCCGGTGCACAGTGGCGTCCCGACCCGGGAGTGCCGCCGGACCTGGAGCCCGCTGTCTTCGACCGTTCGTTCGACGTCGCCTGGCGGCGGGTGTCGTACTCGGGCATCACCCGGGACCTGCACGACGAGCAGGCGGTGGGCAGCGAGCCCGAGCTGGTGCTCACGTCGGACGAGGACACGACTGCGCTTCCCGCGCCACGGCGCGGCGAAACCCGACGAACGGCACGCCGTGCCCCTGCACCTCGGTTCGATGCCGGGGGGCGCCCTCGTCGGGACCGTGGTGCACGGCGTTCTCGAACGGACAGACTTCGCGGCGCCCGATCTCGAGGTGGAGGTGGGCGAAGCACTGGGTAAGGAGCTGGCCTGGCGCAACGTCGACCTGGGAGATCCCGCAACGGTCGTCCGGGGGCTTTGCACCGCGATCGAGTCCCCCCTCGGCCCGTTGGCCGGAGGGCTCTGTCTGCGTGACATGGCGCGCCCTGACCGCATCGACGAGCTGGGCTTCGAAGTCCCACTGGTGGGAGGCGACATGCCGGCGGGCCGGCTCGACGTGGCGCATCTCGCAGATCTGCTGCAGGCGCAGCTGCCCGCAGAGGATCCGGTCGCCCGGTACGCGCCCGCATTGCGCGATCCGGCGCTGCACGGCGCGCTGCGCGGCTACCTGACCGGGAGCCTCGATCTCGTGCTGCGGCTGCCCGACGACCGTTACCTCGTGGCCGATTACAAGACGAACCGGCTCGGGGCACCGGGCGAAGAGCTGACCGCGTGGCACTACCGCAGCGAGGCCGTGGAGGACGAGATGGCGGCGGCGCACTACCCGCTGCAGGCGCTGCTGTACTCGGTGGCCCTGCACCGATACCTCCGCTGGCGGGTGCCGGACTACAGCGCGGCGCGGCACTTCGGGGGGGTGCTCTATCTCTTCGTCCGGGGCATGAGCGCGGTGGAACCCGTGAAGGGCGGTCATCCGCCGCCGGGTGTGTGGTCCTGGCAACCGCCGCCGAGCCTGGTGGAGTTGCTCAGCGACCTCTTCGACCACGGAGCGGGCTCGTGACCCTCGGGGAGGTCCGGGACCCGTTCGACGCCACGTTGGCGCTCGGCAGCGCCGGACTTCTGCAGGCGTTCAACCGTGCCGGCGTCCTCTCCACCTCGGACGTCCACGTCGCCGCGACCCTGGCGCGGCTCGGTGGGACGACGGACGAGGCGGTGCGCCTCGGCGCTGCGTTGGCGGCTCGGGCGCCGCGCCTGGGCCACGTCTGCGTGGACCTGGCCTCCATCGCCGGCACCGCCAGCACCGACACGGAGACGCAGGCGGATCTTGCGGCCCTGCCCTGGCCCGACCCGACGGACTGGCTCGACCGCCTTGCGGCGAGCCCGCTGGTGGGGGACGACCTACCCCTCCACCTGGCGGGATCGAACCTGTACCTCGACCGGCTCTGGGCCGACGAGGTCCTCGTCGCCGCCGACATCTCCACCCGCGCCGACAGGCCGTCGGCCGGGGTCGACGAGGAAGCCCTGGCCGCCGGCGTCGCTGCCCTGTTCCCTGACGCGGGGGAGTCGGATCTGCAACGCCTCGCCGCCGTGACCGCGGTGCGCCAGAGGTTCTCGGTCATCGTGGGCGGGCCCGGCACGGGAAAGACCACGACGGTTGCCCGAGCCCTGGCCCTCCTCCTCGGGCACGCAGCGGCAGCGGACCGCCCGCCGCTGATCGCTCTGGCGGCACCGACCGGCAAGGCCGCGGCTCGCCTGGAGGAGGCAGTGCACGGCGAGGCGCGCACCATGGCGGTGGACCCCCAGGTGCGGGAACGCCTGCAGGCCTTGGAGGGTTCGACCCTCCACCGCCTGTTGGGGTTCAGTCCCGGAAACCGGACACGCTTCCGTCACGATCGCTTCCACCACCTGCCACACGACGTGGTCGTGGTCGACGAGACCTCCATGGTGTCGCTCTCCATGATGGCCCGCCTGCTCGAAGCCGTTCGGCCCGAGGCCCGCGTGATCCTGGTCGGTGACCCGGAGCAGCTCGCGTCGGTCGAGGCAGGGGCCGTCCTGGGTGACATCGTGGGGCCGGCCGCTGCCGACGGTCGATCCGGGGCCTGAGGAGCTCTCGCCGTCGGGAGTCGGGGCTGGCATCGTCGTCCTGCGGCGAGTCCATCGCTACGGCCGCGCCATCGCGGATGTGGCGGAGGCGATCCAGCGCGGCGACGCCGACGAGGTGATCGCCATTCTGGGGGCAGGCACCTCGAACGTGGAGTGGATCGGCGAAGGCGCGCCATCGTCCGCCGACGGGATGGATGCGGTTCGGACCCTGGCCGTCGAGAGCGGGCGTGCGGTGATCGAGGCGGCACGGGCGGGGCGCGCCACGGACGCCATCGCTGCCCTCGGAGGCTTCCGCCTCCTCTGCGCGCACCGGCAGGGTCCCGAGGGTGTGGCGACGTGGACTCCGGTCGTGGAGAACTGGCTCCGGGCAGAGGTCGCGGGATTCGTCCCCGGGAGAGACTGGTACGTCGGCCGGCCGCTGATCGTGACCGAGAACGACTACGGACTTCAACTCTTCAACGGCGACACGGGTGTCGTGATGGAAGGCCCGGACGGCCGCCTCCTCGCTGCCTTCGAGCGGGGTGGTGCGATTGCCCAGGTCAGTCCGACGCGTCTCGCCGCGGTGGATTCGGTCTATGCCATGACGGTCCACAAGAGCCAGGGCTCCCAGTTCGGCGCCGTGGCCTTCCTCTTGCCGAGTCTCGACTCACGCGTGCTCACGCGCGAGCTGCTCTATACGGCGGTGACCCGTGCCCGGGAGCGCCTCATCGTCGTTGGTCCCGAATTGTCGATCCGGGCCGCCGTCGAGCGGCCGATCACCCGCGCCTCGGGGCTCCGGCACGCCCTCTGGGGCGGAGGCGCCTGAACCGCCTCACGGAAGAGGGGTCCGGGCCGTCACCCGTCCACCTTCGCGGATTCCCGATTGCCGGGCCGCCGCCCTCGTGAAAGACCTGGTCGCACGGTGTTTCCGGCTCTTCACAGCGTGGATTCAGGGTTCTGAACGATGATAAAGCTGACATGACTCCGTAACAAAGGCGGGGCCCTGAGTGAAACCACGGGTGATATGAAGATTCTGGTTCTCGGAGGAGACGGCTACCTGGGTTGGCCCACCGCACTGCATCTTTCGGCGCTCGGGCACGAGATCACCGTCGTCGACAACCTGGTGCGCCGGGAGTACGACCGTGAGATGGGCGTCGACAGCTTGGTGCCCATCGCGACCCTGCAGGAGCGGGTGACCCGCTGGGAGCAGGTGTCCGGCCACGCCATCAACGTCCGCATCGGGAACCTGACCGACGCCGCGTTCACCTACAGCGTCGTGGCCGACGCGAAGCCCGACGCCATCGTGCACTTCGGCGAGCAGCGTTCGGCGCCCTACTCCATGATCGACCGTGAGCACGCCGTCTACACCCAGGTCAACAACGTTGTCGGGAACCTGAACGTGATGTACGCCATTCAGGAGACCGATCCGGACATCCACCTCGTCAAGTTGGGGACCATGGGGGAGTACGGCTACCCCAATATCGACATTGAAGAGGGCTTCATCGAGATCACCCACAAGGGCCGCACCGATGTGCTGCCCTACCCCAAGCAGCCCGGGTCCTTCTACCACCTGTCCAAGGTGCACGACAGCAGCAACATCATGTTCGGCTGTCGGATCTGGGGCCTGCGTGCCACCGACCTGAACCAGGGGATCGTCTACGGCCAGTCGACCAAGGAGACGGACGTCGACCCGCTGCTGGCGACCCGGTTCGACTACGACGGCGTCTTCGGTACCGTGCTCAACCGTTTCTGCGTCCAGGCGGTCACGGGCCACCCGTTGACCGTCTACGGTGCCGGCGGCCAGACCCGCGGGATGCTGAACATCCGCGACACGCTGGCCTGCGTGACCCTGGCCCTCGAGAACCCCGCCGACCGGGGCGAGTTCCGGGTCTTCAACCAGTTCACCGAGTCGTTCTCCGTACGTGAGATGGCGCAGATGGTCAAGAAGGTCTGCCCGACGCGCGTCGACATCGCGGAGGGGCTCTCCAACCCCCGGGTGGAGAACGAGGAGCACTACTTCCATGCCGCCAACACCAAGCTCCTCGACCTGGGTCTCGAGCCCCACCTCCTGACCGACGAGGTCATCTCCGACATCCTCCAGCTGGTGGAGCGACACCGCGGTCGCGTGGACGTGCGGGCCATCGCCCCCACCGTCCAGTGGCGTTCGAGTGCCAGCAGGCTCACGACGTCCGGCGAAACCCCGGACGCGTCCTTCCTCGCGGTGTAAAGGTCGTCCTGCCGCTGTAGGTTCCTGTGGCGATGCCGCCACGCAGGCCACGCCGCCGCGCCCGGCGTCGATCACCGGCCCGGCCGGTCATCCTGCTGATCGCAGCGGTGGTCGTGCTGGCGATTGTTGTGGGCGGCCTCACCCAGGTGTCGCGGCAGTCGCAGGGATACGACACCAACTCTGACCGCACGCTGGCGGCGCAGGGCACCGTGGTGGCCGATCAGTCCAACGCCACTGCGGTGACGGTGCGCAAGGTGATCAACGATCTGTCGTCGGAGACGCGGCAGCAGCTGCAGGCGGCGCTCGACAGCGCGGTGCAACAGACCGCAGACCAATCGGCCCGGGCGAACGTCGCCGCGGGGTCGACGCCGCTGGGCTCCGTGGCGGGCCAGTTCACCACGGTCTTCGCCGAGCGGGCCCAGTCCATGACGCAGCTGCGCGCCGCCGTCGACGGATTCCTCGGCCTCCGGCCGATCGCTCCCGCCGACTCGCCGACGAGCGGCACCACGGCCGACGCCCGCAACGCCGGCCTGTTGTCCGCGGATCAGGCGACGAACCGCATTGCCGGCGCCGGCGCGCTCCTGGCGCGCTCCGACGCGCTCTACAGCAAGGTCCGGCGGTCCCTGGCCAACGCGGCCGGGCACGGGAGAGTGCCGCCCTCGGTCTGGGTGACCCGTCCGCAGATCTGGCAAGTGGGCAGCGTGGCGGCGCAGGTCGACCTGCTGGCCACCTCGTCGACCTTGGAGGCGACGCACTATGTCGTGCTTCGCACCGTGCGCCTGAGCCCGCCGGCGTTGCCGACACCGCAAGGCACCCCGTCCGGTGTGTCGGTGCTCAGCCCGACCTCCCACATCGGCGTGACCGTGGTTCTGGCCAACCAGGGTTCATCGGACGAGCCGCACGTGTCCGTCCGCTTCTCGCTGGCGGATCAGACCTCGGGCGCAACCGTGACCCAGGTCCGGACGGCGTCGCTCGCCCTGGGTGCCTCGGTGACGATCCCGTCCGTGACCATGCCGGTCAAGCCGTCCACGACCTACGTGCTCACCGTGCAGGTGATTCCGCCGGCCGGCCAGACGCTCACCGCCGGCACGGCGACACAGCAACAGCTGCAGGTAGCCCCGGCGACCTGAGCGGGCGGACGTCGACATTCCGGCCAGGCCGCGTGTCGACCCCACCCGTTCCTGGTCCTAGGATCGGGAGGCACCGAAATCAGGAACTGGAGGGCTCTTCACGTGGCCGAGAGCATCACGATCACGGACAATCGAAATGGTGAGTCCATTGAGATCCCGCTCGTCAACGGCGGGGTATCGGCCGAGCAGTGGGCCAAACTCCTCCCTGGAGTGTGGTTCTTCGACCCGGGTTTCATGTCGACCGCGGCCTGTGAGAGCGCCATCACGTATCTCGACGGGGACGCCGGCATCCTGCGGTATCGGGGCTACCCGATTGAGCAGCTGGCCGAGAACTCCACCTATCTCGAGGTGGCGTATCTCCTCTTGAAGGGCGAGCTGCCCAACGAGGAGCAGTTCGCCGACTGGCGTCACGACGTCACGTACCACACGTTCATCCACGAGAACGTGCGCAAGCGGTTCCTCGAGGGCTTCCATTACGACGCCCACCCGATGGGGATGCTGGTCTCGGCCGTCGCCGCACTGTCGACCTTCTACCTCGACGCCAAGGACATCTTCGACCCCGATTCCCGGAACAAGCAGATCATCCGCCTGATCGCCAAAATGCCGACTCTGGCCGCCGCCGCGCACCGGTTCAGCGTGGGCATGCCGTTCGTCTACCCCGACAACTCCCTCGAGTTCGTGCCGAACTTCCTGTCCATGCTCTGGAAGGTCGCCGAGCCACGGTTCGAGGCCGACCCCGTCCTGGCCCGTGCCCTGGACATCCTGTTCATCCTCCACGCCGACCATGAGCAGAACTGCTCGACGACCGCCATGCGCGTCGTCGGATCGTCGCACTCGGACCCCTACTCGTCCACCGCGGCCGCGGCGGCTGCCCTCTACGGACCGCGGCACGGCGGTGCCAACGAGGCCGTCATCCGGATGCTGACCGAAATCGGGAGCATCGAGAACGTGCCGGACTTCATTGCCACCGTCAAGGCGGGGACCGGCGGGCAGCGCCTCCAGGGGTTCGGGCACCGCGTCTACAAGAGCTACGACCCGCGGGCCAAGATCATCAAGCGCACGGCCGACGAGGTGTTCGCGGTGACCGGCAAGAACCCGTTGCTCGACATCGCGCTGAAGCTCGAGGAGATCGCCCTCAACGACGAGTACTTCACGTCACGACGGCTCTATCCGAACGTCGACTTCTACTCGGGCCTCATCTACCAGGCCATGGGTTTCCCCCTCGAGATGTTCCCCGTCCTCTTCGCCATCCCGCGGACCACCGGGTGGTTGGCCCACTGGCAGGAGATGCTGGACCAGGACTCCAAGATCTCCCGGCCGCGGCAGTTGTACATCGGCTCCGAGGAGCGCGACTACGTCCCGATGGGCAGCCGCTGAATCACCGGGCCTTCCGCTTGCGCATGCGGACGAGCCCCTCCTGGGCGAGGGAGACGCACAGGCGACCCTGCCGGTCGAAGAGGAAGCCACGGGCCAAGCCCCGGCCCTGAGCGGCGACCGGTGAGTCCGTGTCGTAGAGCAGCCATTCGTCGGCCCGGAAGGGCTGGTGGAACCACATGCAGTGGTCGAGGCTCGCCCCCATGAACTCCGGATCGTCCCAACTCGTGTCATGGGGGGCGAGGATGGTGTCGAAGAGGGACATGTCCGACGCATAGGTCGCCACGCACGCATGCAGGAGCGGGTCGTCGGGGAGCTGCCCGTCCGCCCGGATCCAGAGTCGCTGAAAGGGCTCGCCCTTTTCCCTGGAGTGCCACGGGAGGTCGCCGATGTGCCGCTGGTCGATCGGGTGGGGCCGGTCGAACCACTCGGTGAGCTCGTCCTTCCATGGCTGCAGCCGCTCGAAGAGGGGGGCGAGCGATTCGGGTTCTGGCACCTCGGGCATCGGGAGCTGGTGCTCCAGGCCGTCTTCGAGGTCGTGGAAGGAGGCCGAGAGGTTGAAGATGGCCCGGCCGTGCTGCACGGCGACGACCCGTCGGGTCGTGAAGGAGCGCCCGTCACGGATCCGGTCGACCTCGTAGAGAATCGGCACCGTGGGATCGCCGGGCCGCAAGAAGTAGGAGTGGAGCGAGTGCACCCGGCCGTGCTCGACGGTGCGCCCGGCGGCCATGAGCGCCTGCCCCGCCACCTGGCCGCCGAACACCCGCTGGCGCTCCTCGTTCGGCTGGATACCCCGGAAGATGTTGACCTCAATGGGTTCGAGGTCAAGCAGGTTGACGAGGAACTCCAAGGACGCACTCATGCGCACATGTTCGCAGGCCGCCGAAGAGGGCGTCGCCGATGTCGCCGATGTCGCCGACGTCGCCGAGCGGGTCACGGTGACCCCAACTACCCTGCGGCAGCGTGACACCAGGACGGCAGGGCCAGGAGGGCGACCTCGAATTCCCGGAGGGCTTCATCTGGGGCGTCGCCACCGCGGCGCACCAGATCGAGGGCGGCAACGTGAACAACGACTGGTGGGCGTGGGAGCACAATCCTTCGTCGGGCACGCTCGAGCCGAGCGGCGATGCCTGCGACTCGTTCCACCGTTGGCGCGAGGACGTCCAGCTCGTCGCCGACATGGGTCTCGGGGCATACCGCTTCTCCCTCGAGTGGAGCCGCATCGAGCCTGCCGAAGGCGAGTTCTCCATCGCGGCGCTCGAGCACTACCGGCGTCTGTGCGCGGCCTGTCACGGGCACGGGATCCTTCCGGTCGTGACGTTCCACCACTTCACCACCCCGTTGTGGCTCTCCGCCCGCGGCGGGTGGGAGGCAGCCGACGCCCCCGAGCGCTTTGCCCGGTTCGTCGAGCGGGCGACGGCGTATCTCGGCGACCTGATCGGCTGGGCCTGCACCATCAACGAGCCGAACGTCGTCGCCGTCATGGGGTACTTCCAGGGCGAGTATCCCCCGGGGGTCAAGGACGACTTCACCCGTTACGCCGCCGTGAACGAGGCCATGGTCCGCGCCCACCGGTTGGCCGTCGACGCCCTGCGCGCGGGTCCCGGCGACTTCCCCGTCGGCCTCACCCTCTCCATGGCGGAGATCACGGCCGCCGAGGGCGGGGAGTCCCTGCGCGACGCCGCCGAGGAGATGCTCGAGAACATCTTTCTGCGCGCCACCGGGGGCGACGACTTCGTGGGCGTGCAGTGCTACACCCGCATGCACTTCGGCCCGGACGGGCTGGCCCCCAACGACCCCGCGGTCCCGTTGACGCAGATGGGGGACGAGCGCTGGCCTCAGGCGGTCGAGCACACGGTGCGCCGTGCAGCCGAGCTGAGTGGCCGGCCGGTCGTCGTCACCGAGAACGGGATCGCCACCGCCGACGACACCGAACGGATCGCCTTCGTCTCCGACGCCCTGCGCAGTGCGCACCGGTGCCTGGAACAGGGCATCGACCTGCGGGGATACTTCGTCTGGAGCCTCCTCGACAACTTCGAGTGGCACCTCGGCTACGGCCCAAAGTTCGGGCTGGTCGCCGTGGCCCCGGGCACCTTTGAGCGCCGCCCCAAGCCGAGCGCGCACTGGTTCGGGGAGGTGGCGCGGACCAACCGGCTGCCGCTCACAGCGGGTGCATAGCCAGCCGACAGGGGGTCAATTGGACTCCAAGCTAGGGTTGGCCCGTGCCGATCCCGCCCGCGGCGTTCAGCGTGCGATCGCGAGGCTCCCGTGACTGACCGCGGTGGGCACCCGCCGCTCTCCCACATCTGGTCGTCGGACCAATCGCTCTACGTCCGCGTCCGGCAGATGATCGCGCACCCCTCGAGCGTCAAGCTGATCAAGTACGCCTCCGTCTCGCTCATCTCGACGGTCGTGTCCCAGGTCACGCTGCTCCTGACCTTCGGCATCTTCCACGTCATGTCCGAGGTGCCGGCGAACATCGTCGCCAACGTGCTGGCCACCATCCCCTCCTACTGGCTCAACCGCCGCTGGGTCTGGGGCAAGGGCGGCAAGTCGCACTTCTGGCGCGAGATCGCCCCCTTCTGGATCCTGTCCTTCATCGGGCTGGCGTTCTCGAGCGTGGCGGTCTGGATCGCCGGTGACTTCGCCCGGGCGCACAGCCTGACCCACGCACAGACCGCGCTCCTGGTGAACGCGGCCAACCTGCTGAGCTTCGCCATCCTGTGGGTCGTGAAGTTCTTGATCTACAACAAGCTGTTCCACATCGACCCAGTCGAATACGAGGAGCACCACGCCGAGAAGGTGGCAGCCGGCTCCCACAGCGCCGGGGACCCGTCGGAAGACGACCGCAACAGCTCGACCCCCGTCTGAGACCCGTCCCGGGCCCGGGTTCAGTCCCGGAAGTTCTCGAACTGCAGCGGGATGCCGAAGTCCTCCGCCTTGCACTTGGCGATGACCTCTTGGAGGTCGTCCCGCTTCTTTCCGGTGACCCGGAGCTGATCGCCCTGGGTCTGGGACGACACGCCCTTGAGTCCAAGGTCCTTGATGAACTTGTTGAGCCGCTTGGCATGATCCGACGAGATGCCGGCGCGGATTGCGATCTTCTGGCGGGAGGTTCCCTTCTGGGCCTCCTCGACCTTGGAGTCTTCGAAGGCTTTCAGCGACACCTGCCGTTTCACGAGCTTCTCGTCGAGGACCTGGTGGAGCGCCCGCAGGCGGTCTTCGGTCGAGGAGCGGAGGACGAGCTCGTTCTCGCTCAGGTCAATGGCTGAGTCGGTGTTCTTGAAGTCGAAGCGGGTGGCGGCCTCCCGGTTGGCCTGATCGACCGCATTGCGCACCTCTTGCATGTCGACTTCCGAAACGATGTCAAAGGTAGGCATGGACTCAGCGTACCGGCGCCACCTGCCGGTCTGGGGTGCCGGGCCGGGCTAATCTCACGCCCTGCGGGTCGGTGTCCGAGTGGCCAAAGGAAGCAGGCTGTAAACCTGCCGGTTAACACCTACGGAGGTTCAAATCCTTCCCGGCCCACGCATTTCGCCAGCACAGCCGTCCGGCCGCCTGGCCCTTGGCGGTTCGCCGGCGGCCGTTACAATGCTGTTTCAGATCGATTGCGGGTACATACGCCCTGGGTGCAAGCCCCCTCCCCCGGCCGGGTTCCGTTTGCCCGGACACGACAAGCGAGACTGACTACCCCGTGGACGAGAGCACGATGTCGACGTCAGCCCCGGTGATCGACCGGGTCGGCGCGCGCCTCCGCCGCCTCTCCATGCGCGCCGACGCGTTCCATCTCAGCCTCACCCGAGGGGTCTTGCTCACCGAGCGCGTCGAGCCGGACTCAGGAGATCCGGAGGACTGGTCCTTCTTGCGCCGCCCCGCGCTCCTCGGCCTCCTCGCCGTCATCTCCATCTGCGTCGGGGCCTCGCTGCCGAGTTCGCCCTTCAAGTTGGAGATGGGCGGCACATGGTTCTTCGGAGAGGCCGACTGGCCGTCGACCACGCTGATGCTGCCGGGCGTCGTCGCCGTGTACGGCGGAATGATTCTCTTCGTCCGCGTCTGGTTCGGACTGTTCCAGACGCTCCGGGCCCGTGGCGGGGTCCCGATACGTCCCCTGGCCTACATGCTGGCGCTCTGGATCCTGCCGCTCCTCGTGGTGGCGCCGCTCTTCAGTCGTGACGTGTTCTCGTACGCCGCGCAGGGCGAGATGATGAGCCACCACATCAACCCGTACCACTACGGGCCGGGGACGATCGGCTCAGGCCCCTACGTGTCGGGCGTGGACCCGCTCTGGGCGAACACGCCGGCCCCTTACGGGCCGCTGTTCTTGATGCTGGCCGGGTGGTCCGCCTCGGTGAGCTTCCACCACACGTTGATCACCGTCGTGCTCCTGCGTCTGCAGTCCGTCGCGGGCATCGCCCTGATCGCCTACTGCATCCCGAAGTTGGCCCGTTCGTTCGGCCGCGACCCCGGTCCGGCGTTCGTGCTCGCCGTGCTCAATCCGCTCACCTTGCTCGCCCTCGTGGGAGGCGCGCACAACGACGCAATCATGGTGGGCCTGTTGTTGGCCGGCGTGACGGCCGCGCGCTCGTTCCATCCCGCGTGGGGCGTCGCGCTGTGCGCCCTGGCCGCCTCCATCAAGGTCCCGGCGTTCATCGGCATCGTCTACGTCGCGTGGGACTGGGCGGGGCCGTTCGCGGACTGGCGCCGGCGCGCCCGCATGCTGTTCCGAGCCGGCCTGATCACGGTGGCGGTCATGGGGGTGCTCTCGCTCGTCTCGGGCCTCGGCTGGGGCTGGATCGCGAACCTGGGCACACCGGGCACCGTGCGGTCGTGGATGGCGCCGGCCACCGGCTTCGGCCTCCTCATCAGCGGGACGGCCCACCTGGTCGGCATCGGGGTCGGGCTGGGCGGGGTCCTCACGCTGACCCGGGCCATCGGCCTCATTGCCGCTGCCGCCATCGCCTTCTACTGCCTACGCCACCGCGAGCGCATCGGCATGCTGGGCGCGTTGGGCGCCACCATGATGGCGTTCGTCCTCCTCGGCCCGGTGGTGCAACCCTGGTACTTGACCTGGGGGATCATCATCGTGGCCCCGGTCGTCACCGGCCGCTGGCTCTACGCCGTCCTCGGCCTCTCGACGGTGGCGCCCTTCATCGGACTCACCGGGGGCGCAGACCTGCTGAGCGAACTGGTCCACACGGATCCGGCCAGCATGGTCCTGGCCGTCATGGTGCTCTGGGCCGTGGCGATCTTCCCGCTGGGGAACTGGACGACCTCGTGGCGGCTCGACCGCTCACGGCTGCCGGCCCTCCCGGCCACCAGCGCCGCGCTCGAAACCTGAGCCGACCCGGCTGAGCGGCTCCTCCCGGGCCGAGAGCTACAGCAGGCGCTGGAGCTCGACCACGTCGAGCCATTGGCGGTGCTTGCGGCCCACCTCGCGCTCGACCCCGACCAACTCGAACCCGGCCGCCTCGTGCAACCCGATGGAGGTCTCGTTGTGCCCGGCGATCCGGGCGATGACGGAGTGGAAGCCGTGGGCGGAAGCCAGGACCAGGAGCTCGGCCAGCAGGGCCTTGCCCACTCCCTTGCCCCGCTGGGCCCGGTCGACGTAGACGGAGTTCTCGGCGGTGGCCGAGTAGCCCGAGCGCTCGCGGAAGGCCGAGAGGGACCCGAACCCCAAGATGATCTCGCCGTTGGCCCCTTGTCCGACCCGGTTGCCCCGGGTCCGGCGGCTCCGTGGCCACGAGGGCCGGGTGGACACCGCTGTGTTCCAGGATCCAGGCCTCCTGCTCAGCCTGGCTGCGGGGCACCATGTCGAAGGTATTCGTGCTCCCGAGCACCTCGACGTTGTAGATGGCACGGATTGCCTCGGCGTCCGCCAGCTCGGCGAGTCGGATCCGCATCCGCCGATGGTACTGTTGACGTGGCGAAAGCCGGGGGGCCGGAGGCACCGCTCCACCAGCCCTGGCTATCATTGACCCTTCGCGGAACGTACCCGCGGCGCCCCTGTAGCTCAGTGGCAGAGCACCTCCATGGTAAGGAGGGGGTCGTGGGTTCAATCCCCACCGGGGGCTCGCCCATGGCGGCGTAGCTCAGTTGGTCAGAGCACACGGCTCATAATCGTGTTGTCGCGGGTTCGAGTCCCGCCGCCGCTACCAGGTCCGGGTCAGGTCGCCCCGGGCAGCCAGTAGGAAGGAATTGAAGATGGCGAAGAACGAAAAGAGGGTCCAGGTCACCCTGGCCTGTGAGGTGTGCAAGCGGCGGAACTACATCACGACCAAGAACAAGCTGAACGACCGCGAGCGGATCGAGATGAAGAAGTTCTGCCGCTGGGACCGCCAGCACACCCTGCACAAGGAGACCCGCTGAGCCACCCGGTGCCGGCCGGTGCTACTCTGGCAGGCCGATCCCCAGGTCAGGGGGAAGAACCACCTGTCCGAGGGAAACCGAAGGCACCCCACCGAGGGCAGTAGCTCAACTGGTAGAGCACCGGTCTCCAAAACCGGCGGTTGGGGGTTCGAGTCCCTCCTGCCCTGCCCCGGACGTAGCCACCCGACAACGAAGTATGTGAGGCAAGAGTCGTGAACCGCGAGACCAAGCGCTTGATGCAGCGCCAAGGGCAGATGGAGGCCGATGGGTCTCCGGCTACCCGCAAAGCGCCCGCGGGTTCGGGATCGGGTGGTCCCCGCCAGCCGCGGAGCAGGCAGCAGGCGCGCAAGCGCACGACGCCGGTCCAGTTCGTCCGCGAGGTGCGCGACGAAATGCGCCAGGTCGCGTGGCCCTCGCGCTCCGAGCTCATCAACTACACGTCGGTGGTGCTGACGACGCTGATCATCATGATCAGCCTGATCTTCGTATTGAACCTCGCCTTCGGGAAGCTGATCACGCTTCTCTTCACGAAGTAGCGCGTCGTGAGCGATATGACGCATTCAGAGGCAGAGGACGCATTGGTCACCGGCGACGAGGAAGACGTCAACGAGGCGTTGGCGGCGGAACGGGAAGAGGCCGAAGCGGCCCCCGAGGAGGCGGCTGTGCACACGGACGCGGTGGCAGATCTGGTTGACGAGGTGACCGCCGAGGAAGAGGCGGAGCTCGAGGCCGTGGTCGAAGAAGCGGTGATCGAGGAGATCGTGGAAGAAATCGTGGAGGAAGTAGTGCTCGAGGCGGTCGAAGAGGCGGTGGTCGAGGAGATCGCCGAGGAAATCGCAGAAGAGATCGCGCTGGAGACTGCGTCGGGTGAGCCCGACCTCGTGCTCGACGCCACCGGCGGCCAGGAGGCCGACGGGGAGGGCGACGACCTCGGCGGCTGGGTCAAGGACGACGAAGAGGACGAAGAGCCTGTCCCCGTCGAGAGCCCCTACGACCGGCCCGGTCGCTGGTACGTCGTGCACACCTACTCGGGTTACGAGAACAAGGTGCGGTCGAACATGGGCAACGTGGTCGCCTCCCGCGGCATCGAGGACCGTGTCTTCGAAGTCGTGATCCCGATGGAGGACGTCGACGAGTTCAAGGGTGGCAAGAAGGTCACCGTCCAGAAGAAGATCTTCCCGGGGTACTTGCTCGTGCGCTGCGACCTCGACGACGACACGTGGGGCGCCATCCGCAACACCCCGGGCGTGACCGGCTTCGTCGGACCGGGCACCAAGCCCACGCCGCTGTCGCGCCGCGAGGTGGAGAACATCTTGCAGGTGAAGGTCGAGGGCGGGGCCGGCAGTGCGCCCAAGCGCACACGGGCACGTCTGGAGTACGAGGTCAACGAGACAGTCAGGGTCAAGGAAGGCCCGTTCGCCGACTTCTCGGGGCAGATCTCTGAGATCAACGAGGACCAGCTCAAGCTCAAGGTGCTGGTCAACATCTTCGGCCGGGAGACGCCGGTCGAGCTCGAATTCAGCCAGGTCGCCAAGCTCTAGGCGCCTGGACACAGATACGGAGAAGGAGAACAAGGACGATGGCACCGAAGAAGAAGGTGCTCGCTGTGGTGAAGATCCAGCTCGAGGCCGGCTCGGCGACGCCGGCGCCGCCCGTCGGGACGGCACTCGGACCACACGGCGTGCAGACAATGGAATTCTGTAAGCAGTACAACCAGGCCACCGAGAGCATGCGGGGTCAGGTGATCCCGGTCGACATCACGATCTACGAGGACCGCACATTCAGCTTCGTGCTGAAGACCTCGCCCACGCCTGTCCTGCTGCGCCAGGCGGCCGGCCTCGACAAGGGTGCCGCCACGGCGGGCCGCGAGCAGGTCGGGACGATTACCGACGCCCAGCTGGCCGAGATCGCCACCACGAAGCTGGCCGACCTCAACACCAAGGACCTCGATGCCGCGAAGAAGCAGGTCGCCGGCACGGCGCGCTCCATGGGCATCAAGGTCGCCGGGTAGCGGGGAACGAGGAGAGAACATGACCCAGCACGGCAAGAAGTACAAGGACAGCTTGACCAAGGCGGACCGCGAGTCGATGCACGGCCTGGCCGAGGCGGTCGACCTCGTCAAGTCGCTGGCCAGCGCCAAGTTCGACGAGACGGTCGAGCTCGCCGTCCGCCTGGGGGTCGACCCTCGGAAGGCGGACCAGATCGTGCGTGGCACGCTCTCGCTCCCTTCGGGGACGGGGCGCACCGAGCGCGTTGCTGTCTTCGCTGCCGGCGAGGCGGCCGCCGAGGCCCGCGCCGCCGGTGCCGACGAGGTGGGTGCCGACGACCTCGTGGCCAAGATCAACGGTGGCTTCCTGGACTTTGACGTGGCCATCGCCACCCCGGACCTCATGGGCCAGGTCGGCACACTCGGGCGGGTGCTCGGGCCCCGCGGCCTGATGCCGAACCCCAAGACGGGGACCGTGACCACCGACGTCGGCAAGGCCGTGGCCGAGTTCAAGGGCGGCCGGGTCGAGTACCGCACCGACAAGGTGGGCAACGTGCACATCCGCGTCGGCAAGGCCTCCTTCACCGCTGAGCAGCTGGTGGCCAACATCCGCGCCGTCGTCGACGAGCTCCAGCGGGCCAAGCCGCCCTCGTCGAAGGGTCGGTACTTCCTGTCGGTGACCGTGTCGACGACCATGAGCCCCGGGGTCCGGATCGACCCCGTCAAGGCCCGTTACGTGGACGACGAGCTCGCCGCCACGGCCTGATCGAGCAGCACGGTCGGACAGGCTCCGACCGCCGTACTACGATTTCCCGCACAGCTCGCCGCCACCTGGCGGCATGGGCACTGAATCCGAAACGCCAGAGACCTCCGGTGCACCCCTGGGTGCCGAAGCGGCCCGATGGGCCGGCCTGACGAGGCGACACCTTGCACGCCGAACATCGGCCTGCGCCGTCGCACCGGAGACTCGGGCCGAGTCCGGTGGAGGACACCGATGGCAACGCAGAACGCAGCAAGGGCACGCAAGGTCGAAGTGGTCGACGAGGTCAAGACGCGCATGGGCGCCGCCACGGCCTCCATCGTGAGCGAGTACCGCGGCCTGACCGTGGCCGAGCTCGCCGAGTTGCGGGGGACCCTCGAGGCAGCCGGCGGCGACTACAAGATCTTCAAGAACACGCTGGTCCGTCTGGCCATCGATGGTGGTGAGTACCAGCCCCTGTCGGAGTACCTCAGTGGCCCCAGCGCCCTGACCTTCGTGCAGGGCGACATCAGCGCCGTGGCCAAGGCTCTGCGGGACTTCTCCCGCAACAACCCCCTCCTGGTGATCAAGGGCGGGCTGGCGGACGGCTCGCTGCTCTCGCCGGGCGACCTGGCTGCGCTGGCCGACCTGCCGCCCCGCGAGGTCCTGCTGGCCCGCCTGGCCGGTGCCCTCGCCGCACCGATGCAGCAGTTGGCGGGCCTCCTGCAGGCCATGCCGCGGAACCTGGCCTACGGGATCTCGGCGCTGGTCGAGCAACGGCAGGCCGGCGGGGAGACATTGCCTGCGGAGGCGGCCGACGCCCCGGCCGAGGCACACGACGCTGCCCCCGCCGAGGCTGCAGCTGAGACCCCGGCCGAGGGCTCGGCCGACGCTGCGCCGGCCGACGAGGTTGCGGCGACTCCGAACGTGGAGGCCGCCGCGGAGACGGAGGCGGAGCCCGAGGCGGCGGCCCCGCCCGAATCCGCTTCCGAGTAGCCCAAGTCGTATTTCCCGACCGAACCGAACCAACAAGACCGAAGGAAAGAAAGGAAGGCCAGGCAGATGGCAACCCTGACCAAAGAAGAGATCCTCGACGGGATCGCCGAGCTCTCGGTGATCCAGCTGAGCGAGCTGTTGAAGGACTTCGAGGAGCGCTTCGGCGTGACGGCGGCAGCGCCTGTCGCCGTGGCAGCCGCGGCCGCCCCGGCCGCCGGTGGTGGTGACGGCGGTGGTGGCGACGAGGAGAAGTCGGACTTCGACGTCATCCTGACGGCGGCCGGCGACAAGAAGATCCAGGTCATCAAGGAGGTGCGCGCCCTCACCAGCCTGGGCCTCAAGGAGGCCAAGGACCTGGTCGAGGCGGCTCCCAAGCCGGTCCTCGAGAAGGCCAACAAGGAAGACGCCGAGAAGGCGAAGGCCGCCCTGGAGGGCGCCGGCGCCACCGTCGAGATCAAGTAGCTCCGGGTCGGGGGCCGGGCGGAACACCGTTCCGACCTGGCCTTCCGACCAGGATCCTTGACGGCGGGGGAGGCCACCTTTACCCTGTCGGGGACCCCGGGCACTGCCCGTTCGGCCGACCAGGCCCAAGGGGTTGTGTCCAGGCACGCCCCACGATAAGATGCACGGTTGCCGTGCGTCTCCGTGTCTTCGATTCCGTAATTCCCCGGTGTCGGCGCGCGCCCGCGAAGCCCTGATTCCCGTCCCGTCCTCGTCCGCCCCGATTCGCTTCACCGCCCTCACCCGCCGCATTTCTCCTGGGAGGAGTTGACCGTTGCCCTCACGGTCCCGCAGTCCCGAACGTGTCTCGTTCGCCAACATCAACGAGGCGTTGCCGCTTCCTGACTTGATCGCCATCCAGCGCGATTCGTTCCAATGGTTCCTCGACAAGGGCCTTGCCGAGGCCTACCACGACATCAGTCCGATCGAGGACTTCACCGGCCAGCTGAGCCTGGAGCTCGAGTTCGACCCGACGGATGCCGACCTGCGCCCGCCGCCGAAGTTCTCGGTGGAGGAGTGCAAGGAAAAGGACATGACCTACGCGGCGCCCGTCTTCGTGCGCGCCCGCTTCCTCAACGCCACCACCGGTGAGATCAAGGAGCAGACGGTCTTCATGGGGGACTTCCCGATGATGACCGACCGCGGCACCTTCATCGTCAACGGGACCGAGCGGGTCGTGGTGAGCCAGCTCGTGCGCTCGCCCGGCGTGATCTTCCAGCCCGGTCGCGACGCCAAGACGGTGTTCACCGGCACCATCCACCCGTACCGTGGTGAGTGGATCGAGCTCGACATCGAGGCCAAGCCCGGCAAGGACGTCACCGCCGGCTGCCGGGTGGCCCGCAAGCGCCGCCTCTCCCTGTTCGTGCTGCTGCGCGCCCTGGGCTACGGCGACGACGCCTTCCTGGACCGCTTCGTGCGCCACTTCGACTTCCTCGAGGGGCAGTGGGAGAAGGAGCGCAACCTTGCTCCGACCCGTGAGGAGGCCCTGCTCGAGATCTACAAGCGCGCCCGCCCCGGCGAGCCGCTGTCGGCCGAGGCCGCCCGCGTCTACTTCGAGAACGCATTCTTCAACCCGAAGCGCTACGACCTCACGCGGGTCGGGCGCTACAAGTTGAACCGCAAGCTCGGCCCGGAGATCGAGCGCCTGCACGACCTGTTCGGGATCGACGTCGAGAAGCCGACGCCGAACCAGTCGGTGCTGAGCCCCTCGGAGATCCTGGCCTCGGCCACCTACATGCTGCACCTCGCCCAGCACATGTCCGACGGCGAATCGACCTACCGCATCGACGACCAGGACCACTTCGCCAACCGTCGCATCCGCTCGGTCGGCGAGCTGATCCAGAACCAGGTGCGGGTCGGGCTGAGTCGCATGGAGCGGGTCGTGCGCGAGCGCATGACCACCCAGGACGTCGAGGCCATCACCCCGCAGACGCTGATCAACATCCGCCCGGTCGTGGCCGCGGTGAAGGAGTTCTTCGGCACCTCGCAGCTGTCGCAGTTCATGGACCAGAACAACCCGCTGTCGGGCCTCGCTCACAAGCGCCGCCTCTCCGCGCTCGGGCCAGGTGGCCTGTCCCGGGAGCGTGCCGGGTTCGAAGTGCGAGACGTGCACACGTCGCACTACGGCCGCATGTGCCCGATCGAGACCCCCGAAGGCCCGAACATCGGCCTGATCGGGGCCCTGGCCACCTACGCCCGGGTCAACGAGTACGGCTTCATTGAGACGCCGTACCGCACCGTGGTCAACGGCAAGGTCACCGACGAGGTCAGCTACCTGGCAGCGGACGAGGAAGAGGAGCACGTCATCGCCCAGGCCAACGCCTCGGTCGACACCGACGGGCGCCTCACCGAGGAGCGCGTCCTGGTGCGCCGTGGCCCGCAAGGCACCGGCGTGCGCATGGGCGCGGTCAACACCTCCTACGGGACGACGTCGGAGATCGACTTCGTGCCACCGTCCGAGGTGGACCTCATGGACGTGTCGCCGAAGCAGATCGTGTCGGTCTCCACCGCGCTGATTCCCTTCGTCGAGCACGACGACGCCAACCGGGCGCTCATGGGTGCCAACATGCAGAAGCAGGCCGTCCCGCTGGTCGTCCCCGAGGCGCCGTACATCGGCACCGGGGTCGAGGCACGGGCCGCCCGCGATGCCGGCGACGTGATCCTCTCCGAGGGCAACGGCACCGTCACCGAGATCAGCGGCGACGCCATCACCGTGGAGTACACCGCGGGGCAGAAGGACCGTCTCGGCACGGCGCTCGGACGCAAGGTGTACCGGCTGTCCAAGTTCCGTCGCTCCAACCAGAACACGTGCATCAACCACCGCACGCTGGTCACCGAGGGCCAGGCCGTGGCGCCCGGCGACCTGCTGGCCGACGGTCCCTCGACCCACAACGGGGAGCTGGCGCTGGGCAAGAACCTGCTCGTCGCCTTCATGCCGTGGGAGGGCTACAACTACGAGGACGCCATCATCCTGTCTGAGCGCCTGGTGCGCGACGACGTGTTGACGTCCATCCACATTGAGGAGCACGAGGTCGACGCCCGCGACACCAAGCTGGGCGCCGAGGAGATCACGCGGGACATTCCGAACCTGTCCGAGGAGATCCTGGCCGACCTCGACGACCGCGGCATCATCCGCGTCGGCGCCGAGGTGGAGCCGGGCGACGTCCTCGTCGGCAAGGTGACCCCCAAGGGCGAGACGGAGCAGACGCCCGAAGAGCGCCTGCTGCGCGCCATCTTCGGTGAGAAGGCCCGCGAGGTGCGCGACACGTCGCTGAAGGTCCCGCACGGCGAGTACGGCAAGGTCATTGACGTGCGCGTCTTCTCCCGTGAGGAGTCCCACGAGCTGCCGCCCGGTGTCAACCAGCTGGTCCGCGTCTACGTGGCCCAGAAGCGGAAGATCTCCGAGGGCGACAAGCTCGCCGGCCGCCACGGCAACAAGGGAGTCATCTCGAAGATCCTCCCGGTCGAGGACATGCCCTACCTGTCGGACGGCACGCCGGTCGACATCATTTTGAACCCCCTCGGTGTGCCGAGCCGGATGAACGTGGGCCAGGTGCTCGAGTCGCACCTCGGCTACGCCGCCCGCCACGGCTGGGAGGGCGTGGTGGTCAACGAGGGCGTGGGGACGAGTGCCAAGGGCGACGACGCGGCGCGCAAGACGCGGCCGCGCACCGAGCCGGCGGCGTGGGTCTCCACCCCCGTCTTCGACGGTGCCCACTGGGACGAGACCGAGGACGCCGGGGCACACCCGACGATCCAGAAGGTGTTCGGCACCCTGAACTCGGACTCCGCCAACGGCGACGTGCAGATCGGCACCGACGGCAAGGTCACGCTCTACAACGGGCGCACCGGCGAGGTCTACGACAACCCGATCTCGGTCGGCTTCGTCTACATCCTGAAGCTCGCCCACCTGGTGGACGACAAGATTCACGCCCGCTCCACCGGCCCGTACTCCATGATCACCCAGCAGCCGCTGGGTGGGAAGGCACAGTTCGGTGGACAGCGCTTCGGGGAGATGGAGGTCTGGGCCCTGGAGGCCTTCGGCGCCGCCTACGCCCTGCAGGAGCTCCTGACGATCAAGTCCGACGACGTGTTGGGCCGGGTCAAGGTCTACGAGGCCATCGTCAAGGGCGAGAACATCCCTGAGCCGGGCATCCCCGAGAGCTTCAAGGTCCTCATCAAGGAGATGCAGTCGCTCTGCCTCGACGTCGAGGTCCTGGCCGTCGACGGCCGAGAGATCGAGATGCACGAGCTGGACGAGGACGTGTTCCGCACGGCTGAAGAGCTGGGCATCGATATCAGCCGCAACGAGCGCGGCTCCGACGAAGAAGACGAGCGGCGTGCCGCAGAGAGGAGCTTCAACTAATGGCTCTGGACGTCAACACCTTCGACCAGCTGCGCATCGGCCTGGCTACGGGCGACTCCATCCGTGGATGGTCCAATGGCGAGGTCAAGAAGCCCGAGACGATCAACTACCGCACGTTGCGGCCGGAGAAGGACGGGCTCTTCTGCGAGAAGATCTTCGGTCCGACCAAGGACTGGGAGTGCTACTGCGGCAAGTACAAGCGGGTGCGCTTCAAGGGCATCATCTGCGAGCGTTGTGGCGTCGAGGTCACCCGGTCCAAGGTCCGTCGCGACCGCATGGGCCACATTGAGCTCGCCGCGCCCGTCGTGCACATCTGGTACCTCCGCGGGACCAGGTCGTGGCTGGCGTACCTCCTCATGGGCACCGAGCCCCGCGAGGAGCTCAAGGCCAAGCAGTTGGAGAAGGTCATCTACTTCGCGGCGAACCTGGTCACCTGGGTCGACGAGGAGAAGCGGCACCAGGACCTCCCCAGCCTCGAGAACGAGATGGCCGAGGAGATCGCCGACATCGAGAAGAAGCGCGACCTCGACATCGACCGCCGCTTCAAGGCGCTCGAGGAGGAGCTGAAGGCGCTCGAGGGCGAGGGTGCACGCGACGCCGAGATCAAGGCCCGCCAGCGCGCCGTCGAGAAGGAGATCCAGTCCGCCCGTGACCGGGCCCAGGAAGACGCCGAGATCGCCCAGCGGTCCCTCGACGAGTTCCGCAACCTGCACGGCCGCAAGATCATCGAAGACGAGATGCTGTGGCGCGAGCTCCGCCTGCGCTACGACGAGTACTTCGAGGGCGGCATGGGCGCCGAGTACATCCTCAAGCTGATCGACCGCATCGACCTCGATGCCGAGGAGATCAAGCTGCGCGACATGATCGACGCCAAGGACGGCCGCCGGCCGCTCTCGGCCCAGCGGCGCCAGAAGACGATCAAGCGGCTGAAGATCGTCACCGCCTTCAACCGGCGCGACGACCACGGCCGCCGCATCAACGACCCCCGGGCCATGATCCTGGAGGCCGTGCCGGTGATCCCGCCGGACCTGCGTCCCATGGTGCAGCTCGACGGTGGCCGTTTCGCCACGTCGGACCTGAACGACCTCTACCGCCGCGTCATCAACCGGAACAACCGGCTGAAGAGGCTGCTGGACCTCGGCGCGCCCGAGATCATCATCAACAACGAGAAGCGCATGCTGCAGGAGGCTGTCGACGCGCTGTTCGACAACGGCCGCCGCGGCCGCCCGGTGACGGGCCCCGGCAACCGCCCCCTCAAGTCCCTGTCGGACATGTTGAAGGGCAAGCAGGGCCGGTTCCGCCAGAACCTGCTGGGCAAGCGCGTCGACTACTCGGGCCGTTCGGTCATCGTGATCGGCCCGAACCTCAAGCTCCACCAGTGCGGCCTGCCCAAGCTGATGGCGCTCGAGCTGTTCAAGCCCTTCGTCATGAAGCGGCTGGTCGACGCCGAGCTGGCGCAGAACATCAAGTCGGCCAAGCGCATGGTCGAGCGGCGCCGTCCCCAGGTGTGGGACGTCCTCGAGGGGGTCATCCGGGAGCACCCCGTGCTCCTCAACCGTGCCCCGACACTGCACCGCCTCGGGATCCAGGCCTTCGAGCCCGTCCTGGTGGAAGGCAAGGCCATTCAGGTCCACCCGCTCGTGTGCACGGCGTTCAACGCCGACTTCGACGGCGACCAGATGGCCGTCCACCTGCCCCTGTCCGCCGAGGCCCAGGCCGAGGCCCGGGTGCTGATGCTGTCGGCGAACAACATCCTGTCGCCGGCCACCGGCCGCCCGATCACCGTGCCCACCCAGGACATGGTCTTCGGCGCCTATTACCTCACGCTGCGCGTCGAGACGGGCGAGGGCGCCGGACGCGCCTTCCGCCACATCCACGAGCTGGAGGCCGCCTTCGACGCCGGCGACGTGGGACTGCAGGTGCCGATCACGCTGCGCCCCTCTGCGGGCTCGACGCTGGCCGGCCGCCTGTCTGCGGCCGGGGTCACGCCCGACGAGGACGGCGTCCTGAGCTACGAGACCACGCCCGGCCGCGTCTTCTTCAACGAGGCGCTGCCCGAGGGCTTTGCCTTCGTCAACGACGTCGTGGGCAAGCGCAACACCCCCATCGGGGTGATCGTGGAGGAGCTCTCGGCCAGCTACCCGAAGAACGTGGTGGCCGCCAGCCTCGACCGGATCAAGGCGCTCGGCTTCCGCTTCGCCGCCCAGTCCGGCCTGACCATCTCCATCAACGACGTGCAGACGCCGCCCGACAAGGCAGCCATCCTCGACCGTTACGAGAAGGAGGCCGAGAAGGCGGAGACGCAGTTCAAGCGCGGCATCATCACCGACGACGAGCGACGCCAGAAGGAGATCGAGATCTGGACCTCGGCCAACTCCGAGGTGGGCCGGGCCATGGAGGCCCAGCTGGCCACGATCGCCTTCAACCCGCTCGACATGATGGTGGACTCCGGTGCCCGAGGGAACTCGCAGCAGATCCGCCAGATCGCCGGCATGAAGGGCCTGGTGTCCAACCCGCGGGGTGAGATGATCCCCCGGCCGATCAAGTCCTCCTTCCGTGAGGGCCTCTCGGTGCTGGAGTACTTCATCTCGACCCACGGTGCCCGCAAGGGACTGGCCGACACCGCCCTGCGCACCGCCGACTCGGGCTACCTGACCCGTCGGCTCGTCGACGTGGCCCAGGAGCTCATCATCCGGATCGACGACTGCGGGTCGACCAGGGGCATCTGGATCGAGGGCGTGGCTCCCGACGGCCCCGGGCACCGCAACTACCTCGAGACGCGCGCCTTCGGCCGCCTCCTCACCGAGGACGTGAAGCTGTCCGACGGCACCGTGTACCCGGTGGGCACGCTGCTGCTCGACGACGTCATCGCCGCCCTCCGCGACGACGAGGCCGTCGACCGCATCCGGGTCCGCTCGGTGCTCACCTGCGAGTCGCCTCAGGGCGTCTGCGCGGCCTGCTACGGGCTGTCGCTCGCCACGGGCTCCATGATCGAGCTCGGCGAGGCGGTCGGCGTCATTGCCGCCCAGTCCATCGGCGAGCCGGGCACGCAGCTGACCATGCGGACCTTCCACACCGGTGGTGTCGTTGGTGAGGACATCACCCACGGCCTCCCCCGTGTCGTCGAGCTCTTCGAAGCCCGCACGCCCAAGGGCGCCGCAGTGCTGGCCCACCACTCGGGCGTGGTCCGGGTGGAGGACGACGAGACCGGACGCCGCATCACCGTGGTCGCCGACGACGGCACCGAGGACTCCACGCTGGTGGCCGCACGCGCCCACCTCGAGGTCACCGACGGCCAGGAGGTCGGCGCGGGCGACGCGCTGGTCGAGGGCCCGAAGGACCCCAAGGAGCTCCTGGAGGTCAAGGGCATCCGCGAGACCCAGCAGTACCTCGTCGAAGAGGTGCAGAAGGTGTACCGCGACCAGGGTGTGTCGATCCACGACAAGCACATCGAACTGATCGTGCGCCAGATGCTGCGCCGGGTGCTCGTGGCTGAGCCGGGCGACGCCCCGTTCCTGCCGGGCGAGCGCGTCGACAACCAGATCTACGCCGAGGTGAACCGGACCCTGGTCGAGGACGGCAACGTCCCCGCCGAGGGTCGTCCCGAGCTGATGGGGATCACCAAGGCGTCGCTGGCCACCGAGAGCTGGCTCTCGGCCGCCTCCTTCCAGGAGACGACCCGGGTGCTGACCGAGGCGGCCATCGAGGGTCGGAGTGACCAGCTCTTCGGGCTCAAGGAGAACATCATCATCGGGAAGCTGATCCCGGCCGGCTCGGGCATGGAGCACTACCGGAACATCCGGCTCGAAATGCCCGACGCCGAGGCCATGCCCTTCTGGGCCATGGGCTCGGGCGAGTCCGACACCGAGGACCTGGCCAATTGGCTGCGTGACATGGGCGAAGGGATCAGCGAAGACCCCTTCGACTCGTCGATCGACGCCAGCTGGCTCGGCGCGGCGCCGACGGCCGAGGACGCCTTCGGGAACCCGATCGTCGACGCCGGCACCGACAGCGCGGCGGCCGAGGAGCCCGGCACTGGCGCGGTGGAGGCCGGGGCCTAAACTTCTCTCTGTTCGCAGGGGACGACCAAGGGGAGGGACCGGTGGCGACACCGCGGATGGTGGCTGACGCAAACGGCCCGGACGGCGCGACGCCGGCCGGGCCGGGCCATTACCGCCTGTCCCACCTGCGAGCCCTCGAAGCCCAGTCGATCCACGTCTTCCGAGAGGTCGCGGCCGAGTTCGAGCGGCCGACGCTGATGTTCTCGGGCGGCAAGGACTCCATCGTCATGCTCCACCTGGCTCGCAAGGCCTTCTGGCCGGCGCCCGTCCCTTTCCCGGTGCTCCACGTCGACACGGGGCGAAACTTCAGCGAGGTGCTCGAGTTCCGGGACCGCCACACGGCGGAGCTGGGCGTCCGCCTGGTGGTGGCCAAGGTGCAGGACGACATCGATGCCGGCCGCACGGTCGAGGACGCCGCGCCGGGAGCCACGCGCAACCGCCTGCAGACGCCGACCCTGTTGCGCGCCATCACCGAGGGTCGCCACGACGCCGTCTTCGGTGGCGCACGTCGGGATGAGGAGAAGGCCAGGGCGAAGGAGCGGATCTTCAGTTTCCGGGACGAGTTCGGGCAGTGGGATCCGAAGAACCAGCGACCCGAGCTGTGGAACCTGTACAACGCCCGGCACAACAAAGGCGAGCACATCCGCGTCTTCCCGCTGTCGAACTGGACCGAGCTCGACGTGTGGAACTACATCCGCGACGAGGAGATCGACGTCCCGCAGATCTACTTCGCCCACCGGCGCGAGGTGTTCCAGCGCGACGGCATGCTGATGGCCGTCACCGAGCACCTGAGCCCCGGACCGGGAGACCCGGTCTTCGAGGCCATGGTGCGTTTCCGGACCGTGGGCGACGCCGACTGCACCGGCTGCGTCGAGTCAATGGCCGAGACCGTCGAGCTCGTCATCACCGAGGTGGCGGCCACCCGGATGACGGAGCGGGGCGCCACCAGGGCCGACGACAGGATTTCGGAGGCCGGCATGGAGGATCGCAAGCGGGAGGGGTACTTCTAGTGACCGAGCTCTTGCGCCTGGCGACGGCCGGTTCGGTCGACGACGGCAAGTCCACGCTGATCGGCCGCCTGCTCTACGACGCCAAGGGGATCTTCGAGGACCAGCTCGAGGCGATCCGCCGCACGAGCGAGCAGCGGGGCGGCATCGAGACGGACCTCGCCCTGCTGACCGACGGCTTGCGGGCCGAGCGGGAGCAGGGCATCACGATCGACGTGGCCTACCGCTACTTCGCCACGCCCAAGCGCAAGTTCATCATCGCCGACACTCCCGGGCACACCGAGTACACGCGCAACATGGTCACGGGTGCGTCCAACGCGCACGTGGCGCTGATCCTGATCGACGCCCGCAAGGGCGTGATTGAGCAGACCCGTCGCCACGCCTTCCTGTCCTCCATGCTGGGGGTCCCGCACATGGTGGTCTGCGTCAACAAGATGGACCTGATCGACTGGGATCAGGCGAGCTACGAGCGGATCAAGTCCGACTTCATGGAGTTCGCCGCCCGCTTGAACGTGCACGACATCACGTTCATCCCCATTTCCGCGCTGCGCGGTGACAACGTGGTGCAGCGCTCCGAGCACATGTGGTGGTACGACGGCTCGCCCCTGCTGAACCACTTGGAGTCGATCTACATCGGCAGCGACGAGAACTTCATCGACCCTCGTTTCCCGGTGCAGTACGTCATCCGCAGCCAGACGCCCGAGAACCCCGACTTCCGGGGCTATGCGGGCACGGTGGCCAGCGGCGTCCTGCGGCCGGGGGACGACGTGCTCGTCATGCCGACCGGGACGACATCGCGCATCGCCTCCATCGCCACGGCGGACGGCGAGGTGGCCGAGGCGTTCCCGCCCATGGCCGTCGTCGTCACGCTGGAAGACGACATCGCCGTGTCGCGGGGCGACATCCTCTGTCGGCCCAACAACCGCCCAACGGCCACCCACGACATTGAGGCGACGGTCTGCTGGATGGACGAGCGCTCCTCGTTGATGGAAGGGCGCACATACCTCCTCAAGCACAGCACCCGGACGGTGCGGGCGACGGCGCAGAACCTGCACTACCGGCTCGACATCAACGGCCTGCACCGCGACGAGGCGGCCTCCATGCTCGAGCTCAACGAGGTTGGCCGCCTGACGTTCCGCTGCACCGAGCCGCTCCTCGTCGACGACTACACGACCAACCGCTCCACCGGGAGCTTCATCATCATTGACGCGACGACCAACGCGACAGTGGGCGCGGGCGTCATCCGAGTCATCGCCACGGCGCACGCCAGTCCCAACGTGGTGCGTCACGAGAACGGCCGGCTGTCTCGTCCGGACCGCTTCGCTGCGCTTGGCACGTCGGGAGCGACGCTCCTGTTCACGGGCCTGTCCGGAGCCGGCAAGTCGACCGTGGCTGCCGCCGTGGAAGAGGCTTTCGTGCGCTCAGGCCGACCCGCCTTCCTGCTCGACGGGGACAATCTGCGCCACGGGTTGAACGCCGACCTCGGCTTCTCCGACCGTGACCGCACGGAAAATGTCCGCCGGGCGGGCGAAGTTGCGTCCATGTTCGCCGAGTCGGGGGCGCTGGCCCTCATCGCACTCATCTGCCCGTTCGAAGAGGACCGTCGACTCATCCGCTCCCTGCACGAACAGGCCGGGCCTTCGCCTATCGCGGAGGTCTTCGTCGACACCCCCATCGAGGAGTGCGAGCGGCGCGACCCCAAGGGTCTGTACGCCCGGGCCCGGGCCGGGCAGCTCCCGGGCTTCACGGGCGTGGACTCGGCCTACGAGGTGCCGTCGCGGCCCGACCTGGTCCTGGGTCCAGGCCGGGCTCGCTCCCCGAGCAGGTTTCCTGCGTGCTCGAGCTGCTCGAGGGATTCTCCGCTAGAGAACTCAGGCGCCAACGGCCCCCGGTACGGCGGTCGCGTGCTCGTTGCGTAATTCTCAATTTCCGCCCAACTCTTGAGCACCTTTGCCGCTGCCTCTTCCTTTCTGAGGGGCGAACTCTTACCATGCAACCCGGGAAGAGGAGCGTGGGTGATGCCGCGAGCCTCGGCAGCTCCACCCTCTCGGAGCCGCCACTGCCCTTGTCGGAGGCAACGCTCAATGGCCACACCCATAGCGAACCACGCCCACTCGTCCGTGCATGTCGCGGAGCCGGATAGATACCTCGAGCCTGACACGTCGGGCGCCTACAAGCTCAGTCAGTTAGGCGAGCTTGAAGCGCAGTCGATCTACATCATGCGCGAGGTGGCGGCGGAGTTCGAGCGCCCGGCCCTCCTCTTTTCGGGAGGAAAGGACTCCATCGTCATGCTGCATCTTGCACGCAAGGCATTCTTTCCGTCTCCGCCGCCCTTTCCGGTCGTGCACATCGACACTGGCCGCAATTTTCCCGAGGTGTTGCAGTTCCGTGATCGCACGGTCGAGGGACTCGGGATCCGGCTGGTCGTCGGTCGCGTGCAGGACGACATCGACGCGGGAACGATTGTCGAGGAGGCGGGCGCCCGAGCGACCCGAAACAAACTGCAGACTCCGACGCTGCTGCGCACGATCCGCGAGCACGAGTTCGACGCGCTCTTCGGAGGAGCGCGCCGCGACGAGGAGAAGGCGCGGGCCAAGGAGCGGATCTACAGCTTCCGAGACCAGCATGGGCAGTGGGATCCGAAGAACCAGCGTCCTGAGCTGTGGAACCTGTTCAACGGCCGCCATCACAAAGGCGAACACATACGGGTCTTCCCCTTGTCGAACTGGACGGAACTCGACGTATGGCAGTACATCGCCGACGAGCGCATCGACGTGCCGTCCATCTATTTTGCGCACCAACGCACCGTCTTCGTGCGGGACGGCATGCTCATGTCCGTCAACGAGCATCTCGCTCCTGACGAGGAGGCCGACCAGTTCGAGGCACGGGTCCGCTTCCGCACGGTCGGAGATGCAGACTGCACCGGCTGCGTCGAATCGCCGGCTCGGACGGTTGAGGACATCATCCAAGAAGTGGCAGTCACCAGGCTGACGGAGCGAGGCGCCACCAGGGCGGACGATCGGATCTCCGACAACGGCATGGAGGACAGGAAGAGAGAGGGATACTTCTAGTGACGGAGCTCCTGCGCCTGGCTACGGCAGGCTCGGTGGATGATGGGAAGTCCACCCTGATCGGACGCCTTCTCTACGACTCGAAGGCGATCTACGAGGACCAGCTCGACGCCATTCGGCGGACCAGCGTACGGCGGGGCAATACCGAGACCGACCTGTCACTGCTCACGGACGGCCTGCGGGCCGAGCGCGAACAGGGCATCACCATCGACGTGGCCTACCGATATTTCTCGACGCCAACGAGAAAGTTCATCATCGCCGATACTCCCGGGCACGCGGAGTACACACGCAACATGGTGACGGGCGCTTCCAACGCGCACCTGGCCATGATCTTGATCGATGCCCGTAACGGGATTGTCGAGCAGAGCCGGCGTCACGCCTTCCTCTCACACCTGCTGGGAATCCCTCACATGGTGGTGTGCGTGAACAAGATGGATCTTGTTGACTGGGATCGGCAGCGGTTCGAGGACATACAAGAAGAGTTCATGTCGTTCGCCTCTCGCCTCGATATTCGAGACGTGGTGTTCATACCCGTCTCCGCCCTGCACGGTGACAACGTCGTGAATCCCTCCGACAACGCCTGGTGGTACAGGGGGCGGCCGTTGCTCAATCACCTCGAGACGGTGTACATCGCCAGTGACGAGAACTTCATCGACCCGCGGTTCCCGGTGCAGTACGTCATCCGGTCACATGGCTCAACCGGCGTCGACTTTCGCGGGTACGCGGGAACGGTCGCCAGCGGTGTCTTCCGCCCGGGCGACCCTGTCGTGGTGATGCCGTCAGGAGTGGCAACCACCATACGGACGATCGAGACTGCGGACGGACACGTCGATGAGGCGTTTCCGCCCATGGCGGTCGCCATGACGCTCGCCGACTCAGTGGGGGTGGCCAGGGGCGACATGATCTGCCGTCCTCAACAATCAGCCGAGCATGACGCAGCAGATCGAGGCCACGGTGAGTTGGATGGACGCGCAACGCGTCCTGACCATCGGCACACCGCTCCTCGTCAAGCACACGACGAAGATCGTTCGAGCCACCGTCGAGGCACTGCACTACAAGATGGACGTCAACGGGCTGCGCAGGGATGAGTCTGCGACGCAGCTCGCGCTCAATGACATCGGCCGGGTACGTCTGCACACGACGGAGCCGTTGGCGATCGACGACTATCAGGTCAATCGTGCGACGGGAAGCTTCATTCTGATCGATCCCCACACCAACCTCACGGTGGGCGCCGGGACAGTCAAGTTCGCAGCCCAACATGCACCGAGCCCGAACGTCGTTCGTCACACGGGAAAACTCACAGCGGAGGAGCGATACCGTCACCTCGGGGTGCGGGGTGCCACGGTGCTCTTCACCGGCCTCTCGGGATCGGGAAAGTCCACGCTTGCCGCGGCCGTGGAGGAGTTGCTGGTCAAACGGGGCCGGCCCGCCTTCATGGTCGACGGGGACAACCTCCGACACAATCTGTGCAGCGACCTCGGGTTCACGCCTGAAGACCGCGCTGAAAACCTCCGGCGCGCGGGAGAGGTGGCACGATTGTTGGCTGAGGACGGAACGGTCGCCCTCTTGTCCCTCATCAGCCCGTGTGGAGAGGAGCGCCGAAAGCTGCGCGAGGCCCACGCCGACATCGGCATGACCTTCTTCGAGGTCTACGTCAACACCCCGCTCGAGATCTGCGAGCAGCGGGACCCCAAGGGCCTGTACGCCAAGGCACGCGCAGGCGAGCTCCCAGATTTCACCGGGATCGGTGCTGCCTACGAGGCGCCCGCCCATCCCGACCTCGAGTTGACTCCTGAATCCGGCGAGATCTTCGACCAGGCACTCCGGATCGTGCGCTTGCTGAGCGGGGTACATCAGCCGTAGCCGGAGTGCGGTTTCGGACGTCCGGCGTCCTCGTACATTCCTATTTCCGAACGGTCATTGACCTGTTCTCAGCGACCTCCTTTCCGCGTCTGTCCGCCCGACTCCGCCGCTCACCTCGGCTGATTGATCAAATTTCCTATGCAATTGGTGAGATTTAGCGGAATCGGCCGTCGCCCGATATCGGATATCCCGCCGGGTTTTTTGGGTTCGAAGTTGCGTCTTTATTGTCGAAACGCCCGTGACTTTGCAACCAAAATATGACTAAAGTCATGGCCGTGTCATTCGGGACCCCTCTCCCGCTGACCCCTCCCAGGCCCCTCGACTCGCTGTCGAGGACGGGCCCCCAGGCGGTGTCGGCGCCGTGACGGCTGCGCACGCCGCGGCTCGGCGTCGGAGCCGTCGCCAAGAGCCGCCCGCACCTGCTTCCAGCCCCCGTCGAACGGGCCCGAGGGTTCGGCACAGTGGGTCCAGGCTCGCGCCGGCCGTCCTGGCCGGCGGTCTGGCGGCGACGTTGCTGGCGGCCGCACTGCTCGGAGCCGTCCCGAAGCCGGTCTCGGCCGGCTCGGTCGCCCCGGCGACGTCGGTCCAGACGCCCGCCGTCCCGGGGGCGGGGACGGCCTACCTCGGTGCCTTCATCGACCCGAACGGGGCATCCCTGAGTGCAACGGATCCGACGGGTGGTACCGCCAGCGTGCAGGCACAGCTCTCGGCATTGCCGAACTTCGATGATCAGGAAGGTCGCTCGCCGTCGATGCTGTCGACCTACCAGAACTGGACTGAGCCGGTCGACGTGGCAGGCCTGGACACCGTGGCCGCGACTGGTGCCATCCCGCTCGTCACCTGGAGCTGCGGGGACACCGACGCGCACGTCGCGGCAGGGTTGGACGATCAACGTGTGACCGCGGAAGCCCGGGGATTGGCGGCCACGGATGTGCCGGTTCTCCTGCGGTGGTTCCCCGATCCCAACCGGCCGAGCGATCCCGCCACGGCGTCGTGTCTCGGCGCCACCGAGCGCGCCGGGCTACGTCGCGGCGTATCAGCACATCCGAAACCTCTTCGCCTCGGCTGGTGCCACCAACGTGGCTTTCGTGTGGTCCGTCGACACATCTGGCACGGCGGACCCGGACCTGGTGAACTACTACCCGGGCGAAAGCGTCGTGGATTGGATCGCGGCCGATGGCGTCGCCCCAGCGGCCGACCCGGCGCAACCGGACGCGTTCACCGGCGAGTTCGGGTCCTGGTACGCGGCGTTCTCGAGTGCCGGCAAGCCGCTGATGGTGTCCTCGACCGGAGCCCCGACCGGATCGCAATCGGCCTATCTCGGTCAGATCCTGTCCGATCTCCCGAGCCTGTATCCACAGATCAAGTCGTTGATCTACTTCGACGCGCCGGATCCATCGACCGGCGTCCAGTACCAACTTGACGCGGCGGGAGCTGTGGTTTTTCAGCAGCTGGCCGCAGCAGCGGCTTTCACCCCCGCCCGTCCAGAGCCGGCCACGACAGTCTCCGTCTCGCAGTCGTCAGTGCCGGCCGGATCCAGACTGATGCTGCGGGGTTCTGTGGCGGCGACGGATAACGGTGGAACCGTGAGCTTCCTCGACAACGGGACACCGATCAAGGGGTGTGCCTTCGTCCCGATCACGCCGGCGGCAGAGTGCCAGACGTCAGGGCTGGCAGCCGGGGCGCAGAGCTTCGTCGTGACCTACAGCGGCGATGCCACCTTCGGACCTTCGACGTCAGCCCCGGTCGGCGCGAGTGTGACCGCGCTCAGCGGTCCTCCGGACGCCGCAAAGACCACCTCCCGCCGGCCGGTCCCGACGCCGCTTGGATCACGGGCGAACGCCTCTTCCGCTCCGGGTCTCTCCGCCCACGCGGACCAACCACCGGGCAACTCGGTTCCTCTCGTGCCCGCGGCAGGGACGGCGTATCTCGGATCGTTTGTCGACCCCTCCGGGAGCTCGTTGCATGCGAAGAACCCGACAGGTGGCATCGTCAGCCTGCGGAGCGAGCTCACCGCCCTGCCGGCATTGCAGAAGACCCTCGGACGCCCGCTCTCGATCGTTCCCGTGATGCTGGATTGGAACGATCCCGTCACGGTGACGGAGCTCGACCAGGTGGTCGCAACGGGCGGGATACCCATGATCACGTGGAACTGTGGCGACACCGATGCCAATGTGACTGCGGGTCTCGACGACGGCCAAATCAGCCTGGTTGCCACGACGCTGGCGCAGTTCCGCTTGCCGGTGTTCTTGCGCTGGTTTCCGGATCCGAATATGAACACGGCAGCCAGCAAAGCATGTCTGGGGGGCGGGGGTGCCGCCCGGTACGTCGCGGCCTATCGATACATCCACGACAAAATAGTGACCGCGGGCGCAGCCAACGTGACGTACGTCTGGTCGGTCGACACCACCACGCCTCACGGTGATCCGTCATGGGGCACCTACTATCCGGGTGCGGCCGACGTGGATTGGATCGGAGCCGACGGCTACGCCAGCTCGAGCCTGACGGCGACGGTCGCCAGCGATTTCGGCGCATGGTACGCAGAGTTCTCGGCCGACAAGCCGCTCATGATCTCCAAACAGCGGCCATTCCCAGCCTGCAGGCGCAGTACATCGACCAGCTGTCCACCATTCCAACGCAGTACCCGCAGATCAGGGCGGTGGTCTACTTCGACGCGCCCGATGTCACCACTGGTAGCAGCTACGAACTCCAGCCGCAGAGCGCCGGCGCACAGAGCCTGGCCGCGCTCAGCGAGCTGCCCTCCTTCCAGCCTGCGAGAACGCCGACGACGACTGCCGTCACTTCGTCCGAGAGCACCGTGGCCCAGGGTCAGACGGCGCACCTCATGGCCCAGGTCGCCACACCGGACGTCGGCGGAGCCCTCACCTTCTTCGACAACGGGTCGGTGATCTCCGGCTGTGGCGACGTGCCGGACGATATCGCCGGGAGTTGTGACACCTCCACGCTTCCCCTAGGAGAGAACCAGATCGTCGTCGAGTACAGCGGTGATGCGGTCGCGAGCGGATCGGTGTCGCAGGCGATCGACCTGGACGTGACGGCGAACCCGCCTCCAGTCGGACCGCCGGCCATACCAGGCCCTGGTGGGGTGTATCTCGGCGCATGGGTGAGGCCCGAGGTCACCCATAGCGTCCTCCCACTCCCCGCCGCCGTCCTGGAGGAGCTGAACGGCCTCCCAACCTTCAATGCCGGACTGGCGCGTTCACTCTCGATCGTCCACGTCTACCAGACATGGAAGAACCCGGCACCAACCGGACAGGTCCAACAAGTGGTGGCGGACGGGTCGATCCCAATGATCGACTGGGCCTGCGGCGATACCGACGCAAACGTCATTGCAGGGACCGACGACGCCCTGATTACCGCCGAAGCCCAAAATTGGCGCCCTGAAGGCGCCGGTCTTCCTCCGGTGGTATTACGAGCCAAACTTCCCCGGCTCTGCGGACTACTCGAACTGCATCGGCAGCCTGGGTCCCGCGGGCTACGCGGCCACCTTCCGCCACATCCACGACCTCTTCGCCGCTGCCGGCGCGTCGAACGTCGGCTTCGTCTTCGCCATCGCGACGGCGGGTGCCGACCAGGACCTTTACCAGTACTACCCGGGATCGGCCTACGTCGACTGGATCGCTGCAGACGGGTACGTGAGGACGACGAATCCACACCCAACGGCCTTCGTCGAGCGATTCAGCTCCTGGTATTCGTACTTCGCGACCTTTGGCAAACCGATGATGATTTCCGAGACCGCTGCGTTTGCCGGAGGTCAAGCGAGCTATCTGCAGCAGATCGAAGACGCGGTGTCGCAAGCTGGGGATTTCCCACTCATCAAAGCAGTGATGTACTTCGATGCGCCGGGCAACGACGGGAACAATACGTACCCGCTGGACTCGGCGGGATGGCAGTTGTTCCAAGGCTTGTCAGCCGAGCGCGGTGTTCCAACCTGCACGATTGACCTCGACGGTCGCGGCCACGGCGTCTCCGGCCTCAACGGTCGTCGGACACCGTGTTCGCCTCAACGCCCAAGTGTCGAACACCGACTTTGGGGGATCTGTGAGCTTCGAGGCCAACGGAAGCCCATTAGCGGGATGTCAGTCCATTCCACTCGCCGCCGTGACGTCGTGCTCCACGGCTCTTCTTCCCGCGGGAACCAACCAGATCTCGGCGGTCTACAGCGGCGACGCCGAGGCCGCAGGGGCCACGGCAACCGCTGTCAGCAAGGTGGTCTCGGTCCCGTCCGTACCCACTCCTTCTGGCTCCGGTTCGATTTCCGGTGCGGGCCCGGTTCCGGTTCGTTCCACTCGCAGTTTGCGTTCCTCCCGTTCCTGGGTCTCCCCGACTTCGGTGGAGTGGCGTCAACGGGTGGTGCCCGGAGAGCCGGGACGCTCTTTGCGTTCCCCTTGACGCTGGGTCTCCCTGACTTTGCCAGCCCGTCCAACAAGGGGAGCGGGTCGAATCTCGATCCGATCGAATGGACCAAGACCCTCCTCCGCGGCGGTGCCGGCGCCACGGCGGTTCTGGTCCCCGCCGCCGCCGTCATCCTCTTGCTCCTCGTGACCTACATGGTGTCCACGTGGACACAGGACCGGAGAAGGGCCAAGCGAGTCCTGCCCGCTCTGGCCGGCAATGCCCCACCCGATCGAGAGCCCAGATCATCAAAGCCAGAGGAGCCAGAGGAGCAAGTGCATCTGCCATGACTGTTGACACGAAGGTCGAAAAGGTCCGAGGCATGAATGCCTCGCTCACCAACGGGGCAGCCGGGTCGGGCAACCCGTTGGCCGAGCGCGATCCGGGCTGATTGCACATCACACGACGCCAGATGGCCTTCGCACTGGCGCTCGCCGTCGTGGCCATCCTGGCGACCATCTTCACGGTCAACTCGGTCACAGCCGGGGCGCAATCGTTCCCCGCCGTCGTCACGGCGTCGAAGGTCGACGACTTGAATTTCACCAACAACGCGATGGTGTCGGCGTGCTGGTAAAGGTGGGCGATCGAGTGAAATCGGGAGAGATCCTGGCCACCAGGCCGATGCGTCGTTGCAGACGCAGCTCGCGGCAGACCAGGCCACGGTGAAGGCAGACCGCGAGGTCTTGGTGCAGGCGGGATCTCCGAACCTTACGGCGGCCAATTAGAGCAGGACACTCTCCAGGCCCAGCAGGCTCAGACTGCGCTGAACAACGCCAACGCCGCGCTCGCGTCGGCGGAAGCTTCGGGGAAGGCCAATGTGGCTGAGGCCCAATCCGCCGTCACATCGGCTCAGTCACAAAACACCTCGGACAGCGCCACGTACACGCAGGCATGCCCCAACGGGCCCGTCGTGCCCGACCCCGGCCTTACGGGAGCTCAACTGCAGGCGGCTCAATCGTCGTTTACCCACTGTCAGAACCTGCAACTCGCGCTGAACCAGGATCAAGGGGCGGTGAGCAAGGCGCAAGCTCAGCTGCCGGTCAGCGAGGCGCAGGCGCAGCAATCCATTGACGCGGCGCAGGCAACCGCAACAGTGCTCAGGCCACTCTCAACGTGGCCAACTACCAGTCGACGTTGCAGTCCTCCCCTGGAAGCGTGTCCTCGCAGGCTCAGGCGCAAGCGAATCTGAATCAGGCAGAGTCACAGCTGGCGCAGGTGCAGAGCGAGGTCAACGCCGCCAGCCTCGTTGCTCCCAACGGGGGCGTGGTCACCGAGGTGTACGGCGCGGCCGGGGAGACCTTGGGACCGGATGGGGTCCACATCTACCAGTCGCGAGGGCAATTCCCGCGAACCAGTAGTCAGGCTTCACACTCTTCCCATCGCAGCTCACATCGCAGGGTGCATCGACCTCCGGCCAAAGTGGATCGGAACCGCTGATCGAACTCGTCGGCGGTCAGCAGCAGATCATGGCGCAGATTCCGGAGGCGCAGGTCGCATCGGTGCGAGTCGGAAAGTCGGCGACTGTGGCCATCTCGGCTTTGAACATCACGGCGTCGGGCGTGGTCACCAGTTGGGACTGAGCTCAACGAGGGGCACCAACGGCGTGACCTACGACGTCATCGTCGACCTCAAACGAACAGTGTCCGGTCTGCTGCCCGGAATGAGTTCAACGGTCGTGTTCTGAGGTCATGGGCGTGATCGCAACGACCGCTTTGAGCTGGCACGGTGACGCGCTCTTGGTAGTCGACACGGCCATCCTGGCCGTCGTCATCCTGAAGCCGTTCACTCGCAGCTACGACGACGACTCCGACAAGGGATCGGGGAACCTCGTCGTCATGAAGCCACCTCTGAAGCTCAGCTACAAGCGGTGCGGTCTCTTCATCCTGACGAGTCTTGCGGTGTCCGTCGCGATGTCGGGCTCAAGACTCCGAACCTGGCTGACGCATACCACAACCTCGTGACGGAGTTGTTGTGTCGGTATTCCCGACCCACGGCGGTCGACGGCTACGCGCATTCACTCCTTCCTGTCTTCCAGGTGAGCGTCCTCTCTTTCGGTGTGGCGTTCGCCGTGGCCTTCAGGGCCTCGTTCGGACGCGGCTGATGATCCTGTTGAACGTGGCGTTCTTTCTCCTCGTGTCCGCAGTGGTTGACGCCTTCTTCGGAATCTTCGTCATAGAGACTGGGTTCCCCTTGGGACTGACGCCGGTCGTGAACCTGCTCGTGCAGTACACCATTGCCGGTGTTATCGTCTGCCGCGTCGCCTTCACGAGCTTCCGACTCCCGAAGAAGACGAAACTTCATCGGGCGGTACAAGCCAACTGATCTGATCGACGACGCGATCGTCATCATCTGCGTCTTGGCGGCTGTCGCAGTCGTGATGGCCGGAGCGATCTATCTAGAGTCCAAGTTCGGCCAGAGTCCGCTGGTGGCCGCAGCAATCGCCTTTGCCTGTCCCCCGTACATCACATCTTCATCACCGTCTTCCTAGGGTCGGTGCGCCTGGTGCACCTAGAAAGATCAATCCCACTCCGGAACGACCCCTATTGAGGTGATCATTCCTGCGTTCAACGAGGAGCTCAACATCGCCGAACTCCTCGGGACGATCGATACCGCGGCGGAGCGATACGAGGGCTCCGTCCGGGTGCTCAAGTGCGACGACGGATCCACCGACAGCACGTTCCAACTCGAGTCCGGTGCCATGGCCGCCTTCCGCCACGCCACCGGAGAGGTTATCAAGGGCAACCACACGGGCAAGTCGGGCGCCCTCATTTGGCCCTGTCTCGATGCTGCGCCGACTTCGTGTACCGGATTGATGCCGATTGTCTCTTCCACCCGGACTGCTTCTTGTACTCCGTGCCCCACTTCTTGGCAGATCTGAAAGTGGGGATGGTGGGGGCGTTCACGCTGCCGAAAGAGCTGTACGAAACGTGGATCGATCGAATGCGGATGTTCGAGATGATCGTCGGGTTCGGCATGGGCCGACCGGCGAGTGATGTGGTGGACGGGGTGGCGTGCGTACCCGGTACGTTCACTGGGTTCCGGCGCGATGCAGCGATGGCCATCGGCGGGTTCGTCGAAGGCATGTACGGGGAGGACCTGGATTTCACGTGCGCCATTGCCCGGACTGGCTACCGCGTGGAAATCGACACACCGTCGGTCGTACGAGGACGTACCGAACACTCAGCGGCAGTTGCGTATTAAGAGGAAGAGATGGAACTGGGGTGGGACCATGGCCTTCTCCCGGTACATTCCCGCTGCCACGGGGTACGCTGGCCCCCGCTTCTGGTTCTTCATGACGCGCAGTCGTTCAAACGTTTCCTCGTACCGTTGCACATAACGACGCTGGGCTATGTGATTGTCCTGGCGATTTTCAACCCGACGAGTCATCTCAACTTGGCCCGGGTCCTCTTCTCTCCTCTTCAAAGCCGTTCCGGCGCTCGTCCAAGTCATTGGATACACGGTGTACTACGGGAAGGCGCGCCAGCTCGGCTGGCTTCCATTGCGCTACGGCTTCGTTCTGCTCAAGCACTACTACAGGTTAGAGGCGTTTCTCAGCTTCAACGCACGACCCGTGATGACCGACCGTGTCAGAGAAGCGCTCTACCCCGCGACACGGCCTCCGGCCCTACGCGAAATCGAGCTTACAGAGTCGTACTCCTAGTAGCCGAGCTGAGGAGCCAGAGCTTGAAGAAATGCCACGGCAACCTGAGGGTCCCGAGGACGGTGCCCCGTCCACCTGGAATATTGAGCCAGTACCCGGAAACCAGCGGCCGCGTCGCGTCATAGTCGCCCAGCAGCACCTGCGGCGTCACGACCTGGTGGGGTGCGGTAGTTGTCAAGCCCACCATGATCAACGCATGGGAATTGGTCGCCTGGGCCTGGCTCACTGCGGACGAGACAAAGCTGTTGAACTCGTCGATGGCCTCGTCCTGTTGAGCCTGGATCTCCAGCACGTCGGTGTGCGGCGCCGCCTGCGAGGCGATTCCGATGCTGGTGTAGCCGTCGTACTTCGTTGCGTTCGTGAACGACGGGCTCAGCACCATGGACAGGTTCGCCGCCGGCGAGAAGATGAGGCCCAACCCGTGTTGATGCGCCAAGGTGTCTGCCTCTGCCTCGTAGGCGAACGGTTGGTGTTGCTGTGCGGCAGGTGTGGCCGGCCACATCTCGTTGTCGTACAGGACGAGCTTGATGTAGGGGGGTATCGAACCGGAGGTGATCGCACTTGCGAGCTGCTGGTAGTTGGCAAAGCTCATGACGTAGGTGGCATTTGGCAACGACGGGCTCTTCGCGGGGTCAGCGGCCTTCACGATCACAAAAGTCCGAGCGTTGTTGAAGAAATCCCCGAGCAGCACCGGCGACAGCCCTGCTCCGAGCAGGGCGGTGACAGAGAAAATTCTCCAGGAGCCAATAGGGCGTGACGTTGCCCACAGACGCCGGCAATTGGAACGCGGAAGCGGCTGGAGGCGTCGAAGGTGGATTCATGGTTGTGGGGGCCACGGCGGATGTTGAGGTGCTCGACGTGCTCGTCGTGGGGAGTTTCTCGGCGTGGGAGGACGGCGCCGGTCCAGTACCGGACGAACACCCGAAAGTCAGAAGGCCGGCGGCGACGAGTGTCACCGGCACGGCCACCATCCGTTGTGTCCATGTTGTTCTGCGCGTGTTGTGGAAGGGATGACGCATCTTCTTTGTGTACTACAGAACGCCTCCAAGGATGCGTCGAGATCATGCCCACCACGGTCAGTTTGTCGCACTGTCGTATTCATTTGCATGGGAAAAGGGGTCGAAAATGACGAAGATGAACTTGTCGAGAGTTCGCATCGTGTGCGCGGTTGTGGCCGTGTGCGCGGTAGTCTTCGGGGGGAGTTGGTCTCTTCCCGTGGGAGCGTCGAGCTCGGGGTACACGTGGCCCCAGTTCCACGGGAACCCCGGGCTCTCGGGAACGAGTGCGGACCCGACCATCTCGTCGGGCAACGCCACGACGTTGGGAGTGAAGTGGATGGCACAAGTGGGGGCCACAGAGGGATCTCCGGTCGAGGCATGGAACGCGTCCCTCGGGGAGCCTCTGGCGTACGTCGGCGACGAGGACGGCTACATGAACGCCGTCAATGCCAGAACCGGGGCCATTGTGTGGTCGGTCCCGTTCGGATCCGCCTTCACGGCGACTCCGCTTGTGTCGGGATCGTCCGTCTGGGTGGCACCTCTGTCCAGTGGCCGCATCTACAAACTCGACGCAGCGACCGGCGCAATTCAATGTGCGGTCAAAGAGGTCGGATCGATCCAGGGCTCGCCGGTCGTGGCCACCCTTCCGGGTGGTCAGACGCTCGCGTACTTCGCAACATTGGACACGGGAGCCACGGACGGGAGCGTCTATGCCATCAATACGTACTCATGCGCGACGGTGTTCGCTTGGAACGGCAGCGCGGCGTTTTCGACGCACGCCGGGATCTGGAGCCCGATCAGTTACGGCGTTGATGCCGACGGCGTGCCCTTGGTTCTCTTCGGCAGCGCGGATCCCGATTCCAGCGAGTACGCAATCAACGCAGCCACCGGATCATTGGTCTGGCGGTACTTCACCAGCAACCCCCTGGGGGAAGATTGGGACATTGGAGCGGGATCGACTATCTCCGCACCGGGCGTGAACGGGTTCGCCGACGGCGTCGCCTACTTCGACGGGAAGGATGGGGTCTTCTATGCGCTGGACTTGACCACGGGTGCACTGATCTGGTCCTGGGACTTCGGGAACGAGGCCAACACCGACGCTCTTTCGACGCCGGCCCTGAACGGCTCCACGCTTGTCTTTGGCGACAATGGGGGCATCTCCGCCATCGATGCCGTCAACGGGAGTCTGCTCTGGCGGTACAGCACGGGGGGCGATACGGTGAATTCGTCGTCGGCCATCGTCGGACCTCCGGGTCAGCAGGTTGTCGCCTTCGGCACGCTCAGCGGGGTGGTCCACGTCGTGTCACTGGCCACCGGCACGTCGCTGTACTCCTACAAGACGGGTTCGTTCATCACGGCATCGCCGGCAGACTTCGACGGAACTCTGCTCATCGACTCCGCCGACGGGTTCCTCTACGACTTCGGGCTCGGCGGTGGGAATGGGGCAGCGCCGACCACGGCGGTGACGGTGCCCGCGAACGGCTCCACTATTGCCTACCCGTCGGGAGAGCTCAGCATCAGCGGGACGGCCACTGCGCCCGACGGCGTCCGAGCAGTCTCGGTAGAGATCCAAGAAGATGGGACCTCGGGCCCTTGGTACAAGGCCACGACCAACAGCTTCACTCCTGGTCTGAGCGCCACCGACGCCACAATCGGGTCGCCCGGCGCAACGTCGACGACATGGTCGCTCACGGTTCCGGTGCCCGAGCAGGGAGCGTCGTACCTGGTGGATGCTGCTGCAGTCAATGAGGACGGGATCGCCGACACCTCGAGCGGATCCGGCAAGGCGACGGCAGCCGCATCAAGCTTCACTGTTCGCGCAAGCCCGAGCGCGCCGGTAGTGAGGCCGGCCGGCGAATGGGTCCCCCCGGGAAGTCCACTCACGGTCTCGGCCAGCGGGTTCCAGGCGGGGGAGCACGTGACGTTTACTCTTCCGGTCAACGGCGGTGGCTCGGAGGTGCTGGGGACTGCGACGGCAAACGCCAGCGGATCAGCCGGACCGGTCACGGGCACCGTACCTTCCAACGAGCCGTTCGGGCCTCAAACCATCACGGCGACGGGAGCCTCCTCGGGCAGAGTCGGTGCCGCAGTCGTCACGATCTCGAACAGCTCTCCGCAGCTCGGGTACGGGCCGCAGCGGCTGGGGTTTGAGGGCAACGACAGCGTCATCTCCAAACACCAGGCGGTCGGTGCGTCCTACTTCAGCCAGGCCTGGGCGGTGACCGCGGGCGCGGCGATCACCTCCCAGCCTGCGGTCGTCGACGGTGTCGCCTACTTCGGCGACTCGGGCGGCGTCTTCCACGCCGTCACGGTGTCGGACGCCAAGAGCAGCTGGACGGATTCGATAGGGAGCGGCTTCTCGTCGTCACCGGCGGTTGACGGCGGCAGCGTCTTCGTCGGCGACCAGGCTGGAACCGTTCTGGCGCTCAACACCGCGACCGGATCCAGTGAATGGTCCCGATCGCTCGGGAGCAGCATCACGTCGTCCCCGGCGGTCAGTGGAGGGATTGTCTTCGTCGCTTCTTCGGCGAGGCTCTACGCGCTCAGCGAGACGACCGGTGCGGTCGTGTGGTCCGACGCACTGGGTGCCGCGACGGCGGCCAGCCCCAGTGTCGACTCCACTAATGACGTCGTAGTCATCGGTGACCATTCGGGAGTACTTCACGCCGTCTCGACGTCCAATGGGCAGGTCCTGTGGACCCACGCAACCAACGGACAGCCCTTCGTTGCGGCGGCGACATTCGAGGATCATCTGGTCCTGATCGGCTCCGAGAACGACACGTTCTATGCCGTCGACGAAGCCAGCGGAAAGGTGACCTGGGCGCGCGCAACCGGTGGTCCCATCGTCTCGTCGGCGGTGGTCACCCGCGGGGGTGACGTGGGTGTCGGGAGCGGAGATGGCGACGTGTACAACTTCTCGATCCCCTCGGGAAAGCTCGACAGCACACAGTCGGTTGGATCACCGATTGACGGTTTGACGGGGACCAATGGCATCTACATCGTGGCCACGTCTGCCGGCCTCTCGCTGCTGCGAGGATCGGGTGGCACCAGGGTCGACTGGCACTATGCCAAGGCGGATACGTTCGTCGCTCCGGTCGTCATCTTGAACGGAGAGGTATTCGCGGCAGGCGCAGATGAGGTGCTTCGGGCCTTCGTCATCCCTGGCAATGCCGTCTATTAGTGCCGTGACGCCCACCATTTACCCGGCCCTCTCGTCGCAGCACCACGGGTACGTACGTGCAACTCGATGAGTCAAACCACTGGTCATTCAGTCGATTGACCTCCGCTAGCCACAAAGGAGACAACGTGAACGTCATCTTCATCTCGATGGACACGCTGCGAGCAGATCGTCTGGGCTGCCTTGGTTACGATCGTGGGCTGACCCCGAACCTTGATCGCATCGCGGGCGAGGGTTCGCTCTTCACCAACGCCTTCGCGTCGGACATTCCGACGCAGCCGTCTCACACGGCCATCTTCACCGGGAGGTTCGGGGTCACGACGAACATCGTGTCGCATTTCCATCCGGCGGCTAGCCTGGACGCTGACTTCTCGTGGTTGCCGACGATCTTCCGGGATGCTGACTACGCGACGGGAGCGGTCGACCATCTCTTCGCAATGAAAGACTGGTTCCTGCGGGGCTATACGGACTACATGCCGCCTCCGGGCCGGTCCCGGTCGCCGGGCTCGGTTATCGTTGACATGGGGACCCAGTGGCTGGACGAGCATCGCAAGGAGGCGTTCTTCTTGTTCTTGCACTTTTGGGACCCGCATATCCCGTACCTCCCACCCCAGTCGTACAAGAACCTGTACGGAGGCTCCTCGGCATTGCATCGAGACCCCCTCATCTCGGAGAAGCTACGGAGCAGGCCTACGTACCCCCTGTTTGCCGAGAACCTGTACAACCATCTCGACATCATCCCCAGTTTGGACTACATCTCCGACCTTTACGATGCCGAGGTCGCCTATCTCGATTACGAGATCGGTCGACTCTTCGAATATCTGGAAAGGGCAGGGCTCCTGGACCAGACCATGGTCGTCCTCTTCGGCGACCACGGGGAGAACATGACCGAACACGATGCATGGTTCGACCATGCCGGTCTGTATGACTCGGTGGTCCATGTCCCCGTGATCATCTGGGCACCCGGATTGGTGCCGGAGTCGGAAGTCACGGCGCTGATCTCCACAATCGATGTGAAACCGACGGTGCTGGACTTCCTCGACATGCCCGCCGTGGACGGTCTCGACGGGTGGACGCTTCGGCCGTTGACGGAGGGAAGCAGCACTCAGGCCCGTGACGCGGTCTTTCTGAGCGAGTGCACCTGGCAGGCGAAACGGGGCGTTCGCACGTCGGATTGGAAGTACATCCGATGCGTCGACCCGGGTGTGTATCCGAGGGACGGGATCGAGGTCTACGACCTCAGGATCGATCCTGCCGAGCAGGTCAACCTGGCCGCGGAGCGGCCGGACATCGTTCGGCAAATGGACGCGATGCTCGTGGACTGGCTGAGTGAGCGGCTGGACGGCCGGCCGGATCCGATGGATGAGGTCGTGACCGCGGGGCTGCCGGCCGTCCGCAGACTCAATGACCTGATCGCAGAGTTGAACGCCGAGATCCCACACCATGCGTAGCGGTTCGCGTTGCCGGTATTAGCCTGGGGGAGCCACCGGCTCAGGAGTCGGTGGAAACGTGACGTACGTTGTCGTGGAGTGTGACGGGCATGCGGATCATCCATTTCGACATCGACACGCTTCGAGCTGACCACCTCGGTTGCTATGGCTACGTACGCCCAACCAGTCCGGTCATGGATGCCGTCGCCGCGGACGGCGTCAGGTTCGACAACGTGTACGCGTCCGACCTTCCTTGCCTCCCGTCACGAACGGCTCTCAGCAGTGGGCGGTTCGGCATACACAACGGGGTCGCCGGGCACGGCGGGACCGCTGCCTCTCCGTTTCCGGAAGGAAGTGACAGGGGCTTCCGGAGCCGGGATGCTGCCGAGACCTGGTGGAGCACGATGCAGGACGTCGGTATCTGGACCGCCTCGATCAGTACGTTTCCGGAGCGCCACTCGGCGTACCACTTTCTTGCTGGCTTCAACGAGTCGTACAACCTGGGTACTCGTGGCCTCGAGACGGCTGATCAGGTCGCGGAGGTGGCGCTCGATTGGATCGGTCGAAACTCCAGCCGTGAAGATTGGTTCCTCCACGTCCACATGTGGGATCCCCACACGCCGTACCGGACACCCGACTCCTTTGGTGACCCGTTCGTCGGCATGCCGATGCCGGGATGGCTCGACGAGGAGGTGCGGGAACATCACTGGAGCCTTCCTGGACCACATTCTGCGCAGGAGATCACGGGCTTCGGTCCCCATGCACGTTGGGGCGCCTTCCCACGCCAGCCGCTGGTTGCCCATGACATGACGCAGGTGCGGCGGATGTTCGACGGGTATGACACCGGAGTCCGCTACGTGGATCACCACATAGGTCGCATCCTTGGCCGCCTCGTCACACTCGGGATTGAGGACGAGGTCGGGGTGATCATCACCGCCGATCACGGAGAGACGCTCGGCGAGCTGGGCATCTACTGCGATCATCAGACTGCCGATCAGCATGTCGCGCGGGTACCCATGATCATCCGATGGCCCGGCCTGGCGCCCGGGGTGGACGATTCGCTCCACTACCAAATTGACGTGGCGGCGACCCTTCTCGAGCTCAGTGGAGGCAGTGTCCCGAACCGGTGGGACGGGCAGTCGTTCCGGTCTTCACTCGATTCGGGAGAGTTTGCGGGAAGAGAAAGCCTGATCCTCACGCAAGGCGCGTGGACCGCTCAGCGGGCCGTGCGCTTCGACGATTGGATCTGCATCCGGACGTTTCATGACAGCTATCACGGGTTCCCCGACATCATGTTGTTCGACCTCGCGACGGATCCGCACGAGCAGGACGACCTCTCGGAATCGCGACCCGAGGTGGTGCAGGTCGCCATGACCCTCCTGGAGGAGTGGAAGCAGTCGGCCGTCGCTCTCTCCCCTTCGGGCGTGGACCCGCTCGACACGGTGCTGCAAGAGGGAGATCCCTGGCACGCACGCTGGCGCCCAGCCGAGTACGACGAATGGCTGGCGCAGACCGGCCGGGCCAACTGGGTGAGCCGAGTGGTTTCCGACTGAGCCTTTGCAGATCTGCGGGCACCAACGGCTGAGCCCGCCCGGGGTCTCTGGTGACTGCCGAGGGCAGCGGAATGACGTCGGTCCCGGTGGTGAGGCAACCGGATGGAACCGCAGGGGAGACCGGCGGCCGAGTGAGTCGACGGCCTACTCCTGCACCAGCTCGATGAGCGTGCCGAACGACGTCTTGGGATGCACGAAGGCCACCGTGGTGCCTCGTGAGCCGGGTCGCGGCGCCTCGTCGATCACCCGGCCGCCGGCGTCCTTGATCGCCTGCAGGGCCACGCCGCAGTCGTCGACGCGGTAACCGATGTGGTGCAGTCCTTCGCCCTTGTTGGCGAGGTACTTGGCCACGGGGGAGGTGTCGTTGATGGGCGTGAGCAGCTGCACATAGGAGTCGGCCACCTTCAGCAGGGCCTCCTCCACGCCGTCGGACTCGACGCGCTCGCGGTGATCCACGGTGGCGCCGAACACCTCGGCGTACCAGGCGATGGCGGCCTCGAGGTCGTGGACCGCGATGGCCACGTGGTCGATCTCGGTCAGCAGGGAGTCGCTCACGCGCCGTGCCGCCGGAACAGGGTGATGCGGTCCTCACCGATCTTGGCCCGCAGCTCGGGGTCGTCGATGCCGAGGCCTTCCTCCGGGGCGAGGCACAGCACGCCGATCTTTCCTTCGTGCAGGTTGTGGTGGACCTGGTAGGCCGCCTCGCCGACCTGTTCGAGCGGGTACACGGCGGAGAGCGGCGGGAGGACCTTGCCGTCGCAGATCAGCTTGTTGGCGTCCCACGCCTCGCGGTAGTTGGCGAAGTGCGAGCCCTTGATCGTCTTGAGCTTCATCCAGAGGTGGCGGTTGTCGTATTCGATCATGTAGCCCGACGTGGCGGCGCAGGTGACGATCGTGCCCGCCCGCTTGCAGGCGAAGACCGAAGCCCCCATCGTCTGGCGGCCAGGGTGCTCGAACACGATCTCGGGCTCCGAGCCGACCAACCCGCGGATGTCCTTGCCGAAGCGGCGCCACTCCGACTCGTCCTGGGTGTGCTCGTCCGACCAGAAGCGGTAGTTCGCCGCCCTGCGGTCGATGACGGCTTCGACCCCGAGGTCGTTGAGGAGCTTGACCTTCTCGGGTGACGAGACGACGCCGATGGGCGTGCCGCCGCCGTTCAGCACGTGCTGCACCGCGTAGCTGCCGAGGCCACCGCTGGCGCCCCACACGAGCACCTTGTCACCCTGGGTCATGCGGGCCCCGTTCGGCGAGACCAGCATGCGGTAGGCGGTGGAGTTGCACAGCGCGTTGATGGCGGCCTCTTCCCAGCTGAGGTGCGTCGGCTTGGGCATGAGCTGGTTGGCCTTCACGAGCGTGATGTCGGCCAGCCCGCCGAAGTTCGACTCGAAACCCCAGATGCGTTGGTTCGCCGCCAACATGGAGTCGTCGTGGGCCGACGGGTCCTGGTCGTCGACGTAGTTGCAGTGGACCGTGACCTTGTCGCCCACCTTCCAGTTGCGCACCTGCGAGCCGGTCCGCAGGACGACGCCGGCGGCGTCGGAGCCCACGACGTGGTAGTCGAGCGCATGGCGAGCGGCCCAAGGCCCCTCCTTCGCCAGGCGGTCCAGGAAGCCGAACGTGGGGAGCGGCTCGAAGATGGAGGTCCAGACGGTGTTGAAGTTGATCGACGATGCCATGACCGCGACGTAGGCCTCGTCGGGCGCCAGCTCGGGCAGCGCCACCTCCTCGACGTGGAGGGATTGGCGGGGGTCCTTGGCGGAGGATTCCATGCCGTCGAACATGGCCGTTTCACTCCGTTTGACCAGGGCAGCCCGGTAGGAATCGGGCATCGCGAGCCCGGCCAGCTCGTCGGCGGACGCACCGGCCAGGGCAGCAGTGAGGATGTCGCTCATGTGACCTGACGATAGTTGGCCCGTAAGATGGAGTTTCCGACCGGTAACCAGACCGGCGGGAATGCGGAGGTGCAAGGAATGGCCGAGGCCGTCATCGTTGCCGGGGCCCGGACCCCGATCGGGAAGCTGTCGGGTGCGCTGGCCGGATTTACTGCCATGGACCTGGGTGGGTTCGCCATCGCGGAGGCGCTGTCGCGCGCCGGTGTCTCCCCCGACCAGGTCGACCACGTCCTGATGGGCCAGGTCATCCTGGCCGGGCAGGGGCAGATCACCGCCCGCCAGGCCGCCGTCAAGGGCGGGATCCCGATGACGGTCCCCGCCAACACCATCAACAAGGTGTGCCTCTCCGGCCTCAACACCATCTACCTGGCCGACCAGATGATCCGTGCCGGCGACGCCGACATCGTCGTTGCCGGCGGCATGGAGTCGATGACGCAGGCCCCCTACCTGCTGCCCGGGGCTCGGGCGGGCTACCGCATCGGTGACGGCGCGGTGATCGACTCCATGATGTACGACGGTCTCACCGACTCGTTCGACCACATCGCCATGGGTCTCTCGACCGAGCAGCACAACGCCAAGGTCGGCGTCTCTCGGGAGCGCCAGGACGCCTTCGCCGCCGCGAGCCACGAGAAGGCCGCCGCCGCTGCCAAGGAGGGTCGCTTCGCCGAGGAGATCGTCCCGGTGCAGGTGCCCCAGCGCAAGGGCGACCCACTGCTGGTGGACACCGACGAGGGTGTGCGCCCCGGCACGACGGCCGAGTCGCTGGGCGCGCTGAAGCCCGCCTTCGACAAGAACGGGACCATCACCGCGGGCAACGCGTCGCAGATCTCCGACGGCGGCTGCGCGGTCGTCGTGATGTCGGCGGCCAAGGCGAAGGAGCTCGGGCTCACGCCGCTGGGCCAGGTCGTCGGCTACGGCATGGTGGCCGGGCCGGACAACTCGCTGCTGACGCAGCCGTCCCGGGCGATCGCCAAGGCGGCTGGCAAGGCCGGCGTCGACGTCGGTGCCATCGACCTCTTCGAGATCAACGAGGCCTTCGCCGCCGTCGGCCTCGCCTCAGTGGACGACCTGGGCATCGACGAGGACAAGGTCAACGTCAACGGTGGCGCCATCGCGTTGGGCCACCCCGTCGGCATGTCCGGCGCCCGGCTGGCGCTGACCGCGCTGCTCGAGTTGCGCCGCCGTGGTGCGTCCACCGCAGCCGTGGCGCTGTGCGGCGGCGGCGGCCAGGGCGACGCCGCCATCCTGCGCTCGCTGGCCTAGGAGCGCCGCCCGGTCAGGGCCCTCAATAGGGCGGACCCAGCAGGGCAATCAATTCTTGCCGTCCCGGTCGCCACGTCGGCCCAATGGGCGGTGGCGAAGGAGTACACGCCGAGCGCGCACGTGGGGAAGCCGTGCCGCACTGCGCTGGAGAGGCCCTTCTTGTCCCGCGCCGACAACAGACTCTGCGAGAGGGTGTGCGCCGTCGGGTTGTGGCCGACCACCATGGCCGCTGCGACGTCGTCGGGCAGGGCGCGCAGGAAGGCGAGCACCTCCTCGGGTTCGGCGCCGTAGAGCGCCTCGTCGAAGCGGCACTCGGGGGGGTCGGTGACGTCGGCCAGGACCAGTTCGGCCGTCGCCGACGTGCGGGCGGCCGGCGACACCAGCGCGACCTGTGGCCGGGGGACGCCCTTGAGGCCCGGTCCCAGCGCCTGGCCGGACCCGGCGAACAGGCGCCCGAGCGCCGTGGCATCGCGCCGACCCCGCGGCGCCAGGACACGGTCGAAGTCAGAGCCGCCGGGCGGCGGGTCGGCCACCGTCTTGGCGTGGCGTAGCAGCCACAAGGTGCGCCCACCCGGCGTCGTCTGCGGCATCAGCCCAGGGCGAAGGCCGCATGGAGGGTGCGGACTGCCCGTTCGACGTCGGCTTCGGCGACGATGCAGGAGGTCCGGATGGTCGAGGTCGAGATCATGTCGATGTTGATCTCCTCGTTGGCGAGCGTCTCGAACATGGTGGCGGCGATCCCGGGGTGCGACTTCATCCCGACCCCGACGAGCGAGACCCGGGCCACGTCCGAGTCCGCCGTGACCCCCGACGCCCCCAGCTCGTCGGCGTGGGCCCGGGAGGTCTCCACCGCCACGGGCAGGTCGGCGGTGGGGACGGTGAACGAGATGTCGGTCGTCCCGTGGGTTGACGTGTTCTGCACAATCATGTCGACGTTGATCGACTTGTCGGCCAGCGCCCGGAAGAGCCGGGCCGCGACGCCGGGCCGGTCCGGGACCCCGCTGACGGTGACCTTGGCCTCCGAGGTGTCGTGGGTCACTGCGGTGACGACGGCGTCTTCCATGTCTGCATCCTCCTCCACCACCCAGGTGCCGGGCTCCCAGGTGAAGCTGCTCCGGACATGCAGCGGGACATTGTGGTTCCGGGCGAACTCGACGGCGCGCAACATCAGGACCCGCCCGCCGGTGGCCGCCATCTCGAGCATCTCCTCGAAGGAGATCCGGTTGATCCGGTGGGCTTCGGGCACGATCCGGGGGTCCGCCGTGAAGACCCCGGTCACGTCCGTGTAGATCTCGCAGACGTCCGCCTCCAGGACGGCGGCCAGGGCGACGGCGGTGGCGTCGGACCCGCCCCGGCCGAGGGTGGTGATCTCCCGAGCCGCCGAGACGCCCTGGAACCCGGCCACGACCGGGACCTTCCCGGCGGCGAGTGCCTCGCGCAGGCGATCGCCCTTGACCTCCTTGATCTTGGCCCTGGTGTGGTCGTCGTCGGTGATGATGCCCACCTGGCTCCCGGTGAAGGAGGAGGCGTCGACGCCGAGGTCGGCCAGGGCCATGACCAGGAGCGACATGGAGATGCGCTCGCCGGTGCTGACGAGCATGTCGTACTCGCGGGGCGGCTGGGTGGCGCTGACCGAATTGGCCAGGTGGATGAGGTCGTCGGTGGTCTTGCCCATGGCGCTGACCACGGCCACCACCTCGGAGCCCTGCCGGCGCGTGCGGGCGATGTGGTCGGCCACGGCACGGATCCGATCGGCGTCGCCGACCGAGGTGCCCCCGTACTTCTGGACGACCAGTGGCATCCGGACGAGGCTACAGACTGCGCACCGGTCCGATGGCCCCCCGGCTCGCCGGTTGCCGCCCCGGTTGCCCGGGCGGGGGAGGGCGATCCGATGCCGGCCCGGCGATTGGGTAGGGTCTCGGGCCGTGCCCAGCGACAAGAGAGCCCGTCAGCGCGCGGCCAGAGAGGCGCGGCTGGCCGCCGAAGCTCAGAGCCAGAAGCGCCGCAAGCAGATCCGGAACGGCGTCATCATCGTGGTCGTCGTGGGGGTGATCGTCGGGATCGTCTTTCTGGTTTCCGGTGGGAACAGCAACAACAATGCCTCCAACGCCAAGGCGACCACGCCGCAGGAGAAGGCGAACGAGGTGGCGGTCAAGGCGGGTTGCCCCGCCAGTACGAAGACCACGGTGAACACCCAGAAGTACCCGTCGGCACCGGCCATGACGATCGACACGTCCAAGACCTACACCGCCACGGTCGTGACGACCACCGGTACCTTCGACATCACGCTCGACGCCAAGACGGCCCCGACCACGGTCAACAATTTCGTGTTCCTGGCCAACAAGGGCTACTACCACTGCGTGATCTTCCACCGCGTCATCCCCCAGTTCATGGACCAGACGGGTGACCCGACGGGCACGGGTCAGGGCGGTCCGGGGTACACGATCAAGGACGAGAACCCGCCGAAGGCCGCCAACGCCGCACAGCAGTACCCGCTCGGATCGGTGGCCATGGCCAATACGGGGCAACCCAACTCGGGTGGGAGCCAGTTCTTCATCGTCGCCGGGCCACAGGGCGAGGGACTCCCGAACACCTACGCGCTCTTCGGATCCGTCACCTCGGGTATGAACGTGGTCGACACCATCAACAAGCAGGGTTCCGCCCAAGGCGTCCCACCGGACGTCACGCAGCGCATCATCTCCGTCACCATCCACGAAAGCTAAGGACGCGCAGACCATGGCCACCCCCACCGCACCAGCCGTCGACGGCTCGAGCCCGCAGCAGCGCAAGTTCGATGAAGAGCCTGCGATGTTCATCGACCCCACCAAGCGCTACGTGGCGACCATGGTCACCTCGCACGGCACGATGGTGATCGCGCTCGACGCTCTGGCCGCACCGAAGACCGTGAACAGCTTCGTGTTCTTGGCCCGCTACCACTACTACGACGGCATCGTGTTCCACCGCATCATCCCGGGTTTCGTGCTCCAGGGCGGCGACCCCACCGGGTCGGGCTCCGGCGGCCCCGGCTACCGGTTCGACGATGAACTGCCGGCGGAAGGCCGCTACAAGGTCGGCTCGCTGGCCATGGCGAACGCGGGACCGAACACCAACGGCAGCCAGTTCTTCGTGATCAGCGGTCCTGACGGGGTGCGCCTGCCACCGCTCTACGCGCACTTCGGCGAGGTCGTGACCGGGCTCGATGTGGTGGAGAGGATCAACGGGGTCGGCAGTCGTTCCGGCACGCCCACCGAGCGCGTCGTCATCGAGAGCGTCACCATCGAGGAGAAGGACTAACTAGCCGGTCGATCTCGGGCGCTTCAGCTCCCGAGCGCGCCCAGCCCCTCGGTCTGGACCCCACCGACGAACACGGCTGGCGTTCCCGCTCCCTCGGAGCGCCAGGAGCCCTTGCCGTCCCTGATGAGCGCGGTCCGCGCCGGCAGGGCCACGACGGGCAGCGCCGCCGGAGCCATGGCCACTGTCCGCTCCAACTTCTGGCCGTGGGCATCGTCGTGCTCGTCCCCGAAGTGGGGGACCACCGTGACGTTGTCGACGAGGCCCAGCCCGAGCGTCAAGGCGCCGCCGCGCGGGTCGGCCATCGGGTCGGTCAGCACCATGGCCCCGGCGCCCGCCCCGGCCACGACGGCACCGCCGGCGAAGGCCCGCAGGAGCGCCTCGAAGACGGCCGACCTCTTCAGCACGGCGCGCAGGTGCAGCGGCGAGCCCCCCGAGAGATAGATGAAGCGGGCGCCCGCCAGGGTGGCGGCCATGCCGGCGTCCTCGGAGGAGGCCCGGTCCACCACCATCAGCCCCTCCACCCGAGCCCCCAGCGGCTCGAACCATTCGGCCGCCCGGAGCACGACCCGCTCCGGGTGCTGGTACGCGGCCGCGGTCGGCAGCACCACCACGTCGGTCCCCCCGGAGGCCTGCAGCAGGGAGGCGTCGAAGGTGCAGCCCTCGGTCCATTCATCGCCCCCGACCAGGGCCAGCGTGCCTGACGTGTCCATGGGGCCACTCTTGCACGCGCCGGCACCCGCTCTCGCTTCGACGCCCGTGGTTACCGACCGGTAAACTCGCCGCCCATGTCGATCACACGGGTGGGAATCATCGGTTCGGGAATCATGGGAGCGGGCATCGCAGAGGTGGCGGCCGCAACGGGGCACGAAGTCGTGCTGCGCAGCCGGAGCGCGGCGGGCGCCGACGCCATGGTGGCGGGCCTCGCCCGCTCGTTGGCCAAGCAGGTCGAGAAGGGCAAGCGCACGGAGGAGGAAGCGGCCGAGATCACGGGCCGGGTCCGCGCCACCACGCACCTGGGCGAGCTCGTCGATGTCGATCTCGTCATCGAGTCGGTCGTCGAGGATCTCGGAGTGAAGAAGGAGCTCTTCGCGGAGCTCGACAGCATCTGCAAGCCCGAGACGATCCTGGCCACCAATACGTCGACGCTCCCGGTGGTGGAGATGGCGATGGCCACCGCTCGGCCCGACCTGGTGTGCGGGATCCACTTCTTCAACCCCGCACCGGCCATGGCCCTGGTCGAGGTCGTGCGGCCCATCACCGCGAGCGACGCCACCATGGCGGCGGCGGTCGCCTTCGCCGGTGCCTGCGGCAAGGACCCGGTCGAGGTCAAGGACCAGGCGGGCTTCATCGTCAACGCGCTGCTGTTCCCCTACTTGAACAACGCCGTGCGCCTCCTGGAACAGGGCGTGGCGACCAAGGAGGGCATCGATGCCGCCATGAAGGGGGGCTGCGGGTTCCCCATGGGGCCGTTCGCCCTGCTCGACCTGGTGGGCCTCGACACCTCCCTGGCCATTCTCGACGCGCTCTACGAGGAGTACCGCGACCCCAACTACGCGGCGGTGCCCCTGCTCCGGCGCCTGGTGACGTCCGGGCAGCTCGGCCGCAAGACCAAGAAGGGCTTCTACGACTACAACCGCTAGCTGCGCGGCCGTGCTGCGAACCCGGGCACAATGGTGGGGCGCGCCACTCGTCTGGAGGTGATGTGAATGGCGACTGATCCGCAGCCGCAGCGCGATGCGCCGTGGGTGATGCGCACGTACTCGGGCCATTCGACGGCGCGCGCCTCCAACGAGCTGTACCGGACCAACCTCGCCAAGGGACAGACGGGCCTCTCCATCGCCTTCGACTTGCCCACCCAGACCGGCTACGACCCCGATGCCCCCGAGGCGGCCGGCGAGGTCGGCAAGGTCGGCGTCCCGGTGGCGCACCTGGGCCACATGGAGGAGCTGCTCGACGGCATCCCCGTGGAGGCGATGAACACCTCCATGACGATCAACGCCACCGCGGCCTGGCTCCTCGGGCTCTATGTGGCCCACGCACAGGACAAGGGCGTCGCCCCGGCGTTGCTGGCCGGGACCACGCAGAACGACATCGTCAAGGAGTACCTGAGCCGCGGCACCTACATCTTCCCGCCCGGTCCGAGCCTGCGCCTCATCGTCGACACCATCGCCTACACCGTGCGCCATGCGCCCAAGTGGAACCCCATCAATGTGTGCAGCTACCACCTGCAAGAGGCCGGCGCGACACCGGTGCAGGAGATCGCCTACGCGCTGGCCACCGCCATCGGCGTGCTCGACGGGGTGCGCGCTTCGGGCAAGATCGACGACGCCGAGCTGCCGGCTGTGGTCGGACGCATCAGCTTCTTCGTGAACTCCAGCGTCCGCTTCGTGGAGGAGACCTGCAAAATGCGGGCCTTCAACCAGATGTGGGACCGCATCTGCCGCGATCGTTACGGAGTCGAGGATCCCAAGCTCCGGCGCTTCCGCTACGGCGTGCAGGTGAACTCCCTCGGCCTGACCGAGCAGCAGCCTGAGAACAACGTCCAGCGCATCGTGCTCGAGACGCTCGGCGTCACCTTGTCCAAGAGCGCCCGGGCCCGTGCCATGCAGCTGCCGGCCTGGAACGAGGCACTCGGATTGCCGCGGCCGTGGGACCAGCAGTGGTCCTTGCGCATGCAGCAGGTCCTGGCCTTCGAGTCGGACCTGCTCGAGTACGACGACATCTTCGAAGGGTCGGTGGTGATCGAGGCCAAGACCGCAGAGTTGGCGGAAGCGGCCGGTGCGGAGCTGGCCGACGTGGAGGCACTCGGCGGTGCCTTCGAGGCGATCGACGAGCTCAAGCGACGGCTCGTGCGCAGTCAGGCCGAACGGGTCCGGCGCATCGAGACGGGCCAGCAGAAGGTGGTCGGCGTCAACTGCTACACCGAGACCGCCCCGTCCCCGTTGCTCGGCGACGGCGAGTTCGAGAACATCCTCAAGGTCGACCACCGCGTCGAGGCGGAGCAGATCGAAGAGGTGGAGCGCTGGCGGGCGGGGCGCAATGCCACCGCAGTCCGCACCGCGCTCGACGAGTTGCGCCGCGTCGCCGCCGACGACGGGCCCGAGGGCAACATCATGGCGGCGACCATCGCCTTCGCCCACGCCGGCGGCACCACGGGGGAATGGGCCGGCGCGTTGCGCGAGGTCTTCGGCGAGTTCCGCGCGCCGACCGGCGTCAGCGGCGGCGTGGGCCGCCGCGGTGACGACCTGGCTCCCATCCGCCTCCGGACCCAGTCCCTGGCGGAACGCACCGGCGGCCCGCCGCGCCTGCTGGTCGCCAAGCCGGGCCTCGACGGGCACTCCAACGGCGCCGAGCAGATCGCGGTGGCGGCGCGCGACGCGGGGTTCGAGGTGATCTATCAGGGCATCAGGTTGTCGCCGGCGCAGATCGTGGCGGCGGCCCGGGACGAGGACGTCGACATCGTGGGGCTGTCCATCCTCTCGGGCTCACACCTCGAGCTGGTGCCCGACGTGCTCGACCGCCTGCGCGCCGCCGGCAGCACGGCCGCCGTGGTGGTCGGTGGCATCATCCCGCCGGACGACGCCGAACTCCTCATGGGCAAGGGCGTGGCGTCGGTCTACACGCCGAAGGACTATTCCTTCGACCGCATCATGGAAGACCTGGTGTCGCTGGCGGAGCGCCAGCGCGCCGCCACGCACGGGTGAGCCGGGCCATCTCGCGCCACGTGACGGCGACGGCGCCCAGTTCAATGGCTCGGACACGGAGGGCCTCGGGCACGTCGTAGTGGTTCAACGCCGCCGAGCGGCGGTGAAGCTGGTAGCCCCGGGGCGGGATGCCGAGCGCGGCGGCCATGGTGTGCAACTCGTCGGGATCGTCGGCCAACAGGTGCGACCACCGGTCGGTGCGGTCGCGCACTGTCGCCCGTTGGCGCCAGTCGTCGACGTAGACGGTCAGCGGCGTGCCCAGGGACGATCGCGGCGCAGCGGCACGGGCTTGTTCCACCAGCGTCCGCTGAAGCGCCACGGCTGGTGCACCGGGTCGTACTCGTCGGCCGGCGACGGGCGGGGCCAGGCCAGCTGCACAGCGGCGGTGATCGCTGCCAGGACCGCAGGGTCGGGGGCGGGCCGGTCCAGCAAGGTGAGCTGGTCCGCCTCGACGGGCAACGTCACAGCGGCACGTTGCCGTGCTTGCGCCGCGGCAGCTCCTCGCGTTTGGAGGCGAGGATGTCGAGGCTGCGGCAGATGACCGACCGGGTGTCGGCCGGAGAGATCACGTCGTCGATGTAGCCGCGCTCCGCTGCGATGTACGGGTTGGCGTAGCGTTCGGTGTACTCGTCGATGAGTTCGGCCCGGCGCTTGGTCGGGTCGGTCGCCTCGGCCAGCTCGCGCCGGTAGACGATCTCGACGGCACCGTTTGGCCCCATGACGGCGAGTTCCGCCGACGGCCACGCGAAGGCGAGGTCGGCGCCGATGGACTTTGAGTTCATGACCACGTACGCGCCGCCGTAGGCCTTGCGCGTGATGATCTGGATGCGCGGCACCGTCGACTCGCAGTAGGCGTAGAGCAGTTTGGCCCCGTGGCGGATGATGCCGCCGTACTCCTGGTCGGTGCCGGGCATGAAGCCGGGGACGTCGACGAACGTGAGCAGCGGGATGTTGAACGCGTCGCAGGTCCGCACGAAGCGCGACGCCTTCTCCGACGAGTCGATGTCGAGGACGCCGGCCAGCACTGCGGGCTGGTTGCCCACGATCCCGACGACGCGGCCGTTCATCCGGGCGAAGCCGCAGGTGATCGACATGGCCCAGTGGCGGTGCACCTCCATGTACTCGCCGTCGTCGACGACCGCCGTGATGATGCGCTTCATGTCGTAGGGCTGGTTGGGCGACGTCGGCAGGAAGTCGATCAGCTCGGTCACGGCGCGGTCGGGCTCGTCGCCGCTCAGCTCGATCGGTGGCTCCTCGAGGTTGTTCGAGGGCAGGAACGAAAGCAGGTGGCGCACGTCGTCGAGGCAGGCTTTTTCGTCGGGTGAGACGAACGTGGCCACGCCGGACTTGGTGGCGTGGCTCATGGCACCACCGAGCTCCTCGAGGGTGACGTCTTCGCCGGTGACCGTCTTCACCACGTCGGGGCCGGTGATGAACATGTGTGACGTGCCCTGCACCATGAAGATGAAGTCGGTCATGGCGGGCGAGTAGACGGCGCCGCCGGCGCAGGGCCCCAAAATCACGCTGATCTGGGGGATGACCCCCGAGGCCGTCACATTGCGGTGGAAGATGCCGCCGTAGGAGTGCAGCGAGACGACGCCTTCCTGAATCCGCGCGCCGGCGCCGTCGTTGAGCCCGATCATGGGAACCCCGGTCGAAGCGGCCAGGTCCATCACCTTGTGGATCTTCTCGGCGAAGACCTCGCCGAGGGCGCCGCCGTAGACGGTGAAGTCCTGGCTGAAGAGGCAGACCCGCCGGCCGTCGATGGTGCCGAACCCGGTGACGACACCGTCGGTGTAGGGCCGGTTGTCCTCCAGCCCCATGCCGTGGGCCCGGTGCCGGGCCAGCATGTCGAGCTCCTGGAAGGAGCCCTCGTCGAGCAGGTACTCGATCCGCTCCCTGGCGGTCAGCTTCCCTTTGGCGTGGTGGCGCTCGACTGCTCGCTCGCTACCGGCGTGAAGGGCCTCGTTCTTGCGTTCGGCCAGGTCGGCCAGGCGTTCGGCCATGGAGTGTTCCATGCGGTTGAGGCTAACGCTCGCGAGCTGCCGCCAGAAATTGGGACCGTAAGTCTCCAAAGTGGAAGCCGTTCTCATTCGCAACCGACAAACCTGTTCTGACCAGGAAAGAAAGTTCGAGGCCCGCGGCCAAAAGCCGTGGGAGCCGGCCTGACCGCACTGGGGGGAGACGAAGACGAATGCCACTTCTGCAGGTGGCGGAAGCCGAGGTCCGATTCGGCGGCGTCCACGCGCTGCGCGGCGTCAACCTGACGGTCGACGCCGGCTCGGTGACGGGTCTCATCGGTCCCAACGGCGCCGGCAAGACCACGTGCTTCAACGCAATCTGCGGCCTGCAGTCGATCACTGCGGGCCGGATGACGTTCGACGGCACGGACATGACCGGGCTCAAACCCCACAAGCGGGCCCGGCTCGGCATCGCCCGCACCTTCCAGCGGCTCGAGATCTTCGGCTCGCTGTCCGTCCGAGAGAACGTCCTCGCCGCGGCCGAGATCCGGCGCCGTTGGTCCCACGACCGTTCTGACGCCGGCGCCAACGCCGACGGTGTCCTCGCCCTCGTCGGCCTCACCCACCTGGCCACCAGAGGCGCCGACACGTTGCCCACCGGACAGGCTCGTCTCCTCGAACTGGCCCGGGCCCTGGCCACCCGGCCCCGCCTTCTGCTCCTCGACGAGCCGTCCTCGGGCTTGAGCGACACCGAGAGCGAGGAGCTGGGCGACCTGTTGTGCCAGCTGGCCGACGCCGGCATGGGCGTGCTCCTGGTGGAGCACGACATGGGGCTGGTGATGCGGGTCTGCGCGCAGATCAACGTGCTCGACTTTGGCGCGGTGCTCATCGCCGGGAGCCCCGCCGAGGTGCGCGCCGACGAGCGTGTGCGCGCCGCCTACCTCGGCGCAGCCGACGATCCCGAAGAGCACATGACCGAGCATGAGCTGGCGGGGGCGGTGGCGGGGGTGCCTCGTGGCTGAGCCCGCCGTGCTCGAGCTCCGGCGGGTCCATGCTGCCTACGGGCAGATCGAAGTGCTCCACGGCATCGACCTCGCGGTTGCGGACGGCTCGGTGCTCGCCCTGCTGGGGCCGAACGGGGCCGGTAAGTCGACCACACTGCGCGTGGCCAGCGGGCAGATGGAGCCGACGAAGGGCTGCTTCCACGTCCTCGGACGCCACGTCAACGGCATGCGCCCCGACAAGCTGGCTCGCGCCGGGTTGTGCACGCTGCCCGACGGGCGCGGCATCTTCCCCAACCTCACGGTGACGGAGAACCTGCGCCTCATGACGTTCGGCGGGCCCTCCCGTTCGCACGTGGAGGACATGGCCTTCACCCGCTTTCCCCGCCTGTTGGAGCGCCGCCACCAGGTGGCAGGGACCCTGTCGGGCGGCGAGCAACAGATGCTGGCCATGGCGCGCACGTTGAGCGTGGAGCCGGCCGTCCTGCTGCTCGACGAGATCTCCATGGGACTGGCGCCGATGATCGTCGACGAGCTCTACGGGCTGGTCGCGCAGATCGCCGCCGAGGGAGTGGCGGTCATCCTCGCCGAACAATTCGCGGCCACCGCCCTCGGGGTGGCCACCGACGTCGCTGTCGTCGTGCAGGGCCGGATCGTGGCGGCGGGCAAGCCCGACGAGCTGCCCGACGACCTGGCCGACGCCTATCTCGGAGGTGCCGCCGCATGAGCCCGATCCACCGCCGCTCGGGGCGGCGGCTCCCCACGCTGGCCGGTACCGCGTTGCTCCTGGTCGCCGGCGGCTCCGGGTTGGTGGCCGCCGCGTTCTGCGACGGTCCAGCAGGAGCGGACAGCTCGCTGGGCGGCTTCACCGTGAGCGGCCTGGCCGAGGCGGTCACCGCGCAGTACGAACAGCCCAACTTCCCCTTGCCGGCCACGCCGTCGCTGGAGTTCGACGAGGGCTACGCCTCCACCACGGACAACTTCGGTCCGAGTGGCACGGCCACGGCGTCGAGCCTCTACCCGGGTCAGGTCGTGGCGAACGCCGGTCCCGAACTCGCACTCCTGGTGCCCGGCGTCCCGCTCCCACCGGCCCCGGTCTGGCCGGCGCAGGCCACCAGCGAGTACCCCCAGGCCCCCAACTCGGGGTCGACGGACCAGCCGGGCGTGAACATGGATGCCTCCAGCACGACGAACGGCAACACGGCCAGCGCCACCCTCGGTGACGACGCCGCCACCGCCGGCTCCAACGGGGCGGACCCGACCCAGCAGGCGCCGTCGGGCGCGGGCAACCCGCTCGCCGGCTCTTCCGCCATCATCGGCGTGGGCGGCATGTCGGCGACGTCGTCGTCGCTGGCCCCCAGCACGTCAGCCAACGCGCAGGCCAGCGCGACCGACACGGGCGTCTCCATCCTCGGAGGCTTCATCACCATCGGTAGCGTCACGTCGACCGCCACCGCGGCGTCGGACGGGTCGACCGGCAAGCTCACGGGCTCGACAGCCGTGCAGAACATGGACATAGCCGGGGAGCAGGTGACGGTCACCTCCAGTGGTCTCGCCGCGGCGGGGCAGAGCACGGGGTCGTCCCTCCCCATCTCGTCGATCAACACGCTGCTCGGGGAGCTCGGCATCTCCCTGTCGATGACCAACGCCACGGACACTGTGAGCGGTCCGTCCGCCAGCCGCACGCTCGACGGGCTCAAGATCACGATCGACCTCAAGACGCTCGACGCCGCGGCGAACACGTTTGCCACGCTCCTGCCGGCATCGTTGACGTCCCAGCTCCCCGTGGCGCTGCCCAACGAGCAGCAGCTGACCCTCGACCTGGCCACGGTCCAGGTGAGCTCGACCGCCTCGCCGTCCTTTGCCGCGGGGAACAGCGGCAACTCTGGCGCCGGCTCGACCTCGTCGGCGGGGGCATCCCCGTCGGCGGTCACCTCCGCCGACACCGGCAACTCCGGCAGTGCCGGCTTCACCGGCACCACGGGCACCGGCGGCACCTTCTCGGGTGGCACCTCGGGCGGCAGCACCCCGAGCGGGTCGGCCACGGGGGGCGCGGGCGGTCCGACCACGGCCGTGTCCGCACCCGCCTCGGTCATCGCGCCGGCCTTCAAGGGGATCGGCGCGGCGCTCGTGCTCCTGGGGCTGCTCGCCGCCTCGGCCCTCGCCTACGCCTACCGGCGCGCCGACGAGGCCGGCGAACTGCTCGGCACCTCGTGCGCCGACGGCGACCCGCTCATGGAGCGCTTCACGGCCACTCCTGACGACCTCACCGCATTCGGAGGAACGACCTGATGAAGCTGAACCTGCTGGGACGATCGTCCCCGGGGCCCGGCCCGCTCACCCGCCTCAATGGGATGCCGGCCGAGGCTGATGCCGACGCCGTCGACGACCTGCCGGCGCCGCCCGTTCCCCAGCTCGAGCCCTCCACGCCGGTGCCGACCCGCCTGCAGCGCCTGGCCGCCGTCGTCGACCGGGCCCGCCCGGGCCGCAACGGCCGCAACGTGCGCAAGTGGATGGAGACGATCGGCATGTCGCTCATCGTCTTCGGCTTCGTGTGCATCCTTCTCGGCTGGTACGGCGCCGCGCACAGCCCGTACCTGTACCAGGAGGTGCCCTACCTCATTTCGGGCGGCTTGCTCGGCGTGGCCCTGGTGATCGGCGGCGGCGTGTTCGTGCACTGCGCGTGGAACATGCGCCGGGTGGAGGAGGACCGTCGCAACGCGCTGGCCATCGTGCGCTCGGTCGACCGCCTGGAGCGCATGCTGCGCGGCCTCGACGAGACGCGGCGCGCCGAACAGGAAGAGCCGGTGCGGTGAGCGCCGACCGCACGCCGCACCGCCGCGCCGGCCGCCGCCGCCAGCAGCTCGCCGTCGCCCTCTCCGTCGCCGTCCTGGCCCTGCTCGGCTCGGCCTGCGGGTCGCGGCTGGGTGGGAGCCAGGCCGCGCTGGCTCAGGGGTCCGGGTCCGGCCGCGCCGGTGGTGCGAACGCGGGCACCGGCAACACGGGGGCCGGTTCCGCCGCCGCCACGACGACCACGGTGGCGACCGCCTCCTCGTCGGGCGGCACCGCCGGGACGCCGGGCGCAGCGGGGACGGCGGGCCACGCGGGGACGGCCGCGGCGGGCAGCCCCGCGGCCAATCCCGCCACCGCGGCCGCCACCGCGGCCGCCCCTTGCGGCGCCAACGGGAACCAGGCGCCGGCCGGGGGCAACGGCGGGGCGACCGGACCCGGGGTCACCGCCACCACCATCACGGTCGGCAACATCGCCAGCATCAGCGGCGTGGCGCCCGGCCTGACGCAGAGCGCGCAGCAGGCCACCGAGGCCTGGGCTGCCTACGTCAACAGCACGGGCGGTATCTGCGGTCGCCAGATCAAGGTGCAGCCCTTCGACGACGGCAACGACTCGGGCACCAACTACGCCGACGCGCAGCAGGCCTGCTCCAGCGACTTCGCCATGGTTGGCAACGCCTCTGGCTTCGACGACGGCAGCGCGCAGGCCGTCGGCGCCTGCAGCATCCCGACGATGGCGGCCGAGGTCTCGACGGCAGCAGCCGGCAACACGGCGGACATCTTCGGGGCCAGCCCCGGCAACGCCCACTACTGGGCGCTCGGCCCGGCCAACTACCTCAAGACGACCTACCCGAACGCCATCTCGAAGGCGGCCATGATCTACCTCAACGTCTCGGCCACCCAGACCCAGGCCGCCCACGAGGTGTCGTCCTACACGGGAGACGGCTTCCACTACGTGTACAACACGTCGACGACGCCGACCAACGCCAACTACGCCGCCAACGTGCAGGCCATGCAGAGCGCAGGCGCGCAGTACGTGACCGAGTATTCCGACGCCTCCTCGGCCGAGCGGCTCCTCCAGGCCATGCAGCAGGCCAACTACGCGCCGCAGGTGGTGGACTGGTTCTCGGAGGAGTACTCGCCGCAGTTCGCACAGCAGACCGCGCCCGAGTCCAACGGTGACCTCGTCTTGATGTCGGCCACCGCCGCCTACTCGGAGGCCAACGTGAACCCGGGCCTCCAGCTGATGGAGAGCTGGATGAACCGGGTGGCCCCCGGCTACCACCAGGACATCTTCGCCATGCTGGCCTGGTCGGCCGGCCTGGCCTTCGAACAGGCGGCCAAGGAGGTGGGCCCCGACCTCACCCGCGCCGCGCTGATCACCAAGCTGCAGGGGATCACCAACTGGACCGGGGGCGGCGTCACGCCGCCCGTCAACATCGGGCAGAAGATCCCGTCGAAGTGCTTCTTCTACGTGAAGATCGACAACGGGGCCTTCCAGCGCGTCTACCCGACCGCGCCCAACACGTACGACTGCAACAGCGGCTACGCGCAGTACTAGGCCGGCCTTCGACCAGTGCACGAATTCCTCGAATTCACCATCATCGGCATCGTCCTCGGCTCGGCCTATGCGGTGGCCGCCAGCGGCCTCGTCGTCACCTACGCCACCTCGGGCATCTTCAACATCGCCCACGGCGCCATCGGCATGTTCATGGCCTTCGTCTACTGGCAGCTGTCGGTCGGCTGGCACATGAACTCCGGCCTGGCCTTCGTCCTCACCGTGTTCGTGCTGGCGCCGCTCCTCGGCGCCGTGGTGGAGCGGGGGGTGATCCAGTGGATGGACCCGCGCAACGTGGCCACGGCGCTCGCCGTGACGGTCGGGCTGACGCTGCTCTTCTTCGGTCTGGTCAACAGCTACATCTGGCCCCCGACCGCCCGGGCGGTGCCCCAGTTCTTCGGCTTCGACGGCTTCACCCTCCTCGGGGTCAAGATCACCTGGGAGGAGGTCATCACGGTCGGCGCCGCCATCGCCATCGCCGTGGGCCTGCGGCTCTTCCTCTACCAGACCCGCACCGGCATCGCGATGCGCGGCGTGGTGGACAACCGCAGCCTGATCGGGCTCTTCGGCGGCCGCTCCACCCGGCTCTCCACCCTCAGCTGGTCGATCGGGGCCTCGCTGGCCTCGGTGGCCGGCATCCTCGTCGCCCCCCGCCTGCAGCTGCAGCCACTGATCCTCACGCTGCTGGTCATCGACGCCTACGCGGCGGCCGTCATCGGGCGCCTGCGCAGCCTGCCCATGACCTTCCTGGGAGCCCTCATCGTCGGGCTCGCCTCCTCCTACGCCGTGGGCTATGTGCCGAGCACGGGGTTCTGGTCCTCGACCCCCGTGCAGGGGACCCTCACGCTGTCGGTGCCCACCCTGATCCTCTTCATCGCGCTCCTCATGCTGCCGATGGACCGCATCCGCAGTGGCGCCAGCCCGCTGCGCCACGTGCCGCTGCCCCCGGCCAGCCTCCTGCGCTCGCTGCAGGGCGGGGTCCTCCTGGTGGCCGCCGTGGTCGTGGCGGCGACCTTCATGGACCCCGGCAACGTGGCCAAGCTGGGTATCGGCCTGGCCTTCGGGCTCATCTGCCTCTCCCTCGTCCCCCTCACCGGGTGGGGCGGCTACGTCTCCATCTGCCAGCTGACCTTCGCCGGCCTGGGCGCCTACGCCATGTACAAGTTCGGCACCGGGGGCTCGCTCCTCGGCCTGCTCATGGCGGCGGTGCTGGCCGGAGGGGTGGGCGCGGTGATCTCGCTGCCCGCACTCCGCCTCCGGGGCCTCTACCTGGCCCTCCTGACCATGGCCTTCGCCAGCCTCATGGACAATGCCTTCTTCCCGTGGTCGGCCGTCTTCGGGTTCGACGGCTCCGTCCCCATCCACCGGCCCGACCTCTTCGGCCTCGACGTGAGCTCGGACAAGGCGTTCACCGTCTTCCTCGCCGTCGTCTTCGCGCTGTTCTCCATCGCCCTCCTGGCCCTGCGCCGGGGCCCCTTCGGCCGGGTCCTGGTGGCCGCCAAGGACTCCGAGGCGGCCTGCGCCACGCTCGGGCTGTCGCTGACGACCACCAAGCTGGTCGTCTTCACCCTCTCGGCGGCCATGGCCGGCGTGGCCGGGGCGCTCTTCGCGGCGGCCGAGGCCGTGGCCGGCGGCACCAATTTCGAGATGTTCGAGAGCCTCTTGATCCTGGCCGTGGTGGCCATCGGCGGGGCCTCGGTCTGCTCGGGGGCCCTGGCCGGGGGCCTGGCCATCGGCTTCCTGCCCGCCAACGCCCAGGACGTCTTCATCGGCGCCGGCACCCTGGCCCTCGCCTTCTACCCCGACGGGGTGCTGCCCCTGGCCTCCTCGCGCCTCCACCACTGGTGGAGCGGCCTGACGGCACCCCGGGGCGTGCCCGCCCCGGCCGCAGTGGAGGAGCGGGCCGGTACGCTCGCCGGTACCCGGGCCGCCTGAACCGGGCGGCGGCCCACCCGCCGCACCGTCAGCCGCCCGCGGTCGGCGCGCCCGCGATTGTCGGAAGCCCAGGCAGCCGCTATCATTGAATCCCTGCCATGTGCGGCTTCGGCCGGCGCGCCAGCGCCATGCGCATGGGATTCACATTCTGATTAGCGAGAGGTAGCGCGTGCCCACAATCGCCCAGCTCGTCCGCAAGGGACGGCAGGCCAAGGTGACGAAGACAAAGACCCCGGCCCTGAAGGGCGCGCCCCAGCGGCGGGGGGTGTGCACCCGCGTCTACACGACCACCCCGAAGAAGCCGAACTCGGCCCTGCGCAAGGTGGCCCGTGTGCGCCTGTCCTCGGGCGTCGAGATCACGGCCTACATCCCCGGTGTCGGGCACAACCTCCAGGAGCACTCGATCGTCCTCGTCCGCGGCGGCCGCGTGAAGGACCTGCCCGGTGTCCGCTACAAGGTCGTGCGCGGCGCGCTCGACACCTCGGGTGTGCGCGAGCGCAGCCAGGCCCGCAGCCGCTACGGCGCCAAGAAGGAGTCATAGGCAATGCCCCGTAACGGACCTTCCACCCGCCGCGAGCTCGCTCCGGACCCCGTCTACCGCTCGGTCCTGGTCACCCAGGTCGTCAACAAGATCCTCTCCCGCGGCAAGCGCACGTTGGCCGAGCGCATCGTCTACAACGCCCTCGAGCAGGTGCAGGAGAAGTCGGGCGGTGACCCGGTGGCCGCGCTCAAGCGCGCCGTGGAGAACGTCCGCCCCGAGGTCGAGGTCAAGTCCCGCCGGGTCGGCGGTGCCACCTACCAGGTGCCGATCGAGGTGCGGCCCCGCCGCGCCACCACCCTGGCCATCCGCTGGCTGACCACGTTCTCGCGCCAGCGCCGGGAGAAGACCATGGCCGAGCGCCTGGCCAACGAGATCCTCGATGCGTCGAACGGCATCGGGGCCTCGGTGAAGCGCCGCGAGGACATGCACAAGATGGCCGAGTCAAACCGCGCCTTCGCCCACTACCGCTGGTAGCGGTCCGAGCACACACGAGATCACTGCACCATGGCTGAAGCCCTCCCCACACGCGACTTCCCGCTGGCCAAGACCCGCAACATCGGGATCATGGCCCACATCGACGCGGGCAAGACCACGACGACCGAGCGGATCCTCTATTACACGGGGCGCAACTACAAGATCGGTGAGGTCCACGAAGGCGCCGCCACCATGGACTGGATGGTCCAGGAGCAAGAGCGCGGCATCACCATCACGTCGGCCGCCACCACGTGTTCGTGGCGCGACAACTGGATCAACATCATCGACACCCCGGGCCACGTCGACTTCACGGTCGAGGTGGAGCGGTCGTTGCGCGTCCTCGACGGCGCCGTCGCCGTCTTCGACGCCGTGGCCGGCGTGGAGCCCCAGACCGAGACGGTGTGGCGTCAGGCCAACAAGTACAACGTGCCCCGCATCTGCTTCGTCAACAAGATGGACCGCATCGGCGCCGACTTCGAGCGCACCGTGGAGATGATCCGCGACCGCCTCGACGCCCTGCCGGCCGTGATCCAGCTCCCCATCGGGGCCGAGTCCGAGTTCAAGGGCGTCATCGACCTGCTCGAGGAGAAGGCCCTCGTGTGGTCCAACGACATGGGTGAGGAGTGGGAGATCCTCGAGGTCCCCGAGTCCCACGCCGCCGAGACCGAGGACGCCCGCCACCAGCTCATCGACGTCGTCTCCAACTTCGACGACATCATCATGGAGAAGTACCTCGCCGAGGAGCACATCACAGCCGACGACCTGCGTCGCGCCCTGCGCACGGCGACCCTGGCCGCCGCGGTGGTGCCGGTCCTGTGCGGGTCCGCCTTCAAGAACAAGGGCGTGCAGCCGATGCTCGACGCCGTCGTCGACTTCCTGCCCAGCCCGCTCGACCTCCCGCCGACGCAGGGGCACCGGCCGAACCACCTCGAGGACATCGAGGAGCGCAAGGCCGACGACAGCGACGCCTTCTCGGCCCTCGCCTTCAAGATCATGACCGACCCCTTCGTCGGCAAGCTGACGTACATCCGGGTGTACTCGGGCACGTTGCAGAAGGGCGCCTCCATCTCCAACTCCACCAAGGACAAGAAGGAGCGGGTCGGGCGCATCCTGCAGATGCACGCCAACCACCGCGAGGACAAGGACGCCATCTTCGCCGGCGACATCATGGCGGTGGTCGGGATGAAGAACACCACGACGGGCGACACGCTGTGCGACCCGGGCCGTCCGATCGTGCTCGAGGCGCTCGAGTTCCCCGAGCCCGTGATCCACGTCGCCGTGGAGCCCAAGACGAAGGCCGACCAGGACAAGTTGTCCCGCGCCCTCTATTCGCTCAGCGAGGAGGACCCCACCTTCCGGGTGCGCTCCGACGAGGAGACGGGCCAGACGGTGATCTCGGGCATGGGCGAGCTGCACCTGGAGGTGCTGGTCGACCGCATGCTGCGTGAGTTCAGCGTCGACGCCAACGTGGGCAAGCCCCAGGTGGCCTACCGCGAGACGATCCGCAAGCCGGTCGAGAAGATCGAGGAGAAGTACGTCCGTCAGACCGGTGGCCGCGGCCAGTACGGCCACGTCGTCATCAGCCTGGAGCCGACCGGGCCCGGCGGCGGCTACGAGTTCCTCGACAAGATCAGCGGCGGCGTCATCCCCAAGGAGTACATCCCCTCGGTCGACGCCGGCATCCAGGAGGCGCTCACCTCGGGCATCCTGGCCGGCTACCCGACCGTCGACGTGCGGGTGACCCTGACCTACGGGTCGTACCACGACGTGGACTCCTCCGAGATGGCGTTCAAGATCGCCGGTTCCATGGCCGTCAAGAAGGCGATCCGTGCCGCCAGCCCCGTGTTGCTGGAGCCGGTCATGGAAGTGACCGTCACGGTTCCCGACGACTTCCTGGGCGCGGTCACCGGAGACCTCTCCTCCCGGCGTGGCCGCATGGAGGGCATGGAGCAACAGGGGACGAGCCACGTCGTCAAGGCGCTTGTCCCGCTCGCCGATATGTTCGGCTACTCTACTGACCTGCGTTCGCGCACCCAGGGTCGCGCCACGTACACGATGCAGTTCCATTCGTACAACCAGGTTCCGGAGTCGATCTCCAAGGAGATCATCGCCCGGGCGCAAGGGGAATAACCCCGGGTCCGCCCCGGCGCGGACCGGGCGGATCGCACAGATCAACGACACGCCGCAACAGATTTCAGATCACACGGATCGCAGAAAGAGACAGCGTCAGGGCCACCGTGGTCATGACAAGGAGCAGGGAGTAGCCAGGCGATGGCCAAGCAGAAGTTCGAGCGCACGAAGCCACACGTGAACGTCGGGACCATGGGTCACATCGACCATGGCAAGACGACGTTGACGGCTGCCATCACGAAGGTGCTCTCGGAGAAGAACCCCAACACCTCGTTCACGTCGTTCGACAAGATCGACGCCGCGCCCGAAGAGAAGCAGCGCGGCATCACGATCACCATCGCCCACGTGGAGTACGAGACCGACAAGCGCCACTACGCGCACGTCGACATGCCGGGCCACGCCGACTACATCAAGAACATGATCACCGGCGCCGCCCAGATCGACGGCGCCATCCTGGTGGTCTCCGCCGCCGACGGCCCCATGCCCCAGACCCGTGAGCACGTGCTGCTCGCCCGCCAGGTGGGCGTGCCCTACATCGTGGTGGCGCTCAACAAGGCCGACATGGTCGACGACGAGGAGCTCCTCGAGCTGGTCGAGCTGGAAGTGCGCGAGCTGCTGACCGCCTACGACTTCCCGGGCGACGACACGCCGATCGTGCGCGTCAGCGCCCTGAAGGCCCTGGAGGGCGACCCCGAGTGGAGCGAGAAGATCGTCGAGCTGATGGACGCGGTGGACTCCTACATCCCCGAGCCCGAGCGCGACGTCGACAAGCCCTTCCTGATGCCGGTCGAGGACGTCATGTCCATCACGGGCCGTGGCACCGTCGTGACCGGCAAGGTGGAGCAGGGGATCATCAAGGTGGGCGAGGAGGTCGAGATCGTCGGCCTGAGCGACACCCAGCGGACGACCGTCACCGGCGTCGAGATGTTCCGCAAGCTGCTCGACGAGGGTCGCGCCGGCGACAACATCGGCGCCCTGCTCCGTGGGACCAAGAAGGAGGAGGTGGAGCGCGGCCAGGTGCTGTGCAAGCCCGGCTCCATCACCCCGCACACGCAGTTCACCGCCGAGGTCTACGTGCTGAACAAGGAGGAGGGCGGCCGCCACAAGCCGTTCTTCACCAACTACCGCCCGCAGTTCTACTTCCGCACCACGGACGTGACGGGCACCATCACGCTGCCCGAGGGCACCGAGATGGTCATGCCGGGCGACAACACGAAGATGACGGTCGAGCTCGGCAAGCCCATCGCCATGGACAAGGGCCTGCGCTTCGCCATCCGAGAGGGTGGCCGCACGGTTGCCTCCGGCGTGGTCGACGAGATCCTCAAGTAGTCCCGACCACCACCGAACGAGAGCAGGCACCCCGAGCATGGCCGACGGCCCGAAGCAGAAGATCCGCATCAGGCTGAAGGCCTACGACCACGAGATCCTGGACCAGTCCACGGAGAAGATCGTGCAGACGGTGCTCCGGACCCAGGCCAAGGTGCTCGGGCCCGTCCCGCTGCCGACCGACAAGCACCGCTACACGGTGATCAGGTCGCCGCACAAGTACAAGGACTCGCGCGAGCACTTCGAGATGCGGGTCCACAAGCGCCTCGTCGACATCGTCGAGCACACGCCCAAGACGGTCGACTCGCTCCAGCGCCTGGACCTCCCGGCCGGCGTGGACATCGAGATCAAGATCCAGACGGCCTGACGGCCGAACCACCCCGCCACCCCGCCGGACGCCTGGCAGGGGGGCGGGCCATGGTGTAACCTCGCGAGCTGCCCAATCGGGCTGTTCAGAGGCACAAAGGCGGCACTCCGGTGCTGCCGACGACAACAGACGTGCGTGAGAGCCGGTCTCGAGCCGGAACCTCACGCCGAACCAATCGAGCGCTCCGCTCGGGTCTCCCGGGCGGAGCGTTGGCATGCGCACGGGAAACTGAACGGCGCAGGGAGAAAGAGACGTACGTGGCAAGCAAGGCGATCGTCGGCGAGAAAGTCGGCATGACCCAAGTCTGGGACGACCAGAACCGCGCCGTACCGGTGACGGTGCTGAAGGTCGCGCCCGTGCGCGTGGTCCAGGTCAAGACGCCCGAGACCGACGGGTACGCCGCCCTGCAGGTGACGTGGGGCTTCCGACGAAACTCCACCCTGACCAAGCCCCAGCTCGGGCACTACGCCAAGGCCGGCGTGAACCCCGGGCGGGCCCTCGTCGAGCTGCGGCTCGACGACGTGGCCGACTACACGGTCGGCCAGGAGCTGGCTGCCGACCTGTGGGAGGCCGGCGAGCGGGTGGACGCCATCGCGGTCAGCAAGGGCAAGGGTTTCGCCGGCGGCATGAAGCGCCACAACTTCAAGGGCCAGGGCGCCTCGCACGGAAACCACCGCAGCCACCGCGTGCCCGGCGCCATCGGCGCCTGCGCCACCCCGTCCCGCGTCTTCAAAGGCACCCGCATGGCCGGCCAGATGGGCGGTACCCAGGTGACGGCCCTGAACCTCGAGGTCGTCTCGGCCGACGCCGAGCGCGAGCTGGTCCTGGTCAAGGGCGCCGTGCCCGGGCCCCGGGGCAGCGTCGTGGTCCTGCGCAACTCGGTCAAGGCCCCGTCGAAGGCCGGGAGGTCGCGATGACGACGACGGCGACTGAAACGGCGCGTGCCGGCACGGTGCTGCGCCACACCGCCCGCAAGGAGCGCCCCGCGCCCGTCGTCCGCACGGCGCCCCGGCGCAACGCCGCCGGCCACGACCTGGGGACGGTGGACCTCGAGCCGACGGTGTTCGGCCTGGAGCCCAACCGCGCCGTGCTGCACCAGGTGGTCACGGCACAGCTGGCGGCCGCCCGCGCCGGGACGCAGTCGACCAAGACGAGGGCCGAGGTGCGCGGTGGCGGCGCCAAGCCGTTCCGCCAGAAGGGCACCGGTCGGGCCCGCCAGGGCTCGAGCCGCTCGCCGTCCATGATCGGCGGTGGCGTCGCCCTCGGGCCGAAGCCGCGCAGCTACGCGCAACGCACCCCGCGCAAAATGGTCCGCCTCGCCCTCCTCTCGGCGCTGAGCGACCGGGCCGACATCGGGCAGATCGTCGTCGTCGACGACTGGAAGATCGAGGCGCCCAAGACCAAGGACGCCGCCGTCCTCGTGCGCAAGCTCAAGCTGCACGGCTCGGTGCTGGTCGTCCTGGGCCAGGACGAGCTGGACGTCGAGCGCTCCTTCGCCAACCTGCCCTCCGTGCACACCACCACCTTCGGCGAGCTCTCCGCCCACGACGTGCTGCGCGCCGACTGGCTCGTGTTCTCGGACGCCACGCTGCCGACTGCCACCTCGGACTTCTCCGGGACGCACGCGGTCGAGGCCGATGAGGTGCCCGAGGCACCGGCCAAGGCAGCCAAGACCGCCAAGGCCACGAAGGCTGCCAAGGCGGACGTTGCTCCGGCCACGCCGAAGGCGAAGGCCACCCCGAAGCCCAAGGCGGCTGCCGAGCCCGAGGCTGCGGCCGTCGACAAGGACGAGGCCGCCGACGCGGCCAGCGACGAGGAGGCCGGCACCGATGCGTGACGCCATGTCCGTGCTCATTCGACCCGTCGTCTCCGAGAAGAGTTACGCGCTCATGGACCAGAGCGTGTATGTCTTCATCGTCGACCCCCGGGCCACCAAGATCGAGGTCCGGCACGCGGTCGAGCAGGCCTTCAGCGTGCGGGTGACCAAGGTCAACACGCTCAACCGCAAGGGCAAGGCGACGCGCAACCGGCGCACCAACGTGAAGGGCAAGCGCCCCGACACCAAGCGCGCCATCGTGACGCTCCATCCCGACGACTCCATCGACCTCTTCGCCAGCTGATCAGGGAATCGCATGCCACTTCGCTCACGTAAGCCCACCAGCCCCGGACGCCGGTTCCAGACGGTCTCGGATTTCTCCGAGATCACACGCGACCGCCCCGAGAAGTCGCTGCTCGCCCCCAAGCCACAGACCGGCGGGCGCAACAACCACGGCCGCAAGACGGCGCGCCACCGCGGCGGCGGCCACAAGCAGCAATACCGGATCGTCGACTTCCGGCGGAACAAGGACGGCATCCCGGCCAAGGTGGCCTCCATTGAGTACGACCCCAATCGCAACGCCCGCATCGCCCTGCTGCACTACGCGGACGGCGAGAAGCGCTACATCCTGGCGCCGGCGGGTGTGAAGGTGGGCGACAAGCTGCAGAGCGGCCAGGGTGCGGACATCCGTCCCGGCAACGCGTTGCCGCTGCGCTACATCCCGGTCGGTTCCACCATCCACAACGTGGAGCTGCGGCCCGGCGGTGGCGGCAAAATGGCCCGCGGCGCCGGCATGAGCGTGCAGCTCGTGGCCAAGGAGGGCGTCTTCGCCACCCTGCGGCTTCCCTCCACCGAAATGCGCCGTGTCTCCATCGACTGCCGGGGCACGCTCGGCGTGGTCGGCAACTCCGAGGCCGAGCTCATCAAGGTGGGCAAGGCGGGCCGCAACCGCTGGAAGGGCAAGCGCCCCCAGACGCGAGGCGTGGCCATGAACCCCGTCGACCACCCGCTGGGTGGTGGCGAGGGCAAGTCCTCCGGTGGCCGGCACCCGGTCTCACCGTGGGGCAAGCCCGAGGGCCGGACCCGGTCCCGCAACAAGAAGTCCAATTCGATGATCGTGCGTCGGCGCCGGACCCGCGGCGCGCGGCGGTAGACGAGGGGTTGAGGAAACATGCCGCGTAGCCTGAAGAAGGGACCCTTCGTCGACGACCATCTGCTCAAGAAGGTGGACGTCCTGAACTCGAGTGGCGACAAGAAGGTCATCAAGACCTGGTCGCGCCGCTCCACCATCATCCCGGACATGGTCGGGCACACCATCGCCGTGCACGACGGCCGCCGTCACGTGCCGGTGTACGTGACCGAGTCGATGGTCGGCCACAAGCTGGGCGAGTTCGCGCCCACGCGCACGTTCCGCTACCACGCCGGCCAGGAGCGGGGAGCCCGCCGATGACGGCGACCAAGACGAACGAGCGCCCCGGGACGCGCGCGGTCCACCGCCACTCCGGCATGTCCGCCTCCAAGGCGCGTCAGGTCCTCGACCTGATCCGCGGCGTGGATGTGCAGCGGGCGGCCGAGATCCTGAATGGCGTCGAGCGCGAGGCGGCCGAGGTCATCGGCAAGGTCCTCGCCTCCGCGGTGGCCAACGCGGCGCACAACGACCAGCAGAACCCCGAGGAGCTCTACGTCTCGGCGTGCTACGCCGACGAGGGCGCCACCATGAAGCGCTGGCGCCCCCGGGCCCGCGGCCGCGCCACCCGGATCCGCAAGCGGACCTGCCACATCACCATCATCGTGAGCCGGCTGCCGGCCGACAAGCTCGAGCTGCGCCGGAAGCGCATGGAGGCCGTCAGCGCCAACCGGTCACGCCGGGTCGACGCCTCGCGGCGCCGCGCCGACCTGTCGGGCCGCCTGTCACGCCGCCGGGCTGCCCAGGCCACGGCCGAGGCCGAGAAGGCTGCCGCGGCGGAAGCCGAGGACGCAGATGTGGACGAGGACACCACCGACCAGGCCTTGGCCGAGTCGGCGGTGGCCGGTGCCGAGCCCGAGGTGACCGAGGCCGACACGGTCGACGGTGGCGTGGACGAGGACGACACCGTCGAGGACTCGACGGCTGACGAAGCGGCGGCAGATGCCGACGCGGACGAGAAGAGCGAGGACGAGTAGATGGGCCAAAAGGTCAACCCTTACGGCTTCCGGCTCGGGATCACGACGGACTGGAAGTCCCGTTGGTTCGAGGAGCGCCACTACCGCGAGTTCGTGGTGGAGGACTGGAAGATCCGGGACTACCTGATGCGGCAGCTCGAGGCGGCCGCCGTCAGTCGGATTGAGGTGGAGCGCACGCGCGACCGACTGCGCGTCGACATCCACACCGCCCGGCCGGGCATCGTCATCGGCCGCCGCGGTGCCGAGGCCGACCGGCTGAAGAAGCACCTCGAAGAGCTCACGGGCCTGCAGAACCGCATTCAGCTCAACATCCAGGAGATCAAGCAGCCCGAGCTCGACGCGGCGCTGATCGCCCAGGGCATCTGCGACCAGCTCGTGCGCCGGGTGGCGTTCCGCCGGGCCATGAAGCGTGCCATCCAGACGGTGCAGAAGGCCGGCGCCCAGGGCATCAAGGTGCAGTGCTCGGGCCGCCTCGGCGGCTCGGAGATGTCCCGCAAGGAGCAGTACCGCGAAGGCCGGGTCCCGCTGCACACCCTGCGGGCCGACATCGACTACGGCTTCCGTGAGGCCCGCACCACGTCGGGCCGCGTCGGCGTGAAGGTCTGGATCTACAAGGGCGACATCCTCCCGTACAAGGTCTCGATCGAGGACAAAATCACGCGCGAGGCCGCGATGGCCGTGGGCGAGACGTCCGGGCAGGGAGGGCCGCGCCGGCTCATCACGGCCGGAGGCGGCCGCCGCCGCGCCGAGGGGTTCCCCCCCGACGAGGAGGGCGTCGCCGATGACGCCGTCGAGAACGAGGTCGTCGAGGAGCAGGTCGCCGAGGTCGCTGCGGTTCCCGAGGCCGCGGCCGAGGCTGCTGCCACTGCAGGTGTGACTGCGGCCCCCGAGGTGGAGGCCGACGAGGAAGCCGAGACGCCGCCGGCCGACCTGCTGCCCTCGCCGACCGAGCCCGACGACCTGGATCGCCAGCTGACCCAGGACGAGGAGATGGAGCGTCAGAACCGCCACCAGCACCACGAGACGCCGCACTTCCGCAAGGAGTCGGACTGACGTGTTGATGCCCAAGAAGGTCAAGCACCGCAAGACACAGCGGGGCCGGCTCTCGGGCCAGGCCAAGGGCGGCACGTCCGTGGCGTTCGGCGACTTCGGGATCCAGGCGCTGGAGCCCGGGTGGCTCACGGCGCGCCAGATCGAGGCTGCCCGTATCGCCATGACCCGTCACGTCAAGCGTGGAGGAAAGGTTTGGATCCGGGTCTTCCCGGACAAGCCGGTGACGCAGAAGCCGGCCGAGACGCGCATGGGATCGGGCAAGGGCAACCCCGAGCTGTGGGTCGCCGTCGTGCACCCCGGCCGCGTGCTCTTCGAGCTGGCCGGCGTCGACGAGGAGCTGGCCCGTGCGGCCATGGAGCGCGCCATTCAGAAGCTGCCGTTCAAGGCCCGCTTCGTCGTGCGCCCCGGGACCCACGGACACGCCGAGGTGGCGATCTGATGCCCACCGCACACGACCTTTCCATGCTGGACGGCGACGAGCTGTCCTCCCGCTTGGGCGAGTCGCGCCGCGAGCTGTTCAACTTGCGCTTCCAGCTGGCCACCGGCCAGCTGGACAACCCGTCGCGCATCAAGCAGGTCAAGCGCGAGGTGGCCCGCATGCTGACCGTGCTGCGGTCGCGCGAGATCCTCGAGGCCGAGGGGGCCTACGTCGCCCCCACCGCGGCCGAGCACGAAGCGGCACGGGCGAAGCTCGCAGCCGAGGACGCCGAGCGCGAGGAGAAGGCGGCGGCTCGACAGGCTGCAGCCGAAGCCGAGGCGGGGGCGGACCACGTGCACGACCACGATCACGACCACCTGGACGACGACGAAGAGGATGAGGCCTGATGGCCGACGAGACCCCAGAGAACGAAGAGGCTGTGGCAGCGGCCGAGGATGCAGCGAAGGCCCTCGACGCGATCGAAGCCGAGGCAGCCACTGAGCTGGCGGCCCCGGACGCCCCCGCCGCCGCGGCGACACCCGCGGCCAGCGAGCCCGAGGAGGACGGCCCCCGGGCCAACCGCCGCAAGGTGCGCGAAGGCATCGTCGTGTCCGACGCCATGTCCGCCACCGTCGTCGTGGCGGTCGTCGAACGCGTCCGCCACCCCAAGTACGGCAAGACGGTGCAGCGCACGAAGAAGCTCTACGTGCACGACGCCGAGGACAGCGCGAAGGTCGGGGACCGGGTCCGGGTGCAGGAGACGCGCCCGCTCTCCAAGCTCAAGCGCTGGCGCCTCACCGAAGTGGTGGAGCGGGCTCGATGATTCAGCAGGAGTCCAGGCTCCGCGTGGCGGACAACTCCGGCGCACGCGAGGTGCTCTGCATCCGCGTGCTCGGCGGGTCGCGCCGTCGCTACGCCAGCATCGGCGACGTGTTCGTGGCCACGGTCAAGGACGCCATCCCCGGTGCCGCCGTCAAGAAGGGCGACGTCGTGAAGTGCGTCGTCGTGCGGACCAAGAAGGAGAAGCGGCGCCCGGACGGGAGCTACATCCGCTTCGACGAGAACGCCGCCGTTCTCATCAACGACCAGCAACAGCCGCGCGGGACCCGCATCTTCGGGCCCGTCGGCCGCGAGCTGCGCGACAAGCGCTTCATGCGCATTGTGTCGCTCGCCCCGGAGGTGCTTTGACATGCGTATTCACAAGGGAGACCAGGTGATCGTCCTGTCCGGCAAGGACAAGGGCAAGAAGGCCGAAGTGGTGCGGGCCATCCCGAGCCGCGAGCGGGTGATCCTGGAAGGCGTCAACGTGGCCAAGCGTCACGCCAAGCCGACGCGTGCCACCCAGCAGGGTGGGGTGATCGACAAGTTCATGCCGGTGCACGTCTCGACGGTGGCGCTCGTCTGCAAGGGCTGCGACAAGCCCACGCGGGCCGGCTACCGGTTCGAGGGTGACGAGAAGGTCCGCTTCTGCAAGAAGTGCGGGTCGGCGCTGTGAGTGCCACGACCGCGCCGGCGCGGCCCCGGCTCAAGGAGCGGTACCTGAGCGAGGTCCGGGACAGCCTGAAGGAAGGGCTGGGCCTGGACAACGTCATGGAGGTGCCGAGGCTGGAGAAGATCGTCATCAACATGGGCGTCGGCCGCGCCACTCAGCAGGCCTCGCTCATCGAAGGGGCACAACGCGACCTCGAGACGATCACTGGCCAGAAGCCGATCGTCACGAGGGCCAAGCAGTCCATCGCCGGCTTCAAGCTGCGCGAGGGCCAGGCGATCGGCGTCAAGGCGACCCTGCGGGGGGACCGGGCGTGGGAATTCTTCGACCGCATGCTCAGCCTGGCCATTCCCCGTATCCGCGACTTCCGGGGGCTGTCTCCCCGCTCGTTCGACGGCCACGGCAACTACACCTTCGGGGTGACCGAGCAGCTGATCTTCCCCGAGATCGACTACGACAAGATCGACACGACCCGCGGCATGGACATCACCATCGTCACGACCGCGCGCACCAACGAGGAAGGACGGGCGTTCCTGGCAGCGTTCGGCTTTCCGTTCCGACAGGAGACCCGGTAGCACCATGGCGAAAAAGGCTTTGATCGAGAAGCAGCAGCGCACCCCCAAGTTCAAGGTGCGGGGATACACCCGGTGCCAGCGGTGCGGACGGCCGAAGGCCGTGTACCGCAAATTCGGGCTCTGCCGTATCTGCCTGCGCGTCATGGTGCACGCGGGCGAGGTGCCTGGCGTCACGAAGGCAAGCTGGTAGGCCGCCATGACGATGACTGACCCCATCGCGGACATGCTCACCCGCATCCGCAACGCCAACTCCGCCATGTTCGACACGGTGAAGATGCCCGGCTCCAAGCTGAAGGAGTCGCTGGCCTCCGTTCTGGAGCGTGAAGGTTTCATCGCGGGCTACACGGTCGAGCCGAACACAGGCAAGCCCGGCTCCACCCTGGAGATCACGCTGAAGTACTCGGGCGACCGCACGCGGACCATCGCCGGCATCAAGCGCGTCTCGAAGCCCGGCCTGCGCATTTACGCCCGGGCCGACGGCATGCCGCGCGTGCTCGGTGGCATGGGCGTGGCGGTCGTCTCGACCAGCCAGGGGCTGCTGACCGACGCCGAAGCGCGTCGCAAGCACCTGGGCGGGGAGGTGCTCTGCCATGTCTGGTAGTGCCCCGACCGCGACGACCCGAGAGGAGGCCTGATGTCGCGCGTCGGACGCTCCCCCATCACGGTCCCGTCGAATGTCACGGTGACCCTGAGCGGGGCCACGGTCAACGTCAAGGGCCCCCAGGGCTCCCTCGAGCGCGAGCTGCCCGAGGGCATCACCATTGCGCAGGAGGGCGACACGCTCGTGGTCAGCCGTCCCGACGACGAGCGCCGGCACCGTGCGCTGCACGGCCTGTCGCGCTCCCTCGTGGCCAACATGGTCTCGGGGGTCACGGACGGCTTCTCCAAGGAGCTCGAGATCGTCGGCGTGGGCTACCGCGCCACGGCCAAGGGTCCCAGCGCCCTGGAGCTGGCGCTCGGCTTCTCCCACCCGGTGAACGTCGCCGCCCCCGATGGCATCACCTTCGAGGTGCCTGTGCCGACACGGGTCATCGTCAAGGGGATCGACAAGGAGAAGGTGGGCCAAGTGGCCGCCGACATCCGCAAGCTGCGCAAGCCCGAGCCCTACAAGGGGAAGGGCGTGCGCTACGCCAACGAACGAGTGCTGCGCAAAGCAGGAAAGGCTGCCAAGTAATGGCACGAACGAGCGATCGCACCCGGCTGCGCCTGCGGCGTCACGCCCGCGTGCGCACCAAGGTCAGCGGCACCGCCGAGTGCCCCCGCCTGGCCGTGCACCGGTCCAACCGGCACATCTCGGCCCAGCTCATCGACGATGCGACGGGCCGCACCCTGGCCTCGGCCTCGTCGGTGGAGCCCGACCAGCGTGCGTCTTTGGGCAAGAGCGGTGGCGGTAACGTGACAGGCGCAGAATCGGTCGGGCGGCTCCTTGGCTCACGCGCCAAGGCGGCCGGTATCACCAAGGTGGTTTTTGACCGTGGGGGCTTCGTGTACCACGGGCGTGTCGCCGTCCTGGCTGACGCGGCACGGGCCGAAGGACTGGAGTTCTGATCATGGTCGACACACAGTACGAAGAGCGCACCATCAAGGTGAACCGGGTGGCCAAGGTGGTCAAGGGTGGCCGGCGCTTCTCCTTTGCCGCCCTCATGGTCGTCGGCGACGGCAACGGCAAGGTCGGCCTGGGCTACGGCAAGGCCAAGGAGGCCGGGCTGGCGGTCCAGAAGGGTATCGAAGAAGCGCGCAAGAACCTCTTCGAGGTGCCCCTTGCCGGCAGCACCATCGTCCACCCCGTCATCGGAGAGAGCGGCGCGGGCCGGGTCCTGCTCAAGCCCGCCGCACCCGGGACCGGCGTCATCGCCGGTGGTGCGGCCCGCCACATCCTCGAGATGGCGGGCATCCGTGACATCCTGGCCAAGTCGCTGGGCTCGTCCAACGGCATCAACGTGGCGCACGCCACCATCGCCGGGCTCAAGCAGCTGCGGCGCCCGGACGACGTGGCCGCGCTGCGGGGCAAGTCGGCCGATGAGGTGACTCCCGGCGGCGTCCTGCGCGCCTACCGCGAGCGCAAGCGTGAGACGGACCTGTTCGCGGCGGAGGCACGCTGACCATGGCCGCCGCGACGAAGAAGGCCTCTGGGGAGTCCGTGCTGCTCGTCACGCAGACCCGGTCGGCCATCGGGACCAAGCCGAAGCACCGCGGCACGCTGCGGGCCCTGGGCCTGCGCGGCATCGGTCAGTCCAACGAACTGCCGGATCGCCCCGAAATCAGGGGGATGTTGGCCCGCGTGCCGCACCTGATCCGCATTGAGGAGGTGTCCAAGTGAAGTTGCACGATCTGGCGCCGCCCAAGGGCGCGACCACGGCCAAGCGCCGGGTCGGCCGCGGCACCGGGGGCAAGGGCCACAAGACGGCCGGCCGTGGAACGAAGGGCCAGAAGGCCCGGAACACCATGCCGGCCGGGTTCGAGGGTGGCCAGCTCCCCCTCATGCAGCGCATTCCCAAGCTCAAGGGGTTCAAGAACCCGTTCCGGATCGAGTACACCCCGGTCAACCTGGCCGCGCTCGAGGAATTGGGTGCGGACGAGGTGACGGTGCAGACGCTGGTCGAGGCCGGTCTCGTGCGGCCGAAGGCCCTGGTCAAGATCTTGGGGCAGGGGTCGCTCAGCCGCCCCGTCCGGGTCTCGGCCCACGCCTTCTCGAAGTCGGCCGAGGCCGCCATCACCGCCGCCGGGGGTAGCGTCGACCGTGTGGCATTGCCCTTCGGACACGGGCGTCCGCCCGCGTCGGGCAACGCCCTGATGAACCGCTAGTGACCACCGCACCGGGACTCCACTGAGAGGAAGGGCCATGCTCTCCCGGCTCGCCAACATCTTCAGAGTCCCCGACCTTCGCAACAAGGTCATCTTCACGCTGGCCATCATTGCCCTGTACCAAATCGGGGCGAATGTCCCGGTCCCCGGCGTCAACTGGTCGCGCCTGCAGAGCCTCGAGAGCCAAGCGTCCGCATCGGGCGTGCTGGGCTTCCTCAACCTCTTCAGCGGCGGCGCCCTGGTGCGCCTGGCCGTCTTCGGCCTGGGCGTCATGCCCTACATCACCAGCTCCATCATCATTCAGCTGCTCTCGACCGTCATCCCCAAGCTGGAGGAGTGGCGGGACCAGGGTGCGGTCGGGCAGAAGAAGATCACCCAGACCACCCGCTACCTCACGGTGGCCCTCGCGGTCATGCAGTCCTCGGGCCTCGTCTACGCCTTCCACGGCCACGACTCGGCCTTGCTCGGCACGAGCGTCGACCTGATTCCCAGCTTCAACTGGCCGCTCGCCCTCTTCATGGTGCTGATCCTGACGGCCGGGACCGCCTTCGTGATGTGGCTGGCCGAGCTCATCACCCAGCGCGGCATCGGCCAGGGCATGTCGATCCTGATCTTCGCCAACGTCGTGGCCGCCATCCCCACCGGGTTCAAGGCGATCTACGAGGAAGGGGGGAAGACAAAGTTCGGGATCATCATCCTCGTCTCGATCATCTTGCTGGTCTTCATCGTCTTCATGGACCAGGGGCAGCGCCGTATCCCCGTCACGTTCGCCCGGAGGGTGGTCGGGCGGCGCATGTACGGCGGCAGCTCCACCTACATCCCGCTCAAGGTGAACCAGTCCGGCGTGATCCCGATCATCTTCGCCAGCTCGGTGCTCTACATCCCGGTTCTGCTCTCGAACGTCGTCCCGTGGAACTGGTTCCAGAACTTCGTGCGCAACAGCCTGACGCCGACGAGCTTCTTCTACATCCTGGCGTACTTCCTCCTCATCGTGATGTTCACGTTCTTCTACGTGTACGTCGCCTTCGACCCGCACCAGCAGGCCGACCTGATCCGCAAGCAGGGTGGGTTCGTGCCCGGCATCCGGCCCGGCCCGCCCACCGAGCGCTACTTCGCCCACATCCTCAGCCGCATCACGGTGGTGGGAGCCCTGTTCCTGGGCTCGGTGGCCGTCGTGCCCTCGCTCCTCATGGCGCTGTGGCATCTGAACAAGTTCCCCTTCTACGGGACCACGCTGCTGATCTCGGTCGGCGTCGCGCTCGAGACCATGCGCCAGATCGACAGCCAGTTGATGATGCGCAACTACGAGGGCTTCCTCAAGTAGGCGACGGTGATTCCCGGGGTCAGGCTCGTGGTCCTCGGCAAGCAGGGGGCCGGCAAGGGGACGCAATGCGTGCGCCTCTCGCATCACTACGTGGTTCCGCACGTCTCCACGGGGGACATGCTGCGGAGCGAGGTGAAGTCGCGCTCGCCCCTGGGCCAGCGCGCCCAGTCGCTCATGGAGCAGGGTGAGCTCATCCCCGACGAGATGGTCATGGAGATGGTGGGTGGTCGACTCAGCGAACGCGACACCACCGGGCGGGGCTTCGTGCTCGACGGCTGCCCCCGCACCACGGTGCAGGCGGAATCGTTGGAGAAGATCGTGTCCCCGTTCGGCCTCGACATCGTGATCGACCTGCAGGTCCCGACCAACCTGGTCATGAAGCGCCTGGCCTCGCGCCGGGTGTGCGTGGACTGCGGCGCCAACTATTCGACGGCCGCCCCGCCGCTGGTCAATTGGACGTGCGACGTCTGCGGCGGGGAAGTGGTGCAGCGCGAGGACGACACCGAGGAGGCGATTGAGCGCCGGCTCAACCTCTACGAGGAGGAAACGGCGCCCCTGCTCCACTGGTACAAGGAGCGCAGCCTCCTGGTCGAGATCAACGGCACCGGCTCGCCCGACGCGGTGACCCGTAGGGTGGTCGGGGCGATCGACACGCTGCGCCGGAAGATGAAGGGAGATGGTCCCCAGTGAGGCGGAACGACGACGAACTGGCCAAGATGCGCCGGGCCGGCAAGGTCGTGGCCGAGATGCACGAGGCGACCCGCGCCGCCGCCAAGCCGGGCGTCACCACGCTCGAGCTGGACGCGGTCGCCCGCGAGGTCCTGGAGCGCCGGGGCGCCACCTCGAACTTCCTGGGGTACCACGGCTTCCCGGCCGTCATCTGCACCTCGCCCAACTCCATGATCGTGCACGGCATCCCGGGCGGCTACGTGCTCGAGGAGGGGGACATCCTCTCCATCGACTGCGGCGCCATCATTGAGGGCTACCACGGCGATGCCGCCTTCACCATGGGCATCGGCACCATCTCCAAGGAGGCCCAGAAGCTCCTTGAGGTCACCGAGCGCAGCCTCTGGGCGGGTATCGAGCAGATGACCAGGGGAAACTCCCTCAACGAGATCGGCCGGGCGGTCCAGGACGTGGCCGAGGCGGCCGGGTTCAGCGTGGTCCGGGAGTACGTGGGCCACGCCATCGGGACGGCCATGCACGAGCAGCCCCAGGTGCCCAACTACTGGCCGGGGAGCAAGGGCCCGACGCTCAAGGCCGGCAACGTGTTCGCCGTGGAGCCCATGGTCAACGTGGGCTCGCCCGAGACCCGGGTGCTCGACGACGAGTGGAGCGTGGTGACCGCCGACGGGAGCCTGTCGGCCCATTTCGAGCACACGATCGCCGTCACCCCTGACGGCCCCGAGGTCTTCACGCTCGCCTGAGGATCCCGATCCGGGGTCCGGCCAGGGATTTCACAATCTCCGGCTGGAAATCCCCCCAGGATGCGGTAGACTTTTTCGCTGGCCCTGGGGCCTGGTCTTTTCCTGTGGGGACGGACTGCCCGACGGCCACACCCGATTCCGCCCCGTTCCGGCCTCGCGCCACCGGTGCGGTCGGGGGAAGCACACGAGAACGACGATCAGGAGAGAGTCACCTGCCCAAGCCCAAGGAAGATGCCATCGTGCTCGAAGGCACGGTGGTCGAGCCACTGCCCAATGCCATGTTCCGCGTCGAGTTGGAGAACGGACACAAGGTACTTGCGCACAGCTCGGGAAAGATGCGGATGCACCGCATCCGAATTCTGCCGGGGGACAAGGTGCAGGTCGAGATCACTCCCTACGACCTCAACCGGGGTCGGATCACCTACCGGTACAAGTAAGTAAGGACGGCGATTCAAGTGAAGGTTCGGCCGAGCGTGAAGCCGATCTGTGAGAAGTGCAAGGTCATCCGACGCCGCGGCGTTGTTCGGGTGATCTGTGACAACCCGCGCCACAAGCAGCGCCAGGGCTAGGAGAGGAAAGACAGATGGCCCGAATTTCCGGAGTGGACATCCCGCGTGAGAAGCGGCTCGAGATCTCGCTGACCTATATCTACGGCATCGGCCCGACCCTGTCGACGCAGATCTGCCAGGCGTCCGACGTGAACCCCTCCACCCGGGTGCGCGACCTGACCGACGAAGAGGTCGCCCGGCTGCGCACCTACATCGACGCCAACTTCCGCGTCGAGGGTGACCTGCGCCGGGACGTCTCCCAGGACATCAAGCGGAAGATGGAGATCAACTGCTACCAGGGCGTGCGTCACCGCAAGGGCCTGCCGGTCCACGGCCAGCGCACCCACACGAACGCCCGCACCCGTAAGGGCCCCAAGAAGACGGTGGCCGGGAAGAAGAAGGTGAAGAAGTAGTGGCCAAGCCAACGAAGCCCGGCGCCCGCCGGCCCCGGCGCAAGGAGCGCAAGAACATCGCCTACGGCGTGGCGCACATCAAGAGCTCGTTCAACAACACGATCGTCTCCATCGCCGACCCCGAGGGCAACATCCTCGCCTGGGCCTCGGCGGGGAACGTCGGCTTCAAGGGCTCGCGCAAGTCCACCCCCTTCGCCGCCCAGCTGGCCGCCGAGGCCTGTGCCAAGAAGGCCATGGAGCACGGCGTGCGCAAGGTCGACGTCCTCGTCCGCGGGCCCGGCTCGGGCCGCGAGACCGCCATCCGGTCGCTGGCCGCGGTCGGCATCGAGGTCGTGGGCATCAAAGACGTCACCCCGATCCCCCACAACGGCTGCCGCCCCAAGAAGCGGCGCCGGGTCTAGGTCGAAGAGGAAGAGGAACACACCCCATGGCTCGATACACCGGTCCCGTCTGCCGACTCTGTCGGCGCGAGCGGACCAAGCTGTTCTTGAAGGGCGAGCGCTGCTACTCGCTCAAGTGCCCGGTCTCCGAGGCGGTCACCGACCGTCACAGCCGCGCCTACCCGCCCGGCGAGCACGGCCGCGACCGCATGCGCCAGGGGTCCGAGTACCTGGCCCAGTTGCGTGAGAAGCAGAAGGCGCGCCGGATCTACGGGATCCTGGAGAAGCAGTTCCGCAACATGTACGAGGAAGCCAACCGTCAGGGCGGCATCACCGGTGAGAACTTGCTGCGCAACCTCGAGCTCCGCCTCGACAACGTCGTCTTCCGGGCCGGCTGGGGCGCCAGCCGCCGCCAGGCGCGCCAGTTCGTGCGCCACGGCCACGTGAGCGTGAACGGCAAGCGCGTCACCATCCCCAGCTACCGCGTGCGGACCGGCGAGACCGTCCTGCTGCGCGAGGCCACCCGCGGGAACTTCCTGGTCCGCCGCAACATGGACACCCTGGAGCGCCAGACCCCGGCCTGGCTCGAGACCGGCGACGCCGGCTTCTCGGTGTCCATCCTGAACCCGCCACTGCGCGAGCACATCGACGAGCCCATTCAGGAGCAGTTGATCGTCGAGCTGTACTCGAAGTAGCCCCGTCCCCTGCAACAGGAGTACCCACCATGCTGATCATCCAACGGCCGACCGTCGAGACCGTCGACGAGGAGCAGAACAACCGGCAGCGTTTCGCCATCGGCCCGCTCGACCCGGGCTTCGGCACCACGCTCGGTAACTCGCTGCGGCGCACGCTGCTCTCCTCCATCCCCGGTGGAGCCGTGACCCAGCTGCGCTTCGACGAGGCGCTGCACGAGTTCACGACCCTTCCCGGGGTCAAGGAGGATGTCACCGACATCATCCTGAACCTCAAGGACCTGCTGGTCCGGGTGCAGTCCGACGAGCCGGTCACCCTCCGCCTCGACGTGCGCGGCCCCGCCGACGCCACCGCCGCCGACCTGCAGCTGACGGCCGACGTCGAAATCCTCAACCCCGACCTGCACATCGCCTCGGTCAACGCCAAAGGCCGCCTGGCCGTCGACGTGACCGTGGAGCGCGGGCGTGGCTACGCCTCGGCCGACAAGAACAAGCGGTCCTCGACGATCGGCGTCATCCCGATCGATTCGATCTTCTCCCCGGTCCACCGGGTGACCTTCGACATCGAGCCCGTGCGTGTGGAGCAGTCGACCAACTACGACCGCCTGGTGCTCGACATCGAGACCGACGGGACCATCTCGCCCCGCGAGGCGCTGGCCTCGGCCGGTGACACGCTGCGCAACCTGGTCTCGCTGGTGGCCGACCTCGAGGAGGCCCCCCAGGGCCTGGAGCTCGGCGACACCGGGACCACCACGAGCGGTTCGCCCGACCTGGACCTGCGCATCGAGGAGCTCGACCTCTCCGAGCGTCCCCGCAACTGCCTGAAGCGCGCGCAGATCAACACGATCGGCGAGCTCGTCGAGCGGACCATGGAGGACCTCCTGGCCATCACCAACTTCGGCCAGAAGTCGGCCGACGAGGTCGTGCAGCGTCTGGACGAGCGCGGGTTGTCGCTCCGCACGAGGGACTGACGTCATGCAGGCAACCCCCAAGCGCGGCCGCCGGTTCGGCGGCTCGTCCGCCCACCAGAAGTCGATGATGGGCAACCTGGTCGCGTCGCTCATTGCTGCGGAGTCCATCGTGACGACCGAGGCCAAGGCCAAGGCGCTGCGCCCCGTGGCCGAGAAGTGCGTCACGGCGGCCCGCAAGGGCGGCCTGTCCAACCACCGCAACGTGGTGGCGCTCATCCGCGACAAGGACATGGCGCACAAGCTCTTCGAGGAGATCGGGCCGCGCTACTCGGACCGGCCGGGTGGCTACACCCGCATCCTCAAGCTGGGCCCGCGCCCCGGCGACAACGCGCCCATGGCGCGGATCGAGTTCGTCTAGGGGTGGAGCAACCCGCCGGCGCTGCCCTGCAGCGCTGGAGGCTGCTGATCGCGTACGACGGTGCAGCCTTCCGGGGCTTCGCCGCCCAGCCCCAGGTCCCCACGGTCGCCGGCGCGCTGCGTCTGGCCATTGAGCGGACGGCCCGCCTGAGCGAGGCGCCGGTCATCACCTGCGCCGGCCGCACCGACGCCGGTGTGCACGCCCGGGGCCAGGTGGTCCACGTGGACCTCCCGCACATCCCCTACGACGGGGTCCGGCTCGCCCGCGCCCTCAACCGCCAGCTGGCGCCCGAGGTGGTGGTGCGCCACGCCGAGGTGGTCGACCCGGCGTTCGACGCCCGCCGCTCGGCCACCGGACGGACCTACCGCTACCTCGTGTGGAACGCCCCCGCCCCTGATCCGCTGCTGGCGTCGGTGTCCTGGCACGTGCGGGACCCCCTCGACCTGGGCTCCATGCGGACTGCCTCTGACGTCCTGCTGGGCACACACGACTTCCGTTCCTTCTGCCGCCGGCCGGTGGGATCCGACGCCAGCCGGCCCCTGGTGCGCCGGGTGACCACCGCCCGCTGGAGCGTCGACCGGGGGCCCGAGGCGCTGGACGCCGACGGGGGCGAGGAGGAGACCCGCCTTCTCCGCTTCGAGATCTCCGCCGCTTCCTTCTGCCATCAGATGGTCCGATCCCTGGTGGGCAGCCTGGTCGAGGTGGGCCGGGGCAAGGAGAACGCCGCCGGTCTCATGGAGCGGCTCCGGGCGGTCTCACGGCACCGCATGCCCGATCCGGCCCCCGCGCACGGTCTCTGCCTGGTCTCGGTGACCTACGACGCGCCGCCCGGCTCCCCGGCCGCCACGAACAGCTGAACCTCCGCGCCTGGCTCACGCCGAGCGCAGCGCCTCGGCCGGGCTGAGCCGCGCCGCCCGCCAGGCCGGATACAGGCCGCCCAGCGCGCCAACGGCCAACGCAATGCCGACGGCTCCGGCCAGCACTCCCGCCGGGACGGTGGTGCCCCAGTCGCGGATTGCCGGCATAGATCGTGACGGCGAGGGCGCCCAGCACCGCGCCTCCCACACCTCCCGCGGCCGAGAGCAGCGCAGCCTCGCCGAGAAACTGGAGGCCGATGTGGACGCGCCGCGCCCCCATGGCGCGCCGGAGGCCGATCTCGCCTCGACGCTCCAACACGCCGATCACCATGACGTTGGCGATCCCGATGCCGCCGACCAGGAGGGCGATCGCTCCGAGCGACAAGAAGAGGCTCTGAAACGCTGCCGACGCATCCACCCGCGCCGTCAGTGCGTCGGATGGGTTCGCGATCGCGGCGTCCTGCGGTGTGGCGGGGTCGGCGGTCGCAGCCAGGACCGAGCCGACGGCCCCGACGCTCGCTGGGCTCGTCCGCACGTAGATCTCCGTCGGTGGGGCCCGATGGTGCAGGAGCAACCGGGCCGCGGGGAACCCGACGAGTGCTGCCCGGTCGAGCTCGGGTGCGAGTTCGACCGGATCGAGGATGCCGACGACGTCGAACGACTGGTTGGCAAGCCACACGGCCACGCTGCCGTCGGCTCGGTCGATGCCGAGCGCGGCCGCGGCGTCATGACCAAGGACGACGGCGGGCAGACGATCGGTCGCCTGATTGAGGAACTGTCCCGCCCACAGGTGGGCCTGGACGGTGGTCAGCAGGTTGACGTCGACCGCCTTGACCGTGATGGCCTGGCTGTCCACCTCCGGGATGTCCCGGTTGCGGAAGACCGCGTCACTCAGGTCCGAGGTCGCAGCGTCGGAGACGACGGGCCCGATCCTCGAGATCATGGCCGGAGCCCGTGCCGGCAGCGTCGCTGACTGTCCGGTGAAGCTGTTGTTCGGTGACACGGTGAGCAGGTTCGTGCCAAGAGCGTCGATCTGCGCGATGAGCTGTGCCCGACTGGACGCGGAGATCCCGAACACGGCCACGAGCGTCGCCACGCCGATGGCCACGCCCGTCGCGGACAACGCGGCGCGCAGGGGCCGGCCGCGCAGGCCCAGCACGGCCAGGCGCCACACATCGGCCGCTCGCAACCGGGAGTGCGCGCTCACCGCCGTTCATCCCGCTCGATGCGGCCGTCGCGCAGGGCGACCACGCCGGGGCGTCCGCCGTGCCAGCTCGTCGTTGTGGGTGACAACGAGGATCGTCGTGCCGTGTTCGTGCAGGCGGCCGAGAAGCGAGAAGATCTCGCCACCCGTGGCCGAGTCGAGATTCCCGGTGGGCTCATCGGCGAGGAGGAGTGCGGGATCGCCCACGATGGCGCGGGCGATCGCGGCGCGCTGGCACTCACCTCCTGAGAGCTCAGTGGGGCGATGCGTGCGGCGGTGCGTAAGGCCGACCGCGGCGACGGCCTCGGCGGCGCGTGCAAGTCTCTCCGCTGCAGGCATGCCCCGGTACAACAACCCGTCGGCCACGTTGTGCAGCACCGAGCGGGTCGGCAAGAGGTGGAATTGCTGGAAGACGAAGCCGAGATGGGTCGAGCGGATGCCCGAGAGCTGCACATCCGGCATGGTCTGCACGGCCGTCCCGGCTACGCGTACGACGCCCCGTGTTGGGCGCTCGAGCGTGCCGGCGACGGCCAGCAGCGTCGACTTCCCGGATCCGGACGGACCGGTCACCGCCAGGAATCCTCCCGATTCGACCGTCAGGCTGACGTCGCGCAGGGCATGCACGGGAGGGTTTCCCTCGTGCTCCATCCCGATGTTCTGGAGCTCGAGTGCGTTCATTGGGCGACGACGACCCGGGTCCCCGCCGCCAGGCCGCTGCCCAGCACCTGCACCTTGCTGCCTGCGAAGACCCCGGTTCGAACTCCGACGAGATGGTGCTGTCCAGAACTCGTGACCACTTCGAGCCCGTAGCCGCCGCCGGCGAGGGCCAGCAGGGCCGCGATCGGGACGGCCAGGACGTGCCGGACGCTCTGCACGGTGAGCGCGACCTGGACCGGTTCGCCATCACCGGTCCCGGTCGCTGCGGGATCAGCCGGGGTGACCGTGAGCACCGTCGACGCGGCGGGCCCGGAGGAGGAGGACGATGACGAGGACGATGACGAGGACGAGGACGATCCTGCGGCCGGCGGAGGCGGCCCGACGGCGGTGACCCGGCCGGGCGTGGTGGCGCCCGAGGGGAGTTGGACGGAGACCTGCTGGCCGACCGCGATCGTCGGGTCGTTCGGCGTCAGCGGCACGGAGACGGACCGCGTGGTGGTCGTCACCCGGTACGGCATGTCGCCCGGCGAGGCGGGCTGACCCGGTGCGATGGTGGCGGCGTCGATGCGCACTGCGGCCGGTGTGAACACGACGGAGCCGAATGGGATCGTTCCTGTCGCGGGCTCGCCAAGCGCCATCTGCCAGCGCTCGACCGCGGCCACCGCGGCAGGCCCGTAGTGAGGACCGGCGGCGGTGAACAGGTCGTGCGCGTCGCCGAAGGCGATCAGGGTCGCCTCCAGCTCCTGCACGTCTGGACCGTCGGTCATGCCCGGGAGCGAACGGGCGCCATGCCGGCACGCCGCCGCTCAGGAGCACGACGGGCTTGTCATCGACCGTGAAGAGTGCCTGGCCGGGCTGGACCACCGTGCCCGCGGCCAGCACGCTCGTATACGTGCCGCCCAGTTGGTTCACCACGGGTGGGCTCGCGGTATAGCCGAGTGTGCCCTCGGCGAGCACGCTCGACGCCAGATCGGTGCGCACCACCTCGGCCGTGCCGACGGAGGGTGGCCTGGGAGCCGCCGGGGCCGGCGTGCCGCGCACGGCGATCGTGATGGCAGCGCCGCACAGCGCCGCCGCCGCCAGTGCGACAGCGCTCTTCGCGGCTGGGTTCACGGCCCCGTCCCGTCGTCGTGCACCCCGGCGGGGAGCAGGTGCCGGCACGCCGCGTCGGCCGTGCGGAACTGCGGGGAGTACCGGCCGAAATCACTGGAGATCCCCGGCACATTGCCCGAGGTTGAGCTGGCCCTGGGGCCCCGGATCGAGCATCCCGATGTCGTGGCTGCGCATGCACGACGCGTACCGGACGAGGGACGGGAGCCACCGCGCCAGCTCGTGGCTCGCACCGGCCTCTTTGGTGGCCAACAGCTTGGCGATGAAGTGGTTGCAGGCCGCCAGTGCCGGATTGTTCGCTGCGCTCGCCTGCGGCATCACGAAGGAAAGACCGGACTTCCCGTTGTGGATCTCGTTGACGGGGTCGGGCTCGTGCACGCCGTGCGCCCTCAGGCAATGGGTGTAGTCGACGACGTCCTGGTCGTACGAGCCCCCCGACGATGCCGATACCGAATTCGTGGCGCTCGTGGTCGTGGTCCCGGAAAGGCTGGCCACGGTGCGCCCGGAAGGGCTCGATGAGCACGCCGCGGCCAGTGCGGCAAGGCCGCCGAGCGACACCAGCACGGCAAGGACCGACCTCGGCCGGTCTCTGTGTCGCGAACGTCTCTGCATTGCCGACCTCCGTGGGTGGGATGGGGACACCGCCGGAGCGAGGTGTACGCCTTGGGACATCACAGTGCGGTCACGCCTCTTGGCGAAGGCGCGCCCGATTCGGCGCGTCTGGCCCAGTTCACGGCGGCTCTCCATGGCCGCGCTGTGACCTCAGTGTGATGGGGCTTGGGGCAGGATGGTCCGGTGAGGGTGCTCGTCGTGGAGGACCAAGTCGAGCTGGCCGACGACATCGGCGAGGGGCTGCGCGATCGCGGGTTCGGGGCGGATGTCGCGTACGACGGGGCCGCCGGCATGGAGAAGGCACTGCTCTACGACTACGACGTGGTCGTTCTCGATCGCGATCTGCCCCATGTGCACGGTGATGCTGTGTGCGCCGCGTTGGTGGCCTCACACCGAAGTGCGCGGATTCTGATGCTGACGGCTGCGACCTTGGTCGACGACCGTGTGCACGGGCTCAATCTCGGCGCAGACGACTACTTGACGAAACCCTTCGCCTTCGAGGAGCTGGTGGCTCGGGTCCATGCCCTGGCCCGCCGGACTCCCTCTGCGCCAGCCGGTCGTACGACGCGGCGACCTCGTCGTCGATCGTGCCCGGCGTAGCGTGAGCCGTGCCGGTCGCCCGATCTCGCTGACCCGGAAGGAGTTCGGGGTCCTCGAAGAGCTCCTGGCTGCGGACGGCGGCGTGGTCAGCGCCGAGGATTTGCTCGAGCGGGTGTGGGACGAGCATGCGGATCCCTTCAGTCGGACCGTCACGGTCACCATCGGGCGGTTACGCGCCAAGCTCGGCGAGCCTGAGTTGATCGAGACGGTCATCGGCGCGGGCTATCGCCTCCGATGAGCGAGCCGCCAGCGCGGGCCGAGGACACCCCGAGCGCACGCCACCGGCTGCGACCGCCTCGAGGGATCCGGCTCCGGCTCACGCTGCTCTACAGCTCTCTCTTCTTGGCCGGGGGAGCCGTTCTGCTCGGCATCACCTTCGGGCTCGTGTCGAACAGCCTCAACTCGGGCGCCGCGAGCGCGCCGCAGAGCAGCCCGAACAGGGCTCTCATCCAACAGTGCAAGGAGAAGGTGACGCACCTGAATGCAACGGCCAACGCGGGCGGGAAGTCGACAAAGGAAAGCGAGTCCCTGGCATGCCAGAAGGCCTTCGTTGCCGGTGCCGAAGCTGAGCGCGCCGCGCAACGCGCGCACACCATGCGCGAGCTCGAGGAATGGTCGCTCATCGGGCTGTTTGCGCTCACCCTCGCCTCGGCCGGCCTGGGTTGGGGGGTGTCGGGGCGCGCGCTGCGGCCGGTGCGCGACATCACGGAGGCGGCCCGGAGGGCGTCGGAGCGCCACCTCGGCGAGCGCATCAATCTCCATGGTCCCGACGACGAGCTCAAGGAGCTGGCCGACACATTCGACGACATGCTCGAGCGGCTCGACGTCGCCTTCGCGGCCCAGCGCCAGTTCGTCGCCAACGCGTCGCACGAATTGCGGACTCCACTCACCTCCATGCGAACCGCCATTGATGTGGCGCTGGCGAAACCGAATCGGACGACCGAGCAACTCGAGGCGACGGCGGAGAAGGTACGGCGGTCCATCGATCGGGCCGAGCACACCGTCGATGCCCTGCTCACGCTTGCCGTGAGCAATCAGGGCACCACCGATATGGAGCCGCTCGACCTCGCCACCGAGGTCGAGGACGCACTTGACGGGCTGGCCGCGCAGTCGCAGACCTCGGGTCTCAGGGTGGACACCGAGCTGTCCCCGGCCGAGGTGTCGGGCAGCCCGGTGCTGCTCCAACGCCTGGTGGCCAATCTCGTGGAGAATGCCGTCGTCCACAATGTCCCTGCCGGCTGGGTCCGAGTACGGGCCGGCACCTCCGGCGGCAGCGCCTACCTCGAGGTGGCCAACAGCGGGCCCGTGGTGTGTGAGGACGACCTGCCGCACCTCTTCGAGCCCTTCCACCGGGCAGACGCCCGGGTGGGCTCCACCGGTGTCGGCCTGGGTCTGTCCATCGTCCAATCGGTGGGTGAGGCGCACGGTGCCCGGATCCAGGCACTGGCATCGGCCGGCGGGGGCCTTGTCGTCACCGTGACGATGCCGGCCCGTTCGCTGGCCTGAGCTGGGCGGCCGGCCCCGCGTGGCCCGCCGGGACGGTCCCCGGGGACAGCGGGCGGTGGCCTGCCCGAACCAGTCGGCGCCGCGGCTTGCCCCTCCCTGCCAGGGGCCCTATCCTGGTACGTCGGCTCTCGGGACCCCCGGGACCGTTGAGCCAGCCCCGGGACCCAGGTCCGGAGGCAGTCTCGCCCACCACGCGGAAGCGAAAGATCGGTCTTGTGCGCACATTTTCACCGAAGGTCACCGAGATCCAGCGCAGCTGGTTCGTCGTCGACGCCGACGGCCTCGTCCTCGGGCGCCTGGCCTCGTCGGTGGCGGCCGTCCTGCGCGGCAAGCACCGTCCCTACTTCGCCCCGCACGTCGACACCGGCGACCACGTGATCGTGATCAACGCCGACAAGGTCGTCCTCACTTCGAACAAGGCCGACGCCAAGATGGCCTACCGGCACAGTGGCTACCCCGGTGGCCTCCGCTCCACCAGCTACGCCGAGCTGCTCGAGGAGAAGCCGGCCGAGCTCATCCGGCGCTCGGTGCGCGGCATGCTGCCGAAGAACACGCTGGGCCGCCAGATGCTCGGCAAGCTGCAGGTCTATGCCGGCCCCGACCACCCGCACTCGGCGCAGAAGCCCGAGCCACTCGAACTCCCACAGGCCCGCCGCGCCGGCTGAGCCGGCGCACCAGGAAGGACACCACCCTCGCAATGCCTGCACCACTGAGTCAGACCACCGGACGCCGCAAGCAAGCAGTGGCGCGCGTCCGCTTCCGCCCCGGCCAGGGCGCCATCACGGTCAACAAGCTCCCCATTGAGCGCTACTTCACCTCCGCCACCCACCGCATGCTGGTGACGGAGCCGCTGCGGCTCACCAATACGAGCGAGTCCTACGACATCGACGCCACCATCGACGGCGGCGGGATCTCGGGCCAGGCCGGCGCCATGCGCCTCGGCATCGCTCGCAGCCTGATCGAAATGGATCCCGAACTGCGCGGGGCGCTCAAGCGCTCCGGCCTCCTCACCCGCGACGCCCGCGAGAAGGAATCCAAGAAGTACGGTCTCAAGAAGGCCCGCAAGGCGCCGCAGTACTCCAAGCGGTAGCAAGCAGGACTGCAATGGCGCCGACCCGCTTCGGCACCGACGGTGTGCGCGGGGTTGCGAACGAGGAGTTGACACCCGAGCTGGCACTTGCTCTCGGGCGTGCCGCTGCCCGTGTGCTGCCCGCCCCGGCGTTCGTCGTCGGCCGCGACACACGCCGCTCGGGCCCACTCCTGCAAGCCGCCTTCTCGGCCGGCCTGGCCGGCGAGGGCGCGGACGTCGTCGACCTCGGTGTGCTGCCCACCCCCGGCGTGGCGGCCGTGGCCGAGGCGCGGCACGTGCCCGGCGCCGTGATCTCGGCCTCCCACAACCCTTTCGGCGACAACGGGATCAAGCTCTTCAGCCTCCACGGGACAAAGCTGCCCACGGAGGTCGAGAGTGAGATCGAGCACGAGCTCGACTCCATCCTGGCCGACCCCGACGGTCCGCCCCGCCGCCCGACCGGCCACGGGGTTGGGCGCATCAGCGCCGAGCCCGAGGCCGTGGAGCTCTACGAGGCGCACCTGGTGCAGACCCTCGAGGGCCGTCGGCTCGACGGGCTGCGCATCGTCGTCGACTGCGCCAACGGGGCCGCCAGCGCCATCGCGCCACGGGTGTTGGCCGACCTCGGAGCGCAGATCACTGCGCTGCACAACACGCCGGACGGGGCGAACATCAATGACAAGTGCGGCTCGACGGACCCGGGCGAGTTGGCGCGGACGGTCGTGGCGCACGGGGCCGACCTCGGCCTGGCCTTCGACGGCGATGCCGATCGGGTCATCGCGGTCGACCACGACGGGACCATCGTCGACGGCGACGTGCTGCTGGCGCTCTTCACCCTCGACCTGGCCGAGCGGGGCGAGCTGGCCCGCAACACCGTGGCCGTGACCGTCATGACCAACCTCGGCTTCCGCCTGGCCATGGAGGCCCGCGGCATCGGAGTGCGCGAGACCGACGTGGGGGACCGCCACGTCCTGGCCGCGCTCGACGCCGACGGGTTGAGCCTGGGCGGCGAGCAGTCCGGGCACATCATCTTCCGGTCGCGCTCGACCACCGGGGACGGCATCCTGACCGGGATCGCGCTCGCCGACCTGGTGCTGCGCGCCGGCCGGTCGTTGGCCGAGCTCTCGGCGGGGCTGGTGGAGCGGGTGCCGCAACGCCTGGTCAACGTGCCCATCCCCCAACCCGAGCGCCTGGCCGACAGCGCCGAGGTGTGGGAGGCCGTGGTCAAGGCGGAGGCCGAGCTCGGGCACGAGGGCCGGGTCCTCCTGCGCCCGAGTGGCACCGAGCCGCTGGTGCGCGTGATGGTCGAGGCGCGGGTGGAGGCCCAGGCCAACGCAGTCGCGGCTCAGCTCGCCGGTGTCGTCAAGGCCGCTCTGGGGCAGATCGAGCCGCAGGCACCCAGGTAGGCCCAGGTAGCCTGGGTCCTTATGTGCGGCATCATCGGCGTCACGGGCGAGTCCGACGCCATCCCTCTGCTGCTCGGTGCCCTGCACCAGCTCGAGTACCGCGGGTACGACTCCGCCGGCGTGGCCATGGTGGTCGAAGCCGGCGCGGACGGCGCCGGCGCCGCTGCAGGCCCGAGCACCGGCGGAAACGGGGCCTCCATCTGGCGGGCCCGGGCGGCCGGCGGCACGAATTCCGTGGCAAAGCTCCAAGACCTGGCGGCCGACGCCCCGACGGGGCATGCGGCGGCGATCGGTCACACCCGCTGGGCCACCCACGGCGGCCCCACCGCCGAGAACGCTCACCCGCACACGGACTGCACAGGGCGGCTTGCCCTGATTCACAACGGCATCATCGAGAACCACGCCGAGCTGCGGGCCGAGCTCGTGGCCGCTGGGCACACGCTCACCTCGGCCACCGACACCGAAGTGATGGCCCACCTCATTGAGCAGGAGATGGCCGGCGGGGCCTCGCTGGCCGAGGCCACCCGCACCATGCTGCGCCGGCTGCGAGGCGCCTACTCCATCGCCGTGATCTCAGCGGACGAGCCCGACACCATCGTGGCCGCCCGCTGTAAGACCCCGCTCGTCCTCGGCCTGCAGGACGGCGTGGCGTATCTCGCCTCGGACATCCCCGCCCTGATCGGGCACACCCGCGAGGTCTACGCGCTGGCGGACGACGAGCTGGCCGTCCTCACGCCCGGGGCGTTGATGGTCAGCACGCTCGACAGCACGGCCGTCGAACCCGAGCGGCTGACGATCAGCTGGGATATCGAGGCGGCCCAGAAGGGCGGCTTCGAGGACTACATGTCCAAGGAGATCAACGAGCAGCCGCAAGCGGTGGCGGACACGCTGCTCGACCGACGTGGCCCGGATGGCGGGCTGATCCTCGACGAGATGCGGCTGAGCGCCGACGACCTGCGCGACATCGACAAGGTGTTCATCGTCGCCTGCGGCTCGAGCTATCACGCCGCCCTCGTCGCCAAGTACGCGATTGAGCACTGGGTCAAGCTGCCGACCGAGGTCGACATCGCCAGCGAGTTCCGCTACCGCGACCCGGTGCTCAACGAGCGGACGCTGTGCGTCGGGGTGTCGCAGTCCGGCGAGACCCTCGACACATCCGAGGCCATGCGTGAGGCGGCGCGCCTCGGAGCCAAGGTGCTCGTCGTCTCCAACGTCGTCGACTCCTCCATGGCCCGGGCAGCCGACGGGGTCCTCTACACGCGGGCCGGACCCGAGATCGGCGTGGCTTCCACCAAGTGCCATCTGGCCCAGATTGTGGCGCTCGAGGTGCTGGGGCTGTACCTGGCCCAGATCCTCGGCACCCGGCCGGCGTCGGAGATCAACGAGATCCTCAACGCCATGGAGGTGCTGCCCGGCCTGGTCTCCGAGGCATTGGCGCGTGCCGGTGATGTCGATGAGGTGGCGGCCAAGCTGACCGACGCCCGCGACTTCTTCTTCCTGGGGCGCCATGTCGGGTTCCCCGTCGCCCTGGAAGGCGCGCTCAAGCTGAAGGAGCTGGCCTACCTGCGCGCCGAGGGTTACCCGGCGGGCGAGCTCAAGCACGGGCCGATCGCGCTGATTGAGCCGGGGACCGTGGTCGTCGGCATCGCCACGCGCAATCCGCTGTGGGAGAAGATGTTGTCCAACATCGCCGAAGTGCGCAGCCGCGGCGCCACGGTGGTGCTGCTGGCCGACGACGGCGACGAGGAGTCGGCCGCCGCCGCGGACCACGTGCTGTGGGTCCCGCCGACCTCCCCCCTGCTCTCGCCCGTGGTCGGCGTGGTGCCGCTGCAGCAGCTGGCCTACCGGCTGGCCCGCCTGCACGGGCACGACCCCGACCGCCCCCGCAACCTGGCCAAGACGGTGACCGTCGAGTGAATCGGGTGGTCGCCGGCGCAGCCGGGGCCATCGTCGGCGTCGGGGTCGATGCGGTCGATGTGGCGAGGTTCCGGCGCGTGCTCGAGCGCCGCCCGAGCTTCGCGGCGCGTTGCTTCACGGAGTCCGAGCGATCCGACGTCAGTGGGTCGGCCGACGTGGCCCAGAGCCTGGCGGCGCGCTTCGCGGCCAAGGAGGCGGTCATGAAGGCGCTCGGCACGGGAATCGGGGGCTTCCCGCTGACCGATGTCGAGGTCTGCCGGACGACCGGGAAGGGCGCCACCCGCAACGCACCCTCACTCAGGCTGCACGGCTCGGCTGCCGAGCTCGCCGGGGCCCGGGGGGCGGGCACCTTCCACCTGTCGCTGACGCACACCGACGGCGTGGCGATCGCTTTCGTCGTCGCGGAGCAGGCACCATGCGCGCCGTCCTGACCCGCGACGAAATGCGGGCGGCCGACGCCGCCGCCCTCGAGACCGTCTCGCACGAGGCCTTGGTGGCCCGCGCCGGCACGGCGGTGGGCCACGCCGCACTCCGCCTTCTCGGGGGCGCCTACGGCCGGCGCGTCGTGGTGGTGGTGGGCAAGGGGAGCAACGGTGCCGACGGCCGGGTCGCCGCCGCGTTCCTGGCCCGGCGGGGAGCACGGGTCCGCGTCCTGGAGGCCGACGACGCCGCGGCGGGGGGCGGGGCCACCCTGCCGCCCTGCGACCTCGTGATCGACGGCGCCTACGGCACCGGCTTCCGCGGCACGTACGACGCGCCTCGGCCACCGGCGGGCGCGCGGGTGCTCGCCATCGACGTCCCCTCCGGCGTCGATGCCGACACTGGAGACGTGCCGGGCGACGCCGTGCAGGCGGACCGCACGGTCACGTTCGCTGCGCTGAAGCCAGGCTTGCTGCAAGGGGGCGGCGCCGTGCGCAGCGGCGCGGTCGAGGTGGCCGACATCGGGATCGCGTTCCCGATTCCGCAGGCGCTCCTGGTGGAGGACGCCGACATCGCACGCATTCCCGCCCGGCCGCGCCAGGTCAACAAGTGGACCACCGCGGTCGGCGTGGCCGCCGGCTCGGCGGGCATGGAGGGCGCCGCCATCCTCTGCACCCGCGGCGCCATGGCCGCCGGCGCCGGCATGCTCCGGCTCGGCTCGCCGGGCGACCCCGCGGCGGCATGGCCCACCGAAGCCGTCCGCATGCACCTGCCGGCGCAGAATTGGGCCGGCGCGTTCTTGGAGGCGACCGCCAAGTGCAAGGCGGTGGTGATCGGCCCGGGGCTCAGCACCGACAAGGCGACGGCGGAGGAGATCAGGTCCGTGATCGCTTCGGCACCCGTGCCATTGGTGATCGACGCCGACGCGCTCAGCGCCTTGGGGAGCGCCGCCGAGGCGCGCGCGCTGCTCGACGGCCGGACCAGCTCCAGCATCCTCACGCCCCACGACGGCGAGTACGCGCGGATCAACGGCGCTCCTCCGGGCGACGACCGCTTGGCCGCGGCGCGTGCGCTGGCGCGGGCCACCGGTGCGGTCGTCCTGCTGAAGGGGCCGCTCACCGCGGTGGCCGCTCCCGACGGGGCGACGCCCGACGTGTTGCTGGCGGCGGCGGGTGGTCCTGCCTTGGCCACGGCCGGAAGCGGCGACGTCCTCTCCGGTGTCATCGGCGCCTTCCTCGCCCGCGGGCTGGCGCCGCTGGAGGCTGCGGCCGTGGGCGCCCACGTGCACGGGCGGGCGGCGTCGCTCGGCCCGTCGCAGGGCCTGGTGGCCGGCGACCTGCCCGACCTGGTGGCCGCGTTGCTCTCGGAGACGGACCCGGCGGCCGATCGGGGGGACGGCGATGAGTGAGGGCGCACCGGTGCGGCTCGTGGCACCCGTGCCGGCGGACGAGGACGCCGCGGCGACCATGGCCCAGGGACGCTCGCGCCCGGCGTGGGCGGAGATCGACCTGGCTGCGCTCAGCCACAACGCGTCGGTGCTCGCCCGCCTGGTCGGACCGGCCGAACTCTGCGCGGTCGTCAAGGCGCACGGGTACGGCCACGGCGGCCCGGCCGTGGCCCGGGCCGCGCTGGCCGGCGGCGCGAGCCGGCTCGCCGTCGCCCTGGTGGACGAGGGGGTCGAGCTGCGCTCGCACGGCATCACGGCGCCGATCCTGTTGCTCAGCGAGTGCGATCCTGCTGCGGCGGCGACCGCATTGTCCTACGGGCTCACGCCGACGCTGTACTCGGCCGAGGGGATCAGGGCGTTCAGCGCGGCAGCGGCGGCGGCCGGTCCACCAGTCCCCGTCCACGTGAAGGTCGACACCGGCATGCACCGTGTCGGCACCGCGCCCGCCGACCTCCGCGACGTTGCCGCAGCCGTGCTGGCCGAGCCGGCGCTGCAGCTCGAGGGCATCTGGACGCACTTGCCGGTGGCGGACGGCGAGCAGCCCGAGGACATCGCGTTCACCGAGGAGCAGCTCGACCTGTTCGACCGCCTGGTGACCGACCTGGCCGCTGCCGGGATCTCGGCCCCGTTGCTGCACGCGGCCAACACCGCCGCTGCCATCGCCTTCCCCCGGTCGCGCCACGGCATGGTGCGCTGTGGGATCGGGCTCTACGGCTACCTGCCGGGCCGCCGCGTGCAGGCCGCATTCGACGAGCAGGCGGACGGTGCGCAGCTGCGCCCTGCCATGTCGCTCAAGGCGCGGGTGGTCGCCGTGCGCACCCTCGACGCCGGTGAGCGCCCCTCCTACGGCCGGCTCCGTCCGCTCCCGGCGCGCTCGCTCGTGGCCACCATCCCCATCGGCTACGCCGACGGCCTGCCGCGCACCCTCTTCGCCGGCGGGTACGAGGTGCTCATCGGCGGGGTGCGCCGGCCTCTCGCCGGTGCGGTGACCATGGACCAGATCGTCGTGGATTGTGGCGACGACGACTCGGTACGTCCGGGCGACGAGGTCGTGCTCCTCGGCCGGCAGGGCGACGAGGTCATCACGGCGGACGACTGGGCGGCCATGGTGGGGACGATCAGCTACGAGGTGGTGTGCGGGGTCGGGCCACGCATGCCGCGCATCGTGGTCAACCGTCCGGACGCGCCCGGTGGCTGACGGCGGCCCGGACGCCCTGGAGCGGCTGCGGGTCGCCGCGTCGACCTGCACCCTGTGCCCGCTGGCCAAGGGCCGGACCCAGGTCGTCTTCGGTGTGGGTGCGCCGACCGCCGATCTGCTGTTCGTGGGCGAGGGGCCCGGGCGCGAGGAGGACCTGGCGGGCGAGCCTTTCGTGGGCCGGTCGGGCAGGCTGCTGGACCGCCTCATGTGGGAGGAGGTCGGCCTGACCCGGGCCGAGTGCTACATCGCCAACGTGGTCAAGTGCCGGCCGCCGCAGAACCGCGACCCGGCGCCCGCCGAGATCGAGGCCTGCCGGCCGTACCTGGCCGAGCAGATCGCCCTCATCGACCCCGCCGTCATCGTGACGCTGGGCAACTTCGCCACCAAGCTCCTGCTCCAGACGACGAAGGGCATCCGCGAGCTGCGCGGTCAGGTCTTCGAACGGGGGCGGGCCAACGTGGTCCCGACGTATCACCCGGCTTACGTGCTGCGGGCGGGCGGTGAGGCCATGGCCGAAATGCGGGCTGACTTCGTCCGGGCCAAGCGCCTGATGACGGCGGACCGCCCGTGAGCTGGCCCGTCGAGTGGACGAGCGACTCGCCCGGCGCCACGAAGGAGATGGCCGGGCGCGTCGCGTCCCTGTGCCGACCCGGCGACGTCGTCCTCCTGGTGGGAGACCTCGGCGCCGGCAAGACCGTCTTCGCGCAGGGGTTCGCCGCCGCGCTCGGGGTGCCGGGCCCGGTGACCAGCCCGACCTTCGCCCTCGTGCGCCAGTACCACTGCGGGGCAGGCAGTCCGGTGGCGGCGCTCATCCACGCCGACGTCTACCGCACCGGCTCGGTGGACGAGGTGGTCGACCTCGCCCTGGCAGAGCTGGTCGAAGAGGACGCGGTTGCCCTGATCGAATGGGGCGAGCTGGCCGCGCCGGCGTTGGGCGCCAGCGCGCTCGAGGTCACGCTCGTCGCGCCCGAACCCCTGGAGGCTCCCGAGCGGCGGAGGCTCACGTTGGTCGGCCGGGGCCGCTGGGCGGAGCGCTCCGACGAGGTCGCCGCGGCGTTGCTCGAGCGGGCCGAGGGACGGGCACCGTGAGTCGGGATGCGATGGCGCCGACGACTGCCCTCGTGGCGATCGAGACGGCGACCGAGACGGTCGGGGTCGCCGTGCGTACTCCTGGGGGCGTGCAGGCCGAACTGACGCTGACGGGGCGCCGCCGCCACGTGGAGTCGCTCACGCCGGCGTTGGAGCATCTGCTGGCCCAGGTGGACCTGGTGCCGGCCGACATCGGCGTCGTGGCGGTCGACGTCGGCCCGGGGCTCTTCACCGGCCTGCGTGTCGGCGTCGCCGCGGCCAAGGGGCTGGCCCAGTCGCTCGGCATCGGTGTGCTCGGGGCGACCAGCCTCGACATCCTGACGGCTGGCGCCGCGTCGGCCGGGCTGCGCGGCCTGGTCCTTGCCTGCGTCGACGCCCGCCGGGGCGAGGTGTTCGCCGCCGTGCACGAGGTCGGGATGCCAGGTTCGTCGCCGGTGCAGCGGCTGCCCGCCGGCCTGTTCGCGCCCGAAGACCTCGCGGCCGCGCTCGAGACGTTCGCCGGCGTGCCGGTGCATGCCGTGGGCGACGGCGCGCTGCGCTACGCCGGAGTGTTGGCGGCGGTCCCGGGTGTGGACCCGGCAGTCCCAGGCCTGGGCTTTCCACCCCCCGCAGCGCTGCTCGAGCTCGCGCAGGCCCGGTTGGACGAGGGAGAACCGCCAGTTGAGCCGGGTGCGGTCGTTCCTCTCTATATGCGTGAGGCGGACGCAAAGAGCAACTTCGCCCGGGCCGAGCGGGCCGTGCGGGCATGAGGTCGGTGCCGGGGTGACGCTGCGCATCGAGAAGCTCAAGCGGAGGGACCTGCGTCACGTGCTCCGCATCGAGAGCAAGGTCTTCCCCGAGCCCTGGTCGGTCGCGGTCTTCAACTCAGAGCTCGCGCTGCGCAAGGGCCGTCTCTACCGCGCCGCGTGGAACGGTGAGGAGATGGCGGGCTACATCGGTTTCATGATGGTCGACGACGAGGCGCACATGACGACCATCGCCACGTCGCCCAGCTTCCAACGCTCGGGTGTCGCGACAACCATGATCGTCGACGGCATCCGCGCGCTGCTGGCCGACGGCATCAAGCACATCTCGCTCGAGGTCGCCGCCAACAACGAGCCGGCGCAGGCGCTGTACCGGCGCTTCGGCTTCGCTCCGGTCGCCGTGCGCAAGAACTACTACCCGGTGACCGGACAGGACGCGCTGGTCATGTGGGCGTACGACATCGACTCGGAGGGGTATGCCGAGCGCCTCGAGGAGCTGGCCGCCACCGGCCAGGCCGTCGAGGGTCATCACCTCCGTTAGCCGTCTTCGTTGCCGCGTCTGATCGTGGGCCCGCACCCGTAGGGTGGGGCGACCGGCGCCGGTCCCAGCGGGCGCCCAGTGGGTGGACGCCCGGAAACCCCGGACAGCCCGGAAACCCCGGACAGCCCGGAAACCCCGGACGAAAGAGACACGACGGACACGACGGAGAGGGAAGAGGTGCTCACGACCATGGACACGATCGCGCTCGGTACGCAGGGGTTGCTGGTCTCCCGCCAGGGCCTTGGCTGCATGGGAATGTCCGACTTCTACGGTCCGACGGACGACGTCGAGTCGACCGCCACCATCCACCGCGCCCTCGAACTCGGGATCACCTTCTTCGACACGTCGGACATGTACGGGCCGCACACCAACGAGGTGCTCGTGGGCAAGGCACTGGCCGGCCGCCGCGACGAGGCGGTCATCGCCACCAAGTTCGGCATCGTGCGCGACCCCGACGACCCGGCCAAGCGCGCCGTCAACGGCCGACCCGAGTACGTCCGCCAGGCCTGCGAGGGCTCATTGCAGCGGCTCGGCGTCGACCACATCGACCTCTACTACCAGCACCGGGTGGACCCCGACACACCCGATTGAGGAGACGATCGGCGCCATGGCCGAGCTCGTGACGCAGGGCAAGGTGCGCTATCTCGGCCTCTCCGAGGCGGCGCCGGCCACCATCCGGCGGGCCCACGCTGTGCACCCGATCTCGGCCCTGCAGACCGAGTACTCGGTCTGGTCCCGTGACCCGGAGAAGGAGATCCTGCCCACGCTGCGCGAGCTGGGCATCGGATTCGTCCCCTACAGCCCGCTCGGCCGCGGTTTCCTCACCGGCGCCATGCGCTCGCTCGACGACCTGGACGAGAGCGACTTCCGCCGCTACCAGCCCCGCTTCCAAGGGGACAACCTGGCCGACAACGTCGCCATCGTCGAGGTCATCGACCAGCTCGCCTCGGCCAAGGGCTGTACTCCCGGGCAGATCGCGCTCGCCTTCGTGCACGCGGCGGGTCGTGACGTGGCGCCCATCCCGGGCACGAAGCGCCGCACCTACCTGGAGGAGAACGCCGCCGCGGTCGATGTCGAGCTGACCGAGGAGGAGCTCGCCGTGCTCGACACCGTCGCGCCCGCCAAGGGTGACCGCTACGCGGACATGTCGCCCGTCAACCGGTAGCGAAACGCTGGGTCAGCGGGCGAGCTGGCGCCGCACCTTGGCGAGGACCCGCCTCGGCGTGGCCTGCGTCCCGCCGACGCGCCACCAGGCTCGCTCCATGGACGCCCGCACCGAGGGGTGGCGCGGTCGGCGGCACACGTAGCCCAGCAGATAGCACTTCTCTATGTCGTCGAACACGCCACGCTTGGTGGCGAGCTCGTTCGGATCGAAGACCCCGCGGGCCAGCGAGTCACCGCCGTAGTTGATCCCGAGCGCCCGCTCAATCACGAAGCCGTTGCCGCGCAGCATGGCCGCCAGCTCCGCGTGCCGGTACTCGTACTTGTGGTCGGGATCGATGAACGCCTCCTGCTGCAGGCGGGTCACGTTGGCGTTCGGCGTGTCGAGGGCGAGGATCCCGCCCGGCCGCAGCACGCGGTGGGCCTCGGCCAGGACCTGCTCGGCTTCGGCTCTCGTGATGTGCTCAATGCTCTGACCGCTGTAGACCATGTCGAACGATGCCGACGGATAGCTGCTCAGGTCTGTCATGGAGTGGTAGCGGTAGGAGACCTTTCCGCCTTCTACCTGCACCGAGGAGTGGCTCAGGTCGTCCTGGTACAGCTCGTGCCGGTCCTCGCTCGGGAGGTCGACAATGACGATCTCCTCGAACCTGTAGGGATACCCCATCAGCACGAGCGCGCCGTAGGGGACGCCGAGCGCCACGCCGCCGATGTCGAGGATCCGCCGCGCCCGCGGCAGGCTCCGGATGAAGACGCCGCGTCCGTAGTGCAGCGACGGCCCGAACTCGGTCATGGGCGACGAGTGGCTCCATTCGGCCGAGTGGATCAGCCACTCCATGTACTGGCGCGGGCTCTTGGTGCCGTGCTCGAGCTCGGCCAACAAGGGGTCGCCCTCCGGGGGCTCGCGCCCGAAGAGCAGGTGGAAGAGGCCGCGGTGCAGCTCAGGGGCCGGGAGATCCTCGAGCAGTCCGGACTCGGGGAACGAGTCGGGGAGCGCCGGCCCTCTGCGCGCTCGCTGCCGGCGCACCCGGCCGGACCGGGACTCGGCCTCCATGGCGCCGACTGTACCCGGCCTTGCTCAGGTGGCCCGGTTGTCCTGGTGCACGGCGTCATTCGCCTCGCACAACGTGGCCAACGCGCTGCTGATGGTGGCCAGGGTGTCGGTGGCGGCGATCTCGTCGCGCAGTGCGCGGGCGCGCGCCCGATAGGAATCGCGGGCGAGCACCCGGCGCACGGCGCGCCCCACCATGGCCGGGGAGGGCCGGCCGGTGTGCAGGTTGACCCCCGCTCCCGACCACTGCACGCGGGCCGCCACTTCAGGCTTGTCCTCGCTGTCGCCGGCCACCACCAGGGGGACGCCGTTGGCCAGCGCCTGCTGCACGCCGCCGTAGCCCCCATTGGTGACCATCACGTCGACGTGGGGGAGCAGCAGGTCGTGCGGGATGAAGCGCTCGAGGCGCACGTTCGCCGGCAGCCCCCGCCGCAACGGCTCGGGGTCCGGCCCGCCCGTCGTCGCGACGACGAGCAGGTTGTCGTGCGCCAGGGCCCGGACGGTCACGAGCAACAGCCGGCCCAGGTCGGCGTTGTCGAGCGTGCCCTGGGTGACGTGCACGACCGGTCGGCCGCGGTCGAGCTCGCCCCACCACGCCGGTTGCTCGAACGACTGCGACGTCGGGGAGAGGATCGGCCCCACGAAGCGCACGGTGGCGGCGAGGTCCGAGCGCGGGTACTCGAAGCCGGCCACGGTCGCCTGCAGGTAGGCGTCGACCACCTTGGGCTGGAGGTCGATGAAGTAGCCGGGGAACCCGGCCGCGCCGGCCTCGGCCAGCCGGCGCCGGGCGAAGCGCTGAATGTCGTGCAGCACGAGGTGCTCGGTGGCCCAATTCAAGGTGGCGTTGCGAAGCCGGTGCAGCGGCCCCCTCCCGGGCTGGAACGCCACCCCGAACGGCGCGGTGTCCCGGCTGTTCGACGCGTACGGCATGACGCCGACGCAGGCCAGCGCGGGGCGCTCCGGGCGTGGGCCCAGTGCGAGGGGGAGAGCGCCGAGGAACATGGAGTCGACGACGATGCAGTCGGCGGCGAAGCCCTCCAGGATGGCGCGCAGGTCCCGGTACTGCCCGGGGAGCGGGCCGATGAAGATCCGGCGCAGGTCGTCCTTGACGCCACGCACGCCACGCTTGGACGACGACTCGCGCTCAGGGTTTGCGACCATCAGGTCGTGGGCGTCGTCCGCCGCGGCGAAGGGCACGAAGCGAGCGCCCGTGGCTTCGACCGCGTCGCGGTAGTGCTCGGTCGTGAAGAAGACCACCTCGTGGCCTTCGCCGACCAGGCACCGCGCCACGGCCAGGAGCGGGGCGGTATGGCCCTGCGCCGGTGTGGTGCAGAGCACGAAGCGGCGGATCATCGAGTGACGACGGCGCCACCCCAGGGCGGAAGGGTCAGCGCGCCCTCGACGCTCGAACCCTCCAGACCGTGGTCGGTGCTCACGGTCACCGTCCCGGCCACGCCGTCGAAGGCCGTTGTGTCGCCTCCCATGTTGAGCAGCACGGTGGTGCCCTCCCCCCGGGTGTAGGCCCAGGTGCCGTCAGGCGACGGGAGCGAGCGGTACGCGCCCACTGCAAGGTCCTCGCTGGCCTGGCGCGCCGTGATGACCCGGCGGCACAGTTCGAGCACCGAGCCGGGGTCGCCCTCCTGGTCGGCCACGTTGCACTCGGCCGGGTCGGCCATGGGCAGCCAGGTGCGCACCCCCGGCGCAGTGAAGCCGCCGCCGGGTTCGGGGTTCCAGGGCATCGGCGTCCGCTCGGCGTCGCGGCCCTTGTAGACGGGCCAGAACCGAGCGCCCACCGCATCGAGGACGTCTTCGCGCTGCACCGGACCATCGACCAGGCCGATCTCGTCGCCGGCGTAGAGGAAGGGAGTGCCCCGCAGGGTCAGCAGGAGCAGCAGCGCGAGCTTGACCTTGGCCGGGTCGCCGGCGGCCCACCGGGTGGCGAGGCGCGACACGTCGTGGTTGGATGCCGTCCAGATGGGCCACGCCGCGTCGGGGAGGAGGGACTCGGTGTCCTCGACGACGCTGCGCAGCGCGGCGGCCTCCAGCGGCGCGTTGATGAACACGAAGTTGAAGCCGCCGTGCAGCTCGTCGCGCCCGTCGCCGTAGAACTCCATGAGCACCGGCAGCTTGTCCACGTTGGTCTCGCCGATGAGCAGGCGCTCGGGCTCGTAGGACTCGGCGATGACGCGCCACCGGCGCAAGATGTCATGGGCCTCGGGGCGGTCCGTGTTGTAGACGGCACGCTGGCCCATGAACTGCTGGTCGAGGGGATCGTCCTCGGTGGCCGGCGGGTTGTCGCGCAGCTCCTTGTCCTTGATCATCATGTTGCAGACGTCGATGCGGAAGCCCGCCACTCCGCGGTCCCACCAGAAGCGCACGATGTCGTCGAACTCGCGCCGGACCTCCTCGTTCCACCAGTTGAGGTCCGGCTGGGCCGCCTCGAAATTGTGCAAGAAGTATTGGCCGCTGGTCTCGTCGAGCTCCCAGGCCGGTCCACCGAAGATGCTCACCCAGTTGTTGGGCACGCTCCCGTCGGGCTTGGGGTCGGCCCAGACGTAGTAGTCGCGGTACCTCGAGTCCCGCCCGCGCAACGCGTCGACGAACCACGCGTGCTGGTCGCTGGTGTGGTTCGGGACCAGGTCCATCAGGATGCGGATGCCGCGCTCGCCGGCCTCGCGCACCAGTGCGTCGAGGTCGTCGAGTGTGCCGAAGGCGGGATCGATGTCGCGGTAGTCCGAGACGTCGTAGCCCCAGTCGCGGTTGGGCGACTTGGTCACCGGCGACAGCCAGACCGCGCTGATGCCGAGGCGTGCCAGGTGGTCGAGCTTGGACACGATGCCCGGCAGGTCCCCGACGCCGTCACCGTTGGAGTCGGCGTACGAACGGGGGTAGATCTGGTAGAAGACGCCGCCGTGCCACCAGCGGTCGGGGTCAGGCTTCGGGCTGGCTGGCGCCATGTGCTCCCCTTCGGGTCGTGGTGGTCGCCCGGGAGCGTATCGACCGGCGCCGAGCACCGAGGCGCGTGCGGCTCAGAGGCGACCGGCCGCCACCGCCATGATGTGCTGTTGCAGGGGGATGGAGAACGGAGACCCGATGGCCGTGAACGTCACCTGGTGGCCGAGCTTGCCCTTCACCGTGAAGAGCTCCGTGGCGGTCACGTTCACCGTGACGCCGTGGGTGGAGATCGGGACGCTCATGGAGAAGCCGCCGACACCGGTGCCGAACGCCCCCGGGGCGACGGCGGACACGAGCGGGGTGCCAAAGGTCGTCCCCTTCGGTGTCTTGCCGAAGAGCTTCGTCTTGAGCGGGCCGGACGCCAGCTGGGTCATGCAGGCCGCCGTCTTCGGGTTCTGGGCGACGGCGTACTCGGTCGCCGCGTTCTTGGCCGACGGGAAGACCGTGACGTTGTCGGAGACAAGCATGGTGCCCTGGTCGCCCTGGAACTCCCGGCTGTTCACGGACGGCGGGTTCTCCGAGACGAGCGACGCGGGGACGCCGATGCACTTGGCCAGCTGCGTATCCCCGAGGGTGCTGTTGCCGGTGTCCGTGTTCTTGGTGGAGGTCCATCCGGCCGGCATGTCCGAGAGAACCAGCAGGGCTTTCCGGGCCTGTGCCAGGTTGGGCGAGCTCGCTGCCGCGGGCGTCGCCAACGACCCGAGCATCGCCAGGCCGAGGGTCCCCGCGCCAACCAGGCCCACCACGCCCACCAGGAGCTCGCGGGCCGACCGGCCGCGCTCGCGTTGCCCGCCGTTCCCCATCACGTGCCCCCTCCGTCCGCCGTTGCGTCAACGATACGCGGCGCCGACCCGGTTCTGAACACAACACCGGCACAAGGAGCCGGAACACAACACCGGCACACGGCACCGGCATGGCGTCGAGCAACCACACCCCAGAGTCCGGGTGGCCTCAGTGCGTGGCCGCCGCCGTCAGCACCTCCTCCTCCAGCTGGGCGGGAAACGCCGTGCCGTTGCCGTTGAAGGTGACCTGGTGCACCAGCGCCCCGTCGACGAAGTCGACCTGCGTGCTCGTGACCATGAGGAGCCGCCCACCGCGGGCGATCGGGATGGAGACGGTGAAGCCGGCGAAGTGCTCGGCTGCCGCCCCGACCGGCAGCGCCCTGAAACTGACGGATCCGACCGTGGTGCCGCTGCCGGCGTCCTTCTGCATGGTCGCCTGCAGCGTTTGCCCGGCCACGCTGTTCATGCAGCCGACCGTCCGGGCGTCGGCCATGGCGGCGTATTCGGCCTCGGCCATCGACGTCGAGGGAAACACCGAGACGCTGTCCTCAACGGCGTAGACCTTGTCTGCGCTGGTGAAGTCGGGGCTGTCGACCTTGGTCGGCGCCACGGCGGCGACCTTGGGCGGGATCCCGATGCAGGCGGCCATCTTGGAAGACCAGGGCGTGGCCTTCGTCGGCGCTGACGGCGTCTGGCCCGAGGTCCACCCCGCCGGCAGGTCGGTCACTTGGAGGAGCGCCGTGGCTCCCCGGGCGGCCGTCACCGGGGAGACGGGCCCGGACCGGGATCCGGCCGGAGACGCGGCCGACGACGCCGCCGCCGCGGCAGCGGGGGAGGTCTCGTACGGGGGACGCCCCGCTGCGGCAGCGACGTTCAGTGCGCCGCCCCGGGTGAGGCTGCCGACGAGGCCGCCGGCCATGGCGACGGCGAAGATCCCTGCGAACGTCCACCTGACGGCGCGCCGCCAGTGCTCCATGCCTTCCTGGGCGCCTTCCTGGGCCATGCTCGCCCCCTCCTGCTCCGTGAGCTCCGGCCACCGGGGCGCCCCGGGTCAGGGCGGTGGTGCGCGGCGCTCTCCCGAGGAGGAGAACGTGGACCGGGCCCGGACCACACGGCCGTTCGCAGACCCGAATCGGCGGGATTGCCCAACCGGGCGCCCCTCCCCCCTTGCCAGTCTCGGGCTGGCCCGCTATCGTTGGCACTCGCAACACGAGAGTGCTAACGAGTGCCAAGGAGGCCCGTTCCAAATGAGTCTGCAACCCCTCGATGACCGGATCGTCGTCCGCCCCGGCGAGTCCGAGGAGACCACTGCCTCTGGCCTGGTCATTCCCGACACCGCCAAAGAGAAGCCCCAGCAGGGCGAAGTCTTGGCTGTCGGCCCCGGACGCCGCTCCGAGGACACCGGCGAGCTGATCCCCCTCGACGTGAAGGTCGGCGACACCGTCGTCTACTCCAAGTACGGCGGCACCGAGTACGTCCTCGATGGCGAGGACGTCCTCATCCTGTCTGCTCGCGACATCCTGGCCAAGATCGCCTGATCGGTCGCACCTTTTGGTCTGCCCGCCGCCCCGGTGATTCCCGGGTCGGCGCGGCGGCCGCCCTGCTGTTTCCCTGAGATTCGAGGACTCGAGAGGAGTTCGACACAGCCATGCCCAAGATCCTGAAATTCGACGAGGCCGCCCGCCGCGGGCTCGAGGCCGGCGTCAACAAGCTGGCCGACACCGTGAAGGTCACCCTGGGGCCGAAAGGCCGCAACGTGGTGATCGAGAAGAAGTTCGGCGCCCCGACCATCACCAACGACGGCGTGTCCATCGCCCGTGAGGTCGAGCTGGACGACCCGTTCGAGAACATGGGTGCCCAGCTGGTCAAGGAAGTCGCCACCAAGACCAACGACGTTGCCGGTGACGGCACGACCACCGCCACCGTGCTGGCCCAGTCCCTCATCACCGAGGGCCTGCGCAACGTGGCCGCGGGCGCCAGCCCGACCGGCCTCAAGAAGGGCATCGAGAAGGGCGTCAGGGCCGCGGTCGAGAACATCGCCAAGCAGTCCAAGGAAGTCGGGGGCAAGACGGAGATCGCCCAGGTGGCCTCCATCTCGGCAGCCGACAACGCCATCGGCGACGTGCTGGCCGACGCCATCGACAAGGTCGGCAAGGACGGCACGGTCACCGTCGAGGAGTCGAACACCTTCGGCATCGAGCTCGAGCTCACCGAGGGCATGCAGTTCGACAAGGGCTTCCTGTCGCCCTACTTCGTCACCGACCCGGAGCGCCAGGAGGCCGTGCTCGACGAGCCGGTCATCCTCTTCTACAACGGCAAGGTCAGCGCCGTGCACGACCTGGTGCCCGTGCTCGAGAAGGTCATGCAGACCGGCAAGCCGCTGCTGATCATCGCCGAGGACGTCGATGGCGAGGCCCTGGCCACGCTGGTCGTGAACAAGATCCGTGGCACCTTCACCTCGGTCGCCGTCAAGGCCCCTGGCTTCGGCGAGCGCCGCAAGGAGATGCTCCAGGACATGGCCGTCCTCACCGGCGCCCAGGTCATCAGCGAGGAGATCGGCCTCAAGCTGGAGAGTGCCACCATCGACCTGCTGGGCAGCGCCCGGCGCGTCATCGTCACCAAGGACGACACGACGATCGTGGAAGGTGCCGGTTCGTCCGAGGACGTGAAGGGCCGCGTCGCCCAGATCAAGCGGGCGATCGACGACACCGACTCGGACTGGGACCGCGAGAAGCTCCAGGAGCGCCTGGCCAAGCTGGCCGGCGGCGTGGCGGTCGTCAAGGTCGGTGCCGCCACGGAGGTCGAGCTCAAGGAGAAGAAGCACCGCATTGAGGACGCGCTGTCCGCCACCCGCGCTGCGGTGGAGGAGGGCATCGTGGCCGGCGGCGGCACTGCTCTCATCCGGGCCCGCAAGTCGGTCAACGACCTGGCCGACACCCTCGAGCACGATGAGGCCACCGGTGCCCGCATCGTCGCCCACGCGCTCGAGGCACCCCTGCGCTGGATCGCCTTCAACGCCGGGCTCGAGGGCGCGGTGCTCGTGAGCCACGTGGAGGCGGCCAAGGGCAACCACGGCCTCAACGCCGCCACCGGCGAAATCGAGGACCTGGTCAAGGCCGGCATCATCGACCCGGCGAAGGTGACCCGTTCCGCACTGCAGAACGCGGCCTCCATCGCTGGCCTGCTGCTCACCACCGAGGCACTCGTGGCCGACAAGCCCGAGAAGGTGGACGCCGCAGCCGCGGCTGCCGCCATGGCCGGCGGGGGCATGGGCGGTATGGGTGGCATGGGCGGGATGATGTAGTTCTGCTGCACGTTTTTGCGGCACGCCGGGCAGTACTGTCCAAGGCGTGTCGGGCATCGTGGCCGGGCCCTCGGGCCCGGCTGCGGCGCGTCTGGGCTGATGATGCAAGCCGATGTGTCGACCGGATATGTCGACGTGATGTGTCGACGTGATGTGTCGACTTGAGTGTCGACCGGGTGAACGGGTTCGCCGACTGGCCGCGGGGCGGCAAAGCGCCGCCGGGGCCCGCCCGCGGTCTCCAAGAGGTGCGGTGCTAGAGCGCGAAGGCGTGCACGACGGCGCGGTAATTGGCGCTCGGCGCGGACGGTTTCGGCACCGGGAAGCGGCCGATCCGCCGCGCCACACGCGTCCGCAGGTCGTCTGGGGGAGGGCTCGCGGCGGGAACCGGCGGCCCGACGATCGTCTCGACCCGGGCGAAGCCGGCAGCGTGGCAGAGGTTGTGGAGCGCTTCGATGGTGGGCACATACCAGTTGCCGAAGTCGGTGCGCAGCGAGCTGCCCGCGTGGAATTGCAGCAGCGTCTCGCCGTCGTGACCCTGGAGGTGCAGTGCCTCGGTCTCAATGACGGCCACCTCCTTGGTCACCGCTCGCACGCGCTCGAGGCAGGTCAGCGGCTCGCGCATGTGGTAAAGCACGCCGAGGTAGAGGACGACGTCGAACTGCCCCACTTCGTCGAGATCGACGGTCTGGAAGTCGGCCACCATCGGCTCGACCTTCGAGCCCAGCGCGGCCGCCGCCAGGTCGAATCCCCGTCGCCCCGGCAGCTCGGGCTGCCAAAAGTCCCTCTCGTCCCGGGACTGGTCGGGGAGCGTGCCGTTCTGGATGCACTCGGCCCAGTAGGCGCCGCGGGCGGAGAAATCGACGCCCCACGCGTAGTGGTCCAGCGCCACGACGCGGGACGCGCCCGCCTTCTCGGCCAGGAACGAGTACTTCCCGTCCCACGCGCCGATGTCGAGGACGCTCCGACCGGCGACGTCCGGGAGGATGGTGGACCCCTCTTCTTGCGCGCTGTCACCCTTGGTGACCACGCCATTGCCCAGGTCGATGGTGTGGTACCAGTGCAACGCGTCGGCCTGCGCCTGCAGCTCCTCCGGGGACGTCATCGCAGCGAGAGCGTAGCGAGGCGCCCCGGGCCCGTGGGACGACCGTCCGATTGCAGTGCCCTGAAGGGGGGAGACCAGGTCGCCGGTAGCGTGCGGGCGATGTCCCGCCCAGTGCCACCGCAGGTGATCCCACGTCCGGCCACCTGGCGGCCCGGGGCCCCCGCGCTGTGGGCCGCCACCCCGCAGGCGCGCGCGGACCGGGATCGACCTCGCCCGCGTGCTCGGAGCGCTCGATGGCCTGGACCAGCGCGGTCCCGTGCCCGAGGACGTCGGCGGGGACGCCATGTTCAGCGGGGCCACCATCGTCAGCGAGTCCGAGCTGTCCGCGATGAACCACGTCAATGCCGGCGTCCTCGCCGCGCTCTTCGAGGAGGACGGCGAGGCCCGCGTGATCCTGACCCGGCGTTCCTCGGGGCTGCGGACCCACAAGGGAGAGGTCAGCTTCCCCGGCGGGCGGGTCAACGCGGGGGAGGAGCCGGCGGCAGCGGCGCGGCGGGAGGCCCATGAGGAGGTCGACCTCGATCCGGCCCTGGTGACGATGGTGGGCTGGCTGCACCCAGTGACGACGCTGGCCTCGCCCGCGCTGATCGTGCCGGTGATCGCCACCTTGCCGGAGCGGCCGCGCCTGGCGGCCAGCCCGCGTAGAGGTGGAGCGGGTCTTCGACGTGACGCTGGCCGAGCTGGCCGACCCGTCGGTCTTCCACGAGGAGCGCTGGCAGGTTCCCGGGCGCGATCATCCCGGGAGCCCCGACAACTCGTTCGCCGTGCGCTTCTTCGAGGTTTCGGGCGAGATGATCTGGGGCGCCACCGCCCGCATGATCTCGGAACTCATCAGCATCGTGGTGACGGGGCGGCACGGGATCTAGCGCCGTGACCGGGAACGTTGTGGGGGTGCGTCCGTCACGCGAAATCCATCGCTGCACGGGGCAAAGCTGGATAGGCTCTGTAGTGGAGCCACCATCCGGTAAACCCCCGTTTTGCGGTTCTCCTCGCCCATGGGGCCGTGTCATTCCGTCGATGACGGAGATATCAGTCACGGCGGTCAGACGGCTGCCCGTGATCGCAGTCACGGTGGCAATGAAGGGCCGAGGACCAGGAGTTTCGCCAATGGCGCAGAGCACCAACACGAAGACTCGGGCTGGTCACCTGGACCCAGCCGACTTGGGGCGAGGCCCCGACGGCCGCACCGCGCGTCGAGGCAAAAACCGGCTGGCGGTCATTGACGCCGCCGTCGAACTCTTTTCCGAGGGCAACCTGCGGCCGAGCGCAACTGAGGTTGCAAGTCGGTGCGGCCTGTCCCCGAAATCTGTCAGCCGGTACTTCGAGGACATCGACTCCCTCATCGCGGCGGCGGCCGCGCGTCAGATGGAGACCATCTTCCCGCTGTTCCAGATCCATGCCATCGGCGAGGGTCCTCTCGAGCGGCGGATCGACGATTTCGTGCAGATGCGGCTCAAGGCTCACGAAGTCATGGGTGGGACTTCCCGGGCGGCCAACTTTCTGGCTTTCAAGCAGCCGTCGGTGCGAAAGCATCTTGACGAGGCACAACGCCTGGGTCGGAAGCAGATCGGGCTCCATTTCGCGACCGAGTTCGATCCGCTCCCCTCGGCCCGGCGAGAATCGAGGACTGCGGCCATCGACGCCCTGCTGCAATTCGACTCCCTCGACTATTTTCGGCAGCGGCGAAAGTTCTCCTTTCGCAGGTCGCAAGCGATCCTGGTTGATGCGCTGACCCTGCTCCTCGGGGACTAGCGAACGTCCCACGACGCGCTCCACTCAGGTGGCCGGGAGGCTCAACGGCCATGTGACTGGCCGCTGGTTCAACGGCGACGGAGCCATGACGCTTCTCGGCGTGGAGCGAGTGACTGCCGCGGCTGAACGTCAACCGGAGCCTTAGGTCTTTCGGCGCTGATCACCGTCCGTCTGCGGCAGCGCGACCACCCGACGAGCGGTGCGACCGGACGATCTCGAGGTCGTTGAAACGCTGTCACCGGGGCAAATGGTTGAAATGAGGGTGTAACCGGGAAAAAGAGAAGAAATACTGTCTTGACTCCGGACAAAACTTCATTTAGAAAGTCCCCCAACGACCGTTTGTGTGACCAAATACGGGTGACGCGGCGGTTGCGGCGGTTCCGGATACCAAGTGGTGGCATCCGGCTCGAGGGTCTAGGTACGGGGGAGTGCAACCATGGGTAAGTGGTGGGGTAGCCGATCGGTGCCCGAGCAGGGTCGAGACACGGCACAGGCGGAGAATGCAACGAGGGGCGCAGGACAATCGGTCCGCCGCCTCTTCGCCAGCTTCGTTCTCGTCCTGAGCGCGTTCACGGGCATCGGTGCGGCTCGCAGTGGTCACCGCTACGCCCGCCTTCGCGGCAGGTGCTCCGACCATCGCCGACGGGTACGGCGCCTACGGGAACAGCCCGGTCGTCAAGCTGACCGGTTGCACGGGTGCGAGTGGCCAGGCCACCCTCACCTGTACGACCAACCCGATCACGGCCGGGGTGACCGTGGGGATGGGGGCCTACGGCCCGGGCATCGCCAGCACCACGCCCAACACGGTCTCGTCGGTGACCGCGACCACCGTGGTCCTTTCGGCTAACACGTCGGCCGCGGTCACGGCAGCCCAGACCGAGTCCTTCTCCGGCACGCAAGGGATCGGGAACGCCGTGGACGCCACCCCGACCACCAGCGGTGACCTCCGCCGCGAACTTCGCCGACTACGGCATGGTCGCCGGCCTCGAGGTGTACGGCCCGGGCATCGCTCCCCAGACGACGGTCGCCAGCGTCAGCGGTACGACCATGGTCCTCTCCCAGGTTCCGACCGCTCCCCTGAGCGCAGCGACCCTCTACTTCAACGCGCCCGACGTCAACAACGTGATGACCCAGGTCACGGGCGGGGCGTCCAACGTCAACACCTCCTCCCTCACCGTCGTCAGCCAGCCCCCGGCGAGCGACGGCTACATCACCACCAGCACGACCGCCACGACCGGCATCGTGAACATGTACCAGGCACTCAACCCGGCGGACAACGCGTTCACCGCCACCCTCGCCTACTGCGCTCCCGGGTTCACCTACCCGAGCGCGGGGAACTGCACCACGTTCACCGAGCACTACGCCATCACCCAGAGCCAGGACATGGGCGAGCAGATTTCGTCGAGATCATCGCGACCGAGAACATCTACGAGGGTGCCGACCAGGCGCACTTCGGACCCACCACGGCTGCTCAGGGGCAGACCGTCACGCTGACCGAAGCTCCCCCTGGCGGTGCCGTCCCGACCACGAGCAGTGGTGCCACGGTCAACTACATCGACGGTGACACCTACATCATGCCGATCCCCGCGGGACTCACCTACGTGCCTGGTTCGGCGCACACGATCGGTGGCGACGCCCAGACCTCGGCGGCGGGCGCCACGACCGCCACCTACTGCACGGCCGACAGGCCCTGGGTGCACCGCCTGCAACTTCGCCTCAGCCGGCTGCCCCTCGAAGGCACCGAACGGGAACGCCTCCTACCCGACGACCTACCCCTACCTCGAAGAGCAGTACGGCACCGCGACGGCCAACCAGGCCAAGGGTGGGGCGCTGCACCAGACTGCCGGCCATCCAGGCCCAGTTCGTGGCCAGCGGTCCGCCGGGTTCGGTCCAGAACCAGTACATCACTGAATACCTGGTCAAGACCAACGTCGACCGAGATCATCAACATCAGCGTGGCCTTCGACGGCTACCCGACCTCTGGGAGCAACGGGAACGTGCTTCCGCCCGTCGCCCCGCCGACCTCCAGGCTTCCCTCACGATCACCCCTTCGGTGACGGCGAACGTCGACCAGCAACGGCAACGACAACGGTGCCGACACCGGTGGCCAGACCGTGCAGATCACCGGCACGGGCTTCACCAACGCCGGCGGTGAGCAGGTCAACTTCGGGGCCAACCCGGCCACGAGCTTCACCGTGAACAGCAACACGAGCATCACCGCCGTCGCTCCCGCCTCCACCACCGGTGACGGCCCCGTCGACGTGACGGTCACTAACGGTGGGCAGACCTCGCCGGTCAACGCGCCCGCCGACCAGTTCACGTACATCCCACCGGGGGCACCGGACTTCCCGCTGAGCGTGTCGCCCACGTCCGACAATGGGCAGGCCGAGGTGAGCTGGGCCCCAGGGTTCAACGAGGGGTCACCGACCCAGTCGTACACGGTGACCGCGACCGACGTGTCCTCGCCCTCCAACGACCCCAACAACGGTGGCCAGGGCCTCGAGACGTGCACCTTCACGGTGACCGGCACCGACGGTCCGACCGACACGTGCACCGTCCCCGGTCTGACCAACGGGGACAACTACACCTTCCAGGTCACGGCGACGAACGGACTCGCCACCAGCGTTCCCTCGCCGGCCACGACGGCCATCGCCATCGGCGCCCCGACGGCACCGACCGGCGTTGCCGCCACGGCAGCGCAGAACGCCCAGTCGACGGTGAGCTGGACCGACCCGGCCAACACGGGCGCCGACCCGCTGCTCTCCGACACGGCGACCGCCACCGACACGTCCAACCCCTCGAGCCCGACGAACGGCTCGACCTGCACCTACTACGAGCCGGCGAGCCCGAGCTTCGACGCGGGGGCCCCGGTGGATCAGTGCACCGTCTCGGGCTTGACCAACGGCGACACGTACACGTTCGCCGTCACCTCGACCAGCGCCGCCGGCACGGGTGTTGCAAGCGCCTCGTCGGCCCCGATCGTCCCCTCGACCGTCCCGGGTGCCCCACCATCGGCACGGCGACGTCGAACGCGAACGCGCAGTCGGTGGTCAGCTTCACGGCTCCGGCCAGCAACGGTGGCGCCGCCATCACGGGCTACACCGTGACCGCGTCCGACACCACCAACCCCGGGACCCCAATCACCGCCTCGGGCGCGGCCAGCCCGATCACGGTCACCGGCCTCACCAACGGTGACACCTACAGCTTCACGGTCTCCGCCACCAACGTCAGCGGCACCGGACCGGCCTCGGGTGCCACCACGGCCACGCCGGCCACCGTTCCGGGCGCCCCCACGAACGTGACCGCGATCGTCGGCGGAGCCACGGGCAGCGGCACCGCGGCCGTCAGCTGGACGGCGCCGGCCAGCAACGGCGGCACCGGTATCTACCAAGTACACCGTCACGTCGTCCACCGGCTCGAAGACCTGCACGACGACGTCGACCCCGCCGGCGACTCCGGCCACGACCTGCAACGTGACCGCTCTCACCAACGGGACCAACTACACCTTCACCGTGGTCGCCACCAACGCCAGCGGCAACAGTGCGGCCTCGGCGGCCGGCCCCGTCGGCGGCGTGGTCCCCTCGACCACTCCGTCGACACCGTCCGCCCCGACCGTCGTCGTGGCCGGGCTCAACGGCCAGGCCACCGTGACCTGGACCGCGCCGGGCAATGGCGGCTCCGCCATCACCGGGTACACGCTGACCCCGACACCCGCCTGCGCCGGCTGCACCGGGCTGACGGCTGCGGCCAGTCCCACCACGGTGAGCGGCTTGACCAACGGGACCAGCTACACCTTCACGCTGGTCGCCACCAACGCCAACGGCAACAGTGCGGCGTCGTCGGCCTCGACGGCCGCGGTCGTCGGGATCCCGGCCACACCGGCCGCACCGACCACCACGTCCACGAGCACCGCCGGGCAGGACTCGGTGTCCTGGACGGCGCCCGCCTCGGCGTCCGGCCCGATCACCGGGTACACGCTCACCCCGTCGCCGGCCTGCGGGGCCTGCACCGGGCTGACCGTGACGGGTAGCCCGCCTGCGACCTCCACCACGGTGGGCGGTCTGACCGCCGGCACGAGCTACACCTTCACGCTCAAGGCGACCAATGCCTCCGGCACGTCCGCCGCCTCGTCGGCCTCCGCCGGCGTGGTGACCGGATCCCCGACGGCACCGACGAACGTGGTGGCCGTGGGTGGCACCCCGGCCGCGAGTGGCGCCCTCATCGTGACCTGGGCGGCTCCGGCCTCGAGTGGCGTCGGCACCATCACCAGCTACACCGCCACCTCGTCCACGGGCTCGAAGACCTGCACCTCGACCTCGACCGCGCCGGCGACACCTGCTCTGACGTGCACGATCACCGGTCTGACCAACGGCACGTCGTACACCGTCACGGTGACGGCGACGAACAGCGCCGGGTCCGCCTACAAGAGCGTGGCCTCGGCCGCCTCCCCGGCCGCCTTCCCGTCGACGACGTTCGGTGCACCGACCATCGGCACGGCGACCTACGCCGGGAACCAGTCGGTGACGGTCAAGTGGACCGCCCCCAGCGCGCTGGCCGGGACGCAGCCGCCGCTGACCGGCTACGTCGTGACGCCGTTCATCGGCACGACGGCGCAGACCCCGCAGACGTTCAACAGCACGGCCACGACCGAGACGGTGACCGGCCTCGCCGCCGGCTCGACCTACTCGTTCTCCGTGCAGGCGATCAACGCCAACGGCGCGGGGACCGCGTCGGCGAAGTCGGCCACCGTGGCCGTGACCGGATCGCCGGTGTTCACCTCGGACCCGAGCACCACGTTCACCGAGAACACCGCCGGGACCTTCAGCGTGACGGCAACCGGCAACTCGGGCATCACGTTCAGCGAGACCGGTTCGCTGCCGTCCGGGGTCACGCTCGGCCCCGACGGCACCTGGCCGGTACCCCGGCCTTCGGGACCGCTGGCAGCTACCCGATCACCATCACGGCGACGGACACCAGCTCCAACACGTCCACCCAGGCCTTCACGCTCACGGTGACGGGTGTGGCGCCGGTGTTCACCTCGGCCGCGGCCACCTCGTTCGCCGAGGACACGGCCGGCACCTTCGCCGTCACGGCATCTGGTGACGTCCCGATCAGTTTCACCGAAACCGGGTCTCTGCCTTCCGGCGTGTCCCTGGGCACCGACGGCACCCTGGCCGGCACCCCGGCCTTCGGGACGCGCCGGGAGCTACCCGATCACCATCACGGCGACCGACGCCAACTCGAACACCGCGACGCAGGCCTTCACGCTTGACGGTGACGGCGACCGGGCCCTCCATCACCTCGGGCGCCTCGACGACGTTCGCCGAGAGGCACGGCGGGGACCTTCTCGGTCACGGCGACGGGCGACACCCCGATCACCTTCACCGAGACCGGGACCCTGCCCTCAGGCGTGTCCCTGGGCACCGACGGCACCTTGGCGGGCACGCCCGCCCTCGGGACCGCGGGCAGCTACCCGATCACCATCACGGCGACCGACGCCAACACCGCGACCACGACCCAGGCCTTCACCTTGACGGTGACGGCGACCGGACCGGCATTCACCTCGGGCGCCTCGACGACGTTCGCCGAGAACACGGCCGGGACCTTCTCGGTCACGGCGACGGGTGACGCCCCGATCAGCTTCAGCGAGGCCGGGACCCTGCCTTCTGGCGTGTCCCTGGGCACCGACGGCACCCTGGCCGGCACGCCGGCCTTCGCCACGGCCGGGAGCTACCCGATCACCATCACGGCGACCGACGCCAACTCGAACACCACGACCCAGGACTTCACCCTGACGGTGTCGGCCACGGCGCCGGTGTTCACCTCGAACGCATCGATCTCGTTCGCTGAGAACACGGCCGGGACCTTCGCGGTCACGGCGAACGGTGACACCCCGATCAGCTTCACCGAGACCGGCGACCTGCCCTCTGGCGTGTCCCTGGGCACCGACGGCACCCTGGCCGGCACGCCGGCCCTCGGGAGCTCCGGGAGCTACCCGATCACCATCACGGCGACGGATGCCAACGCGAACACGTCGACCCAGGCCTTCACCTTGACGGTGGCCGCTTCGGTGCCTGTCTTCACCTCGGGCGCCTCGACGACGTTCGCCGAGAACACGGCGGGCACCTTCTCCGTCACGGCGACGGGCGACACCCCGATCACCTACGCCGAAGACCGGGACCCTGCCTTCGGGCGTGACCCTCGGCACCGACGGCACCCTGGCCGGCACCCCGGCCTTCGGGACGGCCGGGAGCTACCCGATCACCATCACGGCGACCGGACGCCAACTCGAACACCGCGACCCAGTCCTTCACCTTGACGGTGACGGCGACCGGGCCCTCCATCACCTCGGGCGCCTCGACGACGTTCGCCGAGTCGACGGCGGGGACCTTCAACGTGACGGCGATCGGGGACGCCCCGATCGGCTTCACCGAGACCGGAGCCCTGCCCACGGGGGTCACGTTGGCCGCCAACGGCACCCTGTCGGGCACGCCCGCTGCTGGATCTGCGGGGAGCTACCCGATCACCATCACGGCGACCGACGCCAACACCACGACGGCCACCCAGGCCTTCACCCTGACGGTGTCGGCCACCGGACCGGTCGTTCACCTCGGGCGCCTCGACGACGTTCGCCGAGAACACGGCGGGCACCTTCTCCGTCACGGCGACGGGCGACAACCCGATCGGCTTCACCGAGAGCGGGACCCTGCCCTCGGGCGTCTCCCTGGGCAGCGACGGCACCCTGGCCGGTACCCCGGCCTTCGGGACCGCCGGCAGCTACCCGATGACCATCACGGCGACCGACGCCAACTCGAACACCACGACACAGGCCTTCACCTTGACGGTGTCGGCAACGGGACCGACCTTCACCTCGGGCACGTCGAAGACGTTCGCCGAGACGACGGCAGGCACCTTCTCCGTCACGGCGACGGGTGATGGCCCCTTCACCTACACGAAGACCGGGACCTTGCCTTCGGGCGTGACCCTGGCCACCGACGGCACCCTTTCGGGCACGCCGGGCTACGGGACCGCCGGGAGCTACCCGATCACCATCACGGCGACCGACGCCAACACCAAGACGGCCACGCAGGCCTTCACCCTGACGGTGACGGCGACCGGACCGGTGTTCACCTCGGGCGCCACGACCTCGTTCGCCGAGGCGCACGCGGGGAACTTCGCGGTCACGGCGAACGGGGACGCCCCGATCACCTACTCGAAGACCGGAGCCCTGCCCACGGGTGTGACGTTGGCGAGTAACGGCACCCTGGGCGGCACACCGGCCTTCGGCACGGCCGGGAGCTACCCGATCACCATCACGGCGACCGACGCCAACACCAAGACGGCCACCCAGGCCTTCACCCTGACGGTGACGGCGACCGGGCCTTCCATCACGTCGGCGGCGGCGGCAACCTTCACAGCCGCCACGTGCCAACACGTTCACCGTGACGGCGAACGGGGACACCCCGATCACGCTTCACGGAGACCGGGCCGCTGCCTTCGGGGGTCGGCCTGGCCACCAACGGCACCCTGTCGGGCACGCCGGCCGCCGGGACGCAGGGGACCTACCCGATCACCATCACGGCGACGGACACCCACTCCAGCACCGCGACCCAGGCCTTCACCCTCACGGTCGGCACCAACCCGCCGACCACGGCGGTGATCGCGCCCTCGAACAATGCGACCGTGAGTGGGACCGCCTCGACGCTCGACGCGTCTGGCCACCGCGGCAGCAGTCGGGCGCGACCATCAGCAAGGTGCAGTTCGTGCTGACCGGGGGGACGTTCAACAAGACGGTGCTCGGGACGGCTACCGCCACCATCTACGGCTACGTGTACTCGTGGAACACCGTCGGCGTGCCGAACGGGGCCTACACGCGTGCAGAGCCTCGCCACCGACAGCGCCGGGAACACGGCGTACAGCGCCGGGATCACGGTGACGGTCAGCAACGCCCCGCCGACCACGGCGGTGATCGTGCCTTCGAACAACGCGACGGTGAGTGGGACCGCCTCGACGCTCGACGCATCTGGCCACGGCGCAGCCAGTCGGGCATGACCATCAGCAAGGTCCAGTTCGTGCTGACCGGGGGGACGTTCAACAAGACGGTGCTCGGGACGGGTTCGGCCACCATCTACGGGTACGTGTACTCGTGGAACACCGTCGGCGTGCCGAACGGGACCTACACCCTGCAGAGCCTGGCCACCGACAGCGCCGGGAACACGGCCTACAGCGCCGGGATCACGGTGACGGTGAGCAACGCCCCGCCGACGACGGCCGTGATCGTGCCCGTCGAACAATGCGACCGTGAGCGGGACCGCCTCGACGCTCGACGCTCTGGCCACCGCAGCTGCAGTCGGGCGCGACCATCAGCAAGGTGCAGTTCGTGCTGACCGGGGGGACGTTCAACAAGACCGTGATCGGGACGGCGACCGCCACCATTTACGGCTACGTGTACTCCTGGAACACGACCAGCGTGCCGAACGGGACCTACACGCGTGCAGAGCCTCGCCACCGACAGCGTCGGGAACACGGCGTACAGCGCCGGGATCACGGTTAAGGTCAGCAACTAGGGAGTTCCTGTCGCAGCGGCGTGAGCTCCCTGGGGTCCTGTGGCCCCGGGGAGCTCTACGTCGTTCTTGCGATGTCCTGCCTCTCTGCGCCGTCAGTCCGAGCCGGCGATCGACCGAGGAGATGTTGTGCGAAGGTCGTTAGTGGTCCTCATGTTGGCGTTGGCTGCAACACTCGCAGCGTGCGGGAGTTCGTCGCCTTCGTCGTCCTCGTCGACCTCGTCGACCTCGCCTCGTCGACGGCCGCCCACGTCACCTCCCGGCACACCGTGGCCGGAGTGGACCAGCTCACGTCGATTTCGTGTCCGACGGCGACGCTGTGTGAGGCCGTCGGCTCGAACGCACTGAACGGCGCAGGGGTCGTCGTGACGATCACCAAGGGGACGCCCGGCGCGCCGCACGTCGTGAACGGGGCGAAGTCGCTCCTCTCGGTCTCGTGCCCCACCTCGACCAGCTGCGAGGCCGTGGGCGTCGGTGGCGGCCACGGTGTGGTCGTGCCGATCACGGGAGGCACTCCCGGCACGCCGGCGGTGGTCCAGGGCGTGACGACGCTGCAGACGGTCTCGTGCTCCTCGGCGACGGCCTGCGTGGCCGGAGGGCGGGGCACTCGACAGCGGCGCCGTCTCGACCGGGACGGCCGTGCACGGGGTGTTCGCCACCACCTCCGTCAACGCCATCGACTGCCCCGGCACGAGCTGCACCAGCGTGGCCTCGACCTCCAACGGGAAGTACAACGACGTGCTCGTCCCCGTCACCGCGGGGACCCCCGGTACGTTCCGGGTCGTTCCTCCCGGCACCTCGACGTTCAGCGCCATCGCCTGCGCGACCGCCGCCAGCTGTGTCGTGGTGGGCCGCGGCGTGCACGACGTCAAGGGAAAGAACACGCCCGAGGCGGTGGTGCTCACCGTGAACGGCGGGAAGCCCGGGCATTTGGTCGGGGTCACCGACTCCGCCGCACTGCTCCTGCAGGCTGTGGCCTGTCGTCCCGGGAGCAGCGACTGCGTCGCTGTCGGCACCAAGGGATCTGCTTCGTCGGGTGCGACGGCCTCGCAGCATGGTGCCTTCCTGAGCATCGCCGGGGGAGTACCGGGGTCGCTGCAGTCCGTGGCCGGGCCCGCCGGTTGCGCTGACTGGTGTCGCGTGTCCCACGGCCGAGCACGTGCGAGGCGGTCGGCGACGCCGGCAGCGGCGGAGCCGCCGCCGTCGTCGTGACGCTGTCGACTTCCTGAGTCGCTCGGGCGGACCGCCCGTCGAGTTCAGGGAGCGAAGCGGACGGACAACCTCCCGAGCGGCCCGAACGAGACGTCGAGCTCGTCGCCCGGGGCGACGGCGACCGGGGCCACGACGGACCCGGCGATGATCCGGTCGCCCGGCTGCGAGCGCGGCGCCGTGGGCCGCCACGTAGGAGCGCACGAACAGCAGGGTCGCCGCCGGGTCCTCCGTGAGCGCACCTTCGGCCACGACGTCACCGGCCCTGGTCACCGTGGCGACCATGGCCCACGGGTCGACCCCCGGGACCTCGTCTCCGAAGATCACGCCGCGGTGACAGATGTTGCCGGCGAGGACGGGCTCGATGTCGTCGAAGGAGATGTCGAGGTCCACCAGCTCGAGGGCAGGCGCCAGCCCCGCCACCGCACCGTCGTCCCCGACCCGGACCGCCACCTCGACCTCGACCGCCGGTGCGCCCCACCCGGCCAGCGACACCGTGGCCCCGTCCGCAGACACCCCGGTGTCGAGCAGGTACCCCACGACGGGTTCGCTCAGGCCGAAGTGCTCCTGGATGGCCGGCGTGTTGAAGCCGATCTTCCATCCCACCGGCATCGCCCCGGCCGCCAGCGCGGCGTCCCGATCGGCCAGCATGGCGCGCATGCCGCGGGAGACGGAGGCCGCGGTGTCCTGGTCAGCCATCCGGCGAGTCTCGCGCCGGCGGCCTGCCGGGGCCACAAGAGGTCAGGGCGGCTGGGTCCGGCGGGACCGAGCCCGGCCGCCCTGATGGGCCTGGTCGGTGGCGGTGCGGTGGCCATCCCGGCTCGATTCGGGCCGCAGACGAGCCTGAGGCGAGGCGGCCAGGGAGTAGGATGAGGGTTCGTCGGCGTGTCGGCCCGGCGTTCGCAAGAGTCGCAAACATGCCGGTGTGGTTCGTGAGCCGTACCGGCCCCACGAATGCCGGAGGGCGAGCACATTGGCTGAGATCGAGATCGGCATCTTCAAGTCAGGCCGGCAGGCCTACGGATTCGACGACATCGCCATCGTCCCGAGCCGGCGGACCCGGGACCCCGAGGACGTCGACGTCTCCTGGGAGATCGATGCCTACCGCTTCGAGCTGCCCCTGCTGGGCGCGGCGATGGACGGGGTCATCAGCCCGGCGACCGCCATCGAGCTGGGCAAGCTGGGTGGCCTGGGGGTCCTGAACCTCGAGGGTCTGTGGACCCGTTACGAGGACCCGACCCCGCTGTTCGACGAGATCCGCGAGCTCGACGACGACAAGGCAACGGCCCGCATGCAGCAGATGTACCAGGAGCCGATCATCCCCGAGCTGGTCACGGCCCGCATCAAGCAGATGAAGGAGGCCGGCATCACGACGGCGGCCTCGGTGACCCCTCAGCGCACCGAGTCCCTGGCCCAGGCCTGCCTCGCCGCCGAGCTCGACATCCTGGTGATCCAGGGGACGGTGGTCTCGGCCGAGCACGTCTCGAAGACCTCCGAGCCGCTCAACCTGAAGCGCTTCATCCGTGAGTTCGACATCCCGGTGATCGTGGGGGGCTGCGCCTCGTACCAGGCCGGCCTCCATCTCATGCGCACCGGCGCCGTCGGTGTCCTCGTCGGCGTCGGACCGGGCAACGCCTGCACCACCCGCGGCGTCCTCGGGCTGGGCGTTCCCCAGGCCACCGCCATTGCCGACGTGGCCGGCGCCCGCATGCGCCACCTCGACGAGACCGGCGTCTACGTCCACGTGATCGCCGACGGCGGCATGTCCAAGGGCGGGGACGTTGCCAAGGCCATCGCCTGCGGCGCCGACGCCGTCATGCTCGGCTCGCCGCTGTCGTCCGCGGTCGAGGCGCCGGCCCGCGGCTTCCACTGGGGCATGGCGACCTTCCACCCGACGCTGCCCCGAGGCGCCCGCGTGCGCACGTCGGTTCGGGGGAGCCTGCGCGAGATCCTCTACGGCCCCGCCCACGAGAACGACGGCCGCATGAACCTCTTCGGTGCGCTGAAGACGGCGATGGCGACGTGCGGCTACGAGACGGTCAAGGAGTTCCAGAAGGCCGAGGTCATGGTCGCCCCGTCGCTGCAGACCGAAGGGAAGTTCTTCCAGCGCTCCCAGGGCGTGGGGATGGGTCACTGACCTCCATGGGCATGCGTCGGTGACGACCGACACGATCCTCGTCGTCGACTTCGGCGCGCAGTACGCCCGCCTGATCGCCCGCCGGGTGCGCGAGGCGCACGTCTATTCGGAGATCGTCGCGCCGACGATCTCGCTCGCCGAGATCAAGGCCCGCGCCCCGAAGGGCATCATCTTCAGCGGCGGGCCCAAGTCGGTCTACGAGTCCCCGGCTCCGTCCATCGACGCCGGCGTCTACGAGCTGGGTATCCCGATCCTCGGCCTCTGCTACGGCGCCCAGCTGATGGCGCTCCAGCTCGGAGGCACGGTCTCGCGCACCGGCCAGGGCGAATACGGGCGCACCGAGCTGACCCAGAGCGGCACCTCACCCCTGTGCCCGGACTGGCCGGCGACATCGAGCGTGTGGATGAGCCACGGCGACGCCATCACCGCCGTGCCCGAGGGCTTCACCCCGAGCGCCACGAGCGCCGGCGCTCCGGTGGCGGCCATGCACGACTCCGAGCGTCGCCTCTTCGGCCTGCAGTTCCACCCCGAGGTCGTGCACACCGACCGGGGCAGCGAGATCTTCGACCACTTCCTCATCGACGTGTGCGGCTGCCTCCCGGGGTGGACGCATGTCTCCATCATCGAGCAGCAGGTGGCGGCCGTGCAGGCCCAGGTGGGAAGCGACCGGGTGTTGTGCGCGCTGAGCGGTGGCGTGGATTCCGCCGTGGCGGCGGCCCTGGTGCACAAGGCGGTCGGCGACCAGCTCACGTGCGTCTTCGTCGACACCGGCTTGATGCGCGCCGGCGAGGCCGATCAGGTCGAGGACACGTTCCGTCGCCAGTTCAAGATGGACCTCGTCCACGTGAAGGCGGCCGACCGCTACTTCGCCGCGCTGGCCGGCGTGACCGACCCCGAGGCCAAGCGCAAGATCATCGGCGAGCTCTTCATCCGGATCTTCGAGGAGGTGGCACGCGATCTCGGCGCCGGCTCGGAGAGCGCAGGGTCCGCCGCCGGCGTCGCCTCGGGTGCCGCCGCCTCGGGCACGGCCGCACCGGGCATCGACGCCGCGACCGGTACCGGTGAGGGCCCGCGCTTCCTGGTCCAGGGCACGCTCTACCCCGATGTCATCGAGTCGGGGAGTGACACCGCCGCCAACATCAAGTCGCACCACAACGTCGGCGGCCTGCCCGACGACCTCGCCTTCGATCTGGTCGAGCCGCTCCGCCTCCTGTTCAAGGACGAGGTGCGCGCCGTCGGCGAGGAGCTCGGCCTGCCGCACGAGATCGTGTGGCGCCAGCCCTTCCCCGGCCCGGGCCTCGGCGTGCGCATCATCGGCGAGGTGACGCCAGAGCGCGCCGAGATCCTGCGCAATGCCGACGCGGTGGTCGTCGAGGAGATCCGCCGGGCCGGCCTCTACCGCGAACTGTGGCAGAGCTTCGCCGTCATGCCGGCCGTGCGCACCGTCGGGGTGATGGGCGACGGACGCACCTACGCCTACCCGGTCGTGATCCGGGCCGTCACCAGTGACGACGCCATGACGGCGGATTGGGCCCGGCTGCCCTACGACCTGGTCGAGCGCATCGCCTCCCGCATCATCAACGAAGTGGAGGGCGTGAACCGGGTGGCACTCGACGTGACGTCGAAGCCGCCCGGGACCATCGAGTGGGAGTGACCGTGACGCCGGAGAGCGGCGAGCACGCACGCCTGTTCGACTTCACCGACGAGGAGGCGGGCGCGGCCGCCGCCGCCGCCGAGGACGAAGCGGTGGGCACGACTGACCCGGAGACCCCCGCGACAGGGGACGCGACCACCGGGGACGCGACGGCCGGGGCAACCACCGGCGAGGCCCGTCGCGCAGTCGACACCGCTGTCGAGGGTGCCGACGACGGCCGGCGACGACGCCGGCGCACGGCCACGGCGACCGGCGCGTTCTCGGGCCGGCCGGCCGCACTGGTCGACGACCTGACCATCCCGCAACGTGCCGCGGTCGAGCACCGGGGCGGACCGTTGCTGATCATTGCCGGCGCCGGCTCGGGCAAGACGCGCGTGCTGACCCGCCGCATCGCCCACCTGCTCGCCACCGGGGACGCGCCGCCCTGGGGCATTCTGGCCATCACCTTCACCAACAAGGCAGCCGGCGAAATGCGCACCCGCGTCGCCGACCTGGTCGGACCGCCGGCCGAGAAGATGTGGGTCTCGACCTTCCACTCGGCCTGCCTCCGCATCCTGCGCACCAATGCCGACCGGCTCGGTTACCGGTCGGCCTTCACCGTCTATGACGACACCGACTCCCGCCGCCTGATCGAGATGATCACGGCCGAGCTCGGCTTCGACCAGAAGCGTCTGCCGTCGCGGGCGGTGCAGGGCGTCATCAGCCAGGCCAAGTCAGAGCTGATCGACTTCGAGGCGTTCCGCGAGGACGCGCGCAGCGGACCCGACCCTTTCCGCAAGCGCATCGCCGACATCTACGCGCAGTACCAGACGCGCCTGTTGGCGGCCAACGCCTTCGATTTCGACGATCTGCTCATGGTGACGGCGAACCTGCTGCAAGCTTGTGACGACGTGCGCGCGTCGTACCAGGAGCGCTTCCGGCACATCCTCGTCGACGAGTTCCAGGACACCAACCACGCGCAGAACGAGATCGTCAAGCTGCTGGGCGAGGCCCACGGCAACGTCTGCGTCGTCGGCGACTCCGACCAGTCCGTCTACCGCTGGCGCGGCGCAGACATCCGCAACATCCTCGAGTTCGAGCGCGCCTTCCCCAACGTGACGACGATCATGCTCGAGCAGAACTTCCGCTCGACCCAGACGATCCTCGATGCGGCCAACGCCGTGATCGCCAACAACGTCGGCCGCCAGCCCAAGGAGCTCTTCACCGTCGGCGACACCGGCGGCCCCGTCACGCGGTACCGCGCCGAGGACGAGCGCGACGAGGCGAACTGGGTCGCCAGCGAGATCCTGCGTCTGCATGCGTCCGCCGGCCTCACGTGGGGTGACTGCGCCGTCTTCTACCGCACCAACGCGCAGAGCCTCCCGCTCGAGACCTCAATGAAGTTCAGCGGCATCCCCTACAAGGTGGTGGGTGGGGCCAAGTTCTACGACCGCCGGGAGATCAAGGACATCCTCGCCTTCGTCCGCCTGCTGGCCAACCCCGACGACGAGGTCTCCGCCCGACGCATCGTCAACGTCCCCAAGCGCGGCATCGGCGACACCTCGGTGGCCCGGCTGGCCGCCTGGGCCCAGGTCGAGCACGTCCCCTTCAGCGAGGCCATCGACCGCGCCGAGGAGGCCGGCCTGTCGGGCAAGGCTCTCAAAGGGGCCGAGCAGCTCTCGAAGACGCTGGCCGAGCTGCGGCCCCTCGTGCAGACCGTGAACCCGGCCGACTTCGTGCAGCTGGTGGCCGAGCGGACGGGTTACCTCGCCGAGCTGGTGGCCGAGCACAACCACGAGGCGGACGGGCGCATTGAGAACCTGGCCGAGCTGGCCACCCAGGCCTCCGACTTCGACGACGTCATGGGATTCCTGGAGACGGTGGCGCTCGTGGCGGACTCCGACGAGATCGACAGCGACGGCACCCGGGTCTCCCTCATGACGCTGCACACGGCCAAGGGTCTCGAGTACCCCGCCGTCTTCGTGGTCGGGCTCGAGGAGGGGATCTTCCCGCACTTCCGCTCGCTGTCCGAGCCGAGCGAGCTGGAAGAGGAGCGCCGACTCTTCTACGTGGGCATCACCCGGGCCCGCCAGCATCTGGCGATTTCGCACGCCTGGTCGCGCACGACCTGGGGCCGCACCCAGCCGGCCATGCCCAGCCGCTTCGTCACCGAGGTGCCGTCGCACCTGGTCGAGGACGTGGGCCTCGGCTCGCCCCGGCGGGGCACCGGGTACGACACCCTCTCGGGCGAGGAACACCTACCGGGGGCCGTCTTCTCGCCGGCCGTGCCGCTGGCCACTGCCTCCCGGGTCCGGGCTGGTGGTGTCCGGGCGGTGGCCAAGGCAGGCAGGGCGGACGCGGTTCGGCCGGTGCCCCGGCCGGCCCCCGGGGCAGCACCGGCGCCGAGGACCTCGGACTCAAGGCGGGCGACGAGGTCGTCCATGACCACTGGGGCCGCGGCGATCGTCATCAGCGCCAAGGGTGAGGGATCCCGCGCCCAGGCCACGGTGCGCTTCGACTCGGTCGGCAAGAAGAACCTCCTCCTCACGGCGACGCCGCTGCGCAGGGCGTGATCGTTCCTGGTCTGGCGTCCGGACCAGGGCATCCGTATCCTGGGCAGCGCATGAAACGTCCGTACAGGGTGGTCGTGGCCAAGCCCGGTCTCGACGGCCACGATCGGGGAGCCAAGGTCATCGCCCGGGCCCTGCGTGACGCCGGGTTCGAGGTCGTCTACACGGGCCTCCACCAGACGCCCGAGCAGGTGGTCCAGGCCGTCGTCCAGGAGGACGCCGACGCCGTCGGGCTCTCGCTGCTCTCCGGGGCGCACCTCACGCTGGTGCCCAGGGTGGTCAAACTGCTGGCGGACGCCGGCCGCGGCGACGTGCTCGTCTTGGTGGGCGGCATCATCCCCGAAGGCGACATCCCCGTCCTGCAGGACCAGGGCGTGGCGCATGTCTTCACTCCCGGCGCACCGCTCGACTCCATCGGCTCCTGGCTGTCGGAGGCCCTCGACCAGCGCGAGGAGGCGCTGGGGGCCTGACGCCTTTTTCGCCGCACCCGCTTCCCCCCACCCCTAGACGCGCCGTCGCGCGAGAGACAAGGAGACAGCACCCAAAGTGGATCTGTACGAGTACCAGGGTAAGCAGTACTTCGCCCGCTTCGGCATCCCCACCTCACCGGGAGGCGTGGCCGACACGGTGGACGAGGCCGTCGAGCAGGCCGAGTCCGCGGGCTACCCCGTCGTCGTCAAGGCGCAGGTGAAGGTGGGTGGCCGCGGCAAGGCCGGTGGCGTGAAGCTGGCCGCCGACGCCGACGAGGTCCGCCTGCACGCCGGGAACATCCTCGGGCTCGACATCAAGGGTCACGTAGTCAAGCGCTTGTGGGTCGAGCATGCCTCGGACATCGCCAAGGAGTACTACGCCAGCTTCACGCTCGACCGGCAGGCCAAGATGCACCTCGGCATGCTCTCGGCGGAAGGTGGCGTCGAGATCGAAGAGGTGGCGGAGACCAACCCCGACGCCATCGCCAAGATCCACATCGACCCGGTGACCGGGCTGAGTGAGGAAGCGGCCCGCGAGTGGGTCGACCGGGCCAACCTCGACCCTGAAGCGCGGGAGCAGGCGGCGACACTGCTCGTGCGCCTCTACCACTGCTACGTCGAAGGCGACTGTGACCTGGCCGAGATCAACCCGTTGATCCTCACGCCCGAGGGCAAGGTGCACGCGCTCGACGCCAAGGTGACCCTCGATGAGAACGCCACCTTCCGCCACCCCGAGTGGGAGGAGTACGAGGACGACTCCGACATCGACCCCCGCGAGAGGATGGCCAAGGAGAGGGGTCTGAACTACATCGGCCTCTCGGGCGACGTCGGCATCATTGCCAACGGCGCCGGTCTGGCCATGAGCACGCTCGACGTCGTGACCCAGGCGGGCGGCGCAGCGGCCAACTTCCTCGACATCGGCGGTGGCGCCAACGCCGATGTGATGGCCGCCGCGCTCGAGGTGATCAACGCCGACCCGGCGGTGAAATCCATTCTCGTCAACATCTTCGGTGGCATCACGCGGGTCGACGATGTGGCGAACGGCATCATTGAGGCCATGAGCCGGGTCAAGCTGAGCTCACCTGTCGTCATGCGCCTCGACGGCACCAATGCGGTCGAGGGACGAGCACTGCTGGCCGATCACCTGTCGGACACCCTCATCGCCGAGCCCACCATGCTCGAAGCCGCTCGCCGGGCCGTCAGCCTGGCCTCGGCATAGGCACCCCGGACCCGAGACTCGACAGACAGAGAGAACAGGAACCAACGTGAGCATCTTCGTCGACGAGACGACAAAGGTCGTGATCCAGGGCATCAGCCCGACGAGCCAGGGGCTCTATCACGGCCTGCGCAACAAGGCGTACGGCACCAAGGTCGTGGGCGGCACCAACCCCAAGCGGGGTGGTGAGGAGATCGAGGGCATCCCGGTCTTCGCATCGGTGGCCGAGGCGGTGAAGGAGACCGGCGCGACAGCATCCTTCATCTCCGTGCCACCGCGGGGCGCCGCCGACGCCATCATTGAGGCGGCAGAGGCCGGCATCGCCTTCATCGTCTGCATCACCGAGGGCATCCCGGCCCAGGACGAGGCCGTGGCCTACAACCGCCTGGTGCAGGAGTTCCCGGGCAGTCGCCTCCTCGGACCGAACTGTCCGGGGATTATCAGCCCCGGGAAGTGCAACATCGGCATCACGTCGGGGGACATCGCGCTTCCGGGAGGACCGGTGGGTATCGTCTCGCGGTCCGGCACGCTGACCTACCAGGCCCTGCACGAGCTCTCCCAGCAGGGCATCGGGCAGACCACGTGCGTCGGCATCGGGGGCGACCCCGTGCCCGGCACCAACTTCATCGACTGTCTGGCCGCGTTCGAGGCTGACCCGGAGACCAAGGCCGTCATGATGATCGGCGAGATCGGGGGCTCCGAAGAGGAGCGCGCCGCCGACTTCATCGCGTCGAGTATGACCAAGCCCGTGGCTGCGTACATCGCCGGCGTCACCGCGCCCCCCGGGCGCAAGATGGGCCACGCCGGCGCCATCATCTCCGGCTCTGCGGGGACCGCCCAGGCCAAAATGGAAGCGCTGTCCGCCGCCGGCGTCCAGGTTGCGCAGAACCCGACGGAGTGCGGCGAGAAGATGGTCGCGATCGTGCGGGGCCTGGGCTAGACCCCGCACATCGCACATCGCACATCGCACATCGCACATCGCACATCGCCTCCTGCCGGACGTCGCTCTGATGGCGGCCGCGACCCCGCCGGTGTGCCCGTCTGGCGGTGAGGGCGCGGCGGCTACGTCGTCACAAGCCGTGCGTCGGTCGGGCCTCCCGTCGCCGACGTCGCCCTGGACTCCGGTGACTGGCCGAGCGTGCCGCGACGCTGCTTGGTGGCGATGACGAAGCCCGTGGCGATGAGCCAGATCGGAAAGCCGAACAGGAAGTCGACGAAGGCGAGCGGGCCGCCCAACGCCAACACGCCCACCAGGATCGAATACCAGCCGAGCGTCTTGGGGAGTGGCGCCACGTCCCGGTTGAGCAGGATGGCCAATCCGGCGGTCAGGGTGACGGTGCACATGCCGAAGATGATCGCCAGCTCGTTGTTGTCGCTGAAGAAGTTGAGCACCTTCACGATCGCGTACTCGTGGTTGTGCGCAGCAAGGACCAGGGTCACCTGGAACGTCCCGAGCACGACGATGCCGGCGACGAGGATGATGCCGGCGGCGAACGACGCGTTGGGCCACAGATCTCCGCTCCCCGCCTGGCGCAGGACCGACCGCAGCTGGGTTGCGTAGATCAGCATGAACGCCAAGCCCAGCCCCACGAGATAGATGGACGCCCAGTTCTGCGTTGCGTGGGCGTTGTACCAGTGCGCCACGACCGCGCCCGATGCGTTCTCACCCGGCGCTCCGCTTCCCAGCGGCCCGAACCCTACGAAGAGGGGCACCACCACCAAAATGCCGATGAAGCCCATCCACCGGCTCACTCCTGCCGCTTTCATCACTATCCCTCCCTTTGTCCGTTCTGCCGGACATGCGGGATCGTGACCCAGCGTGCGCCTCTGGAGGCGCTCGCCCGCACGCTCCTGCCGCCAGTGTGCGCCCCCCTTCGCCGGGCAAAAAGGGGGTTAGCACGGACCTGGGAACGGGTGGCTACCACTACCCTCAGCCATGCACCCGCCAGCCCGGCATACCCCACCGAGAGCGCCTGTCTCGTTAGCGTCTGGTGACAATGGAAGAAAGCCCGGCGCCGGGAGCGACAGGATCACGCACCCCGCGGAGGGGTAAGAACCGCATACCGGCGTCAGCGGTCAGCCTGTCGGACCTCGACAAGACGCAACGGCGGCGGGCCATTGCCTACTCCGGCGTCATTGTCGTCTCCTCCTGGATCCTCATCTTCGGTGCCTTCTTCGCGCTGCCCATCGGTCACGAGTCCGGACTACGGGCCGTGCTTCGCCTCGGCGCCGATATTGCGCTCATCGGTGCGGTGTTCGCCTGGCAGATCCGCCGGATCGCCTTCGCGGAACTCCCGGAGCTGCGCGCCGTCGAGGCCCTCGGCGTCGTCATCGCGCTCTTCCTCGTCCTCTTCGCCGCGATCTACCTCTCGCTCTCGCACGGGAACGGCGGGACCTTCAGCGAGCCGCTGGACCACATACGGGCCATCTACCTGACGATCACCGTCTTCTCGACGGTGGGGTTCGGCGACATCACGCCGAGAACCGACGGCGCACGAGTCCTGGTGTCGGCACAGATGCTTCTGGATCTGGTCATCATCGGCGTCGGGGTCCGGCTGCTCTTCAGCGCGGCAAAGAGCAGGATTTCGCCCGCTGCGCCACGGCCGGTCGACGGGAGCGACTGAGCCGGGGCGACGCCCCGGCGTGGCCGATGCCCTCAGTCGATGGGCACCGTCGCCCGCGCAACCTTGGGCTCGCCGCTCCGGCGACGCACCATGAGCCCCGCCAGGGTCACCAGGCCGAGCCCGCCCACGGCGATCGGGAGCCCCTCGGAGAGGGCGGGCAGCGGATCGACGGTATTCGGGATCGGCTCGCCGTAACCGAAGGGATCGAAGCCACTCTGCTCGCTGCCGGAGAGTGAGGCCACGAAGAGGCTGCCGTCGAAGGCTCCATTGTTCGAGAGCGTGACCGCCGAGGTGGGGGCGACGACCGTTCCCTGCCACGCACCGATGGTCAAGGCATACCCCGACAGGAAGCTCGTGGGTGCGAAATTCCAGACAGTGTTGTCGCGCTCCTGCCCGATCGTCGAGGTGTTGTCACCCTGGCTGGGCTGAGTGCCACAGTTGCCGTTACTCCAGCTCGCCGGCGTGGGCGCGGTGTTCGGGCAGCCGTAGAAGATGCCGGAGCTGACGCCAGAGAGGTTGAGCGACGCAGCGTGGTCAGCGGATGGCTGCACCTCTATGAGGCTGGTGGACCCCGCCGGGACGCTGAAGTCGAGACGTTGCGCCGCCGCCAGCTGGTCGGCGGTCACACTGAAGACATTCACGCTTCCCGTGCCCCAAAATCCAAGGACCGCAGTGAACGGCGACGAGAACCCGACACCGTTCACCGTCCCGGTCGTGCTGCTGGCACTGGGGCCGTAGTTGTTGGAGCAGGCGACGAGGGCGCTGCCGATGGACGAAAAGCTGAACGGCAGGGTTCCGGCACCGCCACCGACGGTCTTGCCGGCGCCAGACTGGTTCAGGTTGACGGGCCCACCCGCCGTGCCCGCCACGACGGCGCTTCCCTTGTTGACGTTCAGCTGGCCGGTCTCATTGCCACCTATGAGGGTCGTGAGTTGGTTGGCCGGGGGCGTGATGCCATTCCCGACGGACCAGTTGGTCGCGGTCAACGCACCGCCGTAGGCGACGGAGCCTCCGGCATCGGAGCCTGAGCGGGCCGCATCACCGGTGGTGAACTCGCTGAATTGATACGTGTGCGAGTCCGTCCCGCTGATGTCGAGTGTCCCGCAGTTCAGCGAAGCAGGGTTCGCCGCCCCTGCGCTCGTGACCGGGCCCGTTGCGAACGATCCGACGGTGAGGGAGAGGGCGCCGAGCAGGCCAACCCCGATAACACCAGCACCAGCGCGGGTCCGCCTGCCTCGTGGCCGGGGGTGCCAGAGTCCCATCGGATGGAATCCTGCCGGAGGCGGGTATGCGTTGTCCGAAACTTGTGTGATGTGAGGATGAACTCTCTCCGGAATTCCGAATGTTCTCCGATCAGGGGAAGGAGGAGAGAGCCGGCAGTCCGAGGTCCTGGCGCACCTGGTTGTCGGTGGTCTGCGCCGCCCCGCCCCGGATGTGCAACCCGGACAGCCAGCCCGTGACGTTGGCAGTTCCCGCCGTGGCGTAGGCCTGGAGGAAGTTCACGAGAACCTCCAGCTGTGTGTGGTCGGCCGCGATCGCAGCCGCCATCGATGGTGGCCACTGGATGAACCGGAGATCGAAGTCGTAGAGGTTGACGGCGGTGCGGTATGCCGCAACCGGGGCCGTCAGCTGGGCGGCTGTCGGCGTGTTCCCGGAGCTGACGAACACCTTCGTCGCGGCTGCATTGCCCTTCTGGAGACCTTGGGCATACTGCTCGTACTGGGTCAGCTGTGCTGTGGTGATCGGGAGCACAAACGCAGTGTGGGGAGGTTGACCCGAAGCGGACCGCGCCACTGTCGTCGCCGTTGTCGAGGGCGGCGTGTCCGACCCGGGGTTCTTGTGCGCCATCCGGATCCCCCAAATGATCGCCACCACTGCGACAATGGCGACGACGCAGAGGACAGCCATTTTGGTCGTGCGGTGTGACCAGGCTCGGCGAAGGGGGCCGACCGGAGCGCCGTCAGGTGAACCCGACGCAGCTTCAGGCTCCGCTTCGGGCGCGGGGAGGAGCGGGACCGATTCGTCTTCGTATCGAAGCGGCGCCACATCTGCCAGCTGGGGGTCGGCAACGAATGGAGCGTGCAGTGCAGCAGCGTCTGCTTCCTGGACAGCATCGGCGGAGAGAGCCGAAGCTGCGACGACGACCGGCACTCCTTGGGTCTCGTTCTGCGTCTCGTTGATGGTGGGTGGTTCCTCGACACGCGGTTCGTGAACGCTGGGCACGTCGGCAACAGGGGGAACCTCGGCAACAGTCAGAACTTCGGCGTGGCGAGGGACAGCGGGAACCTCCGCGGGACGCCCAGGCGGCACCTCGCGCGCTGTCGTCGAGCCTGCCTCGGCCGGCTGGACGGGGTTCCTTGCCGCGACTGGGCGCGCGCGCACTGGGGCAGCGCGCCAATCCCATGTCTGAACAGTGCGCAGCAGCGAGTCCAAGCGCTCCTCGATGGACTGGTTGCTGAAGGAGCGTGGCTCGTCGTCGGGAAGCGCCGGGGCGTCGGGGCTGGCAACCCGGCCCGACCCGTTCGTCGTCATGCCGGGGGTGTCCGTGCCGTCACTCATTGGGGTCCTTCGCCCGGCGTGCCATCGGCAGTCGAGCGACTCCACGCCTCACCGCATTGAGGCCGTCGACGGCCCTGTGCCAGAAGTGGAAGGCGGAACATTCGCCTCAATGTAGCGGCATTGAAAAAGTCCCATTTCTGTGTCACCTGAAGTTCGGACTGCGGTTACTCGGGTGTCATCCGCGTCATGCAATTGCGGGCCAGAACGCGGAAAGGTAGCGAAATCAGAACGGAACGCAGCACGGGTGACATCCCGGCGTGACCGTTTGGTGAACGGGTCCGAAATCAACCTCCCGGGCCTCCTTGTTAGAGTCCCCGCGATGCGCCCCGTCGCGATGAGTGAGGTCGAGGCACAGCTGCGACTCGAAGCCAGCGTCTCCGGGTTCGCAGACCGGGTCCCACTCCTGTCGGCGCGCAGCCTGCTGGCGCGCGGGCAGCGCAATGTCCTGATCGTCGTTGCGCTCCTCGTCGTCGTTGGCCTGGTGCTCAACGTCCTGCTGACGGTCACGGTGATCTGTGCGTGCCTCACCTTGGCCTATCTCGTCGCAGTGATCTACCGGGCGTACCTGTTCACGCGCTCCTCGAGGAGCAATGCGCTGGTTATCGTCAGCGACGAGGAAGCCCTCAGCGTCCCCGACTCCGATCTGCCCTTCTACACGATCTTGCTGCCCGCCTACAACGAGGCATCGGTGATCAACAAGCTCATCGAGAACCTGGCCCAGATGAACTACCCGGCCAGTCGCTTGGAGGTCCTCCTCTTGGTCGAGGAGGACGACGAAGAGACCCTGGATGCGCTCCACAGCTCGATGCCGCCGGAGCATTTCAAACTTGTGGTCATCCCCCCGGCCGAGCCCCGGACAAAACCCAAGGCGCTGAACTTCGGCCTCACGCTTGCACGGGGCGATGTCGTCGCGGTCTACGACGTCGAAGACAAGCCGGATGTCCTGCAACTGCGCCGCGCGGCGGTCACCCTGGCCCGCTTCGGACCGGAGGTCGGGTGCGTCCAGGCACAGCTCTCTTATCGAAACGCGACGCAGAACATCATCACGAAGTGGTTCACCATTGAGTATGCGATGTGGTTCTCCTTCTTCCTTCCGGGTCTCGTGACGCTGCATGCCCCGATTCCCCTTGGCGGGACATCGAATCATTTTCGTCGTGACGCCCTCCGGGCGCTCGGTGGATGGGATCCGTACAACGTCACGGAGGACTGCGATCTCGGGATCCGCATGTTCCGTGAGAAGTACCAGATCAAAGTGCTCGAGTCGGTCACGCTGGAAGAAGCGAACAGCGACTTCGTCAACTGGGTCAAGCAACGGTCGCGCTGGTACAAGGGCTATCTGCAGACCTTCCTCATCCATCTCCGATCGCCCCGGAAGCTCACCAAGGAGATCGGCCTCAAGGGCGATGGCCACCTGTGCGCCTTCGTCGGGAGCACGCCGATCCTGGCGATGCTCAACCCGCTGTTCTGGCTCCTGACCCTGGTCTGGTTCGTCGCCCACCCTGAGTTCCTGAAGGAGATCTTTCCGGGTCCGGTGTACTACGTCGGCCTTCTCCTGTGGGCTTTCGGGAACTTCCTGCTCTGGTACCTGACCCTTCTGACCGCAAGGCATACGCGGTCCGACGGGCTGGTCCTCGCTGCCGTCATCGTCCCTCTCTACTGGGTGATGATGTCCGTCGCCGCGCTGAAGGCAATGTGGCAGCTGGTCGTCACCCCTTCATTCTGGGAGAAGACCGCGCACGGCCTCGACTCGGGCCATGAACCCGCAGAACCAGAGGACGTCGAGCGCCTGCGTCTTGTGTCCTGACCGAGGGACGGGCACGGGCGGGCTACGGGCGCGGCAACGGTAGCGAAGCGCGTTGGATTCCCGGAGTGGTCGGGCCACGCGGGGCCAGGCCGGGCCAAACGGCGCCGCGCAAAGATCATCTTGCCGTCGCGCTCAGGTCACACGGGTTGCGAGACACGCCGCTACATTCCAAGAGCGAATCGATTGACCCGGAAATGACGATGCGCGCCACGATGGGATGTCGCATCGCGAGGGTCCGCGGGACACCGTCCCCCGGGCGGCGAGGTGGAGACATGACGTCGAGAAATGTTGGTGCCTTGGTACGGATTGACGGGAGTCGCACAGTCTCCGTGATCGTGCCCACACGGAATGAAGCCGACAACGTCCTGGCATTGACGCGGCGGCTTGCCGCGAGCATGGGTGACGCAGGTTGCACATGGGAGCTCGTGTTCGTGGACGACTCCGATGACGACACACCGGATCGAATAGCCGCTCTGTGCCGGGAGCATCGGTTCGTCAGGCTTGTCCACCGCGTGCCCGCGCGGCGCCAAGGCGGTCTCTCTGGCGCGGTCGTCGAAGGCTTCGCCGCGGCAGAGGGAAGCGTGATGGTGGTGATGGATGGCGATTTGCAGCACCCCCCGGAAATCGTCCCAAGTCTGGCCTGGGCGGTCCTGTCGGGCGGGTGCTCCATCGCCGTAGGGTCCCGCTACGTGGGAGGCGCCGATCTGAACGGGCTGGCCGGACCGTACCGGCGCATGGTGTCGCAGGTTTCCCGCATGGTCGTTCGGAGTGTCTTCCCGCGCATCCGGGAGGTACGCGACCCCCTCAGTGGGCTCTTCGCCGTCGACCAGAAGGTGATCGCGCACACGTCTCTGGCCCCGGAGGGTTTCAAGATCCTGTTGGAGGTCCTGATGCGGGGCGACTGGGATCGCGTCCGTGAGGTGTCGTACGTGTTCGCGGCGCGGCAGTCCGGAGGTTCCAAGGCCGGCTGGCGTGAAGGGACCCAGTTCCTGCGACACGTACTGAGGCTTCGGTTCCCCGGCCGGCATGCGTACGGGCCGCTCACAGCCGCGTCGCCCCGGGCGGAAGCCGGGCAGACCGGCGACCGGAGTGGCAGTGACGGCGCCGAAGTGTCGAGGACGGGACGCGAGATTCCGTCACCGGTGTTCATCCGCTGAGTCCTGGTTGCGGGCGACGTCCTTCGGTCGCTCGGGACAGGTCACCGCGGGCTCCGGTCCGCCGACGAATGCGATTGCTACGAAACGGTGTCGGAGTGCCGGACCACATGGAAGAGGCGAAACTCAGGGCACGTGCCTCGCGACGGGATCTGGTGCACCATTTTCGTGAACCCGCTACCCGTGTCCCAAAGGCGCGGGTATTGCATGTTCGTGGCCGAGATGGGGACCTGCGCGGGGTCGGGTTCGAGGATGTAGTGCACGTGGAACGTGATCGGATCAGCGAGGATCCGCTGAAAGTCCTGATCGTTGGGGATGACGAACAGCTTCGGCTGACTGATCGTGGTGATGACTTCGGGGATACAGCCGGCTGAGTTGTCGACGACAACGTCTCCGTTCGGGAGGTGGAGGCCGGCGAAGTAGGTGCCTAACGCCAGGATCTGCGGACGGCGCGCCTTCCATTGGATGTCGGTGGTAGTGGGATGCGCATGAAAGATGAAGCCAATGTCCTGGCTCTCTTCCCTGGCAATACTCGGATTGACCATGCCTTTCGCTGTCGTGTACGCAGCCGGGACCATCACCACCAGGATGAGGCAGACTCCTGCGAGCGGCCCCAGCGTGTGCGCGTTCGGCCGGGCCGTTCGGGGACCGGCTCCCGCCGCCACAAGTGCCGCTGCCCGGCGGGGGTTCTGAAGGGCTGCCACGAGGCTTCCGATCAGCAACACCTGAATCGGGACGGTCGCGATGTAGAACCGGAACCAGCTGAACACCGTGTTGTCGAGGTAGGCCAGCATGTCAAAGGCCATTGCACCACCGAGCACTGCCAACGGCGCGAGGATCCGCGGATCCTTCCGCGCGAAAGCGACGACGATGGCGGCGATCACGACGATGGGAAGCAACGGGGCGAGCGCGTTGCTGGCATGGAGGAGGAACAGCACTCGACCGTCAAACGGTGGGTTGTGAGCGTTCTGCACCTGTTCGGAGTTGCCGTAAACGGAGGAGAACTGCCCGAAGAACTGTCCAGTGATCACGTAGCTCGTGATGGCCCACCCCGCCGCTGCCACAAAGCCAGGGGTAGCGAAGATGGTGAGATCAGCGAGGGCCGTCTTGGCTCGCGACAACCGCCCCCCGTGGGTCCGCCCGTAACTGACGGCTCCGACGATCACGGCTCCGAGGAGGACCGCACCCGCAGCCTCGTTGCGGGCCAGATAGCCGAAGCCCAACGCAATGGCGGCATAGGCCAGAGACCGAAGATCGTTCTGACGCATCCAGCGCAAGAGGTAGCGGGTGGATGCTGTCAGTGTGAACATATAGAGGCCTTCGCTCATCCCGTTTCCCCCGTACAGGAGGATCATGGGGCTCACGACGAACAAGCCCGTGAGGAGGAGGCGAGGGCCACGGCTGACGCCCCATTCTCGTAGCGCCGCCAGGATCTGATATGCGACGCCCGCCATGGCGAGCGAACTGACCAGGCTCCCGGCCATGTTGTAATGCGAGAGATCGGGCCAGAGGTGATTCCCAAGCAGGAGCACCATGTCGGCGATTGATTGCAACGGGGTCCAGACAAATCCGACTGCGGCGAGGTGTGGGTCGCGGGAGTAGACGATGTAGAAGCCGTTCGCCATGCGGGAGAACGCGTCGCCGGTCATCGATCCGTATTTGAAGGCAAGGAGGAGCGCGACGGTGAGATAGCAGCAGAACGCCAGAACGAAGACGATGGCCCCCTCGCTGAGGAGGCGGCGGGACCATGAGCGCCGCTCGGTCGGGAGCGTCGAAGGAGTCTCCGGGGAAGGGAGGCCCTCGGGCGTCTCCGAGAACGTGTCGACGCCGGTCTCGAGGTCGTCATCCCGGACCAGGGTCGGTGTGGCGGAGTGTTCCATCTAGCCGACCGAGACCTCTGCGGTGGTCATCGTCTTGGGCTAGGTCGCGACCGAGAACGTGAAGGTCGCGTTCGCGCAGTCAGCAGGTTCCGTGGCCACGGCGACGTACTGTCCGGACACGCCGGGGAGTGGCTCGACGGTCAGGTTGGGCCCCGCCGCCAGACACGACACTGCCGTATCCGTCGTGGCAAAGCCGGTGAGCTGGCCGACGGGCGCTCCGACATCAGGAGCTGTGCCGGTCCAGGCCGTCAGGACGACAACCTGGCCGTTCCAGGTACCCGTCGACACGTACTGGGGGCCTGACGGCGTCGTCGAAGTCGTCGTACTCGAGGGGATTGCGGTGGAGGAGGTCGTGGTGGACGAGGTGGGCGTGTCCGTCTTCACCGGAGGGACTCCCGTCGTCTGCGTCGTGGTCTTCGGGGGGCTGGTCGTCGCCGTGGTCGTGGACGTGGACGTGCCGGAGGTACTCGTCGTGGAGGGTGGCGCACCGGATGGGATCGTGCTGCGGGGGCCAACGACTCCGTCCTTCACCGCCGGGGAGAAGCCGAGCAGCGCGGACAACATGTCCGGGTTGTTCCCGTCCATTCCGAGCGCCCAGATCCCCACTCCCGCCAGGTTGTCTGCCGATGCGAGCTGGGCCGCGTCATACAGGGACGTGGGGTCCTCGAAGAAGGCTTCGTGCCACTGGTTTCCTACTTCGTACGACGTCCACGCCGTACTCGTTGTCGTGTCCCAATACACGGGGTGACCGCCCGACGTGATCTGGCTGACGGCGATCTGCGCCGCCGGCCCGGTCGCTTGCGCGGTGAGCGTGCCGTCCGTGGTGGGCCAGTCGATGCCGAAGTAAGGGAGTCCGAGAATCACCTTGGACGCCGGCACCGCGGCCAGGTACTGGTTGACGGCCTTCTGGTCGCTGAACATGCTGCTGGTGAGCGGCGACTCCGCCGATCCATTCGACTGGAGATTGAGCTGGTACTCCATGACGAAGAACCCGTCGACAGCGGGGGCCAATGCGCGCACGTTGTAGAACCCCCCCGAGTCGCCTGCGGAGCTGGCATAGGTGTCCATCGTCACTTGGAAATGCGGGTTCGCCGCATGGATCGCCCCCGACACCTGGGTCACCAGACTGGTCAGGCCCGTCTGGTCAGCGCTGCCGGAACCTTCGAAATCGAGATTGACGCCATCGAGGTTCTTGGACTTGATCGCAGCGATCAGAGCGGTCGACAGGGTTGCAGGAGCGCTCGACGACGACGTGAGCGCGTTGAGGGCGCTCTGGTCAAAACTCGTCACGGTGAGAACGACGCGATCGCCGGAGGCATGGGCGCGGGTGACCAGGTCGGAAAGGTCCTGGCTCTGGAAGCCGTTCCAACCGGGTCCCGATTCGTCGAGCGACCCATCCGGATTCACGTCGATGCTGAAGTAGGCGATCGTCGAAAGCTTGCTCACATCGAATCCGGCACTCTGGTTGAGCGTCCAATAGGGAGCAAAACCGAAGACTTCGTGGGGCCGTAGGGGCGCCGCGTTGGCCAACGATGGCGGAGCTGGTGCAGGGGCAGTGGTTGCGGCCACCAACGGGGTCGTCAACGCAGTCGCGGCAGAACTCTTCAGGAGCGCCGCATTGCCTGCCGCCACCCGCGCCACATGCGTGCCGGGGTCGGATCCGGAGGGTCCTTGTCGCGCAGCCTGGTAGGCGACCCCGGCAGTGAGGAAAATGGCGATGACGACGGCCACCACTGCGGACGTGCGCCGTGGCCTTACTATCCGGGCGACCCGTCTTGCCACCCGGCTCCGGTAACGGCTCTCGTCGCCAAAGTCAGCGTCGACATCGACCATGCTGAAGGCGAAGAACGGATCATCACCGTTCGGACCGGCCGGAGGCCCTTCGAGCGGGGCCCCTTCGACAAGGCCGCGTGCCATCCGATCGGCGATGACGACGGCCCTTCCAACGGCCTGCTCGATCGTGGTGGAGTCGGAGACTGCTGATTGGACTGCGCCCCAGTCGATCGCGTGGCGATGCGGGACGTCGTCACCAGACGAGTCCCGGAACAACACCGTCTCGACAAAGGTCCGCACGAGTTCAAACGAGGTGACGTCGAAGGAAGTCGCGGAACGGGCGAAGTCGTCACGTCCCCGTGCCTCGGATCGTACGTGACGGCCGGTGACGGTCGAAGAGAGAAGGCTCTCCGGGTCTTGTCCGCTTGTCGAGCATTCGGGTCGGGTATTCAAGGCGCTCTTTCACCGTCTTCGGTGCTTGCGGAGCGAGACGCTCCGCTGCGTGTCGGGTGGTCTCGTCAGTGGCCGCCGGGAGAGGCGGAGCCAGGGATTCTCTCGTCGTTCACTGGCTCACTTCCCGGGGTCAACATGGAGTTGAGCGCGCCTAGTTCTTTGACCAGCTCATTGTTGATAGTCGTAAAGCCGGCAATCGCCACCCGAAGTTCGCGTGCAGTCTGCGTCGACTCGAGTGCGTCCTCCTGCGCCTGTCGGCGAATGTCGAGCGCCTCTTCTGTCGCCTCGCGAAGAATCTGCTCGGCCTTCGCCTCGGCTGCGAGAAGGATTTCATTGATCTGCTGCTCGAGCTTGGACAGCGATTCCTCTGAGAACCGTTGTGCCTGGACGAAGAGCCGGCCTATTTCCAGCTCGGTCGTCTCTACGGCGGATGCCGCGCTCAGGCGCTCGTTTGCGTCGACGAGCCGTTGCTGGAGTTCCTCGATGGTGCTGGCAATCGAATGCAGTTCAGCATTGGACCACTCAACGTCGCCGCCGGGCGCGCGGACATCGTCGGCCGCAGCGACTGGTCCCTGGTGGTCGGCGATGCTCGATATGCGAGCACCCGCATAGGAGTCCACTGGCTGGCTGCCGGAGTGACGGCCGGGAGAGTCGGGGACGCCGAACACCGAATCGAGAGGTCTGGTGCTCATTTCGCCCCCTTCCTACCCGCGGCCCGAGGCGGACGACAAGCAGGAGTCGAAGGTTTTGCCTGCCGTTCATACTCTCGTAAGACGGGAAACTCCCACGTCACCCGAAGGATATGTGTGGCAGCCCGCGGAACTTCGAGTGAGATCAACGAGCAAGCCTCGGACAGCCAAACCCGCCCATTCCCGGCTTGATTCACGAGGACGCAACGGCAACGATGACGGCCCGCATGTGCCTGCCACCTTCCCTTCCGGCACCTCCGACCCGAGGGCGCAGGGCGGGCTGAGCCGTGGCGGAGCAAACCAGATGGAGAGCCGACCCCGACGGCATACACGAGCTCCGGTTCTTCACTGCCGACGGCAGGCCGACGAACCTCGTGATGGACGGTGGTGTGACGGCGTACGACCACGGACAGGGGGCCGAGCCACAGCCGACGCAGAAGTCCTCGGTCCACACTGAGGATGCCCTCACTCCACACCGGACGTCGGAACCCGAGCCGGAGCCGGAGCCGGCGGAGCCGGAGCCGGAGCCCGAGCCGGAGCCGGAGCCGGAGCCTTCGCCCGTCGTCGTGCCCTCAGGAACCTCGATCGACCTGGACGCCGACGAACTCGTGTCCCAATCAGTAGCTGGTCGTCGACCGGCGCCACTGGTCGTGTTGCTGTCCACGCCGGTCGCGACTGGACCACCCCGGAACGTGCCAGATGTCGATCCGACAGGGGGCCCGCCGACCGATCTGTCTCCGACAGACATGGTGCAATCCGCGAGCGTCGATCAACGGCACGGAATCGGGGCGCCTGTTGTCTCTACGAGCGATGCCGATCCGCCCGTCTCCACGATGGCAACACGGGAGGAGCGGCCGTTCAGTCGAACCATCAAACTGGCGTACATCGTGGTCTTTGCACTGTTGGCCTTGAGCGCATTGGGTTTGTTGTACGTCCATGTGAAGCCGTCGGGAGGGCACCCCTCGCACTCGGCCGCTCCGACGACGACTATCTCCGCACCGGCTTCGACGACCACAACGGTCGCCATTCCCACGGCATTGAAACCAGGAGCGGAGGACGCAGCGAAGGCGCTGGTGTCGAACTGGGCTGCGGGAAACCGTGCCGCCGCGTTGACGGTGGCAACGCCGGCAGCTGTCACTGCGCTGTTCGCCACGCCCTACGCCAGTGGCCTCGCCATTGACCGAGGCTGCAGCACTTCGTTCTCGCCCATCGTCTGCACGTTTGGACCCCCGGGAGGCGCCTCGCCGACCGACCCGATTTATCAGATCGACGTGACGCAGACTCCGGGGGGCTGGTATGTCAGCTCGGTCAGGACGGAGAACTGAGGATTGACACCGAGGACAGCGATCCCTGCGCCGACGAGCGACGGGCGATCCGACTTGGAGGACGCGGCAAGTTTGCCGGCCGTTCACCGCCATGACACTGCGGCGAACGTGACTCACGGTGGGATGCATCGATCAGCGCACGCCCGTCTTGACGCAAATCGAATTCCCGGCCACCGTTAGGGAATGTCAGTCCTTCCTCCCCAATCAAGAAGCGGGACCGAGACGGCTGCCGGCGAGGCCGGATTCGAAGCAAACGGCGCTGATCCGTGGCCGGCGCCGGGCGAGCTCCAGATCAAGGAGCGGAGGGCCTGGAAGACGTGGCAGATGGCAGTCGCCGTGGGCGTTGCAATCCTGGTCGGGTTCTGGCTCAACGGCACGACGGGGGGGTCCACCTCATCACAGTCATCTGAGGCTCCGGCGTACAAGTTGCCGACGTCGAGCACTGCCACCACCACCACGACCGCAGCGTCGAGCGGTTCCACGACCACCACAGCTTCGGGCGGTTCCACCACGACGACGACGGCAGCGCCGGGCGGCTCGACGACGACGCCGTCGGCGGCCGCGGCGGGGCCGCCCCGGGTCCTCCTCGGACCGACGCAGATGCAGGGCAACTGGACGAGCCCGGCGTTCACCATCACCGCCGCCAGCTGGAACATCGGTTGGGCCTTCAGCTGTACGCCGGCTCCGGCCTCAGGGCCGTCGTTCCAGGTGTCCGTCGCACCATCCGGGTCGTCCCCCTCCGGGACGCCGGCGATCAGCGAGACCGGGGCAAGCGGTCAATCCGTCAGCGCACAGACCACGACCGGAGCCCAGACGCTCGTCGTGCAGGCCCCTGCCGGGTGTACGTGGGTGGTGAAGGTGACGGGCTCTTGATCCCGAGTCGCTGCCTGTCCTGCGTCGTGGTCAGCCGATGCGCAACTGCGCAGGACTGTCAGGACGCTGTGTCCGGTCCTTCAAGGTCAGCGAGACGCTCATCGAGGTCGTCGAAGAAGTTGTAGTTGCGATCTGCCGCACTGTGCGCGTTCGACGGTGATGAGTCGACAGCGTCCGAACCCAGAGTGTGTGTAGTGGTCTGTGTCGCTGTCTCCGTCGTGGGGTCATTGAGCGGGAGAACTGTCACAGCCGGCACGCGGCTGGTGACATTCGAAGACTCCGCAGACGTCGGCGAAATCTGCGACGCAGACGCCGGCATCGCGCGCTTTGCAAGGGCAGCCGTGTCATCCTTTGACACCTCGTCAAGCCCGACGGACGGTGTCACGTTGATGACGTTGGCAACCCTACGTACTGCCCCGCTGCGGGTGGATCCGGCGATCTCTGTGCGCATGCGCTGAATTTTCAGCAAGAGCAGCTCTTGCGCGTCGGTGAGCAGGTACAGCACGTCGGTGAGCTGCGGGATCGATCCTTTGGACGAAATATCTGTCACGCCTCAGCCCTTCTCGTGGATCGGACCGCCACCGTACTCCCGGGCTTGGAATCCTGAACCTTCGCTGGGCGGTGCCTGAAGGGTCGGTCAGATTACTGACAACGGAATGGGCTTGCAACTTCGGTGAACCCTTTGTGACGGACTCGAGACGAGCGTCCAATCTGGAGATGTTTTGTTCGTGTCAGCAGGTCTTTTCGCTTGTTCATGGTTAAGACATATGTAAAAACTCGTTCTGCAACCTCCGATCCCCAGTCCCCCCAAGACCCACGCAAGGAGCCCTTCAATGTCCATCCGACACGCTGCCAGGCGAGTCGCCATTTCAGTCGCCGCGACCGCGGCCGCTGGAACATTTGCCGCGCTGGCGTTCACCGCCTCACCGGCCGGTGCATCCGGTCCGACCACCGGCACCATCATCCCGAACTCGGCACAGTGCTCGGACACGTGCACGGGTGGCGTGCCGTTCTCGAGCGGTCAGAACATCAATGTCGTGATCCCCACGAATGAGACGTTCTCGTCTGACGACGGCCTGAACAACAACAACAGCGGTATCAACATCGTGGAATGCGCTGCACCGAACGGCGTCGTGCCAACCAATCCTGCCTCGTGCGACGGGAACACCATCGACGCCGGGATCCTGCCGAACCCCGATGGCTCGTTCAGCATCAGCAACTTCACCGTCTACGCGTTGCCGGATTCGATTCAGCTCGGTGAAGGCTCGAGCGGACCGACGTGCGGGAGCACCTCGGCGACGGAGTGCATCCTCTACATCGGCAACAACCAGAACGACTTCACGCAACCCCATCTCTGGTCGCAGCCGTTCTTCGTCAGGGCGAACGGTGACGACGCTGGAGGGAACCCCGGCGACGGAACGCCCGAAGTGCCTCTGGCTTTGATCCTCCCGCTTTCGGCCATGGGCCTTCTTGGTGGCGCTCTTCTGATTCGTCATCGGCAGCAGCGCACCGCGTAGGTCCAGGACGGCGCAACCGGATCCGTCCAGATTCTCCATTCCTCAAGATCCCCACATTCAACAGAAGGAGCATTCAGAAATGCACAAGCACAAGCTGCGGAGCGGTGTGGTGAGGGCGGCGGCCATCGGCGCTGCTGCTCTCTCCGCCTCGCTGATCGTCGGAGCGGGAGTGGCCTCGGCCGCCCCGGCCGACCCCCCAGGAGGTGCGACGCCAGTAGCGCCGCACTTCTACAACGGAAACGTCGAGGGCATCCGGGACTCGGGGTCGGACACGACCTTCTTCATGATGCAGAGGATCGGTGACCTCTACACCGGGGCCGGCCTCTACGGCTGCACCCTGAACTCGAGCGCCGGTCAGACCCTCTACAACTCGAGCGACCCTGCCTCGGCAACGACGAACCTGAGCTTCTTCTGCCAGTCGGGTCAGAACCAGTCCACCACCGATGTCAACGACAACTGGGACCGCACGGAAGTGACCGAGGGTGTCGACAACGTCGGTTCGGGCGCCGGTCAGAACCAGCTTTGTCGGGCTGCGTCCACCCCGCTCGCCGTCGACTTCGCCCGCTCGTCCAAGACTGCGGGCACCGCCTGCTCGACCATGGTGCAGACGGGCTACGCCAAGGACGGCGTGGCGGTCATCGCCTACCCGGTGAACCCCACGACGTACGGGACGTCGTCCACAGCGCCTTACTCGTCCATCAACGGTGGCGTTGTCGGCCCGGTGGCGCTGGGCTGGCTCCCGGGTGACCCGAACAGCGGCCCGTTCACGGGGACGACCTACAACCCGCAGACCAACGCGAATGGCCTCTCCAACGTCGACAACGGCGGGGGAACGGGTAGCACGGCCTTCCGGCTCTGGTGCGCCACTGACTCCACCCGGATCACCGACTGGGGCGGCCTGACCAACCTGGGCCCGAACCTCGAGGTCCAGGACGTACACCTGACCAACGGCTCGACCTCGGCCACCGTCTCGGGCACGTTCCCGTCGACGGTTGCCTCCGGGCAGGCCATCACCGGGTCCGGCATTCCGTCGGGCACGACGGTCTCCTCGGTCTCGGGCGGGACGCTCACGCTGTCCCAGGCTGCTACGGGCACGGCCACCGAGAACGTGCGCATCACGACGACCACCAAGCTGGCCGTCGGTTCGGGCGCACCGATCGGCGTACCGATCCGGCTCATGGGCGTCAACACCGCCTCGGGGACCGAGGCCACGTTCACCAGCTACGCCAACTCCGGCGCCAGCTCCGGCGGATGCTCGTCGAACATGAACACCAACGCCGCCACCGACCCCAACCCGGTTACCGACACGGGAACGAACGCAACGGCTCACGTTGCGCTCGAGAACAACTCGGACCAGATCGACCAGTTCGCCAACGGGGACTTCCCGTCACCGGACTTCGTCGACCAGGCCATTGAGGTCGCCTCGACGCTGTACATCGAGTCCAACGGCGTGTACAACACCAACCCGTACGCCGCCGCGTCGACAATCAACGGCACCTCGTACACCGGGCTCAAGGTGAACATGAACGCACAGTCGCCCACGACGGCTCACCTGTTGTCGAACACCTACCCCACGGCACGCACCCTGTTCAACATCTACAACACGAACACGGTTCGGGCTTCCACGGGTGGGTTCCTCAACTGGATCTGTGACGGCAACAGCAACTTCGCCAAGGGCCTCGACAACTCGACGGGTCTGAACTTCGACTCCGAGCTGACCACCGCGATCAGCACGGTCTTCGGGTTCCCCCGCCTGACGGACACGTCTGCGCAGCCGGCCATCGCAACTCCGGCTGACGGGCAGGCCGCACCTGGCAACTCGTGTGCCGCCAGCCTCTCGGTGAACACGACCAACGGGTCCAACCAGATCACCTTGGCGTCGGGCAACTTCCCGGCCGACATCGTCAATGCCGGCGGGTTGGTCGGCGGTGCAAGCGTCGCCATCACCAACGCGAACTTCCCGGCTGGGACCACGGTGGTTTCCGGTGCAGGGACGTCCACGTTGACCCTGTCGAACAGCGCGACGGCCACCGGTTCCGGTGTCGCAACGGTGTTCGGAGGCGTGCCGGCCGTCACCACGGTGGCCAGCACCAACAACTAACACCAGTACCACCCAGGCGCTCCCACGAGCGACCTGACAAGGATGGCCCGGCCCGGGGCCCAGCGAGTGATCGCGGGGTCCCGGGCTTTGGGCTTGCTGGAGACCGGGGCGGAAACGCCTAGTACGGGACGAAATCGACATGGACGGAGATGGAAAAAGGGTGCACGAAGCGAGAGGAGGATGGCGTCTGACACCTCGACACCGGCGGAATGGGAGCCGCCCCTTGTATTGGACCGTCCTGCAGCTTTCGGGGGCCGCGCTCTTCATCGCCGCCGCGGTGACCCTGGGGCTGAGCGTCGGCGCCGGTGCCACCGGACCCACCTCCGGCTCCATCATTTCGAACGCGGCGCAATGTTCGGCGACGTGCGCCGCCATCCCTTTTTCGAGTGGCCAGAACATCAATGTGGTCGTTCCGGCCAATGAGACCTTCTCGGCCGACGACGGCTTGAACAACAACAACAGCGGCATCAACATCGTGGAGTGTTCTGCCCCCAACGGCGTCCTTCCCACCAACACGGCGGCCTGTGACGGCAACACCATCGTGGCTGGCATCTTGCCCAACCTCGACGGGTCGTTCAGTGAATCGAATTTCACTCTCTACGCCCTTCCGGACAGCATCTCGCTCGGTGAGGGCTCGAGTGGCACCCCCTGTGGTCAAACGGCCGCCACCGAGTGCATCCTCTACATCGGCAACAACCAGGGCGACTTCACTCAGCCGCACTTGTGGTCCGCCCCCTTCTACATCGCACCCGACACCGGCGATGCCGGGACGAACCCGGGCGACGGCTCGGCGCCGGCGGTGGCGACCACCCCCTCGGCCAGCCTGTCGACCGTCGTCGCCTCACCGACGACCGTCACCGCGAACGGCGTGGACCTCTCGACCGTCACGGTGACGCTCCTCGCCACGGGCGGTGTGCCCGTCCAGGGCAAGACGGTCGCGCTGACCTCGTCCTCTTCGACCACCACCGTGTCCGGGCCCTCCTCCGCCGTGACCGACGCCAACGGGCAGACGATGTTCACTGTCACCGACACGGCCCCTGAGACAGTCACGCTCACCGCGAGCGACAGCGCCGACAGCGTCACCGTGGCCCAGAAACCGACCGTGGCGTTCCAGGCGCCCACGGTGGATCCGACCCACTCGACGGTGAGCGCCAACCCGACGAACGTCGCCAGCGGCTCGACCACCATCACCGTCACCCTGCGGGACCAGGCCGCCAACGCCCAACCCGTGGCCGGACAGACGGTCACGCTGGCCGGCACGGGAAGTGCCGTCATCACGGCTCCGGCGACCCCCAACATCACGAACCCACAGGGGGTGGTCACGTTCAGCGCGACCGATACCGCTTCGGAGATCGTGACGTTCACCGCGACCGACACGACGGAAAGCACCGTCATCGCGAACACTGCCTCGGTGACCTTCGGGACGCTCAGCGTGTCAGGATCCGATTCCACCGTGACGGCCTCGTCACCGGCTCCGCTCGGGTCCAGTGGGACCACGGCGGTCGTCACGCTGTTGACGTCGACCGACAGCCCCGTGGCGGGCAAGACCGTCACGCTGAGCTCGTCATCGGGGACTGCTGTCATCGGCGCCGCGTCCCCGGCGGCGACCGGGGCGAACGGGCAGGTGTCCTTCTCAGTGACCGACACCGTGGCGGAGACAGTGACCTTGACCGCAACCGATACCACCGACAACGTGACCCTCTCGTCCACGCCCACCGTGGTCTTCGCCTCGGGAGCACCGTCCGGATCCGCGTCGACCGTGACAGCCTCCGCCACGACCTCGACGGCCGACGGAGAAACCCAGACCCTGATCACCGTCACCGTGAACGACCAGTTCGGGCACCCATTGGCCGGCAAGACCATCACGCTCCAGGGCGCGCCCAGTGGCGGCATCCAGACGCACCCCATCGCGGTCGGGAGCTCGACACCTGGGGTGACTGACTCCTCTGGCATCGCGGAGTTCGAGGCGGACGACAGCATTGCCGAGTCGGTCACCTTTACGGCCACGGACACCACCGACAACGTCGTCCTGACCAAGACGGTGTCGATCACGTACACCCCGGGGCCGGCCGACCCCGCTGGACTCGGGACCACGGTCACGGTGAACCCGGCCAACCCTGCGGCTGACGGCACGACTCCGTCGACCGTCACCGTCACCTTGGCGGACTACTTCTCGAATCCGGTGGCCGGCAAGACCATCACACTCAAGGCCCTGAACGGGAGCTCCACGATCACGACCGTCGGCGGCGTGACAAGTCAGGCCGGACAGGCAACCTTCACGGTCACCGATTCCACTGCAGAGGTGGTGACGTATCAAGCCACCGACGTCACGGACTCGAACGCCGTCCTCGATTCGGAAGGGGTCGTGACGTTCGGCAACCCCCCGGCCCCTCCTCCGACCGCTGCCGACTGCTCTGTGACTGCGAACCCGAGCAACCTTCCGGGGGACGGGAAGCAGACGTCCACGGTGGTGGTCCACCTCTACGACGACAGCGGAGATCCGGTCTCGGGCAAGACGGTGAAACTGACCGCGGCCAGCGGCAGCTCCACGGTCACGGCGACGAATGCCACGACGGACAACACCGGCGTGGCGACGTTCGCGGTGAGCGATACGACGGCGGAAGCAGTGAAGTACACCGCCGAGGACACGTCGGACAGCCTGACGTTGACGGCGATCCCGGTCACGATCACGTTCACTGCCGCCGCCACCACGACTACCAGCACGACCACGACGACGACGTCGTCATCGGGGGCCACCACTACGACAACGACGGCACCTGGCGCGGTCGTATCGTCCGGCACGACTGGGGGCGGCTTCACCGGGACGACGGGTAACACGGGAACCGGGTCCAGCGCGGCGCTTGCCTCAACCGGCTCCCCGGCGCTTCTGCCGTGGTTGATCGGGGCCGGCGCAATATTCATGTTCATCGGCGCCATTGGGCGCCGCCGATTCAACGGAGACCGCAATGACGCTTGACCGTGCCGGCAGAGGGGTGAGAGCGCTCGCCTCGTCCTGCATCGGAGCGACGGTGCTCACCGGGATCGTCGTCGGCTCGGCGGGGACGTCGGGCGCTGCCGCGCCGCCCGCTCTGAAGATGACTGCCGGCCCGTATCACGACGGACAGGAGATCAATCTGTCGGTGGGTCCGAACAAGTACTTTACGCCCTATTCGCGCATCAACATCCTCGAGTGCGCGGACCCTGGCGGGATGACAAAGAACCTACCCGTCAATGTCGACAGCTGTGATGGGAACACCATCCAAGGAGTCACCATTCTCGTGGCTCCGAACGGCAGCTTCTTCGAGCACGGATATCAGCTGTACTCGCTTCCGAATTCGTCACAGCTCGGGGAGAGCTCGAACACGCTGCCCAAGTGCAATCAGACGAAGGCGTGTGTGCTCTACATCGGGCAGAACCAAGAAAAGTTCACGGCGCCGAAAATGTTCTCACCGGCCTTTCGGATTTCGAAGGCGGGCAAGCATTCGTGAAGACGCTTTGGAGCGTGCGGGGAGTTCGATCCATCGTGATGATCGTGTTCGCGCTCTGTGTCGCCACGGGTGCGGAGGCCGTGTTCGTCGAGATTGCCTCGGCCGACGCCTCACCGCCGGCACTGCACGTTTCGCCCGGGGGCAATCTCAGCGACGGTCAGACGATCACCGTCGCAGTGGGGCCGAACGGTTACTTCACCCCTCATGCCGGCGTGAAGATTCTGGAGTGCGCCGATCCGGGCGGCACGCAGGCGAACCTTCCCAAGGACGACTCGACCTGTGACGGGAACACCATTCAGGGGATTTCGATCCTGATCGGTAGCGACGGGAGCTTCTCCGACAGTACCTATCAGGTCTACATGTTGCCGAGCCAGACGCTTGGCGAGCAGTCGAACTTCAAGCCCATCTGCAATCAGACCAACGACTGCGTTCTGTATGTCGGACAGAATCAGAACGACTTCACCGCCCCCAAGGTGTTCTCCGCGCCTTTCTTGATCTCTCCGGGCTCGGGGGCTGCCACCACGACTTCGACGACCGGGGCGGCCTCGAGCGGGAGTTCCGGCGCCTCCGCGACCACCAGCACGTCCAGCACGTCCAGCACGTCCGGCACGACAGCCAGAACATCCGCCTCGTCGGCCGACGCGAGCGCGACCCTCACCGGCGCCACGAGCCTGGCCAATACCGGCGCTCCGGCCGACATCGTCTGGATCGTTGGGTTCGGCACCACGCTTCTCCTCACTGGCGCCATCGGGCGCCGCCGGGCCATGCGGTGGGAGCGATGAGCACCGTCGCTCCGGAAAGGAGCATGCCCGCCTCGGCCCACCGAGAGGACATCCCGATAGACCTGAACATCAAGCCGGTTGGAGCTGACAGGATCTTCAACGGGGTGCTGGCCAGCAGCAGTGGGTTCGTTCTCGCGTTGCTCTCTGCCGTCGTCGTGTTCCTCTGCTACTACGGATTTGAGGCCTTCCGCGAAGGCGGGTTCGGGCTCTTCACGGATCCAACCTGGTCCCCGGACTCACATCACTTCGGCATGATGTCCCTTCTGGTGGGCTCCATCGCCATCGCGCTCATCGCGGTTGCACTTGCGGCGCCGATTTCGTTGGCCGCCGCCCTGATGATCAACGAATATGCGCCACGACAGATGAAGGCCTTCCTGACGGGGGTCATCGACATGCTGGCGACAGTTCCGAGCATCGTGTACGGCTTCTGGGGGCTGCTTCTCATCTCGAACTTGCAGGCTGCTCCCGCTCGGTGGCTTGTGACCCACGCCAGCTTCGTGCCGATCTTCCGCTCGGTCAGTCCGACACAGTTCGTGAAGTCCATCTTCGCCTGCGGGTTGATCTGTGCCGTGACCATCATTCCCATCATCACGTCGATCAGCCGTGAAGTAATGGCACAGGCGCCTCGCGACGTCTGCGAGGCGGCACTCGCGCTGGGGGGCACGCGTTGGGGAATGGTGACCGACGTCATCCTGCCTTTCTCGCGCAACGGCATCCTAGGTGCGGTCCTCTTGGGTATCGGCAGAGGCCTCGGAGAGACGATGATCGTGTTCCTGGTCCTCTCCCAAGGCAACCATCTGACCGTTGCGCTGATGGGACCAGGGGGCCTCGGGTCGATTGCCGCCGAGATCACGGCCAACTTCGACACCGCCTCGCACATTTCGCAGAGCGGGTTGATCCTCCTCGGCCTGATCCTTTTCGCGACGACCCTGGCCATCAACATCGTGGCCAGGCTGGTCGTCGAGCGCTCGGGCGGGAGCGGGCTGTGACGCAGACCCTCGACCCTCCGGTGGTGGCGGAGCCACTGGTCGAGCTGCCACCCGATCGGCCGCAGCGCAAACGGTCAGTCCCACGCTCCACGGTCATTGAGATGGCTGGTTCGGCGGTTTCCGCTTTCGCCCTGGTGTGGCTCGCCTTCACCGTGGCGGGGATCGCCGGCCCTCTCGGGTTTGCGTTCTGCGCCATCGCGGCCTTCCTGATCATCTACGGCTTCGTCTGCTGGGGTCGCTACGGCGTCCTGGCCATGAAGGACCGGTTGGCGACCGTGACCATCTGGACGGGGGCGTTGGCCGCATTCATCCCGCTGGCCGCGGTCATCCTCTACGTCATCTTCAAGGGCGCTGCCGTGGTGTTCGCCCGGTTCCCGCACTTCCTGGTGGCGGACATGTCAGGGCTGACGGCGAAGTCGCCCGTGACGGCCGTGGGCGCCGGGCCGGCCATCGTCGGGACCATCGAGCAGGTCGGTCTGGCCACGCTGTTCACCGTCCCCCTCGCTGTCCTCACGGCGACCTACCTGGTGAACAACCGAAATGCCTTCTCCAAGGTTGTGAGCAACGTGGTCGACGCCATGACCGGCGCACCCGCCATCATCGCCGGCATCTTCATCTACCTGCTCTGGGTGGTTCCGCAAAAGGAGAACGGCCAGACAGGGATGGCCGCCGCGCTGGCCCTCTCGGTCATGATGCTGCCCATCGTCACCCGCGCCTCCCAGGAGGTGATCGCCATCGTCCCAGGATCGCTGCGGGAGGCTGCGCTCGCGCTGGGATCTCCCCAATGGCGGTCCGTGCTCCGGGTCATGCTGCCGACCGCTCGCGTCGGGCTGGTCACTGCCATGATCCTGGGCATTGCCCGCGTCGCCGGTGAGACCGCGCCCGTCTTGTTCACCGCTGGGGGCAATGCGCACTACAACTGGAATCCGTTCTACGGGAAGCAGGACGACCTTCCTCTCCGCATCAAGGAGCTCATCTTCCAACCGGGCGCCAATATCACGCGGGTCGCCTGGGGGGTGTCCTTCGTGCTGGTCCTCGTCGTCCTGACGCTGTTCATCCTGGCCCGCCTCATCGGAGCGAAGAAGCCCGGCCCTAGTGGCTTCACCGTTCCGTGGCGTACCAGGCGCTCACCCGAGGAACAAGCAGAAGATCTATGAGCGGCCATCCGAGAGGCACGAACCCGGTGGCCCAGGCCCAGCACGAAGTCCGTCCAACCAGAGAGACCAAGGAGCCATTGAGGATGCGAATCGTCCAGCGAGGCACGCGGCAGCACCGAACCATGAAGCCCTTGGGGTGGTGCGGGAGGGTCATCGGGATGGGAGTCCTGTCCGCGCTGTCAGTCGCCGCCGTCAGCACTGCGGCGGGAGCGGACGGGGCGACGGCCACGAGCAGCACCGCCAGCACGACGACCAGCACGGACATCTGGTGAGCCGAGCGGAGTGACCACCACGACCGCGGTGAAGGGGACCGCTCCCTCGCCGGGTGTGAAGTCCACGTCCCTGTTGCACACACCCGACGTGAGCGCGCATACGACCCCGTCGCCCATCAACGGCACCGGTTCTTCGTTCGCCTCACCGGCGATCGAGACATGGGTGAACACAACTCACGGTGCCCCGTACAACCTGTCCATGAACTGGGCCCCCTCCAACTCGGGAACAGGCCGGTACGAGTTCACAAACCAGACCACGGACTTCGCCGTGAGCGACATCGGCTATGTGGGCAACACGGACACGACACCGCCCAGCTTCGCCTTCAACTTCATTCCGATTACCGCCGGCGGCATCGCGTTCATGTACCACGTGCCCGGGGTCAACAAGCAACTGCAGCTGAGCAGCTTGACGGCGTGCGGCCTGCTGACCGGTGGCATCAAGAACTGGAACGATCCCACCATCGCCGCAGATAATCCGGGCGTCAGTCTCCCCAATCTGCCGGTCGTCCCGGTGACGGAGAGCGACTCGGCCGGGACGAACTACGTGCTCGAAGAGTGGTGCATCGACGAGCAGCCCGCGTTGTGGGCGGCCTTCGTGTCGGCACAAAACTCCCAGTCCGGTGGCCCGACCGACGGCGTTGCTCTTTCCCCGACTGCCCCGAACTCGAACTGGCCGGGGATCAAGGGCGGTCTGGACGACCAGTCGACCACGGCGGTGGCGAGTGACGTGGCCAACAACGGAGGTGGAATCGGCGCCGTCCAGGTGAAGTACGCCGAAGAGGAATCCGGGTTCGGCGGCACGGACCCGTCGAAGAACGTGGCACTGGTGAAGAACGCCAGTGGCGACTTCACGGCTCCGACCCCGGTCGACGTCGCTTCGGCCCTGGCCTACGCGTCGCAGCTTCCCAACGGTACGCACCAACTGAATTTCAACGGGTTGGGCCCGCACGTCTACAACCCGTCCACCTACAGCTACCTGCTGACACCGACGACGGGATGGGCCGCCTCCAAGGGTGACACCATGAGCCAGTTCGTCAACTACGTGCTCACGCTGGGCCAACAGACGGCACCCTCGTTCGGCTACGCAAGCTTGGGACTCTCGCTCGAGCAGTACGGCATCACCGCGGTGCAACACAATGTCCCGGGTGCGGTACCGCCGACCGCAGCCGAGCAGCAGGCGTACTCGTGTGGCGACCTGACCCCGGCGGAGGTCGCCGCAGGGCAGACCACGCCGACCTGCGGGGTGGTCAACCAGACCGCCGCACCCCCTGGGGCCAATCAGGGCACTGCCACCGGGAGCGCGGTGTCCGGGACGAAGACGGCAAGCGCAGCGACGACGGCCGCCAGCAAGGGCGGGTCCGGGTCCGGGTCCGGCGGGGGATCGTCCGCTGGTGGCGCGAATGCGGCCGTCTCACTGGCGGGAACCTCCGCCATGGCGGGCACCGGCATCGACGCAATCCCGTTCACGGTGTCGGGACTCTGTCTGCTCGTGATCGGTGTCGTCGGCCGCCGGCGCTTCAAGCGACGAGCGGGCGGTGTGGTGTGAGGTCCCTGCTGAACGGGCGTCACGTACTCATGGTTGCGCTGGCGGCTGTGCTGTCTGCGGCGGCCTGGACGTGTCCCTCGCCAAGCGTCGTCGGCGCCTCCACACCGGCCGGCACCCTCTTCGGCGAAGGCAGCGACGCCATGACACCTGTCATGATAAAGCTCCTCCACGACGACGCCACTGCTTTGTCGCCAGATGTCGCGTCGTACACGAACGTCAACCTGGAGCATGGGATTACGGACTTCATTGGCTCTTCGCCGGGTACCTTCGGCAATGACTTTGCGGTGACCGAGCGGCCCCTGACGGCGGCAGAAGCAGCCACGGCGAAGGCGAACGGGCGCACGTTCGCCTACGTCCCGTTCGTGGCGGGCCCGGTGGCACTCATGACCCTGGTTCCGGACTCGAGCTACGCCGGCTCCACCACGATTAATCCCAATCAGTACTGCCAGAACATCCCGCTCAGCCTCGAGAATCTCGACGGCATCTATGGAGCCGAAACACCCCAGTACAGCGGTTGGGGCGACTCGCGGATCAGCTGCACCAGTCCGCCCACCGCACCGGCACCTGCGGACTCACTGAAGTTCTTCCGCTGGGCCAACCTCGACCCGACGATGGAGAACGACGCGCTGATGTCGCTGCTCGACAGCACGACGACCTCACAGGCGTCGTTCGCTGCCGGGTTGACCGCGGCCACCACCGCGGCTTCGACCACGGACCCGACGGCAAGCGAGCACTGGCCCTATTCGGGGACGGCCCTTACCGGTGGCGATAACGCCACGGTGGGCAAGCTCATCGGATTGGACGCACGGACCGGAGCGCCGAGCTCGGTGGCCACACAGCTCAGCCTCGGCGCCATCATGCCGGTGGCGTCCGTGTGGACGGGTGACCCCCTCGGGGTGAGGTGGGACCTGCCCACCGCCGCCGTCCAGAACGCTGAGGGAGCCTATGTCCCCCCGTCCACTGCTTCAGCCCAGGCCGCCGAGGCGGATGCCACGTTCACCACGACCTCCGATCCGACGACGAGCAACCTCGTCACCTTCAATGCGAACGCCACCGACGCCAGCGCCTACAACAACTACTTGATGCTGGAGAGCTACCTCGTCGTGCCGACGAGCGGGCTCTCCGCCGACAAGGCGCTGGCACTGGCCCAGCTCATCCGGTACGCCGTGGGCACAAAGGGGCAGGCGGCCATCGAGACGCTGGGGGCGGCCCCTGCTACCTCCCCCATGGTGGCAGCCGACCTGACCGTGGCCCAACAGCTCGACGCCGAGGCGGCCGCCGCGCCGCCCACGACCTCAACCACCACGACCACGACGGCGGGCTCGACCACCACGACGACGACGGTCGCAGGGTCGGGTGTCGGAACTGCGGGCAGTTCCCCGAGCACGTCGGCCGGAACTGCGGGTTCGTCCTCGGGCGGCCTGGCCGTCACGGGCAGCGATCCGCTCCCGCTCGTAGGTCTGGGCGTCGCCCTCTTGATCTTCGGCGAGGTCTCCCGGCAGGTCGTGCGACGACGAAAGAGAAGGGCATGAGCGGACAACACCCTGCCGGGCTGCAGAGCAGCCGCATCTTTGGTGATCTGACCACACCGGGCCGGTCCAGCTTCGATTGGGCCGTCTTCTTCTCCGCCGCCGCGCTGATCATCCCGCTGTCGGGTCTTCTCGGGCTGCTCTTCGCTGACCGCAGTCGCCGCAAGGGCTATGGACGCTGGAAGGCCGCTTTGGCCGCCGTGATCTGGTGCATGTTCCTCGGAGTCGTGTTCCGGGGGGTCCTCAACGTGGGGCTGATCCCGTGACCACCATCGATCAACGCCCGCTTCCGCCCGATGCAATGCGACCTGGATCCCCCCCTGCGGTCGGCCCTGCGTCGCTCCAGGCCACCAACGTCAGCGCCTGGTTCGGGAGTAACAAGGTGCTCGAACGCGTGAGTCTCGTGATGGAGCCGCGAAAGGTCACCGCGCTGATCGGGCCGTCCGGTTGTGGGAAGTCCACCTTCTTGCGGATCCTGAACCGCATGCACGAGCTGATCCCGATCGCCGCGTTGTCTGGTTCGGTCCGCCTCGACGACACCGACATTTACGCGCCCGGTGTGCCGGTGACGCAGACGAGAAGCCGGATCGGCATGGTGTTCCAGCGCCCGAACCCGTTCCCCTCCATGACCATCGCACAGAACGTGCTCTCGGGACTTCGGCTCTCGGGCATCAAAGTCCCCAACCCGGATGCCTTGGTGCGCGAGTGCCTGGAACGGGCGGGTCTGTGGAAGGAGACGCGCAATCGGCTCAATGAGTCCGGGGCCGCCCTGTCCGGTGGCCAGCTGCAGCGCCTCTGCATTGCCCGCTCCCTCGCCGTTCGCCCTCGCGTATTGCTGATGGACGAGCCCTGTTCGGCCCTGGACCCCATCTCGACCAGCGTGATTGAGGGCACCATCAAGGACCTGAGCCACGAGATCACCATCGTGATCGTCACCCACAACATGCAACAGGCGAACCGCGTCTCGGACAATTGCGCCCTCTTCCTGGTCGACGGCGAGGGGATGCCGGGCCACATCGTCGAGGCCGGCCCTACCCAAGAGGTCTTCAACAACCCCATCGATCCTCGTACGTCCGACTACGTCCACGGAGTGTTCGGCTGATGACCGAGTTGATGACCACCGCACGGCCGCAGGAGTGGCCCGGGGCGGCCCGGAATCTGCGGGACAAGGCGAGGCTCTCGTGGAGTGAGGCGCTGCCGAGGACGCGGACCGCGGTGCAGATGGGGGCCCTGCTGGCCGTGACCATCATCGCCTACAGCTACTCGCTCACGACCCTGATGCAGTTGGCCGACCTCAACTCTCCGCTGGCCTACGTCAGCCTCGTCCCGGTCATCGCGCTGGTGCTCGCTGCCATCAACAGGCGTCCCCTCGCGAACGAGCCGACCATCCACGACCGCCAGACGGACTACATCATCGGTGTGCCCCTCATGGCGGCGGCACTGTGCGCCAACCTCTTCCTGCCCAGCCGGTTGTCGGCCATGTTCTGGGTATGGCGGATCGACCTCCTGACGCTGCCGTTCTTCGTTGCCGGCGCGGTCGCCGTGATCTTCGGTGTGCGCGTGCTGTGGCGCCAGAAGGTGGCGGTCGCCTTCCTCCTCCTGGCCTGGCCGTATCCCTATACCTCGGTGCTGTTGGGGGTGTTGAACGCGTTCACGACGGCCACGTTGTTCGGCATCACCGAAATTCTCCGGGTCGTTCACGTCGCGACGCCCGGATCCGGCGGGCTGAACAATGCCGTCTTCACGGTGGTCCACGACGGCCGCCCCTTCCATCTCAGCGTCATCTCGGCCTGTTCCGGGGTGAACGGTGTTGTCGGGTTCCTGCTGATCGGGGCGGCGTTCGCCGCTGTCATCCGTGGGCCCTTGATCCGGAAGCTCCTGTGGCTGGCGGGGGGCATGGCCCTGCTCTGGGTGCTCAACCTCGGCCGGCTGATCCTGGTCTTCTGGGCCGGACAGCAGTACGGCGAGCACTTCGCCATCGACGTGCTGCACCCCTACATCGGTCTCGTCCTCTTCGTCGTCGGCATCGCGATCATGATCCTGTGCATCGGCCCCATGGGTCTCAGGCTCGGGATCGAGAGCCGGGATCGAGCCGACGCCAGTGCTGAGGGATCGGCGCTGCACGCCAAGCGCAAGCCCAAGAACGTCGCCGTCCCTCGGGTCTATCTGGCGCTGGCGCTGGTGCTGGTGCTGGGGATCATCGTCGGATTCAGCAATGTCGGATTGCAGTCGTACAACCTGGTGGCCAACGTGTCCGGTACGCCGAAACTCGATTCCTTCATCAGCGATCCCGTGACGCCGGTTGGTTGGACGAGTCGCTACGACGCGACCTTCCAATGGGCGGCCCCGCTCTTCGGCGAGGGCTCGGTCTGGAACCGGTACGAGATCGCTCCTGGAATCGGTGGTGACCTGCAAGCCCAGACGGATGTCGTCGCAGACGTCATAGATACCTCTGACCTGCAGTCTTTCGCGGCGTTTGGGATCGAGCAGTGCTACCAGTTCCACGGCTACTCCCTGGCGAACGTCACCAACGTAAGTCTCGCTGGAGGTATCACCGGTCAGGCCATGGCGTATATCTCACAGCAATTCGGGAGCTGGTCGATCGTCTACTGGATCCTGCCCGTGATCACCGGTTCCACGACCTCGTACGAGCGCGTCGTCCTCTACGTCCGGAATCAGCACGGCATCGTGGCCGAAGCGACGCGCGGGCAGCAGGCGAGCATCAAGAACCAGGCGGGTGCGCTCGGGTCAGTGAACTCAAAGCAGACAGTCCTCTTGCAGAACCAGGATTTCCTCGTGGCCTTCGCCAGGGAGATGATTCGTGATCAGGCGACACGAAGTGCCGCGGTTGGCGCCGGTAGCGTCTCCGCGTAGCCTCTGGCCTCTCATGCGCCGACGACCGGGCCTGTGATGGTCCCACGTGACCGCCGCGCCGGCGGCGAGGACGTTCTCGAGCGACCATTCAGCGGCATCGATGCCTGGGACCTCTGCCGCGAGTTCGTCGACCAGGTCGTGTCCGATGCTGTAGCCACGTCCGGATCGGCCCAGGCGGGCATGGCCGCCCCGGAGGTCGACTGGGACGCGATCTGGCGGGCTGGGGACGGCGCGCCCTCCGACGAGGTGGCGATCGGCCGCATCGTTCGGGCCGCGTCGGGGGTGGCCACCGAGATCGCCGGGCAGCGACCGCGAGTGACGCAGGATCGTCCGCCCAGTGCGATGCCGGCGCACGTCGCCGTGGTGGATCCGGGCGTTCCGGAAGGGGAACGCCCGTCGCCTGCGGAGCCCATCCGTGCCACGGAGGAGCCGGTCCGTTCCACGGAGGAACCGGTGACGACGGTCGTCGCACTGGTGCCCGCGCCGCAGGAGCCCGCGCCCACCGGACTGGCCAACACGCCAACGGTCGTCGAGGCACCTCCCGACGAACAGCCGGGGACCCACACCACCGCGCTCCTCGAACCGGCCGAGCCGGAGCCGCTGCTCGTCGCTCCGCCCGTTCTGTTCGAGAGCGAAGAGAGCGAGGACGAGAAAGCAGCCGCCGCCACGGCGCGGAGGCATTTCGGATGGGCCACCGCCTTCACGTGGATCCGCAATCTCGGTGCCGTCATCTTGCTCTTCGTTGCCTGGCAATTGTGGGGGACGTCCATTTCGCAGCATCAGGACCAGAGCCAGCTGAAGTCCGCGTTCGATGCCGCGGTGCGGGCACACCATCCGCCGAAGTCGACCGGCGCCGGGCCCGCGTTGATTCCCGCCGCGACCCACGTCGCGTCTCCTCCCGACGGCACGGTCGTCGCCCGGATTCAAATCCCCGCCATCGGTGTGGACCAGTACGTCGTGTCAGGGACCAACGCCACCGACCTGTCCAAAGGCCCAGGTCACTACATTGGAACAGCGGTTCCCGGGCAGGCGGGCAACGTCGCCATCGCCGGCCACCGCACGACCCACGGGGCGCCGTTCAACCGGCTGGGCCAGCTCGTCAAGGGCAGCCAGATCTACTTGACCACGATCTCCGGTGAACATCTGACCTACGTGGTGTCCGGGACGCCGCAAGCGGTGTCACCGAGTGATGTCGGCGTTCTGAACTACTTCGGGGACAACCGGATCACCCTCACGACGTGTACGCCGGAGTTCTCGGCGGCACAGCGCCTGATTGCCGTGGGCACGCTCAAGGAGTCGGGGTCAGCCGCCGCAACCGCGCCTCCCGACCACGTGACGTACCACGTCGAGAACGCCGCCACGGCGAGTTGGAACTGGTCGTTGTTGCCGGGGGTCGGGTTCGTGGTCTGCCTCTTGTTGCTCCTCGGGTTGTCCTACCGGCGGTTCGACGGCTGGTTCGGCAAGATCGGAAAGTGGTTCATCCTCATTCCGGTCTGGAGCGCGGGCCTCTATGTGCTCTTCGCACTGCTCACCACATTCCTGCCCGAGACGTTCTAGGTCGACCGGAATCTGACTCGGGATCAGGTCGGCGGTGTCGCGGCTATCGTCGACTGGAGCGCACTGTCAGCCGGCCCGGTGTTGTAGCTGCAGGGTCCCAACGGGTCGAGGAGCCAGTCCCAGACCAAGAATGCGCTGTCGCCCAAGGCGACCTGGGCCGCCATCTTCGCCGACATGTCGTGGGCTCGCTGCTGCAGGCTCTCGCATCCGGCCTGACCGTTGCCGGCGACGATCCCCGCCTCGCCGGTGATGATGGGCTTGTCGAGAGCCTTGGCCTGCGCGAACCGGACGGCCATCCCGTTCCACTGGTCCCCGCCGAGTGGCGCCGAACCGTAGTAGTCGTGAACGCTCAAGACATCGATGCCTGGAGATGCCCCGACATTTTGGTAGTCGTGGCCGGAAGTGCCGCACTGGCCCCCACCTAGAAAACCCCCTTCGACCAGGTGTTCCGGGTCCAGTTGATGGATCTGCGCCCCGACCGTGTTGAAGAAGTACTCCAGCGCGGAGGCGGCCGCCGTCTCGCTCGGACAGGTCTGATGTCCTGAGCAGTTGCTCGGTTCGTCGGCCGCCGGACACGTCGATGCCTCGGCTTCGCTCATGGGCTCCCACATGCCCAGCGCCGGCGAATCCGCATACCGGTTCACAATGTCGTTCATGTAGGTCCAGTAGGACAACGGCGTGAGGCCGCGGCCGTCGGAGTTGCCGGCGGCGTTGTCGACGTTCCTGAACCCACCGGCGTACCACGAGGGATCCTGCCAGGTGCCACCGTCACACGTGCCCGCCTGATCGCTGATTGCCGGAATGAGATAGACGTGGTACTTGGCCGCTTGGTAGAAGATGTTGTCGAGCGGAGCCCAGTCCAGCTGACCGGTCCTGAAGTTCGTCGCCAGCGTTCCCTGGAAGGCCCAGAAGCGGACGAGGGAATGCGGACGGAGCGACGCGAAGAACGAGTCGATCTGCGCGGTCGTGGCCATTCCGCCGCAGCCCGCATTGGTGCCCCACTGCGTGGCGAGCTGGTACGCGTTGAAGCCGGTGAACACGGTGGGCACCCCGCCGACTTCGAGGCTCTGGCCATGGGCGGTGATGGGCGCCTGACCGGTGGGATTGTAGGTGAACCGGTCTGCGCCGCCCGTGCTCGATGTGCCGGCCGGCGTCACCACGCGGACATCGACCGAGCCCGCCCCGACCGGGGCGACTGCGGTGATGGTCGTCGGGGAGGTCACCGTGAAGTCGGACGAGGCGTTTCCACCGAAGATGACGGCGGTGGCACCGGTGAACCCGGATCCGGAGATGCCGATGGTGTCGCCCCCTCCGGCCGTCCCGCTCGACGGGGTCAGGGCCCGCACCGATACGGGGTTGGTGCCGCTGCCCGAGTTGCCACTCGTCCCGGCGTTGCTCGAGCTCGGCTGTCCCGCGGCCGGCGCGACAGTGGCCGACTGGCGCACCGTGACAGGGCCGACGAGCGGCGACCCGTAGTCCTGCGCGTTGCCGAACGGATGCACCGCGCCGTCTGCCGTCAGGACCCAGTAACCGCCGTCCTTGCCGGTCAGGGAGGTCGCAGGCGCGGGCGCTCCCGTCACAGACCCGTACAGGACGGCATCACCGAACGAGTAGACCGTGCCGTCCTGGCTCACTAGCCAATAGCCGTTGTTGTCCGGTGTCGGCGCCATGTAGACGATCGGAGAGCTCGGGGGCACGGCCCCGAGCGACCCCTCGAAGGGAGCGTCACCGAAGGAGAAGATCCCGCCGTCGGAAGCGACCATCCAGTACCCGCCCCCGTCATGAGTGGGAGCCATGCTCACGATCGGCTTGTTGAGGTGCTGCGCGCCCATCGACCCCTCGAAGGGTGCGTCGCCGAAGGCGAAGATCCCACCGTCGGAGGCGACCATCCAGTACCCCTTTCCGTCGTGGGTGGGGGCCATGCCGACGACAGGCTTGTTCAAGACGAGGGAGCCGGTGGAACCCCAGAAGCCTGCGTCGCCGAACGTGAAGATGCCGCCATCGCCGGCATCGAGCCAGTACCCACGACCATCCGGAGTCGGTGCCATGCCGACGATGCTCTTGTTGAGGGCAGTCTTGGACATGTCCCCGTATGTGGTCGCATCGCCGAACGACTCCACGGAGCCGCTGCTGGACACCGCCCAGTACCCGTTTCCGTCATGGGTCGCGGCGAGGCCGAACCAGTTCTGCTGTGTCCCGACCGCCGCGCTTGCGCCGCCATTGGCGTGAGCGGTTGGTGTGGCGGAAGTGTTGGAGTCCGCCACGGCAAAGGTGGGGACCACGTACCCGGCGATTCCGACGGCCACGACGCTGGCGAGCAGCAGGCGGACGACGACGGCGTGCTTGCGCTCTCCGCCGTGTCGATCGGATCGGTTCACTGTGCTCCCACGTTGTGAGGGAACCCGGTGGCAAGGTCCGTTTCGGGCCTGAACCGAAGCGCGGCGTCCTGGTCGCGACCCCGCGTCGATACGGACGAGACGTCAAACCCTAGGCGCCCGCCTTCTTTGGCCCGACAAGCACGACCTGAACTCCGGATCCCCCGTCGTCGTCATCAAGAATGCATAATCACCATTTCTTTCGGGATGTAAACGCGTTGCCGTGAGGTTGGATGCAATCGCCGGCACCGCAATTGTCGCGGCATTGTGAATGCAAAGGGCAGCACTCAGTGGTCGTCGACGGGCACGAATCCCCTTGTCAGGGTATGTGTCGGGGTGTGTGTCAGGCCGTCAGCGTGAGTCAGGCCCGGATCCCTAGCCCGAGGGCGGTGCGGGTGGCCTGAAGGGCGGACAGCGGCACTGCTGTCGTCGGGGTGGCGACGTGCACGGGTTCCCCCCAATGCGAGAACGTCACGATTTCGCCCGTTGCAGACTTGCCGGAGCCGTTCGACTCCACGGCCTCCACCGGCAATGCCCGTTCGTTCGCCGCCACGAAGAGCGTCAGCTTTCCGGCGCCCCCGGGTGCATCCCCGCCGATGCTCCGCACCTGCTTTCCGCCGATCCTCGATCGCTTCCCGGCCACGAGCGTGCCTCCTGGAGTGACGTTCGCCAAGGCCGACGTGAGGTCCACGTTGGCGGAGACAGAGTGGAAGAAGGAGTCGCTGGGTTGGATCGATACCCACTTGCCGGTGAGTGTGGATGCGAGGGAACTCGGTAGCCCGAAATAGGACGTCAGTCCCTTGGTGTTGCCCGAGATGTAGGCCACGCCGCCGACGAGAACGATCGATACCACTTCCTTCTTGATAGCGGTTGTCTGCTTGCCGGTATGGAGCGTCGAGTCCTGGACCACCCTTCCACTGGTGGAGCCGTTGAAGAACTGTACGGAAATCCTCGCCGATCCAGCGCTCTTCGCCGCGGTCATCGCCGCTGCGAGAGAGGACTGCAGCGAGGACGCCGGCGCGGGAGTCGCTGCCCCTGCGTCGCACGTGGCAACCAGGCTGACGAGAACGAGGCCGATCAATGCCGTTGCGCGTCGCGTTGTCTTTGCCGTCAGCACAGCCGCACGCTAACCCGCGAAACAGCGAGCACTGACGCGCCACCAAGCGACGGGGCGCGAGTCTGCGTTCAAGGAGTAGCGGCGATGACGGCGGCCACACGAAGGTCACGCGGAGGTCATACGGAGGTCACGCGGAAGCTCCCGAGTCGACACGCGACCGACGCGGTGAAGACACGTGACGTTCGCCGTAACGATACGAAGCACCTCGCGCTGAACAGTCGGAGCGAGTTTTGGTGTGTCCTCGAACGGAGCATGGCCGGGAGGTGAATTGTTGGTGACGCCTGAAAGAAACCGCAGGCTGGCGCTTGGAACAATTTTTTGACCGTCAGTGATCATGGGCGCACACAAGTCGGCCGGTTCGAGGTTCGTGGGATCGCAGCTGCGTCGAGAGCGGGGCTGAGGCATGCGGGTTCATACACGGAGGGGAGGCTGGGTCGTTCGTGGCCTCAGCACACTCTTCCTCGGTGGTCTCTTGCTCGCCCTGACAGGGTCGAACGGCGTGGGCCTCGTCGGACTGCACGTCGGACCACCGCGCCCGGCCGACTTTCGGCTGGGAACCCGAGGACCTGTCGGTCGCTCGGTTTCCGTGGCGACACCTTGCTGGGATTGAACTCGGACCACGGCGCCGGTGACCCCGCTCTCGTCGGGACGGTGACGGACAACGACGGCCCGGTGCAGCCGGGATACGGACAAGAGGTCGACCTCAGCACGAAGAGCATCCCTGGCGTCGTCATCGACGCGGTGGTCGTCGGCGGAGCGGGTTGGTACAACACGTACCGCAACCCTGCGTACCTGCAGCCTGGGCGAGGTTCGAAGCAGCACTACATCCCCCCGCTGGACGGCAGTCACCAGGTGTCATGGGTGAGCTACTGGTTCGCCTGCTACCACTGCGACCCTCCGTCAGTCCTGCCCCAGGCTCCGTTGGCTCTCGAGGTGCCTCTGGCCGGCGGGGCGATCTTTGCTGCGTACATGGTCGTGCAACGCAGACGGCACGAGGGCGCAGTCAGTCTCGTAAGGCGATTGTCCCACGACCCCACGGTCCGAGGCGCACGCGGCACTAGATTGAACGGCATGCGCCTCGCTGTTCTTGTCTCGGGTTCCGGGACGATCCTGCGAGCCATGTTCGAGGCCGGCCTCCCGGTCATGCGCCGTCCTGTCCGACCGGCCCTGCGCCGCCCTTGGCCTGGCCGAGCAGCACGCTGACCGCCGACCGAACTGGTCGACCGGGCCGTCTACGGCGGCTTCGGGCCCGGACTTCGATCGCGCGCGCCTTCACGCAGCACCGTGGCGGCCACGCTGGTGGCGCACCAGGTCGACCTTGTGGCCATGGCCGGCTTCGGAACCGTCATGACCGAAGTGCGTCCACCGGGCCTTTCCCGGGCCGGATTCTGAACACCCACCCCGCCCTGCTCCCGGCCTTCCCCGGCTGGCACGGTGTGCGCGACGCCCTGGCGGCTGGCGTCGCCGGAGACCGGGTGCACCGTCCATCTGGCCACCCTCGAAATGGATGCCGGACCGATCCTGGCCCAGGAGGCGTCCCGGTCCTGCCCGGCGACACCGAAGGATCGCTGCACGAGCGGATCAAGATCGCCGAGCGGCGCCTCTATCCGCCACTGTGGCCTGGGCGCTACGCGAGCTGGCAGCCGGACATGCTATCGAAGCGCCACCTGGCGGCGTGGTGCCGGCCGGGGTCGGTGCCCCGAGCGGGAACGTCGGTGGAACGACCGGCAGCGCCGGCAACGTCGAGAAGAAGGAGCAGTCGAGGAGATGACTTCGTGAGGGCCTGTACTGTCCGTGTACGACAAGGAGGGCCTGGTCGACCTGGCCCAGGGCCTCTCGGACCTCGGCTGGGAGCTGGTCGCAAGCGGCAACACGTCCGCCAAGCTGAGCGAGGCGGGCATCGCCCACCTGGAGGTGGCCCAGGTCACCGGCTCGCCCGAGATGCTCGGCGGGCGGGTCAAGACCCTGCACCCGAAGATCCACGGCGGGATCCTCGCCGACCGATCCAAGGCGGAGCACCTCGACGACCTGGCGACCAACGGCATCGAGGCCATCGATCTGGTCGTGTCGAACCTCTACCCGTTCTCGTCCGACCCCTCGGTCGAGCTGATCGACATCGGTGGGCCCGCCATGGTGCGTGCCGCCGCCAAGAACCATGAGCACGTCGGCATCCTGACCTCGCCGGCCGACTACCCGGTCGTACTGGAGGAGTTGCGTGACAAGGGCGAGCTCTCGGCCGCCACGCGGCGCCGACTCGCCCGGGCTGCCTTCGCCCACACGGCCGCCTACGACGCGGCCATCGTCGCGTGGCTCGACACCGGCGGGCCGACACCGGTCGCGGATCTCCAGGGCGCGACGCCGGACGATGTCGAAGAGGCCGAGCTCTCGGCCGTCCTCCCTCCGACCCTGCACCTCACGCTCGAGCGCACCGACGTGCTGCGCTACGGCGAGAACCCGCACCAGCGCGGCTCGCGCTACCGCACGGTGGGAGCGAGCAGCTGGTGGGACGGCATGGTGCAGCACGGGGGCAGCCCGCTGTCCTACCTCAACATCTTCGACGGCGACGCGGCGTGGCGTCTGGTTCACGAGCTGGCGGCGGACGCGAACGACATCGCCAGCGACATCGCCAACGACGGCGTCGGGCAGGTTGCCGTCGCCATCATCAAGCACGCCAACCCCTGCGGCGCTGCGGTGGCCGGCAACCTCGTCACCGCCTACGAGCGCGCCCTCGAATGCGACCCCATGAGCGCCTTCGGTGGCGTCGTCGCCATCGGCGGCGACGTCACGGACGAGGTGGCCGAGGCCATCGCGGCCGGGCCGCAGGCCGACGTGATCATCGCCTCCTCGTTCGCTCCGGCCGCGCTGGAGAAGCTGATCAGTCGACGCAAGGCCACGCGCATCATGTCGGGTCCGGCGCCCGAGCAGGCGGTGCGCCAGTTGCGCAGCCTCGGCAGCAGCGTCCTGGTGCAGGACGTCGACGCCTTCGTCTCGCCCCGTTCGGAGTGGCGGGCCGTCACGAAGCGGGCCCCGTCGGAGGACGAATGGCGCGACCTGGTGCTGGCGTGGCGCGTGTGCGGCCGCACGACCTCCAATGCCATCGCCGTCGTCACGGCGGGCCAGGCGGTCGGCGTCGGGGCCGGGCAGCAGTCCCGGGTGGTCGCCGCCGAAATCGCCGTGCAGAAGGCGGGTGAGCGCGCCAAGGGCGGGGCCGGGGCGAGTGACGCGTTCTTCCCCTTCCCGGATGGTCTGCTGGTACTGGCGGACGCCGGTGTCACCGCCATCGTGCAGCCGGGCGGGTCGGTGAAGGACGAGGAGGTGATCGCCGCCGCGGACGCTGCGGGGCTGGCGATGGTCATGACCGGCGAACGGCACTTCCGCCACTGATGGGCGCCATCCTTCTCGACGGCGAACCAGTCGCCGCCCGCATCCGTGGCGAGGTGGCCGAGCGGGTCGAACGGTTGCATCGTGAGGGCATCACCGTCGGCCTGGGCACCGTGCTCGTGGGCGACGACGTGCCCAGCGAGCGCTATGTCGCGCTGAAGCACGAGGACTGCGCCAGCATCGGCATGTACTCGGTGGGCGAGCACCTGCCGGCCAGCGCGACCCAGGCGGAGGTGCTCGACGTCATCGCGCGCTTCAACGCCGACCCCAAGGTCAGCGCCTTCCTGGTACAACTGCCCCTCCCCGCCGGCCTCGACGAGGAGCGGGCTCTCTTGGCCGTCGACCCTGACAAGGATGTCGACGGGTTGCATCCGATCAACCTCGGACGCCTGGTGCTCGGCACGCCGGGCCCACTGCCATGCACGCCCTCGGGGATCGTGGAGTTGCTGCACGCGTACGACGTCCCGGTGGAGGGGCGCCACGTGGCCATCATCGGGCGCGGTGTGACCATCGGTCGCCCCTTGGCCAATCTCTTGTCGCTGAAGCGTCCCGGCTGCAACGCAGCGGTCACGATGGTGCACACAGGTGTGGACCCCGCCGACATGACGGCGATCGTGCGGACGGCCGACATCGTGGTGGCGGCAGCAGGCCGGCCTCACCTGCTGACACCGGACATGGTCAAGCCCGGCGCGGCCGTCGTCTCCGCCGGCACCAGCTTTGAGGGGAAGAAGCTGGTGCCCGATGCGCATCCGGACGTGGCCGAGGTCGCCGGCTGGATCACCCCCCGCCTGGGCGGGGTTGGTCCCATGACCCGTGCCATGCTGTTACGCAACGCGCTGCGGGCGGCGGAGATGGCGGCCCGGTGACAACGGCCACGACCACAGCCAGGGAGGCGAGCAGCCAGTGAGCGAGCGGGAGTACTCGGAGCGTCCGTGGGGCAACTACACGGTGCTCGATGACGACGCGCCCGACCACAAAGTCAAGCGCCTCGTGGTGCACCCCGGGAAGCGCCTCAGCTATCAGCGCCACTCCCAGCGCGCCGAGCACTGGTTCATCGTGTCCGGGACGGCCACGGTGACGCTCGACGGCAACGTGATCCAGGTGCACGCGGGGGAGTCGATCGACATCCCGTTGGAGAGTGCCCACCGTGTCGCCAACGAGGGGGACGCCGACGTCGTTCTCATCGAGGTGCAACAGGGCGCGTACTTCGGTGAGGACGACATCGTCCGGCTTGAGGACGACTTCGGCCGCGTCGGTGCCGAAGGAACGGGGGGGACGGGAGGCACCGGGAAGGACACGTCGGCGACATGACGCGCATCGTGGAGCTCCTCGAGGCCGGACCCACCTACTCCTTCGAGTTCTTCCCTCCCAAGAACGACAAGGAACTCGCCACGCTGGCCCGCACGATCGGCGAGCTGCAGCCGCTGGAGCCGTCGTTCGTGTCGGTCACCTACCGCGGCGGAGCCGAGTCGCGTCAGCGCACCGTCGACCTCGTGTCGGGCATGCTGCACACGACCAAGCTCAACCCGATGGCCCACATCATCTGCGTGGCACACACACGGCTCGAGCTGGCCGACATCCTCGTGTCGCTGCGCAAGGCCGGCGTGGAGAACCTGATGGCCCTCGGTGGCGACCCGCCCGAGGACCCGTCCTCCGGCCCCGGCGAGCTGGCCTACGCGGCGGAGCTGGTGGAGCTGGCTCGCGCCATCGGCGGCTTCTCCGTCGGCGTGGCGGCGCACCCGGCCGGCCACCCCCGCTCTTCGAACCTGCCGAGCGACCGCGACTACCTGGCGGCCAAGCTCGCCCTGGCCGATTTCGGCGTCACCCAGTTCTTCTTCGAGGCCGGCGAGTACGAGAGCCTCGTCGCCGACCTGCGCGAGCGGGGCGTCGAGACGCCCGTTCTTCCCGGCATCCTGCCCGTGACCTCGCTGTCGACGATGGGCCGGCTGGGCGCCATGGGCGCCGCGGCCCCCGACTGGATGCAGGATCGCCTGCGCGCCGCCGACGAGCGGGGTGGCGCCGATGCGGTGCGCAAGGAGGGCGTGGAGCTGGCCACCGAGCTCTGCTCCCACCTCCTCGAATCCGGCGTGCCGGGGCTGCACTTCTACACGTTCAACACCTCGAACGCGACGCGGGAGATCTACGCCGCGCTCGGCCTGGGTCCCGCCAAATCTGATTGAGAGCCCAAAGGACATCACCCGCCTGGGGAGAATCGGGTGGATGTTGGCCCGAGCCTAGTGGGTCATAGTGGGTATCTAGTGGGTATATACTCTTGAGACGATGGCATACGTGGTCGCCCGTCCAAGAGGCCGGTTCGAGATACGAGAGTCGGTGCACACGCCGAAAGGGCCCCGTGCCCGAACCTTGGCCAACTTCGAGTCGCTCACCGACGACGTGTTGGAGACAGCGAGCCGGCGGGCGAGCCGGCCCTTCGATCGCGACGCCGTGCGTGCCTCAGCCCTCAAGGCAACCGCGTCGGCCGCCGCCCGCCGCCCCGGCCGAGGGCGTGTAGGAGGCGTGGCCACGCCGGTTCGTCAGGACAGGCGCCGGTTCGTCGAATCGTCCCGCCGTATGGCTGCAGCGCTCGAGTCGCGGCCCCCGAAGGCTGGCTCGACGAGAGACCCAGGTGACGCCCTGATGGATCTTCTTGGCCTCGTCGCCCAGGTCTCGGCCTTCCAGGCCCGCCGACCGCCCGAGCCCTTGCGCTTCCCCCCGCTCGCCCGCTTGCGGGCCACGCGGAGGGCCGGGTCGTTGGGCTGACCTCGAAGAAGGCCGATGACCACGACCGAACAGTTCGGCAATTTGGTGCCCAAGATCATCTCCCTCCACGAGATGCTCAGTTCTGCAGGGGTTCCGCACCAGTTCGGGGGGGCCATCGCCCTGACCTGGTACCGCAACCCCAGGGCGACCACCGATATCGATATCAACCTGACTGTGCCACCTGAGGCCGCCGAACCGATTCTGGAGATGCTGGGCCGGTTGGGTGTCGCGGTCTCACCGGAGGCTCGGGAGGCCATCGCCCTCGACGGGCAGGCGAGGCTCGACTGGGACGGTTCCTCCCTCGATGTGTTCTTCGCCACCATGGACCTGCACCTCGAAATGGCCGAGCGCGCCCGCTCTGTCCGTTTTGGCCCCGTCGACATCCCCATCCTGGCCCCAGAGCACCTCATCGTCTGTAAGGCGATCTTCGATCGCCCGAAGGATTGGCTCGACATCGAGGAGATGCTGCGGTGGGGCACCGAGGTCGACACCGCACGCACGCTCCACTGGGTGCGCGACATCCTGGGTCCGCAGGCTGACCAGTACGGCCGCCTGGTCGGCCTGCTGGAGGCAACTGGCGTCGTCTCGTCCTCTTAGCGCCCTGTCCTCCCAATTTCCCTGTCCTCCTGATTTGTAGATTCCGAGCCGCTTCCTAAGTGGGCCCGGTTCCTCAGTGCTCAGTGGCACAGCTTCAATTGGGACCTCGCCGCCCCGCCCCGTAGCATCCGGTCCATGGCAGAGATCATCCGCATGGGCGACGACGGCACGCTCCAGGTCCCCGACGAACCCATCATTCCCTTCATTGAGGGCGACGGCACGGGGGTCGACATCTGGCCCGCCGCCAAGCTGGTCCTCGATGCCGCCGCCGCCAAGCACGGCCACAAGGTCGCCTGGAAGGAAGTCCTGGCCGGCCAGAAGGCCTTCGACGAGACGGGCAACTGGCTCCCCGACGAGACGGTCGACACCTTCCGGTCCCACCTGATCGGGATCAAGGGCCCGCTGACCACGCCTGTCGGCGGCGGCATCCGCTCGCTCAACGTGGCGCTGCGCCAGATCCTCGACCTCTACGTCTGCCTGCGCCCGGTCCGCTGGTTCACCGGCGTGCCCTCGCCGGTGGTCCACCCCGAGCTGGTCGACATGGTGATCTTCCGGGAGAACACCGAGGACGTCTACGCCGGCTACGAGGTGCAGTCGGGCACGCCGGAGGCCGAGAAGCTCGCCACCTACCTGCGCGACGAGATGGGCTGGCCCATCCGCGAGCTCTCGGGCCTCGGCATCAAGCCGATCTCGCCCATGGGCTCCAAGCGGCTCATCCGGGCCGCCATCGAGTACACGCTCGAGCGCAAGCGCGAGTCCGTGACGCTGGTCCACAAGGGCAACATCCAGAAGTTCACCGAGGGCGCCTTCCGCGAGTGGGGTTACGAGCTCGTGCGCGAGGAGTTCTCCGACGTCGCCGTGGGTTGGGACGACTGCGACGGGCAGCCGGGCGACAAGCTCCTCGTCAAGGACACCATTGCCGACATCACGCTGCAGCAGGTGCTGACCCGACCGTCGGACTTCGACGTCATCGCCACCACGAACCTCAACGGCGACTACCTTTCCGATGCCCTGGCCGCACAGGTTGGTGGCATCGGGATCGCCCCGGGGGCCAACATCAACTATGTGAGCGGCCACGGCATCTTCGAGGCGACGCACGGCACGGCACCGAAGTACGCCGGGCAGGACAAGGTGAACCCGGGCTCGGTCCTGCTGTCGGGTGTGCTCATGTTCGAACACATCGGCTGGAACAACGCCGCTTCGGACATCGTGCACGCGCTGGAGGCGACCATCGCGGACAAGGTCGTGACCTACGACTTCGCCCGCCTGATGGAGGGCGCCACCGAAGTGAAGTGCTCCGAGTTCGCCTCGGCCATCGTCGACCGCCTCTAACCGATCCTCGCATCACCCAAACACCACCGTCGAACCAGACGAACTGTCGGAAAGGACCACCCCTCCATGGCGAAGCCCCCCGTTCACGTCACCGTCACCGGCGCCGGCGGCCAGATCGGCTACTCCATCCTGTTCCGCATCGCGTCGGGCCAGCTGCTCGGAGACGACCAACCGATCGTGCTGCGCCTCCTCGAGATCGAGCCCGCCATGCGCGTGCTCGAGGGTGTGGTCATGGAGATCGACGACGGGGCCTTCCCGTTGGTGCACGACATCGTCGCCACCTCCGACCTGAAGACGGCCTTCGACGGCACCTCGTGGGCATTGCTCGTGGGCTCCATCCCGCGCAAGGCGGGCATGGAACGCGGCGACCTCCTGAGTGTGAACGGCGGGATCTTCAAGCCCCAGGGTCGGGCCATCGCCGAGAATGCGGCCTCCGACGTGCGCGTCCTCGTCGTCGGCAACCCCTGCAACACCAACTGCCTCATTGCGCGCTCGAACGCGCCCGAGGTGCCCGCCGACCGCTGGTTCGCCATGACGCGCCTCGACGAGAACCGGGCCAAAGCGCAGCTGGCCGCCAAGGCCGGGGCGCTGGTGGGCGACGTGACGAACGTGGCCATCTGGGGCAACCACTCGGCCACCCAGTTCCCGGATTTCGCCAATGCCCGCATCGGCGGCAAGCCGGCGACTGAGGTCATCACTGACCACGAGTGGCTGCACGGGGACTTCATCACGACGGTGCAGAAGCGGGGCGCGGCCATCATCGACGCCCGGGGCTCGTCCTCGGCGGCGTCGGCGGCCGCGGCGGCGATCGACACCGTGGTCAGCCTGCGCACCAAGACCGACAAGGGCGACTGCTTCTCGGTCGCCGTGGCCAGCGACGGGCAGTACGGGGCGCCCGAGGGTCTCCAGTTCGGCTTCCCCGTGCAGGCGGACGGCAAAGGCGGTTGGTCCGTGGTCGAAGGCTTCGCTCGCGACGACTTCGCCGCCGAGCGCATCGGGCTCACCACCGACGAGCTGCTGGCGGAGCGCGACGACGTCAAGGGGCTCGGGCTCATCGGGTAACACCCCCGGTACGATGCAGGCTTGACCCCGCTCCAGCCGATCTACCCGTCTACCTGCACTCGCGGGCCCCGTGACCACCGTCACCGGCTGTTCGCGGCCGTGAAACCAGGGCGAAACACATGCCTGGCACCCTGAGGTCCGTGGGAGACCTCTTCGACGGCTACGGCGCGTCCGCCCGTGGGCTGACCATGGACGCGTTCGACGAGATGGTGGGCCGTGACGGCACGGCCCGGGTGCCCTATGCCGCCGTGGCCTCCTCGCTCGCCCAGATGGGCCCAGACGACGTCTCGGCCCGCGCCTCCCGCCTGGCCCGCGCCTTCATGGACCAGGGGGTCACCTTCGACCTCGATGGCGAGGAGCGACCGTTCCCCCTCGACGTGGTGCCCCGGATCTTCACCGGAGCGGAGTGGTCCAAGGTGGCGGCCGGGGTGACCCAGCGCGTCCGGGCGCTCGAGCTCTTCCTGGCCGATGTCTACGGGGCGGCCCGCATCGTCAGCGACGGGCTCATCCCGCACGACGTGATCACGAGTTCCCCGGGTTTCGTCCGGGCGGCCTACGGCTACTCGCCTCCCAACGGCGTGCGCATCCACGTGGCGGGGATCGACGTGATCCGCGACGAGGACGGCGAGTTCCGCGTCCTGGAGGACAACCTCCGGAGCCCCTCTGGGGTGAGCTACGTGCTGGCCAACCGCGCCGCCATGGCGCGGGTCCTGCCCGAGTTGTTCTGGGGCCAGCCGATCCAGATGGTCACGGACTACCCAGCCCGCCTGATCAACGCGCTCCGCCGGGCAGCGCCGGCGTCGGTGCAGGACCCGACCGTCGTCGTGTTGACACCGGGCGTGCACAATTCTGCGTTCTACGAGCACGCGCTGTTGGCACGCCTCATGGGCGTGCACCTGGTGGAGGGCCGTGACCTCGTGTGCCACGGCACCGACGTCTTCCTCCGCACCACCGAGGGAGAGGTCCCGGTGCACGTGATCTACCGTCGCATCGACGACGAGTACCTCGACCCTCTGCAGTTCCGGCCCGAGTCGTTGGTCGGCTGCCCGGGCATCGTCAACGCGGCGCGGGCGGGACGGGTGACCATCGCCAACGGAGTGGGAAACGGCGTCGCGGACGACAAGCTCGTCTACACCTACGTGCCCGCCATGATCCGCTATTACCTCGGCGAGGACCCGATCCTGCACAACGTGGAGACGATGCACCTCGTGGACGATGCCGTCCGCAAGGACGCGCTCTCCCGCCGCGGTGAGCTCGTCTTCAAGCGGGTCGACGGCTCGGGCGGCAAGGGACTCGTCATCGGCCCGTCCGCTACCGGGGCGGAGCTCGACGAGCTGGCGCTCGAAGTGGAGGCCGACCCTCGCCACTGGATCGCCCAGCGCGTCGTCGCCCTGTCGACCTCGCCCACCTGGGTCGACAACACCATGGTGCGGCGCCATGTCGACCTGCGCCCGTTCGCCGTCAACGACGGCGAGGACATCTGGGTGCTGCCCGGCGGCCTCACCAGGGTGGCGCTCGGCGAGGGCAGCCTCGTCGTCAACTCCAGCCAAGGCGGTGGCTCCAAGGACACCTGGGTGGTCGGTGGAGGGATCTCCATGCCGGTGCTCCCGCCGCGGCAGGTGCTGCCGTTCCAAGCCGGGCCGCCCATGGATGTCGGCCCGGCGTCCGACGGCGAGCTCGGCGTGCAGCAACAGCAGCAGCAGCAGGGCCAACAACAACAGCAGGGCCAACAACACCAGCACGGTCCGGCGAGCCAGTGACCCGTGCCCTCCTGAGCCGGGTTGCCGAGTCCATCTTCTGGGTCGGGCGCTACGTGGAGCGCGCCGAGGGGACGGCCCGCATCCTTGACGTCTCGGTGTACCAGGCCCTCGAGCAGAGCGACGTCGAGGGCTCGCACGCAGCCCGCCGCCTCCTTGCCGTCATGGGCCTGCCCGATTCGGGGACGGAGACGCTGTGGCAGGCGACCGAGCGATTGGCCATCGACCCCACCAGTCGTTCGTCCATCGCCGGCGCGCTGGCGGCCGCCCGGGAGAACACCCGGGCCGTGCGCCACGTCGTACCGGTGGAGTTCTGGGAGCACATCAACGCAACATGGGCAGAGCTCCCGCTGCAGTGGGAGACCGGTCGCAGTGCCGGGCCCGCCTTCTACCTCTCCTTCGTGAAGACCCAGTGCGCCGGGATGATGGGTCTGGCCGACACCATGATGAGCCGCGACCAGACCTGGCTCTTCTTCACGCTGGGGCGATGCCTCGAGCGCACCGACGTGGTGGCCCGCCAGTTGGCGACGGTGGCCTTTGACGAGGTGTTCGACAGTGGACTCGTCATGCTGCTGCGCTCGTGCGGTGGCTACGAGCCCTACCTGCGCCTGTCGCAGGGGGTCGTGGAGCCCGGCCGCGTCCTGGACTTCCTGCTGCGCGACCGGCTCTTCCCTCGGTCCGCATTCGCCTCGCTCACCTTGGCGGAGGAGTGTCTCGATCTGATCAACGCCGGCCGCGAGGGAGCCTGGGACGACGCCCGCGGCCTGGTCGGCCTCGCCCGGGCCGAGCTCGAGTACTCCGCGCCGGCGACGCTGTCCCGTGGACTGGAGGCTCGACTGGAACGCCTGCAAGCCTCCATCTCCTCGGTGAGTGACGCCGTGACACGGCGCTACTTCGCCCAGGACCTCCCGATGCAATGGCGCCAGGGAGGTGCAGGCGGGTGAGCCGCATGGACGGCTGGCGACTGCGCGTCTCGCATGAGACACGCTTCGACTACGACGCCCCGGCGCGGGCGTCGTACAACGAGCTCCGCCTCACGCCCCGCACCGAGCTGCGCCAGACCGCGCTCGAGACGAGAGTGGTCACCGTGCCGCCGGCGCCCCAGTACTCGTATCTCGACTACTGGGGCACGCATGTCGTCGCCTTCAACGTCGACCGCGGGCACGAGGTCCTCAGCATCACGGGCAACTCGCTGGTCGACACCCAGAATTCCGCCGACCCCGAAGACTGCACGTGGGAAGACGTGTCCGACGCCACCATGACGATGGCGGACCACCTGTCGCACCACCTCTACACCGCGCCCGGACCAGAACTGTCCGACATCGCCCAGGGACTGCGGACGGACCGTCCCCTCCAGACGGCGCGGCGCATCATGGAAACGGCACACGAGTCGCTGCGCTACGTGCGCGGCGTGACGTCGGTGCACACTTCGGCCGACGAGGCCTACGCGGACGGCGCCGGCGTCTGCCAGGACTTCGCCCACCTCGCGCTTTCTCTCACCAAGTCTGTCGGGCTGCCCTCACGCTACGTCTCGGGCTACTTCCACCCCGACGGGGATGCCGCCATCGGTGAGGAGATCGCCGGTGAGAGCCACGCCTGGGTGGAGGTGTGGACGGGCCGCTGGTGGGCCTATGACCCGACCAACGCCTGTCCGGTGGGGGAGCGCCACGTCGCCGTCGGGCACGGGCGCGACTACGGGGACGTCCCTCCGGTCAAGGGGATCTACGCCGGCAACGCCGAGAACACCATGCGTGTGGTGGTGCGCATGGCCAGGGTTCACTGAGCGGCAGGACAAGGGGTGAGGCCGTGCTGACCAGAATGCGGATCTGGCTTCCCGACGCGCCGGGTGTGCTGGGCGCGGTGGCGGCCGAGATCGGCGCCGTGCAGGGCAACGTCGTCGGGCTGGAGGTCCTCGAGCGTGAGGCGGGCGTGGCGATCGACGAGCTCGTGGTGGAGTTGCCCGACGAGCCGGGGGCGGTCGACGCCGTCTGCCGGGGCGTGCGCAACGTCCCTGGGGCGGGCGTCGAAGAGGTCACCGAGCTGAAGGCGGAGGCCAAGGACCGCGAGGACACCGTCCTGGCCGCCGCCGCCGGCATTCTCCAAGCGGCCACGCCGACCGCGGCGATGAACGCGTTGACCGGCCACCTCATGACGCTGTTCGACCTGGCGTGGCTGGCGCTGGCGGACGACGACCTCGCCGGCTTCGTCGAGGTGCACGGCGACGTACCCCCGGTGCAGTGGGTGGCCGCCTTCGCGGAGGGCTCGCGCAGTGGGGCCGACCCCGCGAACGACACCACGGGCTCGGGCGTGTTCATCGAGCTCGTCCCGGAGACCGGCTTCACCGTCTGCGGCGGCAGGCCCGCGCCGATCAGACAGCGGGAGCGTCTTGAGATCGCATTGCTGGTCATGGTTGCTTCGCGCTTCATGGACGCGCTGGCCGGCCGCATCGCGGCCGAGCCCATCACCGGGTAGTCAACCCACACCACAGCCGAACGGGTTGACGAAACCGAACGTCGACGAACTGACGGCACTCGCGCCAACGCCTAGTCTCGCCGCCATGTTGCGCGTCGGCTTCATCGGGTCCGGGCTCATCGCCTGGGCACACGGTCTGGGCCTCAAGGCCATGATCGACGGCGGTGTCGTCGACGCCGCGATCGTGGCCGTGCACGACCGGCACGAGCGCCGTGCCCGTGGTTTCGCGGAGGCTCTCGGTGGCGACGACGTCGAGGTCGTCGCCGATGCGGCCGGGGTCGCCCGCCGCTGCGATGCCGTCTGGGTCTGCACGCCGACTTCGGCGCATCGGGAGGCGGTCGACGAGGCGCTTGCCGCCGGCTGCGCCGTGTTCTGCGAGAAACCGCTCCATGTGGACTTTGCCGGCGCCGCGGCGCTCGTCGAGGCCGCCCGCGCTGCTGGCGTGGCCAGCCAGTGCGGCCTGGTGCTTCGCAGCGCCCCGGTGTTCCGGGCATTGCGGGACCTCGTGCAGGGCGGGACCTTGGGCGCGCCGATGGCGGCCGTGTTCCGCGACGACCAGTACTTCCCCATTCAGGGGACGTATGCCTCACAGTGGCGGGCCGACGCCGCCCAGGCCGGCGGCGGCTGCCTGATCGAGCACTCCATCCACGACTCGACATCCTGCGCTTCTGTTTCGGCGACGTGGACTCGGTGGTCGCCCGAACGGCGAACCACGCCGGCCACGAGGGGATCGAGGATCTGGCCGCGGTCACGCTGTCCTTCGCCTCCGGGTTCGAGGCGCAGCTGACCAGCGTCTGGCACGACATCTTGAGCCGGGGCTCCACCCGCCGGCTGGAGGTCTTCTGCCGCCAGGGCATGGTGTGGCTGGACGACGAGTTCCGGGGGCCCCTGCACATCCAGACGAGCGACGGCACGGAGGCGAGGCACTGCCCGTCACCACCCTGGGTGGACGCACTCCCGCTGGCCGACGACGAGGTGGGCCTGGCCGTACGCGCCTATGTCGAGGCGGACCGGGCGTTCGTCGACGCCGTGACGGAGGGCCGGCGTCCCGAGCCCGGGCTCGACGTTGCCCTGGAGGCACACCGGCTGGTCGACGCGGCCTACCGCTCCGCCGCCGACGGCGGAGCGCCGATCGGGATCCCCCCGACCCAAGGATGAATTCGGCGACCGAGGCGTCATCCCCAAGTCGGAGAGACAGCACCAGAACTGCCCGGTGAACTGGGAAAACAGCCAGGACGAAGCCCAACGTGGGCGCCTGGGCGGCCTCGGTACCATGACCGCCGGCGCCATCAGTCCACGGGCCGACTGACGTTCTCCCCGAGACGCCCAGACAAGGAGATCCAGAGCGTGCGCTCGCTGATCCGCATCTTCACCCAGCAGCCCCTCGCGGCGAAGGTGCCCGAGGTCACAGCCCTCTTCTGGGTGATCAAGATCTCGACGACCGCCGCCGGCGAGGCGATCTCGGACATGTTCGTCTCCAACAAGGGACTCGGCTTCGTCGTCGAGGTCTCGGCGTTCGTGGTCGCGCTCGTTCTGCAGTTCGCCTCACGGCGCTACTCGGCCATCACCTACTGGTTCCTCGCCCTGGCGATCGCCACCGCCGGCACCGGTGTCGCCGACACCATGCACCTGGTGCTCGGCCTGCCCTATGCCGTGACCTCACTGTTCTGGTTGCTCGTCCTCGCCGTGGTCTTCTTCCTGTGGAACCGGAGCGAGCACACGCTCGACATCCACAGCATCACGACGAGCCGGCGTGAGAAGTACTACTGGTGCGTCGTGTTCGCCACCTTCGCCCTGGGGACGGCGGTGGGTGACTTCGCCGCCAGCACCCTCGGGTTGGGCTACCTGGGGTCGGCGGTGCTCTTCTGTGGCGTCATCCTGATCCCGTGGGCCGGTTGGAAGCTGCTCAAGTGGAACAGCATCTTCGCGTTCTGGTTCGCCTACGTCATCACCCGGCCGGTGGGCGCGTCCTTCGCCGACTATCTCAGCAAGGGCCACGACGTGAGCGGCGCCGACTTCGGGGACTGGCAGACGGCGCTGGTGTTGACCTTCGTTGTCGTGGCCCTGGTCGCCTACACGGCGGTGGCCCGCTACGACATCCAGCCTCCCGGCATCGAGGTGGCCGGCGGCACCTAGCTGTCCGACCACATCGCACCTGCACCGACCGCACGCGCCCGTCCCTAAAGTGCCCCCATGGACACTGCGCCGCTGCTGCTCGAGCTCTACGGACGGATCCCGCCTCTGGCGGCCGGGGCGGTCGAGGGTCTCGACCGCGACCAGCTCTGCCGTGCCCCCGAGCCCGGCGCGAACACGATCGGCTGGCTCGTGTGGCATCTGGCCCGGGTGCAGGACCATCACGTCTCCGAGCTGCTCGAGACGGAGCAGATCTGGGCCGGCGGCGACTGGGCCCGTCGCTGCGGGCTCCAGCCCGATCCGTCCAATACGGGCTACGGGCACAGCGCCGAGGAGGTTCGAGCCGTGCAGCCAGAGAACCCGGACGTGCTGTTGGCATACCTCGACGCGGTGGACGCCCGCACCAAGACGATGCTCGAGGGTCTCGCCCCCGGCGATCTCGACCGGGTGGTGGACAACCGGTGGGACCCGCCGGTCACGCTCGGGGTGCGTCTCGTCAGCATCGCCGACGACAGCTTGCAACACGTGGGGCAGGCGGCCTACGTGCGGGGCCTGCTCGGCGTCTGAGCTGCGGTCAGCGCGCCGGCGGCTTGGGCCAGCGCACGTACTCGGCGTAGTGGTAGATCGTCTCGTAGCCGAGCTTGCGGTAGACCGACTCGCCCATCGGTGAAGCCTGGAGCGACACGGACGACGCACCGTGCCGCGAAGGCGAGATTGGTCGCCGCCACCGTGACGAGCGCACCCAGCCCCAAGGCACGCGCCGCGGGCACCGTGCCCACCCACTGCAGGCTGGCCACCCCATCGCTCTCATACGCCATCGCGGTCGCGATGGCTTGGCCGTCGCGGTGGGCGACCACAATGGTCGCAGCCGTGTCCTCGAGCACCCGGTCCGTCTCGTCGAAGAGATCGGCGTGCACGTCGGAGGGCATGCCGTACGTCGCGTACGCCTCGGAGTTGACGGCGATGAATTCGCGCACGCCGGTCTCGTCGTCGACGACGCGTACCGTGACGCCGTCGATCGGCGCCGGCTCGGGGAGCGGGGACCGGCAGACCATCTCCGGCACCGGATCGCCGAAGAGCTCCAGGCCCGCTTGCAGGCAGGCATGGCGCAGGTCGTCGTCCTCGCCGCTGTCCCGCACTTTGACGGTGTAACCCCGACCCAGACCTTTGAAGAAGGCGTCCGCCTTGGCGATGAGTGCGGCGCCGCCGAGCGTGTCGTCGGCGCGGAAGGCGCCGTTGGCGACGACGGGGATCCATGTTCCGCTGGCGCACAACACGGCACCCTCACTCTCCTCCAGCACACCGCGGCTGCTCCACTCGGTGAGCGCACGGTTGAAGGCGATGAGCGTGAGGTGGCCGAGCTGCGCCTCTGACAAGTGTTGTGGTGAACCGGAGGTATCCGTCTTCCTCAACACTCCTTCGCGCGGAGTGGCCATGGAAGTCATGATGCCCCACGCGAGGTCCGTACCAGCGGGATACTGCGCGATCGCGTGGCCTCAGTCCAGTTCGAAGACCGGGTGGCGGTCGGCGACGGCAGCCCATTCGGCGTCGGTCGAATCCGGGGTCACGCCGTCGAAGAACATCCCCGTCTCGAACTTCCAGCGCCGGAGGTAGGCCCGCAGGATCGGCACGCTGTCCGCCACCGGGATCTCCGTGGCCGTGCGCAGCTGACGGCGCCGCCCCAGGATGAGTACCAGGTGGCCGCCGGCGTGGCGCACGTTGCGGACCCACTGCGTCTCGCCGCGAGGAGCGACGAGATACTGCTTCCCCTCCACGCTCAGGAGGTTCACCGGGACGTGGTGCAGCTTGCCGCTGGTCCGGCCCCGGTGCTCGAGGACCCGCGAGCCCATGACGCTCACGCCCATGCGGGTCAGGCCCTTGACCAGGGTGTTGAAGATGTTGCGGGTGAACCAGTCGGGGCGCTTGTAGTGGGCCGGGACGGGCTCTTGGGTGGAAGGGATGCTGCTCGTGCTGCTCATGGCGACCTCCTTGGGCCTCGGGTTGTTCATGAACATTGATACTAAATGTGAACACTGTTCTTGTCAAGTACTTGTGTTCTCTATTCAGAACAGTCAAACTTGCTCCATGCCCCCGAGCCCGAGCACGAGCACGACGACCCCCGCCGGCACGACCCCCGCACGACGCCCCCCGCTCCCACGACCCCGCCCGACCCCGAGAGCGCGGCGGGCTCGGCGCCGCGCACGGCCCGGGAGCGGGTCCGGGAGGAGATGACGGCCGAGATCCTGGCCGTCGCCAGTGCGCACGTCGCCCGTGACGGTGCTGCCGCCCTCTCCCTGCGCTCCATCGCCCGGGATCTGGGCATGGCGCCCTCCGCGCTGTACCGCTACTTCGACGGACGTGATGCCTTGCTGAGCGCGCTCATCCTGACCGCCTACGAGGAGCTGGCCACAGTGACGGAGCGGGCGGCGAACGAGGCGGAGGCCCAGAGCATTGCCCCCGCCCGGACTCGGAACGGGTCCGTCGGCGACGCCGAGCAGTTGCTGTCCGTTCCCCGCGCCATGCGTCAGTGGGCCCTCGAGCACCCCCACAGGTGGAGCCTGATCTTCGGCACCCCGGTCCCGGGCTACAGCGCGCCCGAGGACACGGTCGAGCACTACACGCGGATGGCGGCGGCCCTGGTGCGCCCGCTGGTGGCGGCGTACGAGGCGGGCCGGCTGCGCCCACCCAGCTCGTCGCATTGCGCATCGGACGAGCTGCGGGCGGCGGTCGCTCCGGTCACCGAAGGTCTCCTCCCCGGCATGCCGGTGGAGACGGTGGTGCTCACGCTCGAGGCCTGGACGACGATCGTCGGCGCCATCAGCCTGGAGGTCTTCGGGCACTGGCGTCACACGGTGCTCGAGCCCGGGCTGGTCTTCGAAGCCACGATCCGCCAGGTGGCGGAGTCACTGGGCCTGCAGTAGCGACCCCGCGGGCGACCGAGCCGCCGGCATCCGGCCGAGCCGGGCCAGCCAGCACCGGCCGGCACCGCCGGTTCAGCGCAGCGACTCGCGCAGCACCTGCGCCCGTGCCCGCAGGTCGTCGAGGCGGTCCTCGGGGACCCACTCGGCCATCGCCCCCACGAGGTCGAAGACGAGTGCGGCGAGCTCGGCCAGTTCCTTGCTGGGTTCCTCCACCTTGATCTGCGAGAACGGGAACACGATGTTCACCCGGTTCGTCGCGCCGTGCACCTCGGGGGCCGACCCGGGTTTCGCCGCGCCGACGCCGTTCAGTGCGGAGGTGGATGCGTTCTTCTCGTGTGACTTTGGCACTCCACCATCCTGGTCGCGCCGCGACGAACCGCGGGTGATGCTCCAGCTGGATACGAGGCGCAGGCAGCGCGGCAGAGTGCCGGCGCCGATGGGCTAGCCCAGAACGGGCAGCTTCACCTCGAGCCCGGCGTTCGCCAGGAAGACGAGCTTGTGCTCGAGGGCGTTCTGCCAATCGATCATGTCCTTGTCGAACTGCGTGCGGTCGCCTTCCTCGCACGCGTGCTCGAGCTCGTCGAATGCCACGTCTTCAGCATCCAGTAGGGCCCGATACTTCAAAAGGAAGTGGTCGTCGATCGGCTGGTGCACGTCGTCCCTCCTGCCTGCGGCCCGACCTTTGCGGAGCCGGTGGCACAACGATACTTCCGTCGCCCGAGGCCTGCTCGGGCGGCTGCCCCGGGAGTGCGGACCGGTGGCCAACTGCGCCCCGCCGACGGACCGCCGCCCGCAGGCCCAGGCCAGCCGGCCCTTCCGGCTTCGCACCGCCCGTCCTACCAGTGGCGCCGCAGGCGGTGATAGGTCCGGGGCATGACGGAACGGAAGATCATGGCGGCATCGATGAGACCCGACACGCTGATTTCGAGCGACGGGCCCCCCGCCTGGGCCAGGATCCGCCGTGACACGGTCTCGACGCTCCGGGTGGTCAGGCGCGGGGGCCGGCGCAGGCCGCGCCCGAGGGCGCCCAATCCCAGTTCGGTGGCCATGAAGGCGGGGTAGACGACGTGGACGTGGACGCCCTTGGGGCCGAGGCGGAACGAGGTGGACTCGGTGAAAGCCGAGAGCGCCGCCTTCGACGACGGGTAGGCGCCGGGTCCGGGTGAGGGCAGGCGGCCGCCGTCCGACGAGACGTTGACGATGGTGCCGCGGCCGCGTTGGAGCATGGAGGGCAGGACCGCCAGGGTCGCGGCGACCGGGGCGAAGAAGTTCACGTCGAACGTGTGACGGAAGTCACGCTCGGCGATCTCGGCCAGCCGGACGCCGGGATCCTGCGCCGCGTTGTTGACCAGGAGGTCGACGGGGCCGTGGGCCGCCGTGACCTCGTCGAGCGCCCGCCGCAGGGCATTGGTGTCGGCCACGTCGCAGGTGATCGTCCCCGAGCCCGAGGTGAAGGTGCGCAGGTCGGTCGCCAGCTTGTCGAGCCGCTCGGCGTTGCGGGCCAGGCCGACCACGGTGGCGCCGCCGCGGGCCAGGTCCATCGAGAGCTGTGCGCCCAGGCCGGCCGAGGCGCCGGTGACCACGGCCACCTGGCCCTGGTAGCGGCCACCGAAGTCGGGCGGGCGGGCGGAGGCGGGCGAGAGGTGGGTCGAGAGGTGGGTCGACAGGCGGGTCCGGTGCACGCGACGTGTCAGGAGGCCGGGTCCGGCGGGTCCGTCAGTCCCTCCAGCTCGGTGCCGAGCCGGGCCGTCGCGGTGGCCAGCACGTCCTGCCCCGCCACCAGCGCCGCCAGGTCCCCTCGCACCCGCACCCTCCCGGCGGCCAGTGCGTCGGCCGGGTCGAGCTCGCCGCGCGCCATCGCCACTGCCTCGGGATAGCCGAGCACGATCGTCGCCGTGCCGGTCGCCGTTCCCGCCTCGTCCAGCGCCAACCGCGCCCGCCCGTCCTCCACCGTGAGGACGAGGTGCACGTCCCCGCCGCCCGCCTGCACGTCGTCGGGCACGGCGGTCACCACCTGGACCACGGTGAAGCGGCCGTCGGCGGCCGCCAGCGAGCCGGCACCGGCGGCCGCGATCGCATCGGCGAGGTCGAGCACGCTCAGCGCAGTGTCGAACGACTCGACCCACGCGGGTGAGAGGTAGCGGGGCATGGGAGAGAGTCTGGTCCCGTTGCGGGGTGGCGTGCGGGCGCGGGTCCGGTGAACCCCCGTGGGGATCGCCGGGGCGTGGTCCCGTTCAGCCGGCGGAGGCCTCTTCGGCCGTCTTCTTCGAGCGCCCCGAGATCTTGCGCCCGAGCCAGGCGACCGGGTCGTAGCGGGCGTCGACCACGCGCTCCTTCATCGGGATGATGCCGTTGTCGGTGATCTTGATGTGCTCGGGGCACACCTCGGTGCAGCACTTGGTGATGTTGCACTTCCCGAGGCCGCGCTCCTGCGCCAGCTCGCGGCGGTCGTTGACGTCGAGCGGGTGCATCTCGAGCTCGGCGAAGCGGATGAAGAAGCGTGGCCCGGCGTAGGTGGGCTTGTTGTCCTCGTGGTCACGGATGACGTGGCAGATGTCCTGGCACATGAAGCACTCGATGCACTTGCGGAACTCCTGCCCGCGCTCGACGTCGACCTGCATCATGCGGTAGCCGCCCTCGGGCTCGGGACCCGGCTTGAAGGCAGGCACCGTCTTGGCCACCTCGTAGTTGAAGGAGACGTCGGTGACGAGGTCGCGGATGATGGGGAACGTCTTCATCGGCGCCACGGTGACGGGCTCACCCTCGGGCAGCGTGTCCATGCGCGTCATGCACATGAGGCGCGGCAGGCCGTTGATCTCAGCCGAGCACGAGCCGCACTTGCCGGCCTTGCAGTTCCAGCGGCAGGCCAGGTCGGGCGCGTCGGTCGCCTGAATGCGATGGATGACGTCGAGCACCACCTCGCCCTCGACGCCGGGCATCACGTAGTCGGTGAACTCGCCGCCCTCGTCGTCGCCGCGCCAGACCCGCATGGTGACGTTGGCCTTGTTGGAGGTGTCGGTGTCGGGGTGTCGGTGTCGGGAGTGTGGGTGTCGGTGTCGGCCATGGCTACTTTGCCTCCTCGAACAGGGCGCGGAGCTCGGGCGGCATCTCCGGCAGCGGCTCGGGCGCGATGGAGATCGGCGCCAGGAATCCGTGCTCGCCGGTCTGGCGCTGCACGAAGTTGACCTTGCCCATCTCGGGGTCGGGCCCCGGATAGTCCTCCCGGGTGTGCCCGCCCCGGGACTCCTTGCGGTTGAGCGCACCCTGCGCCACGGCGATGGACGTGGTGATCATGGAGGGCAGGTCGGTGGCGAGGTTCCAGCCAGGGTTGTAGGCCCGCCCGCCCTTCACCTGCACCTTGGCCGTGCGCGCCTTGAGGTCCTCCAGCTTGACCAGCGCCTCTTCGAGCTCGGGCCCCGTGCGGATGATGCCGACCAACGCCTGCATGGTCTCCTGGAGCTCCTCGTGGACGTCGTAGGGGTTGTCCCCGTCCTCGCGTCCGAACGGAGCGAAGGCTTCGTCGATCACCGATGCGACCTCCGCCGCGTCGACGCTGGGCAGGCCGGCCCGGCCCTCCGCGAAGTCCGACGCGCCGATACCGGCCCGACGACCGAAGACGATGAGATCCGAGAGCGAGTTGCCTCCCAGGCGGTTCGCCCCGTGCATGCCGCCCGAGACCTCGCCGATGGCGAACAGGCCGGGAACGGTGGCGGCCTGGGTCTCGGCGTCGACGCGCACGCCGCCCATCATGTAGTGACAGGTCGGGCCGACCTCCATGGCCTCGGCGGTGATGTCGACGCCGGCCAGCTCCATGAACTGGTGGTACATCGAGGGGAGCCGGCGGCGGATGTACTCCGCCGTGCGGCGCGTGGCGATGTCGAGGTACACGCCGCCGTGCGGTGTGCCCCGTCCCGCCTTCACCTCGGAGTTGATGGCGCGGGCGACCTCGTCACGCGGCAGGAGGTCGGGCGTGCGCCGGTTGTTGTTGTGGTCCTCGTACCAGGCGTCGGCCTCTTCTTCGGTCTCCGCCGTCTCGGCCCGGAACATGTCGGCGACGTAGTTGAACATGAAGCGCGAGCCCTCGGAGTTGCGCAGCACGCCGCCGTCGCCGCGCACGCCCTCGGTCACGAGGATGCCGCGCACCGACAGCGGCCAGACCATGCCGGTCGGGTGGAACTGCACGCACTCCATGTCGATGACGTCAGCCCCGGCCCAGATCGCCATGGCGTGGCCGTCACCGACCGACTCCCACGAGTTGGAGGTGTACTTCCACGACTTGCCGATCGATCCCGTGGCGAGCACGAACGACTTGGCGGTGAAGAGCACCATCTCGCCGGTCGGGCGCATGTAGCCCACGGCACCGGAGATGCGGCCCTCCGCGTCGGGCAGCAGGCGCAGGATCTTGCATTCCATGAACACGTCGGTGCCCATGGAGACGACCTTCTGCTGCAGCGTGCGGATGAGCTCCAGGCCGGTGCGGTCGCCGACGTGGGCCAGGCGTGCGTAGCGGTGGCCGCCGAAGTCGCGCTGGGTGATGCGGCCGTCCTCGGTGCGGTCGAAGAGTGCCCCCCAGCGCTCCAATTCGTAGACGCGGTCGGGGGCCTCCATGGCGTGGATCTGCGCCATGCGCCAGTTGTTCAGCATCTTGCCGCCGCGCATGGTGTCGCGGAAGTGGACCTGCCAGTTGTCCTCGGGCCACACGTGGCCCATGGCGGCGGCCATGCCCCCCTCGGCCATGACGGTGTGCGCCTTGCCGAGCAGCGACTTGCACACGAGCGCCACGCGCAGGCCGCGCTCCTTGGCCTCAATGGCGGCGCGCAGGCCGGAGCCGCCCGCACCGATGATGATGACGTCGTAGTCGTGGGTTACGTATTCAGGCATGCGGATCCTCGCGGCCTAGAAGTGGAAGCCGGGGTCGTGGATCGTCCCGCTCGCCACCAGGCGCACGTAGAGGTCGCACAGGGCGACGCCGAAGAGGCTGATCCAGGCGAAGCGCATGTGGCGCGCGTTCAACGGGGTGACGAACTTCCAGAGTTTGTGACGCGTCGGGTGCTTGGCGAACGACTTCACCTGGCCGCCGCAGAAGTGGCGGCACGAGTGGCACGACAGCGAGTAGAGCCACAGGAAGGCGGCGTTGAGACACAGCACCACGGTGCCGACGCTGATGCCGATACCGAGTCCCGGCTGGCGGAAGGCGAGGATGGCGTCATACGTCAGGATGCAGTTGAAGACCAACAGGATCCAGAAGAAGTAGCGGTGGATGTTCTGGAGGATGAGCGGGAAGCGCGTCTCGCCGCTGTAGCTGCCATGGGCATCGGCCACGCCGCAGGCGGGCGGCGACAACCAGAAGGACCGGTAGTACGCCTTGCGGTAGTAGTAGCAGGTGAGGCGGAAGCCGAGCGGGAAGATGAGGATCAGCAACGCCGGCGAGTAGTTCCAGAAGGGCAGCGTGCCGAAGCTGTGGCTGCCCGGGACGCAGCTGTTGGCGATGCAGGGGGAGTAGAAGGGCGAGATCAGATCCCGGTGCAGGGCGACCCCGGCGTAGTAGTTCTTGCCGACGAAGGCGGCCCACGTCGAGTAGACGACGAAGGCCAGCAGGATCGTCGCGGTGATCGCCGGCTCGACCCACCAGCCGTCCTTGCGCAGTGTGGGCACGTCCGGCCCGCCCCGGGGCGCCCCGATCACCACCGGCGTCGTGGTTGGGCTCTCGACCGTCGTCGTCACTCGCACCTCCTCAGTGCCTGCCGCGCGGGCACACGTCGTCGCCGCACAACGCCGCGACCCTACGGTGCACCCAGAGGCACGTCAAAGACATAAAGAGCATGAAGATCAGAGCGATAAGCTCTGAATGATGCAGTTCCACCAGTTCGCCTACACCCTGGCCGTGGCCGAAGAGCAGAGCTTCACGCAGGCCGCCGCCCGCCTGCACCTGGCCCAGCCTTCGCTGTCCCGCCAGGTGCGTCTGCTCGAGCACGAGCTCGGCGTGGTGCTCTTCAACCGGGGGCCGGGGCAGGGTCCCGTCACCCTCACCCCCGACGGCGCCGCCCTGTTGCCCTTCATGCAGCGCGTGCTGGCCGACGTGGAGGCCACCGGCGCCGAGGCGCGCGCCCTCTCCGGCATGGCCCGCGGCCGCCTGTCCGTCGGGGCCACTCCCAGCCTCATCACCAGCGCGCTGGCGCCTGCCCTGGTGGCCTTCCACGACAGTCACCCGGGCATCGACCTGGCGGTGGTGGAGGCGGGGTCGCACCAGCTGGTGCCCCAGGTGGCGGCGGGCGAGGTCGACCTGGCGCTGGTGGTGTTGCCGGTGACCGACCCCCTCGTGGTGACGACGCCGCTCTTCGACGACCCGCTCGTCCTGGCCACCGCGCCCGACCACCCCTTTGCCCGCCGCCGCAAGGTGCGGGTGCGCGACCTCGACGGCCTCGACCTGGTGATGTTCCGGGAGGGCTACGACCTGCGCGCCGTGACGCTGTCGGCCTGCCAGGAGGCAGGGGTGGAACCGCATCTCGTCAGCGAGGGGGCCGAGATGGCCGGCGTCCTCTCCTTCGTGGCCGCCGGCCTGGGGGCGGCGGTGGTGCCCGCCATCGCGTTGCCGGGCGACGGCTCGCTGACCGCCATCCCGTTCACGGCGCCGACGCTGAGCCGCACGGTGGCCTTGGCCCAGCGGGGCGACCGGGCGCTGGCCAGACCGGCGCGCGCCCTGGCCGACGAGCTCCTGGCCCGCCATCGTCCGGCTGGCCCGACCCCGATGATGTCGCCGCGCTGACGCCCAGGCTCGGGGTTTAGGCTTCGTCCATGGACGGCTCTTCCCGCAACGACCCCTCCGCGACCCCGCGCCCCGGCGACCTCAAGCCCCCCGCTGACCTGCCTGGTGCACTGGCTGATCTGCGCTCCTCCGGCTGGGAGTCGGTGTCGGTGGCCGAGGAGATGCGGCGCAACACGGCCAAATTGATCGCGGCCGGCGAGACCCTGGTGCCCGGTGTGCTCGGCTTCGAGGACACCGTGGTGCCCCAGTTGGAGAACGCCATCCTCGCCGGGCACGACATCATCCTGTTGGGTGAGCGGGGCCAGGCGAAGACGCGCGTCATCCGCTCCATGGTCGGGCTGCTCGACGAGTGGATGCCGATCGTCGCCGGCTCCGAGATCAACGACGACCCCTACAACCCGGTCTCGCGCTACGCCCTCGACCGCGTCGACGAGCTCGGCGAGGCCACGCCGATCCAGTGGGTGCACCGCTCGCAGCGTTACGGCGAGAAGCTGGCCACCCCGGACACGTCCATCGCCGATCTCATCGGCGAGGTGGACCCGATCAAGATCGCCGAGGGCCGCTACCTGAGCGACGAGCTTGCCTTGCACTACGGCCTCATCCCCCGGGTCAACCGCGGCATCTTCGCCATCAACGAGCTGCCGGACCTCTCGGAGCGCATCCAGGTCGGCCTCCTCAACATCCTCGAAGAGCGCGACGTGCAGATCCGGGGCCACCGCATCCGGCTGCCGCTCGACATCACGCTCGTGGCGACCGCCAACCCCGAGGACTACACCAACCGCGGCCGCATCATCACGCCGCTCAAGGACCGCTTCGGCGCCCAGATCCGCACGCACTACCCGTTCGAGACCATGACCGAGGTCAAGATCATGGAGAGCGAGGCCGACCTGCCGACGGCCGGCGTGCCCGTCACGGTGCCCCGCTACATGAAGGAGGTCGTGGCCGAGGTCAGCCAGCTGGCCCGGCGCAGCACCCATCTCAACCAGCGCAGCGGTGTCTCGGTCCGCCTCTCCATCGCCAACTACGAGACGCTGGTCGCCTCCGCGGTCCGGCGCGCCCTGCGCACCGGCGAGCCGGTGGCCGTGCCGCGGATCAGCGACCTGTCCGCCCTGGTGCCGTCGACCCAGGGGAAGATCGAGGTCGAGGCCATGGAAGAAGGCCATGAGGACGAGGTGGTGGCCCAGCTGGTCGCCGCCGCCACGTTGGCCGTGTTCCGCCGCCGCGTCACCCTCGACGATCCGCAGGCCATTGTGGCCGCCTTCCACGAGCAGGTCGTCGTGCACGTGGGCGACGACCTCCCGTCTTCGGCCTACCTGGCCGTCCTGGCCGACGTGCCCGAGCTGGAGCCGCCGACGCGCAAGCTCGCGGGGCCCGAGGCGGCCGAGGCCGAGTCGCCCGCCCTCATGGCGAGTGCCCTCGAGTTCCTCCTCGAAGGGCTGCACCTGACCAAGCGGTTGAACAAGGACGCGTCCGGGGCACGCGCCCTGTATCGCGGGCGCAAGTAAGCCCGCGGCGGAGAGGACTCGCACATGAGCGCCCGGTACGACTACTCGGAGTGGGACGGCACCCAGGAGTTTGCCGACCTTGATCCGGACGACCTGCTGGCCGGCCTCACCGACGACCTCCTCGCGGGGGGCGACCTCGACGACGCGCTGCGGCGCCTGCTGCGGAGCGGCTTCCGCAACGCCGACGGCGAGCAGGTGCCGGGCCTGCGCGACATGCTCGACCAGTTGCGGCGACGGCGCGCCGAAATGCTGGCCGAGGGCGACCCGGACGGCCGCATGGCCGAGCTCACCCGCCAGCTCGACGAGATTGAGCAGGACGAGCGCGCCGCCATCGACGAGCTCGTGGACGAGGCGCGCAACTCGGGCGACCAGCGTCGCTCCGAGGTGACCGATGACGTGGCGACCGAGCGCCGGATGGCACTCGACCTCCAACCCGACGACCCGGCCGGGCGCATCAGCAGCCTGCAGCACTACGACTTCGTCTCGTCCGAAGCTCGCGAGCGCTTCGAGGAGTTGGTGGAGGAGCTCCGCCGCGAAATGGCCGACACGTTCTTCGAGGGCGCGTCCGACGCGCTCTCCAGCATGGATCCCGAGCAGATGGCGCGCATGCGCGACGCCTACGACGCGCTGAACACCATGCTCGAGCAGCGCGAGCGCGGCGAGGACCTCGACCCGAGCTTCGAGGAGTTCATGGCGCAGTTCGGGGACATGTTCCCCGGCAACCCGCAGAACCTCGACGAGCTGCTGGAGCAGCTGGCCGAGCGCATGGCCGCCGCCCAGGCGGTGTGGAACTCCATGAGCCCCGAGCAGCAGGCGCAGCTGCGCAACCTCATGGACTCGGTGCTCGAGGACATGGACCTGCGCTGGCAGGTGGAGCGCCTGGCCCAGAACCTCCAGCGCGCCGTGCCCGGGGCAGGCTGGCAGAAGTCCTACGACTTCACCGGGGAGGGACCCATGGGCATGGGCCAGGCCACCGACCTGGCCACCCAGCTGGGCCAGCTGGACCGCATGGAGGAGGTCCTCCAGTCGGCCTCGACGCCGGCCGCCCTGGGCGAGATCGACCTGGACCAGGTGCGCCAGCACATGGGCGAGGACGCGGCACGGGCGCTGGACCGCCTGGCCAACCTGACGAAGTCGCTGGCCGACGCCGGGCTGATCGAGCAGCAGGGCGGGCGCATCGAGCTGACGCCCCAGGGTGTGCGCCGCCTGGGCCAAAAGGCGCTGGCCGACCTCTTCGGCCAGATCAACAAGGACCGCATCGGTGATCACTCGGCCCTGCGCACCGGAACCGGGCACGACCGCGAGGAGACGACGAAGGCCTACGAGTACGGCGACCCGCTGAACCTGCACCTCTCGACGACGGTGCACAACGCCGTGCGGCGGGGCGGCTCGGGTGTGCCGGTGCGCCTGACGCCCGACGACTTCGAGGTGGTCGAGGTGGAGGCGCTCAGCCGCTCAGCCACCGTCCTGGCCGTCGACCTGTCCATGTCGATGCCCATGCGCGACAACTTCGTGCCGGCCAAGCGCATGGCCATGGCCCTGCAGACCCTGATCTCGTCGAAGTTCCCCCGCGACTATCTCGGCATCGTCGGCTTCTCCGAGGTGGCCCGCGAAATCCGCCCCGACGAGGTGCCCACGGCCATGTGGGACTACGTCTACGGGACCAACCTGCAGCACGCCCTGGCCCTGGCCCGGCGCATGCTGGCCCACGAGCACGGGACGAAGCAGATCATTGTGGTGACCGACGGCGAGCCGACGGCGCACATCGACGACGCCGGCGAGGTCTGGTTCAACTATCCGCCGATCCCCGAGACGCTGCGGCGGACCATGGCCGAGGTCATCCGCTGCACGCGGGCCGGCATCGTGATCAACACGTTCGCGCTCGACCTCCAGCGCACCCACTACCCCTTCGTGGAGCAGATCGCCCGCGTCAATGGCGGCCGGACCTTCTACACGACGCCCGACGCATTGGGTGGCTACGTGCTGGTCGACTTCCTGCAGCACCGACGCGTCCTCCGCCCCGCCGGCTGAGCGCCCCGCCGGCTGGCCCTTCCGGGGCCGCGGCGCGGGAACCCTGCGCCAGCATTTCGGCTGTTCCGGGGCCAATTCGGGCCAGTCGGCCCCTCCGGAGCGAAATACTCCGAGAAACCCGCCGTCGTACCGGGTGACGGTCGAAAACCCCTCTCACCAGGGATTCTTCATCGGGTCAGCGTCCGGTTCGTGGCTCATCTACGCACAATTCGTGCCTAGAGAGTTGGTTTTCCCCTTGCGCCTGGTGGGTGACTAGTGAAAGATGACTACACCGTTGTAACTACACCAATGCCACCTGAGGCGAAGAAGGGGGGCGAACCAAGTGCCAGTTGACATAGTCACCACGCTCTACGGTCGCCAAGAACGAAGCTGGCAGTTGCAGGCCAACTGCATGGGAGTCGATCCCGATCTGTTCTTCCCAGAGCGCGGCGCGTCCACCCGGGAAGCCAAAGAGGTGTGCCGCGGTTGCGTCGTGCGGGAGGACTGCCTCGAGTACGCCTTGGCCAACGGCGAGAAGTTCGGGATCTGGGGAGGCATGAGCGAGCGGGAACGGCGGCGTCTGCGCCGGGCGCGCGCCCTGGCCCGCCGGGACGTGGCCAGCGCCTCGTAGCGCTTCCGGCCGGGAGGCCGGTACTGCGGCTTCCTCGGTCGCTGCTGCACCCGTGTGGCTGACCTCCCCGGTCTATCGATCCGCGCGGAGTCGGGACTCCACGGTCACCCCGTCCGAGAGGCCGAGCTCCGCTCGCCTCTGCGGGAGGCACGGCCGCCAGCACCACCTCGGGGATGAGCCCCACCAGCTCCCCCCCTTCCACCGTGCCGCCGGCCTCGCTCACCAGGGCGGCCACCGCGTCATAGAGCCGCTCGGGCCCGTAGCGGTCCGGGTCGAGCAGGTTGCACGACACCTGGGCCCGCGACCCCACGGCCAGGCCCAGTGCCCGCACTTCGGGGCCCCGCAGACGGGGCGCCACCCGCCGGGCCACCTCGACCGACGAGACCCAGACGTTGTAGGCGAGCAGCACGCGCCGGGCGCCCACGGCGGTGGCGCCGTGGCGGGGGTCAGCCTCCGGCGGTCCCCAATCGGGGGCGAGCCCATCTGGAGCCGGACCGAACGCGTGGCGGCGGACCTCGGGCAGTGTCCGGATTCGGCCGCCGGGCAGGGGGCCGTAGACGAAGGCCGGCACCCCCAGCTCCTCACCCAGCCAGTGGGCGAACCCGTCCCGCTGGGCCACGGCGGCGCCGAGGTCCTGGGGCGCCGCCCGCCCGGGCGAGTAGGGGACGAAGGGCACGACGTCGAGCACGCCCAGGCGGGGATGGGCCCCGTGGTGGTGCCGAAGGTCGAGGGCGCCGACGGCGGCCCGGGCCAGGGAGCGGGCGGCGTCGGCCACCAGGTCAGCCGGACCGGCGAGGGTCAGGACGGAGCGGTTGTGGTCGGGGTCCCGGTGCTGGTCGAGCAGGGCAGGACCGGCAGCCGCGGCGAGGAGGCGCAGGATCGCCTCATCGCGTCCCTCGCTGACGTTGACGACGCACTCCAGGAGCACGGCGCCAGCGTGGCACGCGAAGCGTGGTCAGGAACGCTCGGCGGTTCGTTCGGCCCGTCGGGAGGCCAGCCGGCGACGCCCGCCGGCTTCAGGGCCTACTTGGCGACGACGGCGTGTGAGAGGCGGCGGCGGCGCAGAATGCGGCGGCGCTCACGCTCGGAGGCACCACCCCAGACGCCGTGGTCGATGTGGTGCTCGAGCGCGTACTCGAGGCAGGCCTCGGACACGGGGCACTCCGCGCAGATGCGCTGGGCGACCAGCACGCCCATGCCGTCATTGGGGAAGAAGACATCGGGTGCAACTTCTTTGCACTTCCCCCCGGCCATCCAATCGGTATTCATTGTTCGGCTCCCTTTTCACGCATCATTCTACGGGAGCCCCCAGTTCAGAGCCAGGTTTTGCGCATAGGAAGTTCCTAAGAATCGCTGGGCCGATTCGCTTTCTACCAGGGAGAATGTCGCTCCGCCCCCCGGGGCTACGCTGGCCAGGATCGCCGATGCAGGAGGGTGCCATGTCCCCGGACACCGTGGAAGAAGTAGTCGAAGAAGGTGAGCCGGTCGAGCCAATCGGGCACGTGCGCGTCGTCTATCTCGGCCCCGTCGCGCCCCACTGGGAGGTGCAGTCGGACTACGGCCCGCCCGAGGTGATCGAGCAGTTCCGCGAGCGTGTGCTGGCCCGTCTGGTGCTGCTGCCCCCGCACGACCCACAATTCCGCCGCAACAGCGAGCGGGTCGTCCGTGACGCCGAGCGTGAGCAGCTGGCCCTCGAGTGGGTCCTCGACTGGGGCGACGAAGCCGAGGCCTGAGCCCGGCGGGCACTGCTGCGCCCCAGGCAGGGGGCCTGGCCACGCCGGAGCGAACCCGGCGGCGACGCCGCATCAGCTGCACCCAACTTGCTCCCGACGAGCCACCCTGGCGACACCCCCGTGGTGACAGCATGACGCCGTTGTTGTTCGAGCGTTGCGGACAGATTGTCCGCCCGAAGGGGAGGACAAGCGGGATGGGGGACACCTACACCATGGAGACCATGGACGAGGCAGCTGTCGTGCGGGGCATCCGCGAACTGGTCGGCGAGCTGACCGACGACGAGGCGGCGCTGGTGCGCACACTCACGCCGGCGGACCTGACGGAGGCGGCCATGGCCGAGCACCTCTTCGACCTGGTCGACGTGCTCACCACGATCCGTTTCGAGGAGGCCATGGCCGAGTACGTCTACGCCATCGCACCCGGGTGGGACGGCACGATCGAGACCCTGCTCCTCGGTGGACGGGTCACCACCGCGTTCACCCGCTTCGAGCTCGAGAGCTGTGCCGGCGGCGTGCCGGGCACCACTGAGCGTTGTGCGCCGGCCCGGCGGGCCCGGCTGCACCGCGTGCCGCTGTCGGTGGGCTGAGCCACCAGCGCGGGGGCGACCGACGCGCCACTTGGCGAACGGCGGATCCACGGGCCATGTCGCCCGTGGGGCGCCGGGGCGTGTTCAGTCGAGCAGCCCGATGCGGGCGAGCCACAGGCCAGGCGCGTCGACCTCGGCGGGGGTCGGCAGATCGAGCTCGTCGGACCACAGGCGGGTGAGCGCCCGCTCGTCCGCCCGCTCGAGGACCCCGGTCACGAAGGCGCGTCCCCGGTCGACCTCTTCCTGGCCGACGTTGAGGCCGAAGAGGCCGGCGAAGGCCTGCTCGCCCTTGCCTTCCTCGATCCGGTAGCGATACCAGGCCTCGCGCAGTGCGGAAGGCGAGGACGTGAGCTTCTCCGCGATCCCCGCGGTGATGTGGTCGACGTAGGCACCGATGGCGGTCGTCTGTGCGGTGAGCGCAGCCGAGATGTTGCGCTGCTCGGGGCTGATCAGATCAGAGAGCAGTGCCTCGGGATCGCCCAGGGCCTCCTCGAGCGAGGCCTGGTCGCCGAGCCCGTCGCCCAGGCGCTCGACGATGGAGCGCTGCGCCGCCGCCGCATGCGCCGAGGCGTCGCCCAGCAGTGTCATGAGCGAGGAGCGCACGCCGGGTCGGCTCAGCACGGCGTGCATGGTGAGCTCGCGCAGGCACACCCAGAGCTGGACCTCCTGCAGCGGGAGGCTCCAGTCCTCGGCGAAGCGGCTCACGTTGCCCGGCACGAGCAGGAGGGTCGACGACTCGGGCCACGGGAGCGGGAGGGCGTACTGCCCGAAGGCGCGGCGGGCGAGGTGCCCCGCGGCCGACCCGAACTGCATGCCGAGGAAGACGGGGCCGAGCGTGAGGGCGAACTGCCCGAGCAGCCCGCTGAGGCCGGCGCCCGAGTCGGGGTCGAGTTCGCTCAGGTCGAGTGAGGACGGCACGGCCGCCGCGCCCTGCTGCTGCGCCTCGACCATCGATTTGAGGACTGGGCGGTAGGCCTCGAGCACGCGGAAGCTCCACTGCCCCGGGCCGACCGCCTCGAAGGAGACGCCGCCGCCGGTGGCGGGCCCGATTCCCGTGGCCTCGACCACGTGCATCTCGGCCACCCGGGCCAGCTCCTCGAAGGCGATGCGCACCAGCGGATCGGGGTTCTCGTCCTCGCCGCCGTCCGTGGCGACGCCGAAGGCCAGGGTGCGGGCGGCCTCGAACCAGCTGTCGGCCGAACCGGGGCCCGACCCGATCACCTTCATCAGGTCGCCGAGGAGGCCCCCCATCGGATTGTCGGGGTCGCTCTGTCCGAACATGCTCACCTACGCATGCTAGGAGGACCCGCCCAGGGTGACGTCCACGACCTTGGTCCCGGCGGGCTGCTGCACCGAGAGCGAGACGGCCGCCCCCGGGGGGAGGACGTAGAGCATGGCCCGGAGCTCTGCCATGGAGCGCACCGGGGTGGCGTTCACCGCCGTGATCAGCTGCCCGACCAGCAGGCGGCCGGACGCCGGCCCGCCGGACTGCACCAGCGCCACCTTCGCCCCCGCATCATTGGGGGCGTCGGTCCCCTGCACGCCCAGCCAGCCGTGCACGACCCGGTTCTGGGAACGCAGGTCGTTGGCGACGCCGACGACGAGGGCGCTGGGCAGGAAGGTGGCCGGCGAGGCGCCCGGCTCGGCGTCGTAGAGGATCCCGACGACGGAGCCGGCGGCGTTCAGCAGCGGCTCGCCCGCGATGACCGACGGCGCGGCGGGAGACGAGGTGATGGAGGGCATCGTCGTGGCGGGACCGCTGCCGATGGGCGCTCCGACGGCGCTCACCGCACCAGGGGTGCAGTGCAGCGCGATGGCGCTGCCGCCCGCCGGCACGAAGGTGAGGGCCAGGTCGGCGTCGCCGCTGTCGAGGTTGGTGTCGGCGGCGAAGGGAGCGACGGGGAGATCCTCGGGCACGTTGACCAGCGCGACATCGGACGTCTTGTCCATGGCGACGACCGACGCCGGCTTGACCGCGCCGTCGGGGCCGATCATGACGATGCGCTGCAGGCCGCCCAGGAGGTCGGCGGTCGTGGCCACGAGCCCGCCTTCGGCCACGGCCACGCCGACGAGCAGCACCCGGCCGTGGCTGGTGGTCGCCTGCAGCTCCACCAGGGAGTGCCCGGCCGCCACGGCCGCCGGAGGGAGTGCGTTCTGTGCCCCGGCCAGCGTGGTCAGCGGTCCGTTGGCGGCCGTGTCCTGCGTGGGTGCGGTGTCCAACGGGTGGTCCGACGCCGGGGAGAGCAACACGATGACCCAGGCGACCACGGCCATGACGGCACCCACGCCCACCAGGACCATGACGGCGCTGCGGTAGTTGTGGCGGGCCGGGGGGTCGAGCGGGAAGCGGAGGTCCGGAGCGGGACCCGGGCCCGCGACCTCACTGGGGTGGCGCCACAGCCGGTCGTCGGGGTCGATCCACCCCCGCTGCGGTGATTCGAACCCGTCCTGGGTGCTTTCCCCACCCTCTTCGGGGCCCGGCGTGCCGTCCTCCGGCTCCTCGGGCGTGTCACTCACCTGGGCGACGATACCGAGAAAGTCCAGGAAAGTGCCGTCGGCCAACGGCCCGGCCGTACCATGAGGCCTCATGTCCCGCGACTTGGCCATCGATCTCGGCACGGCCAACACGCTGGTCTACGCCAAAGGGAAGGGCCTGGTGCTGAACGAGCCGACGGTCGTCGCGCTCGATTCGCGCAGCCGTGAGGTGCTGGCCATCGGCACGGATGCGTGGCAGATGATCGGTCGCACGCCCGGCTACATCGTGGCCGAGCGGCCGCTGCGTGGCGGCGCCATCACAGACTTCGAAGTCACCGAGCGGATGCTCAGCGTGCTGCTGCGCCGCGTCGGTGTGGGGCGGCTCAACCGGCCCAAGGTCCTGATCTGCGTCCCGTCCGCCATCACCGCGGTCGAGCGCCGCGCCGTCAAGGAGGCGGCGCGACGGGCCGGCGCGTCGGCCAGCTTCCTCATCGAGCAGCCCATGGCGGCGGCCATCGGCGCCGGGCTGCCGATCCACGAACCGGTGGGCAACATGGTGGTCGACGTCGGCGGCGGCACGGCGGAGATGGCGGTCATTTCGCTTGGTGGTGTCGTGGCGGTGCAGGCGTTGCGCTGCGGCGGCTTCGACTTCGACGCGTCCATCCAGAGCTATGTGCGTCACCGCTACGGCGTGGCCGTCGGCGAGCGCACGGCCGAGGCGGTGAAGCTGGCCATCGGTTCGGCCGCTCCGCACACCGGGGAGCAGCAGGCCGAAATCCGCGGCCGCGAGGTGGCGACCGGCCGGCCCAAGACGGTGGTGCTCTCGCCGCTCGAGATCCGAGGCGCGCTGGAGGACAACGTCGCCTCCATCATCGCGGCGGCGGCCGAGTGCCTCGGCGAGGCGCCGCCGGAGCTGGCCCAGGACATCATGTTCCAGGGCATCCACCTGACCGGCGGCGGCGCGCTGCTGCGCGGCATGACCCAGCGGCTCGCCGATGCGACGGCCGTGCCGGTGCACTTGGTCGACACGCCGTTGGAGTGCGTCGTGCACGGGGCAGGCGTCTGCCTGGAGTCCTTCGACCGCTTGAAGCGGCTCTTCACCGACGAGGACTAGGAGCTCGGGCTCCGGCGCCGCCGCAGGCCCGGGTTCAGGCTCGTCGAGCAACTCGCCGGCCGCCTGGCGCACTTGCCAGTCGCGGTCCTCGCAGGCGGTGCGCAGCGCGGGCGTCACCCTCGGGTCGTCGAAACCGGCCAGCGCCACCGTGGCCCGGCGCCGGACCGTGGGCGAGTCCTTCAGCGCGGTGAGCACCGCCGGCAGACCAGCGGGATCGCCGATGGCGCCCAGGGCGGCGACGGCCGCCTCGCGGCAGCGGGCATCACCATGCCCCGTCGCGATCGTCGCCAGGGCCGGCACTGCGGGCCGGGCCCGGCGCTCGGCCACGTACCAGGCCGCGCCGACCACGACGAGTGGGTCGGGATCGTCCAGCGCGGCCAGGACGGCGCGGGGCAGCGAGGAACGGGTGCCCGACCCGCGGGCGTCGAGCGCCACCTCGACCACGCGTCGTCGCACCACCGGCTCGGGTTCGCCGAGGGCCGACTCGACGTCGCCGGCCGTGAGCTCCGCGAGGCGGGCGAGGGCGCCCAGTGCCGCCACGCGCACGCCCGGGTCCGGATCGGCGAGGCCACGGCGGGCCAGCGCTGCGTCGCCCTGGTGCCCGGCCATGCTGACGCGCCGACGCCGGGCTCCGGCGCGGCCGTCGCGGCCCGCATCCGTGGCAACATCGTCGCTCACCTTCCGAGTATGTCCGAACCTGACGCGACCGCCGACGGGGAAGCCGCGGCGACCCCCACTCCGAGCGACGCCGAGCCCTCCGGGGCCGGCGCGGTGGCAGCGCCAGCGGTCGCCGTCCCCCCGGCACCGCCTCCCGCCTCCCGCCGCCGACGGCGGATCTGGCCCGCCATCTTCGGGGGCTTGGCGGCGATCCTGATCGTGACGGCGATCGTCGCCGCCCACACCTCGGTCGACCAGTACGTCATCACGCCGGGGGACGCCACGCCAGTGGCGCACTACATCGAGGTGCCGGCGGCGGACAACCATCCACTCACCGGGAAGATTCTGCTGACGGACGTCTTCGTCACCCAGCTGAACGCGCTCAACTACCTCCAGTACCGGTTCTTCGACTCCAACAGCGAGGTGGTCTCGGGGGGCGAGCTCCTCGGTCCGACCGTGAACGAAGCCCAGTACCTCGACCAGGGCTACCTCCAGATGGCCCAGGCCCAGTCGTTCGCCACGGCGTCGGCCTTGTCCCGCCTCGGCTACACGGTGACGTCGACGAACGCGGGCGCCCTCGTCTACGGGGTCGAGCCCCACTCGCCCGCGGCCGGGACGCTGCATGTGGCGCAGGTGATCACCGGAGTGAACGGGCACCCCACGACGACCGACTGCGCCCTCGTCGACGCGCTGCACGGCATGGCGCCCGGCACGAGCGTCGCGCTCTCGGTCGAACAGTCCTCCATCAACGATGTCGGCCAGGTCGTGCGCGGGCCCGTCGTGACCAAGTCGGTGACCCTCGGCACGCCGCCCAAGGCACTGGTGGACACCGGGTGCGGGAAGCCGACCAAGCCGACGGCCTACCTCGGCATCGACCCGCAGACACAGCAGGACTGGCACTTCCCGGTTCAGGTCACGGTGCACACGCAGAACATCGGCGGCCCATCGGCCGGCTTGGCCATGTCGCTCGGGATCATCGACAAGCTGAGTAGCGGGCGCCTCACGGGCAACCGGATCATCGCTGCCACGGGCACCATCGACCAGTACGGCAACGTCGGCGACGTGGGGGGCGTGGCCGAGAAGACGATCGCGGTCGAACGGGCCGGGGCCACCGTGTTCTTCGTCCCCTCGGTGGAGCTCAAGACGGCCGAGTCCAAGGCCACGCCGCAGCTGCACGTCTACGCCGTCAGCAACCTGAACCAGGTGTTGCGCATCCTGAAGCGGCTGGGGGGCCACGTGCCAACCACGCCCGTGCCGCCCAAGCCTGTGCCGGCCCAGGCGGCGCCGTAGGCTCTGGCCATGGCAGAAGGACGCGCCCCCATCTCATCGTCCCGGATCGCGACCGGCGACATCGCCCAGCACTCCTTCGCCGTGGTCCGGCGGGGATTCGACCCCGACGAGGTGCGTTCGTACCTCCAGTCGGTGTCCCGGAGCCTCGAGGCGCTCGAGGGACGAGAGGAGGAGCTCCGGACGGCCCTGGCCGAGGCCGAGGAACGGGCCGCCCACCCCGTGGTGGACGAGGCAACCCTGACCACCTCGCTGGGCCAGCACAGCGCGCAGATCCTGCGCCACGCCCACGAGGAGGCGGCCCGGATCGTCGTCCAGGCCCAAGAGGGGGCGGCCACGCTGCTGCGTGAGACGCAGAGCCAGGTGGACGAGCTCCAGGCACGCACCGAGGCATCGTCGGCTGAGCGGGTCGTCGAGGTCGAGCTACTGGTGGCCAATGCGGAACAGGAGGCCCGAGTGGAGAGCGAGCGCATCATTGCCGAGGCCGTGGCAGCAGGAGAGGCGATCATCACCCGCGCCAAGGATGAGGGCCGGGCGCTCCTGGACCAGGTCCAAGAGGCGCGCCGCCGGGTGCTGGCCGACCTGGCGTCACGGCGCCGCGGGCTCGGCATCCAGATCGAGCAGCTCCGCGCGGCGCGGGACGAGATGGCGGCCTCGGTGCACGGGGTGCGCGACCGGGTCGACGGGATTCTGGCTCACCTGGATCGGACCGACGAGGAAGCACGCGCCGCGGCCCAGGGCGTGGCCGACCAGTTCCGGCTCGGCACCGCGGAGATGCCGCACGATCAGGAAGACGCGGACACGACGGGGGAGGTTCCACCGACGGGGCCGACGCCGATCACGCGCGGTGAGTCCGATGGCGGGACTGCGGAGGACGAGAACGGCACGCCTGGCCCCTCGGTCGACGAGCTGTTCGCCCGTATCCGGGCGGGGTCGGGGGAGACCGAGGAGCCGGCGCCGGGCGCAGCCCCCACGACCGTGGTGCCGGCCCAGCCGGCCGACAGCGACGCGACCACAGCGGCCGGCCCGGCCACGTCGGCGTCCGCGGTCAGCGAGGCCGCGATCAGCGAGGCCGCGGGCAGCGAGGCGGCGGTCAGCGAGGCAGTGGCCGGGGGCGTCGATGCGGGCGGCGCAACAGGGGAGCTCGACCCGGAGGAGGCCGACACGCCGCCCGGGCCCGACGACGCCATCATCGCCCGGCGCGACGAGCTCCTCACGCCGATCACGTCGCGCCTGAGCCGCACCATCAAGCGCACCCTGGGCGACGACCAGAACCGGTTGCTCGACCGGCTGCGCAGCGCGCCGACTCTCGGGGTCGACGAGCTCATGGGGTCGGAGGACGAGCACGTTGCAGCCTTCGCCGGCGTTGCGCGGAGCCATCTGGACGAGGCGTTCGCTGCCGGCACGGTGTTCGTCGGCGCGGGCGCAGCGACCGTCCCGAGAGGCGATGCGGTGGACCAGTCCTCGGCGGGGTTGGCCCGCGCCGTCGTGACCGCGCTGCGACGGCAGGTCGCCGAGAGCAATGGCGACCCGGCCGACCGCGTCGGCGCCGCATTCCGGGAATGGCGCGGCGAACGCGTCGAGCGACTGGTCGGCGATCAGGCCACGCAGGCCTTCTCGGCCGGGGTGGCCGCGGCCAGCGCGGACGGCAAGGTCCGCTGGGTCGTCACGACCGCGAGCGGCTGCTCGGACTGCGAGGACAACGCGCTTGCCGGCGCAGTGAGCGGGTCCGAGGCGTTCCCCACGGGGCACGCGCACCCACCGGCACATTCGGGCTGCCGCTGCCTGATCGCGCCGGCGACCGACTGACCAGGACTTCTGGCCGCGACGGCCGTCCCGGCCTGGCCGTGAGGGGTGGTGCAGCGGACGTTAGGCTCCCCTCGTGCGCATCCCCAGCGACCTGACAGCTGATCCCTCGCCGCGCCGCCGCCACCGGGCGAGGTGGTGGTTGATCGGCTTCGTCGTCGTCATCATCATCCTGCTGGTCTCGCTGCGCTCACTGGCCGGGCTCTACACCGACAGCCTCTGGTTCTCGTCGGTGGACCTCCACAACGTCTTCTCGACGCTGCTGGCCATCAAGCTCGGGCTCTTCGGCGTGTTCGGGGCGATCTTCTTCGCCATCCTGTGGGTCAACCTGGTGGTGTGCGACCGCATTGCGGGCCACGACGTCGTCCTGGCCCAGGACGACGAGCTGGTGCGCCGCTACCAGCAGTTCGTCCGTCCCTATTCGGGGCGCATCTACGTCGGCCTTGCCTTCGTGTTGGCGCTCATCGGCGCCTCGGGAACGGTTGGTCAGTGGAACAATTGGATCCTCTTCCTCCACGGCGGCAACTTCGGCGTCACGGACCCCCAGTTCCACAAGGACATCGGTTTCTACGTCTTCGACCTTCCCTTCATGACCTTCATCGTGGACTGGACGCTGGCCATCCTGATCGTGACGTTGGCGGTCTCGCTGGTGTTCCACTACTTCAATGGCGGGATCCAGCCTCAGCGCGGCCTGCCCCGGGTGCGGCCTCCGGTCAAGGCGCACATCTCGGTGCTGCTGGCTCTGATCGCACTGGACAAGGCGGCCGGTTACATCCTCCAGCGCTGGTCACTGGTCAACTCACAGGACGGCTATGTCAACGGCGCCGGGTACACCGACGTGCACGCCCGTCTGCCGGCGGAGACGTTGCTGATCTACGTCTCGATCTTCGCCGCGGTCATCCTGCTCTTCAACATCCGGCGCCAGGGCTGGACGTTTCCCGTCCTGGCCATCGGGATCTGGGCCTTCGTAGCGCTCGTGGTCGGCATCATCTACCCCGCGCTGCTGCAGGCATTGAAGGTCACGCCGGCGCAGAGCTCGCTGGAGGCGCCGTACATCCAGCGCAACATCACGGCCACCCGCGACGCCTACAACCTGAACAACGTGCAGGTGCAGCAGTTCCCGGCCAATACGACCATCAGCGCCAGCCAGACGGTCGTGGCCGCCCCGACCATCGACAACATCCGGCAGTGGGACCCGGACCCGACGATCTCGCTGCAGACCTTCCAGCGCCTACAGGGCATCAAGTCCTACTACTCGTTCCCCTCGCTGGGGGTCGACCGCTACACGCTGAGCGGGCAGCGCACGCCGGTGCTCATCGGGGTACGCGACATCTCGTCGGCCGGCGTGCCGTCGCCGTCATGGGTCAACACGCACCTGCAGTACACCCACGGCAACGGGGCGGCGGTGGCGCTGTCAAACCAGACCACCTCGAACAGCCCGGTGTTCGCGGTCCAGGACGTGCCCCCGTCGTCCTCGAACGGGATGCCGGGCATCACCCAACCGAACGTCTACTTCGGCGCTCGGCGAGACCGGGTACGTCGTCGCCAACTCCAAGCAGCTCGAAGTCGATTACCAGCAGAAGAACGGGACGAACATCGAGAGCCATTACTCCGGGCCCGGCGGCGTCCAGTTGTCGTCGATCTTCACTCGGGCGGCCTTCGCCTTGCGGCTGGGGGACTTCAACCTCCTCATCTCGAGCCAGATCACCAGCAAGTCCCGCATCATGTTCATCCGCGACCCGGTCTCCATGGCGCAGACCGCGGCGCCCTTCCTCACCTTCGACCACGACCCCTACGCGGTCATCAACAGCAGTTCGGGTGCAGATCACGGGCACATCGACTGGATTGTCGACGGCTACACCACGACGGCCAACTACGCCTATTCGCAGAACGCCGACACGCAGCAGGTGGCGGTGGGCAGCAGTCTGCCCGGGAGCTACAACTACGTGCGCAACTCGGTGAAGGTCGTCATCGACGCCTACTCGGGGAAGATGACGTTCTACGACACCGATCCGAAGGACCCGATTCTGCAGGCGTACTCGGCCGCCTTCCCGAAGATGTTCACCCCGCTTTCGAAAATGCCGGCGTCACTCCAGGCGCACCTCCGCTACCCGCCCGACATCTTCTCCATCCAGTCCGCCATCTACGGGCGCTACCACCTGAAGCAACCGGGGGCCTTCTACGCCGCCAGCAACGCCTGGCAGCTCTCTCCGACGGCCGGGGCGGGCCCGCAGTCGCAGGCGTTGCTGGCCCAGAACACCTACAACAATCAGGGTCAGCTGGTCTCCACGACCCCGGCCCGCATGTCACCGCAGTACCAGGTGTACTCGCTCCCGGGGACCGCGCCGAGTCAGCAGGTCTTCACCGTCTCGGACGGCTTCGTGCCGGCGGCGCAGGCGAACCTGTCGGGCAACAACCAGAACTTCAACCTGACTGCGTTCATGGTCGGGCTGGCCGACCCGGGGCAGTACGGCAAGCTCAAGCTCTACGAGGTCCCGCAAGGAACGGCCGGACCGGCGAACGCCGACGCCGAGATCTCGGCGAACAAGACGGTGTCGTCGGACATCACGTTGCTCGACCAGCACGGATCCGAGGTCCTGCTGGGGGAGACCCTCATGGTGCCGATCGGCAATTCCATGGTGTACCTGCGCCCGCTCTACGCCTCGCCGACGACCAACCCCCAGCCGCAGCTGCAGTACGTGATCGGGGTGCTCGGCAAGAACGTCCAGATCGACTCGTCGCTGTCGGCCACATTGTCGGACCTGCTGCAGACGACCGTGACGTTGCCGTCGGGATCCGGCGTGCCCTCCACCGGCACGGTGCCGGCGGCCGTGGCGGGCCTGCTCCAGCAGGCGCAGACCGATTACAACAACGCGTTGGCGGCGCTCAAGAACCAGAATCTGGCGCAATTCCAGTCCGACCTCAACCTCATGTCGGCGGCCATCAACCAAGCCCAAGAGGTGCTCGGCACGCCGGTTCCGGGCTCGACGTCGACGACCACCACCACAACGGTGCCATCGGTCAAGGGCGGGAAGACCAAGAAGACCGGGACCACGACGACCACGGCCCCGCACGGGTTGACGACCACGACCTCGGTCGCGACCAGCACCGAGCCCAAGACCTCCACCTCGTCGTCGACGACGACATCGACCTCGCTGGTCTCGGCGGCGCCCCGCACCTGAGGCAGAGGTGGCGGCGCTTTCGACGCGGCTGCGATTCCGGTTGCGGACTGGCGGGATGGGTCCCATGATGGGGACGACGAGGCGTGAGGAAAGGAGGGCTCTCCATGGGACTGCTCGACAAGGTCAAGGCGCAGGCGACGGCGGCCACCGAGATGGCCAAGGATGCCGCTGCCAAAGGCCAGGCCAAGATGAACGAGGCGCAGGCGAAGAAAGCCGCCGACGGCATGCTGCGCGACCTCGGCGCGGCCTTCTATGCCACCAAGGTGGGGCGATCGACCCCGACCACCGACGCGGACATCGACCAGTTGGTGACCGCTCTGCAGTCGCACGAGTCCGAGCACGGCCAGATCACCTTGGCCCCCGAATCCCCGGCGGCGGCCCCGACCGCAACCCCGGCGGGCGACGGCGCGGCCGCGCCGGCCCCACCCCCGCCTCCGAAGGCCGCGGACCCGGCCTCCCCACCGCCTCCTCCGCCGACCGCGCAGACGCTGTAGCCGGACGGGCACCCGGCTCGCATCAGGGCGCGGCGGGAACCGCCCGTGGTGGGTGGCCCTCCGTCCATGTAGGATGTTCTTTCCGCCGCGGGGTGGAGCAGTCTGGTAGCTCGTCGGGCTCATAACCCGAAGGTCGGAGGTTCAAATCCTCCCCCCGCC
>CAVWBB010000014.1:0-145833 GCA_963753115.1 uncultured Acidimicrobiaceae bacterium
TCCTATCACTTGTCAACCCCTCTTTGGGGGTTCGGGAGTTGAAACAGCGGACAGAACATTGATGAGTCACTCGAGTCGAGGACAGGCTCTTATTGAGTCACGCGGTTTCGAGATGGTGGCCCGAGCTGAGGGTCGGCGAATCGCTGGAAAGTCAGCCCCGAAGGACGACAGAACTGGGGAAAGCTCCCGCAACCCTGAGCTCGGGGATTCAGCCGCGAGGAAGTAGCGGTAGACCTCGCGGGCGACATAGCGCTTCAAGATGCGGATGATCTCGTGCTTGGTGCGTCCTTCCTTCACTCGGCGCTCGAAATAGGCCTGTGTCTCGGGTCGTGGGCGATCCGCACCATGACGATGCGCCACACGCGCTGTTGGCCTGGCGGTCGCCGCCGCGGTTTTAGACGGTGGCTGTCCTTGCCCGAGGATGCCTGGATGGGCGACACGCCGCAGAGATGGGCCCAGGCCGCCTCCGAGTGCAGCCGCTCAGGGTTGTCGCCGGCAGTGATGAGCAAGGAGGCAGCCGTGTCGGGTCCGACGCCTCGGAGCGCCAGCAACTCGGGCACGGTGGCAAAGAGGAGGGGCTCCGATCAGCTCGTCGAGGCCGGCGATCTCGGTGTCGAGCGAACTGCCGATGCCCCAGGCTCGAGATCGAGGCTTTGGTCTCTGCAGTGACCGGGTCGGGATCGCGATCGGGCGAAGCGACGCTGCCTCGGCGACCAAGCCAGGGATGGACAGACCTTTCAGGCGGCATCGCAGCTCGTCAGGGGCTGTGTAGCTCAGATGGCGCATCTGGGTGAGGGCTTTCGACCTGGCCTGCCGGGCGGAGCGCTTGGCGATGACGAGCACCCGAATGGCCTCGACGGCGCCGTCCATCGATTTGGGCTCGCCCGCCCGCCCCGCCAAGGTGGCCCGGGCCGCCTCCACGGCGTCGATGGGGTCGGACCTGCCCTGCGCCGGCGCTCCTGGCGGCTCTGGCGGTCGACCTCGAGGACCTGTATGCCCTGGTGTCGCAAGTACCGGGCCAGGCCCGCGCCTAGGAGCCTGTGCCCTCCCCGCCGACCTTTGCCACCTCGCCGAAACCCTCCAGCCACGAAAGCATTGCCTTGTAGCCGGCGGGGTCCGCTGTGAATCCTCTGTTCCGAGCAGGCCGCCGACAGGATCGAGGCGGCAGCGACGTGGACATCGAGGTGGGTGTCCACGCCGCCGGTGACGCCGTGCAGCTTCTACGATGGTCATGGCCATCCCTTCCTTCCTATGTGGTCAAGGGGTGGCACGGCCGTCCCCGATCGGAGCGACGGGAGGCTCAGCCTGTTGGAGCAGGCCGGGCCAATCACCCCTCCTCTGGGACGGGACGTGCCGTTTCAATGTGCCGCTGGTTGGTCTCGGTCGACGACGTTTTGCAACGTCACGGGACTCCAAGTCAGACCGGACCTGCCGAGCACTCCCGAACCTATTCAGGACCAGCAATCAAGCGGTGGATCCTCAGAGAAGTATCAATGAACAGGGACACCCCGGCGGCGTCGGTGTTTTGGTCAGAAACTCATGGGTTCGAGAATGGCAGGATGAGCGCATGGCTGAGAATGGCGCATACGACAAGGCACTTCTGCACCTCCAAGAGGAGCTGGTGAAGATGCAACAGTGGGTCCGCGACGAGCATCAGCGGGTCGTCATCGTGATCGAGGGTCGCGATGCCGCCGGCAAAGGTGGCGTGATCAAGCGCATTACCGAGTACCTCAATCCCCGATGGTGCCGGATCGCTGCCCTTCCGGCCCCGAGCGACCGTGAAGAGGGGCAGTGGTACTTTCAGCGCTATATCGCCCACCTTCCTGCCGGAGGGGAGATCGTCCTGTTCGACCGCAGTTGGTACAACCGGGCCGGGGTAGAGCGGGTGATGGGCTTCTGTACTGACGAGGAGTACCACCGCTTCCTCCGCCAGTGTCCTGCCTTCGAGCGGATGCTGATCGACGACGGCATTCTTCTGCTCAAGTACTGGTTCTCCGTGAGCGACGAGGAACAGGAGCGGAGATTCAAAGAGCGCGTCAACGCGCCCCTGAAGCGCTGGAAGCTCAGCGAGATGGACCTCGAGGGCCGTAACCGCTGGGTCGCGTATTCCAGGGCCAAGGACGAGATGTTCGCTCACTGCGACCTACCGGATTCCCCTTGGTACGAGGTCGAGGCCGACGACAAGAAGCGGGCCAGGCTCAACTGCATCGCTCACCTCCTGTCGGTCGTGCCGTACGACGCCCGCAAGCCTCCGAAGGTCAAGCTTCCTCCCCGCCCGCCCGTCGGGGACTATCAGCGACCGCCCCGCGACCGGTACCACTACGTCCCCGACTACGCCGCGACGATTACCTAGAGGAACAAAGGGCTGGTGTGTATCCCCATTTGAGCCGCAGGGCGCGCCCCTACCCGGCATCGGGGGCACGTTGAGTTGCCGTCGAGGACTCCGCCGCCCAAAGAGCAGTCGCTGCACCGAAGGAAGTAGGGAGATCCGCACAAGGCGTCGCACACGGCGGTGGCCATCGACGAGGACGAAGACGAGCTCTCGAGCGTCAAGGTGCGGGCCACCCGCCGCCAGGTGGACCAGTTGGTCAGTTGGGCCGAGCCCTTCGAGAAGCGCACCTGGGCCATCGAGTCGGCCGGTGGGCTGGGCTACTTGTTGGCCCAGCTGTTGGTCGCCCGGGGCGAGCAGGTTCTCGATGTGCCAGCGACCTTGGCCTCTCGCATTCGAGTACTCGCCACCGGCCGTTCGAACTAAGACGACCCCAACGAACGCGCTCTCAGTGGCCATTGCGGCCTTTCGATCTCCGAACCTGCGCAGCGTCGAGACGGCTGACCACGGTGCGGTCCTACGGTTGCTGGCAGAACGCAACGGAGACCTGGGCAGTCATCGCACCCGGGTGGTCTGTGGCCTCCCACACGCTCTTGGCAGAGCTCGCACCGGGCGGAATTGCCAAGGAACTCTACGTTTCGGACGCCGAGCGGCTGCTGGCGAAGGTCTCGCCCGAGACTCCGGCCGAGCAGGTCCGAGACGACCTCGCCCTCGAGCTGCTCGACGATGTGCGCCGGCTCGACGCTCAGACCAAGGAGTCACACCGCCGGATCCGAGTGGCGGTCAAGGCGTCGGGCACGTCGGTCACCGAGATCTACGGGGTGGGCCCGATCATCGCCGCACAGCTCGTCGGCTACACCGGTGACGCTCGTCGCTTTGCCAATCGAGATGCTTTTGCCTCCTACAACGGAACCGCACCCATCGAGCTGTCCTCGGGAGGCCGTGTCGTGCACCGGCTGTCACAACACGGGAACCGACAGCTCAACCACGCCGTCCACATGGCAGCCGTTTGTCAGATCCGCCAGAGCGGTTCGGAAGGCCGGGCCTACTTCGAGCGCAAGGTTGCCTAGGGCAAGACCAAGAAGGAAGCGGTCAGGTCCTTGAAACGACAGGTGAGCAACGCCGTGTATCGACACCTCGTCCTCGACGCCCGATAGGGGGTTCGGGAGGACACTCAGGGACGACTCCATGCCTGCGTACCGGCTCTTCACCCTCCGCGACCGGCTCTTCGGCGAAGTCACTCCCGAACCCAGAGAAATCCTACGCCGTCATCTCCTTCAACGACGGGGTGATTCATCGCGCCTGGAAGTACCGGATATTGCGGTCTTGACTCAAAGAGGATTCCTACGGGGCAGGTCCCCCACCCCCACCATTGGCACTCCCTGGGGCACCCCCCACTCCACCGGCTCCGTTGTTGATCGTCAATACATCTCCCGCCTGACTCCCGAAGATATGGAACACGAACGAACCGGCACCCCCACCAGTGCCACCGACCTGATCAGCGATTCCGGAGGAGCTCCCACCGCCGCCTCCGCCTCCACCCCCTCCGATGACATAGACCGCATAGGCGCCGGCGAAGGAGATCGTGTAGTCCCGGTTGTCTTTTCCGGCGGCTCACATTTGGCCAGGGCGTGTTACGGGTCGGGCAGGGTTGGGTTGGTTTGGGATGCTATCCCGCCAGGTCGACCGGATTGTTCAAACTCCAACCACCGGCGCTGCTGTCTGCAACAGCGTTCGGGTACGAATGCTGTCCCTCTAGTTCCACTGTTGTGATGTCGAAAGTCGGAGATCGATAGTCGAGAGAACGTTGACCAAGAGCGCTACTCAGGGCATGCGTGGTCGTCCTTGATGGGTCAAGGACGGGATGATGTCGCGCGGTGAGTCGGCAAGGCCAACCGCCTCAATCTCGAGAGCCTCGATTCGTCCAGCGGGATCGGACATTCGTTGGGCATTACCGATGAGCAGAGGGTCAGACCTGTCTGCCGGCCAGCGTGAACTGACCGGCAGACAGGATCGGCCCCGTCACCTAGAACCCAGTGCCAGCGATGATCGACCCATTGAGGTGTGTTCCCGACAGGCCGCCTTCATTGGGAGCGTCGCCGTACGGATTCACCGTTCCATTGGCAGAGGCGATCCAGTAACCACCGCCGTCGGACGTGGTGAAGATTGCCGTTGCCGGGCTCAAGCCGAAGGATCCCGCGGCGTCGCCGAAGTTGCCTGCATCGCCATAGCCGTGGACAGCGCCGTTGGCCGTGAGGATCCAATAACCGCCACCATCGGGTGTTCTGACCGCCGAGGTGACGGGGGATCCGGTGTTCCCAGGAGCGCCGTAGTAGGAGGCGTCACCGAAGGTGTAGACGTTCCCGCTCTGTGTCACGAGCCAGTAGCCGTTGCCCGAAGCATCGGGCATCACTGCTACCGCTGAGCCCGAGCAACCGCCTATGCCCGGGCACGACCCGGCGAAGTGGGCGTCGCCGAAGGCGAACACCCCGCCGTCGGAAGCAACCATGAAGTAACCGCCGCCGTCAGCGGAGGGCACCATACCGACGATCGGTGCATTCAGACTGTTCGGCAGCCCTGAGCCAGCGGGGTGCAGACCCAGGCCGGGGATCGACCCGTAGAACTGCGTGTCGCCGTAGCTGAAGACGCCGCCGTCTGAGGCATCGAGCCAGTACCCGCCGTGATCAGACGTGGGCACCATGCCGACCACGGGTCGCTGCAGGTGCAGGCTGCCGGTTGATCCGTAGAACTGGGCCTGGCCGAAGCTGAAGATCCCGCCGTCGGAGCCCACCAGCCAGTAGCCGTGCGACGGTGTGGGGCGGCGGCGGCGGAGGTGGTGTCGTGCCACTCAGTGTGAAGCTCTGAGCCGTACCCGAGGCCGAGGTGTAAAACAGGCTGTTCGCCACCTGGGCGGTCAGGGTGCACTGGCCAGCGGAGACATAGGTGACGACCAGGCCGCTGGCGGTGCAGACGCCTGGTGTGCTGGAGGTGACCGAGTGCGCGCCAGGGCTGTTGGTGCTCACCGTGGCGGTGAAGCCGCCCCCGGAGCTGTAGGTCGGATTGCTGGGCAGGTTGGTGATGCTGGGCGCGGTGGGAATCTTCTGATAGGCGATCACGACGCCGTTCGGGCTGGCGAAGGTGGTGTTACTGCCTGTGATGGTCACCGCGGGCGTCGGGTTGCCGGTCGACGCCAGTTGGCTGGGGTTGTACTCGTAGACGCCGTTTGTCCCCGGGGGAGTTGCCCCAGCTCCCTGGTCAGCAGCCCAGAGGTTACCGGCGTTGTCGAAGGCCAGGCCGGCGGGATTGCCGATGGCCGAGCTGGTCACGAGCACCGTCGGCTGGATCGTGCTGCTGTCCGTGGTCAGCTGAGAAGGGATGAGCTCGGCGATCGTCGCGCCGCTCGATGCGGAGAACCACAGATTGCCGTTGGCGTCGAACGTCGGGTTCCGCGGTTGGTCCAGGTTTGAGAGGGTGACATTCGGGGTCGGGGTGCTCGATGCCCGGACGCCATATTGGGCGGGTGTGTACTCGACGAGCGAGTTGTCCACGTCGAAGGTCCCAACCCACATGTTGCCAGATCCGTCGAAGGCGAGGCCCAACGAGCCGTCGGAGTCCGGTCCTCGAGATCGTGACCGCTGGGGTCGGGCGTTCCAGAGGAAGCAAGCTGACCGGGCGTAAACTCCACGACCCCACCGATGACGGTGGTGGCCCACAGATTTCCGTTCGCATCGAAGGCGAGGCCGGTGGGACCGTCAGAATCGCTGATGACAACCGCCGGAACGGGGCTGCCGGAGGATGTCAGTTGGCTCGGGGTGAACTCGGCAATGGTTCCCCCGGCTTCGTTGGCGACCCAGAGGTCACCTGCGGAGTCGAAGACCCCACCCAGCGGGTCGTCCAGGGAGCTGCCGTTGGCTGTGATGTGGACGGCCGGCGCCACGTTCCCGCCTGGAGAGGCCGGGAAGATGTTGATGGCGTTGGCGGAGTTGTCGATCTCGTAGATCAGAGGGGTCGGGTTCGCGGCACCTGCCGGCGTCGCCGTGGTCGCCAGTCCCGTGATCACGGCACCGCTCATGCAGAGGGCCACTGCGGCAAGTCCGCGCACAAGGCTTGTGCGGGCCGTGCTGCGGCCCGAACTCGTTGCCTCGCGACGCATCCCACGTCCGAACACCATCTTTCGATCATGGGATCGAATGCTCGCCATGACACCTCTCTTTCATTTCGCCTAGGAACGGTGGCATGACGATCAAGAGTGGGCTCCGTGCATGCCACGGTTCACGAGCCTGTCGGACAGAAGGCTGACTCGGCGCTCGAAGGTGACATAGAGCCGATCGGCCCATTTTGGAACAATAATTCGACAACCAGCGGCCCCGGGAGTGTTCCGTCACCACCCAGGTTGCATCAGAGTACCTACTGGTCGATGGGTCATCGTCCTCCCGTGCCTGGTCAGAGGGCGTGCTGAGCTCACCTTCACAGGGCGGGGGCCGTAGGTTTGGGTCCACGAGCACCCACCACAGAACTCCTGTTGACGATGGCCCTGAACTCCGTTGGTCGCCTCGGCACCTTCAGAGAGGTGCACCAGCAGATCGGACACCTGACGATACGAAAGGGTGGTCTTGGGCGAGTTGACCCATCCTGCGACGACGGGACTTCGGCAAGGTGAGGCGGCGGCCATCGTCGTCAGGTATTGCTGGGCGGGGCATCAGGAGCGTCGAGGGCTCCCAACCTCACCAGGCCGATAATGGGTGCTGGTTTCAAGCAGCAGGGAGGTGCCATGGCAGTTGAGCTCAACCACACCATCGTCCCGGTGCAGGACAAGGAGGCGTCCGCAAGCTTTCTTGCGGAGATCCTCGGTCTCGGTCCCCCGAAGCCGTTTGGGCCGTTCATGTGCCTCGAGACCGCGAACGGCGTCAGTCTTGACTACGACGACCGAGGTGTCCCAGAACATCATCACTACGCCTTCCTTGTCACCGAGGACGAATTTGACGCGATCTTTGCTCGGGTCACGGACCGTGGACTTGCCTACTGGGCTGACCCCGGGCACCAGCAGGCGAACCGAATCAACAACCACGGACGAGGCTTCTATTTTGAGGATCCCTCCGGTCACAACATGGAGGTACTCACGCGGCCCTATGGGACCTGACCGAGCGACGTACGCCCGGACCGGTCGAGCCTCAGTGCTCAACCAACCTGCACGACGCAGCGGCTTGGGCCCGCTCCATATCTCCCCGAGCCCGTCCTCTCGCCCCTCGTCGCTCTGGGCGCGATGGCGTCGGTGTGCTTCTTGGCGACGACACGGACTGGGAGGAGATCCGAGAGCTCGTGACCGACAGCCTACCGGGTCCTCGCTCCAAAGAAGCTCACCGCACTGCTCGACGAGTGAGTGCTGGGCCTCCGATGTGTGGAACCTCACCGGCGCACACCTCTTGGCGGGTTCCGACGAGGCCGACGATCCCCACGGTGAGTTCCGTCTCGGCCATGGCGACTGTGTGGAACACGGGGTGTGAAGAGCGCCGCTCTCTTGCGCTCTTGCCATTCAGCCCGTGCCCGGTATCACGGGTGGTGCACCGCCCGGCGTCAACACCTCGATCCCCGAGTTCGCCGCGTCGGCGGTCGTCCCCAGCCCCAACACCAGCGCGTCGCCCACGGTCGCCGCGCCGGACCAGTTGAATTGAGGCAGTGGAACCTGCACGAGCAGGCTCCCGGTGGCGGCGTCGCGCACATCGAGGACTTGGGACAGTGCGGCGCCGTTGAAGGACATCCCTCCCGCCACCGTGGTCGCCGAGAAGGAGGCGGCGCCGTTCGCCTGCCACACCACTGAGCCGTTCGTGGCATCGAACGCGTGGTCGGTCGGGTTCTGCGACGAAGTGTCGCGAGGGTCGGAGGGGTCGCAGACGGGCTTGATGCCGTGCTTGACCGGGAAGAAGTCGCCGATCGCCGTGGCGCCATAGACGCGGCGACCGTCGTAGGCGGTCGTGCCGATGAAACCACCCGAGGATCCGCCGAAGACGACGTTGGTGGACCAGCGCAGCCGTCCCGTACGCGGGTCGAGCGAGTAGTACGTCCCGTTCTTGCTTCCCTCACCCAGGAAGGTGGTGACCCCGGACGGGGACACCCCGGCGTTGGCGGTGGCTCCGAAGTCGTCGTCGCATGCGGGCGCGTGCTTTAGCGGATGGAACTTCCAGGCCAGCGTGCCGTTGCGGATGCGGAGCGCCACCACCGAGTCGGCATAGGGCGCCGTACCCGAGAGCTTGCAGTCGGCCGTCCCGAACACCACGAGCCCCAGATCGGGCAAGACGGTGCCCGAGGACCAGACACTGCCGCAGCTGTCGTCGATCCCCACCTTGCCACCGGTGGCCGCCACATCGGTCTGGAGCTCCCACACCGGGTCGCCTGTCTGCAGATTGGCCGCGACGATGGAGCCGGCCGACGCAGGTTGCCCGTCCTCGTCCACTCCGAAGAGGACCCGCCCGTCGGCCACGACCGGGGATGAGAAGATGCGCGTGCTGTCGGCGTTCGGGTCCGGCGGCCCAGGCAGGCCCGGGTAGTCGTGCTCCCAGAACACGGCGCCGGTCGTCGCCACCAGGGCGTAGAGGGTGTACCCACCGGAGACGATCAGAAGAGCCGGGCGACTGCGCGATGCCGGCTGGAACCAGGCCGACGAGGTGACGAGGCCCCCGTCGGAGGCCGCGTCGCGCGGGCTCTGGCCCGGATAGGGAGTGATGGCGTCCTGGGACTTGAGCCTGACCTTCCAGCGCAGCGCGCCGGTCTTCAGGTTCAAGGCGTAGAAGTAGTCGTCCCACGACCCGGCATAGACGGTGTCGCCGACGACCGTGGGCGTGGCCGTGACCGCGTCGCCGGTCGGGAAGAACCAGGCTTGGCGCAGGGTCCGCACGGATGCCTTGGTCAGCGTGGTGCGGCCGTGGAACGTGTGCTGGGCGTCGTGGCCGTAGGACGGCCAGTCCCAGGGGCCGGGCGCCGCCGGTCCGGCCGCCGGGGCGCCCGCCGAGACGTTGGCGCCGGAGGGAGTCATGGTGGTGCAGCCGGCCAGCGCCACCACGACGATGGCCGCCAACGCCGTCGCCAACCTGGCGGCGGATGCCGCGCCTCCGGTCCCATGCCGGGCGTGCCGCGGCGTCAGCCTGATCGGGTGCATCGCCCTCAGCCGAAGCCGGCGGTGGCGGGCTTGTCCGAGGACGGCCCGTGGGCCGACGCCGGGTTCTCGGCGGGGCCCGACAACGGGGCGACGATCTTTCCCGACGGATAGGGACATCGCATGTGCGCCGGCACGCAGACGGTGACGCTGGTCGGGAAATCGAAACCGCCCGCGACCGTGACCGGCGCCGACGGTTGGCCGCCGCTGAACGTGACGCGCATCACGCGGCCGCCGTAGGAGGCCGGCCCGCAGCCGGTCAGGGGGCCGGTGCACGCGATGTGGATGTCCACGAAGTACAGGGTTCCGTCGGGGGCGAAGGCCATGCCGAACGGGTTGTACTGCCCCGGACTCTTCCCGAGGTCCGCCACCGTTGTCCCGGGCACGGAGCCACGCCCCTGCTCGGGCTGGCCGCTCGCGCTGACCCAGACGATGGAGGGGTCCCCGATGTAACTGCTGACGGCGTAGCAGCCGCAGGTGGGGTCCGCAGCGATGCCGGCCGCGAATGAGGCCTTGAAGAACGTCGAGACCTGGACACGGTTGCGCGGGTACGCCCCGCCCGGGCATTGCGCGGCGCTGGTCGGGAACGAGGCGTGAGCGAAGCGCAGGACGCTCGAGGTTCCGACGTTGGGGACCAACAGGTCATCGTTGGAGGCGACGGCCATGGTGCCCGGCTGGGCGAGGCCACCCGTGCCGTCCGTATGGTGCGGCCCGTACCCCCCGGAGGTGGGTCCGTAGATGGTGCACGACGTCGTGTAACTCGGCGCGAACCACTCGACCAGCCGCCCGCTGCTCGGCGGCGGAAACGACCCCTGAGCCGTCGCGATGTCGTTCGCGAAGACGTTGTGACGGCTATCCACTGCGCACCCGGTGTAGGTCTGGTTGTTGTTGAAGACCCCGTTGGTGCTCGGCGGCGAGTCGGAGCCGATTGATTGGCCGCGCATCTTGTAGGGGCCGGGCACGTAGAGCGTCTGGCCGCTGAACGAGCCATTTGGCTCGTCGAGCTCCTCGCCGTCGGCGGGCTGTTTGTACGGCTTCCGTCCCCCAAGGTTGTGCTGGTTGGGCAGGGTGGGGTCGTAGCCACCCACGAAGCGTCCGCCGGGGAGCACGCAGACCTGCCCGTTGAGGTCCCACGCCGGGAGGAGTTGGCCCTGGACGCCCGTGGGCATGGACAAGAAGTCGACTTCCTCGTTCTGGTCCCAGTAGACGAGGTACCCCGGACCGCCCTTCACGCCGCCGGCGACAGTCGGCACGCTGCTCCCCGTCCGGGTCGACCGGGTCGACGCACCGGAGGGCAACCCGGCGAGTGTCCCGCTGGCCACGAGCGCGGCCGCACAGAGCGCGACGACGAACCCCGCGCTGCACCTCTTGACATGCCCCATCGAACCCCCCGGGTCGGCCGGACGCCGCCGTCATAGTACGCGGAGGGCTGCCCTTGCGCCGGACAGCGTCGCACGGGCTGGTGCCTTAGCGAGTGTTGCGAACCCCCCACGCCGCTTTGCGCGGCCACCGATCGACCCACCACGTCTCGACGAACGCGAACGGTGAGGTCGCACCCGGTGGAGGCCGCAGGTCGAGCAGATGGAGGAACGCGAAGCTGTCTCGCCGCGGCGGCCGCATCAAGGCCTGTGGCTGCAGAACGCCCGCCTCATCTGCGCTGCGCACGAATCGGGCCAACCTGCCGGGGGAGGGGAGATCTCGACTCCAGTCTTGGGAGCCTCCTGGCGGCCCGATGAGACGGAGCCTGGTCAATCCCGGTCGTCGAGGCGGGGGAGCACCTGCGTGCCCTCTTGCTGGACGGCCTGAAGCGAATTCGGGGAGAGTCCGAGCAGCTTCAAGATCGTCGGAGCGACCTGCGTCGTTTCGACTCCGGTCCATGACTGGCCGGGCCGGACGGTGCCCGGCGCATACACGACGAGCGGAACGTCTCGATCGCCCGGGTTGTCGCCGCCGTGTTCGGCGATCTTCGAGCCGGTCGTATAGATCGTGCCGACCTGCGCGATCCCGAACACGTCTGGGTGGTGCGGGTCGGCGTTCGAGACGCCGAAGACATGCGCCGACTGCTGACCTGCGAAGATCTCCTGCAAGCCGGAGTGCTGGACGGTGATCGTCTGGCCGGCGCCGTTGACCGCCGGAACCGAATGCGTCCACAGGTAGCTCTTGACGAAGTCAGCGGCTGCCTGCGAGCGGTCCGACAGCCACCACAGCAATCCGTCGTCGTCAGCCTCTTGGACCACCAGCGTCGGGGTGCTCGGATGTTGTGCGGCCCAAGCGGCGTTGACGCCGGCGATGAGCGGGCCGTCGTCGATCCGCTGCAGCTGGGTGGTGTTCAGGGGTGACTGGCCGTGCTTGGCCGTCAGGATGATCGCCGTCGAGTTGGCCTCGCCGGCGGCCTGGATCGCATTGGCCATCCGCTGCAATGCGTCATTGACGTAGTCGAGCGCGCTCTGCAGCAACGGGCCCGGCACCTGTTGTCCGGCTACGGTCACGTACCCGCCGGGCAGCGACGGCCCCTCTGTGTAGTTGCCGTGCGCGTCTGGGCCGATCAGCACCGCCGGGGAGCTCTTCAGCTTCTCGGCGGTCGAGACCACTTGGAAGTTCATGCCATAGATCCCCGGTGTGCCGACCCTCGGCCCGGTGCCGGAGTGCTCGTAGCCGTTGATCCAATTGATCACCGCCTGGACCTTGTAGGAGTCGTATTGCTTGGTCGCGGCGTTGTCGGCCGTCCACGCGCCGTCGACGGGGTACGGCACGCCGTTCGGCTCGACAGCCTGCGAGTCGATTTCCGGTCCGAAGAAGTCGTCGATGCTCGTGCCGTTCGAGCCCGGGCCGTTGAACGACGTATAGACGGCGTGCTTGTCAGACCACGCCGTTCGAATTCCGGCGTTGTGGATCACCTGGAAAATGGTGTTGACCCCCAGGAAGTCCCATGGCTGAATCGGTTGGCAGGTCTTCGGATCGATCGGGTACGTCGCCGGGTTCAGACCCGACTGTGGCTGGGCACTCAGGTGCATGATCAAGTCCGGATTGGTGTCAATGCCGCCCGGGTAGATGGAGCCGCCCTCGTCGAACGAAGGGAATGTGTTGCCGCTCCCGTTGTGCAAGAGATCCTGCACCGCAGGAAGATTGTCGTCCGGCGAGTCGTAGATCACATCGCCGCCCGGGACCGGCCCGGAGCAGTTCGTCGTCCCTGACGGAAAGACACCGTGGCTGTACTCGACGTCGTAGTAGATGCCGGTGACTTTCGGGTCGCCGCCGGTCATCAGCCCCGTGCCGGCCGGATCGGAGTCCGACGGGTTGGGGGTCTGCGCGTTGGTGTATTCAGCGCCGCCCGTGGCCAGTCGCGCGAGCTCCGAGTTGGGATGGTTGGCGACGTACCACTGCAGATCGGACTGGTGCATGCCGTCAACCGAGATCAGGAGCAGGTGGTTGATCTGATCGCGCCCGTCAGCAACGGCGCTCGAGGACGACGCCGCCAATGATGTCGCCATCACGATCGCAAACGTTGCGAGTCCGGTCGTCACGAGGCTCGATCTCGATTTCATGTCGCTCCTTCTGTGCGCGCGATCCCGATCGCCTGGAGCGTACGGTTCGCGTTCGAACAGTCCTCGACCATTCGGTGACCCGCAAATGTCCGCCGGGTGAATTTCAGCGAACGCTACGGCCGTGTTCAGGGCGCAACGCGCGTGCCGTCGCTCATTTCGGGGATCATCGGCGGACAACGGCAGCGAAATCGGGTCACCGGAGTCGATGCCGAGTGACACTCGCCTTGACGAACGCACCTCGCGGCTCGCCACAACTTCATTTCGTGCTTCGCATGGCGTGGACCGAGCCGTGCCTGAAGCGGTGTGACCCCGGGATCGCGCCCAGTGTCGCCGCTCCCGCCTTCGTGCCTGGCAACAGGTCGTCTCAGTCTGGTGTTGATCAGATTTCCGACTGATGGCACCGATAGAGGTGAGCGTTGTGGGCATGACTCCCGCTGCGCCCACTCGCTTCGCCCCAGTTCATCGGTGTCGTGCTGGCATCCCGCGATTGCGCTGACGAGGGAAAACCGACAAAACTGCTCCTCAATCGTGCCCGGTGCCCAGACATGCCCGACGACGAAACCAGGTCTCCGATGCCGAGTGCAGAGGCTCGCCGCTGTTGGGGCGGGAACGCTAGGCCTGACGTTCGTGACCGCGATCACCACAACGGTGGTCGTCCCTCCGGGACCCGTCGCGGCTGATCAAGTCTCCAGTCTCCGAGCGCAGGCGACCCAGATCGCACAGGATCTCGTGCTGGAGCAGCTTCAGATCGGAACGTACCAACAGCAATATGACGTCGATACCGCCAAGGTCCAGAGCGACGAGGCAGCGATCGGATCCAGCAAGAACCAGATCCAAGCCGATATCGGTCGAGTGCAGAGCGATCGCAAACGCCTGCAGTCAGAATCGGTGTCCGCCTACATCAACTTGGATCCGGAGGTCAATGGATCCGAGGCGCTGTTCGAGAACCAGAAGGAATCGCCTTCGAGGAAGGTGTACGAAGAAGTGGTGAGTGGTGACATCGCTCTGACCATCGCCGCCATTCACACTGACGAGAACGGAGTGCGGGCCCAACGCGCGACGCTCGAGCAACAGGTGGCTGAGGAACAGGCGACCACGAACCAAGAGGCGATGCTGCTCAGCGCCGCCAGCCGGACGAAGGTCCAGCTGGCGTCCAAGCAGTCGGAGATCACCGGCCAGCTCACCGCTGCGGTGGCCCAACAGCAAGCGGCACAGGCGGCCGCGGCGGCGGCCGCAGTCCAGGCGGCACAGGCCAAGGCCGCCGCGGCGGCAGCCAAATCGAGCGCGTCACAGCTGCCTGTGCGCACATCGACGGCACCACAGGGAACGACCGTCAGCACGCCAGCGGGCGATCCTGCGCTTCCTCGCTTCCTCCAATGCGTTCTGCAGGTGGAGTCGGGTGGGAATTACGGTGCCGTTTCACCGGGGGGCTTGTACATGGGCGGGTTCCAGTTCAGTCAGTCGACGTGGAACGTGGCCGCCCAGCTGGCCGGCATGCCCCAGCTCGTCAACGTTCCCCCCAACGAAGCGACGCCGGCCGAGCAGGACGACCTCGCCATCGCGCTCTACCAGGCCGATGGTGAGCAGCCGTGGGACGACTCCTGCCGCTGAGGGACAGGGGCCGCCGCCCGTGGCCTGCGGTCGAGCGTCGTGCGTGCCACCCAGCGCAGACCGCACCGGAAGAAGTGCCGAGGCCCGGAACGCCGCCGCACCGAATACTCTGCGTTCGTGGCCCTGACGGTCGATGACATCGTCAGCCGGTGCCAGACGGCGATCGGCGAGCACGCGCCCGTGCTCGCAGTTCGCGATGTCCTCGACGAGATCGTGGCTGACCCGGCTGCTCTGGAGCACGCGCTCGGACCCGTGCGCCAGGGCGGCATCACGGCGCTGCACGCTGCGGCCGATCTGACGGTTCTGCACGTGGCCTGGACCCCGGGGATCAGCCTGTATCCCCACGAGCACCGGATGTGGGCGGTCATCGGCATGTACGGGGGACAGGAGGACAATGCGTTCTACCGGCGAAGCCCCGGGGGGCTGGAAGCGGCTGGGGGTCGTGAGCTCCCGGCCGGTGAGGTGCTGCTCCTGGGCGATGACGCCATTCACTCCGTCGCCAATTCGCGCCAGGACTACGCCGTGGCGTTGCACGTCTACGGCGGGGATTTCTTCGCGGCCGAGCGGTCGGAATGGGACGCGGTGACCTTCGAGGAGCGGCCCCGGGACTTCGAGCGCACCCAGCGACTCTTCGATGAGGCCAACGCGCGCTGGAGCGCCGGAGCCTGAGCCATGGTCCCGGGCCCTCGGCCCAGAAGCCGGTGTCCCGTAGGATCACGTCGATCCGACGACAGGGAGCAGTGTGACCCGTACAGACGAGAACCGGCAGCTGATCGAGGGATTCTGGGACGACCTCTACCGGCAGGACTTCGTGGCGATGGGGTCCCGCTTCGACCCGCAGGGCGAGTACACGGACATCGTGACGCCGGAGGACGACGTTGCCCGCGGCCCCGCCGAAATCACGGCTCGCCTGCGGCTCGCCTTCGACAAGCTGTCGAAGCTCTACGACGTGCGACGCCACCTGGTCGCCGGCGAGCAGGTCGTGATGACCGAGCACGTCGAGCACTGGGAGTGGCCGAGCGGCGAGTCCATGGCGCTCGACGTGGCCTCCGTGCACGAAATCCGCGACGGGAAGATCGTCCGGTGGTGGGACTACTGGGACATGAACGTGCTCACGTCGGCGGCGCCCCAGTGGTGGTTCGACCATGTCCTCCAAGGCTGGCGTTAGGGCTCACAGCAGGGCCTCATTCGCGCAACGCTTCGACAACGGCGCTGCACCCGGTCTCGCCGCGAGCCGAGACAACGGGGGTCAACGTTCATCGTGGAGGTAGGGGCCGATGCCAGACAGAAACTTGGATTTCGAGTTCGAGGTGGGGGAGACCGAGCGCCACAACGTGGCGTTTCACTTCGACCAGCTGCTCGGGCCGTTGCGGATCTCCGTCGACGGCCAACCCGTCATCCGCAAGTTCAAGATCTTCAACTTCAAGCGCGTCGAGCGGTACGAGTTCTCGGTGGGTTCGAGCGAGTCACACGACGTCCGCATTGAGAAGAACCGAAAGGCGATCGTGGGCGGCTTCCAGGCCCAGGAGTGCGTGACCTACGTCGACGGCCATGAGATCGGCCGCTTCAGCAACGCCGCCTAGCGGCACCGCTCACGGCAGAGCCTCAACGGCCGGTCCAGACCGGCGGCCGCTTCTCCAAGAACGCAGCGACACCCTCGCGGGCGTCGGCTGACCTTGTCGCTGTGCCCAGGGCCTGGTCGGTGTGCTGCCAGCCGACATCGTCGCCCCCGCCGACGATGTCATTGACGGCGGCGAGGCAGGCCTGCACCGAGACCGGGGCGTTGGTGCAGAGCTGTTGCGCCAGGGCAACAGCCTCTTCGAGCGCGTGGCCCGCGGGGGTGAGGACGTTGACGAAGCCCACCTCGTAGCCACGGGTCGCGTCGATGGGCCGGCCGGTCAGGATGAGCTGCCTGGCCACGTTCAAAGGGAAGGCCCGTGGTGCCCGGAAGAGCCCGGCACAGGTGGGTATGACGCCGATGGTGACCTCCGGAAGGCCGAAGCGGGCAGTGTTGGAGGCGACCACGAGATCGCAGGCGAGGGCGACCTCGAGCCCGCCGCCCAGTGCGGGACCCTCGACGGCGGCGATCAACGGCTTCTTGCGCCGGCGCCGGATGATGCCGTACTCCCCGCCGCGAGCCGTCGTGTAGTCGCCGCCGGCTGTCAGGTCGCTGCCGGCACTGAAGACCTCAGGGCTCCCGGTCAGGACGCCGGCCCACAGCTGGTCGTCGTCGTCGAGAAGGTTGAGCGCGTCGTCGAGGGCGTCGGCCATCGCCCGGTCGATGGCGTTCCGCTTCTTGGTCCGCTCCATGGTGATGACCAGGACACGGTCGTCGCGGCGCGTGCTGACGCGCCGGTCGGCGCCGTCACTCTCGTGCATGTGCTCCCCCTGATCTGCTGGGCCGGGAAAGGAGCTCAGGATACCGCTGGCACGGTGGCATCCCGCTGTCTGCTGGTGTCGGCCTCCGGACGGATCGGGGCGTGCCGCGTGCCGCGTACCTGCCAGGCGACACCGGACCGCCCGTCAGCGTGGAGGCATCACGTTCCCGCCATGGAGACGACGGGCTTGTTGAGGTGCTTGCCACCCATGGATCCGTAGAAGGGCGCGTTGTAGCTGAAGATGCCGCCGTCGGATGCCACGAAGCGGTACCCCGAGCCATTTCCGCTGGACTCCATGCCGACGATCGGGGCGTTCAGGCGGATGCTGCCGGTGGACCCGTAGAAGGGGGCGCCGAACGAGAAGATGCCCCCGTCGGCCGCCACCTCCCAGTAGCCGCCGGTCTGCGCGTCCGCGGCCATCCCCACGACCGGGGAGTTGAGGGCTCGCCCGCCCATGGAGCCCGCGAAGTGCGCGTCGCCGTAGCTGAAGATGCCGCCGTCCGAGGCGACCAGCCAATAGCCGCGACCGCTGGGTGTCGCTGCCATACCGACGATGGGTCGATTGAGGTGCATGCCTCCTGTGCTGCCGAAGAACGTGGCGTCGCCATAGCTGAAGATGCCGCCGTCCGACGCGACGAGCCAGTAGCCGCCTCCGTCCGGCGTCACGGCCATGCCGACGATCGGGGCGTTGAGCGGCTTGCCGCCCATGGAGCCGTAGAACTGGGCGTTGCCGAAGGCGAACAATCCGCCGTCCGAGGCGACCTCCCAGTAGCCGCCCCCGTCATGGGTCATGGCGGATGCCACGACCGGCCGGTTCAGATGGATGCTGCCGGTCGAACCGCAGAACGGGATGTTGCCGTAGTTGAAGATGCCGCCGTCCGACGCGGAGAGGAGATACCCATTGGGGCCGCCGCCCGGCGCGTTGCAGGGGACCTGCAGCGTGGGAGCAGGCGTGCCGGCGTCACCGGTCAGCTGGGGGTCGTGGTGGAACTGCGGCCATGCACCGGTCTCGTGCACGCTCGCTCCGGAGCCGCTGGTGTTGTCGATCTCCCAGTGCCCGATGTAGCCCGTTGCCGTACCGCCGACGCTGACGTAGCCCGCGCCCGTGATGCCAATGTGGCCGTTGGGGTCGTCTGTCACCAGCGGCGCGCTCTGGAAGCCGTAGTTGCTGCCCAAGGTCGCCACCTCTGCGCCTGACTTGCCGTCGAAGATGTCGATGCCGTTCGTCGTCGGGACGATGACGTCCTGGTACCCGCCGCCGGTCAGGTCGGCGGTCACTGGCGACCCGATCACCTGACCGCTCGTTGGTGCGGACCACACCGTGGCGCCGTTCGTTCCGTTGAGCACGTAGATGGTGCCGGCCTGCGTTCCCTCGACGACGTCGAGCTGGCCGTTGCCCGTCACGTTCGCCAGGGCGGGCGAGTCGGCCGTGATCCCGTTGAGCTGCGCGCTCCAGGCCAGGCCGCAGCCGGTGTTGATGGCGAAGACCTTGTTCGAATCCGATGCTCCCGAGTAGAAGCTTCCGTCGCCGATGGCAATGCCGACACCGCCGCCGGCGAGGAATTGGCCGACGGCCGGCGAGGAGCGGTCGACGTTCTGGTTGATGTTGTACTGGCAGAGGATGCCGCCGTTCGGCTCGGGCTGCCCTGCGTTGCCGGCGCTCGACAGAATGCGGATGGAGCCCCCGTTGGCGTAGTTGGTGTTGTAGGCGAGGCCGGCGCTCGAGTCGCCGCCGCTGATCAGCTCGTTGTTGCCGTCGGCGTACAGGTCGGCGACCGCAGCGGTCGAGAACACCGAGTCGGCCTGGAACCACGGGAACCCGGCCAGCATGGCGCCGTTGCCGGCCCCGAGTGCATAGGTGTTCTGTCCGAGCGATCCTGCCTCGACCCCGTAGCCGCCGGCGTAGGAGCCGACCGTCAAGGACGCAGCGATGGCGGAATGGGGTGTGGGGTCGGTCCCCGGATTCGTCTCTTGGACGAACCACTGGTCACCGCCGGTGTTGGTGATGCCCTGGTAGCCGCCGGACGTGGGGGCGGTCGTGCCGCCGTCGCCGACGAAGACCGAGTCGGTGCCGTTGGGCGAAATAGGGGCGACCGACGGCGAGGAGTCGACCGGCGCGCCGGCGTTGTAGGGCCAACCGGCGACGCCCGAACCGTTGCTGAGGTGGTACGCGTAGACCTTGCCGGCCCGGTCGCCGACGACCACCGCCGGCTGACCGTCCAGGTTCGCCACGTTGGGCGAGGAGAGTGCGACGGGGTTGCCACCGTCGGGCAGGTTCGTGCTCCAGGTGAGATTCGCCGTGAACCCAGCAGCGTGCGGCACCTCGGCTGCCTGCGCCGCGGGTGCCGACTGCACCGTGCTCGGCAGGATCAGGGCGGCGGCGCCAGCCACCATGGTTGCGGAGAGGCACAGCCTCCGGGCAAGACGATTCACGTCACTCCTTCGCGTCCGGTGCGGCCAACGCCGCCACTCGTCGGCGCGCCACCGAAGTACCCAGGGGCCGCCGAACGAACGTGTACCCGGGCGGGAGGAGATGGACGCCCAACACTGTGACAATCGGCACAACTGGGCTCTCGCTTGAATGGCCGCCCGGCGCGGGCCGCCTCGACCCGAAGGTTGTCGAGGGGGTTGGCATCCGACGTCGCGCAGTCGGAAACGTGCACGAATGCAGCTCCCGCGCCTGGTTGCACGGGGGATGAAGTCCCGGATCGGGTATGAAGCCCGTGGGCAGGCCTGCCGCCTACCATGCTGCGGGTGATCGGGTCGTCCACGAACTGGTTGGCGGGCTGAATGGGCCGTCGGATCCGATGGCTCGGGGTCATCATGGTGGTCTGCCTGGGCCTCGTGGTCGTCCAGCTGGTCAACATTCAGCTGGTCAAGGCCAAGCAGCTCCAGAATTCGCCGTACAACCCCCGCATCGCCTCCCAGAAGTTCATCAACCCGAGGGGGAACATCTCATGCCGCCGATGGCACCGTCCTCGCCACTCGGTGCCGACGCCCGCCGGGACGAACACGACCGAATACCCGTACACCTACGTGCGCCAGTACCCCCAGGGCTCGCTCTATGCGGGCATCACCGGGTACGACTCCGCGCTCTATTACGGCACCTCAGGGATCGAGCAGCAGTACGACGCCTATCTCGGGGCGCACCAGGCGCCGCCGCAGACGCTGAGCCAGCTGCTCTTCCGCCAGCAACAACCGAGGATCACCAACAGCGTCACGTTGACGGTCGAGCCGAAACTGCAGCAGGCGGCCTGGGACGCCTTGACCACCTTGCCGCCGGGAGCGAACAAGGACGGCGCGGTCGTCGTGTTCCAGCCGTCGACCGGCAACATCCTCGCCATGGTGTCGAACCCCACCTTACGACCCCAACCCGCTGGCCAGCACCTCGCTGCACTCGGAGCAACTGGCGTACTTCAGCTACAACCAGAAGGACCGCCAGGGCTTCCAGTACCTGCAGCCGATCGCCACCGGCTACACGTTTCCCCCCGGTTCGACCATGAAGGTGGTAACGAGCACGGCTGCCTACAACCTCAAACCCGCCCTGGCCGCCTTCAACTACCCCGTGCAGCAGTGCCAGACGTTCGCCGATTCCGGGGGCTACCGGCTCTGCGACCAGTCCGGTCCCTGCGGCGGGATGATGACGCAGATGCTCCCGTTCTCCTGTGACCCCGGTTACGCCGAGCTGGGTGTGCAACTCGGCGTCCCGACATCATGACCAAGCAGTCGGAGCTGTTCGGCTACAACTCCGTGCCCGGCATCGACCTCCCGAACGTGACGAAGTCGACCTTCCCGGACCTGCCGCCCAATTCCCAGGCGTACCTCGGCCAGAGCTCCATCGGCCAGCAGAACGTGGCGGCGACCGCCCTGCAGAACGCCATGGTGGCGGCGGGCATCGCCAACAAGGGCGTGCTGATGACGCCCCACCTGATGTCCTCCATCCATGACTCGCAGGGCGCGTCTGGTGGAGAACTACACCCCGAAGGCCGCCTCCACGGTGGCGACGGCCCAGGCCGCCCAGCAGGTCACCGCCCTCATGGAGAGTGTGATCACCAGCCCCCAGGGCACGGCGGCCGGTGTCGGCTTCCCGTCGTACCTGTGTGCGGCGGTCAAGACCGGAACGGCGCAGACCGACAAGGCCACCGGGCGGACCGACAGCACTGGATGATCGGGTTCGCCCCCGCCAACAACCCCCAGGTGGCGGTGGCGGTGGTCGTGCCCGCAACAGGCGAACAGCTCCGACGGCGCCCACGTCGCCGGGCCGATCATGAAGGCCGTGCTGACGGCCGCCGTGCCCCAGTCGTCGGTCCAGCAGCCCTGCACCGTGCAGCCGGTGCCGGCCTCGGCCTTCACCTCCGCTCCCTGATGACGGGCCAGCAGGTCACCGTCAGGTCCTCCCGGCAGGAGCGGTACACTATCTGCATGGCTACGCAGGTAGTTGGACCTATCGCCGGAGAGGCCGGAGAGGAGTTCCACTCGGCCGTCGGGATGCTCAAGCTGCTGGCCGACGAGACCCGGCTCCGGGTCATCTGCGCCCTGCTGGAGGGCGAGCACTCGGTCAACGAGCTGGCTGCGCTGGTGGGTGCGCAGCCCGCCGCGGTCTCCCAGCATCTCGCCAAGCTCCGCCTGGCCCGACTCGTGCGCAGCCGCCGGGAGGGCACGCGGATCTTCTACGTGCTCGACGACGCGCACGTGCGCCGGCTCGTCGAAGAGGTGCTCTCGCACGCGGACCACGTGACGGCGGATGGCTGAAGGTCACGCGCACGGCCACGGCCACGGCCACGACTCCCACGCCGGGCAGCCGTCGGTGGACACCGACCGCCGCGCCCTGATCATTGCGCTGGTCCTGCTCGTCGCCTTCATGGTGTTCGAGGTGGGGGCGGCGGTCGCCTCGAACTCGCTCGTGCTGCTTGCCGATGCGGGGCACATGTTGGTCGATGTCGGCGCCATCGCCGGGTCGCTCATCGCCATCCGGCTGGCGGCGCGCCCCGAGACGGGGTCGCACACCTACGGCTTGAAGCGGGCCGAGATCCTCGCGGCGGCCGGCAACGCGATCGCCCTCCTCATCGTCTCGGCGCTGGTGACCTACGACGCCGTGGTGCGGCTCGTGCACCCGTCGTCGGTGGACGGCGCAGTCCTGATTGTGGTCGCGGCCGTCGGCGTGGGGGTCAACCTGGCCGCGACGCTGACCATGTCGCGGGCCAACAGGCGCTCGCTCAACGTCGAGGGCGCCTACCGGCACATCCTCACGGACCTCTACGGGTTCGCGGGCACCCTCATCGCCGGCATCGTGATCGTGCTCTGGGGCTTTGACCGCGCCGACGCCATCGCCTCACTGGTGGTCGTCCTCTTGATGCTGAAGGCCGCGGTGGAGCTGCTGCGCCCCGCCTTGCGCATCCTGCTCGAGGCGACGCCCGACGACATCGACGTCGAGGAGGTCCGGCGCCATCTGATGGAGCTGCCCGAGGTGCAGTCGGTCCACGACCTGCACGCCTGGACCCTGACGTCGTCGCTACCGATCCTCACTGCGCACGTCGTCGTCACGGACGAGTGCTTCACGACTGGCGAGGCTGGCCGCGTGCTCGATCATCTGCAGGACTGCCTGTCCGGCCACTTCGACGTGGCGCACTCGACGCTGCAGTTCGAATCGCCTGGTCATCTGGAGCACGAGCTGGGCGGGCACGCGTGACGGCGTGCGCGATGGGTCCCGTCGTGCGGGGGGTCGCGTCAACGCGGTGATCGGGCGGGCGGTTCCAGCGCCGCCACCAGCTCCACATGTTCGGTCATGGGGAAGATGTCGAAGGCGCGCAACCCCGCCAGACGCCACCCTTCGTCGAGCACGACGCGTAGGTCCCGCCCGAACGAGGAGGGCTCGCACGAGACGTAGATCACGGTGCGCAGGGTCGGCGCGTGTGCCAGCAGCGCCCGCATGACGCCGGTCCCTGCACCTTCGCGGGCGGGGTCCAGGACGACGACGTCGGGCCGGCCCAGCGCGGACTCCAGCAGCGCCGGCGTCACCTCACCCTCGAGGACGCGCAGGTTGGGGAAGGTGGCGCCGTTGTGCCGGGCGTCGGCACAGGCGCGCGGGTCCCGTTCCACCGCGAGGACCGAACCCGAAGGGCCCACCGCCTCGGCCAGCGGGATGGAGAAGAGGCCGGCTCCGGCGTAGAGGTCGACGACCGACGCCCCCGCGCAGTCGCCAGCCGCGTCCATGACCGCCCCGAGCAGCGCGGCCGCGGCGCCCCTGTGGACCTGCCAGAAGACGCCGGGTGATATCCGATAGCGGCGCGTGCCGACCGAGGCGTGCACGGCGCCCGGCGCGCGGCGGATCTTCCCTCGGACCACCAGGCCGGTGCCGATGTCGGGGAGGCGCGGCGCGGCCTTGCCGCGCGGCGTGACCGAGACCACGGCCTCGGCCGGATCGGAGCCAGTCGCCACCTCGAGCTCGGTGGCGCCCGGCCAGAGGTGGGCCAGGGCGCCGGTTGCGGTGACGCCGGGGCTGGCAATCGGGCACTCCTGGACGTATTCGAGCCGATGGGAGCGGTGGCGCCGGAAGCCCACGGCACCCCGGCCGTCCACCGCCACCCGCACCCGGCTGCGCCAGCCCAGCCCGTCCTCGTCACCGGCGACCGGTTCGACCTCGACCACCAGGTCCAGGCCGGCGAGGCGCTCGAGCTGTTCGGCGATGCGAAAGGCCTTCAGCTGCCGCTGGGCCGCGACGTCGACGTGCTGGAAGTCGCAGCCGCCGCACCGCCCGGGCCCGGCGTGGGGGCACGGTGGCGGGACGCGGTCGGGGGAGGGGGTCAGGATCTCGACCGCGTCTGCCCGCAGGTAGGTGGTCGTTTCGGACGTGATCTGGGCCCGCACCCGCTCACCGGGGAGGGTGTGGCGGACGAAGACGACCTTGCCGTCGGGGGTCCGGGCCACACAGCCGCCGCCGGCGGCGATCGGGCCCACGTCGAGCTCCAGGAGGGCCGGGATCTCAGCGGTCGCCATGGCAGATGAGCGTAGGACGGCGAAGTTGGTCAAGATTCCTGTCCCGGGGTGTCGATTCGGGCGATCTGCGATCGTCGTAGGAGCGAAACCAACCCCAACCAGGAGGACACCATGCGATACCTGTTGCTGATCGCGACCGACGAGGCCCAGATGCAGACGGCCACAGCCGAGCAGGGCGAGGCCATGACAAACGAGTACGCCGAGTTCGGCAAGACGATGGCCGAGCGCGGCGTGCTGCAGGGCGGCGAGCGGCTGCACTTCAGCAGCGACGCCACCACTGTGCGGGTGCGCAACGGCGAGGTGCTGACGACCGACGGTCCCTTCGCCGAAACCAAGGAGCAGCTGGCCGGCTACTACGTCGTCGACTGCAAGGACCTGGACGAAGCGATCGAGGTGGCCTCGAAGATCCCCGGCGCGCGGAACGGTGGCATCGAAGTGAGGCCGATCTGGGAGATGTGACCAGCGACGTCGAGGCCGCCGTGGCGGCGGCGTTCCAGGCCGAGTGGGGCCGGGTCGTCGCCACCCTGGTCCGGCTGACCGGAGACTGGGACCTGGCCGAGGAGTGCGCGGAGGATGCGTTCGCGACGGCGCTGGAGCGCTGGCCCGGCGACGGCATCCCGCGCCGCCCCGGCGCGTGGTTGACGACGGTGGCGCGCCACCGCGCCGTCGATCGGCTGCGGCGCGACCGGTCTGGAGCGGCAAAGACGCGGGAGGTCGCCGTCATGGCACTGGGGGAGGAGGACGAGCTGCCGCTGGACCGGGACGAGGTGCCGGACGACCGGCTCCGCCTGATGTTCACCTGCTGTCACCCGGCGCTGTCGTTCGAGGCGCAGGTGGCGCTGACCCTGCGCACGCTGGCCGGCATGACGACGTCCGAGATCGCCCGGGCCTTCCTCGTGCCCGAGGCGACCATGGCCCAGCGGCTGGTCCGCGCCAAGCGCAAGATCCGCCATGCCGGGATCCCGTTCGTGGTCCCGCCGGCCCACCAGCTGGTGGAGCGCACCGAGGCCGTGCTGGCCGTGCTCTACCTGCTCTTCAACGAGGGGTACTCCGCCAGCTCCGGTGCCGATCTGGTCCGGCGCAGCCTGACCGCCGAGGCCATACGGCTCGACCGCGTCCTGTGCACCCTCATGCCCGACGAGCCCGAGGCGCTGGGGTTACTGGCGCTGATGCTCTTTCACGACGCCCGGAGCGCGGCACGTGTGAACGACGACGGCGACCTCGTGGTGCTGTCCGAGCAGGACCGTTCCTTGTGGGACGACGCGTCCATCGCCGAGGGGCGGTTGTGCCTCGAGGCTGCCGCCCGGCTGGAACGTCCGGGGCCCTTTCAGGTCCAGGCCGCCATCGCCGCGTGCCACGTGAGCGACCGCGGCGACACCGACTGGGCCCGCGTCGCCGCGCTCTACGCCCACCTGTTCTCCATGACGCCGTCGGCCGTCGTCGCGCTGAACCACGCCGTCGCCGTGTCGATGTCCGATGGTCCTGAGGCCGGATTGGCTCTCATTGACGCCATGCCGTTCCGGGAAGAGCTCCGTGACTACCACCTGCTCCCGGCCGCCCGCGGCGACATGCTGCGCCGCCTGGGCCGTCGTTCCGAGGCCGCTGCGGCATTCCGGCAGGCCCACGAGCTGGCGGGGACCGACGTCGAGCGCCGCTATCTGGAGCGACGCCTCCAGGAAGTCACGGCGTAGCGGGACCCGACAAACCGTCGAACCCCTCGCGTACCTCAGCGGTCTGGTTTGACAGGCCGGGGTGCCGTTGCAATCGTCTCGCCCGGACCCCGCTCACCGGCGGTCGGTCCCCGACGAATGCGAGAGGACGGCCGGACATGTTGCAGGACAGAGTGGCGATCATCACGGGAGCGGGACGGGGCATCGGCCGTGAGCACGCGCTGCTCTTTGCCTCGCTCGGCGCCAAAGTCGTCGTCAACGACCTGGGCGGCGCCGTCGACGGGTCCGGCGCGGACATCTCCGCCGCACAATCCGTCGTGGACGAGATCACCGCCGCCGGGGGCCAGGCGGTGGCGAACACGGACAGCGTGAGCTCGTTCACCGGGGCCAAGGCGATGGTCGACCAGGCGGTCTCGTCCTTCGGCGACCTCCACGTCGTCGTGAACAACGCCGGGATCCTGCGCGACCGGATGCTCGTGTCCATGAGCGAGCAGGAATTCGACGACGTCATCGCCGTGCACCTGAAGGGCACCTTCAACCTGACCCGCCACGCGGCGGATGTCTGGCGAGACGCGGCCAAGGCGGGCGCCATCACGGACCGGGCGATCGTGAACACCAGTTCGGGCGCGGGCCTGCACGGCAACGTGGGCCAGACGAATTACTCGGCTGCCAAGGCGGGTATCGCCGCCATGACCGTCGTCAACGCCATGGAGTTGAACCGCTACGGCGTGCGGGCCAACTGCATCGCCCCGGTGGCCCGGACGCGGCTCACCATGCAGACGCCGGGGATGGGCGAGTCGATGCAGCAGCACCTCTTCGACCCCGAGAACGTCTCGCCGCTCGTTGCCGTCCTGGCGTCCGAGACCTGCCCCTTCAACGGCCAGGTGTTCAGTGTCTACGGAGGGTCGGTCGGAATCTACGGCGGCTGGTCCATCGCCGACACGGTCGACACCGACGACCGCTGGACGGCCGAGAGCCTGGCCACGGCCATGGACAAGTTGCCCCGCACGGTTGCAGTGAACAGCCAGATCGCGGAGCTGGGCAAGCACATGGGGCGCTGACGGCCCGACCCGGCCGTGCATAGGCTCGTCCGTATGGGTGGGAAAGATGCGACCGGAGCGGTCGACGAGGCACGGCTGCAGGCGGCCTGCGCCGCCGCGGACGTCCATCCGCTCCTGTGCGCAGTGGCGCACAAGACGGGCGACTTCTCGTTGCTGGAGGAGGAGTTCGCGCCGGACCAGTCCCAACTGCTCGTTCCCGGGCGCGGCCTCACGGACGAGCAGGAGTCCGAGGCGCGGGCACGTGCCGGGTCCGCACTCGCGGACCACCTGGCGGCCGGCCGGCCCGACCACACCCTGGCGCCCGACGAGTGGCGGCAGATCTTGACCTTCCTCGTCGGAGCCGGGTCGAGCGAGCACTGGGAGGGCTTCCTGGCCGAGGAACTCGCGCTGGAGGGCACCGACCCCCGTCGACCCAGCTGGCACACGGCCGAAGTCGGGCGCTCGTTCAGGTGCGCCGTGGTCGGAGCCGGCGCCTCGGGCCTGGCGGCCGCGCACCGGCTGCGCCAGGCCGGCATCGACGTGACGGTGTTCGAGAAGAACGGCGACGTGGGCGGCACCTGGCTGGAGAACGTGTACCCGGGCTGTCGCGTCGACGTGCCGAACCAGCTCTACAGCTTCTCTTTCGCCCAGACCAATGACTGGGGCTCGCGGTACTCGGCACAGCCCGACCTCCTGGCCTACCTGCAGTCGACGGCCAAGAACCTGGACCTCAGCGCGTGCATCCGCTTCCAGTGCGAAGTGACCGAGGCTCGCTTCGACGAGACCTCGCAGCGGTGGTCCGTGACGGTGCGGACCGCCGACGGCACCGAGTCGACGGAGGAAGTGGACGGAATCGTCTGCGCGGTGGGGCAGCTCAACCGCCCGTCGTTCCCCGCCATCGAGGGCCAGGAGCGCTTCGCCGGGCCGTCATTTCACTCGGCGGCCTGGGACGACTCGGTGGACCTGGCGGGACGGCGGGTGGCGGTCATCGGGTCGGGCGCCAGCGCGGCCCAATTCGTCCCGTGCCTGGTCGGGGAGGTGGCCCACCTGGACGTCTACCAGCGGACGCCGCCCTGGCTGTTGCCGACGGACAACTACGGGGATCCGTTCCCGCCCGAATTCCACGACCTGCTGGCTGTCGTGCCGAACTACGGCCGCTGGGACCGGCTGTGGCAATTCTGGCTCATGCACGAGGGGCTGCTCGTGGCTGCCCGGGTCGACCCCGAGTGGGACGAGCACACCGAAGCGGTCAGCGCGGCCAACGACTTCGTCCGCTCCATGCTGCTGGACGTGTTGCGCGCCCAGGTCGACGACGACGCGCTCTACGAGAAGATGGTGCCGCACTTCCCACCATTCGCCAAGCGGGCCCTGCGCGACGACGGGCGGTGGGCGGCGGCCGTCTCCCGCGCCGACGTCGACCTCGTGACGACGCCGATCGAGGCGATCACGCCGGACGGGGTGCGCACCACCGACGGCAAGGCACGCGCAGCGGACGTCCTGATCTACGGGACCGGGTTCAGCGCCTCGGACTTCGTCGCACCCATGCGGGTCTTCGGGTCGGGCGGCGTCGAGCTGAGCGAGGAGTGGGGTGGTGACGCCCAGGCCTACCTCGGCCTGACGGTTCCCGGGTTCCCGAACTTCTTCCTTCTCTACGGGCCGAACACCAACCTCGTCATCAACGGCAGCATCCTGATCATGGTCGAATGCCAAGTGCGCTACGCCGTCGAGGCCATTGGCGCCGTGCTCCGGACGGGCCACCGGACGATGTCGTGTCGGCGGGACGTCCACGAGCGCTACGGCCGCGAGATGGAAGAGGGCAACGCCGCCATGGTCTGGGGGGTGGCCGACGTCCCCACCTGGTACCGCAATGCACGGGGGCGGGTGACCCAGAACTGGCCGTTCGACCTCCACACCTACTGGGACCGCACGCGGCAACCCGACCTCGCCGACTACGACCTGGTCTGAGGCGGCGATGCCGAGCCGCCAGCTGACCGAGATCCTTTCCCTCGTCCCACCCGACTTCGCCGATCCGGAGGCGGACTACCGGGCGGTGCGGGCCATGCTGGCGCCGTTCCACGGGCATCCCGTCCCGCCGCACGTCACGGTGACCGAGGTGGCGCTGGGCGGCGTGCGCTGCGCCTGGTACGACGACACCCGCCGGCCCCGACCCGATCGCGTCGTGTTCCACTGCCACGGGGGTGGCCTGGTGTCGTGCCCGCTCGACGACTACCACTTCTACGGAGCCATGCTGGCGGAGCAGCTGGAGGCTCGGGTCGTCATGCCGGACTACCGCCTCGCTCCGGAGCACCCGTTCCCTGCCGCGCACAGGGACTGCGCCGCCGCATACGGCGGGCTGGTCGCAGCTGGTGCCGACCCGGCGCATCTGGTGGTGAGTGGGGACTCGTGCGGCGGGTTGCTCGCGCTCTGCGCCCTCTTGGCGGCACGCGACGGAGGGCGGCCACTGCCGGCGTGCTTCGTGTCCATCTCGGGCTGGTTCGACGTCGCGGTGGCGGTCGAGAGCCCCGGCGACGTCCGCGACCCGTTCCTCACCGCGCCGTGGGTACGCAACCGCGGGCGCGACTATGCGGCCGGGCGGCTCCGGCTGGACGACCCGCAGCTCTCTCCGGTGACGGCGGACCTGGCGGGCCTGCCGCCGCTGTATCTCCCCGTCGGGCAGTACGACACGCTGCGTCAGGGCACCGACGCGCTGGCGCGGGCGGCGCTGCAGGCCGGTGTGGCCGTGACGGCCGAGTCGTGGCCCGGCATGGTGCACGGGTGGCAGGGACTGGTCTCGGCAGGGGTGCCCGAGGCGGCGGCCGCGTTCGAGCGGGCCCGGGACTATCTCGACGGCCTCGGGGTGTGAGGCTCAGGCGCCGAGGATCGTGAGGTCGAGGGCGCGCAGCCGATCCGGGTCGGCCAGGATGTCGAGAGCGACGACCTTCCCCCCGCGCACGGTGAAGGCGCCGACCGAGAACGCCACGCCGTCGCGGGTGGTCACGGCGCCGGCGACGCCGTTCACGAGTGCCGGATGGGTGAGCAGTCCGATCTGCGCGAAGACCATCGCCCGGCGGGCCACCTCTTGTGCGCCGCGCACCGGGGTCGCCATGGGCCCTCCCGGCACGCCTGCCATCGCACCCTGGTCGGCGCGGACGACGACGTCGGGGTCGAGCACCGCCAGCAGCGCCTCGAAGTCCCCCTCACGGGAGGCGGCGAGGAACGCGTCGACCACCTCGCGTTGGCGCGCCACGTCCGTGTCGGGGATGGTCTGCTCGCCTTGGATGCGACGGCGGGCGCGGCTGGCGAGCTGGCGTGCCGCCTCGGGGGAGCGCTCGACGATCGGCGCGATCTCGTCGAAGGGGACGGCGAAGATGTCATGGAGGACGAAGGCAAGCCGCTCGGCGGGCGCCAGGGTGTCGAGCACCACCAGGAGGGCCACGCCGACGGAGTCGGCCAGGAGCGCCTCGTGCTCGGGATCGGTCTCCCCGAAACGGTCCAGAATGAGGTCGGGCATGTGCGGTCCCACCGGCTCCTCGTTGCGGGAGCGACGGGAGCGCAAGCTGTTCAACGCCACCCGGGAGACCACCGTCGTCAGCCAGGCGCGCAGGTTCTCGACGTCTGCGGTGTCGGTCCGGCTGAAGCGGACCCACGCTTCTTGGACTGCGTCGTCCGCCTCGGCGAACGAGCCGAGCATGCGGTAGGCGACGGCACGCAGGTGCGGCCGCTGTTCCTCGAAGCGCGCAGCCTTGTGGCCCGCATTGTCCGTCGATGGCGGTCCTCCCACGTCACGTGTCATACCCAGCAGACCCCATGCAGTCAGGGAATGTGACACCTGGGGCATCGCCCCAGGTGGGGAGGGTGGCGATCCGGTGCCGGCCTCGGGGACCCGGCCGGCAAGCCGGCGGGTCAGGTAATGATGTTGATCGGCGTCCCGGCGGGGATGACGGACAGCTGGGCCAGGTCGGCGTCGTGGAGCCGGATGCACCCGTGCGAAATGGCGGCCCCGGTCGTGCCGATCAGCGCGTCGTCGGAGGACGTGATCGGCCCGTGAATGCCGATGACGGCGTCGCCCGAGTTCTCCCAGTCGCTGATGGTGTCGGAGTGGTCCGACGTGACGAGGACGAACGGGCCGTAGCCGGGGCCGGGGGACGGATACTGCATCGGCATGAAGTACTGCCCGGGGGGTGTGGGGTCGCCGGGCGCGCCGATGCCGGCCGGGAAGTCGAAGACCTGCGCGCCGTTGTCGTAGACGAGAAGGTGTTCTGTCGCCAGGTTGACCACGATGTAGTACGAGGTGCTCGAGAGAGTGACGTCGCTCTGGCGCACCCAGGTCGTCGACCCGTTGGGGCGCTGGGCCAGGCGGACGTCGAGCCACCCGGGCTCGGTCGTGATCACGGGGAGGGCCGAGGGGTAGCCGTACCACGTGCCCGGCACGGTCATGTCGGGCGCCACCGACTGCGGCGACGCGTAGCCGGGGATGGATCCGTGGGTCGTGGCGACCTCGGTGCTCGCCACCGGGTTGCCGGGCACCGGCGGCGTCGTCGTGGTGGTCGTCGTGGACGAGGTGGTCGTGGTGGCGACGGCAGCGCCGTGGGTGCCCGACGGCGCGGCCGGCGCACCGGAGAAGACGCCCACGACGGTGACCACGAGCGCGGCGATGCCCACCGCCATCGCTCCCGATCCCACCAGGACACCAGTCCGCCGCCGACTCAGACCCATCCCACCTCCAGTGGGCGTCAATCGTACCGGCCTCCGTCGTGCCTGAGAGGGGTGGGAGAATGCGGGGCATGGCCGACCGTCAGCAGGTGTCGTCGGGTTCCCCGTTCGAGCCCACCATCGGCTTCAGCAGGGCCGTCCGGGTGGGCGACCGCGTCGTCGTGTCCGGGACAGGTCCGGTCGTCGAGGGCGGCCGGTGTCCTGACGACGCGGGGGAGCAGGCGCGTCGCTGCTTCGAGATCATCGCGGGGGCACTGGCGGAGGCGGGCGCGTCGCTCGACGACGTCGTGCGCACGCGCATGTACGTGACGTCGGTCGAGTACGGCGACGCGGTCGGCGCGGTGCACGGCGAGCTCCTCGCGCACGTGCGCCCGGCAGCGACGATGATCGTGGTGGCGGGATTGCTGGACCCCGCCTGGAAGGTGGAGATCGAAGCCGAAGCGGTGCGCTCGCAACGATCGGGTGGAGCGGTTTGACGCTGCGGTAGCCTTGGCGCCATCGCGGCTGCGGACCCGCGCGTGCTGCGCACGCTCGATCCGGCGGAGCGGTACTTCTGGTTGCTCAATGTGCTCACCGGGGTACGCGTCATCCTCATCGCCGAGCTGGCGAGGCGGATCGACCCCGAGGTCCTCGCGGCCGCCCTGCGCGCGGCCAGCGTCGGCATCCTCTGTTGCGGGCCCGTATCGACGTGGTCGGGGGTGAGCCTTTCTTCGTCGAGGTGGCGGGGAGATCCCGTTGCGGGTCCCGCCGTGGCGTGGCGGGCCGGTGGGGGCCACCGGCGGCTGACCAGGCCTACGCGACGAGTCCCGCCACGGTGGCCGCGACGATGTTGGTGCCGCGCAGGTCGCCGACGAGGCCCGACTCCATGCGGTTCATGACGTAGCACACGGCGAGCTCGGCGTCCTGGTCGATGATGATGACCGAGCCGCCGTAGCCACCCCAGTAACAGGCGCGTGGACCGAGGGGCATCTCGGGCGGGTTGCTCAAGCCGTAGCCCATGCCCATCCGCTCGGGCACCCCGAGCACCTTGTCGATGCCCTCCGCCTGTAGCTCGAAGATCGGGTCGGTGGCGGCGGCCGAGAGCAGGCGCACGCCGCGGGCCTCCCCCCGTCCGGCGACGATCGACTGGATGGCGGCCACCGAGCGGGCATTGCCTTGGCCGTTGGCGGCGGGGATCTCGGCGCGTCGCCACCATTCTTGGTGCGCGTTGGTGGCGTCGATGGGCGGGTTCATGAACGTTCTCATCATGAGCTCGGAGACCTGGCCCTCCATGGCCGCGGGGTCGATGGGCGGCGGCGGAATGACGTTGGAGACGCGGTGGTCCTCGCTCGCCGGCAGGCCGATATGGAAGTCCGCTTCGAGGGGCTTGGCCACCTCGCGGGCGAAGAAGCTGCCGATGCTCTCGCCGGTGATGCGGCGCACGATCTCCCCAATGAGGTAGCCCTGCGTCAGGGCGTGGTAACCGGAGCCGGTGCCGGGCTCCCACCACGGCGCCTGCGCCGCCAGCCGGGACGTGCAAAGGTCCCAGTTGGCGAGGTCCTCGGCGGCCAGGGGCTCCTCCCATCCGCTGAGCCCGGACGTGTGCCCCATGATGTGGCGCACCTCGATCTTCTCCTTGCCGGCGGCGGCGAACTCGGGCCAGTAGGTGGTCACCGGCGCGTGGAAATCGAGCTCGCCGCGGTCGTGCAGCATGAGGGCGACGAGGAACGTCATGGTCTTGGTGGTCGACCAGACGTTGGTGATGGTGTCGCGCTCCCATGGCCGCGTCTTCGCCTCGTCGGCCCAGCCGCCCCAGATGTCCACCACCGGCTCGCCGTGCAGGAACACGGCGACGGAAGCGCCGATGTCGGCTCCGGTGTCGATCTGGTCGGCGAGCGTCGCGCGCACCGGTTCGAAGCGCGGCTCGCAGGTTCCGTGCACCTCTGCCATGGAGACCCCCTTCTCGTTGGGTGAGCCGACCGGGGCGCGTGGGGCGTTCCGGCCGGCGAGCGCAACCTATTGACCCGGCGGCCGGGGCGCCAGCGGGACTGTCGACCCGGGCCCGGACCCCTGCTCGCTAACGTCCGTTTATGCAGCGTGCAGATGCCGTCGTGGTCGGCTCGGGACCCAACGGCCTGGCGGCGGCGCTGACGCTGGCCCGGGCGGGCCTCGGGGTGGAGGTGTTCGAGGGGGCGCCGACCATCGGCGGCGGGACCCGTACCGAGGCCCTGACCCTGGAGGGTTTCCGCCACGACGTGTGCTCGGCGGTGCATCCCGCGCTGGTGGCCTCCCCCTTCTTCCGCTCACTGGACCTGGCCGGGCTGGGCGTCGTGTTGCGCCAGCCCGAGGTGGCCTTCGCCCACCCGCTCGATGCCGGCCGCGCCGCTGCCCTCTACCGGGACGTCGGGGAGACGGCCGCGCACCTCGGGGGCGACGCCGCGGCCTACGAGGAACTGGTCGGGCCGCTGGTGCAGTGGCTGGATCGGATCGTTCCCTATGTCCTGGGGCCGATGCGCAGCATCCCGCGCGACCCGCTGGCCCTCGCCCGGTTCGCGCTGGTCGGGACGCCGTCGATCGAGCGCACGGCGCGGCGGTTCAGCACCGACGCGGCGCGCGCCCTCGTCGCCGGCGCGGCAGCGCATTCCATGGAGCCGCTCAGCGCGCCGCTGACGTCCGCCTTCGGCCTGCTCCTCACGGCGCTGGGCCACGGCGCCGGCTGGCCCGTGGTGGCGGGCGGCAGCGCCGCCATCACCAGCGGGTTGTCGAACGAGCTGCGCCGGCTGGGTGGCGTCATCCACACCGAGAGGTGGATCTCGTCTCTGGCCGACCTTCCGCCGGCGCGTGCGGTGCTGCTCGACACCTCACCGCGGGCGTTCGTCACGCTGGCGGGCAGTCAGCTCTCCCGGCGGGCCGGCCGCCCCTGGGCCCGGTTCCGTCCAGGATGGGGCACCTGCAAGGTCGACTGGGCCCTCGACGGCCCGGTCCCCTGGCGGGCCGAGGCGTGCCGGCGCACGGTGACCGTCCACGTCTGCGGCACGTTCGACGAGGTGGCGCGCTCGGAGGCGGCCGTCCGGGGCGGGCAGCACGCCGAGCACCCCTTCGTCTTGGTGGCGCAACCCAGCGTGGTCGACCCCACACGGGCGCCGGCGGGGAAGCACACCTTGTGGGGGTACTGCCACGTGCCCAACGGCTCCCCGGTGGACATGACCGAGCGCATGGAGGCGCAGATCGAGCGCTTCGCGCCCGGTTTCCGCGATCTCGTCCTGGCCCGTCGGGTGCGCACCGCGGACGAGGCGGAATCGCACAACCCGAACCTGCTGGGCGGCGACGTCAATGGCGGGGCAGCCTCGCTGCGCCAGACGGTGTTCCGACCGGTGGCACGGTGGAACCCGTATCGCACGCCGGTCGAGGGCGTCTATCTCTGCTCGGCCTCGACGCCACCTGGCGGTGGCGTCCACGGGATGTGCGGCGTGGCGGCAGCCGAGGTGGCGCTGCGGGACCGCTTCGTCTGACGGCTCGCCCGCGTCAAGCGACGATGCAGGGCGACTCTCTGGCGGTGAGATCCTCGAGCTTGTACCAGGCGTCGATCTCGTCAGCGACGCAGTACTGGAACTCGCCCTGGGCCACCACGTAGCGCAGCCAGCAGGGATGGATCCGGAGCGTGTGGGCCCCGGGCCCGTGGTGGGGGACAACCTCAATGTTGTCCACCTCGCTGGTGAGCTCGTAGCGCCACCTTGAGCCGGCGTGTGAGCGGTTGGCCGAGGTGATCAGCCGCCGGACCATGTCCTCGGCTGCCTCGATGCTGCTCGTCATGGTGCACCCCCCGTGTCACCGTGCCCTGTCAGTCAGGGTCCATCCTCCGCCGCCCTCCACCGTGGAGGACGACATCTGCACACAGGGAGAACGCACCAACGGGGGTGACCTTGCGGCGTCGGGGAGATGCCGAATCGCCGGCCCTTTGGGCCACAGGGATGTCAGCCTCGGAGCGCAGCCGTGTTGCTCGGGCCTCTCCGTGTTGCTCAGGCCTCGCGCAGGGCGCGTGACACGTCAGTGCGCCCTGGCAGCTCCACTCGGCGGGTGGTGGTGACCGCCTCCAACAGGCGACGGTCGTGCGACACCAGCAGCAAGGTCCCGCCGAAGCTCTGCAGCGCCGACTCGAGTTGCTCGATGGCGGGGAGATCGAGGTGGTTGGTCGGTTCGTCGAGGACCAAGAAGTTGACGCCGAGCGCGGCGAAGGCGGCCAATTCGGCCCTGGTGCGCTCACCCGGCGAGAGCGACGCGGAAGGGCGCTGCACCGCGTCCGCACCCAGCCCGAATTTGGCCAGCTGCGACCTGGCCTGGTCACGCGGGAGGCCGGTGGCGTTCGTGAACGCGTCCGCCAGATTCGGTCTGTCGCCGAGGATGCGGCGATCCTGGGCGAGCTCGCCGATCACGACGCTCGGACCGAGGCGACGCGTCCCGGCCGCGAGAGGAAGGCGTCCGAGAAGCGCCTCGACGAGCGTGGTCTTGCCCGATCCGTTGGGGCCGACGAGCGCGACCCGATCAGCCCATGCGATGTCCAGGGTGAAGGGGCCGAGGGTGAAGTCGCCGCGGGTCACCACGGCATCCTCCAGTCGCACGACGACGTCACCTGATCGCGCGGCCTCGTTGATGGTGAAGCGCAGGTCCCATCCTTCCCAGGGCTTGTCGACGGCCTGGAGCGAGTCAAGGGCGCGCTCGGTCCGCCGGGCCCGCCCCGCCAGCGTCTCGGTCCGCTCGATGCGGAACTTCCGCTGCGCCTTGTCGTTGTCGCGCGGCTGTTTCTTCTCCCGGGTCACGCCGGTGGTCGCCCACTGGCGCTCGCGTTGGGCCCGCTGCCGCAGCTCGCTCCGCTGCGCCTCGTAGACCGCGTAGTCGGTGGCGGCGTGCTCCTGGTCGGCTGAACGTTCGCTCTGGTAGGCCGCCCAGCCACCGCCGTAGGTGCGCCCGTGGCGCGAGTGCTCGTCGAGTTCGAGGACGTCGGTCACCGTGCGTTCGAGAAAAGCCCGGTCGTGCGACACGATCACCATGCCGCCGGTGCGCCGCGTCACGACGTCCTCCAGCCGGGACAGGCCGTCGAAGTCGAGATCGTTGGTCGGTTCGTCCAGCAACGTGATGTCGAAGCGGGAGAGAAGGATGGCGGCCAGGGCGACGCGCGCTTCTTGTCCACCCGAGAGTGTGGACACGGGCTGTTCCACCACATCGGTGGGGAGCCCGACCTGCGTACAGACGCTCACGAGCCGGGCCTCGAAGTCCCCGGCCGACGTCGCTTCGTAGCGGGCGAGCGCGGCGGCGTACCGATCGTCGGCTGCGGACCCTCCGGCGGCGAGCGAGGATGCGGCCGCGGCCAGTTCGTCCTCCACGGCGGTGACGCCGGCACGGCGGGTCAGGGCGGCACGGACGGTCTCGTCTGCGTCCGGCGCATGCTCCTGGTTGAGGTAGCCCACCGTCGTCGAGGGCGGGTCCACCCGGACTTCACCGGACGTCGGGTCCAGGAGGCCGGCCAGGATCTGGAGGAGCGTCGACTTCCCGACCCCGTTCGGACCGACGACGCCCAGACAGGTGTCGGGACCGACGGTGAGCGAGACGTCGTCGAGAACCGGGTGGCCACCGCGCTCGTGGTGCAGGTGGCGTGCGACCAGGGTCGCGTGCGGTGCTGCGGAAGGTGAAGGCATGAGGAACTCCGAGAAGGGTCGTACGAGGACGTAGACGGATGCCGCATGGAGCGGCTGCCGGGGACGCGTCGGGCTCTACCTCACCGCGCCAGTGTACCGCTCCGGGTTTGGGGTCCTCGGGGCGGTGTTCTGTAGTGTCGAACGGCCGGGTGGCACGGGCTGCCGGGATCGCGTCGACGCAGAAGATCGCACAAGGGGGCAGCCATGCCGATCGCCATCACCGACGAGCACCAGGAACTCGGGGCCTCCGTGCGGGGCGTGCTCACCGATCACGGCGCGCTGGCGGCCAACCGGGCCCTGCTCGAAGCGGACACCGAGCCGCGCCCGTCCTTTTGGAAGGACATGGCGGATCTGGGCTGGCTGGGCATCCACCTGCCCGAGGCACACGGGGGTGCCGGGGCGGGGCTCGGCGAATTGGTCGTTGTGTTGGACGAAATCGGCCGCCAGGTCGCGCCGGGGCCGTTCCTCCCGACCGTGCTGGCATCGGCCGTGATCGCACAGTGCGGCAGCGAGGCGCAGCAGGCTGCGCTCCTACCGGGACTGGCTGACGGCAGCGTCGTGGCGGCGCTCGGTCTGGGCGGCGCTCTGTCCTGCGCGAGCGGCGCGCTCGACGGCGACGGGGGCATCGTCCTCGGGGGAGCAGCGGCGGACCTCGTCCTGCTTCGGGCTGGTGACGACATTGTGGTGGTGCGACGCGGCACCAACGGGCTGTCGTTCGGCGGCACCACGAACCTCGATCCGTCGCGGCGTTCGGCCTCCGTGACGGCGTCTTCGGTACCTGTCGCGGAGGCGGACGTGCTGGCCGGCGCGGCGCGGCGCGCCGGGGCGTTGGCGCGCACGCTGGGCGCGGCGGAGGCCGTCGGCGTCATGGGCGCCTGCACGGACGCCGCGGTGGCGTACGCCAAGGAGCGCGTGCAGTTCGGGCGGACGATCGGCACGTTCCAGGCGGTGAAGCACCACTGCGCGGACCTGCTGGTGGCGGCCGAGCTGGCCACGGCGGCCGTGTGGGATGCCGCCCGGGCCTCAGCCGACTCCCTCGACGAGTTCGATCTCGCGGCGGCTATGGCGGCGCACCTGACCTATGCGCCAGCCGTCCACAGCGCGCAGATGAACATCCAGATTCATGGGGGCATCGGCTTCACCTGGGAGAACGACCCCCATCTGTTCTTGCGGCGGGCTCTCGTGCTCAACGCAGTCCTGGGCTCACCCGACGACGCCGAGGACGTGACGGCACAGGCGGCCCGGGGCACGACACGCGACGCGTCGCTCGACCTTCCGCCGGAGGCGGAGGCCATTCGAGCCGGCATCCGGCTCGAGGCGCAGCGGATCGGTGCACTGCGCGGAGCCGAGCAACGCAAGGCACTCGTGGAGTCCGGGCTCCTGGTGCCCCACTGGCCGGCACCCTGGGGACGCGCCGCCGGTGCCGTGGAGCAGATCGTCATCGACGAGGAGCTGCGGACCGCGGGGGTGAGAGTCCCGGGTCTCGGCATCACCGGGTGGAACATCATGACGGTGAACCAGTACGCCACCCCGGATCAGGTGGAGCGGTGGGTCTTCAAGACGCTCATGGGCGAGTACGTGTGGTGCCAGCTGTTCAGCGAGCCTGACGCCGGATCGGACGCCGCGGCCGTGACCACCAAGGGGACCCGGGTCGACGGCGGCTGGATGGTCAACGGCCAAAAGGTGTGGACGAGTGGTGCGCAGTACTGCCACCTCGGCCTGGCGACCGTGCGGACCAACCCTGACGCGCCGAAGCACGCCGGCATCACCACGATGGTCATCGACATGCACGCGCCGGGCGTGGAGGTGCGCCCGCTGCGCCAGATCACCGGCCACGCCGACTTCAACGAGGTCTTCTTCAATGACGTGTTCGTCCCCGACGACGACGTCGTGGGCACCCCCGACGACGGGTGGACGGTGGCGCGCTCCACCTTGGGCAACGAGCGGGTGTCGATCGGCGGCGGCACCGGCGGCATCTTCCCCAACATGGATCTGCTGGCGCTGCTCAAGAGCGGCGGCGACCGGGTGCCCGGGGCGGCGGCACGCATCGGTGGCATCCTCACGAAGGACCACGTGTTGAAGATGCTCAACCTCCGGCGGGCCCAGCGGGCGGTCATCGGCTCGGGCCCGGGTCCCGAGGGCAACGTGACGAAGCTGGTGCTCGCCGAGCACGGGCACGACCGGGCCCGCCTCCAGGCCGACCTGGTCGGTCCCGCCACCGCCTTCCTCGACGGCGACGACGCGCTCGCCGGGTTCGCCCAGCTCGCCACCCGGGCCATGTCGATCGCGGGTGGCACGTCCGAAATCACCCGGAACCAGATCGCCGAACGCATTCTCGGGCTGCCCCGGGACCCGCTGATCAAGTAGCCGCGGCCGACGCGCCGACGACGCCGGTGGTGAAGCTCGCGCCGAGGCGGTCCCGTGTGGCGGTGGTCGTGCTCGTCGTCGTGCTCGTCGTGGTGCTGGCCATGGTCGCGTTGACGGTGCGCCTCTTCGTCTACCCCGACCTGAATGCACCGGAGCGGTCGGACGCGATCGTGGTCCTCGGCGGGAACGGTGCCGGGCCGTTCGACACGGGGATGGCGTTGGCGCGCAGGCACGTCGCGCCGACCATTGTCTTCTCCCTCATCCCCTCCGAGACCTGTGAGCCCTCGGTCCTCCACCTCCCCGGCGAACACATCCTGTGCTTCCGGGCGAACCCGCAGACCACCCAAGGTGAGGCACGCTCCATCGCCCGTTTGGCCGCCCTGCACCACTGGGACCGCATCACCGTGGTGATGCCGACCACCCAGGCCACGCGGGCCCGCCTGCGCATCGGACGCTGCTACCCGGGGCAGGTGCGTGAGGTGGCGGCACAACCGGCCGGTTTCTGGGCCTGGGTGCGCGGCATCGTGTACGAGTGGCCCGCCCTGCTCAAGGCGCTGGTGCTGCAGCCCACCTGCTGAACGAAGCGACCCGATCGCAACCGTGCGGCGACTTCGGCGTGTCGGTCCGCGCTGTACCGTGCACCGAGGGAGGCCGGTGGGGGACCGGCGCGAGGGGGGAGCAGTGCAGGCGAGCGCCCGGGTCGTCGAGACCTTGGATGTACCGACGACCGGCGCCGCCTCCGCACGAGGGGGCCCACCGAACGTTGCCCCACCCCGGCCGCGGGTCCCGCAGCGGGCGGTCGAAGTCATCGGCATCGTCCTCGGTATCGCCTTCATCGCGTCCGTGGCACGCGCGCACGACCTCTCCAACGACGAGTTCTGGTCGCTCGCTGCCGGCCAGTGGATGCTGGCGCACCATGCCTTCATGGGGCTCGACCCCTTCAGCTACACGGAGTCGCACCATCGCTGGGTCACCGACGAATGGGGTTCCGAGATCGCCCTGGCGGCGCTGTTCCGGGCGTTCGGCGCGGCGGCATACGGCCTCTACGCCATCGTCCTCGGGGGAGCGAGCCTGGTGGCGAGTGCCGCCTACGCCCGAGCGCTCGGGGCTCGGGGCGGACGGGTCGTCGCCATCGTGCTGCTGCTCGCCCTCGGCCTCGCCGGCGTCGTGGCGGCGGACCGGGGCCTCGACTTCTCCTTGGTCTGGCTCCCGTTGGAGCTCCTGATCCTGACCAAGGCGCGGGCGAACCCGCGCTGGTTGTTCCTCCTGCCCGTGCTCTGTCTCCTCTGGGTCAACACGCACGGCTCCATCCTCCTCGGCCTTCTCGTGCTCGGCGTCGAACTCGGATGGTCACTGATCCCGGAACGATTCGTCCGGCGGATCGGCGGGTTGCGGCAGTCGACCCACACCGGTCCGCTTGCACTCGCACTGCTGGGCAGCCTTGTGGCTTCGTGCATCACGCCCTACGGGCCCGGCCTGCTGGCCTACGACATCGGCGTCTCGCGCAACGGCCAGATCGCCGCGGTACATCGTCGAGTGGAACTCACCCAACTTCCATTCGGTGATGACGCTGCTCGTCTATTGCGTCCCGCTGGCGGTGCTGGTGGCCTGCGTCTGGCTGCGGCGGATCCCCCTGCTCGAGGGCACGCTGGGCCTGCTCCTCTTCGTGGAGGCCTTGCAGACCCAGCGACTCGCGGTCTACCTCATGGTTGTCGCCGCCGGCGCGGCGGCGGCCCTCCCGGCGCGGCCGCCCTGGGGCGCCAGGGCTCGCCGCTGGGCGGGGGCGGGCCTGGTGGTCGTCGCCATCGTGGTCCTGGCCATACCCGCGGTCCCGGCCGGGACCGTGGCGTCGTCGCAACCGGCGCGTGCCTTCGACTACCTCGCTGCGCACCCGGGACGCGTCTTCACCGAGTACACCTGGGGCGACTACGCAATCGCGCGCCACCGGGCGACCTTCGTCGACGGGCGCACGGACTTGTTCGAAGGTCGTGTCCTGTCGGAGTTCATGGCCGTCTCCAACCTCACCACGAACCCCGACCCGGTGCTGACCGCCTACCGCGTCGCCTACGTGGTGTGGGCCCCCCGGACCCCGCTCGCGGTCTATCTCTCGCGCGACCCCCGCTGGCACGTGGTGGAGCGGTCGTCCGTGGCCGTGGTCTTCGCGCGTCGCTGAGCGCTGCCGGCGACATCCGCCATGTCAGCCGAACGTCGCCTCCAGCCCGCGCAGGTCTCCGTCCTCGTCGGACCAGGTCCGACGTCGTGGTACCCGAGCTCCCCGAGCAGAGGGCGGAGCACGTCGGCCTGGTCGCCACCGAGCTCCAGCAGGACGGCGCCGCCCGGGCGCAGGAAGGGCGGGGCCGCGCCGACGACACGCCGCAACAGAACGGCCCCATCCCGGCCGCCGTCGTAGTGGGCCGCCTCCTCGAACTGGAGCGTGTCGCGGGGGAGCAGGTGCAGTTCGCCGGACGGGACGTAGGGCACCACCGCCACGACGACGTCGGTCGCCCCCCGGAACGTCCTCGGCACGGCGGCGAAGAGGTCACCGCACGCGGCATCCACCCCGTTGGCCCGGGCGCAGGCGACGGCGCGCGCGTCGTTGTCCGTGGCCACGATGTGCGCTGACGGCCTCGCGGCGCTGAGCGCGGCGGCGACCGCACCCGACCCGGTGCACAGCTCGATGGCGTTGCCGCCCGCGGGCAAGCGCGCCACGGCGCGCCGGGCCAGCTCCAGACTCTGCCAGCGAGGGACGTAGACACCGGGGTGCACGCGCAACGTGAGGTCGCCGAAGGCGGCCCGCCCCGTGATCCAGGCCAGGGGTTCCCCGCGCAGTCGCCGGTCGGCCAGCGCGTGCAGGAGCACGAGGTCGCCCTCGGCACACTCGACGAGCTCGCGAGCCTCCTCCTCCGCCGCCACGCAGCCGGCCCGGGACAGCTGTCCCGCCAGTTCGGCCTCGACGCCATCGGGTGGCGTGCTCAGTCGAGCATCGCCCCGGCGACCCTCGGGCCGCCCCCGTCGTCGGAGTCCCCGTTGCCCGTCCCCGTTCTCGCCCTCCGCACCGCCGCCGCCCCCGGCACCGATCCCGCCCTCCTCGTGGGACGGGACGGCCCGGGCGGCGTGGTTGGGCAGGAAGAGCGTCGGGATGAAGGCGATCATGATGGCGCCCACGGACCACCAGAAGGTGTGGGCGAAGGCGGCCGCCACCGGATCGGCGACCTGCGGCGGCAACGAGCCCGTCGGTCGCGATGACGCCCCCGCTGCCGCCGGCCTTGGCCGCGGCGGGGCCGAGCTGGCTCACAATCTGGCGCTCGAGCACGACGGCGAACAGGGCGGTGGCCACCGAGCCCCCGACCTGGCGCACGATGTTCATCGTCGTGCTGGCCTTGGGGATCTCGGCGTGGCTCAGGTCGAAATAGGCGGCGGCGGTGACCGGCATCATCGTCAGGCCGAGGCCGAGGCCGCGGATGAAGAGCGTCACGGCGAGGACCACCTCGCTGGTCGAGGTGGTGACGAAGGCGAACGGGATCGTGGCTGCGGCCATGAGGAGGATGCCGAACGGCACGATCCGTCGCGGTCCCACCCGGTCCGTCATGCTCCCGGCCCATCGCATGATGCAGGCCGCGCCGATGCCCTGGGGCGCCATCAACAGGCCGGCGACCCAGGCCTCCTGCCCGCGGGCGACCTGGTAGTAGAGCGGCAGGAGGAACATGGAGCCGAACAACGTGGCGCCCAGCACGAAGATGCAGATGTTGGCGATGGCGAAGTTGCGGTCCTTGAACAGGTGCAGCTCGAGGAGCGGGTTCTTGATGTGCAGGGCGTGGAAGGTGAAGGCCACCATCAGCACGATCCCGAGGACGAAGCTGACGATGACGGACATGGAGGTGAAGCTGCCGGTGGTGCCCACCTCGGCCAGGGAGTACACGAGGGCGGCCAGGCCGGGGCTGAGCAGGCAGAAGCCCAGCCTGTCGAAGGACGAGGGGAAGCGCTCGTCGGTGTCCCACTTCGGCAGCCACCGGCTCGACATGACGAGCGTGATGATGCCGATCGGCAGGTTGATGTAGAAGATCCAGCGCCAGCTGAAGTTGGAGACGATGAGGCCGCCGATGACCGGGCCGAGGATGGGGCCGAGGACCATGGGCACACCGATGATGCTCATGACACGGCCCATGCGCTGCGGGCCGGCGGCGCGGGCCAGGATCGACTGCCCGACGGGCAGCAGCATGCCGCCGCCGATGCCCTGGAGCACGCGGAAGGCGATGAGCGAGTTGGCCGACCAGGCCACCCCGCAGAGACACGAGCCGACGATGAAGAGGCTCAGCGAGGTCATCCAGATCAACTTGGCTCCGAAGCGGTCCACGGCCCAGCCGGTGACGGGGATGACGAGGGAGAGGGCCAGCAGGTACCCGGTGGCGACCCACTGGATGGTGGTGACCGAGACATGGAAGTCGCGGCCCAGCGTGGCCAGCGCGACAGCCACGATCGTGGTGTCGAGGATCGACATGATCGATCCGAGGACGACCACGGTCGACGTGCGCCGGACCTCGGGGGTGAGGGTGAAGGAGGTGGCTTGGGTGGAGGTCATGGGGATTACTTCATAATACTCAAAGGTATGGAGTTGTCAAAGAGTTTCCCCGGTGGGACAATCGCACCATGGGAGTCGCCGAGGACGCCTTCGAGCGCCTGCGCCGCGTCGCCTTCGACGGCGAGCACGTGGAGCGGATGGCCGCGCTCGGCGTGCGCCACAAGATCTCGCCCGGGGTGATCAAGACCCTGATGCGCCTGGCCAAGTCCGACGGAGTCTCCATGGGCGAAATGGCCCGAGGCATCGGCGTCGACCCGTCCTACATCACCGCGCTGGTCGACGACCTCGACGAGCGGGGCCTCGCCCGTCGCGAGCCGGCGCCGTACGACCGGCGGGTCAAGATCATCGTCCTCACCGAGGCCGGCCGGGCCGTGGCGACGGAGATCGATCAGGTCCTGTCGGTGCCCCCGGCCGCCTTCTCGGCGCTGTCACAGGCCGAGCTGCGCCAGTTGCGGGACCTGCTCGACAAGGTGCTCCTCGCGGCGGAGGACACGGCGGGTGACCGCAGCGCCTCGCCGAACCAGGACGTCGCGGCGGCCTCCTAGTCGTGCCGCCGGACCGACGCCCGGTAGCGTCGGTCGGATGCTGGGAACCGGGGGTCGCCATCCGCTCGTCGCGGATCCGCACCTGCCCGTTGCAGGTTTACGAGCCGCCTCGGCGGGGAACACGGCGTGGCCATGCCGGCTGTGAGCGTGGAGCACCTCTCGAAGTCCTACGGGGACAACGTGGCGGTGCGCGACGTGAGCTTCGAGGTGCAGAAGGGTGAGGTCTTCGCGCTCCTGGGGCCCAACGGCGCCGGCAAGACCACCACCGTCGAGATCCTCGAGGGTTTCCGCGACCGGACCGGGGGGCGCGTCGAGACGCTCGGCGTCGACCCCGCCGACCGCAGCACCCAGCGCTGGCTCCGCACGCGCATCGGGGTGGTGCTGCAGGAGCTGGCCGTCGAGCCGTACTACTCGGTGCGCCAGGTCCTGACGCGCAACGCCGGCTACTACCCCAACCCGCGACCGGTCGACGAGGTGATCGCGCTGATCGGGCTCGCGGACAAGAGCGACGACCGCATCAAGCGGTTGTCGGGCGGCCAGCAGCGCCGTCTCGACGTCGGCCTCGGGATCATCGGCAACCCGGACCTCCTCTTCCTGGACGAGCCGACGACCGGCCTCGATCCCTCGGGGCGGCGGGAGACGTGGGACCTGATCCGCCTCCTGGCGTCCGCCGGCACCACCGTGCTGCTGACGACGCATTACATGGACGAGGTGGAGGCGCTGGCGGACCGGGTCGCTGTCCTCTTCGGCCAGGAGGTCGTGGCCAGCGGCACGCCGTCGTCCATCGGCGGGCGCGATCTGGGCGCGGTGACCATTCGCTTCCGGCTGCCTGATAGGGGTGACGCTGGAGTCCCTTCCGGTCCGCGCCGTTCGGTCGCCCTCGGGTGAGGGCCTCGTCGAGATCCACACCGAGGACGAGCTCCAGGTCCTGCACGACCTCACGGGGTGGGCGCTGGCCGGTCAGCACGCGCTGCAGGGCCTCTCGGTGCTGCGGGTCTCCCTTGAGGACATCTATCTCGGGCTCACCGGCGAAGGCGGGCGGCGGGACGGCAACGGCAACGGCACGGGCCCCGACGCCGACACCGACGCCGACACCCGCACCGGCAGCACGGCGTCGGGCACCGAGCAGGCGGCGCGGTCGTGAGCACGACCGAGGCGCCGGTCAAGGGGTCGTTCCGGGGTGTCGGCGACCTGCCGCTGGTGGCGCGCCAGGTCCGCTTCGAGCAACTGTCGTTCTGGCTGAACCCGATCGGCGCCATCTTGACGATCGGGTTCTCGGTCGTCTTCATCGTGATCTTCTTGTCCACGTCGGGTCACTCGACTGTCGGCTACCTGGCGCACATCAACCTGGGCCAGTACTACCTCCCCGCCTTCGCCGCCTACGGCATCATGTCGGCCTGCTTCAACATCTTGGCCATCAGCCTGGTGAACCGGCGCGAGATGGGACTGCTCAAGCGCCTCCGCCTCAGCCCGTTGCCCACCTGGATGCTGCTGGCGGCCATCTTCATCAACTCCATGATCATCGCGGTGATCCAGATCGTGTTGATGTTGCTGGTCGGACGATTCGGCTACAGCGTGCACGGGCCGAGCGACATCCCGGCGTTCGTGCTCGTCATGATCGTCGGCATGCTCTGCTTCACGGCGCTCGGCGTCGGCGTCAGCACCCTGGTGCCCAACGCCGACGCAGCGGGCCCAGTGGTGAGCCTGGTGTTCTTCATTCTGGTGGCGCTGTCAGGGCTCTACTTCCCGGTGAACCCCGGCTCCGGGCTGGCGACGTTCACCGACATCTTCCCCATTCGCCACCTGATCACCGCCTCCGTCGACTCGTTCAACGGGATCCCGGGGGCGTCCGTCTGGCACGACGTGCTGGTGATGGCGCTGTGGGGCATCGGCGGTGTGATCGTCGCCCTCCGGCGCTGGGAGTGGTCGCCCAAGCGGGGGTGACGCTGAGCCGGCGGCGGATGCTCAGCAGGTCAGCCCACCGTCGACCACGACGACCTGGCCGCTGATGAAGGTGTTGGCGGGGTCGGTCAGGAACAGCACGGCCCGGGCCACGTCGTCGGGCTCTCCGAGCCGCCCGAGCGGGGTCCGCCGCGCAATCTGGGCGAGCTGCTCCTCGTCGAGGCCGTGGCTCATCTCGGTGCGCAGATAGCCGGGCGCCACGCTGTTCACGGTGATGCCGCGCGACCCGAGCTCGCGCGCCAGGGCCCGGGTCAGGCCGTCGAGCGCGGCCTTCGTGGCGCCGTAGACCGAGAGCCCGCGGTAGCCGGAGAGACCCACGACAGACGAGATGTTCACGATCGCGCCGGCGCGCCGGGCCAGCATCACCCGGCTGGCGGCCCTCGTGACGTAGACGGTGCCCTTGAGGTTCAGGTCGACCACCTGGTCGAGCGCCTCGTCCCCGAAGAGCCCGATGACGCCTTCACGGGCGACACCGGCGTTGTTGACCAGGACGTCGAGGCGGCCCCAGCGAGCCGCCGCCTCCTTGACGAAGGCGTCCGCCTCGGCCGGGTCCGAGACGTCCACGGTGCTGAAGTGGAACCGCTCCTTGAGCTGGCGATCCTCCTCCCAGGCCGTGACGGTGGCGGTGGTGGTGCGGGCGCACGTCTCCACGCAGTAGCCGGCGTCGAGGAACGCCTGCACCAGGCCGGCCCCGAGGCCGCGGCTGCCGCCGGTGACGAGGGCGACGCGGGGCGCGATCTCGCTCATGATTCGATCCCCCTGACCGTCTTGCCGCCCCTGGTCTCGACGGCGTCAACGAGGGTGATGCTGCGTGGTTGCCAAGCCCGCGGCAGTTCGGCCACGGCCTCTTTGACTGCCGAGCGGATCGCATCGGCGTCCGCTGCCGCAACACCGCCGGCGGGGACGATGTCCGCCGCCACGATGGCGCCCGTCAGCTTGCTGGGCCGTCCGAAGACGCGGGCCGCCTCGACGCACCCCAACGCGACAATCCGCTCCTCGACCGGGAGCGGGTGGACCTTGACGCCGCCGACGTTGATGACCTCGGACTGCCTGCCCCGGAACAGGACGCGAGACCCGACGATCTCCACCAGGTCGCCGGTCGGATGCCATTCTCCGGTCACGGGAGGCGTCGCGCCACCGGCCCCATCTTCGTAGCCCAGCATGCCCGCCTCGGGCCGCACCCACAGCTGGCCGCTCTCCACCCGCACGTTGCTGGCCGGGTTGTGTGTGCCCCAGAGGGCGTCGAGGGCGAGACCCGGCAGGCCGTCCTTCACCGATGTGATGGAGCCGAACTCGGTCGATGCGTAGACCTGGGACACGTGGGCGAAGGGAAACGTCGTGCGGAGATCCTCCAGCAGGTCGCTGGAACTGGCTTCTCCGCCCAGGGTGATCTGCTCCAGGTTGGGGAGCCGGATCTGTCGGCTGCGCGCTTCGGCCAGCAGAAAGCGCCAGAACGTCGGCGTGGCGCTGACGCAGGTGACGTCGTGGGCGAGCAACGCGTCGAGGCCGTCCTTGGGTTGGCGCGGGAAGGGGGCCACCAGCGTCGCCTGGCTGGCGAGGACGTGGAGCAGCACCTGGATCCCGGCGAACTGCTGGGGCCCGTAGGCGAGCAGCCAGCGTTGCTCGGGCCGCGGCCGCACCCGGGCCACCGTCTGGGTCAGGACGCGCCAGTCGTGGCGCGCCGCCTTCGGCGCGCCGGTGGTCCCGGTGGTGCGGATGAGCAGCGGCTGCGGCCCGTCGGTCCTGCTCTCCGACGGGCCGCCGGGCCCTGCGCGCAAGAGCTCGTCCGGCCGGATGATCTCGAGCCCGGTCCCGATCCCGTCGTCGATGTCCTGGCGCCGGGTGACGAGCACCTCGTGCCCGAGCGCGCGGGCCTCGGCGCCCAGATCCTTGGCGTCGAGGTCGGGTTGGTACTGGCAGGGCTCGGCGCCGGCCAGCGCCCCCCCGGCGAGGAGGGCGAGCACCGAGGCGGCATCGGGCTCGGCGACGGCGAAGCGCGTGACGTCCCGGCGGCGCAGTGCATCACCGACGCGGCAGGCGGCGTCGAGCAGCTCGGCGTAGGACGGCGAGCCCTCGGGCGTGATCACAGCCGTCCGGTCCGGGGCCTGGCGCGCCGCCGCCTCCAGCAGGGTGATCATTCGGTGCGAACGCCCGCGTAGAACGCCACGATGTCGCCGACACGCTCGGGGAGCTCGCCCCCGGCCGAGAAGGGGTCGGTCCCGAACTCGTCCTCGAGCATGGCGGACAGCTCGGCGGCCTCGAGCGAGTCGAGTCCGAGGCCGTCACCCCACAGACCGGTTGCATCGGTCCAGCCTTCGGTGCCCTTCTCGGCACGCTGGAGGAAGTCGTTGATGACTGCTCGCGACGTTTCCTGGTCAGTGGTCACTCTTCGGATGTCTCCTTTCGAGAGGGGATCGGTGTTCGAGGTCGCTCACGAGGGCTTGGTCGCGGCGAGGATGCCGTAGCCGAGGGTTTCGTCGCCCCAGAACGAGTCGAGGATGTGGGTCGCGCCCACAAAGTCGTCGACACCGCTCTGGCCCAGGAGACCGTGCAATGCGGACGCATGAGCTGCGACATTGGCGCGCCACGCCGGGAATGTGGGTCGCGTCTCCTCGCTGATGTCCGTGGCGTCGGTGACCGTCATGCCGAGTGCTTCCAGGGTGGCCACGTAGGACGCGAGCGGCTGCATGTGGGCGTCGCCGAAGGCGGCCCGCAGCGTGGCGAAGTCCTGGCGGCGTGCACGCACTTCTCGGAACGGGATCTCACGTTTGCGAACGATGTCGCAGAGCACCAGCCGTCCCCCCGGCGCCAAGACACGATTGCACTCCGCCAGCAGGGCCGCCCGGTCGCGCATCAAGTGGGAAGACTCAAGGACCCACACGACGTCGAACGCGGCGTCGGGCAGCCCATTCTCAGTGCCGTCGCGCTGTTCGAAGCGGACACCGTCGAGGTTGCTGTTCGACGCCAGGGCTGCCGCCGCCGCCACGCCGCTCGCGCTCGTCGTGATGCCGAGCACCGCTGCACCGAACGTCCCGGCCAGGTCACACGCCTGGCGTCCGGTTCCGCATCCGACGTCGAGGACCCGCTCGCCGGCCTCGATACGGGCCCGGGTCAGCATCTGGTCGGTCAAGGCGGCGGCGGCCAACTCGAGAGGCGTTTCGGATGTGGCGAAGAATCCGTAGTGGAACTCGTCGCCCATGATCAGTTGCCAGGCACCGTGCACGTGGTCGTAGTGCGCGGCCGGCTCGTACCCGGTCTCGGTCTTGGTCCCCATCTTCCGTTCCTCCACTCGGACCAGCCGACGGTCCAGACCCCGTGCCGATGACGGGGTTTGACCGTCGCGGGGTCTGGATAGAGTTGCGTTCTCCACCATGGACCAACGCACCAACGGGGGGATGCTTGCGGCTTCTTTTGGCAATTTCCATGCTCGTGCTCCCGTCTCGCCTCAAGGTCTGGCTCGGGCGCAGGCTGCTCGGCTGGGACGTTGACCCCACGGCCTACATCGGCCGGAGTGTCGTGCTGGTGGGCCATCTCTCCATGGGTCCCGGTTCGAGCATCGGACCCATGAATGTGATCAAGGACCTGGAAGAACTGCGCCTGGCGGAAGGGGCCAGCATCGCTTCACGCAACTGGATCGTCGGTCTTCCACGAGCTTCGGACCCGGCCGCCGACGCCTTTCCGCACTCGCCGAACCGGCGGCCGGCCCTGGTCATGGGCAAGTTCGCGATGGTCACCGTCGCCCACGAAATCGACTGCTCGGATCGCGTCGTCATCGGCGACTACAGCTCGGTCGCTGGGTTCCGCTGCACCATCCTGACGCACAGCCTGAACCTCGTGCGTGACCGCTTCGCGACGGGCGCCGTCGAAATCGGGCCGCACACCGCGGTGATGTCTGGCTCGACCTTGTTGAGTGGGACGAAGGTTCCCGCGCGCTGCGTGGTTTCTGCCAACTCCGTTGTCAACACGCCGCTGACCGACGAGCTCACGTTCTACAGCGGCAATCCCGCCGAGGCAGTCAGGGATCTGCCGGACTCGCTCGGCTTTTTCCACCGCGGTGAAGTCGACGCAGGGGAGCGACAAGACTAACGGGTGTTCGGTTAGTGAGCGAAGAGCGACGGAAAGCGTAGGTTTCTCGCGCCGAGCCTGTTTTTGTTCCGTGACCGTTGATCAAACTACGGAGACAGCAGGCCGTTATCTGGACCTGCTCAAGCGGACCTTGACCGGCGCGCTGGCGGAGGACAACGACAGCATTCTCGGCGGCGTCCGCACCGCGGGCTCGACGTCGTGGAAGCGACGTGTCGGAAATGTCGTCGGCGGGACAGCCTCGCGTCTCAATGTCGAGATCGTGTACAAGAAGCCGTACGACGCAAAGCTGCGCGAGGTGGGCCGGGATTGGCCCTCGCGCGCCGAGTCGATGATCGGCCTGTGCCGCATGGACAACATCCAGTACTGCGTGCAGACCGTGCTCAATGACGACGTGCCGGGCGATCTCATTGAGACCGGCGTGTGGCGCGGCGGCGCGTGCATCTTCATGAAGGCCAACCTCGTGGCACGGGGCGACACGAGCCGTGTGGTCTGGGTGGCGGATTCCTTTCAGGGGCTGCCGCCTCCGAACGCCAGCCTCTATCCGGCGGACTCGGGCGACGACCTGCATACCCGCCGTGGCCTGAGCGTCGGAGCAGACCAGGTGCGCCACAACTTCGAGCGCTACGGATTGCTGGACGACCGCGTGCAGTTCCTCGTCGGCTGGTTCAAGGACACGCTGCCCACCGCGCCGATCGGAGCTCTTTCGGTGATGCGTCTCGATGGCGACATGTACGAGTCGACGTGGCAGGCGATCGAGGCCTTGTATCCCAAGCTCTCACCGGGAGGGTTCTGCATTATCGACGACTTCGGGAGCCACCAGTCGCAAGCGGGCCAAGCCGTGCTGGACTATCGCGAGGCGCACGGGATCGACGAGGAGGTCGTCGACGTCGACGGCTTCGGCGCCTTCTGGCGCAAGAAGGGTTAGCTCCGACGCGTGCGAGTCGTCATCGACGGTCTCGCGATCCGTGGACAGAACAGCCTGAGCATCGTCTCGGAACAGCTGCTCTCGGGGTGGCAGCGGATCAGCGCCGCCGATCAGCTGCATCTCCTCGTTCGTTCGGACCAGTCCATCTCCGTGCCGGACGACGTCATCGTGCACCGCGTGAAGTTCACGCGAGGCGAACTGGGGAGCCGCCTGTCGGCGCAGTCGTGGGAGCTTCCCCGGTTGTGCCGCTCAGTGCGGCCCGACGTGTTGCTCGGCCTGCTCCCGACGACGGCGCTCACGCCGTTGCCGTGCCGGCGCGTCGTGATCGCCTGGGACTTCCGCGATCGGCATATGCCGCAGCAATTCGGCCGAAAGATCCTGATCAGACGCAGGGTGAGCTATGCCGTCGGGTTCCGGCAGACGGACGGCGTCGTGTGTATCTCGGAGCGGACCAAGAGCGATGCATTGGCCTTTCATCCGTACCTCTCGAAGGTGCCTGTCCATGTCGCCCACCTCGGGGCGGATCATGTCGACTCGTGGCCGCGTCCACCAAAGACCGACACCTACGCCATCGCTTTCGGCCATTTCTCCAACAAGAACGTCGATCTGGTTCTCATGGCGTGGTCCGCCCTGCAGGGACGGTGCGGAGGGAGCGCCGTGTCACTGCGGCTGGTCGGTGTCGCCGCTGCCGACCGTCCGCGTCTGCTGCGCAGCGTGACCGAGCTGGGACTGGCCGACGTGGTGACGGTGAGTCCCTGGCTGTCCGATGCCGAGTACCGCGAGCAGTTCGCGGCGTCGAGCCTTGTCGTGTTCCCCTCCGATTTCGAGGGCTTCGGCCTTCCCGCGGTCGAGGCGATGCGTCTGGGTATTCCGGTCGTCATCACGCCCGAGCCGGCCTTGTTGGAGGTGACGGACGGTCACGCCACGGTCATGGAAGACGTGGAGCCCGATTCGCTGGCGCGCGCCGTCGAGAAAGCCCTGCAGACCCCGGCGCATGATCTCGACGCCGCGCAGAATGACGCCGACCGGTTCACCTGGGCGAACTTCGCGTCCGGGGTCCGTGGCGTGCTCAATGAGGTCGTGAAGGCGTGATCGGCCCTCGGGGGAGGCTTACAGCGGTTTGGGTCGCACCCGACGCCGCCCCTGGTGGAGGCCGCTGAGCATGCGACTGGCCTTCGCCTACCTCTTCGCCTGCGCGCCCATGTCGCTCAAGCGGGTCATCGCCAAGTACGTCTACAAATGGGACATCCACCCCACGGCGTACATGGGCCCCAGCGTGTTGACCGTGCGACACGTCGCAATGGGGCCGGGCGCGTCCATCGGCGGTCGCAACGTCATCACCAACCTCAACGAGCTCCGACTCGACGAGGGCGCCACCATCGGGTCCGGCAACATGATCAAGGGCTGGTGGGATCATCCGACCCAGAAGCTGCCCGAACGGAACCCGTCGGTCATTCTCCACCCGTACGCCCAGATCGCCTCGTATCACTACATCGACTGCGTGGACTCTCTGGAGCTTGGTCGCCATGCTGCTCTCGCGGGATTCCGGTCGACGGTGCTGACCCACACGATCGATCTGGTGCGCGACAAGTACGTCGCAGGCTCGGTGGTGCTGGGCGACCACGCCGTCGCCATGTCCGGATGCCTGCTGTCAGCGGGGACCCGGATCCCGGCGCGCAGCGTCGTCGCTGCGGGCTCCGTGGTGTCGGGGAAGCTCTCCGCGGAGCAGACGTTCTACCGGGGGAACCCGGCAGAGGCGGTGCGAACGCTTCCCGGGCGCCTGGCCTTCTTCCACCGCGGCGAGCCGGACCCGTAGCCGTACACCCTGGTCAGGACCACATTCCGGAGCCACCCGAGAACCGGTCGTTCAGGCGGTCGGCCAGCCTCGGGAAGCGCTTCTTCACGGTGTCGTATTCCTCGGGGAGGACGATGCGAAGGCACTTGGCCGCCTCACTGAGCAGCCCACGGGCGATGGGGCGCCAGGCGCGCCGGCGCCAGCGGGAGAAGGCATCGGCGTCCGACGGCTCGAACGGGACCGGCAACGCTTCTCCGGTGCGCAGCGTCTCCCTGAGATAGGCCCGACGTAGTTGCCGTGAGATCGGCACGCCCAGTGTGTCGGCGGCATACGGATACGTCGGGTGCGGGCGGCAGACCCTGCTCGTAGAGGGAGAGGATGCCGGCGTACTCCTTGCAGAGCTGGAGCACGATGCTGTCGTCCTGCAACTCGTTGTCGCTCGTGTGCTGGTAGCGCACTGAGAGCTTCTCGGGGGTGTTGGATCGAACGCGTGGAAGTGGAACAGGCGCAGCCGTTCGCCGGTCGACGCGATGGCATAGCCGTCGTCGTCCTCGGTGATCGGGCGCTCGGACAGATTGGCGACGCCGACGTTGTAGCCCGAATGCCGCAGGGTGGCGGCCTGGAAGAGGGTGCTCCCGATGTCCATCCACTTCTGGTCGACGAACAGCCCGGCCAGCGGGTCGTAGAGGCACTCGGTGCGCAGATGGCCCCACCACCAGTCGAGGAACGAGCGCCGGCCCGGCGGTCGACGCCGCAGAACCCGAGGTTGTGCACACCGACGAGGAGCATGTGGCCGTCGCCGATCTCCGCGTCGGGCGATGGTGCGTGCAGGAAGTGCGGCGTGAGGAGGATGCCGCCCGCCGAGGCGTCCAGTGCCGGTCCCAGCTCGGCCATGCGGGGAGGTCACGTACGTGTCGGGGTCGAGATAGAAGACCTGCTCGGATTCCCTCAGCAAGGCCTGCAGCAGGAGCGGCTTGACGCGCGGTGGCGAACTCCACGAGGTCGTACGACATCGCCAGCTCCAGCACGGTGCGGCGCGGCAGACCGAGCGACCTCGGTGCTCAGGCAGTCCACGCCCGGCGACCTCGGGGAGCGTGTCGCTCGCCGAGCATGGTCGATGAACAGGATGCGCAGTCGGCGCGCCGTCCTCGTGCTCTCGCAGGCTCTCGGCGAGTGCGAGGGCCTTGGGCAGGTAGTTGGTGGAGAGGATGGTGCAGTAGGTGCGCGTCGTCACGAGGTCAGGTGGGTGGTCCCGGGCGTCCGGTCCCGGCCACATCTGGGGAACGGCCAGGAAGGCGCCGGCATACGGGCTCCCGCCGCGTCGGCTAGAAGTGTGCGGTGAGCCCCGACGCCGCCGCCTCGACCCATTTCCGCCCCGCCACCTACGCCGCCAGCGACGGGGAGCGGCCCGCCGTCATCACCGCGAACGGCCAGGTGGTGACGTTCGCCCAGCTCGAGGAACGCTCGAGCCGGCTGGCCCAGGCGCTGTTCGCCCATGGGCTCCGCCCCGGCGACCACGTGGCGGTCGTCCTCCCCAATGACGACCGGACCCATGAAGTGGCGTTCGCCCTCCAGCGCTCGGGCCTCTACTACACCATGGTCAACACGCACCTGGCCGCCGACGAGGCGGCGTACATCGTGGTCGACTGCGGCGCCCACACGCTCATCACGTCGTCGGCGCTGGCGCCCTTGGCCGAGGAACTGGTCGCCCGCACGCCGGACATCGAGCTGCGCCTGATGATCGGCGGCACCGTGTCGGCCGCGCACACGTCCTACGACGAGTTCGTCGCCGGGTCCCCGGGTGAGCCGCTTGCGACCGAGGTCGAGGGCTCACCGATGCTGTACTCCTCGGGGACGACCGGTCACCCCAAGGGGATCCGCCGCCCGCTGACCGACCTGCCCTTCGGCTCGGACGTCACGTTGTCCGGCATGCTCGGAGGGATCATGGGGTTCGTGCCCGGGGACGTGTATCTCAGCCCGGCACCGCTGTACCACTCGGCCCCGCTGGTGTGGTCCATGACGGCCCAGCGCCTGGGCGGGACCGTCGTCGTGATGGACCACTTCGACCCCGAGCGCTGTCTGCAGCTCATTGAGGAGCACAGGGTCACGCACGCCCAGTTCGTACCGACCATGTTCGTGCGCATGCTCAAGCTTCCCGAGGACGTGCGGGCCCGCTACGACCTCTCGTCCCTGCGCTCCGTGGTGCACGCTGCGGCGCCCTGCGCGCCCGAGGTCAAGCGTCGGATGATCGACTGGTGGGGCCCGGTGATCCACGAGTACTACTCGGGCACCGAGGGTCTCGGCATGACCTGGATCACCTCAGAGGAGGCCCTGACCCATCCCGGGTCGGTGGGAAAGGCCATCTGGGGCGAGGTGCACGTCTGCGCCGACGACGGCGAGGACCAACCGATCGGAGAGGACGGCGTGGTGTACTTCGCCGGACGCACCGGCGCCGCCACCTTCCAGTACAACCACGATCCCGAGAAGACGCGCCAGACCTTCAACGACAAGGGCTGGTCCACATTGTGGGACGTCGGGCACCTCGACGGCGAGGGCTACCTGTACCTGACCGACCGCAAGCTCTTCATGATCGTGTCGGGGGGCGTGAACATCTACCCGCAGGAGATCGAGGACGTCCTCGTCCTGCACCCGGCCGTGGCCGACGTGGCCGTCTTCGGCGTCCCCGATCCCGAAATGGGCGAGGAGGTCAAGGCGGTCGTCCAGCCGGCGCCCGGCGTCGTGCCGGGCCCGGAGCTCGAGACGGAGATCATCGCCTTCTGCCGGGCCAACCTGTCGCACTACAAGTGCCCGCGTTCGGTCGACTTCACCGACCTGCTGCCGCGGGGCGAGAACGGGAAGCTCTACAAGAAGGCCCTGCGTGAGGCCTACTGGGCCAGTTCGGCCCCCAGCACCACCTGAACCTCGGGCGGTGGCCGCACGTCGGCGTACCAGGCCAGCCCCAGCGCGACCACGGCGCCGAAGAGCAGGACGTTCGTGATCCCGACGGCCGAGACGACCGGCCCAATGAGCAGGTTCCCGACACCCACCGTCCCGCCGAAGCCCATCATCCACAGCGCCATGACGCGGCCCCGCACGTTCTCGTGCACGCGGGCCTGCAGCGTCGTGTTCAGCGCGGTGATGAAGGCGAAGTAGAAGGCACCGGTGATGGCCACGCTCACGTCGGCGGGCACCGGGCTCCGCTGCAATGCGAACGCACACAGCGACACCGAGTAGCCGACCAGGCAGACCCGCACCAGAAGGGGTTTGGACGTCCGGGCGAAGACGGTCCCGATGGAGATCGCCCCCGCCAACGCGCCCATGCCGAACGAGGCGTAGAGGATCCCGTAGTCGGCTGACTTGGACAGGTTGATGCCGAGGTTGTGGGCGGCCACCACGGGCATCTGCCCGATGAAGGCCAGCGCCAGCAGCGAGAAGACGAACACGGTGACGAGGCAGCGGCCGACGACCCTGTCCTGGCGGGCCACCGTGATGCCGGCCGTGAGCTGGCGCCAACGGCTGGCGTGCGTCGAGGCCTGCGGCACCGAAGGCAACGTCACCAGCATGAGCGCGCCGATCACGAAGAGGTAGGTGGCGGCGTTGCCGGCGAAGATCCAGGCCGGCCCGACCAGCGAGTACAGCAGGCCGCCGATGACCGGCCCGATGACCCGCGAGGCGTTCATCTGAGCCGAGTTCAGGGAGATCGCACCCGGCAGGTCTTGCTTGCCCACCAGCCCGGGGAGCACTGCGGAGTAGGCGGGACCGAACATGGCGCTGCCGGCGCCGACGCCCAGCACCATGACGACGAGCAGGACGTGCGACGGATGCGGTGAGGCCGCGACCAGGGCCACCCCGAGCGAGAACACGAGCTGCTCGATGGAGAGGACGATGAGGAAGCGCTTGCGGTCGATCTTGTCGGCGAGGAGGCCGCCGACCATCGGCAGGACCAGGGTCGGCCCCAGCTGGGCGAAGATGATGACACCGACGAAGGTCGCCGAGTGCGTGAGGTCGTAGGCGTACGCACCGAGGACGACGTTCTGCATCCAGGTGCCGATGTTCGAGGCGAAGGCACCCAGGAAGACGATGCGGAAGGTCCGGTGCGACAGCGCCGCTCGGGCGGTGCCGGAACGAGCCGGGAGGGGGCTGTCCCCGTCGACGACGGCATCCTCGATCTCCTCCAGGGAGATGGTGCCTTCGTCGTCTCCGGTCGATGCGGACCGCTCCGGCGGTCGACTCTCGGAGGCGGGCGGCACCCGCCCATCGTACGGGAGGGCTTCAGACCGCCGTCTTGGTCAGGGTCCGGCGGGGGTGCAGAGGCTGCCGCACGGGTCGTCGAACGCCGCCGCCGGGGCCAGGGGCACCGTCAGCAGGGATGCCGCATCCGGCTTGCGCTGCACCTGGTAGACGCCGCCGACCATGTTCGGCAGCTGGGCCGCCGTGGGCAGGAGGTGCGGCGTCTCCGACGTGGTGATGGTCACGCGCAGCCGCCAGCCCGTCGGGAGCTCGGTCATGGTCGGGAAGACGGCGATGTCCTCCCGGGCCACCTGGCCGGGGACGAGGGGCTGCTCGGACGCCTGGGTGAGCGGGTGCACCGGCAGCAGCATCGACCCGCCGGGGCCCGACCAGCTCAGGCCGGAGTCCACGGCACGTTGCGAGCCGGCCAGCGCACCCGACGACAACGGCACGCTGTCGCCGGTGGGGGAGACGGCCTCGACCGTCGCCGCCAGCTCCGAGTCCGTCGTGGTCGACGTCACATACAAGGTCGCGTCGATCGGCCCCGCCACGACCTCGGGCGAGGTGACAGGCGCGGTCGTATAGGTCAGGGCACCGGGGCCGGCCCCCAACGTGACGTCGTTCAGGTCGCAGGGGTCGTTGGTGTCGAGGGATTGGAACCCCAGGGCCAGCAGCCCGGCGCCCCACTGGTCTGTCTGCATGTCGCACGGGCTCGACACACCCGTGAACGTCACCGTGTCGGCACCACCATCGGACGTGTTCGGCGGCAGCGTCGTCAGGTTGCCGTCGTTGTCCGACAGGGGAGCGGTTCCACTCCGTCCGGCGGAGAAGTAGTAGGACGTCGGCGTCGCGGGCGGCAGCGGCCAACGCGCTGGCGTCCACCCACGTCCCACCGGAGTTCTGCTCGTCGAGATGCAGCGGCGTCGTCGTGGTCGACATCGGCGTGTGCTCGCCCAACAGCCAGGTGTCGAACCACTCGAGCTCCAGTGCCGAGATGTTGACGCCCGTCCCCGTGGTCACGTGCTGCCACGGCCCCATGAGCAACTGGTAGCGCGGGGTGACCGCCTGGTCCGCCGTCATGGCGGCGGTCTGCGGCCGCCCGTCCACCAGGTTCTGCAGACCCACGTAGTTGAGCGGCTCGCCCTGTTCGAAGAGGTCGTTCCAGCCGCCGACGAGAAACGCGGGGATGCCGTCCCTGACCACCGCCGGCAGGTCGTGCGAAGGGCTGCGGGCCGCCCAGTAGCTGTCGTCGAACGCGCCGGCGCCCTGCCCGTTCTCCACGTTCAGCACGAGCTGCAGGAACGACACGAGGGCGGGGCTGTGCGCCGCGGTCGTCGGCGCGAGGTTGGCCAGTCCGCTGGCCAGCAGTGACGGGTTGCCGCTCCGCGCCGCCGCCACCAGGGGCTGCAGCGCCGGGTTGGTGAGGTTCAACCCCGACAACAACGCGATGTACGTCGCGGCGAACTCGAGGTCTGGGATGCCCCCCTGGGTCACCGTGTCGGCGAAGAGATCGTTGCCCGAAATGATCGGGAACATCGCCTTGATCGGCGAGCCCGATCCTGCTGCCTCCACCGTCTGGAACTGGTTGATGCCCATGTACGACTCGCCGAAGAGCCCGACTTCGCCGTTGGCGTCGGGCAGGTGCGCGGCCCATCGCGCCAACGTGGCGCCGTCGCTCGACTGCACGGGGTCGAACAGATCGAAGTCACCGCCCGAGTCGCCGGTGCCGCGCACGTCGGCGATCACGACGACGTAGCCGCGGTGCACGAGGTAGTCGACGTCGGTGTTCGCGATGGCCGACGCGTCGACGATGAACTCCTTGCCGTACGGCGTCTGCTGCAGCAGCACGGGAAACAACCCGTTGGCCGGCGCGTTCGTCCCGTTGGTCGTCGGGAAGTAGACGTCGGCGCGCAGGATGGTGCCGTCGGACATCGTCACGGGCAGATCGAGCAACGATCCCGTTCCGTAGGTGGCCGGTTGCGGTGTCCAGCTGCTCGCGGCCGCCTCGGTCGCCCCACTGACCGTGTCCGCGGCGGCGGTGGCCGCCCCGATGCTCTGCGCCGATCCTGGCGGTGGGGGACGGCCCGCTTCCGCCGGGCATGAACGGCGCCACGACGAAGGTGGACAGGGTGATGACGAGGGCCACGCCGCCCATCGCCAGTCGCCAGGGCACGCTGCCCTGCCAGCGTGTGTACCAGTGGTTGCGATGCGTCGACATCCCCCGACCTCCGTGCCTGCTTCATCCCCGCAGCTGGCCCTCGTCTGCAAGGAGAACACCCTTCAGGGCCCCGACCTGCGGTCGGACCGATCAGACCCTGCGGTCGGACCGAGTCAGACCCTGCCGTCAGACCGCATCAGACCCTGCGCGGTGGCTGCAGGGCGTTCACCAGCAACGCAACCCCGATGCCGAGGATGAGGCCGAAGATCAGCGCCAACACGGTCCACTCCAGCGTCTTGGGTGACACGGGTTTGTCGGGCACCGTCGCCGTCGAGATGACCTGACCGGCCTCGGTGGTGACGCCCTGCGAGGCATAGAACTGGTAGTTCTGCAGTTGGTCCTGCAGCGTCGTGAGCTCGCCCTGCAGGTTTCCGAGCTGCGACTCCTCGGGCGTGACGTTGGTCGTGGTCGGAGCCGAACGGATCTGGGAGTTCAAGGTGGCGATGGCCAGCTGCAGGGTGTCGATCTTGTTCTGCACCTGTGCCTGCGCTGACGTGAAGGTGTCCGTCGTCTGCTGCTGCTCGTAGCGGATGTAGGCCTGGGCATACGCGTTGGCGGCCGTCGCGGCCAGCTGCGCGTTCTTGGAGCGCGCCGCGACCTGCACCACGTCGGTCGTGCCCACCTGCGTGGCCTTCACCGTCGGGGCGTTGGGCAGCGTCTTGGCCACGAGCGCGGCGACTGCCGCGCTCTCGATCACCTCAATCCCGTCCGGCACGTCGGGGAGGGGGGCGATGCTCGCGGGGGAGTTGGCCTCGACCAGCGTCTGCGAGATCGGCGGCTCCAACAGGACCGAGGCCGATGCCTCGTAGGTGGGCTTGGCCAGGAGGCAGTACCCGAGGGTGGCGACCACGCAGATGGCGGCGACGACCAGGACGATCGTCCGTTTCGCCCACAGCACCAGGGCGTACTCGCGCAGTCCCGAGGGCTCGGTGCCCGCGGGCGCGGGCTCGAGGGGAAGGCGGGCGTACTCTCGCAACCCAGGTTGCTCTACCTCAAGAGGATCGCTCATCGGAAGCGGAACGTGGCGCAGCGGCCGTTCTTGCTGCCAATCATCCTCAGGAATGAGCCGGGTCAGCCGTAGGCCGACAGGCTGGTTCCAGTTTCCGTTTCGTGGGCCGAGCGGGAACGGAGGCGAAGCAGGACCTCTTCGTGGTCCTGGCGCGCCGCCTCGTCTACGTCGGCCTGTTCCTCCTCCCGCTGCTGCACTACCGCGTCGGCAAGGCCTTCGACCTGAGCGACCTCTGCTTCCTGGTCGCCGCAGGCTTCCTCGTGCTGAGCCGGCGTCCGCCGGTGAAGGCCCCGCCCGCGCCCGGCTGGTACTTCGGCGCCTTCGTCTTCGTCCTCGCCGGCGTCGTCGCCTCGTCGCAGGCCGTCTCGAAGACCGCCTCGCTCCAGGTCGTCTGCAACGCCATCTTCGTGTTCTTCGTGTTGCAGTGGATGCTGCGCCAGCTCCTCGACAGCACGGTGCGCATCCAGACCGGCATGATCGCCTTCGTCCTCGGGTCGTCGGTCTCCGCGTTCGTGGCCTTCCTGCAGACCGAGTTCCACGTCCTGGGCTACAGCCATCAGGCCAGCCTCGAGGGCGCGCGTGCGGTCGGCCTCAGCAACCAGCCCAACATCGCCGCCGTCGCGTTCGCCCTGGCGCTGGTCTTCGCCATCGGCCTCGTCGTGGAGCTCGGCCTGCGCCGCGCCTGGTACCTCGGCGTGTGCATCGCGGTGCTGGCGAGCGCCCTGATCTTCAGCGCCAGCGTCTCGGGCATGTCGAGCACGCTGGTCGGTTGCTTCGTGCTGTTCATCACCCGGGGCTTCCGGTTGCGCACCATCATCGGGGTGGCTGCCGCGCTGACGGTGGTCTACGTCGTCGCCATCTCGGTGCAATCGAACGGGAGCCATTTCAGCCTGAACCCGATCGCCCGGATCGAGCAGACGACAGGGACGAACACCGGCTACAACACGGTCAACCCGCGGGTGGCCACCCTGGAACACTCCTGGAGCGGGATCGTGGAGAGCCCGATCATCGGCCACGGGCTCGACCAGGCGACGATCGCCGTGTACTACGACGCGGACGTCGGCGTGTACTACCCGGCGCACAACATCGTCATCTTGTACTGGTTTGCCGGCGGCATCTTCCTGGTGGCCGGGGGCGCCATCATGATGGGCTCGTCGTGCAACCGCCTGTTGCGCGGGCGACGGCAGCGCCGGCGGGCCAACGCCAGGGAGTCGGCGATCCGGGACACGGTGCTGGCCGGCTGCGTGGTGGTCCTGTTCTTCTCCATGCAGTCGCCCGAGCTGGTCGACCGCTGGCTCTGGTTGCCGTTCATCCTCGCGTTGTGCTTCCGTGACCGCGCCGCTGCCGCCGCCGGGGCGCCGCCCGAGCATGCCGGGGCCGGCCTGCCCGAACCGGTCCCCGCCCTGCAGCCCGCCAGCCCACTCCCGCGTCCTGCTCGCGCCGCGACACGCGACCCCGCGCCGGTCCTGCGCCGGGTGAGCGGGACCGTCCCGCCCCGGCCCGCGCCCACCACCTCGCCGGAGACCGTCGCCGGCGGAGGACGTCCATGGTGACGACGGCACCTGCCCCGGGCCCGGCCTCTGCCCCTGCCCCGGGCCCGGCCGCTGCCCCGGGCAACCTCGGCCTGGGCGAGATGTTCGACGACCGCATCCTCGGTCTCGACAGCGCCCATGTGTTCATGGTGAGCGCACTGGCGGTGGCGGCCCGGTCCCGTGTCGTGGCGGAGGTCGGTTGCGGGCGGGGCGTCCTGGTGGACACCGACCAACCGGGTGGGGCCTGGCAGGACCTGCGCGGCGAGGGCCGCACCGTGATCGGCATCGACATCGAGGCGACCGGCGAGCAGAACCCGGTCATTGATGAGTTCCGCCTCATCGCCGAGGACGGCCGGTGGCCGCTCGACGACGCGTCGGTCGACCTGGCCGTGAGCGATTTCGTGCTGGAGCATGTCTCGAACCCGGAGGCGTTCGTCGGCGAGCTCAGCCGCGTCCTGCGGCCGGGCGGCATGTTCATCGCCCGGACGATCAGCCGGCATTCGCTCCTGGCGATCGCGGCCCGCGTCGTGCCCAACGACCACCACGCCAAGGCGCTGGAGCATCTGCAGCCGGGCCGCGAGGAGCGGGACGTGTTCCGCACCGCCTACAGAATGAACACCCGCAAGGATCTCACCCGTCTCTTCGACACCGGCTTCGACCTCGCGCTGGCGCGGCGGACCGGCCTCGAGCAGTACGCCAAACCCTGGCCCCGCCTGCGCCGGGGCGTGGCCGAGGTGGAGCGCCATTTGCCGACGACCATGTGGATGGCCCTGGTCGTGTTCGCCCGCCGCCGGCCATGACGCCGCCCCGCCATCCCGGACGAGCCGGCGGCGCCGATCGCTCCGTCTCCCGGCGTACCACGACGTCGTCGTCAGCGCGTCATGGTCCTCACCATCGTCGACCAGGGCGCCTCGAGCGTGTCCAACTTCGCGCTCGCCCTCATCGTGGCGCACTACAGCTCAGCCAGCGCGCTCGGTGTCTTCGCCATCCTGACCACGACGTACGTGCTCAGCCAGGGACTGGTGCGCAGCATGTCGAGCGACTGCCTGCTGACCCGATCCGAGAACGACGTGAGCCTGCGGACCACCTATGAGCGGGCCGGGTACCTGGCCGCCATCGTTCTCTCGGCCGCCCTCACCGCAGTGATCCTCGCCGTCAGCGGTGTCCTCCCGAGTGCGTTCACCGTGCCCTTCATCGTCTTCGCCGTGTCCTTTCCGCTGGTGGCCTGCCAGGACTACTCCCGCTTCATCGGCATCAGCCGCTACGACCCCGCCTACGCCATCCGGCTCGACGTGGTGTGGCTGGTCCTGTTCCTGGCCGGCTACGCCATCCTCCGCCACCTCGGCCTCACGACCCTGCCCTGGCTGTTCGGGGCGTGGAGCGGCGCCGGCGCGCTGGTCGGACTCTGGACGGCGCGGGCGCACCTGGCCCGCTCGGGACGCCGTCGCCTGCTCCGGTTCTGGGACGCGAGCGAGCGTGCCGTCGGCGTGCGCTTCGCCGGCCAGTTCATGCTCGTCACGTCGTGGACCTCCTTCATCACCTACCTGTTGCTCTTCGTGCTGCCACTGGCCTCCATCGGCGAGTTCAAGCTGGCGCAGCTCGCGCTGGGCCCGATCACGGTGTTGCTCGTCGGCCTCCAGTCGGCGCTCATCGCGTCTGGCGGCCAAGCGGTTCCAGGTCGACCCACGCCGGGCGATCCGGTTCCTGGCGCTCGGCGCCGCCGGCGCGTGCGCGGTCACCGTGGCCTGGACGGCCCTCGTCTACGGGGTGCCGGTGCACACCATGAGCGCCATCTTCGGTTCCAACTGGCGGGCGGCCCGCGTCATCGTCCCCTACGCCGGGTTGGCGCTGGCCACGACGACGGGCGCGGCCGCGGCCACCTCGGGCCTGCGAGCCATGCGGGCCGCCAGCGAGAACCTCAGGCTGGCCGTGGTGATGGTCCCGTTCCTGTTCATCCTCTGCATGGGGGGCGCCAGGGTCTGGGGCACCCGGGGCGCAGCGACCGGTCTCGCCATCGCGGGCGTCATCTACTCGGTCCTGGCCTGGTTGCTGCTCCTGAAGATGGCCCGCACCTTCGTCCCCGGGGTCAGTGAGGTCGTCGGGGACCCCGTCGCCGAAATGGCAGAGCCGTGACCACGTCAGCCGACCCCGTAGTCGACGTCGACGCGCACCGGCGGGACGGCCGGCGCGCCACCGGGGGAGTCGAGGCGGGCCCGAACCGCCGCCACGTCACGGCAGGCGACGACGTTGAGCGTCGGCGGCAGGTCGTCGGAGTGCCAGGGCGTCAGCTGTCCGTCGAGCAGGTGGATGCGGTAGCCGACCTCGCTCAAGAAGGACCGCACCTCGGCCGGCGTGATCCCGAAGCTGGCGCCATGGCCGGCGTGCTCGAAGAGCAGCACCGGGGCGTTCGCCGGATCGGACAGCAGTCGCCGCGCCCCCTGCATGACGCGCAGCTCCGAGCCCTCGACGTCGATCTTGATGAGCGCCGGTGGGTCCCCACCGACCAACTCGTCCAGCGTCGTCACCGGCACGGTGATCCGGCCCTGCTCGTCCCCGGCCCCGCCGTCCGGCGCCAGGCGATTCAGCACGTCGCGCCCCAGCACCTCGAACGTGGCCTGCCCCGGCGCGTCGCTGACGGCTGCGTCCACGACGTCGACCGTCAGGTCGTTCAGGGCCAGGTTGGCCAACAGGTCTGCACGTACGGGCGGGAATGGTTCCACCGCGGTGATGCGCACGCCCGGTATCCGCGTCCCGACGAGCGTCGAGAACACGCCCACATTCGCGCCCACGTCGACGAAGTGGTCACCCGGCCGCAGATAGCGGAGGCAGAACTGCAGCTCCTCCCACTCGTGCACGCCGTCGTAGATCGTCCACACCGCGCTGAACTGGTGTGGCCGCGCCACCAGGCGGGTGCGCCCGTCCACCGTCACGATCGCCTCGACGTCGGCGCCGTCACGGGTGCGCCAGTGCCATGTCATGGCGCGCCGCTCGGCCGCCATCCGGCCCCCCTTGTTGGCCGGATGCCGTGCGATCTCCCAGACCCAGTGCACGGAACGCCGCGCACGATGCACCAAGTCCCCACTGCCACCGCTCACGCGAGCGTTCTAGCAGAAAGCAGTGCCACGCCGTGACGCGACTCCCGAGCGTGCTGCGCCCGCTCTTCCCGTTCATCAAGACGGGCGTGCTGCAGGCGACGCGAGCGGTCAGCCCGCTGACGCGCCGACTCCCCGGTGCGACGCCGCCGCGCCACACGGCCCGCACCGCGGCCGGCTACGCGCGCGCCCATCCCGACGGTGGTGTCGAGGTGGTGGAGGTGGTCGCCGCGCTGGATCTGGACAGACCGCTTCCGGCGGGGCTCCCGACCGACCACCCACAATTCGCCGCACACCGTCGCGAGCGCGTTGCGCCCAACGTCGTCGCCACCGTGCGTCAGGGCCGCGTCCTGCAGCCGTACGCGGCGGTGATGGCGGCGGACGACACGCTGTTGTTCGACCTCTCGCCGTACTACGGCGTGGTCACGCCGTCGCAGCATCCCGTCTTCCTGCGCTGCCGGCCGCCGGAGGTGACCCGCGTGCCCGGGTCGGTGGGCGTGCTCACCACGCGGGGCAGCGACAACTACTACCACTTCCTGACCGACGTGCTCCCGAGGCTCGAGCTGCTGCGCCTGGCCGGAGTGGAGCCCGACGCCTATCTCGTCGATCGGTCGACCCGCTTCCAGCGCGACCTGCTCGACCACCTCGGTCTGACGGCCGACCGCTGTGTCGACTCCCTGCACGTCCGCGCTGACGTGCTGGTGGTGCCGTCGCTGCCCGATGACCGACTGCGGACCCCGCCCTGGGTCGTCCCCTGGCTCCGCGACCGCTTCCTCCCGGACGATCTGCGCCCGCCCGACCGCCGCATCTACGTGACCCGGGGCACGACGCGGCACACACGACGCGTCGACAACGAAGCGGAGCTGCTCGCTGCGCTCGAGCCGCTGGGGTTCGAGTCCATCGACCCGGGTGCGCTGTCGCCCGCCGAGCAGGTGCGCGCCTTCGCCGAGGCGGAGTACATCGTGGGACCGCACGGCGCCGGTCTGACCAATCTCGCCTTCGCCAGCCCCGGTGCCTCGGTGGTGGAGCTGTTCGCACGCGACTATGTGAACGAGTGCTTCTGGGCCCTGGCCACGACGGTCGCCGGTCTGCGCTACCGCTACCTGGTCGGTGACGGCTCCCCGATCCGGTCCCGGCGGAATCGCGGGGTGGCCTCGGACATCACGGTCGACCCGGAGGCGGTCCTGTGCCTCCTCCACGACCTCATGCGGCACGGGGTCGTCGCCCGATGACCGTGATCGTGGTGCACGACTACTCGGGACATCCCGGGCAGGCACAGCTGAGCCGGGCGCTGGCCCGACGGGGCTACGAGGTCGCGCATCAGCACTGCCCTTCGTACGCGACCGGGAAGGGCTCGTTGCAGGTCGAGCCGGGCGACCCCGCGACACTGTGCTTCGAGCCGTGCGCCATGGAGGGCACGTTCGCCAAGTACTCGGTGCTCACCCGCATCCGCCAGGAGCTGTCGTACGGCCGGCGGGCCGCCCGGGCCATCGCCGTCAAGGACCCGTCGGTGGCGGTCATCAGCAACGTGCCGTTGCTGGCGCACTCGGTGTTGGCGCGGCGCCTCAGTCGGTCGGGCGTGCCCATGGTGTTCTGGCACCAGGACATCTACTCGGAGGCCATCGGTTCGGCGGCGCGCCGGCGCCTGCCCGTGGTGGGCGAACTGGTCGCCCGGTTGGCGGAGCGCCTCGAGCGCACGATCGCCCGACGGAGTGAGGCGATCGTGGCGATTTCGCCGACGTTCCTGGAACGGCTGGCGGCCTGGGGCGTCGACGACAAGACGACCGTCGTGCCCAACTGGGCCCCCATCGAAGAGCTCCCGGTGTGCGACGACGGATGGGCCGCGCGGATGGGCCTGCAGGGCGGTCCGGTGGTGCTGTACTCGGGCACGTTGGGGCTGAAGCACGATCCGGGCATTTTGGCGTTGCTCGCCGAGCGGCTCCGGGTGTCGCATCCCGCCGCGAAGGTCGTCGTGATCTCCGAGGGCAAGGGGCGCGACTGGCTCGAGGACTGGAAGCGCGCCCAGGGTGCGTCGGCTGACAACCTCGTCCTGTTGGACTTCCAGCCCTACGGCGACCTCCCTGCCGTCATGGGCAGTGCGGACGTGCTGGTGGCCATCCTCGAGCCCGACGCCTCCCGGTTCTCGGTGCCGTCCAAGGTGCTGACCTACCTGTGCTCGAGCCGGGCCATCGTCGCCGTGCTGCCCCCCGACAACGCCGTGGCCGAGGTCCTCATCACCCACAACGCCGGACAGGTGGTGGGTCGCGACGAGGTCGCTTCGGCGGTCGCCCAGCTCCTCGACGACGAGGAGGCCCGCCGGGCGCTGGGGAAGGCGGGCCGGCGCTACGCCGAACAGGCGTTCAGTCCCGAGACGGCGGCCGACCGCTTCCTCGACGTCTTCGGCGACCTGGTCCCGTCCGTGACTCGTGAGCAATCGGTGGGTGAGCTCGTGGACACCAACGGGCAATCGTGGTTCGACAACGAGTCGGACAACGCACAGCAAGAGTGGGCCGCTCGGGCCGTTTCTCCATCACCTCGGTGAATCATCCGTCCGCATGGGCCAAGAGAGGGCAAATCCGATGACGAGCGTGTTGGTGACAGGAGCTGGTGGGTTCATCGGTGGGCATCTGGTGGCCCGCCTACGGGCGCAGGGTGTCGACACCATCAGGGGGGTGGACCGGGTGCCGGTCGACCAGTGGCATCAGCGCTTCGATGACGTCGACAACAGGTGCGCCGATCTGCAGGACATGGCCGTGTGCCGCAGCGCCAGCGAGGGCGTCGACGTCGTCTACAACCTCGCCGCCGACATGGGCGGCATGGGGTTCATCGAGAACAACAAGGCGTTGTGCATGCTGTCGGTCCTGATCTCGACGCACATGCTCGATGCCGCCCGACAGGCCGGCGTGCAGCGCTTCTTCTACTCGTCGTCCGCATGCGTCTACGCGGCCGGGAAGCAGGAGTCACCCGAGGTCGAGCCCCTCCGGGAGGCCGACGCCTACCCCGCCATGCCCGAGGACGGCTACGGCTGGGAGAAGCTGTTCAGCGAGCGCATGGCCCGCCACTACTACGAGGACTTCGGGCTCGAGACCCGGGTCGCCCGCTACCACAACGTCTACGGCCCGAACGGCACCTACGACGGGGGTCGGGAGAAGGCGCCGGCCGCCATCTGCCGCAAGGTTGCCACGGCCGTCCTCAGCGGTTCGGGCGAGATCGAGATCTGGGGAGACGGCAAACAGACGCGGAGCTTCACCTACATCGACGATTGCGTCGACGGCACGCTGCGGCTGACGGCCAGCGACGTTCGTGAGCCGCTCAACATCGGGTCGGAGCAACTGGTGACGATCAACGAGCTCGTCGACATCGTCGAGGGCATTGCCGGCGTGACGCTCAAGCGCAACTACAACCTGTCGGCGCCGCAGGGCGTCCGGGGCCGCAACAGCGACAACTCGCGCATCGCGGAGCGCCTCGGTTGGACGCCGTCGATCAGCCTCGAAGACGGGCTGCAGAACACGTACAAGTGGGTCTTCGACGAACTGAGCGCGGGCGCCGCGCCGATCACCCGCTGAGCTGACCCGAGTCAGCCCGGCACTCGGAGCGTCCAGCGACGCACCGCCTCGTCGATCTATTCGACCGCCGACAGTCGGGCGTTCGACAACGTCCCGTTCGCACGCAGCGCCGAGATCACGCCCGCCGCCGCCGCAATCGCCGCCAGCACGTACGCCGTGACGGTGAAGGCGTGTTGCGCCCCGCCGGTCCCACCGTCGCCCCCCGCCACCACGAAGATCGAGCCCGTGACCGCCAGACCCAGTGCGGTCCCCATGCCGCGGGACATGTTCAACACGCCCGAGGCCATCCCCGCCTGCTGCTCGGGGGCTGCGCCCATGATGGAGGCGTTGTTCGGCGAGGTGAACAAGCCCATCCCGACCCCGATCACCGCCAGCAGCAACAACAACCAGATCGTCGACGGCCGGAAGGCCCCCAGCATCACCAGGCCCGACGTCACCAGAGCCATCCCGCTCACCGTCAACGGACGGGCCCCGACCCGGTCGGCGAATCGTCCCGCCAGCGGCGCCACGATCCCGAAGGCCAGCGGCATGGCCATGAGCTCCAGGCCGGACCGGGCCGACCCGAGGCCGAGTCCCCGCTCCAGGTAGAAGGGGATCAACAGGAGCACCCCGAACATCACGAGATACGACCCGACCCCCGAAGCGATCCCCGTCGAGAACCTGACGTTGCGGAAGAGCTGCAAGTCGAGCATCGGGTCCGTGTCCCGCCGCTCGTGCCAGACGAACAGGCCCGCCAACACGACCGCAGCGAGGAACAAGCCGATGATCAGGCTGGAGGTCCAGCCCAGCTGCGCGCCGAACGAGATGGCGGACACCAACGCCACCACCGCCGGGAAGAAGATCCCGAGCCCCGTCCAGTCGAAGCGGACCCGCGCCATGAGGTTGCGGCTGCGCGGCACGAGCAAGATCGCCGCCACCGCGCCGAACAGGCCGAACGGGACGTTGACGAAGAAGATGAGCCGCCACCCGCCGGCCGCCAACAACAGGCCGCCGATGGTCGGGCCGAGGGCGAGCCCCAGCGCCTGGGCCGTGCCCTGCAGCCCGATGGCGCGCCCGAGCGCCCGCCCCGGCACCACCAGCACGATGATGGCCAAGCTGTTCGCCTGCAACATTGCCGCGCCGACCGCCTGCAGCGCCCGGAACCCGCAGAGAGTCCCGAGGTTCGGGGCGATCCCGCACAGCACCGATGCGAGCGTGAAGATCACGAAGCCGTAGACGTACAGCAGTTTGCGGCCCCACATGTCGGCGAAGCGGCCCACCGCGACGACCGTGGCCACCAGGACGAGCAGGTACGACAGCCCGACCCAGGTGACCGCGCCCACCGACACCCCGAAGGTGTGCTGCAACGTCGGCAAGGCGACGGTGACGATGGACGCATCGAGCTGGCCCATGAAGGCGCCGACGCAGACGGCGGCCACCGCGAACCAGTGGGCGTCGCTGCGCTCCCGGATGGCCTCGGGCCGCCGCGGCTCGACAAGCAGCCGATCCCACGTCCACGTCCAGGGACGGGATGGCTCCTCGGTCACGGCGTCCAGTGGACGGTGGCGCTCGCCCGGATGTCGCGTGACGACGCGCCCACGAGCACCTCGTAGCGCCCCGGGTCGGTGCGCCACGCATGCGTCTCGACGTCCCAGTAGCGGTAGGCGGCGGCACCGAGGTCCACCCGGACCGTCTCCCGGCCGCCGGGATCGACCGTGGCCTTGGCGAACCCGGCCAGCTCCCGGTCGGGCCGGCGGACCAGGGACTCCAGGGCCCGCACGTAGACCTGCACGACCTCGGTGCCCCGCCGGGTCCCCTGATTGCGCAACGTGACGTCGACTCCCGCCCCGTCGTCATCGACCGCCACGCGCTCGAAGTCCATGTCGCCGTAGGAGAGCCCGAAGCCGAAGGGATACGCCGGCGCCAGCCGGGTGGTCTCGTAGAAGCGATAGCCGACGAGCACGCCCTCGCCGTAGACGACCTCGCCCTCGACGCCTGGATACCGTTCCCCCTCCACACCCAGACCCGCCGGCCCGTCCTCGACCCGGGCCGGGAACGTGACCGGCAGGCGCCCCGACGGCTCTGACGCTCCCACCAGCATGTCGGCCAGTGCGTCGGCGCCCTCTTCGCCCGGGTACCACGTCATGAGCACGGCTCCGGCGCGCGCCGCCCAGGGCAGCTCGACGGGGGAGCCCGCATTGACCACCACGACGGTGCGCGGGTTGACCTCGAGCACCGCCTCGACGAGCTCGCGTTGGCGGCCCGGCAGCGACAGGTCGGGGCGGTCGTGCCCCTCGGACTCCCATTGCCCGTTGGAGCCCACCACGACCACGGCGACGTCGGCCGCGGCGGCGGAGGCCACCGCGCGCTCGAACTCGTCGCCCCTGTCCGGCGGGGAGGCCCCGATCCGCGCCCCCATGATGGGGGAGGTCGACGACCGCGGCCACAGCTCCACCACCAGGTCGTAGGAGCGGCCGGCGGCGAGGTCGATCGTGACCTCGACGGGCTCGCTGCCGGCACCGTAGAAGCCCGAGCCCCGCGTCGGCTCGCTGTTGTCGACGACGACCTCGCCGTTGAGCCGGAGCACGGACCGCCCGGCGCTCTCGAGCCCGAGTCGCCACGCCCCGGCGACGTCCGGCGTGAAGGTGGCGGACAGCCGGACCGAGCAGGCCCCGATGGTGAGCTCGGGCTGCGGGGGACCGATCCACACGATGCGAGCCGCGTGCGCGACGTCGGTCGCCACGGGTTCGCCGGCCATGTCCGCGTTGTCGAAGTACGCGACGTGCACGCTCTCGTCCGCCAGCAGGCGCAGGTCGACGGATGGGAGCCCGCGGTCGATCCGGCACCCCACCTCCGAAGTGATGGCTGCGTCCGGCAGCCGCTCGGCCAGGGCCTCGTCCACCCGCCGCCGCCGGTGCGGGGTCACCTCGGAGCTGCCGCCCCCCATGGCGAGCTGGGCGGCATTGGGCCCGATGACGGCCACGCTGGACACGCTCCCGGCCTCGAGCGGCAGCAGGCCGTCGTTGACCAGCAGGACCGTGCCCTCCGCCGCCACCTGCCGCGCCACCGCCCGGCGCCCGGGGTCGTCCTGCTCCTGCTCGACGCCGTCCGCCGCCACCGTCCCGTCGAGGATCCCCACCCGCCCCATCAACCGCAGGACGTTGCGCACCTGCCCGTCGACCACCGACTCGTCGACCGCGCCGTCGCGCACGGCGGCGGCCAACGCCGGTCCGAGCCAGGCGGAGGGGCCGGGCATCTCGAGGTCGAGCCCGGCCAGAGCGGCGGGCACGGTCGAGTGCGTCCCGAACCAGTCGGACATGACGAGCCCGTCGAAGCCCCACTCGCGGCGCAGCACGCCGCCGATGAGGTCCGGCTGCTCGCCGCAATAGATCCCGTTGACCTTGTTGTAGGCGGTCATCACGGACCAGACGCCGGCCTCCCGTACGGCGTGTTCGAAGGCGGCGAGGTGGATCTCCCGCAGCGCCCGCTCCGCCACCACGGCGCTGATGGTCATCCGCTCGTGCTCCTGGTCGTTGCAGGCGAAGTGCTTGATGCAGCAGGCGACCCCACCGGCCTGCACGCCCTCGACGTAGGCGCCGGCGATGCGGGCGGTCAGGAGGGGGTCCTCGGCGAAGGACTCGAAGGTGCGTCCGGCGAGGGGCGTGCGCACGATGCACACCGTGGGGCCGAGGAGGACGTGCACGCCCTTGGAGCGGGCCTCGGCGGCCAGCACGTCTCCGAGCCGGCGCACGAGGTCGGGGTTCCACGTCGACCCCACGGCCATGCCGCAGGGGATGGACAGGGAGCGCCGCCCGATCAGGCTGTCGCCCCGGACGCCCGACGGGCCGTCGGACACCTTGAGCGCCGGGATGCCGAGCCGCTCGACGGGCGGGAGGTACCACATGCCGGCGCCGGCGGTGAGGGACGCCTTCTCATCGAGGGTCATGGCGCCGACGAGGCGCTCGATGTCGTCAGCTGTCGTCATGATGTCCTCCCGCTGTCGTCTGCCATCACCATGTGTCCACGAAGGGCCGACGGCCGCCGCCGCCACCCGTCCCCGCCGGTCCCGTCGCCTCGAGGGCGTGCACCAGGCGCCGCCTCGTCACGGCCGGGTCGATCACGTCGTCGATCTCGAAGTGCTCGGCCACGTGCACCGCCTTGCCGTGCTCGTAGGCCCTCGCCACCATGGAGTCGAACGCGGCGGCCCGCTCGTCGGGGTCGTCGATGCGGTCGAGCTCGCGCCGGAACCCCAGCCGCACGGCGCCTTCGAGGCCCATGCCGCCCAGCTCACCGGTCGGCCAGGCGACGGTGAACAAGGGCCGTCGGAAGCTGCCGCCGGCCATCGCCTGGGCGCCGAGGCCGTAGGCCTTGCGGGTGATGACGCAGGCGAACGGCACCGTGAGCGTCGACCCCACGACGAACATCCGGCTGACGTGGCGCACCAGCGCCGTCTCCTCGGCCTCGGGACCGACCATGAAGCCCGGCGTGTCGCACACGGAGAGGATGGGCAGGCCGAAGGCCTCGCACAGCTGCAGCAGGCGCGCCGCCTTGTCGGCGTTGTCGGCGTCGATCGCCCCCGCACCGTGCATCGGATTGTTGGCGATGACGCCGATCGCCCGCCCCTCCACCCGGGCCAGCGCGGTCACCATGCCCGGGGCGAACGACGGTCGCAGCTCCAGGACCGACTCCTCGTCGGCCAGCAGCTCGATCGCCCGCCGGATGTCGTACACGCGCCGCCGGTCCGCAGGGACCACGTCCCGCAGGCGCTCCTGATCCGGCGCCGTCCACTCCCGCACGTCTCCCTGGAAGTACGCGAGATACCGGCGGGCCACCTCGACGGCCTCCGCCTCATCGGCGCAGAGGACATCGACGACCCCGTTCGGCACCTGCACCGAGACCGGCCCGACGTCTTCGGGGCGGTACACGCCCAGCCCGCCGCCCTCGATCATGGCCGGCCCTCCCATGCCGATGGTGGCGTCGGGAGTGGCGATGATCACGTGGCAGCATCCCAACAGCGCGGCGTTGCCGGCGAAGCAGCGTCCCGATACCACGCCGACGAGCGGCACCTTGCCGCTCAGCGCGCCGAAGAGGGCGAAGGCCTCGGTGTCGAGCCCCGTCACGACCGCCATGTCGGTGTCGCCGGGGCGTCCGCCGCCGCCCTCGGCGAAGAGGACGACCGGGAGGCGCAGCCGCTCGACGAGTTCGAAGAGGCGGTCCTTCTTGCGATGGTTCATCTGCCCCTGGGTGCCGGCCAGCACGGAGTAGTCGTACGACAGGACGGCGCAGCGGGACCGTTCACGGCCGAAGAGGTCGCCGTTGACCCGACCGATGCCCGCAACGAGGCCGTCGGCGGGCGTGTTGGCGACGAGGTCCTCTTTGGTCCGGCGCGCCCGCTGGGCCGCGACGACGAGGGCGCCGTACTCCTCGAACGACCCGTGGTCGCACAGGTGCTCGATGTTCTCCCGGGCCGTGCGTCGCCCTCCCGCGTGCCGGCGCTCGGTCGCGGCCGGGCGGCCCTCGTCGAGGGTGGCGGCGACGCGGGCACGCAGCTCCTCGAGCTCGGGGCGCACGGCCACGTCGGCTCCCGACTCGGGCCCGTCCGCCTCGACCTCGACCTCGACCGGCCCGGCCTCGCCACCACCGTCCTCGTCGATCCGCACGCAGCACGTCCCCGGACTGCACCGCGTCGCCGACCGCCACCGTGATGGCCGCCACCGTCCCGGGTGCGTCGGCCGCGACGACGTGCTCCATCTTCATGGACTCGAGGAGGAGCAGCACGGTGCCGGCCGCCACCCGGTCGCCGGGGGCGACGGCCACCCGGAGCACGGTGCCGGCGAAGGGCACCGTGAGCTCGGTCAGCCCTCCCACAGGGGCGTGGGCACCTCGAAGCCGACGTCGGTGCCCCAGGTGTTGCGGTACGAGACCTCGTGGACCGGGCGGCGCTGGGCGACGCCCCAGGTCCCCGTCGGGTAGCCGAAGCTGACGGTGCCCGAGAGGAGCCAGCCCTGGTCGTCGGGCACGCCGAGGATCTCGTAGGTCTCGGTCGGATGGAAGAACTGCAGCAGCGCGGTCAGGCAGCTGCCGACGCCCTCGGCCCGGGCGGCGAGCATGGCGTTCCACACCGCGGGGTAGATGGAGCCACCCGTCGGGTCGTACTGGCTGAACGGGAACAGGTACAAGGGCACCGTCTCGAAGTTGTCGGCCAGCCACTGCGCCGAGCGCTGCACCTTGAGCATCTGCACGGACTCGGGAGCCTCGGGGTCGGCGTGGGCGGCCTCGAGCTGGTCCTTGTAGACGGTCTTCCAGAGCTCGCCCATGGCGTGCTGGTAGAGCGGCGCCAGGGCCGCCTTCTTTCCCGGGTCGTCGAGCCAGAGGAAACGCCAGTTCTGCTGGTTGCCGCCGGAGGGGGCACGGATGGCCGCGTCGAGGATCCGGGCCTGGACGTCGTGGGGGATCGGGTCCGGCCTGACCCGGCGCATGGCGCGAGTGGTGTACAGCGCTTCATGGAGATCCATGGTGGCGACACTACGTCGCCTGAGGGCGTCCGTGAGGGGGCGCTCGACCTTGAACGCAGCTTGATCCTGGACCAGGTCGGCTCAGCCGACGGCGGCGTCGCAGATGTCGGGGCTGATGGCGAAGTCCTGGCCCACGTTGTACCGCCCGTAAGAGCCCGGCGGCGCGACCCAGACATGACCGGCCGAGTCGTACTCAATGACATAGGAGGTCGTGCGCGGTGCAGCACATGAACGGCCCGCCGCCACCTGCAACTGTCAGCGGTCGTAGTCGGCGGCGTAGGTGTCCGCGCTCCAGGGCGACGGCGGCGAAGGGTAGGCACCCTTCAGCGCCATACGCCTCGAGCGCGACCTCCAGAGACTTTGCGTCGGCCGTGCACGCCGCGATCTCCGCCGGGTTCTGGTTCGGCACCGTGGCATTCGTCGTGGTCGACGTCGTTGTGGACGTGGCGACAGCGGCTGGGGTCGACGACGAGCTGCAGGCCGGGACGATGACGAAGAGCGACATGCAGACCAGCAAACCGAACCACGGTGAACGGCGCACCGACATGTCTTCCTGCGGCTTCGCCTGTTCGCCCACCCGCATCATCTTCGCCCCGGAGTCAGGATCGCCCGACGACCCGCGTCCCGGAGTCAGGCGGGCGCGCCCTCGTTGACCTGCTGCAGCCGGTCGAGGGCGTCCACGTACTCCTCGACCATGCCGAGCACCACGTCCTTGGTCCGGCGCACGGTCTTCGCCGCGCCGATGATCTGTCCGGCCGGGTTGAAGTTCACGTCCCTGGCCTCTTCGGGATAGGCGTGCCCGCGCGAGACGCAGTCGATGGCGACCATCATCTGCAGCGGCATACCGAGCGGCTTGGGGTTGCCGGGCGCCTCCCAGGCGTCCGTCCAGTCGTTCTTCAACAGGCGGCAGGGCTTCCCGGTGAAGGAGCGCGAGCGCACCGTGTCGCGCGACGTCGCCTTCAGGTACGACTCCATCTGCTTCGGCGGGACGTCCGCCTCTTCGACGGTCAGCCAGAGCGACCCGGTCCAGACACCGGCGGCGCCCATGACCATGGCGGCGGCCATCTGGCGTCCCGAGCCCACGCCGCCGGCGGCGAGCACGGGCAGGGGAGCGACGGCGTCGATCACCTCGGGCCACAGCACAATGGAACCGACGTCCCCCGTGTGGCCGCCGCCCTCGGAGCCCTGGCAGATCACGATGTCCACGCCGGCCGCCTTGTGGTTCAGCGCGTGCTTCACCGAGCCCGCCAGCGCGGCGATCAGCATCCCGTGGTCGTGCACCTGCTCGATCACGTCGTCGGGCGGCGTGCCCAGCGCGTTGGCCACCAGCTTGACCTTGTCGTGGCGCAGGATCACCTCGACGAGCGGTGCCGCCGTGGCCGCTGTCCAGCCGAGCAGCTCGCGCCGCGGGCCGCCCTCGAGCTCGGGCACGCCGTGGTCGGCGAGGATCTTCTTGGCGAAGGTCCTGTGCTCGTCGGGGATCATCGCCCGCAGCTCTTCCTCGAGCTTCACCGGGTCCAGCTCGCCCATGCCCTCGTACTTGCCGGGGATGACGATGTCGACGCCGTAGGGGCGGTCGCCCACGTGTTCGTCCAGCCACGTCAGCTCCACCTCGAGCTCGTCTGCACTGAAGCCCACCGCGCCGAGGACCCCGAGGCCGCCGGCGTTGCTCACCGCGGCGGCGACGTCACGGCAGTGTGTGAAGGCGAAGATCGGGAACTCGATGCCCAGGCGTTCGCACAGCTCGTTGTGCACGGGGTGTCCTCCTCATTGTGTCTCCGGGCGCGATTGCCGTGGAGATGACGACCGGTTGCCCGGGGCGTCCCCGGCAACTAGAACAGATTCTACTTTTCATCGGCCGATCCTGCAGGTCCGGCCGGTTACCCAGGGGAGGGAGCACCCAGACATGCCCATTCGCACCGACCCTGTGCTCCCCGAGGAGGACTGGCAGCTCCGCCTCCATGTGCCCGACGACGGCTCCGGCGTCGGCACCCTGACGCTGGACTATCCCGAGAAGCTCAACATGTGGTCGTGGGAGGCCACCCGCCAGCTCGGCGTCCTGGCCGACCGGGCCCGGTTCGACGACCGCATCCGTGTCCTCCTGGTCAAGGCCGAGGGCCGGGCCTTCTGCGCCGGCGTCGACCTGGGCATGCCCGAGGACCGGGTCACGGGCCGCTCCCCGGCCGAGAAGGTGCGCAACTACTACGAGGGCATCCGCTGGGTGCACGAGCGCTTCCGCGTCTTCCACGACCTGCCCCAGCCGATCGTCTGCGCGGTGCAGGGCTACTGCCTCGGCTTCGGTTTCGAGCTGGCGCTGATGTGCGACATCCGGGTCGCGGCCGACGACGCCCTGTTCGCGCTGCCCGAGGCCCAGGTCGGTGTCTCGATCGACGCCGGCGGCGACCTCCGCCTGGCCCACGAGATCGGCGCCGGCCACGCCAAGCTGCTGGCGCTGACCGGCCGGCGCATCACGGCCGCCGAAGCCGAGCGCCTCGGCATTGTGCAGCAGGTGACGACCCGCGAGGACCTCGTGCCCACCGCCGCCGCCATCGCCGCCGAGATCGCCGCCAACGCCCCCCTCGCCGTGCAGTCGATCAAGCGCACCATCGACGCCTTCGCCTACCGCGGCCTCTCCGAGGCGTTGCGCTTCGAAGCACTCAGTGCATCGGTCGAATTCGTGAGCGAGGACATGCCGGCGGGCTACGCGGCGAAGGCCAAGAAGCAACAGGCCGAATTCGAGGGGAAGTAACCGCCATGGGACTGCCCGAACCACCGCCTGCGGGCGCACCGTTTCTCCCCGCCGACACCTTCGCCGGGACGACGGCCATCGTCACCGGGGCCGGCACGGGCCTCGGCCGGGCCATCGCCGTGGAGCTCGCCCGGGCGGGCGCGGCCATCGGCGTCGTCTCGCGCTCGGAGGACCATCGTCTGGCGGGCGTCGCCGCAGTGGAGGCGGTGGGTGGCCGTGCGGCGCATGCCGGCGCCGACATCCGGGAGCCGGACCAGATCGCCGAGGCGTTCGACGCCGTGGAAGAGGCATTGGGGCCGGCGACGATCTTGGTCAACAACGCGGCCGCCAACTTTCCCGTCCTGGCCGCCGCCATGCGGCCCAACGCGTTCCGCTCGGTGACCAACATCGTGCTGGACGGGACGTTCTTCTGCAGCCAGGAGTTGCACCGCCGGCTGGCCGCCCGCGCCGACGCGCCGGGCGGCGCCATCGTCAACATCTTGGCCACCCAGAGCTTCACGGGCGGGCCGGGCATGGCGCACAACGCAGCGGCCAAGGCGGGGGTGGGCAACCTCACGAAGTCGCTGGCCGTGGAGTGGGCGCCCGACGGCATCCGGGTCAACGCGCTGGCGCCCGGGCTGTTCCCCCACGAGGACATGCGTGACGACCTGAAGGCGCTGCGCCCCGAAGGCGAGTCCGTCGACGCCCGCCGCTCGCCCGCCGGCCGACTGGGCCGCCTGCACGAGCTGGGCTGGGCGGTGACCTGGCTCTGCTCGCCCTACGCGGCGTTCGTGACGGGCCACACCCTCGTCGTCGACGGCGCCAACTGGCTCCGGCGTGACTTCGTGATGCCCGAGTTCACCCCCGTCGCCGACCAGCTGTCCCAGGTGCTCCGCCCCGCCGACTGACCCGGTCGGAGCCTCAGGCGCCGGCGGCTTCGGTCTCCTCTTCCTGGTCGGCGAACTGCGTCCGGTAGAGCTCGGCGTACAGGCCGTTCTCGGCCAGCAGGCTGGCGTGCGTGCCGCGTTCGACGATGCGCCCCCCGTCGATCACCAGCAGCTCGTCGGCCTCGCGCACCGTGGACAGGCGGTGGGCGATGACCAGCGAGGTGCGGCCCGACAACGTCTCGCGCAGCGCGCGCTGCACCGCGGCCTCTGATTCGGAGTCGAGGTGTGCCGTTGCCTCGTCGAGCACCACGACGTCGGGGGCCTTGAGCATGAGCCGGGCCAGTGCGACGCGTTGCTTCTCCCCGCCCGACAGCCGGTAGCCGCGCTCACCGATCACGGTGTCGAGACCGTCGGGCAGATCGGCGACGAGGTGCCCGATCTGGGCCTGGTCGAGGGCGGCGTGGACCTCGGCCTCCGTCGCCTCGGGGCGGGCGTACATCAGGTTGGCCCGCAGCGTGTCGTGGAAGAGGTGCGGGTCCTGCGTCACCACGCCGACGACGTCGCGCACGGACGCCATGGTGGCGTGGCGCACGTCGACACCGCTGAGCTTCACCGAGCCACCCGTGACGTCGTAGAGGCGCGGGACGAGGTTCGAGATGGTCGTCTTGCCCGCGCCCGACGGCCCGACGAGCGCCACCATGTGGCCCGGCTCCACCCGGAACGAGACATGGTGGAGCACCTCGCTGCGCAGGCCCGATTCGAGGACCGCCACCGACTCGAGCGAGGCCAGGGACACCTCGTCGGCGCTCGGGTAGGTGAAGCTGACGTCGTCGAACTCCACCGAGGCGTTGCCCCGCTTGATGTCGACCGCGTCGGGGTCCTCTTGAATCATCGGCACGATGTCGAGGACCTCGAAGAGGCGCTCGAAGGAGACGAGGGCGGTCATCACGTCGAGGTTGACGTTCGAGAGCTGGGTGAGCGGCCCGTACAGGCGCGTCAGATAGGCGGTCAGCGCCACCAGGGTGCCGAGCGTCATGGCGCCGTCCACGGTCGCCACGCCGCCGAAGCCGTAGACGAGCGCGGTGGCCAGCGCTCCCGTCAAGGTGAGCGAGACGAAGAAGACCCGTGAGTAGGTGGCCTGGGAGATGCCGATGTCGCGCACCCGCCCCGCCTTCGCCTCGAACGCGGTGGCCTCGGCCTCGGGGTGCCCGAGCAGCTTGACCAGCATGGCGCCGCCCACCTGGAAGCGCTCCTGCATGACCATGTTCATCTCGCTGTTGAGGTTGTAGCCCTCCTTGGTCAAGGAGCCGATGCGCTGCCCGACGAAACGGGCCGGGACGAGGAAGAGCGGCACCAGGATGAGCGCGGCCAGGGTGATCTTCCAGCTGAGGAAGAACATGGCGGCAAGGACGATGACCACGGTGACGAAGTTGCCGACCACGTTGGACAGCAGGTCGGTGAAGGCCTGCTGCGCCCCGATGACGTCGTTGTTGAGCCGGCTGACCAGGGCGCCGGTCTGGGTCCGGGTGAAGAACGCCAGGGGCATCCGCTGGATGTGCCGGAACACCTTGGAGCGCATGTCGTAAATGAGGCTCTCGCCGATGAAGGCCGAGATCCGCCGCTCGGTGAGGACGAGGCCGGCATCGACGATGGCGAGGACGGCCACCAGGACGGAGAGCCAGATGACCAGGTCGGCGTCGTGCTTGAGAATGCCGTTGTTGATGATGCCGCGGAGGATGAGTGGGGTGACCGCGCCCACCGCTGCGTCGAGGATGACGACGGGGATGAAGATGGACAGGATCTTCCGGTAGGGGACCGCGAAGGTGAGCATCCGCCGGGCGGTGCCCTTCTTCACACGGTGCGCCAGGACGGCCCGGTCCTGGCGCATGGAGCGCATGCCGCTCCAGCCACCACCCCGACCGCCTCCCATGGCGTGGCCGCGCATACTCATGCCAGCAACCTACCGTCGAGGCTCTCGCTGACCTGGTTGGGGTCCCAGGATGCCCTGCGGGGCGGTCAGGCGGTGGTGATCCGGCGGCGGATGAAGGTGACGATCAAGAAGGCCAGGGCCAGGACGGCCAGGATGCCCACAATGGCGGCCATGACGTCGGAGCCCTCGAGCGCCAGACTCGGCGACAAGGCGTGTGCTCCCGAGGAGACGTGGCTCACCAGTTGGGCGTGCACGCTGCCCGACCGGAGCCTGGTGTCGGCCCCGGCGACTGCCGCCCCGGCGGCGACCGACCACGTCAGCGCGGCCAGGGTCGCGGTGACCACCCGTGCCGCCAAGACCACAAACCGCCGTACGACCATGATGCCTACGCCTCCCTGCCCGAGCCCCAGGAGTGCCACTCCACCCTCCTGGCGATTTCGTTCACAAGGAAAACGGAGGCCGTCGCCCCGTCTTTCGGACGAGATTGGTTACAACCCCAGTGCGTCGCGGAGGACCAGGTCGGAGTCGTCCAGCCGGTGAACTCGACGCGAACGACGCCGTGGCGGGCGCTGCGGGTCAGATGCTGTGGGTCGGACGCGGCGAGTCACACGCTGCGGGTCAATAGGCGCCGATGCCCCGGGCCATCGTCTTGGGCGTCTCGAACATGATCTTGAGGTCCCACCAGAGCGACCAGGACGCGACGTAGAGATAGTCGAGTTGGACGAGGTCGTTGCGGGTCAGGTCGTTGCGGCCCGAGACCTGCCACAGACCGGTGATCCCCGGGCGCACCTCGAAGCGGCGGGTCGCCCAACCCTCGACGTTGGATTCGCTCGGGACGAAAGGCCGGGGCCCGACGACGGACATGTCGCCCTTGAACACGTTGATGAATTGCGGAATCTCGTCGATCCCCGTCCGGCGCAAGAAGGCACCGAAGCGCGTGATGCGGATGCGCTCGTCCAACTTGTGGCGCACCTCGTGCAGCGGGCGATCGGGGTCGCCGTGCCGGGAGTCCGACGCCGACGCCGGAGCACCCTGTGCGCCCGTGGTCATGGAGCGGAACTTGGTGACCATGAACGGTTCGGTGTCGCGCCCGATGCGGATCTGCCGGAAGAACACGGGGCCGGGCGAGCTGAGCTTCACGCCCACCGCCACGATCAGCAGGAGTGGGGCGGTGATCAGCAGCACGGCCGAGCTGATGCACAGGTCGAAGGCCCGCTTCATCAGCTTGTCCCACGGGCTGAGGTGCGGTTGCGCGAGCTCCAGGAAGGGCATTCCGGCGAGGTCGGTGAGGCGCGAGCGCCAGCTGATCAGCTCGTAGTAGCGCGGCACCATGGCGATGTGCACGAAGTCCTGCAGCTGGCGGTAGACGTCCATCGACTCGACGGAGAACTCGTCCCGGGCCGCCACCAGGACCCGGTGCACATGGAGGCGTCGGCACAGCTGGGGGAGTTCGGCGACGCGGCCGAGCGAATCGGTCTCGACGGCGTCGGCCGGGTCGTCGACGACCCGCCCGACCAGCGTCATGCCGGGGTCCTGCCGCACGCTGAGCATGATGCGGTGGGCCGCGGTGCCGGCGCCGACCACCAGGACCCGCGTCGTCGTCAGCGTGTGGAGGAAGTAGCGCAGGATCACCCGGCCGAGCGTGATGGCGCCGGTGGTGACGACGACCGCCATGACCAGCTGCGTGGCGTAGGGCTCGGACGTGGCGAAGAGGACGTGGAAGAGGGAGCCGACGGCGAGGGCGAGGACGCACCCGCCGCCCACCCCGAAGCAGATCTCGCGCATTTCGAGGAAGGCGCTCGGCTGCAGCCGCCGATGGGTCACGCGATAGACACCGCCCAGGGCGAGCGCGACGACCACGGCCACCGGGAACAGCGAGTCGATCTGGACGTTCGTCGCCAGCTGGCGGGGCGCGTTCACGGGCACGGCGGAGAGCTGGGCCAGGACCACCAGCGAAACCGGCAGGGCGATGCAGGCGCACACGAAGTCGCAGCAGATCTGGACGAGCGTCAGCTCCTTGTCCGTGATGGTGCGGTACGGGACCTCGGGGTCCGATCGGGGGAGGGCCGAGGTGGGAGCGGGCGCCGTCATGGTGAGGGCCGTCGCGGGTGCCGCCGGCTCGCTGACCTTGACTTTCGGATCCGAGATGCTCATCGCCTACCCTCTGGCGCCGCCGACCTGAGCGGGCTGTCGACCCCCTACCTAGGGGGGAACAGAGGAGAGGGTCCGGACTGGCGGCCGGACGTCAGGCGGACCCGCCGACGGCGTGGACGCCACCGTCGACGTGGAGGATCTCTCCGGTGGTCATGGGAAAGAGGTCACTGAACAGGGCAAGGCACGCCTTGGCCACCGCCGTGGAGTCGTGCACGTCCCACCCGAGCGGAGCCCGGTCGGCCCAGGTGTCCTCGAAGGCGCTGAAGCCCGGTATCGACTTGGCTGCCATGGTGCGGACCGGCCCGGCGGCGATCAGGTTGACCCGGATGCCACGGGGACCGAGCTCCTTGGCCAGGTAGCGGGAGAGGGACTCGAGACCCGCCTTGGCCACGCCCATCCAGTCATAGACGGGCCAGGCCACCGTGGCGTCGAAGTCGAGGCCGACGACGGAGGCGCCGCCGCCGGCGCCAGCTGCTTCGAGCAGCGGGAGGAAGGCCTCGACCAGCGCCTTGAGGGAGTAGGTGGAGATGTTGATCGCCGTCGCCACATCGTCCCAGCCGGCGGCGAACATGCCGCTGCCCAGGCAGTCGGGGGGTGCGAAGCCGATGGCGTGCAGGAGGCCATCGAGGTGATCCCACCGGGCCGCCAGCGCCGCACCCGCAGCAGCCAGCTGCTCGGGCGAGGTCACGTCGATCTCGAGGACGTCGGGCTCGACGGGCAGCTTGCGGGCGGTGCGCTTGGTCAGCGAGAGCGCGCGGCCCGCGCCCGAGAGCACAATCTCGGCGCCCTCTTCCTGGGCCAGCCGGGCCACGGAGAAGGCGAGCGAGGCGTCGGTGAGGACGCCCGTGATGAGCAGCCGTTTTCCGTCGAGCAGTCCCACTGGGTCAGCGAGGTTATGCGAAGGTAGGGGCATGCACGTGGGAATCCTCGGTGGGACCGGTCCAGCTGGGCGCGGGGTTGCGGTCCGGCTGGCCGAGGCCGGCATCCGGGTCACGCTCGGTTCGCGCGACGCGGAGCGGGCAGCCGCGGTGGCCGGCGACGTCATCGCCCGCTGGCCCGACCTGAACCTGCCGCTCGACGGGTCGGACAATGCCGGAGCCGCCGGCGCCGACCTGGTGGTGCTGGCGACGCCGTGGGACAGCGCCGTGCCCACCGTCCGGTCGCTGCAGGAGCCCATGGCCGGCAAGGTCGTGGTCTCCATGGTGAACGCCCTGGTCAAGGAGGGACGCGAGATGCTCCCGCTCATCCCGCCCCGGGGTTCCATGGCCGCGGCCGTCCAGTCCGCCCTGCCGGGGAGCCTCGTGGCGGCTGCCTTCCACCATCTGCCCGCCTCGGAAATGGAAAACCTCGAATCGGGGTTGGAAGCTGACGTGCTCGTCTGCTCGGACCACCGTGATGCCACCCTGGCCACCATGGGCCTGATCGAGCTCATGCCCGGCTTGCGGCCGCTCGACTCGGGCAGCCTGAGCCAGGCCGCCGCCATCGAGGCGTTCACCGCCGTCTGTATCACCCTCAACATCCGGCACAAGGCGCACTCGACGTTGAGGATCGCCGGTCTTTAGCTGTGCAGCTGTACGACACGGCACGTCGGGAGGTCGTGGCCTTCGAGCCCGGGCCGTTGGTGACGATGTACTCGTGCGGCATCACCCCCTACGACGCCGCGCACCTGGGGCACGCCGCCGTGTACCTCTACTTCGACATGCTGCAACGCCGCCTGCGCGACGCCGGGCACGAGACCAAGGTCGTCCGCAACGTGACCGACGTCGATGACGACATTCTGCGCAAGGCACGAGAGCTCGGCGTGCACTACCTCGACCTGGCGGCAGAGGAGATGGCTCGTTTCGACGCCGAGATGGGACTGCTCAACCTGCTCCCCGTGTACTCCGAGCCGCGGGCGACCTCGGCGATCTCGGAGATCCTGTCCCTGATCGGGGACGCGCTCGAGGGGGGCCACGCGTACGAGTCGGGCGGCTCCGTCTACTTCCACGTGGCGTCCTTCCCCGAGTTCGGCCGGATCAGCGGCTACGACCGGCCCCGCATGCTGGAGCTGGCCGCCGAGCACGGTGGGAACCCGGGCGACCCCAACAAGCGGGACCCGCTCGACTTCGTGCTGTGGCAGCCGTCGCTGCCCGACGAGCCGGCGTGGGAGTCGCGGTGGGGACCGGGACGGCCGGGGTGGCACATCGAGTGCTCGGCGCTCGTCCTGCGTGAGCTCGGCGAGACGATCGACATCCACGGCGGCGGCCGCGACCTCGTGTTCCCGCACCACGAGTGCGAGACCGCGCAGTCCGAGTCCGTGACGGGACAGCCCTTCGTCCGGCTGTGGTTCCACGTGGGCCTCGTGGGACTGGGCGGCACGAAGATGTCGAAGTCCCTGGGCAACCTCGTCTTCGTCGGCGACCTCTGCAAGGAATGGGATCCGGCCGCGGTCCGGCTCGCCCTCCTGGCGCACCACTACCGGGGCGACTGGGACTGGCGCACCGACGACGACATGCCGGGAGCGGCGGCGCGGTTGGCGCTGTGGCGGAGCGCGCCGGACGGCGACGGCGCCGGCGGGCCTGGCTGCCGTGCGGGCGGCGCTCGACGACGACCTCGACACACCCGCCGCCCTGCGCGCGCTCGACGACGAGGCCACGGCCGGGCGGCCGGTGGCCGACGGGGCGCGCCTCCTCGGCATCTCCCTCTGACGGCCTGCGGGCGGAGGGCCGGCGCCGCGAGGGTGGTCCAGTACCCTTGGGCGAACCAGAACGGAGTCCGGACCAGGAACAATCTGGCCGGCTGAGCAGGAAAGGGTGCATGATGCCAGGCGTCATCTCAGTAGGACTTCCCGACGGCTCGACGCGGGAGCTCACTGAGGGCACGACGGGCATTGAGCTCGCCCAGTCGATCGGCTCCCGCCTGGCCAAGGCGGCCGTCCTCGCCACGGTCGACGGCAAGGAGGTCGACCTGGAGTCGGCGCTGCCCGACGGGGCCCAGGTGGCGATCGTCACCGCCGACTCCGACGCCGGGCGCGAGGTCCTCCGGCACTCGACCGCGCACGTCATGGCCCAGGCGGTCCGGCGCCTCTGGCCGGGCGCCAAGTACGCCATCGGGCCGGTGATCGAGAACGGCTTCTACTACGACTTCGAGTTGCCGGACGGGGCCCACTTCAGCGACGACGACCTGGACCGCATTGAGGCGGAGATGCGGGAGATCATCAGGGAGGACCAGCCCTTCGTCCGCCATGAGCACACGTTGGAGGAGGGGCTCGAGATCTTCGCCGACCAGCCCTTCAAGCAGGAGATCATCCAGGCGGTCGGGAGCGGGTCCGAGGAGGTGGACGCCGCCGGGTCGGTGGTGAGCACCTATCGCAACACCGATGCCTTCATCGACCTGTGCCGCGGGCCGCACGTGCCCTCGACGGGCCGGCTGGGCCATTTCAAGCTCATGCGGGTGGCCGGCGCCTACTGGCGGGGCGACGAGAAGCGCGAGCAGCTGCAACGCATTTACGGGACGGCCTGGGAGTCCGAGAAGGCGCTGGCCGCGCACCTCCACCAACTCGAGGAGGCCGAGCGGCGCGACCACCGCAAGCTCGGGGCCGAGCTCGACCTCTTCAGCTTCCCCGAGGAGATCGGCTCGGGCCTCGCCGTCTTCCACCCCAAGGGGGGCACCATCCGCCGGCTGATGGAGGAGTACTCGCGGCAGCGCCACGTGGAGTCGGGGTACGACTTCGTCAACTCGCCGCACATCACGAAGAGCGCCCTCTTCGAGCAGTCGGGACACCTGGACTGGTTCGCCGAGGGCATGTACCCGCCGATGGAACTCGACGGCGGCCAGCAGTACTACCTCAAGCCGATGAACTGCCCGTTCCACATCCTCGTGTACAAGAGCCACCAGCGCTCGTACCGCGAGCTGCCGATGCGGCTGTTCGAGTTCGGCACGGTGTACCGCTACGAGAAGTCCGGTGTGCTGCAGGGCCTGACCCGCGTACGGGGCATGACCCAGGACGATGCGCACATCTTCTGCACCCGCGAGCAGATGGACGCCGAGCTCGTCCGCACGCTGCACTTCGTCCTCGACCTGCTGCGCGACTACGGGCTCAACGAGTTCTACCTGGAGCTGTCGACCAAGCCGCCCGGCAAGGCGGTCGGCTCCGACGAGGACTGGGACATCGCCACGGAGGCGTTGCGCACCACCGCCATGGAGATGGGCCTCGACCTCGTCATGGACGAAGGGGGCGGCGCCTTCTACGGACCCAAGATCTCGGTCCAGGCCCGCGACGCCATCGGCCGGACCTGGCAGATGTCGACGGTGCAGCTGGACTTCCAGCTGCCCCACCGCTTCGGGCTGGAGTACGTCGGCGCCGACAACCAGCGCCACCAGCCGATCATGATCCACCGGGCGCTGTTCGGCTCGGTCGAGCGCTTCATGGCCGTGCTCCTCGAGCACTACGCCGGCGCGCTGCCCACGTGGTTGAGCCCCGAGCAGGTCCGCGTCATCCCGGTGACCGACGCCCACGCCGAGTACGCGCAGACCGTCGTCGACGCCTGCGCGGCCGAGGGCCTGCGGGGCACCGTGGACGGCAGCGGCGAGAAGATGGGCGCGCTGATCCGGCGGGCCAAGCTGGCCAAAATCCCCTACGTGCTGGTGGTGGGCGACAAGGACGTGGCGGCCGGGACGGTGGGGGTCAACCGGCGCGGCTGGACGTCCAAGCCCGAGCAGGGCGTGCCCGTGGCCGCGTTGATGGCCGAGGTCGTCGACGAGGTCGGGCGCAAGGGCCTCCCGGAGGACCGGGCACCCGCCGCCACGGACACGACCGCACCGTGACCCTCGAGCACCTCTGGGCCGGGTGGCGCCACGAGTACATCGTGGAGGCGACGGCGCGCGAGCGGGCCGGCGGGCTCTCGCACGACGCGGGCGACTGTGTCTTCTGCCGTCTGGCGGCCAGCGGTCCGCCCTCGGAGGACAACCTCGTGGTCTGGCGCGGCGAGGAGACCTTCGTCGTCCTGAACGCCTACCCGTATGCCAGCGGGCATGTCCTCGTGCTGCCGCTGCGCCATGCGGGGTCGCTGGGCGACCTCACCGGGGCGGAGTCCACCGAGCTGTGGTCGGCGACGCAGACGGCGGTGGCGGCGATCGAGGCGGCTTACGACCCCGACGGGCTGAACATGGGCGCCAACCTCGGGCGCGCCGCCGGCGCCGGGATCCCGGCCCACGTGCACCTCCACGTCCTGCCGCGCTGGTCCGGCGACACGAACTTCATGACCGCGGTGGGGGAGACCCGCGTCATGCCCGAGACGCTGCACCTGTCCTGGAAGAGGCTCACCGACGCCTGGCCCCGGTAACGATCAGCCGGGAGAACCGGGGGGCACCGTGGGAACGCGCTCCGACGGGCTCGCGGCCGGAGCTGTCGCCGGATCGGACGAGGTCGCCGACGCCATCGCCGTCGTCGTCCCCCGCAACAGCCGCGCCCGCCGCATCCTGCGCATGGCATGGCCGGCCACGCGCATCGTCATCGGCTTCGGCCTGGTGGGGATCGCGTTGTGGGTGCTGTCGTCGAAGACCTCGGAGCTCCAGGGCTTCGGCACCATCTGGCGCACGTTCGACTGGTGGTGGGTGGGGCCGGCGATCGTGGCCGAGATCGCTTCCTACTTCTGCTTCGCGGCCATGCAGTTCGAGCTCCTGAAGGCGGGGCATCTGCGGGCGCCCTGGACGCCGTTGGTCAAGTTGACGTTCGCGTCACAGGCCATCACCAACTCGTTGCCCATCGGCAACGCCGTCAGCTCGGTCTACGGCTTCCGCTGGTTCCGCCGGTTCGGTGCGGACAACACGCTGGCGGTGTGGGCGCTCGCCGGCACGCTGGTGGCCGCGATCGTGAGCCTTTCGCTGCTCGCCATCGTCGGGCTGGGCGTCGCCGCCCAGGAGGGCGCCAGCCTCGACCTCGTGCCGGTCCTCATCGGCACCTTCCTCGTCACGGTCGGCATCGGGTCCCTCTTCGTCTACGAGCGCCCGCTGCGCGTGGTGGTGTCGGCGACGCTGCGGCTGTCGGTGGCCGTGACGGGACGGCCCCGCGGCGACACCGTCGCCCTGATTGAGCGGATCACCGCCTGGATGACGGCCGTGCGCCTCAACTGGACCCAGAGCGGTCGCATCATCACCTGGGGCGCCCTCAACTGGACCCTCGACTGCGCCTGCTTCGCCATGATGTTCCTGGCGATCGATGCGCCGATCCCGTGGAAGGGCCTGCTGCTCGCCTACGGCGCCGGCCAGCTCGCCGCGTCGCTGCCCATCACGCCCGGAGGGCTCGGTGTCGTCGAGGGCTCCATCACCGTGGCGCTCGTCGCGTTCGGCGGCCCCGAGGCCAGCACCGCCTACGCGGTCCTGCTCTACCGCATCATCAGCTTCTGGATGATCCTGGTCGTCGGGTGGCTCTTCATCGGGCAGCTCGCCCTGCAGGTCCGCCGCGGGCGTTGGACCCGGCAGGCCCTCTCCAGCGAGGTCGAGGCCGGTCCCGAGGCCTACGGGCCGGCGACTGCCCCGGTTGCCCCGGTTGCCCCGCGCAGCCGCAGGTGCCGAATGACGTCCCGTGTCGCCGCCCTCGCGGCCGGCCTCGTCCTGGCCGCCTCGCTGCTCGCGTCGTGCTCGTCCGCCCGCACCGACTTCGGCACCACCGACGAGTCCTGTTACCTGGCCCTGCCGACGGCGGCCAAGGCGGTCGGCGGGCACGGCCATCTCGAAGGCGTGCGCAAGCTCACCTTCGGCAGCCTCCACGCCATGGCGCCGCGCCTCTACGGCCAGCTCGCCCACGAGGCCGGGAAGAAGCAGTCGGTCTGCGTGGCCGGTTACACGGGCCACTTCGTCGCGTCGGACGTCTCGAAGCCGCTCGGGCGCCCGTCGGGCACGCTGGCGGTCGCGGTCGTGACGACGCCCGGCAACAAGCTGCTCGGCACGCTGATCCTCACGAAGATCCCCGTGCGCTTCCAGCACACGCACCTGTTCTGACCGACTGCCCGGCGCCAGCAGGCGAGCAGGTCAGCAGGCGAGCGGAAGAGCAGGCACAGCGGAAGAGCAGTGGAGTGGTCAGCCCTCCAACGTCGGGATCGACGCCAACAGATGGTCGGGCACGGCGTCGTAGCGCTCGTACGCCACGGTGAAGGAGCCGCGCCCGCCGGTGAGCGCCCGCAGGTCGACCGCGTAGCGGGTCAGCTCGGCGGTCGGCGCCGTGGCGGTCACCGTCTGGTAGCCCTCGACGGCCGCGGGGTCGGTGCCGACGATGCGGGCCCGCCGGGAATGGAGGTCGCCGAGCACGTCCCCCTGGCATTCGGCCGGGATGGTGACCGAGAGCCGCGAGATCGGCTCCAAGACGATCGGACCGGCCTCGGTCATGGCCGCCCGCACGGCCAGCGCGGCGGCCATCTTGAAGCTGACCTCGTTGGAGTCCACCGAGTGTGCCTTGCCGTCGTCCACCGTCACCGCGATGTCGACGACGGGGTAGCCGTGCACGCCGCCGGTGGCAAAGGTCTCGAGCACGCCCTTCTCCACGGCGGGGATGTACTGGCGGGGAATCGCTCCTCCGACGACCTCGTCGCGGAAGACGAACCCCTCACCTCGGGCCAGGGGCTCCAGGCGCAGGTGGCAGATGCCGAACTGCCCGTGGCCGCCCGACTGCTTCTTGTGCTTCCCCTCGGCCTCGGCGGCCCGGGTGATCGTCTCGCGGTAGGGGATGCGCAGCTCCTCGCGCTCGACGTGCACGTTGCACTTGCGGCCCAGCCGCTCCACCGTCACCGCCAGGTGGACCTCACCGCTGACCCCGAGGATCGTCTGGTGCGTCTCGTCGTCCCGGGCCACGGTCAGCGAGGGGTCCTCGTCGCACATGCGCTGCAGGGCCGACATCAGCTTGTCGTCGTCGGCGCGGGTGGCGGGCTTCACCGCCACCTGCAGCGCCGGCGCCGGCAGCGTGGGCGCCGGCACCACCACGGGCTGCCCCTTCACCACCAAGGTGTCGCCTGTCTTCGTCCCGTTGAGGCGGGGCACCGCGACGAAGTCGCCGGCCGCCACCGTCGTCGCGGGCGCCGTGGCATGGCCGGCGATGCTCTGCAGCGCGTGGAGCCGCTCCTCTGCGCGCGTCCGCGGGTTGACGAGGACGGCGTCGGGCTGCAGGGTGCCCGAGACCACCTTGCAGAGGGACATCTTGCCCGTGTGACTGTCGTTGAAGGTCTTGGTCACCGTGAGCAGCGTCGGGCCGCTGGGGTCGCACGGGATCTCCGCCGTCTCGGTCCCGGCGGTCGCCAGCAGCGGCGGCCGGGAGGCGGGGCTGGGGCAGAGCTCTTCGATGAGGCGGGCCAGCCGGTCGACACCCACCCCGCTCGATGCGGCGCAGCAGAGCACGGGGAACACGGTGGCCGAGGCGACGCCGCCGGCGAGGCTCTTCTCGAGCTCGCCGTAGTCGAGCGTCTCCCCGTTGAGGTAGCGCTCCATCAGGTCGTCGTCGCCCACCACGATCCCTTCGACGAGTTGCTCGTGCACCGTGTGCTCCTCGTCGACCAGGTCGTCGGGGATGGGCCCCTCGTGGCCGGCCGGGGGCACGGTGCCGTCGACCGCCGTTCCCGGTGCAGGCGTGTCGTAGTGCGTCGCCGTGTCGTCCAGCAGGTCGATCACGCCGTGGAAGTCGGCCTCGTGGCCGATCGGCAGCTCCACGGGCGCCACCCCGGCGCCGAAGACCGCCCGGATCTCGGCCAGCGTGCGGTCGAAGTCCGCCCGCTCGCGATCGAGCTTGTTGATGACGATCACCCGCGGCACGCCGAGGCGGGCGGCGGCGCGCCAGGCGTCCTCGGTCTGGGCCTGGACGCCGTCGGTGGCGCTGACCACGACGACGGCCAGGTCGACGTTGGCCAGGGCGGTGACCATTTCGCCGGCGAAGTCGGCGTAGCCGGGCGTGTCGAGCAGGTTCACCTTGACCCCGTTGACCGTGAAGGGGGCCAGGCTGGTCGAGATCGACAGCTGGCGCGCCACCTCCTCGGGCTCGAAGTCCATGACGGTCGTGCCCTTCTCGACCGATCCACGCCGGGCGATCGATCCGGTGGCGGCCAGCAGCGCCTCGGCGAGCGTGGTCTTGCCGGCGCCGTGATGGCCGACGAGGGCGACGTTGCGGATAGCGGTCGGGTCGTGTGGCACCTGGTCCTCCGTCCTCCGTCCGTTCAGGCAGGCCCGAACAGGCTCGTTGGATTCGAGTGTACGACCGCGTGCGCCGCCTTGCTCGGGGCGTGGGGATGGCGCCGGTTCAGGCCTGCCCCGGAGCGGCGGGCTCGCCCGGATCCACCCGGGCCGCCGCCAGAGCGGCGTCGTACTCGTGGCGGATGGAGTAGCGGACGAACAAGCCGAGGGTGTCCCACAGGAGCAGCCACACTGCCTTGAGCGAGATCGTGCTCCCGAAGCGCTCGCGGATCCGCACCGGTGCTTCCACAATCCGGGTGTACCCGAGCCGCCGGGCCAGCACGAGCAGCTCGAGGTCGAGCGCGAAGCGGCTCTCGCGCAGCAGCGGCAGGACATCGGCGATCACCTTGCGGTCGACCAGCTTGATCCCGACCTGGGTGTCCTTCACGTGCAGCCGGAAGAGGATGGCGATGAGGTGCTGGAAGCTCCACGAGTAGAGGCGACGCAGCGGCGGGTAGTGCACCGAGGAGTCGGGATGGCGCTTGCTCCCGATGATGATGTCGGGCTCCATGGACTCCATGATGGAGACGAAGGGGGCGAGCAGCTCGGGGGAGATGTCGCCGTCCGCGTCGATGAAGCCGAGATACCGCCCCCGCCCCATGCCCAATCCGGCCCGCAGCGCGTGGCCCTTGCCGACGTTGGTGTCGAACGAGACGCGGCGCACGACGCTCTCGGGGAACCCGTCGAGCGTGAACGGGCTGCCGTCGGTCGAGCCGTCCGACACCGTGATGATCTCGAAGGTCATGCCGGATGCGTCGAGCACGCGCACCATGTCCGCGACCGTTGTGCGGAGGCGGTCGCCCGGGTTGTAGTACGGCACGACGATGGAGACGTCGATCGTGGGATCGGGAAGCACGGGTCGGGGCGCTCCCGCACTCCTCGGCTCGGACACCGGCACCATCACCTCACGTGCGGCCCCACGGGTGTACCGCGTGGCAATCTCGGCTGGCGAGGCTACCCGACGTCCTGTCGGGGGCGGGCCGCGCCACCGGGCCGCGCGCCGGTGGGACTACGAGCCGGACCCGCTGTTCGAACTCCCTGTGCTGCCACCGCTGCTGTTCTGGGAGGTGGTCGCGGTCCCGACGTTGATGTGCACGTCCATGCCGAGCGCCTTGTGCCCCGGGATCGGGCAGTTGATGTCGTAGGCGCCCCTCTTGAAGGTCACGGTCAGCTTGGCGCTCTGGCCGGGCTGCAGGTTCTTCGTCATGGCCATCGTGCGGCCTGGACCGGTGATCATGAGCGCGTGGGTCGTCTGGCCCTTGTTCTGTGCCACGAAGGTGTACGTGCCGGCCGTGAAGGAGTGCTTGGACAGCGCGATGTGGAAGTCGGTCTCGACGGCCTTGACCGTGGTGGGCTTCGGAGCGGCCGACGCCGTCACGGCCATTGCGGCGGTGACCCCGCCGGCGGCGAGCGCGGCCAGGGGGATGAAGGCGGCCCGACGGGCGGAGTGGCGGACCGAGCGCAGAGCGGTCCTCCTGCCTCCATGCTGTCTGCTCTGACGGTGTTGGACACGGGTCTCACAGTGTTGGATACGGGCCAGGCGACGTGCAGGATTGCACTCCCGCGGTCCCGGGGCAGGGCTGCGGCCAGGAGTCGGGCACGGCTGCGACCAGGAGTGCAGCACCCTCCGCGCTGCTCCGTGGGGCCACGGGGCGGGCCCGACGGCCCCCTGGCGGGTGGGGCGGACCCCCGGGTTTCGGGGACCGGATGGTAATCTGGCTTCTACAGCGCCGGAACCTGCCCCGGACCGCGCACGACGAGGAGCTTCATGTTCGACGGTCGTTGGCGAACTGCCGTCGATCGGACCACCGGTCCGGTCGGCGAGACACTCCACCGCCATGGCATCACTGCTGACGTGCTCACCGCGACCGGCCTCGTGTCGGCGACGGCGACGGCCGTCCTGGTGGCGTCGGGCCACCTCCACCTCGCCATCATCTTCCTGATCATCACGGGCATGCACGACCTGTTCGACGGGCCCGTCGCCAAGGCGGCGGGCACGGCCTCGGTCCGGGGCGCCTTCTTCGACTCGGTGACCGACCGCATCGCCGACGCCGTCCTGATGTTCGGGTGCGCCTGGTACCTCTTGAACCGCGGGGAGGGCCACCTCGCGCTGCTGCCCATGGCCATCCTGGCGGTGACCGCGCTCGTCTCGTACGAGAGAGCCAAGGCCGAGTCGCTCGGGCTCTCCGCCCGGGGCGGTCTCATGGAGCGGGGCGAGCGCATGTTCCTGCTCGGCGTCGCCTTCTTGAGCAGCGTCATCTTCGTGCCGGTCCTCTGGATCCTCCTTGTCCTCGTCTCGTTCACCGCCATCTCGCGCTTCGTCAAGGTGTGGAACGCCGCGTCGGGGCGCGATGCCGTCATCCGGCGCCGCATCGAAGCCTGGCGCGAGGGCCGGGTCGACTCGCGCTGGCGCGCCTGGCGCGAGGCCCGTGAGTCCACGGGCGTGCCCCGACGGGACCTCGCCCGCACGACCGGTGCCCCGGTGGGCCGCTGGCGGGCGCGCCGCCAGGAGGCGCTGAGCAGTCGATCGGGCCGCACCCTCCGGGAGCGCCGCCGCGCCACGCGGGGCCACTCCGGCAGCACGGGGCCGCGCCGGGCCACCCGCCGCACCCCGCCCGCGTCCTGATCAGCGCCCAGCGTGACCGACGAACCCGTGCCCCGTTGGCGCGCCCTGTCCACGTACCTCACCTACCGCGGCCTGGGCGCCGCCATGGGCCACATGCCCGAGCCGTTGGCCGACGGGATCGCCCGGGGAGTGGCCCGGGTCATGGCCGAAAGGGGCAGCGCCGCGCTGGAGATGAACATGCGCCACATGCGTCGCGTGCTTGCCAGCGAATGTGTCGACGGGGTCGAGCCCGACCCGACCCTGGTGCGGCGCTGGAGCAAGCGCACGTTCGACTCCTATGCGCGCTACTGGGCCGACGGTGCTCGGCTGCCCTACGAGAGCGAGGCGGGCGTACGCGCCCGCTGGCAGTTGCTCTCGGGCCACGAGCACCTGCGGGCCGCCGTGGGCCGCGGCCGCGGCATCGTGATGGCGCTGCCCCACGTCGGCAGTTGGGAGTGGGGCGGCTACTGGCTGGGCCTCGAGGACATGCCGATGACGGCGGTGGTCGAGCGCCTTGAGCCCGACGAGCTCTTCGAGTGGTTCGTCGGGCAGCGTGCCGCCATGGGGCTGACGGCGGTGCCGGTCGGCGAAGGCGCGAGCTCGGCGCTGCTGCGCGCCCTCAAGGCGAACAACGTCGCCGGCCTCGTCAGCGACCGCGACATCGTCGGGAACGGAGTCGAGGTCGAGTTCTTCGGGGAGAAGACCACCCTGCCGGCGGGTGCCGCGACCTTGGCGCTCCGCACCGGGGCGCCGTTGCTCCCTGTCGTCGTGTACTCGGGCCCGGGAAATTGGCACACTGGAGTCGTGCACCCGCCGCTCGACACGTCCCGCCAGGGCCGGATGCGCGAGGACATCGTCCGGGTGACCCAGGACCTGGCCACCACGTTCGAGCACGACATCCGCGCCCGGCCCGAGCAGTGGCACCTCTATCAACCGAACTGGCCGAGCGACCCGCGATGAAGATCGCCATGCTGTCGCCGTACTCGCTGGCGCGCCCGGGTGGCGTGCAGGGCCAGGTCATCGGGTTGGCCCGCTCGTTGCGCGCGCGGGGCCACGACGTGACGGTGGTGGCGCCGGGGAGCGAGGACGACCAACTTCCTGCGGCAGTGGGGGAGCACTTCCTCATCGGCCGGCCGACCGAGTTGCACTCGAACGGGTCGGTGGCGCCGGTGGCGCTGTGGCCGTCGGCCGCGGCGCGCGCCGAGCGCTTCGTGCGCACCGGTGGCTTCGACGTCCTCCACGCGCACGAGCCTCTGGCCCCGGTGGCGGCCTACGGCCTGGTGCTCACGGCGCCGCTCCCCATGGTGGGCACGTACCACCGGTCGGGCGTGAGCCGCTGGGTCGCCCCGCTCAAGCCACTGGCCGAGCTGGTGGGGCGGCGCATGCAGGTGCGTGTGGCGGTCTCGGAGGCGGCCCGCGAGACGGGGTCGCGCGCGGGCGGTGGGGCCTTCGAGGTGTTGTTCAACGGGATCGACATGGACCGGTTCGAGTCGGCATCACCATGGCGCGACGACGAGGGCCGGCCCGTCGTGGTGTTCCTCGGGCGCCACGAGCAGCGCAAGGGCCTCAACGTCCTCCTCGACGCGTTCGCCAAATTGGAGCGGCCGGCCGTCCTGTGGGTGATCGGCGACGGTCCGGCCACCGAGGTGCAGCGCCGCCGGTACCCCGAGTCGGACCGGGTGCGCTGGCTGGGCGTGCGCGACGACGACGAGGTGGCGTCGCGCTTGGCCGGCGCCGACGTCCTGTGCGCACCCTCCCTGCTCGGTGAGTCGTTCGGGATGGTCCTCCTCGAGGGCATGGCGGCGGGCTGCACGGTGGTGGCCTCGGACATCGACGGCTACCGCCGGGCCTCGGGCGGCCACGCCTCGCTGGTGCCGCCCGGCGACGTCACCGCCCTGTCCAGGGCGCTCGGGAGCGCCCTGGCCGATGCCGCCGAGGGCAGCGGGCTGGCCTCGCCCGAGGCCCACAAGGCAGCGACGGAGTACGCCCGGGCGTGGTCGATGGACACGCTGGCCGAGCGCTACGTCGCCGTGTACGAGCGGGCGATCGAGGCCTTCGGCAGCGGGCGCTGACCCAGGTCACGACCTCGGTCCAGAGGTGAGCGGGAGGGGGCCGGGGGCCCGGACCGCCAGGTCGTAGGCTGCAAGGCCTCATGGCCGATCAACAAGAGGGTTCGGGGACGGCATCCAGCGGCGGGAGCGGCGGTGGCCGTTCGGGTGGCGGGAGCGGCGGCAGCGGCGGCGGTGGCGGCGGCAATCGCAGCCGCAACCGGAACCGGAACCGCAATCGCAACCGATCCTCCGGCAGCGGCTCCGGCAGCGGCTCCGGCAGCGGCAGCGGCACGTCGTCCGGCGGACGTTCCGGCGGCGGAGGCGGCGGGAACACTTCGAATGCCCGTTCGAGCTCGAACGGGCAGCGCAAGGGCCAGGGTGGCGCATCCGGCGGCGGCCGCCAACGTTCGGGCCAGGGCTCGGGCAAGGGCTCGGGCAAGGGTGGTGGAGGAAACCGCTCCCAGAGCAGCTCCGGTTCCCGGCAACGCAGCGGACCGCCGCGGTCCGCCGTCGCGCTCGCGCCCGTCCCACCACCGCCGGCGCTCCATGTGGCGCCCACCCTCGGCGCCCCCCAGGTCTTCCCGGCCGAGGTCGCGTCCAACCGGCATCGTGCGGTCGCGCTCTGCGCGGTGGCGGCGGTGCTCCCGGCATTGCTGCTCGGCGCGCTCGTCTGGGTCGCACTCTCCATGATCGTCGGCGCGATCGTGTTCGTGGTCGCCGGGGCGGCCGTGATGTATCTGGTGTGGCGGGTCGCCCCGTCGGTCGCTCTCCGCAGAATCGGCGCCGAGCCGATCGACGAGCAGGACGAGCCGCGGCTCTCCAACGTGACCGAAGGCCTGTGCGCCACGTTCGGCTTGAGCATGCCGGCGCTCCACCTCTTGCACGACGACGTTCCCAACGCGTGCGCGCTGGGCCGCGACGCGCGCCGCTCCGTCCTCGTGGTCACCACGGGCCTGCTGCGCCGCCTCGACCCGATTGAGCTCGAGGGCGTGATCGCGCACGAGCTGGCCCACGTGAAGCGGGGCGACAACGGCGTTTCGTGCATCGGCATCACGCTCGCCAGCGTCTTCGGCGGGGAGTCCACGTTGCGCCGCTGCGTGGGCGAGAGCCGGGAGTACCGGGCCGACGTCGTGGGCGCCTCGGCCGTGCGCTTCCCCCGCGGCCTCCTCGGCGCGCTCCGGATCATGATGGAGGCGCCGGCACCGGCCGAGGGCTCGTTCTTCGCCACTCCGGGCCGGTTCGGGCCCACCCGCTGGGTGTGGATCGACCCCTCCGTCGGGCACCGTGACGACGTCCTGGTGCCCGGGGACCTCGATGCCACCTCGGTGAGGGCCGCCACGCTCAGCGAGTGGTGAGGAGGGGCGGCCCGCCCTCGTAGACTGGGGATATGACAACCGGGACCTTCACCGTCAAGCGGGGGTTGGCGGACATGCTGCGGGGCGGCGTGATCATGGACGTCGTCAATGCCGAGCAGGCCAAGATCGCCGAGGACGCGGGCGCCGTCTCGGTGATGGCGCTCGAGCGGGTGCCGTCGGACATCCGTCGGGACGGCGGCGTGGCGCGCATGAGCGACCCGGTGCTGATCGAGGGCATCATCGAGGCCGTCACGGTCCCCGTCATGGCCAAGGCCCGCATCGGGCACTTCGCGGAGGCGCAGGTCCTGCAGTCGCTCGGCGTCGATTTCATCGACGAGTCCGAGGTGCTCACGCCGGCGGACGAGGCGTACCACATCGACAAGTGGCCCTTCACGGTCCCCTTCGTGTGCGGCGCGACGAACCTGGGCGAGGCCCTGCGGCGCGTCTCCGAGGGTGCGGCCATGATCCGCTCCAAGGGCGAGGCCGGGACCGGGAACATCGTGGAGGCCGTGCGCCACCTGCGCTCCATCCTCGGCACCATCGGTGCGCTGACGCAGGCGGACCCCGCCGAGCTCTACGGCTGGGCCAAGGAGCTCGGCGCGCCGATCACCCTGGTGCAGGAGATCGCCTCGACCGGGAAGCTGCCCGTGCCGCTGTTCTGTGCCGGCGGGATCGCCACTCCCTCTGACGCCGCGCTCGTGATGCAGTTGGGCGCCGAAGCCGTGTTCGTCGGGTCGGGGATCTTCAAGTCGTCGGACCCGGCCCGCATGGCCTCGGCCATCGTCGAGGCCACGGCCCACTTCACCGATGCCGAGCACGTGGCCAAGGTGTCGCGCGGTCTCGGCGAGGCGATGCGCGGCCTCGAGGCCTCCCAGTTCGGCGAGCATCTCGCCGACCGGGGGTGGTAGCGGGCTCCTCCGAGCCGGTGGACGGGCCCGTCATCGGGGTCCTGGACCTGCAGGGGGATGTGCGCGAGCACCGGGCTGCGCTGGCCGAGGTCGGATGTCCGACTCGGCCCGTGAAGCGGCCGTCCGATCTCGAGGGACTCTCCGGCCTGGTCCTGCCCGGCGGCGAGTCGACGACGCTGTCCATGCTGCTCGAGTCCACCGGGCTCTTCGAGGCGGTGGCCGCCGCCACCGCCGACCCGGAGCAGCCGCTGCCCATCCTCGGGACCTGTGCCGGCCTGGTGCTGGTGGCCAAGGAGGTGCTCGACGGGCGTCCCGACCAGCGCACCTTCGGCCTGCTCGACGCCGTGGTGCGGCGCAACGGCTACGGGCGCCAGGGGCAGTCGTTCGAGGCCGACATCGTCTTCGGTTCCGGCGAGGGGCCGCGCCTGCCCACCGTGTTCATCCGCGCCCCGCTCGTGGTCTCCGTGGGCGAGACGGTCGACGTGCTGGCGACGCTGGACGGCGTGCCGGTGTTGGTGCGCCAGGGCCCGGTGCTGGCGTCGTCGTTCCACCCCGAGCTCACGGCGGACCGCCGTATCCATCGCCTCTTCGCCGCGATGTGCGGGTCCGACGACCCGGGCCGGCCCCTCGGGTAGCCCTACCGGCCGAGGTGCGCGACCAGCGCGCCGATCCGGTTGCTCACGACCGCGTCGACACCGGCCTCGACCATCCGCGCCATGTCCTCGGGGTCGTCGACGGTCCAGGTGGAGACCAGCCGTCCCGCCTCGTGCACCCGGGCAACGGCAGCGGCGGACACGAACCCGAACATGGGGTTCCAGAACTCGGCCCCCAACTCGTCCAGCAGGGCAAGCGGAGGTTCGGGGCCGTCGACCCAGGTGAGCCCGATGCGGGCCTCCGGCGACAGGGCGCGCAGCTGGCGCAGCGCCGCGACGTTGCCGGTGACGAACAGCGAGCGGCCCAGCGCTCCCGCCGCCCGCACCGCCTCGAGCCCACCGGGTACCACCTCGCGCCGGGTGAAGTCGACCATCATGGGCAACTCGACCGCGTCGAGCACGGCGGCCAGGGTCGGGATGCGCACGTCGCCCTCGCCGAGCCCGACGACGTCGGCCAGGTCCAGGTCGCCCACGGAGGCATGGAGCCCCCACAGCCGGTCGAGGGTCTGGTCGTGCAACACCACAATGGCGCCGTCGCGGGTGCGGCGCAGGTCGATCTCCACCATGTCCGCCCCCGCGGCCGCTGCGGCCGCGAAGGCGGGGAGCGTGTTCTCACGGTGGCCGACCGGCTCGCCGCGATGGGCGATGGCGAGCATCCGCGTCAGGCGGTGCCGGCGTAGACCGCCCCCGCCACGTTGGCGATGATCTGGTTGAGCGCCGGCTCAATGAGGTTGTCCACCGCCGCCTCGGTGATGTGCACCCCGTCGGAGCCCCGCGACGTGATGCCGTTGACCACGGTGGCGTAGGCCCCGTTGGGATCGAGCACGGTGTAGAGGTCGTCGATCGAGACGTAGGGGAACTGCGCCGCCACCGAGGACACGATCTGGTTGTAGGCGGTCACCAGGTTCGCCGGCGTGCCGTCCGCGAAGAAGGGGGAGGTCGACAGGATCACCGCACCCCCGTCGGAGTGGGCGATCTGCACCGCCTGGGCCAGGTTGGCCTCGAATGTACGCCGAGTAGGCCGCGTCGGCGAGCGTCTGGTAGGTGCCGTTGAACAGGCGGTCCTGTGTCTCCCAGAAGCCGGTCTGGATCACGGTGACGTCGGGATGGAAGCGGGAGACGACCCACTGCAGCTGCGACGCCCAGAGCGCGCACGCACCGGGGCTGATGTAGGGCTTGGCGGGGTCGCTCCAGGGAATCGTCGGCGCGCCGTTGGTGAACCCGCAACCCGCCGCCGCACCGTCGTCGATTGCATAGGGCGGATTGGTCGCCTCCACGTAGTGGCCCTCGTAGAGGGAGAGCGAGTCCCCGGCGAAAGCCACCCGCTGCATCCCTTGATGGGTGGCCTGGGGACCCGGCGCCTCGTTGAGGATGGTCACCGCCGGCGCGATCGGCTCCGAGAGCGGCTGGGGGAAGAAGGGTGGGTGCAACGGCGACTGCGCGCTGCCCGAGAAGCTGGCATCGCCATAGGTGAAGACGCCGGCGTCCTGCGCCACGAGCCAGTACCCGTTGCCGTCCGGGGTCGGGGTCATGGCCACGATCGGCTGGTTCAGGTGGATGCCGCCCGTCGAGCCCAGGAACTGCGCGTCGCCGTAGGTGAAGATGCCGCCGTCGGAGGCGACGAGCCAGTAGCCACCGCCGTCGGCGGTGGACGCCATGCCGACCACGGGTTGGTTCAGGTGGATGCCCCCCGTCGAGCCCAGGAAGGGTGCGTCGCCGAAGGCGAAGATGCCCCCGTCCGACGCGACGAGCCAGTAGCCGTTCCCGTTGGCCGCGGCCGCCATGCCGACGATCGGCTTGTTGAGCGCGATGCCGCCCGTCGAGCCCCAGAACTGCGCGTCGCCGAAGGAGAAGATGCCGCCGTCGGAGGCCACGAGCCAGTAGCCCTGCCCATCGGGCGTCGGCGTCATGCCGACGATCGGCTTGTTGAGCGCGATGCCGCCCGTCGAGCCCCAGAACTGCGCCTGGCCGAAGGAGAAGATGCCGCCGTCGGAGGCCACGAGCCAGTAGCCCCCCTGCGGGTCGGCCGCGCCGCTGACGATCGGCTCGGCCAGGGGCACCTCGAGCGTGTCGCCGTCGTAGGCCGCCCCGCCGAAGGTCATCACGCCGCCGGCGGCGTCGACAATGGCGTAGGAACTGTCGGTGGCCCCCGGGATCGCCGCCGCCGCGGCCGCCGGTCGGGAGGCCGCCGGAGGCAGGGTGATCAGGACCGAGGCGGCGAGCAGGACCCCCAGGCCCACGGCGCCGCGACGGCGCGCACTCCACGACGACGATCGCCCCGGCATAAGCCTGCGATCATAGGGAGCGCCCGACCCCCGGTGAGCGCGGTCCCTCAGAGGAGGCGCAGCTGCTGGCCGCCGTCTGCCTCCGGGGCGCCGGCCCCGGCCGGCGCCTGGGCCGGCGGGGTCCCGCGGTAGCGGTTCCGGCCTGTCACGCCGCAGCGCCGCGCGGCCGCCCGCACGATCCCTTCCACCCGCTCGCGCTCCGCGTCCTCCTGGTACGCGCCACGGCGGAAGCGCTCCCGGTGGAGGCGCACGAGGTCGGGTCGCTGGCCTTGGAGCCAGTCGAGGTAGTGGCCCCGGACCGTGCCGCGCAGGTGCAGCGCCACGCCGGAGATCGACTGCGCCCCCGCCTCGGCGCACGCCTCGACCACCTCGGTCAGTTGCTCCTCGGAGTCCGAGAGGCCCGGCAGCACGGGGGCCACCAGGACACCGCAGGGGATGCCCATGGCGGTCAGGCGGCGTAACGCCTCGACGCGGCGGTCGGGTGGGGGCGTGCCGGGCTCGGTCAAGGACCAGACCGAGCGGTCCAGCGTGCCCACCGAGAAGCTGACCGCGACCTCGGTACGCTCGCTCGCCGCGGCCAGGAGGGCGGCGTCGCGCAGGACCAGCGTCGACTTGGTCAGGATGCTGAACGGGTTGCGGGCGGCCGACAGCGTCTCGACGATGCCCCGCGTCAGGTGGTACTTGCCTTCGGCGTGCTGGTAGGGATCGGTGTTCGTGCCCATGGCGATGTGATCGCCGTCCCACGAGGGCGCCCGCAGCTCGGCCCGCAGGCGCTCGACGGCGTTGACCTTGACCACGATCTTGCGCTCGAAGTCCGTCCCGATCCCGAGGCCGAGGTAGTCGTGCGTCGGCCGGGCGAAGCAGTACACGCAGGCGTGGCTGCACCCCCGATACGGGTTGATCGTGTGCCGGAAGGGCATGCGGCTCTCGGGCGGCACCGTGTTGATGATGGAGCGGGCGTTGACGTGGAGGAACTCCATGCCGGCGTAGGCGCCCTTGCCCACGTGCCGTTCCGCCACCCGCTCGTCGGCGAAGAGCGTGCCGCCCCCTTCGTTCTCGGCCAGGGCCCAGCGAAGTGCCATGTCGGTTACGATAGCGAACATATGTTCGTAATTCAATGGTCGGGGTGTCCACAAAAAGGACCAGGTCAGCCAGTAATCTCGACCCCACTGTGGTGACCAAGACCCGCGGGGGTGCGACGACGCGCCCGGCCGCACGTAGCACCAAGAAGCCGGCAGCCCGGGCCAAGCGGTCCCAGCCGCCTCCGCGCCCGCCGTTCTGGCGCGTCCAGTCCCGGGACCTCTGGGCCGTCGGGCTCATCACGCTCGGTGTCCTGCTGATGCTGGCCCTCTGGGGCGGGCAGCTCGGCCCGATCGGTCACGCCGTCAACACCGGCCTTTCGCTCCTCGCCGGCTGGGTGCGCGTCCTGCTCCCGCTGGTGGCCCTCGGCGCCGGGCTCGCGTTGTTGCTCGACCGGCCCGATCGCTCCGGCGACGACGAGGACGGCGAGGACGGCGAGGGCGCCGATCCCTGGCGTCTGGCGGTCGGCACGCTGCTCGGCCTCCTCGGCGTGTGCGGGCTGGCCGAGCTGGCCAAGGGTGCGCCGCGGTTCTCGAATTCGCAGGGTTTGAAGGACGCCGGCGGCTACCTCGGCGCGGCCGTCGGCCGGCCGCTGCATGCCGGCCTCGGTCCGGCGGGCGCCTCCGTCCTGCTCGTCGCTGTCGTCTTCGTGGCCGTGCTGGTGGCGACCGGGGTGTCGCTGGCCACGGTCGGCCGAACGCTCGGCGCCGCCGCCGCCTGGACCGGGCGGACCGCCGGCGCGCTGTGGCGGGGCAAGCCCTTCGTGGTCACCAACGACCTCGGCGCGGATGCTGCGGAGGAGGCCGCCTCGCGCCGCCGGGTTCCCTTCGACGCCGAGGAGCACCTCTCTGCCGATGAGGACCCCGTGGACGAGGACGTCGACCTGGAGCCGGATCCCGAGCCTGAGCCCGCGGTCGAGCCCGAACGGGTCGCCGCCACCCCGCTGCCGGTGGTGGCTGCATCCCCGCGGGCAGCGGGCGAGTGGGCCCTGCCGCCCATGTCCCTGCTGCAGGCGTCCAAGAAGATGCGCCAGGACCAGCGCCAGATCGATGCGCTGGGCGAGGACCTGGTGCGGGCCCTGGAGGCCCACGGCGTCGAGACCAGGCTGGTGGGCTGCCGGGTCGGGCCGACGGTCACCCGCTACGAGCTCGAGCTCGGCCCCGGCGTCAAGGTGGCGCGTGTCACCAGCCTCTCGAAGGACATCGCCTACGCCATGGCGTCCCCCGACGTGCGCATCCTCGCACCCATCCCCGGTAAGTCGGCCATCGGCGTCGAGGTGCCCAACCGGACGCGTCAGCTGGTGTCGCTGCGCGACATCCTCGAGTCGAACGAGGCCAAGCCGTCGACGACGACCCACCCCCTGGAGGTGGCGATGGGCCGCGACATCGCCGGACGGGCGGTGATGGCGAACCTGGCCGAAATGCCGCACATCCTCATCTCGGGCTCGACCGGGTCGGGGAAGTCGTCGTGCATGAACTCCATCATCACGTCGATCCTCATGCGCGACACCCCGGACAAGGTGAAGATGATCCTGGTCGACCCCAAGCGCGTCGAGCTCGGCCAGTACGACGGACTCCCGCACCTCCTCAACCCTGTCGTCGTCGACCCCAAGAAGGCGGCCAACGCGCTGGCCTGGGCGGTCAAGGAGATGGAGCGCCGCTACGACATGCTGGCCGAGAACGGCGTGCGCGACATCACCGGCTACAACCAGCTCGTCGAGCAAGGGCTCATCGCGGCGCCGCCGGCGTCGGACCGCCGCCGCATGCGCGAGGTGGCGGCGCGCGCCCTCGGCGAGGAGCACGCCGCGGTCGAGGACGAGGCCGACCTGGAGCCCGAGCCCGAGCCGCCACAGCCCCTGCCCTTCATCCTCGTCATCGTCGACGAGCTGAACGACCTCATGATGGTGGCGGCCCGCGACGTCGAGGACTCCATCGTGCGCATCGCCCAGATGGCCCGGGCCGTCGGCATCCACCTCGTCATTGCGACCCAGCGTCCCTCGGTCGACGTCATCACCGGCGTGATCAAGGCCAACATCCCCAGCCGGATGGCCTTCTCGGTCTCCTCGCTGGCCGACAGCCGGGTGATCCTGGACCAGCCGGGGGCGGAGCGGCTGATCGGCAAGGGCGACATGCTCCTCTTGACCGCATCGTCGAACATCCCGCGGCGGTTGCAGGCCCCGTGGGTCTCGGAGGAGGAGGTGCGCGACGTCGTCCGGCACTGGCACGCGCAGGGCGGGACAGCCGAGCAGGTCGTGGCGATCGAGGGCATCGACGACGGGCCCTCGGGTGGCAGCGGATTCGACGACGATGACGACGAGCTCCTGAGCCAGGCCCGCGACCTCGTGGTGCGATCACAGCTTGGCTCGACCTCCATGCTCCAGCGCAAGCTGCGAGTCGGCTTCGCGCGCGCCGGGCGGTTGATGGACCTGCTCGAGCAGGCGGGCGTGGTCGGGCCGAGCGAGGGTTCCAAGGCGCGGGCCGTCCTGATGACCCCCGAAGAGCTCGACGGACTGAACGGGCGGTGAGCCAGGAGGCTCCGGCGCCACCGCTCATGGTGGCTCCGTTCAAGCTCGACACGCTGCACGAGCCGGCGCCAGCGGTGCCGCCCGGCTCCCCCGAGCACGGGCGGCGTTCGAAGGCGACCAAAGGGCACCGGCGGCGTCGGCACGGGCGGCTGCGCACCTTCCTCCTGGTGTTGCTCCTCCTGGTCGTCGCGGCCGGGGCTTTCGTTGCGGTGCGGCTGAGCAAGCCGGTGCCCGCGCCCGCGGCGACACCGGTCCTGGCCCGCTCGGTGCACGTCCCGACCGGTGCCGTGACGCTCCCGTGGCCGACCACCGGGCAGGCTGCCGTTGCGGTCCCGGCCGTCGGCATCGACGTGGCGTCGGGGCCCGAACAGCCCGTCCCCGTCGCCAGCCTGACCAAGTTGATGACCGCCTACGTGATCCTGCACGACCACCCGCTGGCACTCCACGAGCCCGGGCCGAACATCACCGTGAGCCAGGCCGATGTCGACGACTACGACTTCGACACCGTCAACGACGACTCCAACGCGCAGGTCGCGCTGAACGAGCAGCTCACCGAGGAACAGGTGCTGAGCGGACTGCTGGTGCACTCCGCCGACAACTACGCCAACCTCGTGGCTCGCTGGGACGCCGGGAGCATTCCCGCCTTCGTCGCCAAAATGAACGCCGACGCCTCACGCCTCGGCATGACCCACTCGCATTTTGTCGACGCCAGCGGGGTCGATCCGGGATCGTCGTCGACGGCGTCGGACATCCTCAAGGTCGCCGTCTCCGACATGGCCAATCCGGTCTTCGCCTCCATGGTGCAGATGTCGTCCGTGACGCTGCCCGTCGCCGGCACCATCTCGACCTACACGCCGCTGCTGGGACTCCAGGGAGTGATCGGCGTGAAGTCGGGTTTCACCGTCGCGGCGGGAGGATGTGACGTGCTCGCCGTGGTGCGCACCGTGCACGGGAAGCCGACGCTGATCCTGGCTGCCGTCACCGGGCAGCAAGGCCCGGTCGTGCTGGCGCAGGCGGGACTCCACGCCTTGGCCCTTGTCGACGCGGTGGCCCCGCTCATCGGCTCCACCACCGTGCTGCCGGGCAACCAGGTCGTGGCCCACGTCCGCCAGGGTGGTACGAGCGTCAACGCCCGCACAGTCTCGTCGGCGTCGGTCCTCACCTGGCCCGGCGTCACCGCCACGCGGGTGTTCCGGCCGGCGCGCCACATCGTCGATCAACCGCCCCGGGGTACGCAGGCCGGAACGGTCGTCGTCTCGGTCGGCACGCAGCACGTCGCCGTACCGGTGCGGACCGAGCGGGACATCCCTCCCCAGACGCTTCTCCACCGCATCTGGTGACCGCCTAGCCTTTGCCCGTGCGCGCCCGGGCCCCTGCATCGTCGGCCAACCTCGGGCCCGGTTTCGACACCTTGGCCGTGGCTCTCGATCGTTACGTGAGCGTCGAGATCGAGGAGGCACCGTCTCTCCGCGTGCACAGCGAAGGCGAGGGTTCGGGCCTCTTCGACGACGCCTCGCACCTGGCGGCCCGGGTGGCCGCCGAGGTGCTCGGACACGATCACTTCGCGGTCACGGTGCGCTCGCAGATCCCTGTCGCCCGCGGGCTCGGCTCTTCTGCCGCGCTCGCCGCCGCGGCGGCCGCGGCGGCCGGTGCAAAAGACCCCTTCGCGGTGGCGAGCGCCTACGACGGGCATGCCGAGAACGCAGCGGCGAGCGTGTTCGGCGGACTGGTCGCCGCCACCATGGTGGAGGGCCAACCGGTGCACGCCGCCCTCCCGTTCAGCGAGGAGCTGGCCTTCGTCGTCGTGGTGCCCGAGCGCAACCTGTCCACCCCCGAGGCGCGCGGCGTGCTCCCCGAGACGCTGCCGCTGGCCGACGCCGTGTTCAACCTCGGCCGGATGGGCCTCCTCGTCGCCGGACTGGCCGACCCCCGTTTGCTGCGTCCCCGAGGCAATGGACGACCGCATCCACCAGCCGGCCCGCGCCGCGCTGTTCCCCGAGGCGCCGCAACTCCTCCGTGCCCTCGTCGAGGCCGGCGCGCTGGCCGCCGGCTGGTCGGGGGCGGGGCCGACGCTGCTCGGGATCGTGCGGGAGAGCACGGCAGAAACGGTGCTCGGCGGCGCCGAGGCCGCGCTCGCATCGGCGGGAATCCCGGGCAGCGCCATGATCCTCCGGGCCGACCGCCGCGGCATCGTCTACGGGGACGAGGCCGCGGTCCCGCTGTAGCGGAGCCCTCAGGCGCCCTTCGCCTTGCCGAGCGAGTCGCCCAACCTGGTGACGTCGGCCTGCAGCTGGGTGATGGCCGCGTTGACGTTGAAGGTGTTCAGCACCTGGTTGTAGTTGGCCTGCGTCGGCTCGGCGTCCCCGAGGATCTCCAGACTGTTGGCCAGCGTCTGGGCGGCGTCACGGGTCGTGGTGAGGTCGGTCGCAGGGACAGGGAAGCCCCGGCTGGCGGCGAGCACGTTGGCGTAGTCGTGGATCTTGTTCCCGAGCGACTTGTCGTCCTTCTCGAGGCAGACGACGGGGCTCGACGTCGTGGCGCAGCCGGCCACGTCGGTCAGGTACTTCTGCATGGCCGCCTGGACGGTGCTGTCGTTGCTCTTGAGCGAGGCCTCGGGGGACGCGGTCGGATGGGAGCCGGAGCCGCCACTTCCCGAGGAGCCGCACCCGGCCAGCACCACGATGAGCGGCGCCAGGGCCAAACCCCAGCGTGCCCGGCGGAACGTCTGCGTCAGGTGTCGGTCCACGGCCGAAAATCTAGGCGCCCCTGTTCCCTAGACTCCGCGCATGGCCCGGACCTATTTCATCCGCACCTTCGGGTGCCAGATGAACGAGCACGACTCCGAGAGGCTCGCCGGGCTGCTGGTGGCCGACGGCCTGGCGCCCGCCGCCACCATGGAGGACGCCGACGTGGTGGTGCTCAACACCTGCTGCATCCGGGAAAATGCCGACCAGCGCCTCTACGGCACGCTCGGACGGCTGAAGGAGCTGGTCGACGCCAAACCGGGACTGCAGATCGCGGTCGGCGGGTGCCTGGCCCAGAAGGACCGCGCCCGCATTCAGGAGAAGGTGGGCTGGGTCGACGTCGTCTTCGGCACCCACAACCTGACCAGTGCGCCGGCGCTCCTGCGGCGGGCCCAGGCCGAGGGCCCCGTCATGGAGATCCTCGATGCTCCGGCGCCCGAGTCGGGGAGCAACCCGTTGCTGGGTCCCGGCGCGGTCCGCGAGCTGCCGTACACGGCCTGGGTCAACATCCAGACCGGCTGCGACAACTCCTGCGCCTTCTGCATCGTCCCGTCGGTGCGCGGGCCCGAGGTGAGCCGGCCCCTCGACGACATCGTGGCCGAGGTCGGGTTGCTCGCCCGCAGCGGGGTGAGCGAGGTGACGTTGCTGGGCCAGAACGTGAACTCCTACGGCCGCGACATCACCAAGCGGCGCCCACTCTTCGCCGAGCTGCTCCGCGCCGTCGGCGGGGTCGAAGGCATCGGACGGGTGCGCTTCACGAGCCCGCACCCCAAGGACCTGCGCCCGGAGACGATCGCGGCCATGGCGGAGACACCAGAGGTGTGCGAGCAGCTGCACCTCCCGCTCCAGTCGGGCAGCGACGCGGTCTTGCGGGCCATGCGGCGTGGCTACACCGCGGCGCGCTACCTCGAGCGCCTCGCCGCCGCCCGTCGCGCCATCGACGACCTGGCGGTGACGACCGACATCATCGTCGGCTTCCCGGGGGAGACGGACGCCGACTTCGAGGACACGCTGGCCGTCTGCGCCGAGGCCGGGTTCGACGGGGCCTACACGTTCATCTTCTCCCCGCGTCCCGGCACGCGCGCGGCCGACATGGCGGCCGCCTTCGTGCCTGCCGAGGTCGTGGCCGAGCGTTTCGAGCGCCTCAAGACCGTGGTGGACCGCTCCGCCCTGGCCCGGTACCGGGCGCGCATCGGCCGCAGCGAGGAGGCGTTGGTCGAGGGCGTCAGCCGGCGCGACGAGTCGATGCTCACCGGTCGCACCCGGCAGGGGAAGCTGATCCACTTCCCGGCGGGGACTCCCGCGGGGACCCCGAAGCCGGGCGCGTTGGCCCGCGTCACCGTGACCGACGGCCATCCGCACCACCTCTCCGGCCGCCTGGAGGAGGTGACGGCGCGGCCCCGGCATCGCGTGCGCATCCCGGTGGCGGGCGCTTGACTGCAGTCGCACTGGTCGGGGTCACCGCCTCGGGGAAGTCGGAGGCCGCGCTGCAGCTGGCCCTGCGCCGGGGCGATTGCGAAATCGTCTCGGTCGATTCCATGTGCGTCTACCGGGGCATGGACATCGGGACGTCGAAACCGGGCCCCGAGGCCCGGGCGGCCGTGCCGCACCATCTCCTCGACCTGGTCGATCCGGACGAGGACTTCAGCCTCACCCAGTTCCAGCAGGCGGCCCGCGCGGCGCTGCAGGGCATCGACCGCCGCGGCCATCACGCACTGCTCGTCGGCGGCACCGGCTTGTACCTGCGGGCGGTGGTCGACGACCTCGACGTCCCGGGCCGCTACCCCGACGTGGCGGCCGCGCTCAACGGGGAGCTGGACGAGGGCCGTGCCGACGTGCCGGCGTTGCACGCCCGCCTGGCGGTGCTCGACCCGGTGGGCGCGGCGCGCATGGAGCCGACCAACCGTCGCCGGGTCGTGCGCGCGCTCGAGGTCACCATCGGATCGGGCCGGCCCTTCTCGGCCTTCGGCCCCGGCCTGGAGGCCTATCCGGCAGCCGGGATGGCCCAGGTGGGGCTGGCACGGCCGGCCGAGGACGTCGACCGCCGGATCGCTGCCCGCTTCGACCAGATGCTCGAGGACGGCCTCGTCGACGAGGTGCGGGCCCTGGCGGCCCGCCCCGCCGGCATCTCGCGCACGGCGCGCCAGGCGCTGGGCTACCGGGAGATCCTCGCCCACGTGGAAGAGGACGCCCCCCTGTCCGACTGCTTGGAGCAGGCGGTTCGGCGCACGCGGCAGTTCGCCCGGCGCCAGGCCTCGTGGTTCCGCCGCGACCCACGCGTGAGCTGGGCCGAGAGCGGCACGGAGGCCTGGCGCCTGCTGGACCGGGCCCTGGCCGTGCACGGCTGACGCACCCCAGCTGCGAGAATGGAGTGATGCGGGCCACCAAGCACGAAGGGGCGGGGAACGACTTCCTGGTCGTGGTGGACCCCGACGATGCGATCAGGTTCTCGGTGGCCCAGGTGCGCCTGTTGGCCGACCGGCGGCGGGGCATCGGAGCCGACGGCATCATCCGGGTGGGTCCGGGCCGCGAGGGCGCCGACGTCTCCATGGAGCTGCACAACGCGGACGGCAGCCGGGCGGAGATGAGCGGGAACGGCATCCGGTGTCTCGCCCAGGCCGCCGTGGACGCCGGGCTGGTGTCGCCGCCCCGCTTCACCGTCGCCACGGCCGGCGGCCTGCGCACCGTCGAGTACACGCCGGGTGACGCACCCGGCTGGGCCTCGGCCCGCGTCGACATGGGCCCGGCCCGGCTCGGTCCCGACCAGCCCCAGGAGTTCGGCGACCGCCGCGTCCGCACCGTCGACGTCGGCAACCCGCACCTCGTCCTGCTGGGGCCCGACACCGCCGCCGTGGACATCGCGGAGATGGGGCCCAAGTTGCAGGCTGCCTTCAACGGCGGCATCAACGTCGAGTGGATCACCGTCGTGCAGGACGACGACGGCGAGGTCCTCGACTTCCGGGTGTGGGAGCGCGGCGCCGGCGAGACGCTGGCCTGCGGGACCGGGAGCGTGGCCGCGGCCGCCGCGGCGCGCAGCTGGGAGGTCGCGGGGGCCGACGGCACCGTGCGCGTGCGCAATCCGGGCGGCGTCCTGGAGGTCACCCTCGGACCCGACGAGCGTTCGCCCACCTACCTGGCCGGCCCGGTCCGCAAGGTGGCGGACATCGACATCCACCCGGGAATGCTCTCTTGAGCAACCTGTTGCCCGGGACGCTCATTGAGCGCACCTTCCGGGAGCGGATCATCCTGGTGGGCGTCATCTTTCCCGGCCTCACCGAGGAGATGGTCGCCGAGGAGCTCGACGAGCTGGCGCAGCTGGTGGACAGCGCCGGTGCCGATGTCGTCGGCCGCGTCGTGCAGCGGCGCAACGCGCCCGACGCCGCGACCTTCGTCGGTCGCGGCAAGGCGGAAGAGATCGCCGAGCTGAGCCGCACCCTCGACGCGGACACCGTGGTGTTCGACGACGATCTGACGCCGGCGCAGCACCGCAACCTGGAGAAGCTGTTCGGCCGCACGGCCATCGACCGCACCGCGGTGATCCTCGACATCTTCGCCCAGAACGCGCGCAGCCCCGAGGGCAAGGCGCAGGTGGAGCTGGCGCTCCTGCGGTACCGCCTCCCGCGCCTGCGCGGCCGCGGCACCGCGCTGAGCCAGCAGGCGGGTGGCATCGGGACCAGGGGGCCGGGCGAGACGCAGCTCGAGGTCGACCGCCGGCGCCTGGTGCGACGCATGCACAAGCTGGAGGCCGAGCTGCGCGAGGTGGAGCGCACGCGGACGCTCCAGCGCCGCAGCCGCGCCCGGGGGCGCCACCGTGAGATCGCACTGGTGGGGTACACCAACGCGGGGAAGTCGACGCTCCTCAACCGGCTGACCGACGCCGGCGTGCCGGCGCAGAACCGCCTCTTCGTCACGCTCGACCCACGCACGCGGCAGCTCTCGCTGCCCGGCGGCGAGACGGTCCTGGTGACCGACACCGTCGGCTTCGTGCGCAAGCTGCCCCACGAGCTGGTCGAGGCCTTCCGCTCCACCCTCGATTCCGTGCGTCTGGCCGACCTCATCGTCCACGTGGTCGACGCCACGGCGGTGAACGCCGAAGCGCAGATGTCCGCCGTACGCGAGGTCCTCACCGAAATCGGCGCGTCCGACGTGCCCGATCTCATCGTCGTCAACAAAGCCGATGCGGCGCCCGATGAGGCCAAGGCGCTGGCGCACGCCCACGAGGGTGCCGTGCTCATCTCGGCCCGAACCGGGGAAGGCGTCGAGGACCTCCTGCGCATCCTCGGCGACCGCCTGCGCGGCTCGGACCGGGTCGTGCAGTTGGTGGTGCCCTGGGCCCGCGGCGACGTGCTGGCCGCCATCCACCGAGAGGGCGAGGTGGTGGGGCAGAGCGACGGGGAGGAGTCGGCCACGCTGCAGGTCGTGCTCGACGACGTGGGCCGGGCCCGATTCGCCGAGTTCGTGGCGGCTCGGTGACGTTCCGCCTGCCTCCCTATCCCTACGACCGGCTGGCCGGCTTGGCCAAGGTCGCCGGCGCGCACGAGGGTGGCATGGTCGACTGCTCCATCGGCACGCCGTACGACCCGCCGCTGCCCGCCGTCGTGCAGGCGCTGGCGTCGTCGAACACCGAGCGGGGGTACCCCGCCTCGGCCGGCAGCCCGCAGCTGCGCCAGGCGGCGGCCGCCTGGCTGACCCGCCGTTTCGGGCTGGCCGACGTCGCGCCGTCCGCGGTCGCCGCCTGTGTCGGGACCAAGGAGCTCGTGGCGTCGGTGCCCCATGTGCTCCGGCTCCGCGAGCCGGCGCGGGACACGGTGTTGTACCCCGCCGTGTCCTATCCGACCTACGCCATGGGGGCGGAGCTGGCCGGCTGTCGCGCCGTCCCGGTTCCCGCCGCGCCGGGTCGGCTCGGGGGTCTCGATCTGGGCACCATTGACCCGGCGGACGCGGCGCGCGCCCTGGTGCTGTGGTCGAACTCGCCCTCGAACCCGACGGGGGGCCTGGGCGACCTCGGGGCCGAAGCCACCTGGGGACGGGCGCACGGCGTGCCGGTGTTCTCCGACGAGTGCTACGCCGAGTTCACCTGGGACGGCCCGCCCCGCTCGGTGCTCCAACACGGATCCGATGGCGTGGTGGCCGTCCACTCCCTCTCCAAGCGCTCCAATCTGGCCGGCGTCCGGGTCGGCTTCTACGCCGGGGACCCCGAGCTGGTCGAGTTCCTGCGCGCCGTGCGCCAGCACGCCGGTCTCATGGTGCCGGGCCCGGCGCAGGCCGCCGGTGTGGCCGCCCTGTCCGACGACGCGCACGTGGAGGCACAGCGGGCCCGCTACCGGGAACGCCTCGCATACCTGGCCGGCGTCCTCGGCGGGTACGGCTGCCCGGTGGCGCTCCCCGAGGGCGGCTTCTACCTCTGGGTCCCGGTGCCCTCCGACCGCTGGCCCGACGCCTGGGTCATGGCCGAGGCGCTGGCGACCGACGGTGGGCTCCTGGTCAGCCCGGGCGACCTCTACGGGGACGACGGTGCCGGCCACGTCCGGGTGGCCGTCGTCCAGCCGATGGACCGGTTGGCGCTGGTGGGGGAGCGCCTCGCTAGGGTGCGGCATGGCTGATCTCCAAGCGAGCATCGAGGAGTTGTGGGAGCGCCGGGCGGACCTGACGCCGGCCGACACCGAGGCGGCCGCGCTGGTCGAAGAGGCCATCGCACTGCTCGACTCGGGGCAGGCCCGCGTGGCCGAGGTGGACCCCGCCACCGACGAGGTGGTCGTCCACGAGTGGCTCAAGAAGTCGATCCTGATGCTCTTCTCGCTGCGGGGCATGGAGACCATTGAGGCCGGGCCGTTCGAGTACGCCGACAAGCTTCCCCTCAAGCACGGTTTCGCCGCAGCGGGCGTGCGCGCCCTCCCGGGCGCGTCGGCCCGCTGGGGCTCCTTCCTCGCCCGCGGCGTCGTCCTCATGCCCTCGTACGTGAACATCGGCGCCTACGTCGGTGCGGACTCCATGGTCGACACCTGGGCCACCGTGGCCTCCTGCGCGCAGATCGGCGAGCGGGTCCACCTGGCGGGCGGCGTCGGCATCGGGGGCGTGCTCGAGCCACCCAACGCCGTGCCCGTCGTCGTCGAGGACGACGCCTTCGTCGGGAGCCGTTGCATGGTGACGGGCGGGGCGCGCATCGGCAAGGGCGCCGTGCTGGGAGCGGGCAGCTTCCTCGACCCGTCCATCCCCGTGATCGACGCGGAGACCGGAGAGGAGATCTCCCGCGGTGTCGTGCCGTCGTGGTGTGTCGCCATCCGTGCCAGCCGGCGGCGGGAGTATCCGGGCGGGGAGTTCTTCGTGCCGTGCGTCCTCGTGATCAAGCGCCTCAGCGAGGGGGAGCGGCACGACAAGGCACAGCTGAACGCCGTCCTGCGGGACCACGGCGCCAGCACCTGATCCGATGGGCGATCTCCTGGCGGTCACGCGGGACCTGATGGCCGTCCCCTCGCCGAGCCGAAGCGAGGCGGCGCTCGCCGATCTCGTCGAGCGCGCACTCGGCGCCTGCCCCTGGCTCGACGTCGCACGGGTCGGGGACAACGTCATCGCCCGCACGGCGTGCGGCCACAGCCAGCGCCTCGTGCTGGCCGGGCACCTCGACACCGTCCCGCCGGTCGGGAACGAGGCACCGAGGCTCGAGGGCGACACCCTGTGGGGCGTCGGCGCCTCCGACATGAAGGGCGGCCTCGCCGTCATGCTCGAGCTGGCCACGACGGTGCGGGAGCCGACCGTGGACGTGACGTGGTGCTTCTACGCCCGCGAGGAGATCGGCCGCGCCGACAGCGGCCTGCTCGAGCTCTGGCAGCAGCGGCCCGACCTCTTGGCCGGCGACGCCGCCATTCTCGGGGAGCCGACGAGTGCCCTGGTCGAGGCCGGCTGTCAGGGGACGATGCGCGTGCGCATCACCCTGCGCGGCGTGCGGGCCCACACGGCGCGTCCCTTCACGGGGCGCAACGCCATTCACCGCCTGGCCCCACTCCTCCAGCGGGTGGCCGACTGGCCCGGTCGCGAGGTGGTGCTCGACGGCTGCACCTACGCCGAACAGCTGCAGGTGGTGGGCATCGAGGGGGGAGTGGCGGCCAACGTCGTCCCCGACGAGGCAACGGTCACCCTCAACCACCGCTACGCGCCGGACAGGGATGCGGCCGAAGCCGGCGCCTTCCTGCTCGATCTCCTGCAGGGCAGCTGGGACGCCGAGAGCGGCGACACCTGGGAGGTGCTCGACTCCGGGGACGGAGCGCCCCCCTCGCTCGATCACCCGCTGCTGCGCGCCCTGGTGGAGAAGAGCGGTGCCGCGCCCAGGGCGAAGGTCGGCTGGACGGACGTGGCCTCGTTCTGGGAGCACGGGGTGCCGGCCGCCAACTTCGGACCCGGCGACCCGCTCCTCGCCCACCACCCGGACGAGCGGGTGTCGGCGGCGCAGCTCGAGCGGGCGCACGACACCCTGCTCGCAGTGATCAGCTGACGACGATCGTCCCCTTCATGTACTGGTGGATGTTGCAGATGTAGGTGTACGTCCCGGGCTTCATGGGCGCGGTGAACGTCTTGGTCTGGCCGGCGCCGATGTCGCCGGTGTCGAACTGGCCCCCGCTCGCCGTCAGCGTGTGGGTGACCGAGTCCTTGTTGGTGACGGTGACCGTCGAACCCGGTGCCACCGAGGCGCGCATGGGCGAGAACATGAAGTTCGAGATGGTGAGGGTGCTCGTGGAGGTCGCTCCCGCTCCGCTGGCGCTGCGCGCAGTGGTGGAGGTCGCCCCGCTCCCGGAACCCGATGGGCTGGAGCCCCCGCCGCTGCAGGCGGCCAGGAGCAGTGCGCCCCCCAGGACCAGGACGAGCGCACCACCCCTGAACCGCCGTACCGGTTCCCGCATCGCTCAGACCGCCTGCGATGTCGGGTTGAACGCCAGGGGCGTCCCCGAGGAGGTCTGCGCGCCCGGGTACATCCCGAGCACGTAGTACAGGACGGCGATGTGCTGCATCTCGACCGGCTGGATCGACGACGACAGCGCGATGGCCGCGCTGCTCTTCAGTTTGGACGTCTCCGCTTGATAGGTCTGGGCGGCGATCGTCTCCAGGGTGACGGCCAGTTGGGCCAGCCCCGCGATGTCGGTCACCTTGGCGAAGTCCGACTGCACCGTCGGCGTCAGGGTCGGGTTGGTCACCGTCACCGGCGCCTTGCCGTGGGACTGCAGCACCGCGTTCCAGGCCGCGGCGTGCTGCTGGTGCTGGCCCTTGACGGTCGTGGCGAACGTGGCCACGGCCGGAGGCACCGTGCCGAGCTTCCCCGCGGTCGCGGCGGACAACCCTGCCGTGTAGGCGAAGACGGCCAGGTTCTCCAGGCTGGCGGCCACTGCGGCCACCGCCAGGTCGCCCGTCAGTCCGGCCGGCGGGAAGGCACCCGCCGTGGCGGCCGAGAGCCGGCGGGTCGAGGCCGCGGCCAAGGAGGGCACCGCACCACTGCCGACGGCCAGCGCCGCCCCTCCGGCCACTGCGGCGCCGGCGCCCATGAGGAAGGTGCGGCGGCTGGTGCCGCGCATCTGCGACAGCGCCTGCGCCATGGCGGGCATGCCCACGTCGTGGTGGAGCTCGTCGAGCTCCATTGTCTGGGCGCGCAGCTCGTGCTCGCTACCCTCGTACGTCTGCTTCTTGCTCACTTGACGGCTCCTTGTCCGGCCGGGGCGGCACTGTTGGTCTTGTAGAACGCGTTGGGGAAGCCGACGCTGCCGGCCGCGGCCGGGAGCATGGCGGCGGTGCCGGGTGACAGCGAGATCAGCTGCGGCGCACCCGCCATCAAGAGAGCCTGGACGGCCAGGAGGACCGAGACGTGCTGCGCCTCGATCCCCATGATGCTGGCGAGGAGCGCTTTGTTCGTCTCCTTCTTGGCCAGCACCGTGTCCTTGACGTAGGTCTCCGCCGCGATGTTCTCGAGCTCGAGTGCGAGGGCGACCACGCCGAGGGCACCTTGCGCCGGCGTGGCCGAGCCGAGGCTCGCCACTGCCTTCTTGACGACCGGGACGAAGGCCGGATCCGGCTTGTGCTGGGCCTTGCCGCCGAGGCTCTTGACCGCGGCGTTGAAGGCGTCGGCGTGCTGCGCGTGCTGGCCCATGGTCACCTGGGCGAACTTGGTGACCACCGGGTTGGCCGACGACCCGCCGATGTAGGGGAGCGTCAGCGCGGTCTTGTAGGTGGAGACGGCCAGGTTCTCTATGGAGGCGGCGGTCTGCAGGATCTGCACGTCGCTCGGGCTGCTGGCCGCCGCGGCCGAGGCCAAGGCGCCGGTGAGCACTGCGCCGCCCGCCGCGCCGAGCAGCGCCGCACCGGCCAGGCTCGCCGTGAGGGCCCGGGTGTGGGTCTCGTGGAACGCCTGGTTGGCAGCGGGGTCATCGTCTCGCGCCGCTCGCGGCGACCGCGCCGACTCGACGAGCTCGTCGAGTCCGTCGTGCATCGGGCGCAACGCGTCCGACTGTAGGTCTTGGGATTCTTCGAGCAGCTCGGCGAGCGCCCGGGGATCTGCCGTCATGTGGCCTCCTCGAATGTGGACTGCCCACTGTTCGGAGGCCGCCGCCTGGCGGATGACGAAAATGTCTCAGATCATCGAGTTCTTGACGGCCGAGGTCGGGGAGAGACGCGCCACAGCGTGCGTGAGCAGATGCAGGTCGCTCTGTCCGGGCAGCCGATCCACGCGCCGGTCGATCCGCTCCACGAGCTCCGCTCCCTTGCTCCCATCGAACAGATAGTTGACGAGGAATCCGACTTCACGCTTCGGCATGACGCCCGAGCCGACAGGCCGCCACCAGTGTGACAACGCGAAGCGGGTCATCCTCTGCGCCCTGGGGCTGTCGCCGAGACGGCGCATCGCCTCCGATGCGTAGAAGTCGATGTGCCCGCCTTCCTGCTTCATGATCCGGCGCAGGAGCTCGCGTAGCGTCGGGTGCCCAGCCGCCTCGGACAGACGGGAGTACCCCGCTTGCGTCGTCCACTCGTTGATGGCGCCCCACGTCATGTGCAGGGCGATGAAGGCCCGGCCCGCGAAGGCCGCCGAGGCGATGGTGCTGAGCGAGCTGGCCGCCTGGCGCCGCCGCCGCCCCTGGCGCAGCGCGGCAACGCGCGGCGCGCCGGCCTGCTCGCCGTGGGCCTCGAGCACCTGCCTGATGGCCTCGCCGTGCCACATCTCCTCGAACGCCCAGCAGGACAGGAAGGAGGTGATGGCCGGGTCCTGGTGGGCCGGCGTGAGCAACAGATCGCGCAGGTAGCAGACCGTGTGGAACTCGACGTCGTGCATGTAGCGCAACGAGCGCAGCGCATCGGAGGGGAGAGGCTGGTCGCGGAAGTCATCGAAGTCGATGCCCCCCAGGTCCAGGCGCCCCGCCCTGGTCTTGTAGGAATCGATGGTGGTTCGCATAACGCCTACTATTCGGAACCCAGGTGACGTCCGGATGGGCGAAATTCGCGACATCCAGAGCCCGGAGCGGGTCCGAACAAGGTCCGACATGCCGCGTATCGACGAAGTGAGCGATGCCCAGCTGGTGACGTCCATCGCCCGCTACAGCGAGGTCGCGCTGGCCGAGGCCTACCGGCGCCACGGCGGCGCTGTCTTCGGCTTGGCCAAGAGGGTCCTGCAGAACCCCACCGAGGCCGAGGACGTGACCCAGGAGGTCTTCCTGCGCCTGTGGAACCAGCCCGATCGCTTCGACCCCGCCCGGGGCTCACTCCGCTCCTTCCTGCTCGCCCAGGCCCATGGGCGGGCGGTGGACGCCGTGCGCTCGTCGAGCTCGCGGCGCCAGCGCGAGTCGCGTGATGCCCTGCGCACGGCGGAGGCGCCCTACGACATGCAGCGGGAGGTCTGGGACCTCGCGGTGGCCGATCAGGTCTCCCAGGCCATGGGCGAGCTGCCCGAGGAGGAGCGCCGGGCCATTGAGCTGGCCTACTTCGAGGGTCGGACCTACCGAGAGGTGGCGCAGCTGCTCGACCAGCCGGAGGGCACGGTCAAGAGCAGGATCCGCAACGGCATGCGGCGCATGCGCGCCGTGCTCACCGAAGCCGGCGTGAGGGGCGTGGACGCGTGATGTCGCACGACGAGGCCAGCGACCTGCTCGGGGCCTACGCGCTCGACGCCGTCGACGGCGACGAGTTCGCGGAGCTCGAGGAGCATCTCGACACCTGCCCACGCTGCCGGGCCGAGCTCGACAGCCTGCGCGAGGTGGCCGCCGCCATGGGGAACTCGGTGGAGCCGCTCCCCGAGGGGCTGTGGTCCCAGATCGCCAGCCGGCTGCCCGAACGCCAGGAGGGCGAAGAGCCCCCGCCGATGCCGCACCTCGCCCCCGAGCGCGAAGCCGGGTCACCCTTCAGGACACCGTCGAGTCGCCGTCCACGCCGCCGCACCGTCTCGACGCTCGTCGCCGCCATCGCCGTGGCGGCCGCCGCAGTGGCCGTCGTCCTCGGCGTCGGGCTCGTGCGCGCCGACAACAAGGTCTCGAACCTGCAGGCGGCGGGGCCGACCTCGGTGACCGCGGCGTTGGCCACGCCCGGGCACCGCCTCATCACCCTCCACTCGAGCTCGCACGCCGATGCGGCGCAGGTCGTGGTGACCCCCTCGGGGCAGGGATTCTTGGTCTCGTCGAACCTGCCGACCCTCGGCCACGGCCAGACCTACCAGCTCTGGGGCATCGTCGGGCACACCCCGATCTCCCTCGGCCTGCTCGGCAATTCCCCGCATGCCGCCGCCTTCACCATCGCCGGCTCGACGCGGCCCACGGCGTTCGGCGTGACGGCCGAGCCGGCCGGCGGCTCGGTGGTCCCGACCGGCACCATGGTCGCCACCGGGACTGTCTGAGGCCGCCGGCCAGCTGTTAGGTTCGCTGCCCATGTCCGAGGAAGAGGCACCGAAGAAGCGCCGGCCCATCGAGATCTTCGCCGAGGCCGAGCCGGTCAAGTTGGGCTCCATGCTGCTGACGCTCGTGGAGCCCCACCGCGGTCATGAGGTGGCCTACAACCGCTGGTACGAGCGGGACCACTTCTACTCGGGGTGCATGGTGGGTCCCTACAACTTCGCCGGGTCGCCGCTTCGTCGCCACGGCCGACCTGAAGGCGTTGCGCGACCCTGACGCGTCGGCCATCACCGGCGAGCCGGCCCGGGGGTCCTACATCTCGGCCTACTGGGTGCTCGACGGCTACTTCGACGTCTGGAACAAGTGGGCCCTGCGCCAGGTGAACGCGCTGCACGCCGCCGGCCGCATGTTCCAAGAGCGCGACCACGTGCACACGCTCCTCTACAACTACCAGTGGGAGCACCGGCGCGAGCCCGACGGCGTCCCCGTGGAGTTGGCGCTCGACCACCCCTATCGCGGTTTCGTCACCGTCTTCATCGACCGCGACGACTCGGTGTCGAACGAGGAGCTGTGGGCGTGGTTGCGTGCGGAACACCTGCCTGCGCTCATGCCGGGGAGCGACGCCGATCTGGTCGCCGCCTTCACGCCGATCGCGCTCGAGGTGGACGCCCCCGGGGACGTGCCCCGCGAGAAGGCCCGGGACAACCGCACCGTGCTGCTGTGGTTCCTCAACACGCCGCCGGAGGTGGCCTGGGAGCCCGTGATCGCCGAGCACCGCCGCCAGCTCGAGGCGGCGGGGAAGGGCACCGTCGTGGCCGCCCTCCCGTTCATCCCCACCATCGTGGGCACGGACACCTACACCGACAAGCTCTGGGCCGACTGACTCCAGGACGGGGACGGAACCGGACCGCCGGCGTCAGCCCCGGGCCAGGATCTCCACGTGGGCGACCACGAAGACCGCGTCGTCTGACTCGGCCCAGCGCAGGAACGCCTCGGCGATGCGTTCGAGCTCGGCGGTGTCGCTGAGCCCGTACTCCACGGCCTGCTCGGCGAAGCGCGAGTAGCGCACCCGGTCGGCCCACAGTCCGCCCCACCAGGCCCGCGCCTCGGGGTCGGCGTAGGTCCAGGTCGAGCTCGAGACGGCCACGTCGGAGAAGCCCGCCGCATGTGCGTGGCCGAGCAGCCGGGGCCCGATGCGGGCGTCGTGCCCGTTGCGCGCCGTCACGGCCAGGTAGAGCTCCAGCCAGCGGTCGAGCACCGGGTCGCCCGGGGCCCAGGTGAAGGCCCCGTAGTCCGAGTCGCGGGCGGCCAGCACACCATCGGGGTCCAGCACGCGGCGCAGCTCGATCAGCGCGGCGACCGGGTCGCTCAGGTGCTGGAGCACCTGATGCAGGTGGATCACGTCGAACGAGGCGTCGGGGAAGCCGAGGGCGAAGACATCCGCCACCTCGAAGCGCAGGTTCTCCACGCTGAGGCCGCGGGCGTGCTCCCGGGCCTGGGCCACCACGTCGGCCGCCGCGTCCACCCCGATCGCCTCGCCCGGCGCGACCAGGAGGGCCAGGTCGGCGGTGATGGTCCCGGGCCCGCACCCCACGTCCAGCAGGCGCTGACCAGGGCGCAGGTGGGGGAGGAGGTAGGCGCTGGAATTCTCGGCCGTGCGCCAGGTGTGGCTGCGCAGGACGGACTCATGGTGCCCGTGCGTGTAGGTCATGCGTACATTGTGACGTGCCCGAAATGCCCGAGATGCAGGCGCTGTCCGAGCGCCTCGACGCCCTCCTGGCCGGGGCCACCCTCGACCGGGCCGACCTGTTGGGGTTCTCGTCGCTCAAGACGTTCGCGCCCACACCCGACGAGCTCTACGGGCACACCCTCCGCTCGGTGTCCCGGCGCGCCAAGTACCTCGTCTGGGAGTTCGACGACGGCAACCGGATGGTGCTGCATCTCTCCCAGGCGGGCCGGCTCGACATTGAGGACCCGCCCAAGAAGACGAAGCCGCGCGGCGCCGTGGCCCGCTTCACCTTCACCACCGCCGGCGCGTCGCCCTCGACCATCGGCGTGCTGGTGCGCGAGTACGGCACGCAGCGCAAGGCGTCGTGGTGGATGCTGGCACCGGGCGACGAGGGACCACTGGCCGGGCTCGGGCCCGAGCCGGGGAGCGCCGAGTTCGCAGCCTTCATCCGCACCAGCGACTCCCGGCGCCACCTCACGACCGACCTCCGCGACCAGCACGTGGTGGCGGGGATCGGCCGCGGCTGGGGCGACGACATCCTGCACAGGGCGAAGCTGTCGCCGTTCGCCTCGCTGCGCTCGTTGAGCCCGCCCGAGCGCGAGGCGCTGCTCCAAGCCGCCACCGACGTGCTGGCCGAGGCGCTCGAGCTCGAGCGCGGCCGCGAGGGCGGGTTGTCGGAGTCCAAGCTGGGCGGGCGCTTCAAGGTCCACGGCCGCTTCGGCGAGCCCTGCCCGACCCCGTGCGGCGACACGCTCGAGCGCGTCTCGTTCGAGTCCTACGAAATGGCCTACTGCCCGACCTGCCAGACAGGGGGCAAGGTGCTGGCCGACCGCCGCCTCTCGAGACTGCTCAAGTAGCGGACTGCGATCGCCGGCGTCCGGCTAGTTCAGCTGGCGCACGACGGTGACGACCTTGCCGAAGATCGTCACCTCGTCCGGCCCGTCGAACACCATCGGCTCGTAGGCGGTGTTGGCCGGGGTCAGCACGACGCGGCCGTTCTTGCGGCTGAACGTCTTGACCGTGGCCTCGCCGTCGTTGATGCCTGCCACCACGACGTCGCCGTTGTCCGCCTCGGGCTGCTGGCGCACCACGACGTAGTCGCCGTCGAAGATGCCGGCACCGGTCATGGAGTCGCCCCGCACCCGCAGCATGAAGGCGGGCCCGCTGCCGGTGAATTGCTCCGGCATGGGAAGCAGCTCCTCGATGTTCTCCTCGGCCAGCACGCCGGTTCCCGCCGCCACCTCGCCCAGGAGGGGCACGTTGTGCACGGCCGAGGCCGGCAGCCGGGACGACGTGTCCGGGTCGAAGTGGACCTGGATGGCGCGGGGCTTGCTCGGGTCCTTGGAGAGGTAGCCCTCCCGCTGGAGCACGGCCAGGTGCGTGTGCACCGTGGCCGAGGATGCGAGCCCGACCGCCTCGCCGATCTCGCGTACCGAGGGCGGATAGCCCCGGTCGCGCTGGCAGTCGGCGATGTAGTTGAGGATCTGCAGGCGCTTCCCGCTCAGGACCTCGGCCATCGGTGTCTCCTTTGGTGCCCACCCCGGCGTGCCGCCGGGCCCCTCCCGGGGGCGAACATCCGTTCGTGATCCACCAACATACCCAAGTGGTCGGGCCAAAGCAAACATCTGTTCGTTTTTATGCCAAGCCGGGGTGTCACACCCGACCCGTAGGGTCTGTGCATCGGCGAACAGCTGTTCGGAAAAGGGATTGACGGCGAACAGGTGTTCGTGGTCCAATGGGCAGGAAAGCGAACAGGTGTTCGGAAGAGGGAGACGCCATGACCGTCGCATATGAGCTCGAGTTCGAGACGTACCGCCCCCAGCTGTACGTCGTTCCCGACCAGCCGGCGCGGACCGCACCTACCCCCCGGGTGCGCCGCCGCCGGGTGGTCGCCGCCGCCTTCGTGGTGGTCCTGCTGATCCTGCTCGCCCTGCCGATCCGCGCCTTCGCCGGAAGCACCCTGGCCCAGGCCGCGCCGGCGCAGGGTCAGGAGTACATCGCCAAGGCGGGCGACACCCTGGCCTCCATTGCCACAAGGGCCGACCCGGCGCACGCCGCCTCGTTGACCGAGCAGCTCGTCCGCGAGACCGGGACGAGCCTGGTGGTGCCAGGGGAGCACATCTTCATTCCCTGACTATCGTCAGCGGTGTGCGGTGTCCCTGGTGCGGTGTCGATGACGACCGCGTCGTGGATTCACGCCAGGCCGAAGAAGGCGGAGCGATCCGTCGGCGCCGAGAGTGCCTCGGCTGCGAGCGCCGCTTCACGACGTTCGAGCGGGTCGAAGAGGTCCCGCTGTGGGTGGTGAAGCGGAGCGGCCTCCGAGAGCCCTTCGACCGGGCCAAGGTCATTGCGGGCGTCCGCTCCGCCACCAAGAACCGGCCCGTCACTCCTGAGCAGATGGAGGAGCTGGCCCAGGCCGTGGAGGACGCTCTTCGGGGGGAGACGACGGAGCCCACGAGCCAGCAGGTCGGCGTCGCCGTCCTCGAACGGTTGCAGAGCCTCGACGACGTGGCCTACCTCCGGTTCGCCAGCGTCTACAAGGGCTTCGAGGAGGCGGGCGACTTTCAGCGCGAGGCGGGATTGTTGACCAAGACCACGGAGCCGAAGCGGAAGTGATGGACGAGACGCCCGGCATCGTCCTGGCCGTCTACGCCCATCCAGACGATGCCGACGTCGCCTGTGGCGGCACGCTGGCCCGCTGGGCGAGGGCGGGAGGCGCCGTGCACCTGCTCGTCTGCACCGACGGCGGCAAAGGCACGACAGACGCCACCATCGACCCCGCGCGGTTGGCCGCCCAACGGGCCGCCGAGCTCGAGTCCTCCTCCGCGCTGATCGGTCTGGCCACGGTCGACAACCTGGGCTTCCCCGACGGCGAGCTGCTCGACAGCGACGAGTTCCGGCGCACACTGGTGGAGCGGGTGCGCGCGCTGCGTCCAGACGTCGTCTGCGGGCACGACCCCACGGCCGTGTTCTTCGGGCAGGACTACTTCAATCACCGTGATCACCGGATCGCCGGGGCGGCCCTGTTGGACGCGGTCGCGCCCGCCGCGGCCCTCCCGCACTATTTTCCCGACGCCGGACCACCCCACCAGGTGTCCACGGTGCTCCTGTCGGCGACGCTCGAGCCCAACGAGTGGGTGGACATCTCCGACACCGTCGACACCAAGGCGTCCGCGGTGGAGTGCCATCGGACGCAATTCGCAGGGCAGGACGGCTGGGCCGGCGAGGCGGTGCGCCGCCGGGCGGCCGAGGAGGGCAGGCGGGCCGGCGTTCCCTACGCCGAGGGGTTCCGCCGGCTGACGCTCGGTGGCTGAGCGGCCGGCTCTGCCCACCATCTTGCACATCGACATGGACGCGTTCTTCGCGTCGGTCGAGGTGCTCGACGATCCTTCCCTGTCCGGCAAACCCGTGATCGTGGGCGGCGCCGGCGCCCGCGGTGTCGTTGCCTCCTGCACGTACGAGGCGCGCCGGTACGGGGTGCACTCGGCGATGCCGTCCATGCGGGCCCGCCAACTCTGCCCCGAGGCGATCTTCCTGTCGGGCCGGCACAGTCGTTACGCCGAGGTCAGCGGGGAGCTGCACAAGGTCCTGGCCGACGTGACCCCCATGGTCGAGCCGATCGGTCTGGACGAAGCGTTCGTGGACGTCGCCGGCGCCGTGCGCCTGCTCGGCTCGCCGGAGCACATCGCGCAGGGCCTCCGCCGGCGGGTGCACGACGAGCTCCATCTGGAGTGCGCCGTCGGGATCGGGCGCTCGAAGATGATCGCCAAGCTGGCCTCGAGGGCGGCCAAGCCGCGGGCCAGCCGGGCCGGGTTGGAACCGGGACCCGGCGTGTACCTGGTGGAGCCGGCGGACGAGCTCACCTTCCTGCACGGGCACGACGTGGAGGCGTTGTGGGGTGTCGGCCCGGCCACGGCGAAGCGCCTGCATGACCTGGGTGTCAAGACCGTGGGCGACCTCGCGGCACTGCCCGTCGACACCATGGTGCGCCGTCTCGGCAAGGCGAGCGGGGCCCACCTGGCCGCGCTCGCCCGCGGCGAGGACCCCGACCCGGTCAACCCCAACCGCCCCAACAAGTCGATCGGCCACGAGGAGACCTTCAGCGAGGATCTCGTTGATCCGCACGAGCTGGAGCGGCACGTGGTGCGCATGGCCGAGTCGGTGGCGACCATGCTGCGGGGCGCGTCGAGCTCGACGAGGACCATCACCGTCAAGGTCAAGTTCAAGGATCTCTCGCTGCAGTCGCGCTCGCACACCCTGGAGCGTCCGATCTCGACGGGCGGCGCCATCGGGCAGGTCGCGGCGGCACTGCTGTCGGGCATCGACCCCGGTGAGGGCATCCGTCTCCTGGGCGTGAGCGCCTCGGGCCTGGCCGCCGGCGGGGTGGACCAGCTCTCCTTCGACCTCGGGGACGGGCTCGACGACGACAACCACAGCGCCACGGCGCGGGAGCAGTCGTGGTCGGAGGTGACGGCGACGGTGGACGCCATCCGCGACCGCTTCGGCAAGAGCGCGGTGGGCGCCGCCTCCATGGTCACCGAGGAGGGGGTCCAGGTACCGGCGCGGCGCGACGCGCCGTGGGGGCCCGACGCCTGAGGGCTACGCGGGCGCCTCAGGCCACCAGCGGATCCAGTAGCCGTGCGGATGGGTGTCGGCCAGACGCACGGCCGGAGCACCGCCGGGGCCGACGTGCACCAGCGTGGTGGCCAGATCGGGACCCTCCCGCGGCACCGGCGACGGGGGAGTCGGAAGGCCCGGCGTCTCGAAGGGCGATTCGCAGTAGAGGTAGTGCACGGGCCGGGCCCCGTCGAGCGCGGCGACCTGCTCGGCCAGGGCGCGCTGCTCCGCCTCGCTGAGGTAGGCGGCGACCCAGGAGTGGAAGACGACCAGGGGCCCGTGGCCGGCCAGGGTGGCGGCGACTTCGGGCAGGTCCGTCAGCATGTTGGCGCGTTCGAGGCGCGGGGGGTGCGCCGATGCGCGCACGTTGGCCAGGGCGGCGCGGAGGCGCTCGAACCGGACCGGGTTGTCGGGCCATTGGCATGCCTGGAGCCAGCGAGCCTCGTCGTCGGAGAACGGGTCGACGGGCGACAGGTCGAGTCCGACCCGTTCCGCCATGCGCGGCAGGCGGAACTCGGGCAGGTACGTGAGGTCGTCACGCGCCGTGCACTCCAAGACGACCTCCGAGCGGGCAGCTCCGGCGGTCAGGACGGCACCGTCGCCGGCGGCCCGGTAGATGTAGGCGTAGTCGTCGAAGAGCAGGTTCAGCCCGGCCGAGGTCCCGAGGTCGAGCAGGGACAACGGCTCTGCCCATCCGTACTGCGCGGCAATGAGGCAGAGCCCTGGCAGCAGCCCGGTGCAACGCCCGACCTCGTTGGTCTGCGTCGAGCGGGTGGCGACGAGCTGCTCGACTTCGGCGCGGTGCACGCGGCAGAAGTCGACGAACGCCGCCGTGACGTCACCTCCGGCCGGGGGCGCGTAGGGGGTGCCCCGCACGAGCGCCACGGTGTCGTAGTAGGCGGCGAGCGCGTGCTCGGCGCCGGCGAGGAGCAGCGAGTGCACGGCCGCCAGCAGCAGCAGGGGGCGCCGCTGGGGGAGGGGCGCGCCGTCGAGGAGGGACAGGACGTCTGCGTCGTCGGCGATGCCCCGGCAGATCGCGGGGTAGGTGCGGCCGCCGTCGCGCTCGACCGTGGCGGCGAACGCCCGGAAGTGGCCCGAGAGCGGCTCGCCGGCGAGCACGAGCTGCCTAGAAGCTGGCGGGGAGCAAGGGGCTGATGGCTCCGAAGAAGAACCAGAGCAGCACCAGGGTGCCCAGGGCGCCGACACCGTAGATCAGCCAGCGCCGGCGCCGGAAGCGGTAGGCCGCGAAGAAAATGCCCGTCACGGCGAGGGCGGTCAGGAATCCCCAGAAGAACGTGCCGGTCAGCCCGACGTCGGAATTGCCGGCCAGGCTCTGGCTCTTCGGGTCGTCGTGGGATCTTCGCCTTGGCCTTGGTGGCGGGGAGGCCCGTGTTCTGGAACAGCTGGGAGTGGGCCAACGTGGCCTGGACGATGAGGCGGGTGGTGGCGCTGAAGCGCGGGTTGCAGGTGGTGAGCGTCAGCTGGTTCCCGAGGACGTCGCTGACGACCGTGGTGTCACTCGGCGAGACCACGAAGCTCTTGGTGGTGTCATAGACGAAGACGCCCTGCAGGGTGGTGACCACGATCGGGTCGCCGACCTTGACCGAATCGAGGTTGTAGAAGGGGTGGCCGTACGTGGTCCGGTGGCCCGCGATGGCGGCGTTGCCCGCCTGGCCCGGCAGGGGGGTACCGGTGTAGTGCCCCGGCCCCTTGCGGAGGTCGGGCGTGTTCGTGCCCTCCACCACGACCTGGTTGAGGCCGATCACCGGGATCCGGATGTCGCCGACCGGGTTGCCCTCGGCCGGCGCGATCGAGTGGGGCGCCGCCACGGGCGGTCCGGTCGGGAGCTTGTCCAGCGCGGTCTCCTGCGCGAGGGCGTTGCGGATGGCGTCGTTGCTCGTCTCGTGCTGGAGCTGGGTACGCAGGCCCGACTGCGTGCGCGCCTCCTGCACCGACGTGCCCCAGATCTGGTACGCCGTGAAGAGCAGCAGCAGAACGCCGACCCCGATGAGGACCCGCCCGAGGATGTCGGCTACCCGCCGTAACGTGGACATCGGAGACAGAGATTAGGGCGAACGGAGGCCGAGCCTCGTTCACCGCGCTCCTACGGCTGGACCGTGACCAGCGTGCCGAGTGGAGTCAGCGGGTACACGACCTGGGCGTTGGCCACCGGCATCTCGACGCAGCCGTCGCTCTGGGGGGAGCCGTAGTGCGACCGGACGAAGCCGTGCAGGGCGTCCCCGCCGTGGAAGTAGCTCACCCATGGAATGCCTGGGTCCGAGTAGTGGGAGCCATCGGGGTTGGTGCCCGACATGGTGGTCACGGTGTAGCGGGCGTAGACGGGCCAGGTCCCGTTCTCGGTGGTGGCGCCGGCGACCCCCGTGTTGACCGGGGTGCTGTACACCTCGACGCCGTCCTTGTAGACGGTTGCCGTCTCGGGCAGGGACTGGCTCACGAGGACGTAGTCCCACGGCAAGGCATCGCCCTTCCCGCTCTGCACGTCAGTCAGCAGATCGGTCCACACCTGGGGGCCGGCGAGACCGTCGGTCTTCAGGCCGTTCTGGGATTCGAAGTTCATGATGGCGCCCTGCGTGATGACGTTGTTCGTGCCCGGCGTCCACAGCGTCTCGAGCGCGAGCGGCTGATTCGGCCAGCGCCACGTGAAGGACCCGACCTGGTCGTTGCCTTCCTGCGTCGGCGACGTGAGCGGCGATGCGGGAGTGAAGGTCAAGGGGAGGTAGCCCAGCTCGGCCAGCAGCTGCTGCAGGCGGAGGATGGAGCCGGGCGCAACGGAGAACTGCGTGGTGGACGACTGCGCCAGGTGCTGGCCCTCCGAGCCGACGACGCCAGACGATCCGCCGGGAACGGTCACTGTTTCCGTGGCGCCTGGCACGAGCGGTCCGGTCGCCTGGTATTCGAGCAAGGAGGGCGACAGCACGGCCCACGAGCCGGCGACTGCCGGGCTGAGCGTCGGCATGGGACTGCCCGGTGCGAGGGCAGTGGAGAACTGCACCGTGATGGTGGACCCCGCGGCAACGTTGGCACCGGTCGGCGTCACCGACACGACGCTCAGGGCGGGAGGCGGAGCGGCCGGCGTGGCGGCGGCCTGCCCGCTGTGCAGCCGGTCGACGGCCACGAAGCCGCCGGCCGCCAGGACGAGCACGACGACGCAGATGCTGACGATGACCCACCGTCGTGTGCCGCTTCGGCTGCGAACATGCTCCCCGGACATAGCAGCGGGCATTCTACCGGGGAGTATGTCGACCTAGAGACCCAATTCGGCCTGAATTCCCTTCGTTATCTCCGAGAGCCGGCTGGCATCGGTGACCTTGGACCCTCCCGATTCGCGGACGTAGAAGGCGTCAACGACGATTTCGCCCAGCGTAGAGACCCTGGCGGAGACAACGTCGAGGTCCGCGTCGAAGAGGGCCCGGGTAATCCTGTGAAGCAGCCCAATTTCGTCCGGAGCCCGCACTTCGAGCACGGTGGCGGTCTCGGACGCCTCGTTGTCGACGCTGACGTCGCTCCCGGGCAGGTGGGCGGCGGACCCCCGCCGCAGGGGGTAGACCCGCTCGCGCTCGGAGAGGAGCTCCCCGATGGCCACCCTGTCGGAGAGCACGGCTGCAAGGTCCTCACGCAGCTTGGCCGTGTCGGGCCAGGTCCCGCGGGCCACCTCGACCGTGAACATCTCGACGGCGACGCCATCCTCGCCGCCCACGTTGGCCGCCCGCACGTCCATGCCGTTGAGCGCCAGCGCGCCGGCAACGGAGGAAAGGAGGCCTGGCCGGTCCGGCGCAGCCACGATCACATGAGGTGGCTGCAGCGAGACCGACGGGAGCCCCGTCGCGCGCACCTCCGCCATGAGCTCGCGGTTCGACGTCACAATGCGATCCGGCGCCACGGGCTCGGACTCGCCCTGGAGCACGCGGTCGGTGCGGGCCACGAGGTCGGCGACCAGGCCCGCCTTCCACGCCCCCCAGGCGGACGGGCCGGTGGCCTTGCTGTCCGCCTCGGTGAGCGCGGCCAGCAGGTGCAGTGTCAGCCGGTTGCCGGCAGCCTGCGCCACGCGGGCGATGGTGGTGGGGTCGTCGAGGTCGCGCCGGGTCGCCGTATCGGGAAGCAGGAGATGGTTGCGCACGAGATCGACGAGCACGGCGACGTCGGCGGGCGAGAAGCCCATACGCGTGGCGATGCGGTCGACAACCTCCATCCCGACCGTCGTGTGATCGCCGGGGAAGCCCTTGCCGATGTCGTGCAACAGGGTGCCGACGAGGAGGAGATCGGGCCGCTCGACGGAGTCGGTGAGCCCCGCGGCGAGTGCAGCCGCTTCGAGGAGATGCCGGTCGACGGTAAAGGTGTGGTAGGCGTTCCGCTGGGGCTTGTTGCGAACGGCTGCCCATTCGGGGATGAGCCGGACCAGCAAGCCGTGCTGGTCCAGCGACTCGATCTTGTCGATGGCAGGTTTGCCGAGTGCGAGCAGGGCGACGAAGGCGGTGCGCGTCTCGTCCGCCCAGGGGTCGCCCGGCGGAGGCATGCGGTCGGCCAGGCGGTGCAGCGATCCCCTGGCGATAGGACGGTCCAGCCGGGCTGCGGTCGCGGCCAATCGCAAGGCCAGCGACGGGTCGTCCGACACGGGGGCGAGCGAGGTCAGGGCGACCTCACCGTCGACCTCGAGCAGGTCGGGCCCGAGGTCCGCCGGCACGGGGAGGGCGGCCTGGTCGGGCGTGCCGCGTCGGAAGCGCTTCTTCGGGGCCGGGGTGGGGTCCCACAACCGGCGCCGGCGCCAGACATCGTCGCTGACCCAGGCGATCTGCCGGCCCGCCGTCGAGACGGCCAGCATGAGCGCGTCGGCATCGGCGAAGCCGAGCGCGGCGGCCACCTGGTCCTGGTCCTGTAGGAGGAGCTTGTCGTGCTCGCGCTGGGCGAGGCGGTGCAGCTCGACGCGGATGTCGGTGAGGAGCGCCGTGGCGTCCTCCAGGGAGTCCAGATCCGCGTACTCGGCCAGCAGGGGGGCGAAGACGGAGATGGCGAGCAGCACGTTGACGTCGCGCAGCCCGCCATGGCTCTCCTTGAGGTCGGGCTCGAGAAGGAACGCCACGTCGCCAGCGGTCGCGCGACGTTCAGCCATCTGCATCTGCAGCAAAGGGAGGTACCGTGCACCGAGGCGGTCACTCCAGGCGGCGCGGGCCTTCTCAAGGAGCGGCTCTGCCACCTTCGGCTCGCCCCAGACGAGGCGGCCGTCGAGGAGCCCGAGCGCGACGCGCACGTCCTCGGCGGCCACGCTGAGCACCTCAGAGGGGCGGCGAACGGAGTGGTCGAGATGCACGCCCTCGTCCCACACCGGGTACCAGATGGCGTCGGCGACCTTCCCGATGTCCCGGTGCCCCTGGTGGACGAGCACCACGTCGAGGTCGCTGAACGGGCACAGGGAGCTCCGGCCGTACCCCCCGACGGCGATGAGGGCCAGGTGCCGCTTGACGTCGCCGCCGGCCCGTTCGGCCAGGCTGGACAGCCACGCGTCTGCCTCGGCGGCGTACTCTCGACAGAATTCCTGGCCGTGCAGCCCCGGCTGGGCCAACAGGCTGGTGCGCCGCTCACGGAGTGACGTCTCGGCGGCCATGGCGGGAACGTAGCATTGGGTCCGTGAGCAGAGACGTAGAAAGCACGGGGGGCAAGACCCCGATGACCTTCACCCACGCCGTCGCCATGACGGCGGTGGCGGTGGTCGGGATCATCGTGGCCTTCTGGATCCTCAGCAGCCTGGTCGGGATCTTCTTCTTCTTCGTGAAGATCGCCGTCGTGATCGCCCTGATCGCAGGCGTGTTCTGGCTGGTGTCCCGCTTTCGGAACTAGGAAAGGGTTCGGCCGAGGGCCCATGTGGCCCGGGGCCGAGGGCGGGGAACGCAGGCCGTTAGGCTGGCCGCCCGTTCGTGTGCAGACGCGGCGGCGTGGCCGAGTGGTTTAGGCAGGGGCCTGCAAAGCCCCGTACGGCGGTTCGATTCCGCCCGCCGCCTCAAGTGAAGTACCTGTTCAGAGGCACTTTCCGAAAGTAAGGATTCCGAATGTCCGCAGAATATCGCCGCGGATATGCCGCGTGCACCTACGGACGGATACGGACAGGACCGGACGTGGGCGAACGTTGGCTGCTTGCTGGATCACGCCCTCTAAGTAAGTAGTCGCGTGGATCGCGGTCCCGTTCCTCGGTGGCGTGCTGATAGCGCATGGCCGCAACGGTGGTCGAGTGACCCATCATCGCCATGAGTTCCTTCAATGTCGTATGTCGGGGTCGCGGGCACTGATTGTCCCGGCGTGATGGCGAAGGTCATAGAAGCGGACACCGGTCGGCGCTTCCCGACTCCACGCCGTTATCCCTACGGCCGCGCAGGCGTCATGCCACGCGTGCGAAAGGTCTTGGCGGCGCAGCGGTCGTCCGCTCGGACGGGTGAATAGCCACGCTTCGGGCTCGGGGCCGACATAGAGCTTCAGGTGCTCGTCCAGAGCGTCGGCAAGGAACGGGGGGAGGGTCAGGGTGCGCTTGCCCGCTTCGGACTTTGTGTTCTCCAGGACGATCCGCTCCTCCGGTGACCTCTTGGGCCTGGCGCTCCACGCGGATGGTGTTGTGCAGTGGGTCGATGTCCCGGCGCTGAAGGCCGAGCAGTTCGCCGGTGCGCATTGTCCGGAATCCGGCGATACAAGACCATGGCGCCGAGCGCGGCCCCATGGCATCGGCCAGATGCATGACCGTCTCGGTGTCAAGCATGGGTCTCTCGGTGGAGTTCTCCTGTCCGGCCCCTTTGATTCGACACGGATTCTCGGCGATCAAGTCGTCATCGGCTGCCGTCATCAGGATCGCTCGGAGCAACCGGTACGCCTTGGCTGCCTGGTCCGGCTGAGCGGCTGCGAGCTTGTTGTGCCACTTGCGAACGCTGTCCTTATTGATTTGGTTCAGCTTCGTTTCACCGAATGCCGGGGTCAGATGCCGACGCATCAGCGCCCTGTAGCCCTGTCGGGTGGCTGGGGTCAGGGGCTTGCCCTTGACTAGACGGCTGTCGATCCATTGGTCGGCGTACTCACCGAACAGTCCCTCGCCCCTCCTGGGATCAATGACCTTGCCTGCATTCTTGGCTGAGTGAAGCGATGTGACGAATGCGTCGGCTTCAGCCTTCTTGTGGAAGGTCTCTCGTCGGTGCTTCCCGTTGACCATGTACTTCACGTCGTAACGGACGCCGCTCTTGATGGTTCGCTTATTGATATGTGCCATTGCTAATCAGCATACACGGTACAGGGCTTGAGTACAAGGCTTATCCGCGGCATGAGCCGGGATCCAGCCGGGAGGGGTTATAAGGCATTGACCGCCGGGACGCAAGAAACTGTCACGAACTTGTAATGTTGGCAACCGTTTAGCAACCGAGCCCATTTAAGAGAAATTGGCCCTTGGGGTACCCCCTTTGGGAAAAGTTAAGAATCTCGATTTTGCAACCAAACAGGGCTTCCAAAGCTTTCGATTCTGTTTCAGACGGCCCCCTTCCACGCTTAAGCGCGTCAGTCGCCTGGACAGCGCCGCTGTTCTATGGGCATCAGCGCACCCGTGTGTGGTGTGCCGGAAACGAGAGAGGAATGGAAACGGAGACGGCGGCGACGCCGGTGTTGCACAGCATCCCAACGGTCATGGGGATGACCGACCTGGGGCGCTCGACCATTTACCAATTGATGGACAGCGGCGAGCTTGAGTCGGTCAAGATCGGAGCGCGCCGGTTGATCCCGCACGATGCGGTGCTCCAGTTCATAGCCGAGCTGCGTGGCGGGAACCGGTGACCAGTCTCGAACACCCTGAAGGCCAAAGAGATGCCGAGGAAGAGATCGTCGTGGTCGTCGGTGACGACTCTTACTGGGATTCATTTGTTCAGCGGAACAAGGCTCGTATTGCTAGGGGGCTTCGGAGCTGGCATCTCTTCCGGATTCACTGATGGCCCACCTTGGACGAACAGACGTGTCATTCATCGGGATTCCCTATTCGGCCCTGAGACGAACGCTGACCATTCAGCAGCTGGTTCGATGGGGCTACGTCGAACCCTCGGCGGAATCGAGTACAGAGCAGACCCGGACCTTCCATGTACCAGCCGAACCCGACTTGCGGCGCCGAGACGTCTGCACGATGTGCCAGAACATGCGCACGGTCAACGCAGACGGTCACTGCACGAAGTGTTGGGCTCGGTCATTTGGCTGGCTGGAGATCAGGGGTCAGGATGAGCCCCGCCGCCACAGCCGCCGCCTTGTCACTGCCGCTGCCGCACAAGATGTCGGCGCCCGATGGGATTCCTACTTCCCTCAAGAGCGGAACGAGATCGACTATCACCCACCGGTCCCGCGGTTGACACCGCGCGGTCGCGTCCTTGGCAAAAACACCGGTATGGGTCCAGTCGCACCGCTCCAGAGCGTTTGTACCGTGGCGTCTGGTTGCGTTGTCTGGTGTGCCTTCGAGTGCCAACAGCATTGCGAAACGACCAAGTATGCGAAGCGTGTGAGAAGGACTGGAGACGGAAGGGCCGTCCGTGGGGGATCGCTTACGACAGCTGGTTAATCAACCGGCGAGTTAGCCAGTGGGATAAATCACCGGAACATATTTCCGCTTATGACAGCGCTAACTTCCTGCAAGTTGTCCGGGCGGTTGCTGTCGAAAAGGTACCTCTGAACAGCGACGTTACGACAGTCATATTTCGAACACGGTACAATAGTACTACGGACACTAACGCTAATAGCGAGCGCCATTATGGATAAACCCTCAGTAGAGGAGCATCAAATGCAGCAACACTCCGACCTTCTCGAAGTTACATTCAAGGGTTCCCCCTCCGTCGTGATGGCCGCGCTGCGTGATGTCGTCGGAGGATTGTCCGCTGCAGATCTGGTCGACCGTCCCGAGATGGGCAACGTGATCAACATGGTCCGTCCGTCGTCGCGACCGGCGAAGACCTCTTAGCCCACAAATACAGAAGCCGCCCATATGGGCTGGAACCCGGGCGGCTTCTGAAAGTTATTGGAGACAAAATGAATTGTAACACGAAGGAAACGCAGCACACCCGGCAAGTACCGCCAACAACGTCGTCTCAGAGCAGAATTTCAGCGGTTGGGAAACGGGTCGATGGACTTACGCGCCGATCCATCTGAGCTCAGCACGAAGCGGTTGCTTGCCTCGCAGTTTTCTCCAGAAGGGTTGCGCCAATTGGCAGCCTCATGGACGACGCATCGCCGGGCATGATCGCCCGTCGTCGCCTAGACGAGAACGGCGTCAACGCCCTGTGCGAAATGCTCGTCACCGGTGAGAAGCCGACAATCGGATGGTGGTCTCGGAATATTCCACGGGAGGAATAGTGATGCCGCGAAAAGGGATGGTACAGCGGAGATGAGCCAGAGCCAGGCGATCCTGGCTACGTCGCTTATTTCGCTCGGCACATAGTTTTGACCCCAGCATCGGAAATCAGGGTGAAAGCTGTCCACTGGCTCTGGGAGGATCGCATCCCGCTTGGTGAATTGACCTTGCTTGCTGGCAGGGAGGGACTCGGAAAAGCACGATCGCCTACACGATGGCAGCGTGGATCACCCAAGGGACCATGAAGGGACGCTTTTACGGTAAGCCGCGATCGATCCTGGTCGCTGCAACGGAGGACTCCTGGGAGCAGACCATTCCGCGCCTTTTGGCAGCGAATGCCGATCTGAGCAGGGTGTACAGGGTTGACGTGAAGACCGGGGATGTCCAGGGTTCACTAGATTTGCCCGTTGACATGACCCACTGAGGATCGCGGTCAAGCGGACCGAACCCGCGATGATCCTGCTGGATCCGCTTCTGTCAAGGCTGAGCTCTCGTTGACACTCATAAGGACGCGGACGTACGCGTCGCCCTTGAGCCCTTGACCGCATTCGCCAACGAAAAGCGGGTGTCGATTCTCGGCATCATCCATGTCAACAAGTCGAACAGTGCTGACGCACTGAACGCCGTCATGGGTAGCCGTGCATTTACCGCTGTCGCCCGTGCCGTGCTCATGGTCGTCAAAAATCCAGAGGATGACACCTGTCTATTCGGCTTGGCCAAGAACAACCTCGGCTCCAAGTCACGACCGGCATACCGATATCGCATCGTCAGCACCAACGTGGGCAAAGATGAGTTGGGCGACGACGTGATTACCGGGCGTGTCGATTGGGACGGCTCAACTGATCGGTCAGTCGATGACGTCATGCTCGCAATGAGTGAAGGCGGAATGGATGGGATGTCGGCGGTTGACGAGGCCGCGGCATGGTTGAAGGACTACCTGAACCTCGTCGGTGGATCTAAGGAATCCAAGCTCATCAAATCTGCGGGAATGCAACAGGGCCATAACGAGCGCACGCTCAAGCACGCAGCTGGGAAACTCAAGGTTCAATATGAGTCGGCGGGTTTCCCTGCAACGACGATGTGGATACTCCCGGCGACACATCGTCAGCCCGTCCCGGCCAGTGGGGCCGCCAGTGGGGACGTCTCCTGAATCTGTCCCAACTGTCCCAACTGTCCAATGGCGTCTACCAGGACAGTCGTTTATTAACCGTCCCTCCCCCCGCCTAGTTGGGCCAGTGGGGACAAGACTGAGACACGGGCCTGACTATGGCCCGACTGGCGATAAGAAAGAAGGACACGGTGACTTCACTATTGCTGCAAGCCCCCGGACGCGCCTCAGCCATCGCGTTGCCATGACGGCCCAACGAAGAGATCGACGGAGATCCCCGACCGTGACGTAGAACGTCTTCCCGGTTCATGGAAAACGACTTGGGAGACTCCTTTGATGTTCACTGCCACATCCGACTCTGGGAAAGTCACGCCGGGTATCAATCGGAACGGAACCCGACCTATCTCTGTGTGGCTGTCGATCACTTTCCACGGCTCTCCGAACTTGGGTTTTCCGTGGATCTCCAAAGGTCGACTGGCAGCAATTCAATGAAATGCGTTTGTGGCCTGGACCGCGGACGGTGGAGTGTGCGGTGTTTATCGACATTCGACATGCTCCATGGAGTATTGCGAGCGGGTGCCGGGATCGCTGCTTATGCCCGAGTTCGTGACCTTGCAGCGCGAAGATCACTGCGAGCACTTCGTCACTTACTCCCTCAGTGGGAGCCGGTCCGTGAGCCACGTCCCGTCCAGAATGTCGTCCCTCCCCCACTTTCCTACAGTCGGACAATAGGGAAATTCGGTGTGTTTCCCGGGGTGGCCATCGTTCGCTTCGACCAGATCCCACATGAGTTGATCGAGAGCCGAACGGGTGTTGTGAATGAACTCGCCGACATGGACTCCCCACATCGCCGGTGGAACAAGGTCACCATTCCAGGTGAGCACCAGCCAGTTCTTACCTCCGTAGACCTGATGTTTAACGGAGAAGTTGAGATTGGCATTAATGAATGCGTCGGCATTTCGACTGATGCTCTTGTCTGTTGGTCCGCCCTGACCAACTTGAGGACGTAGCCAAGAGCCATTCAGAAAGCAGCCACCGAAAAAGCAGCGCGTCTCGACCGAACTTCAGCCATTTTGGTGATGGCTTCGGCAAATTACCAATCAAAGGCGGTTACAAGTTAGTGACAGACCAGCTCTGACCTGCGCCTTTGTCGTCCTCGAAGTTTTCTGACCACCTACGACCCCGAGAACTCTCGATCCCCTCGACCGAGCCCATAGAGCTGCACCCTTTCCAGCTCCAGTGGAACCACACGGGGGAAGACCCTACCGCCGCGGCCCTACGCCTTCCCGCCCTCGAAGAGGAGAACACATGACCAACCGTTCGCCGGGAAAACCCGTGCAACCTGGCGAGGCAATTGCACTCAAACACGGCGTCTACTCGCCGACACTGGTCGGCACCAAGGCCGAAGAGATAAGGCCCATCATCACATCGGCCGCACCGTGGACCGCCGCACCGGAGTTTGCGGGAACGTTGGAAATGTACTGTCGGGCGTTGGCAACCGCTTTGCTCGGCTTGGCGCATATTGAGAAGGTCACCGAGCAGAAGGGTTACGGAGCGGTGCCGAATCGTTTGGTCGAATCGGTGAACGCCATGACCAATACCGCCATGCGTGCCGGGACGTTGCTCGGACTAGATCCGAAGGCCAAGGCCGTGATTCAAAATCTTGTCGTCAATACGGAATCATCGTTGGCCGGTATTGATCGGCTCCAGGAAACGGGCCGCGCTATCCGTGAGAAGCGGGCCGCAGAAGCGCCTGACACAACTTGTGCCGTTTCGCCTTTGTCCGGCCCACCGCCGCCACACTTTGCGGCATACTCGAAATAAAGCCAGGAAGTGACGCTGACGATGCGTTGAAGACGCCACGCAGAGCCCCCTAGACGCACGTCTAACGTCACGGAACCTTTACCCTGCCCAACGGTGCCAGCCGTATTGCCCGCACCAAATTTTGTTGCTGAGAAGGTCGATGAAAGTGGCGTCCGGAGCGTGATGGAAATGATCGGATGGCTCGTAGCCCAGAAGGTCAATGCCGAGCGTTGCCACTGTCCCTAGATGCAACCTGGACGATCCGTCCAAGGGTCGCTGAAGACGAACAACGGATCTCCGTGACCGCCGAAAGGATGCGCCCGGCGATAAATCAGCCGAGCAGTTTCGATTACTGGCGCTGACGCTTCACAGCTGGCCCGCCGACGATGTAAAGCACCAGGGCCGCACAGAATACGACTCCTACCAAAATGGTGGACTGGAACACGGTCCCGATAATCGCGCTGGCCACGAACAACCATGCGATGTCTCTGACTCTGTGGACCTTCACCGGTCGCGGTGGTGGCTTCTGGAACCGGACGTTGAGATCGATCTCCTGCTTGCGTGGCTGGTCTTCACTCATGAGGGCCACCTTTCACCACCATTATAGGCCCTGCCGAATACTCCATAAGAGAACCACGGTAAGTGTGTCTATTGGTTGCCTTTGTAAGTTGTCTGTGCGCCCGCGTGAGACCACGAGATTTCGCAGGGGTCGTCTGGGTGCGGCTGACGAGGAGCGGACCCAGAGAAGTTAGCGACTATGGCTTGTCAAGCCCTGTACCCCTTGAGCCGCTGATCTGGCTATATCCGCAGGTCATAGGCAGATATGGGCGTGTCCGGCCCCGTCCAGACGTCTGAATATGCCGCGGATATGCCGCGGGCCTTGCGAGAAACCCCATTTTCGAGGGTCGTGGGGGAGTGCCGAAAAGGCAAGCGATATTCGCCGACCCGTTCAGGGCCTTCAATCCCCACGCTACTGACCGCCAAATTTTTTTAGCAGATTTTCCTCGCCCTATAGGGCATTTATTGACAGGAGCATTAACCGAATGACCCCATTTACGAACCGTCCGCTTCCGGACATTCCGCTATCAAATGACCAAGGACGGCGGCGAGGAAATGACGACCTCGCCAAGGCCCTGGCCGACCTGACCGAGCGCGAAGAGATGGCGAAGCGACTACGGACCCGCAGTGAGATCCACACACGCCAGGCCGCTCTTCTGCTGAAGGAATGGCGTGCGTTGGAGGACCAGCAGGAGGCGGCATTCCAAAAGCGGCGCCTTATGCCTGCCCTTGCTAGGGCCGAACTGACCCGCCGAAAGACGGCCGAAATCGTCGCTAAGACAGAGAAGCCCAAACGAGGACCGAAAAGGTACGGCGACGGCGAGATTGCTGACCTCCAGGCGGCCAAAGGCGCGCGAACCCTCCAGTCAATCGAGGACGAGCACACCCGACTTCTCGCCGAGTTCGATCAGATCGCCGCAGGTGTCGCCACGGTTGAACGGAATCTTATGGCGAGTGCCGGACAGATCCGGATTCAGAAGGAACGCCAGACGGCCGTCAGAGCCGCCCAGAAGGACCGTGAAGCGGACGAATGGCTCTGGAAGGCCAACACCGCCACCGATCCCACTTTGAGGGCTGCATATCTCCTGAGGGCCGAAGGGAAGACCGATGAGGACTGACCTGGCTCCCGCCGTTCACGTTGTCTGCCAGTCGGATGATCTGGTGGTCGCCCGAGTTCGTCACGGCGGCATCCACGACGTCACGCACGGCCCTGTAACGTGGTTGGGACTGCTCCTGTGGCGAGGATTTCGGCTGCTGCCACGTTCTGGCGGTTCGTGAACTGACCGGGGCGCACTGATGCGACTGGTCCCCAGCCTTGAGCACCTGGTCATGAACGCAGTTCGTGAGAACGCCCTGGCCAGCACGAACGAAGTTGCCAGGCACGTCAACAAAGCAGGCGAAAACGCTGGGCGCGATCAGGTTCGCAAGACCCTCCGGACGCTGGAAGAGCGCGGCGTCCTGAAGAACATCGGACAAGACAGGGACGCCTGGAGGTTGCCGTGAGCGCCACCGCATTCCCAGGCGAACGCCAATGTTCGGGAAAACGCCCTTACAGCACCAAACGGGACGCCAAAGACGCCGCCCGAGTCACAAATGCAGTCGGTGGTCGGCGCGTTCACGCCTATCGGTGCGGCAACTGCGATTTATTCCACCTAGGGCACGAGGCCCGATGGTCCCCAGAGGAGATTTTGAATGTTCAAACGGAAGAGACAGACGCAGAGGCCCAGACGCCGACCGTGAACCCCTGGAAGCGATTGGGCAACCTTGAACGGGCGCGGCTGAAGGTCGAACTTCAGTTGGCGAACCCCAACCTCGCCGCGAATCACCGCCCCAACTTGAACGCAAGCTCACCAGCATCTCTGACGAGATCGAACCACTGAAAGAGGCCGTCGTCATGGAACTAGATCCGAGTTGGAACGTTCAAATGACAAAGATCGGCGTTCTCAAGGATGGGGACCCTGACCGGGAATGGTTTTTGGAGTCGGTGCGTCGTTCTCAAGGTGCTTTAACGGAGGGCGGGTCGCCGGGACTGACCGTGAGTTGCAGCAGATTCTCAATGACAGCACCGACTGAATCGCTGGATTTACTCGCTGCTCTGACCGATTCAACTGGCACATGGGGCTCACTGGCGACCAACGACCAATGGGCGGATGCCGAAAGCATCCTGTCGCTTGATGGCGGCCCGCGCCGGCACGTCATCGGGCGCTCGAAGGGTTACAGCAAGACTCGCGACGTTGCCGCACTGTCTCTGGTCGCTCTGCTGACGCAATTCCCGCCCTCCGCACAGGGATTCGCCGCCGCGGCCGACGCCGACCAGGCCGGATTCTTGCGCCAGGCCATGGCGGGATTTGTCGAGGGCACGCCGGAGTTAAAAGACCGCATCAGGATCGACGCTCGCAAGGTCTCAACCGAGCGTGGTGCCGAAATACACATCTTGGCCGCCGATAGCGCAGGCGCTCACGGAATTTTGCCGTACTGGCTGGTCTGTGACGAACTCTGCAACTGGCCCGACGACAAGCGCCATCGCGATTTCTTCGACAACCTCTGGGCTGGCTTGGTCAAGGTGAAGGACAGCCGCGGAATCATCATTTCGACCGCTGGCACGCCCGAGCATTTCAGTAAACGCATTTTCGAGACAGCCAAGTCCGAACCGGGTTGGAGAACGAGCATCCTTCACGGTCCGCCGCCATGGATCGACCCCGCAGAGATCGCGGCCGAACAACGCCGCATGTTTCCGAGCGCCTTTGCCCGTTTGTGGCTCAATGAGTGGGCCGCGGCGGAAGACTCCGTGGCTGACCCAGACGACGTGGACGCCGCCTGCGTACTGGTCGGTCCGCTGGCACCTGACGAGTCGCATAATTACGTCTGCACCATTGACCTGGCCCAAAAACGCGATAACGCCGTGGCGGTAATCGCCCATGCTGAGCACGGCGAGCATGGCACCCGCGTGGTGGTGGACAGGATGCAGGTATGGGAGCCCCGGCGCTTCCACAACGTGCCCCTAGACGACGTGCGACTCTGGCTGACTGAGTTTTGCCGGTCGTACCGAGCGAAATTGATCTACGACCCCGATCAGGCCTATTTGATGGTCGAGCAGCTCCGGAAGACCGGAATCCGCACGGAGGAATTCGTATTCTCTTCGACGTCGGTCAGCCGCCTTGCTATGGCACTCACCCAGGCTCTACGGGGCCGAACGGTACTCCTGCCCGACGATGACGAACTACGCAAAGAGTTGCTAGCGGTCCGTCTGCGCGAGATATCGCCGCACGTCATGAAAATCGAAACCGTGGGCAATGGGCACGATGACCGAGCCATCGCCGTGGCGCTTGCTATTCACGAATTCACGTCACACTCCGTCGGTCCCGACCGACCCGGCTGGGTTGACGACTTCGAGCGCGAGTTTTCAGAGATGAAGGCCCAGCCATGGTCCCTGTCGAGCCCCATGCCACGGGTGCAACCGGATCAGCGCACAGTGGCGACCCTGGATTTCCTTCAGCAGGTGCAGAAAGCGCCTGGTTGGAACACCTGGACTCAACATCGTTCATAAAAGTCCTCTCGGTAAGTGCATGGGAATTGACGCTTACCGAGAAGCCTGGCAGTGGGTCACACCGCTGTCAGGCACTATCGCCCGCACAGGCGAAGAGGTTGACCAGAGGGCCTACGGGCCGGTCATCACGCTATAGGTGCGGACGAATGCAACACCAGCAACAAAAGAGGCGCAGAGAACCGCGCAGAGGGCCGTCAGGCCCGCGTTTAGTCGTTTCACACTCAAACCTCTTAATACGAAAGGAGCCAAATATGGCTTCGCTTCCCCCCGTCTCTGAACTTGTTCAGCGGCGATCCGTCCGTCTGCGAGTCAGACGGCAGTCCCAAGCCCAACAAGGTGGCGGACCGCTTGACGCAGTACCAGAAGGTGCTTGCGAAGAGTATTGAAGAAGGCCTGCGCGGCGATGTCGTCAAGACAAACGGCGTGGGTAACGGCGTGGTGCCGACTTACCGATCTCGCAAAATGTACGAGCGAGAGATGGCCAACGATGCCAATGACGGTGGCTTGAAGAAGTCACAGGGTGACTTGGTTGCTCGGAATATTGCCGAGATGCTCGATGAGCCAATTTCGAAAGAATGGACCCTGACAGTCCCGTGCCTCAGGAATCGTGCCCTTCGATCTCTTCGGGATCGCCGCCTAGCGATAGGCGTGAACAATGGGACTAGTCGCAGAGCGGTGAAGCGCCTGCGAAACTGCTATTCCCACGTCCTCGAACTGTGTGGGACGTAACACCGAGAATTGCTGGAATATCCGAGCATCCGTCTACACCACAACGTGACGAGCAATCGTGAGCGTGATGGTTTGAGAAGTAGCGGTGCGGACAATCAGCAGCGGAGCCACCTACTAGGTGGAACGTTCAGAGACCATGCACGTGCCCCGTGTCAGCGGGTGAAGATATGGTCCGAACTACACGGCGACGTGTAGAGGCTGGCAGAAATGACCAACCCCGCCGCATAGCGGTGAGTAACAACGTTGACACCGTTTAGAAATAGCTTTCCCCGCATCCGCGGAGCTGGCACATCACACAGATACAAGGTTGTGGACGGAATCACAGGATCTGGGACCGCGAACATCACTTCGCTCAACCCAGGCTTCCTGGAGAACTCCACGACAACCACGCCGGGTTCCGGTATCAACTTGGTTCGACCCAACTACGTGAGTTACGCCGGTTACGACGTTAACCAGCAGTACGTGTCGTCGGGTCTTTCCGACAGTTTGACCTGGCAGAGTGAATATCAAGGAGCTGGGTTCGATGATGTACGCAGCTTGTCGGCAACGGCATTGCTGTATGCGTCGATGTTGGCCGAAGAGCGAACGATTTTGTTCGGTCGAGGCACCACGGCAAATGGGTATTCCGGCGTTATGACGGCTCCCACGTCCGTAACGGCGACGACTGTCTCCGCTTCGATTGCTCCGACGTCCTCGCTGACTCCCTTTACTGGGGGCGCAGTTTGGTACATCGTGGCCGCCGATGCCGGTGACCTGATCTCGGCAAACGGTCAGCTCCACCAGGGGCCGACCACAGCCGCCGCGTCAGTGAGTGCGGTTAGTTCAACACAGGCGCTCCAAGTCACCATTGGTGGTGGCGTTACCGGAGCGCTGGGTTACAACCTTTTCACCGCCTCTGTTCAGAGTGGCCCGTACTACTGGGCTGGTCGGAGCGGATACAACGTCATCTATGCCTCTGGGCAGGCGACAAGCGGTGCAACGGCTACGGCGAGCGCAGCCGACCGAGTGCCCAGTCATTTAACTATGACGGGATTTTCGCTGGGCTGTCCTCTGGAACCAATACCGGTTACACCAAGACCCTTAATGCTCCGCTGTCTACGACGAGTCCCGGCAGTGAATATTTCACGGCCATGGCGAGTCTGTACGACAACGTAAAGGGTTCGCCGGACGAGCTGTGGATGAACGGGTACGACAGGCTCCAATTGTCGAATGCTCTGTTGAACAACGCATCCAATAGCGCGTATCGCGTGATGATCCACAACAACCAGAGTGACAACACGACGGCTGGAGTGGTTGTGCAGACACTGTTGAACCCGGTGACGGGCGACGCCGTGTCGGTGAATGCTCATCCGTGGTTCCCGCAGGGCGTTTCCTTCCTGAGGCAGAAGACACTTCCTATGCCTCAGAGCAACATTTCGGAAACGTTCGCTGTCGCTTGCGCCCAGGACTTTTTGCAAGTCAACTGGCCCGCAATCGACATGACGTACTCCAGCTCCACATTTTGGATCACGACCCTTTGTAACTATGCCCCTCAGTGGCAGGCTTTGGTGACTGGAATCCAAGGTGTCGGAGTGCCCGCGCTCTTCCCGAGCGAGGGAGATTCCTAAGCAGTAACAACTTGCGCTTGAGCGTGAGTCAAGCAGTTCGCCAGTCGAGTAACCACGCTCGCTTCTCTGTGCAATGCGGAGAACTGGCACTCGCCGACAGTCTTCACTCCTGGTCGCTGTCGGTTCGGGGTTGAGCGTCGGGTCGCGGGTCTTAATCCTCTTTCGCCTCGCTGCCCGTCGCTCGCCCATTCATTTCGGCTAGGGCTTGTCGCCCGAAGAGTCGTGCGGCTCAATCTTCCCCTCGCGTTCTCGCGCCGTTAACGCCGACAGGCCGCACGCCTTCGGTCACTGTCGGTTCGGGGTTTGAGCGTCGGTC
>CAVWBB010000015.1:0-28712 GCA_963753115.1 uncultured Acidimicrobiaceae bacterium
GCGCCAGCGGGAGTCGACCGGCATGGGCTAGGCGCCCTCGCCGCCGGCGGCCGGCTTGAGGGTGCGGCTGGCCCAGTGCTGCATCGCCCAGCCACCGGCGACCAGCGCCGCGCCGACTTCGGCATCCCGCTGGATGTTGAGACCGGTGAATGCGAGCGAGTTCGGGTGATCACTGCCCGCCGCCGTCGTGACACCCACGGGCCCGTTGGTGCCAACCGCCCCACCGGCGCTCACGCCCGCGCCCGCGCTGACACCAGGATCGCCGGAGCTCGAGGGGCTGGTCGAGACGCCGACCGAGCCAGACCCCGTCGTGGAGACGTTGCCAGACAGGGCGGCGCCAGCGGCGGGCTTGGCGAGGAGGATCTCGGGCACGACCCAGGCCGCGGCGCCGGCGGTCGCCACCGCGGACATGCGCCCCATGGCCTGACGACGCGAGATACGGGGCCGACCCGTTCCGGACTCGCCCGTCGTCACTTCCCTCTGCGTCTGCAGCTCTTCACTGTGCATGTGGCTCACCATTTCTGTGTCCGAACCGGCGTGGCGCCCGCGCGCTTCGGGGCGCACGACCCTTGGAACGGCCACCGGTTGCTTCGGTGACTTGGTAACGCCTGTCCCCGAGATTTCTCACCACCGCCGGCCATGATTTTCCGCAAGGGCTGTGAACGAGCCGATGGGAAGACGCACCGCATGCAGCGGACTGAACGGCCGTTCCCCTTGGTGATGGCACGCACCGCGACGAAGTCACCGGACCGCTTCGACGCCCGCCCCGCAACCGCCCGTACCGAGGCCACCGCCACACTGCTCTGGGAGGCCTGCCGCCCTGATCCCGATCCCGATGCGGTCCGGCGTGCCCTCGATGGCGGCGCCGACCTCGACCGAGCCGTCGCCGCCGCGACCGACCACAGGATCGGCCCATTGCTGTGGCGGGCGCTCCATGCCGCCGGTGCGTGCGACGAAATCGGGCCCCGCCGCGCCGTGCTCGGTGGCATGACCGACGCGTTCCGCATGGAGGCCCTTCTGCTCATCCCGCGCGCGGTGGCCCTGGCGGTGCGGCCCCTGACCGACGCCGGATTGGAACCAGTCGTCTTCAAGGGGCCCGCGGTGGCCGCCCGCTACCCCGCGCCGGGGCTCCGCCCCATGGACGACATCGATCTCCTGCTCCCCCGCCACGATCACCGGCGCGCCCTCCAGCAGTTGCGGGCGGCGGGATGGAAGGTGGTCCGCCCCGGCGGCGGCGACCGCTACGACACCGTCCTGGCCCATGACGAGGTGCCATCCCTCTTCCTGGAGCTGCACTATGGCCTGGAGGGAGCCTCGCAACGAGTGACTGCCCTCGACCCGGGCGCGCTGTGGGCGCGACGCCGCCCGGTGGAAGTCGCAGGCACGCCCGCCTTCGGGTTGCCGCTCGCCGACGAGCTCGTCGTGTTGGCGGCGCATGCCGGCAAGCCGCATCACGGCTTCGTCCGACTGGCCTGGATCGCCGACCTGGCCATGCTCGTCGGCGACGCCGCAGACCGCGGCGCCCCTGTTGACTGGGCGCGCGTGCGCGCCCTGGCCGAGGAGGCGCGCTGCGTGACCGTGGTGGCTGCGGCCCTCGGGCTGGCCCGGCACGCCGGCGTCGAGACACCGGCGGAGCTCTTCCCGCTTCCCACCCGCGGCTGGCGCGGCGAAGCAATCCGCAACCTGCAGTCGGCCACCTGGCCGCTGACCCACCTGGAGCTCCCGGGGTACCACCTCAATTACGCCTTGACCGACGCCCCGGCGCAGCGGCTCAAGATCCTCTTCGTGCTCCTCGCGTCAGGTCACGGGATCGGTACAGGCGTGCGCCTCGTGACCGGCCTTCCCCGCCAGGCCCTTGCTCGCGGCCGCGCCGGCGCCTTGGCGGCCTACGGGGCCGGGGAAGACGGCGCGCAGGGTCGGCAGCAGCGCTGGGTCGCCGGTGACCGCCGGCGTGTGGTCGGGGTCGAGCCGTCCGTAGACGAGCCGGCTGAACGCTTCCGCGGGCAGCGCCAGGTCGGGCTGCTGCCCGGCCGTGCCGGCGGCCAATTCCGCTCCGTCGGCCGAGAGGTGCAGCGCAAAGTCGCGGTCGGGGTCCGTCGTGTGGATCGCGATCGTGCGCTCTTGGCCGTCGGGCCGCGCGCTGTAGCGGGCAATGAGGCCCAGGTTGTCGACGATCAGCGCGATGGCCTCCGGCGGCAGCTCGGCGCTGTCGTCGAAGACGACCGCAATGTCCCAGGTGTGGAACACGTGCTCGTTGAGCCGGAGCCCGACGAACTCGTTGAAGCCGAAGCTGAGCGGGCCCATGGAGAAGGTCAGGGACTCGCGGTGGGCGGGGGCCACCGCCTCGAGGGCCCGTGTCACCGCATCGTCGGCCGCCAGGGCGTCGTCGGCCTGTGCGCGCGGCGACTTGGCGTTCCACTCGTCCCACACCGACGGCGCGAGATCGTCCGGCGTTTCGGCCCCCGACTGCAGGTCCTGCAGGCGTCTGCTCAGAAGGACGGCGCCGGAGCCGAGGTGCGACAGGACCTGGGCGACCGACCACCCGCTGCAGTACGAAGGCGATTCGAGCCGGGCGTCGTCGAGACCACTTCGCAGTTCGCGCAGCTGACTGACTGAGGCGCGCAGCGCGCCGAGCGGATTGTCCATGCGGGCGGTCTACCCGCTGGCGGCCCGCGCCGACGCGAGCGCGTGCATCCACCACGCCAGGTCGTCGGCCAGCATGTCGAGCCGGGGCTCGAGCGTCTCGAAGAGTGACAGGTCCGCCGGGTCGGGCGCCTGGCGCACCGCGATGAGGACGTCGGGGAGCACGTGCACCGCATGGCGCAGCGGTGCCATCTCGAATTCGATCGCCACTGCACGCAGCTGCTCGATCGCCCGCGCCCCACCCGTGTTCCCCCACCCGACGTAGGCGACCGGCTTGCGCCGCCACTCGACGAAGGTGGAGTCGAGCGCGTTCTTGAGCACGGCCGGGTACCCGTGGTTGTACTCGCCGGTGAGGAGCACGTAGCCGTCGGCCCGGTCGATGACCCGGCCGAAACGGGTGACGGCCGCGTCGGCATAGTCACGTCCCGTCCTCGCCGGCGGGTCGCCATCGAAGAAGGGCAGCGGATGGTCCCGCAGGTCGACCAGCTCGACCTCGAACTGATCGTGTTGGCCGCAGACGACCGGTGGCCCAGGCCGCCACCCGTTCGCTGAACCGACCCTCGCGCGTGGTCCCCGTGATGACCTGCAACAGCACGTCGTACGCCTTTCCGTCTGGTGATCGGGCGGCGGCACGACGGTCCCCGCCGGGAGCGACGATAGCAGGAACCTCCCGGTAATTAACTTGACAGTTAACTAACTTGTGAGTTAAATACAAGGAGTGACGACACACCCCCCCGACACGCTCGATGCGGCCTTCGCCGCGCTCGCCGACCCCACCCGACGCGCCATCGTGAGCCGGCTCGCTCAGGGCGACGCCACGGTGACCGAGCTGGCCGCCCCTTTCGCCATGTCGCTGCCGGCGGTCTCCAAGCATCTCAAGGTGCTGGAGCGCAGCGGCCTGATCTCACGGCGGCGCGACGCCCAGTTCCGACCCTGTCATCTCGAGGCCGGCGCGCTCGACGGCGCGCTGGACTGGATCACGACAAGCCGGCGGATATGGGACGAGCGCTTCGACAAGCTCGACGGATTGCTGGCAGACCTGCAGGCGGCACCGGACGCCACGGCTGCGCCAGCCCGGAAGCGAACGGGTCGCTCCCATGGCTGAGCACTCCCGTCAGACGGGCGCCTCCGGCGAGCTGCACTTCAGCCGGATCTTCGACGCACCCCGCGAGCTCGTCTTCCGTTGCATGACCGACCCTGACCATCTCACCCACTTCTGGGGGCCGACGGGCGTCAGTGCACCGCGGGACCGCATCACCCTGGACGCCCGACCCGGGGGCGTGTTCGAAACCGTGATGGTCAACGACGCCGACGGAAGCGAGTACCCGACGCGGGCCGTCTTCGACGACGTGCGCGCGCCCGAGCTGCTGGTCTGGACCGAGGTGCACTCGGGCATGCGCGTGCGCGCCGACTTCGCTTCGCTCGGCCCGCAACGCACCGAGGTCAGGATCCATCAGACCTACGTGCCCGAAGCGTTCCTGGCCTCCGAAGCGCAGGCCGGTTTCCTCTCCTCGCTCGATCGGTTTGCTGCCTATCTCGCCCGCTTGGGCGCGCGGGGCCCGGGCGTCGGAACGCAGGGTCAGGAGCCGGCATGACCTCGGACGTCGCCGAGGAGTACCGGGCCCTGGCCGACCTGTTGGCGTCGGCCGGCCCCGGCGTGTGGGACGAACCGTCGTTGTGCGAGGGCTGGCGCACCCGCGAGGTCGTGGCACATGTCACCATGCCGGTGCGCTACTCCGGGCCGGCCTTCATGGCAGAGCTCGAAGCCGTCGGCGGCGACTTCACACGGCTGTCGAACACGGTGGCAGAGCGCGACGGCGCGCTGCCCACGGACACCCTGCTGGCCGATCTCCGTTCGGAGGCACTCCACGAATGGGAGCCACCTGGTGGCGGCCCGGAGGGTGCGCTGACGCATTGTGTGATCCATTCGCTCGACATCGTGGAGGCGGTGCCGCTCGCGCGTCGGATACCCGAGGCGCGCATCCTCGCTGTGCTCGCGCTGGTCGCGGCCGAGGGCACGCCGAATCTGTTCGGGGTCGACCTGGAGGGCGTGGAGCTGCGGGCGGACGACCTCGAGTGGTCCGGCGGATCCGGTGCACTGGTCACCGGTCCAGCGCAGGCGCTCGCTCTCGTCGCCTGCGGCCGCCTGCTCCCGGAGGGCCGCCTCAACGGTGCCGCCGCAGCGCGCTTCACGCAGCCTTGAACGGCCGCACCATGCCGAGGTTCATGTCCTGACACTCGTCCAGGCGCTGGACCCGATGACGGACTCCGACGGCGGACCCTGACGGCGGAGAGGTCTCTCCGGTGGATCAGGTCGGGACGTCGGAGATGGTGGCCGCCGAGCTCTCCTGCCAGCGCCGCCAGGCCTGGTAGCCACCATCGAGGTCTCCGGCCTGGGCGAAGCCCAGGTCAACCAGGGATGCCGCGGCGAGGCTGGAGGCGTAACCCTCCGAGCACACCACCACGACCGGCTGGTCGTACCCGGTCACCTCGGGCAGGGCATGGCTCCCACGGAGGTCGAAGCGCCACTCGAGCACGTTGCGCTCCACGATGAGTCCGAATCCGAGCTCACCCTCGGCAGCCCGCTGGGCGGCGGGCCGGATGTCGACCACCAGTCCCCCATCGGCCTGCAACCCCCGGAGCTCCTCCGGCTCGACCCGCCGGATGCGGCCCCGGGCCAGTGCCAGCAGATCGTCGGCGCTCCGGGCGGTCACCGTGACGCCGCTTCGACCCCGGCAATCCCCCTCAGGAGGTCGACCTCGGACTCGCCGCAGCCGTCGGCGGCCCACCCCACGCCGCGCACGACCAGCTGGTCACCTTCGACGTCGTAGTACGTCATGGAGGTCAGCGCCGGGCTGTACACGTGCAGGCTGAGCGCGAGCGCCTCCGATTCGTTGATCACGTCGTGGACGTGCCGCGCCCCGAATCCCAGCGACGCGCCCGCGTGCAACTCCTGGCGGACGAGGGTGAGGCGCCCGGTGTCGTCGCGCCACGGGACCGACTCGACGAGGGAACCCTTGATGACGCTCACCGCACCAATGGAATCGCCGTGGTCATGGAGCTCCACTTTCCCACCGCTGGGCCACGCGATCAGCCAGGCGTCGAAGTCGGGCGTCCGGGCCATCAACCGCCAGGTGCGGCCCTGCGTCTCGATCGCCCCTGGCCAGTGGACGACCGGGGCGAGGCGGCTCGCCACCTCCATCGGATTGATGCGCGGCCGGCCCAACGCCGCGGTTGCTCCCGTCGCCAGGCACGAACCGCCGGTTGCCCCTGCGAGCGGGGGAAGCGAGGGCGACGGGCGATCTGCGATGGCCTGCGGAAGCATCCTGGGGACCCTAGAGCCTAAACCCGACTAAGTCAATCGTATTTAGGGTGTTATGGGCTCCGTCCCAGGCCGGGGTGGCCGGACCGGACAAGATTGCGCCGATGATTCCCCTCGTCCGAACCGAGCTGGCGTCACGCTGGGACGGCGCGCCCGCATGAAGGTCATGGGCACCGCGAACGGTGCCGACAAGGTGATGATGCCCCCTCCCGGCGAGGTTGCTCGCACGCCGTGGAGTCAGCGCGTTCGCTCGCTGCTTCTCGGGCCGCATGGTGGCGGCACGACGCGGCGGCGGGCCTCCGATGCCGTGCGCATCGGCCTCGCCACCGTGCTGCTCGTGATCTGCGTCCCCTTGGCCCAGGCCAACACCTCTGTCGAGGTCCACGTCACCGAGCTCGTGACGCCCCCGCCCTCCGGCATCCACTGGTTGATCACCGCGCTCTGGTTCGTGGGGTCGATCGGCGTCATCGTGGGCCTGGTCCTCATCGGCCTGCTGGTGCCGCGGCTGACCGCCGTGCGGCAGATGGGCGTCGCCGGGCTGGCCGCGCTGGTCGTCTGCCTCCTGCTCGACGCCCTGCTGGGCTCTACCGCCGGGCGCCCGCCCGCGCCCGACCTCGCCGGCTTCAACCCGCACTTCCCCATCGTCCAGCTGGCCATCGCCACCGCTGTGGCGCTGGCCGGACTCCCCTACCTCAGCCGACCCATGCACCGGATGGTGATCGGCGCCATTTCGATCTCCGCGCTGTGCGCCGTCGTGGGCGCCTACGGACTGCCACTCGGCGTCATTGCGGCGATCATCGTCGGTTGGGGCACCGCCGCCGCATGCCACCTCGCCATGGGAGCGCCAAACGGACTTCCCTCGGCAACGGAGGTGACCGCCGCCGTGCGCGACCTGCAGGTCGAGGTGCACGGGCTCACCTCCACGACGCGGCAGGAGTGGGGCGTGGCCTCATTCGCCGGTACGGACACTGATGGGCACGCCCTCGAACTCGCCGTCTACGGGCGCGACGCCAGCGACGCGCAATGGCTCCGCAAGGTATGGCGCTTCTGCATCTATCGCGACTCGGGACCAACGCTTCTCATCAACCGGCTGCAACAGGTGGAGCACGAGGCGTACCTGACGTTCCTGGCGGCGCACGCCGGCGCCATCGTCCCCGAGATCGTGGCGGCCGGACGATGCGGACCGGCCCACGATGCCGCCCTCGTCACACGGCTACCCGAGGGACACCGGCTGGCCGCATTGGCGGCGGACGATGTGAGCGACGACGAGGTCGATGGCTTCCTCCGTTCGGTCCTCCTGCTGCGCCAGGCCGGAATCTCGCACGGCTCGCTCAGCCCCGAGACGGTCCTCGTCACGAACGAGGGACCTTTGCTGCGGGACTTCCGGCGCGCCTCGTCCTCGGCCCCGGCGATGCGGACCGACCGCGACCTGGCGGCCGCCGTCGCCGCCGCCGCCGTGGTGGTGGGGGTCGACCGTACGGTCGCCGCCACCTGTCGCGTCCTCGACACGGAGACGATCCAGGCGGTCCTCACCCGCCTGCAGCGCTCCACGCTCGACCCCGAGACCGAGCGCATGGCCCGCGCGCAGAAGGGCTTTCTGAAGTCGCTGCGCGAGTCCCTCGCCACCGCCGCCGGGGTCGAGGTCCCGAAGTTGGTGGAGGCCAAGAGGATCAGCTGGCCCAACCTGCTGATGGTCATCGGGAGTCTCGTCGGGCTTTGGTTGATCATCGGCGTGTTGACCGAGGCTTCTGGTTCACTCAGTGTGATCCGCGACGCCGCCCTGCCATGGGTGGCAGCCGCCTTCGTCCTGGGACAGCTCCCGGTCGTCACCGGAGCCTGGGCCCTCACGGGCGCCGTCATCGGGCCGCTGCCGTTCGGTCGTTGCGTCGCCCTCGAGACGTCGAACATGTTCACCTCCTTCGTCGGCGGCGACGCCGCAGTGTTCGGCGTGCGGGTGCGCTTCTTCCAGCGCCAGGGTCTCGACGCGCCGGCCGCCATCAGCTCGGGGGCGATCGCAGGCAGCGCCAGCTGGGTGGTGAAGGGACTGCTGTTCATTGTGTGCCTCCCCTTCGCCATCGGCGACTTCCACAAGCCCACGACGACGACCGAGAGCGGGGGGCACGAGAATTTGGTCTGGATCGTGCTCATCTGCGTCCTTGCCATCGCCGTGATCCTCGCCGTCGTGACCCTGGTACCCAGGGTCCGGCGGCTGGCGAGGGACAAGGCGATGCCGCACCTGGTCACGATCTGGAAGGACATCAAAGCCATTGCCGTCGAGCCCCGGAAGATCGCCTACGTCCTCGGGGGTTCGCTCGGAAGCCAGGTCCTCATCGCCTTCTGCCTCGGCGCATCACTCCACTCGGTCGGGGAGCACGTCAGCTTCGCCACCTTGATCGTCGTGTTGACCCTGGCCGCCATGATCGGGGGCGCGGTGCCGGTCCCGGGCGGCGCAGGGGTGATCGAGGTCGGGTTGATCGCCGGCCTCACCGCTGCCGGCGTGCCGCAGAATCAGGCCGTGGCGGCCGTCTTCATCGAGCGCTTCTGCACCGCCTACCTGCCGCCGATCTGGGGCTGGGCGACGTTGGTCTGGCTGCGTCGCAGCGACTACGTCTGAACATCGCCCTCAGGCGGACTGTGGTGGCGACAATGCTCGGGATCAGCTCGTCCAGTCGTCGGTGGCCGGGCTGCTCGTGGCCGCACCGGTGCCGCCCCCCGTCGCCGTGATGCCAGTCAGGGAGGGCATGGAGAAGAACGTGTTCGCGCAGGCGAGTGGTGCGGCGAGGCTCATCGATGCAGCGTCGCTCAAGGTCACTGTGAGCGGGTTGTTGGCCTTCCCACTGGCCGCCACCGTGAGCGGTGTCGTCAACGTGTGGGAACTGCCGCTTGTCGCCGTCGAGAAGCTCCAAGTCACGTCGCTCGGTGTCGAGGCCGAGCAACCGGCCTGGGTCGTGGTGAGCGCGCTCGACGTGTAGCCGGTGGCGTACGTCGTGTTCGTCGGGAGTTGGACGGCTGTGATGGTGACCGGGAAGGGGTTGGCATTGCTGATGGTGACCACGGCGTCGCCCGTGTCGCCAGGAGAGAGCAGGTTGCCGGCAGCGGGCGTGGCCACCGCGCTGATGGTCACCTTGGAGATGGTGGCCGACTGGGCCTCACCCGAGGAGTTGGTCGTCAGCCCCACGACCCAGTTCGTCGCCGCGAAGGCCGCGACCCCAGTCAGCGTCATGCCCAGGACAACCGCCACGCCCTTGACCAGCCAGGGGACCCGCCGCCCCTTTGTGCTCGACATCGCTCTTCCCGCCCCGAACCTCTCACTTCGCCTGCATCACTTCGCCTGCAGCCCTACGTGAACAAGCGTCCCAGAAACCACCCTGAGAATGGACTGAGTGGGCTCAGCCGCCCCTGGCAGCACGAATAACGGCCGGAATCGCTCGCCAGTTCACGGGGACGGGCGACAGATCCCTACCCTCGTGCTCACGAAGTGGCGCGTCGCGGCGCGGCAGAGCTGCGGCACGCCGAGGATTGCTCGGGCGGTCACCCGTCTCCCCGCCTGACCTCCGGTCAGTGCGGCCGACAACTCCAGAGTGACCGACGTCGGCGTCCTGCTAGGCAGCGAACGGTACCTTCATCGCCTCCGCGAGGTTGCCGCCCATCACCTTCGCCACGTCGTTGTGCGACAAGCCCGCGAGCTCGTTCACGTAGGACAGCGGTTCGGACATACCTTCAATGTGCGGGTAGTCGGAACCGAAGACGACGCGGTCGACGCCGACCAAGTCGATGAGGCCGCGCGGGTCTTCCTCGTGGAACGGGTGGATCCAGATGTTGCGCTTCAACACCATGAGGGGATCCTCGTCGTAGAGGGCCGGTTCGTGGGCATAGGACTGTCCGATTGCCTCGATGAACGGCCGCACCCAGCCGGAGCCGTTCTCCACCGGCAGCATGCGCAACGTCGGGAAGCGCGACAGCAGGCCGTGCCCGATGAGCGAGGCGACGGTGTCGAAGATGCCACGGCCCTGCGTGTGCATGATGTTGATGAAGGCCGTCTGACCGGCGAACGGCAGGTGCTCACCCTCAGGCTTGCCCTCCCATTGGTTGTAGTACTTGGTGAGCCCGTCGTCGGACGCGTGCAGGCCGACGGTGATGTCGAGCTCGGTGACGCGCTGCCAGAAGGGATCGAACTCGGGCAACGCGAATGACCGCGTCCCCTCGAAACCGGGCACCGGTGCCGGCCGGATCAGAATGATTTTGGCACCCCGCTCGTAGACCCACTCGAGCTCCTTGATGGCCTCGCTCACGATCGGCAGCGTGATCACGGGCGTCGGGAAGATGCGGCCCTCATAGTTGAAGGTCCAGTGCTCGTGCATCCACTGGTTCAGCGCGTGCACCACGACGTGCGTCGCCCTCGGGTCCGAGGCCAGCCGCTCTTCGAGGAGACTGGCCAGCGTCGGCCACATGAGCGCCCGGTCGATGCCGAGCTCGTCCATGAGCGCGAGACGGGGCTCCGGCGAGAAGAAGGCCTCTGGCGAGCGGATGGGATCTCCCATCAGTTCCCGCCGGGTCTTGCCCTCGGGGTTGCCGTGCTTGAAGAGCTCTTCGGACGCTCCCGGCCGTCCCACCACGTTGAAGGTGGGATTGGGGATGTAGTCGGAGATGACGTTGCGCACAGCGATCTTCGTCCGCCCGTTGACCTCGACGTACTTGATCAGCCCGGAGTACTCGGGTGGGAGGAACTTCGTGAAGGCATCCGTCTTCTCGTACATGTGGTTGTCGGCGTCGAAGACAGGAAAGTCGACAATGGGCTTTGGCATGACCACCTCCGGGAGGACGGAACCGCCTCGCCGTCGCGTCAGACGCGGCGGGCGGCGAGTTTTCAACTTCGACGTCAATATTACGGGATGGACGACTCCGGGGCCTAATCCGGCTGCTCGGTCCGCCTGGCGTGGGATTTCCGGCTCTGCAAAGCTTTGCATGACGTGCTGAACCAGGACCGCCTCTTCCCGCCTGACCCAGGAACCCGATCGATTGCCCGCGCGCTGTACGAGCGCACACGGGGCCTCCCGATCGTCAGCCCACACGGCCATTGCGACCCGGCTGCCCTCGCCGACGACACCTCGTTCGGCGAGCCGGCCACCGAGCTCGTGACGAAGGACCACTACGTCCTCCGCCTGCTCTACAGCCAGGGCGTCCCTCTCGAGTCGCTCGGCGTGCGGCCGCTCGACGGCGGCCCGTTCGAATCGGACCCCAGGCAGGTGTGGCGAGCGTTCGGCTCGCGGTTCCACCTCTTCCGGGGGACGCCGTCCAAACTCTGGCTCGACTACACGCTGGAGGTGGTCCTCGGTGTGACGACGCCGCTGCGGGCGGAGACCGCAGACGCCGTGTACGACGAGGTCTCGACCCGGCTCGCGCAACCGAACTTCAGGCCGCGCGCCCACTTCGAACGGTTCGGCATCGAGTTCCTCGCGACGACCGAGGGCGCGCTCGACCGCCTGGGGCCGCACACCCGCCTGCGGGAGTCGGGCTGGACGGGACGCGTGGTGCCGACCTTCCGTCCCGACGATGTCGTCGATCCGGATCGGGCGGGCTTTCATGCAAACGTCGTCGAATTGGGATCCCTGACCGGGAGCGACACTTCGACATGGCAGGGCTATCTCGACGCGCTGCGCAGCCGCCGCGCCTCCTTCATTGCTGCGGGGGCGACGGCCTCCGACCACGGACACCCGTCACCCTTCACGGCGGACCTGTCCCCGCGGGAGGCGGAGGATCTCTTCACACGCCTCATTTCGGGGACGCCCCGTCCGGGCGATACCGAGGTCTTCCGCGGCCAGATGCTCGTCGAGATGGCCGGCATGAGCCTCGACGATGGCCTCGTGCTGCAGATGCACACCGGCGCGTGGCGGGACTACAACCCCACCGTGGCCACTCACTTCGGTCCTGACAAAGGGGCGGACATTCCGCGGGCGGTGAACTACGCCAGCGACCTCAAACCGCTTCTCGACCGGTTCGGCAACGAAGCCGGACTGACGATCGTCGTCTACACGTTGGACGAGACCACCTACTCCCGCGAGCTCGCTCCCCTCGCCGGGCTGTACCCGGCGTTGCGCCTCGGACCTCCATGGTGGTTCTACGACAGCCCCGAAGGTATCCGGCGCTTCTACCAGTCCGTGATCGAGACAGCCGGGTTCGCCAATACCGTCGGCTTCAATGACGATGCCCGGTCCTTCCTGACCATCCCCGCCCGCCACGACGTGGCCCGTCGCTTGAACGCCGGCTACCTGGCCGGGCTGGTGGCCGAGCACCGCCTCAATGAAGAGGACGCCGCTGCGGTCGCCGAAGACCTCGCGTGCAACCTTGCCCGCCAGGCGTTCCGGGTCGAACGATGAAGCAGGTGGTTCTCGTGGGCCTGATGGGATCCGGGAAATCGACCGTGGGTGCACTCGTCGCGCCGCGTACCGGACGCGAGTTCGTCGATGTCGACGTCGTCATCGCACAAGAGACGGGCAAGAGCGTGCGCGAACTGTGGGAGGGCGGTGGTGAAGCCGCCTATCGTCAGCTCGAATCGGATGCCGTGATGCGGGTTCTCCGGAGTCCAACGCCGTCAGTGCTGGCGGCACCCGCCGGTGTGATCCTCGATCCCGTCGTGCGCGGCGCACTCGGCGATTGCGTCGTCGTGTGGCTCCGAGCCGACCCGACCACGCTTGCCGGACGGGTCCGCCCCGGCGACCACCGCCCGCTCCTCGGAGACAGACCGGCCGAGACCTTGGCCGCCATGGCCGAGGCGCGGTCCGACCTGTACCAGCAGGTGGCAACCGTCGCCATCGACACGGACGATCTCGACCCGCACGCCATCGCTGACGTCATCGTCGGGTTGCTGGCGGACAGCCGGGGCGGCGCCGCATCAACGGAGTAAGGAGAGACGATGCTTCGACCACAGGACAGCTCCACGCGCGAGACGAAGCGTCTTGACGGCATCTGGAGCTTCGCTCCCGACGCAGCGGGGGCGGGGCGTGTCGAGGGGTGGTGGCGTGCCACACTCCCGGAGCCTTGGCGGATGCCGGTTCCGAGCAGTTTCAACGACATCCTCGTGAACCAGCAGATCCATGACCACGTGGGGGACGTCTGGTACCAGCGTCCGGTCTTCATTCCCCGCGGGTGGGCAGGACAGCGTGTCGTCCTGCGTTTCGACGCGGCGACCCACCGCGCCGTGGTGTGGGTCGGCGACACCTTGGTCACCGAGCACGAGGGTGGCTACACGCCTTTCGAGGTCGACGTGACCGCCATTGTCCGGCCGGGAGAGGAGCACCGGCTGACCGTTGTCGTCAACAACGAGCTCACCTGGCAGTCCATCCCACCGGGGGTGGTGGAGAGACTGCCGAACGGGACCCGTCGACAGCGGCAATACCACGACTTCTTCAATTATGCCGGCTTGCACCGCAGCGTCTGGCTGTATACGACGCCCACCACCCGCATTGACGACATCACGGTGGTCACGGAAATCGACGACGGGACCGGAGTCGTCCGTTATGCCGCCGTGGTCGGGGGTGGCACCGAGACAAACGGCGTCGGGGTACATCTCCGGGATGCCGATGGAACCGTGGTCGCCTCCGCGAAGGGCGCCGAGGGCGAGCTGCGTGTTGCCACACCGGAGCTCTGGGGCCCCGGGCATGGCTACCTCTACGACCTCGAGTTCGAGCTGACCGGCGATGGCGGAGTCGTCGACCGCTACACCCAGCGGGTGGGCATCCGTACCGTGCGGGTCGAAGGCACGCAGTTCCTCATCAACGGCGAGCCCTTCTACTTCCGGGGCTTCGGGAAACACGAAGACCTCAACGTGCACGGCCGCGGGCACGACGATGCCGCCATGGTGCACGACTTCTCCCTCCTCTCGTGGATCGGCGCCAACTCGTTTCGCACGTCCCACTATCCCTACGCGGAGGAAGTGCTGGACCACGCCGACAAAATGGGCATCGTCGTCATCGACGAGACAGCCGCCGTCGGGCTCAACCTCGGTGTCGGGGGCGGCCTGTTCCTCGGTGGTCCGAGGACGACCTACTCCGAGGACACGATCAGCCTCGCCACCCAGCTCGTGCACCGACAGGCCATCGAGGAGCTCATCGCACGGGACAAGAACCACCCGTGCGTGGTCCTCTGGAGTCTGGCCAACGAGCCCGAGTCACACACGGAGGCCGGCCGCGCCTACTTCGAGCCCCTCTTTGCAGCCGCTCGGAGTGCGGACCCGAGCCGGCCCGTGGGCTTCGTCAACATGATGTTCGCACTCCCCGACACCTGCACCGTGACCACCCTGGCTGATGTCGTCATGGTGAACCGCTACTACGGCTGGTACGTCGAACCTGGTGACCTCGAGGCCGCCGAGCGGGGACTCGAGGCCGAGCTTCGGGCGTGGGCCACGCTGCACGGGAAGCCGATCATCGTCACCGAGTACGGGGCCGACACCATCTGCGGTCTGCACACGACCGACGCCAGTATCTGGAGTGAGGAGTACCAGGTCGAGCTCCTCGAGACCTACCACCGCGTGTTCGACCGCACGGAAGCGGTCGTGGGTGAACACGTCTGGAATTTCGCCGACTTCGCCACCGGGCCGTCGTTCATGCGCGTCGACGGCAACAAGAAAGGCGTCTTTACCCGGGACCGGCGCCCGAAGATGGCCGCTCACGATCTGCGGCGGCGCTGGCTCGGTGCCCACGCGCCCGCGCGGTCGAGTGCCTGACGACCAGCTCGCCGAAGAGCTCCTTCGTCGACGGTTCCTCGTCGAGCATGGCGACGGCCACGGCACCCACCTCGCTGATCGGCAGGCTGATGGTCGTCAGCGGGGGTGCCACCATTGCGGCCATCGGCACGTCGTCAAACCCCACGACACTGAGGTCATCCGGGACGGAGATACCGAGCTTGGTCAGACCGGCAAGGATCCCGAGGGCCATCTGGTCGTTGAAAGCGAGGATTGCGGTGACACCGCTCTCGGCGAGCTGCGGCACCACAGCCGCCGTCGCTTCGAACGTGGGCTCCGCCGCCGAGAGCTCGACCACCTCCAGGCCGCTGACGCGGCTGATGCGCCGGACGGCGGTGCGGCGCTCCCCTGCTGCCCACGAACCGCTTGGTCCACCCAGATAGGCCAGGCGCGTGTGCCCGAGGGCGGCCAGGTGGCCCAACGCCTCTGCCACGGCTGGTGCAGTCCGGAGCAGGATGCAGCCGTGCTGTCGCACGGGCCGGTTGACGAAGACCGCCGGGGTGGACCCCAGGGCTTCCAAGGCCCGGTGGAGCCGGCGCGGCGAGACGACGATGAACCCGTCGACCTCCCGGCACAGGGAGCGCACGGCTCGGACCTCTTCGTCCGGGTGCTCGCCAGTGTCGACGAGCAACACCTGCAGGTCGGCTTGCCGGGCCGACCGTTCCACCGATCGCACCAGGGACGCGAAGTGCGGATTGGTGATGTCGGGCACGATCACGGCAATGTTGCCCGTCCGCCCGGTGATCAAGCCGCGGGCCGCCCGGTTCGGCACGAAACCGAGCTCCCGCACCGCCGCCTCGACCCGGCGCCGGGTCTCGGGAGCGACCTTCTCGGGAACATTGATGGTGCGCGAGACCGTGGCGGCATGCACGCCGGCGCGCGCGGCGACGTCGAGGATCGTCGCCCGCTGCTCGCGCCGCACGGCGCGCGACCCTACTCGGCGACCCCTGGACAGCGAGGCGTGAGTTGAGCGCAACGGAAGCGCAGCGGCTGAGCACGCGCACGTTGGCCCATGCCCGTGCACGGTCGCTCCCGGGGTACGACCGCACCGCGGTGCCCGTCATCGTCCACATCGGATTCGGGTCCTTTGCCCGGGCGCACGTAGCCGTCTACGCGGACGAGCTGCTCCGCCGCGGTGAGCCGGCGCTGATCAGAGGAGTCTCTCTCCGCAGCAGTGGGGCCCGAGACCAGCTCGAGCCCCAGGACGGGCTCTTCACCGTGGCGGAACGCGAACCCGACGCAGACATCGCACTGCGGGTGCTCGGTGCGCTCGCCTCCATGGAGACAGGGCCGGCCGCCGCTATCGAGGCGATGGCGGCGCCCACGACGAAGCTCGTGACGCTGACCATCACCGAGAAGGGCTACGACCTCGCTGCCGACGTACCCGACGCCCCGACCTCGGCGCCGGCGCTCGTCGCCATGGCGCTGGCCCGGCGGCGCTGTGTCGGGTTGCAGCCCCCGGTCGTCGCCTCGCTGGACAACCTCCTCGCCAATGGCAACGTGCTGCGCTCCCGGGTCCTCGAGTCGGCCGAACGCATGGAGCCGTCCCTGGCGGCATGGATCGCCCGGGAGGTCGCGTTCCCGAACTCAGTCGTGGACCGGATGGTGCCGGCCCCCACCGAGGCGGACCGGGCCGATATCGCCGCTGCGCTGGGTCTGGTCGACCGGGCCGCCGTGAGTGCAGAACGACATCGCTCCTGGATCATCCGTGCCGAGGACGAGTTGGCACCGCTGGCCGACGTCGGGGTGCAGCTCGTCGACGACGTCGCCCCCTTCGAGCGACGCAAGCTGTGGCTCCTGAACGGCCCACACTCCGTCGTGGCCTACGGCGGTCTGTTGGCCGGTCGTGCAACCATCGCGAGCGCCGTGACGGATCCCACGATCGCGCGGTTCGTGCGGGGGAGGATCGCCGAGACGCTCGAGGCGACGCCGTTCCCGGCCGGGCTGCACGCAGCGTCCTTCGCCGAGGAGGCGCTCGGGCGATTCGCCAACCCGATGCTCGGGCACGCCTGCGCCCAGGTCGGCGCGGACGGGTCGAGCAAGTTGCCACAGCGCCTGCTCCCCGTCGTGGCCGCCCGCCGGGAGCGATCGCTCGGGACCGAAGGATTTGCCGTCGTGGCGGCCATCTGGATCGCCGCGACCGCCGGAATCCAGGTGCGTGGCGCACGCCTGCCCCGGCTGGAGGATCCGATCGCGGGCAAGCTCCGCGCCGACGCCCGGCACGGCGAAAGCCTGCGAGGCATCACCGAGACTGCGCTCGGGGGCCACGCCGATGCCGCGTTCGTCGCCGAGGTGGCGTCGGCGTTGGCGCGGGTGAGTGCCGAAGGGATCGGCGTGTTGGAGAGAATGCAATGACCGTCATGCTGGGAGCAGGAGGGCACGTGCTCGACCCTGGAGAAGTCCGAGCGTTCGTGCGCGCGCGCATGGAGGAGCTCGACCTCGACGACCGCACTCTCTGCGTCGTCATCCCCGATGGCACCCGCAATTGCCCGCTGCCGCTTCTCCTGCAGGCCGTCGAAGAAGGCGTCGGCGGCCGGGCCCGCGCTGTCTCCGCGGTGGTGGCGCTCGGCACCCACGCACCGATGTCCGAGGCCGCCATGCATGCGCTTGCCGGACCGGTGTCCATGCACATCCGCAACCACGCGTGGTGGGAGGACGCCACCTTCACCCGGGTGGGCCGCCTGCCTGCGCCCCTTGTGGAGCACCTGTCGGGCGGCCGACTCCACGGCGCCATCGACGTCCGCGTGAACCGGCTGGTCGTCGACAGCGACGTGACACTCATTGTGGGCCCGGTGCTCCCCCATGAGGTCATCGGGTTCTCGGGAGGCAACAAGTACCTGTTCCCTGGCCTCTCGGGTCAAGAAATGATCGACGTGACGCACTGGCTCGGTGCACTGATCACCAGCAGCGAGATCATCGGCACACCGGGCATCACTCCGGTACGAGCGCTCGTGGACGCGGCGACCACCCTGGTGCCCGGTGAACGCCACGCGCTGTGTGTCGTCGTGGACCACGACACCGGGGCCCTGGAGTCGCTCGCCTTCGGAGCGCCGGAAGAGGCCTGGGCCGTCGCGGCCGACATTGCCGCTGGAACGCACATCACCTATCTCGACGGCCCGGTCGAACGGGTGCTGTCGATCATCCCGACCCGGTACCCGGACCTGTGGACCGGGGCCAAGGGCTTCTACAAAGTGGAGCCGGTGGTCGCCGACGGCGGCGAGGTCGTCCTGTACGCGCCGCACATCACCGAGATCGCGGCCATGCACCCTCGGCTCCTGGACATCGGCTACCACTGCCGCGACTTCTTCCTGGCCCAGTGGGACCGCTACCGCGATGTCCCGCTGGGTGAGCTGGCGCACTCCACCCACCTCTTCGGCGCCGGGGCGTACGACCCGGTGACGGGCGAGCGCCAGCGCGTGCGGGTGACCCTCGCCACCGGCATTCCCGAAGAGGTCGTCCGACGCGCCAACCTCGGCTACCTCGCACACGAGACTGTCGACCCCGCTGCGTGGGCGTCCGATCCCGGCACGCTGGTGGTGCCCGACGCCGGCGAAATGCTCTACCGGCTCCGATAGGCCGTCGACCCGCCCGTCATTCGCCTGGATAGACGACGCCGAGTTGGGCCCGGATGGCGTCGAGCGTCGTCGCCAGGGCGATCGACTCGTCGAGGGAGACGACCGGGCTCTCGGTGCGTCCATCTGCGAGGCAACGGTGCACCTCCTCGATCTCGAACCGGAGCCCGTTCCCCTCGTAGGAGGCGTCGATCTGCTCGACGCCGGCGGGACTGGACACTGTGAGCGAGTTCGGGCAATGCATCATCGCCGGAAGGTCGATCACGCCGTCCGTCCCGGCGATGCGGGCCGTACACGTCATGCTGACCCGTAAGGCGGCCTTGACCACGCCCAACCTCCCCGCCCCGTGATGCAGCACGGCAGCGACCACCTCGTCGACGTCGGTCTCTCCGAGGACGCCGTCGGCGACGACGCGCTCGATCGGACCGAGGACCAGGGTGCACAGTTGCACCGGATAGATCCCGAGGTCGAGCAGGGCGCCCCCGCCGAGCGCCGCGGCGAAATGCCGGTGATCGGGGTCGACGGGCCGGCGGAACCCGAAGTCGGCCTCGACCAGGAGAGGGTCCCCGATCCGCCCCTCGCCGATGACCTCGACCAGCGTCCGGTAGGCCGGCAGGAACCTGCTCCAGATCGCCTCCATGAGGAACAGCCCCCGGCCGCGGGCCTCCTCCGCCATCCGTGCCGCCTGCCGGGCGTTGAGCGCGAGCGGCTTCTCGCACAAGACGTGCTTGCCCGCACGGAGGAAGTCGAGCGTGTCCTTCTCATGGCGCGAGTGGGGTGTAGCGACGTAGACGACATCGACGTCGGGGTCGGCCGCGAGCGATTCGTAGTCGCCGTAACGGGTCGGGATGGCGAAGCGGTCTCCGAAGACCTCGGCGCGTTCGGCGGAGCGTGAGGCGACAGCCGTGATGGTGCCCCCCTCGACGAGCTGCATCCCTTCGGCGAACCCGGTGGCGATGGCGCCCGGGCCGATGACACCCCAGCGGATCACCGTCCGATTCCCGCGCACCCGGTGGTGGTTCGGCACGTTGCCCTGCGACGACGGAGCATGGATCCCTCCCACTGCCAGGCGACTTATCCGGGTGATAACGCTATCATCGGGTGCTGCCTGGGACAACGCGCCGGGCCTCACGGGCGCACCCAGGTCGGAGCCACGACAGGAGGACCATGAGCGATCTCTTCACGCCACAACCAGAGCACCACTTCACCTTCGGGCTGTGGACGGTCGGGAACCCGGGTCGGGATCCGTTCGGCACCGAAGTGCGCGCGCCCCTCGACCCGGTCGACTCCGTGCACCGGCTCGCCGACCTCGGTGCCTACGGCGTGAGCTTCCACGACAACGACCTCGTGCCGTACGGCTCTTCGGGCGACGAGCGCGATGACATTCTGAAGCGGTTCCGGCGCGCGCTCGATGCCACCGGGATGCATGTCCCCATGGTGACGACGAACCTGTTCTGGCGCCCCGTCTTCAAGGAGGGCGCCTTCACCGCCAACGACCCTCAGGTGCGCCGGCTCTCGGTCAAGAAGGCCTGCGAGGCGACCGAGCTCGGCGCCGAGGTCGGCGCAACCGTGTTCGTGCTCTGGGGCGGCCGCGAGGGCATGGAGGCGGAGGCGGCCAAGGACGTCCGGCTGGCCCTCGACCGTTACAAGGAAGCAATCGACCTGGTGTGCGAGCACATTCGACGCCCGTGGTCTCGGGTTGCGCATCGCGCTGGAGCCCAAGCCGAACGAGCCCCGAGGCGACATCCTGCTCCCGACCGTCGGCCACGCGCTGGCCTTCATCGGGACCCTGGAGCGTCCCGAGATGGTCGGTCTGAACCCGGAGTTCGCGCACGAGACCATGAGCGGGCTCTCGTTCTCGCAGGCGGTTGCCCAGGCTCTGTGGCAGGACAAGCTCTTCCACATCGACCTCAACGCCCAGCGGATCGGCAAGTTCGACCAGGACTTCCGGTTCGGCTCCGAGGGGATCCGCGACGCGTTCTACGTGGTCAAGCTCCTCGAGGACTCCGGCTGGGACGGCATGCGGCACTTCGACGCGCACCCGTATCGCACCGAGGACCCCGACGGTGTGTGGGACTTCGCCCGTGGCTGCATGCGCACGTACCTGATCCTGGCCGACAAGGCGCGCCGGTTCCACGAGGATCCCGAGATCCAGGAGGCCTTGCGGATCGCAAAGGTGGCGGAACTGGCAGAGCCGACCACCCCCGCCGGAGGGTTGGACGGGCTCCTCTCAGCGACGTACGACGAGGACATGCTCGCGGCGCAGGGCTACGGCCACGAGCGCTTGGACCAACTCGTCACTGAGCTGTTGCTCGGCGCCCGTTAGTGCCCCTCGTCGTCGGGGTGGACTCCTCCACCTCTGCGTGCAAGGTCCAGGTCCGCGACGCAGACACCGGGTGCGGTCGTGGCGTCCGGTCGCGCCGCGCACCCGCCGACGTCTCCACCGCGCAGCGAACAGCACCCCAGCGTTTGGGAGAGCGCTCTTCACGCCGCCTGTGCCGAAGCGGGCGTCCCCGGGCGCCACACTCCCTCTGCGGTTGCGGTCGCCGCACAGCAGCACGGGCTCGTCGTGCTGGGCGACGACGACGACGTCCTGCGGCCCGCCAAGCTCTGGAACGACACCGAGTCCGCTCCCGACACGGAGATGCTCCTCGCTGCGCTTCCGGGTGGTCGGGCGGGCTGGGCGGCCGCGTGCGGGAGCGTGCCCGTGCCGAGCTTCACCATCACCAAGCTGCACTGGCTGCGGCGCTGCGAGCCCGAGACCCTGGCCCGCACCGCCACCGTGCTGCTGCCGCACGACTGGCTCACGTTCCGGCTCACGGGCCGGCGGACCACCGACCGGGGCGATGCCTCGGGTACGGGGTACTGGTCACCCAGAGAGGGCCGCTACCGCGAGGACATCCTGCGTCTGGTCAGCGACGAGGTCGACTGGCCCTCGGCCCTCCCCGAGGTGCTCGCCCCCGCCAGCATCGCCGGGGAATGGGACTCGACCGGAGTGCAGGTGGCGCCCGGAACGGGCGACAACATGGCCGCCGCTCTGGGGCTCGGTCTTCGCACGGGCGACCTCGCACTGAGCCTCGGTACCAGCGGCACCGCCTTTACGGTGAGCGACGAGCCCGCCGCCGACCCCACGGGCACCGTCGCCGGTTTCGCCGATGCCACCGGCCGCTACCTGCCCTTGGTCTGCACCATGAACGCGACCAAGGTCACCGACGCTGTGGCACGGTTGCTCGGTGTCGATCACGCCCAGTTCGACGCGCTGGCGCTGCAAGCACCGGCGGGAGCGGGCGGGCTGGTGCTCGTGCCGCATCTCGACGGCGAGCGGACACCGAACCGGCCCGATGCCAGCGGCACCTTGACCGGCCTGCGCACGGACGTGACGCCAGCCCAGCTCGCCCGGGCGGCGGTCGAGGGCGTGGTCTGCAATCTCCTCGCGGGAGCCGATGCACTGGGCACGGACCGCACGAACAGGAACGTGTTCCTCGTTGGTGGCGCGGCTCGGAGTGCGGCCTATCGGCGCGTGGTCGCCGACCTGACCGGGCGCTCCGTCCGGGTACCCGTCGACGACGAACTCGTTGCGGGCGGAGCGGCGGTCCAGGCCGCCGTGATCCATCACGGATGCGACTTCGTCGAGATCGCCGACGCCTGGGGCCTGGGCCGAGGCGAGACGGTCGAGCCGGACGAGAGCGTCGACCGGCTCGCCATCCGTGCGGCCTACGCCCAGGCCGCGGGTGGCGACCGACGGTGACCCGTCGCAGTGCCGTCGCCGGAGACGCCGCCTTCGACTCGTTCGACTACGACGAGGCATGACAGCTGCTGAGCAACCCCGCCGGGCCGTCATGGCCGATGTCGCCGCCCGGGCCGGCGTGTCCGTCATGACGGTGTCACGCGTCCTCAACGGGTTCCCCGGCGTCGCCGAGGCGACGCGGCTCCGCGTCGAGGAGGCCGTCGCCGACTTGGGCTACCACGCCAACACCGCGGCGCGGGTACTTGCGGGAGGTCGATCGAGAACGCTCGGGGTCATGGGGGTGGAGACGGAGCAATTCGGCCCGTCGCACATGCTCTTCGGCATTGAGGCAGCGGCGCGGGACGCGGGGCACCTGCTCAGCTTCGTCACGCTGAGCAGAAGCGGCAACGACATGGCATCTACTCTCGAGCGGCTGCGGGCGTCCCACGTGCAGGGCGTCATCGTCGTCGCGCCGGTCCGGCGTGTCGTCGAAGCGGTCACCCGGCTCGATGGTGACATGCCACTCGTCGTCGTCGGTGGCCCCGCAGGCCTCGGCACGCCGACCGTCACCATTGATCAGGTCGAAGGAGCCCGCATCGCCACGCGACACCTGCTCGACCTCGGCCACCGCACGGTCCATCACGTGGCCGGTCCGCAGAGTTGGATCGACGCCACCGCCCGCATGCGGGGATGGGCCGATGCGCTGCGGACCTACCCTGCTCCACGCGGACGGTCCGTGGCCGGCGACTGGGGCGCGGCCAAGGGCTATGCCGCCGGCATGCGTCTCGGCAGCGACCCGAGCGTGACCGCGATCTTCGCGGCCAACGACCAGACTGCCCTCGGCGTGATCCGGGGACTCCACGATGCGGGGCGGAGCGTGCCTGACGACGTGAGCGTCGTCGGCTTCGACGACACGCCGGAGTCGGGGTACTTCCTCCCGCCGCTCACCACCGTCCGGCAGGACTTCGGCGAGGTGGGGCGACGCAGCGTCGAGCTGTTGCTGTCCCTCGCCGACGGCGCCCCGGTGGAGCGGCACCTCGTCGTGCCGGCGGAGCTCGTCGTACGCCACAGCACGGCGTGGGCCGGCTGACTCAGCGGATCAGCGGATCAGCGCCTCCACATCATCGAGCGCTCCCCGCTCGCACACGACCACCACCGTCCCGCCGCACCCACCACCGCTGGAGCGCGCGCCGTGCACGCGCGGTCTGTCCAAGGACCTCCTGCACGATGCGCGTCGCGGCCGTGTGGCCCAAACCCATTTCGTCGTACCCCGCATGGCTGGCCGCCATCAATGGCCCGAGCTGGTCCAGCTCTCCGCTGGCGAGCGCCGCCAGCGCCGAGACGGCACGGACATGCTCCTCGACGCCGAACACCGTGGCGGCCCGGACCGGATACGCCTCGTCGGGTCGGACCATCGTGACGTCATCACTGGTCGATCCCCACTTCTCCAGGAAGGTCTCTCCACGGAGGACGTCCGGGAGTTCGTCGACGACATCGCGTGGGAGCTGGCTCACCCAGGACCAGGTACGTGCCGCCGCGTCCTCCACCATTCGCTTCCCCATGAAGGCGGCCGCCCGCGCTCGCTCGTAGGGCACACCGCCGACGTCGTGCGGAGTCCCGGTGGGCCAGCCGACGATCTCGAGGCCCGCGGGCAGGGCCACCGGCGCGGCCGCGGAGGCGGGCCGGCACAGAATCGGCAGCACGCTCCCGGGCACACCGAGCGCCACGGCGACCTGGTCCATGATCCCGCACGGTGCGCCGACCACCCGGTTCTCGGCCTCCTGACACAGTGCGGCCAGGCGAACAGGGTCAAGGGTGCCGGCCCCCAGCGCGCGAGCGGTGGCCACCTCGAGTGCCGCGCTGGACGCCACGCCGACCGAGGGTGGCAGATCCGAACTGATCTCGAGCCGCACCCGCGGCTGATCGATCACCCCGTGGCGCAGCAAGACAATGGCGACCCCGATGACGTAGTGCGTCCACCGCGGGAACGGTGCCAGCCCCTTGCGGATGTCTTCGTAGGTGCGACTGGAGAGCGCGACCAATTCGTCGGTCGAGAACGACACCGGTCCGATGATGAGCCCGTCGGCGGGATGCGCCACCACCTCGGTTCGCTGCCGCGTCGGCATCTCGAGCACCAGCGCCCCCGAGTAGTCGGCCACCCCTCCGAGCAGGTCGAGACGCCCGGGGGCACTACCCCGCACGCAGCCCGTCCACCAACTCCGCCAGGACCGGGCCGATCCGCGCCGCGAGCGTCTCGTTGGCGTAGCCCACCCACGCCACGGGCGTCACGTTGTCCAACGGCACGGCCAACGGGTGCCCCCAGGGATCGGTGACCACGCCGCCCACCTCCTCGAGCAGCATGGCCGTGCACACGTCGTAGGGGTGGCAGGCCAGCCCCTCGCTCTGCACGAGCGGTCGCAGGTCGGCGACGAAACGGTCCCGGCCCGTGATGAGCTCATGGAGCTGCCCGCCGCTCGAGAGGTACTCGTCGTCAAAGACGTGCACGGCGCCGATCCTCCGGAACAACTCGCCCTCGAGCGCGGCGAGGGCCGGCTTTCCCGGCAGGAAGAACTTGGCTACCCCGCTGAAGCTGTGCTCGAGGTCGGTGGCCGCCGACGGACACACCGTCAGCGCGGTCCGCGCCCCACCAAGGACGTCGACGCGCTCGGCCCGCAGGCCCCCGCCCCGGGTGGCACTCAGCTGGTCGACCGCGCCCTGCTTGGCCGTGGGCAACTCCGTCATGGCCGCCGCGACGACGTCCGCCAGGCCGCCGCCCGGCGGCGCCACGGCGGCGAGGCACCAGGCAGAGCGCTTGTCGTACATGAGGCCGCGGGTTCCGTCGATGGTGTCCACAATGACCGTCCAGCCCGGTGGCCCTCCCACGGCCACCCGCTCGTCGAGCCCCTCGGAGACGAGCACGACGTCCGGCCAGTGCTCCTCGAACCACCGCACAAGATCGTCGTCGGCGACGCGGTCGACGGCGTAGATGGTGTCGGCCACCGTCTCCCCCGCCACCGCGGCCATGTCCATGCCACGTGAGGCAACCACCAGCTCGCGCACGTGGTCACCGAGGGCACAGAGCAGGCGGCGAGCTTCCTCAGCTGATGGCGGCACGGAGCTCCCTCGCCTTCTCGTCGGGGTCCGACTCGTTCGTCATCGACCCTCCGCCCACTTCAGGTCCCGCCAGATACTTGCGTATGCCAGGAGATCGGAGGGGCGGGTGCAGCTCGAGATGGAACGGGTAGTGCGGATGATCGCCAACCGGGGCCTGGTGCACGGCCAGCACGTAGGGCAGGCGAAATCCCCACAGTGCGTCGTAGTGCCGCACCACGTCGCGCAACACGAGCGCCAAGGAACGGCAGTGCTCCTCGTCGAGATCGACCAGAGAGGTCGCCGGACGGCGCGGCAGGATGAGCACCTCATAGGCGTACTGCGCGAACCAGGGGACGCAGGCGAAGAAGTGGTCGCTTTCGCTGATGACACGGGGGCCGTCCACTTCGCGGGCGATGACGTCAGCCAGCAGCGAGCGTCCGGTCCGGCGCTTGTGCTCGGCCGCCACCACGGTCCTCCCGCTCCATGGTGGCGTACACCATGGAGCCGGCGTAGATCTGGCAGTGCGGGTGGGGGTTGGACGTCCCGACCAGGGCGCCACGGTTCTCGAAGATGAGCACGTGGGCCACGCCGTCCTGCGCCTGCAGCACCGCGGTCCGGTCTCGCCAGGTCGTGACGATGGCTGCCACCTCGTCGTCGGTCAGGTCGGCCATGGAACGGGTGGGGTCGTCGTGGTAGCAGACAACCTCAGCGGTGCCGAGGGCCCGGCGCGTCCGGTAGACCTCGTCATCGGGTCCGGGCTCTGGTGCCTCCGGCGAGAACACCGGCAGGTCGTTCGTGAACACGTAAACGCCCCGGTAGTCCGGGTTGCTCCCGTGGAGCCGCGTGCCGAGCGGGGCCAGGGCATTGTCCGTCGGCACCGGCGGCTCCTCGGGTGCGACGATCTCACCGACCCATGGGCGGGCATCGCGGTGCGAGGTGAAGAGGACCCACTGTCCCCGGAACGGGTGCCAGCGCTCCTCCCACGTCACGGATGCCACCGTCCGCACTTAGGCCCGGGCATCGATCACAACCTGCCGATCCTCGCAGCCCTCAGCCGTAGCGGTGAGGGTGATTCTTCCCTCGCCCGTCGGCCGGACAATGGCCAGGGCGCGTCCATCGAACGTGGTGCAACTCGTCCCGCTGAAGCCGTCTTCGGTGGACGGGTTCGCACTGCCCAACGCCTGCAGGACTCCGGGCCCATCGATCTGCACTTCGATCCTCCGGTCTCGCGCCACATGGGTCGAACCCGCCGCGTCGACCAACGTCAGGGTCACGAAGGCCAGATCCGCCGGATCGGGGGCAATGACGCTGCGATCGGCGCCAACGTCCAAGAGCACCGGTTCGGCGGCCGTGCGGATGGAGGCGCGGCCGACTTCGACACCATCGCGCCGGGCGACGGCCTCCAAGAGTCCCGGCTCATAGGTCGTCTCGAAGACGAACGTGTAGCGCCGTGCGGCTCCACTCGGCTGCCGTCCGATGGAGCGACCGTTCACCACGAGCTCGACCTCGTCCGCGTCGGCATAGACCTCCACGGTGACCGGCGCGCCTTCGTACCCGGCCCAGCTCCAGCTCGAGACGACGTCACTCCAGGACCATGGGGTGCCGGCGGCGACCTCGCCATGGTGCTCAGGACGCTGCACCGCGAGATACGGCTCGGTTCGCAGCCCGAAGACGATCTCCCGGTAGTAGGACTGAGGGCGGCGGTGACCGGTGATGTCGATGTCCCCGCACCACGCCGTGAGCCACGGGTACTCCCCGAGGAACGACTGGATCCCGGGGTTCGAATCCTGCCGGCCGTAGACGGTGCGGCCGATCCCGGCCTCACCGAGGTAGTCCCAGCCGGTCCACGTGAAGTCGCCGATGACGTACGAGTGCTCGCGGACGGCAGCCCAACCGGTCGCGATGGCGGCGGGATGCGTCTCGCTGCCGACGATCACCCGATTGGGGAAGAGGTCCCCGTCCATGGAGAACCGGGTCTCCATGTAGTTGTAGCCCACGACGTCGAGGTACGAGGCGGTCTGGGCCGAGTTCTTGGCCACGACGGGCGCCGTCATCAGGTCGTTGAGGCGATCGGCGATCTGCGTCATCGCTGTGTTCACGCCCGTCTGCTCGTCCGGGTCCCCCGCCGGCTCTGGCGAATCTCCCCCATTTGGGCGAACAGCTCGGCTCCGCCGACCAACAGTCCGCTCACGCCCTCAGTGATGAACCTCGTGTCGTCGAGCGACCGGATCTTCTCTGCCAGCGCCCGTCCGACGCGGGCACCCATGGGTGTCCCCGCCTCGGGGATCTCGTTGCCGATGCTGTAGAGGATGACGCTCGGATGGTTGAAGTCCTTCCGGACCATGGCCTCCACGTCGGCTTCCCACCAGTCGGGAAACCGCAGGGCGTAGTCGTGCTCGCTCTTTGTTTGGGTCCACATGTCGAAGGTCTCGTCCATGACGAGGACCCCGAGCCGGTCGCAGGCCGCGAGCATGGGCTTGCTCACAGGGTTATGGGCGCTCCGGATGGCGTTGAACCCGGCCTCTTTGAGGATCTCGACCCGGCGCTCCTCGGCGCGGTCGATGGTGGCGGCCCCGAGGGGGCCGTTGTCATGGTGCACGCAGGCACCCCGGAGAAGCACCGGCGTCCCGTTGATGCGGAGGCCGCGCACCGGGTCCACGGTCAGCGACCGGATCCCGAACCTCGTCGATTCCTCGTCCAGGATCTCGTCGCCATCCACCAGGGTCGCCCGGCAGGTGTAGAGGTAGGGATCGTCCGGGCCCCATCGGTGTGGCTCTGCCACGCAGAGCCGTTGTCGGGCCGTGAGGGCATCGCCGGGCACCGTCGTGACCGGCGCCTCGGCCGTCGTGACCGGCGTGCCGTCCGGGCGCAGAACCTCCAGGCGGAGCACCGCACTCGACAGAACACTCGATTGGTTCCGCACCGTCGAGCTGACCTGCACCACCGCCACGTCGTCGTCCACCTCCGGCGTGGCCACCTGGAGACCGCCGGGCACCAGATGGACTCGTGAGCCTTGGAGCAGCCAGACGCTGCGGTAGATGCCGCCGCCCGAGTACCACCTGCTGTCGTCATGTGCGCGTGCCTCGACCTTGACCTCATTGGGCTCGCCGAAGCGCAGTAGGTGGTCGATCTGGACGGTGAAGTCCGAGTACCCGCCGGGCCGGTGGGCCACCAAGGCATCGTTCAGTCGGACGCGAGCGTCGCGGTAGACCCCGTCGAACTCCAGGAAGATCGAGCCGGCGGATTCGCCGGGCGACGGCTCGAACGATTTGCGGTACTCCCACGTCCCGCTTGGGAAGTACGCCGTCGCCCCGTGGCCAGCTCGGCGACCGCGCCGCGTCGATCAGGGCATCGTGGGGCAGGGTCACCGGCACCTGCTCCGAGACCGAACCCATGATGAGCTCGGCGAAGGAACTGGTCTTGGAGCCGACGATCCAGCCGTCGTTGAAGGGGGTGCGGCGCATGACCGGCATCCTATGCCACCAGGGATGTTATCGCTACCATGACCAGCCGGGCTGGTCTTCGGTCCCGGGCCGCTGCCCACGGCTCCGAGCGGCGACGCGGTGTTACGTTGACCGGCCTCGGTGACATTCCGCCTTGCCGTGGACGGGAGGA
>CAVWBB010000016.1:0-65219 GCA_963753115.1 uncultured Acidimicrobiaceae bacterium
TAGGAGGATCCGCTGGTGATGACACGTCTGGCTTGCGGCTGCGGACATGGTGGCCGCGGCTGATCGCCGGATCGCGGCTGCGTTCTCACGCACAATGGTTGGGTCGGGGATCCTGACGCGTCGTCAGCGCTGGCATCACGACGCCCCGTCGGCGAGCGCGTGACGAGGAACCTGCTGGAAAAGTGACGTTCGCGTGGCGTCCGCGGGACGTTCGACCCTAGGAGGAGGCTCCGGCGGAGCCGATGCTTGATCCATGGGTCCGGAGGACGCAGGACGGCCGGTTGCCCCGCTCGTGCGGGGCTTGGACTGGTTGGACTGGAAGGAAATCGTTGTCGACGGACGTCCGGCCTTTTATGGGGAGGCGGGAGCGGGTCCCCCTGCGCTGTTCCTGCACGGCTGGGGACTCGATCACAAGGCGTACAAGAGGGCGCTGTCCCGCCTCGTGCGGGCCGGTCTGCACGTCTATGCGCCGGCCTTGCCCGGTTTCGGAGGAACAGCCGGGCTCGACGCCACACCCGTCGGGTTGTCCTCCTACGGCGACTGGGTGGCGACGTTCCTCGACACGGTCGGGGTGGGGTCACCGGTGCTCGTCCTGGGGCATTCGTTCGGAGGCGGCGTCGCCGTCATGCTGGCCCATGACCATCCGCACCACGTCCGCGCCCTGGTGCTCATCAATTCTGTGGGCGGTTCGGCATGGGCGCACAGCGGCTCCACTGTGCGGTCCATGGCGGAACGGCCGCTGTGGGACTGGGGCATCCACTTCCCGGCCGACCTGCTTCCGATTCGCCAAGCTCGCCGCGTCCTCCCCGTCATTTTGGCCGAGGGCCTCCCGAACTTGCTCCGGGACCCGCGATCGTTCTGGCTCGCCGCGGGCCTGGCACGGCGGGCCGATCTGACCGTGGAACTCGACGTCCTGCGCCAGCGGCGTCTTCCGGTTGTGGTGTTGTGGGGGCAGCACGACCACCTCGTGACGCGTGCGTCGTTCGAGGACATGTGCCGATCGTTGGGTGATCCCGACGTGCTGACGGTGCCCGGTAACCATTCGTGGTTGCTCGCCGATCCTGAGGCATTCGGTGAGGTCATGACGAACGTGCTCGACCTCGTTGGACGGGCCGAAGCCGGTGGCGCTGGGGACGACGAACCGATCGACGGCGCGCCTCTGGACGAAGCCGTCTGAGCGGGAGGCCGCCCAGGCTCGCAACAATGGCTCGCCAGGACCGTTTCGCTCGGCGGCGCCTGGTCTCACCATTTCACGTGTAACACCTGCAGTTTGAGCTACCCGAAATCGACTCCATCCAGAGGTGCGGCGGGGGTGATGTCTGGAAGTCGTCGCATCCGGAACGAGTTGGCAAAGCCGAGAAGTCCGGCGATGGCGGGGACGAGAAGTGCGACCTGGAGGGAGCGGTTCCTGGCGTCGGTGTTGATGGCGAGGACTGCACTCTGGACGCTCTGGGGCTGGTTGGAGATCTGTTGCTGGAGCTGCGTGTTGCTCATGATCTCCGCATCGGTCTCCATGTAGGCGGCGATCTGCTGCTGCTGGGACGCGGGTATGGCGGTGCTCGAGTACGTCAGATGAGTGAAGCTGAGCGCCAGGACCCACAGCATGAGGCCGCCGGCCACTGCGAGCCCGAACGACAGGCCGAACGAGCCGGCGGCGGAATTCACGCCCGCCGCTTCGCTGACCCGTTCCTCGGCGATGGGAGCAAGGGTGAAGTTGTTGAGCTGCGAGACCAGCAGGCCGAGCCCGGAGCCGGCGATCAGGAGCGGGACCACGAGGTACCAGCCTGAATCGACCCTCGGCACCAGGGGGATGATGGCGGCGATCCCGACGGTGCTCAGGGTGAAACCGGCCAGCACGATATTGGCGGGCCGGCGCTTGCCGGCTTTCCGGCCGGCGAGGAGCGCCATCCCGAACATGGAGAGCGAGAGTGGTGCGAGGGACAGCCCGGCCTGCATGGCGTTGTATTCGAGCGTCATCTGCAAGAAGAGCGGCAGGGCGATCATTGCGCCACCAAGCGTGATCTGCTGGAGCATCTGTTGCGAGATCCCAATGCGGAAGTTCAAGTGTTTGAACAAGTCAGGGTCCAACAGGGTGGGCTTCCCGCGGCGCTTCCGTTGGACGAGCCAGTAGGCGAACGCGGCCAGGGCCACGGCGCCGATGGCAATGATGAGGCCGACGTACCCCCCGCCCTCCTGCCACACCAGGATCCCGAGAACGACGCCCCCCATGCCGACGACGGAAAGCACCGCACCCACGAGGTCGATCTTGCGCGTCCCGGTGTACGGGACGTCCTTGACGAGGCGGATCTGGGACAACACCACCAGGATGATGACGACCTCGAGACCGAACCCGACGCGCCACGACAAGAAGGTGGTGACGAATCCGCCGAGCAACGGGCCGACGGCGGCGGCGATCGCTGCTGAAGCGCCGACCAGGGCGTAGGCCTTCTTCTGGGCTGCTCCCGTGAAGTTGCCGTGGATGAGCGACTGCATGGCCGGCAGCAACAGGGATGCTCCAAGCCCGCCGATGATCGCCCAGAAGATGATGACGAAGGTCAGTGTCTGCGTGAGGGTCATGGCCAGACGCGCCGATCGGCGTACGCGAGCAGGCCGATCACATAGGCGCGCTTGCGGCCCATGAGGTCGCCCATCTTCGAGTTGATGAGGATGAAGGCCGCGGAGACCAGGGCCTCCAGGGCGATCGCCGACTGCACGCCGCTCGCCGTGGTGTGGAGATCCGTGACCACCGCGGAGATCGACACGTTCATGAACGACGTATCGACGACGAGGACGAACATTGCCGCCGCCAGCAAGAGCGCCAGCCGTGGGTTCGACCCGCTCTCGTCTTGCACGGCATCCCCGGGTTCGGCACTCATGCCCTCTTCGACTCTAGCCGGGCGCCACTTGGGTCACTTGAGTCCGAGGCGGGGTCACGATTCCTCGCCACGCGCAGCGCCGGGTTGCGCCCCTATCGCCTCCGTGCGTGGCGTCCTCGACCGAGGCGTCCGGCCATGCCGGGACGCGTCGCTGCACTGAGCACCGGCGACGCGTGTTGGGCGAATATCGGACGCGAACAACGCGAGCAGAACCAAGAGCCACGCGCCGACGAAGACCATGCTGGCGAAGACGTCGGTGGCCCAGTGCACTCCCAATTCGACCCGAGAGAAGCCAACCGCCGCCACTGCCAACGCAGCGATCACCCACGCCAGCGTCCGTTTCCGGGGACTCTGGGTGAGGAGTGCCACAACAAGCGCGAAGACGGTGAACACGAGGAGGGCGACGGCAGTGTGGCCCGATGGCCACGATGAGCCGTGCGCCGAAACGAGCCGAAGATCCTGTGGCGGGCGGGAACGTTTGACCACGTGTTTGGCCAATGTCACGCCGGCGTCTTCCCCCGCCCAGGCAACGACCGCGAGAGCGACCGCAGCCACCGGCAGGCGGCGACGGCATGCCAGCACAACCAACAGGACTGCAGCGGCTCCCAACGCCACCCACGAACCGAGCCAGGTCGCGGCTTTCATGGCGTAATTGAGCAGGCGGGCTCCGGTGCGCGACAACAACGGATGTCACGTGACGGTCGAACGCATTGACGGATGAAGAGTGCACGACAATCACACCGACCTCGATCAAGATCCCGGTCAGGGCGGCCCAGGCCACGAGGAGGAGAAGGACCCGCACGGAGCAGCTGAGGCCCTGGCGTCGCACCTGGGGAGAAGCGGGCGATCCGGTTTGGTGCGGTTCTGGAAGCAGGATCGACAAGCTATGCCACCCGCCCATCTGAACGACCGCGACGGTTGAAATATCGGCCAGTTTCCTGGCCTACGTCGACTCCTCGCCTGCAAACACCCCTGGTCCAGCCGGACGAGCACCTGTCACGGGCCAGTCGGTCCTTCGACGCCGCCCTGTGTGCGAACCCGACGCTGCCTGACCTGATGCCCCAGGAAGAGGCCGAGAACGACGAGGACGACGACGAACACTCGAGAGAGCGCCCTCCTGAAGCTTCGGCTCGTGTCCATCGGGTCCATACCCTCAGTCTGCCCCCATCGCTGGCTCAGGTCGACTGCCGTCGTCCGTGCCGCAGGCCGTGGGTTCGGATCACGCCTCCCCGACGGCTGCGATCGCGGCCCTAAGGGTCGGGTAGAAGCGGTCACGATCGAGGGTCTCGAAGAGCCCGTAGCGCTGAACGAGCTCCTGGAGGCGGGTGCGCATCTCCGCGAAAGCCATGTGAACGCCCGCGGCGTTGAGCTCGCGATCGAGTTGTTCCAGCATCCGGGCTGCCGACACGTCGACGTCGGTCATTGCCTCGCATTGGACGATGACCCACGTGGCGTGGCGTTCAGCGACGACGTGGCGGATCTGGGTGCGGAACGCGGAGGAGTTGGCGAAGAACAATGGAGCCTCCCACCGGTAGACCACGATCCCAGGAAGCTCTCGTGCGTCGCTGTATCTCTCGACGTTGTGCCAGCCCCCCAGGTCGCCCAGTTCGCCCAGGACGGCCCCGTGGGGCTGCCAGCTGCGATGGAAGAACAAGAGCACCGCGAGCACGATGGCGAGCACGATGCCCGGGAGGACCCCCAACACGATCACGCCCAGGCTGGCAACAACCGAGAGGACAAGGGCGCTCTTTCGAACCCGGGCGTAGCGGACCAGGGCTTCGAGGTCGAGCAGAGAGAGCGCGGCTGCGATCAGCACGGCGGCCAGGGCGGACTGCGGGAGGTCGGCCAGCAATGAATTGAAGAACAGCAGCAACGCGACGACGATGCCGGCGCCGACCAACGACGCGAGCTGCGACTTCGCACCTGCCTGCTCGACGACCGCCGTGCGTGAGCCACTGGTCGACACCGCGAAACCCTGGAGAAGGCCCGCCGCGAGGTTGGCCGCTCCGATGCCGATCATCTCCTGGTTCGGGTCCACTTCCTCACCCCGTCGCGCCCCGAAGCTCGAGGAGGTGGCGATCGTGTCGGCCAGCGAGACCAGGGTGATACCCACGGCGGCGACCATCAGCGGTCCCACGTCGGCCCACTTGGTCCAGGGGACCGAGGGCCTCGGCACGCCCCGGGGGAGGGTCCCCACGGTCGGCACCCCGTGCGCGTGAAGGTCGAAGATGGCTGAGACGACGGTTGCGGCCACGATGCCAACGAGGACGGCTGGGACGACCTTCGTGAAGCGGGACAGGACGAGCAAAATGGCCAGCACCCCCAGTCCGACAATGAGTGCCGCTCCAACAGTGCCATTGAGCCCGAGCACGAAGGCCTTGATTTCTGGACCGAAGCCGTCGGCGTCCGTCGAGAATCCGAAGAGCTTGGGCAACTGGCCCACGATGATGATGAGTGCGAGGCCGTTCATGTAGCCGACCTGCACCTCGCTCGAGAGCAGATCAGCGACGAAGCCAAGCCGTCCGAGTCCCAGCCCGATCTCGATGACGGCGACGATCACCGCGAGCATCCCTGCGAGAGCGATGGCCCGGTGCATGTCGCCACCCGCCAGCAGCGGCACGAGGGCCGCGAAGATCATGGGTGAGATCGACGAATCCGGGCCCAGGACCAGGATCCGGGATGGGCCAAAGACTGCATAGCCGACGAGGCACCCGATCGACGTGTACAGGCCGGTCACTGGCGGGAGCCCGGCCAACTCGGCGTAGGCCAATCCCTGCGGCACTAGGATCGCCGCGAGCACAACGCCGGCGACGACGTCGGACCGCGTCCACTTCCGGTCGTAGGTCCGAACCGCCGTGAGGCCGGGTACCCACCTGGCTATCCCCGTAGGGCCCTCATCCACGGTGCCCGCGCTCAACGCGTTACCGTCAGCCGTGTCGCGACCATCTCCCGAACCTACAATGCCGGCGAGGAGAGGACGAGGGAGGGTGCACTGTCATGCCTACAGTCGAGCGGCATCGCATGCTGAATCGCCGAGTGGCGTGAGCGCCCGAGGATCTTCAGCGCTGCACGCCGACGGCGGGACGGCCTGCCGTGCCTAAATCGAGTCGGACCTTCGCTGTTGGCCAACGATTCCTGGCCACCATCTCGCTGCTCGCGGTCCTGCTCCTCGCCGCCGCGTTGATCGGCTTCCTCATTCGCAACGGCACGTATGTCCTCATCGGAGCAGCAGGTTTCGTGCTCGGCATCGCCGGGGGATGGTGGGCGATCACGGCGAAGGCGCCGCGCCGCGGGTTCGGGATCATCGGGATGGTCGTGGGCGCGGCGCTCCTGGTCGCCGCCCTGCTCGGGGCCGGAAGCGAAGACTGGGAATCCTTTGTCCGAGCACTCATCTGCCTCGCGCTGCTTGCCATAGCCATCCTGGCTGCACGAGCAGCCTTCGCGGCGAGCCTGCGGACGAGCGCACGAGTCCAGATGCACCATGCGGTCCGCCCCTCCCACCCGGTCCTGCTGTGTAACCCGTGGTCGGGTGGGGGCAAAGTCGAGAGGTTCGGACTGGCGGAGTTGGCCCGCTCCCTCGGGGTCGAAACGGTGATGCTCGACCATGGTCTCGATCTCGCCGAGCTCGCCCGAGACGCCATTGCCCGGGGCGCCGACTGCCTGGGGATGGCGGGTGGGGATGGCTCGCAGGCCCTGGTCGCGTCCCTAGCCGTGGAGCACGATCTTCCCTTCGTGTGCGTGGCGGCCGGGACACGAAACCACTTCGCCCTCGATCTCGGGCTGGACCGTCGCGACCCGCGTCACAGCGTGTACGCCTTCCGGGATGCCCTGGAGCGCCGGGTCGACTATGCGACGGTGAATGACCGCTTCTTCGTGAACAACGTCTCGTTGGGGGTGTATGCCACGATCGTCCAGCAGGAGGGCTACCGAGACGCCAAGGTCGCGACGACCAAACAACTGCTGCCCGAGTTGCTTGGCGAAACGCAACAGCCTTTCGATCTCCAGTTCGTCACGCCCGACGGCACCGAGGTCGATGGGTCCTTTCTGGTCATGGTGTCGAACAACCCCTACGTCCTCGCGGCGTCGCCCAGCACGTCCCAACGTCTCCGGCTCGACACGGGGTCCCTCGGGGTGTTCGCCGTCTCCGCAGCGACCGGAGCACAGGCAGCTGAAGTCGTCACACTTGCGCTTGCAGGCCAGGGGGGGCGAAGCGCGCATGCCTTCGAGTTCAGCTGCGAGCAGTTCGAGATCAGGTCCCGCTCGGGGACGGCCTACGCGGGCGTCGACGGCGAAGCCCTCGAACTGACGACGCCGATGACTTTCCGCATCCACCCAAAGGGCCTGCGCATGCTCGTCCCCGAAGGCAACGACGAGATTGCACTCAAGCGCCAATCCCGTCGCGTGCGACTGCACGATCTGGTCCTTCTGGCGAAAGGCACACAGCCAAGCTGAGTTCAGAACCGCATCGGTACTTCGTGCCGATGCGCATCAGGCTCTCGGTAGTCGCCCTTCTTCTGGCGAGGAGGCAGGGTGACGTGCGCCTCCTTCTCGCGTTCGTAGGGAACCATGTCGAGGATGTGGCTGATGATGTTGAGGCGGGCCCGGCGTTTGTCGTCGGAGTTGGCCACGTACCAGGGTGCCGTCGCGGTGTCGGTGGCGGCGAACATCGCATCGCGCGCCCTGGAGTAGTCGTACCAGCGGCCGTACGACTCGAGGTCCATCTGCGAGAGCTTCCAGGTCTTGCGGCCGTCGTCGATGCGGGCCGTCAACCGCTTGGTCTGCTCGTCTTGGCTGACCTCGAGCCAGTACTTGAGCAGGATCACGCCGGAGTCGACGATGGCCTGCTCGACGAAGGGAGCGAGCTCGAGGAACCGAGCCGACTCCTCCTGGGTGCAAAACCCCATGACCGGCTCGACTCCGGCGCGGTTGTACCAACTTCGATCGAAGATCACGACCTCGCCACCGGCGGGGAGATGAGGGACGTAGCGCTGCATGTACATCTGCGAGCGTTCGCGGTTGTTCGGCGCTGGGAGCGCAACAACCCGGAAGATACGGGGGCTGACCCGCTCGGTGAGCCGCTTGATGACGCCGCCCTTTCCCGCGGTGTCCCGGCCCTCGAAGACAATGCAGACCTTGGCGTGTTCCTGGACGATCCAACGCTGCATCTGCACCAGTTCGACCTGCAGGCGCCGGAGCTCCTCCTCGTATTCCTTGCGTCGCATGTTGGTCAATGGCTCACTCGGCTCTCTCGCGGTCGTCCGGTCCCATAGACCGTAACGCTGTCGATCACCAACATGCCGAGAACAGGTGGCCGCATACCAAACCAGTCCGCGTTGGAAGAGGTTGGCGTGAGCGAAGCATCATGCTCTTGCTCGAAGGGTCCAGCGCAAGGGATGCGACTGAGAAGAACCGTGGGCGACCGCCTCTGGCAATTTTGAGATCGAGAGGCTAGAACGTTCGGTACAGGGAAGAGCAACGGGTGCGAAGGAGACGAGCGATGCTTGCGTACGACTACCCGCTGGGCGGGGTGTTCTTGTCAATGCTGTACTTCTTCTTGTTCTTCATCTGGATCTGGATCCTCATCACCGTCTTCATGGACATCTTCCGCAGCCCCGACCTCGGCGGTTGGATCAAGGCACTGTGGTGCATCTTCGTCATCATCTTGCCGTTCCTCGGCGTCTTCATCTACTTGATCGCCCGCGGCGGGAAGATGCAGGAGCGCAAGCTCCAAGATGCCGCACAGCAGAAGGAGGCCTTCGACGCTGCCGTCCGCGAAGCCGCCGGAACCTCGGGCGGGGATGTCACGTCCCAGCTCAGCGATCTGGCCAACCTGAAGGCACAGGGTGTCCTCACCGACGCCGAGTTCGAGGCCCAAAAGGCGAAGATCCTGGCTTCGAGCTGATCTCTTGGGTGCGCCGCTGTGGGGCGTCCGCCTGAAGGTCGACACGGGCCACGTATTCGAGCGAAAGGAGTAGGTGATGGCCGAAGAGAACACACCCCTGGGTCCGATCAGTTACCTGATCGTCGAGTTCCCCGGAAGCAAGATGACGGGGGAGGGGTTTCCAATTCTGGTCGACCTCGTCAACCAGGGCATCATCAGGATCTTGGATCTCGTCTTCGTCGCGAAGGGGGAGGACGGCTCGCTGGGGATCATCGGACTCGCGGATCTGGACCACGACGGGACGATCGATCTCGCCGTTTTCGAGGGCGTGTCATCAGGGCTCGTGAGCCAAGAGGACCTTGCCGAGGCGGCGCCCGTGATCGCGCCCGGGTCTTCGGCCGCAATCTTGATCTTCGAGAACCGGTGGGCGACGTCGTTCGTCCAGGCTCTGCGCCGAGGTGAGGCCCAGCTTGTCGCCGCCGGTTACATCCCCCAGGACGATCTTGCCGCCGCGCTCGACGCAGCCGAAGGCTGAAAGGAGACCCACCATGCCCCTCCTCCGAGGAATTGCTCGTACGGCAGCCATTGCCGGAACGGCCACTGCCGTGTCGAACCGCGTCTCGCGTCGCCAGCAGAACCGCTGGGCGCAGCAAGAAGACCAGCAGTACGCCCAGCAACAGCCGCAGTACGCGCCACCCGCCACCGCCCCGCGGCGCCGCCAAGAGACCAAGTCGCACAGCTGAAGGATCTTGCCGAGCTGAAATCACAAGGCATTCTCACCGACGCCGAGTTCGATGCCCAGAAGGCGAAGATCCTCGCCGGCCCCTGAACGAGACGTCGGCCGCGTCAAGCTTCAAGCATCGACTGGAACGAGTATCGGCGGTCTCAGGCTCCGCCGGTCGTCTGACGAGGCTGCCGTCGTACCATGCGGGCCAGTCTGCGCTCGCGTCCGACCTGCAGGATCGGTGAGTTCCCAGTCCGAACCAGGTCTCAGTTCTTGAGGATGAACTGGTAGCTGAAGGGCGCTGACGGCGGGGTCAACGTCTGGCTCCGCTTTCCCGATGTCACCGTCACCTTCGTCCCACCGGCCCCGACGTCCACAGCTGCAGGGCCCCAGGAGGAGCTCCTTCTGTGAGCTGTTCGGGTTGAGGATGCCGGCGAAGGCCGGGCGCTGTCCCGCCGCGCCGATGCTCACCCAGGAACGGCCGGTCGTGGTGGTCACCGTGACGGCATAGGCGGCGATGTCGACGCGGTAGGTTGCCGTGCCGTTCCCGGTGGAGACCTGGGTCACCAGTGGCGCTTTCGTGGGCGCCGTTCCGTGGTGCTGCGGCGCCTGCGCCGCGGGCGGGTTGTTGGTTCCGCTCTTGTCGATCACGCCCGCCTTTACGAGCCCGAGCGCCGCGCCAGCGGCGAGGACGGCCAGGGCCACGATGACCACCAGCACCCGGAGCAACCGGGACGAGCCAGGGCGGCTCCCACGACCATGGACTTCGACGGCGGGGATCTTGTCGGTGTCGGCGTAGGTCGGGGCGGCGTCGTTGAAGAGCCTTCCCTGGCTGTCGGTCACCGGCTCGACGACGGCCGTGGCAGACGGGTCAGGCCTGAGCCCTGCTTCGTCGGCTTGCACGTCCATGGCCGTTTCTCGACCTCCCACGCCCCGAACTTGAACTACGTCAAATTATGCGGCCCCACCACGCCGGGCCGGGCCCAGGGGCCCTCTTTGAGGGTACCCCTCGTTTCCAGGCACCAGGATCGCACGTGGCACGAGGAATTGGCGGGCACCACGGTCAGCCGGGGTCCCGATGCCCCGGATCGGAGATGCGGTCCGTCACGAACGACCGGATCGGGCACGAATCGGCCGTGGCAGGAGCCCGGCGCTCCCGTTTCCGGGTCCGGGTCCGGTCTCAGCGACCCACGCTCCCGTCGAGCAGCTCCCGGGTGAGGTCCATGTGCCCGACGTGGCGTGCGGCCTCCTCAATGAGGTGGAACACCGCCCAGCGGTAGGTCGTCGGGCGGAAGTCCCCCCTGGAGGGGAGGTCGAGGGAGGGGGCCTCATCGAGGACCGCGTCGGCCAGTGCACTCTCCCGGCGGTAGAACGCCACGGCCTCGTCGACGCCCCAAGTGTCGGGCAGTTCGAACATGTGGGCGCGCCAGGCCATGTCCATCGGCTCGCCGGCGCAGATGGCCCGGAGCCACAGGCGTTCGGTGTAGCCGAGATGGACGACGAGCACGCCGAGTGAGTTGGCGGTCGGCGTCGGCTGCCAGCGCAGCTGCCCTGCGTCGAGGCCCTCCACCTTGAAGATGGCGCTCTCGCGCAGGTGCTGGAGCCAGGCCCGCGCCATGGTCATCTCGTCGAGCGGCTCTGGCTCCGCGGGCCGGGGCACCCGCAACTGTGGTGGTGTCTCGGACATCGTGGAGGGCTGGTGCGCCCGGGGTGTTACGGGCTGGCGACCGTGGTGGGCGTGACGAGGGTCCCGCCACAGACACCGACGTACCAGTTGGAGATGGTCGTGCCGTCGGTCACCAGCTGTTTGTTCTGCCCCAGCGTGGCGAAGGACGTCGCGAGACCCTGCAGGCTCGATGCGTTCTGGATGTCGGTCCTGACCTGCTTGACGAACGTCAACAGGTTCTTGAAGGCAGCCTGCACGTTCGGCGGGGCGGTCCTGATGACACCGAGGGCCTTCTGGACGTTGGAGGCGTCGGTGCTGTACGCCTTGAGCAAGGCCTGCTTGGCTTGGGCGAAGTTGCCCGACGTCATCGCCTTCTCAATGGAGGTGCCGACAGAACTCGAACCCGACTGCTCGTTCTTGACGGCCTTGCACATCGCGCTCTTGGGATTCGATCCCTTGGTCTTGTGACTGGCCGACGCCGCAGTCACCGTCAGCGGGGCCAGAGCCAGTGTCAGGCCGAGCACGCCGGCACACATCCCGATCCACCTCGATCGCCGTTTCATCCTCGCCACCTCCGTCTCGCGAAATGTGACGATAACGTTACAACACCCCTTGCGCACAGACCCGACAACTCCGGGATCGGCGACACACGCATGCCAGCGGCTCCAGCCTGAATCGCTGACGAACGGGCGTTATGGTGGGAGCTGACGAGGCGTCAGAAAAACGGGGGGCACGCGTTGGATGATCTGAACGGCAAGGTTGCCGTCGTCACCGGGGGAGCGGCCGGCGTCGGCCGCGGCATCACGGAGTCGTTGCTGGAAGAGGGCGCCCGGGTCGTCATCGCCGACATCGAGGAGCCGGTGCTGCAGGCGGCCGTCAAGGAGCTCGCCGACTCCGGGTCCGTGCGCGGCGTCGTGACCGACGTGTCCTCGGCAGCCTCGGTCGAGGCGCTGGCCGAGGATGTCTTCGCCCAGGAGGGCGCCTGCCACCTGCTCTTCAACAACGCCGGCGTGACCTCGGGCGGGGGAGGACGGCCGTGGGAACAAGAACCCAACGACTGGGTCTGGTGTTTCTCGGTCAACGTGTTCGGCGTGGCCAACGGCATGCTGTCGTTCGTGCCCCGCATGATTGCGTCGGGGGAGCCAGGCGTGGTGATCAACACGTCGAGCATGGACGGAGGCATCGCGCCGGTGCCCTACGCATCGGTCTACGCCTCCAGCAAGGCCGCCATCTCCTGCCTCACCGAGGCGCTGGCCCACCAGCTGATCGCCGCCGGCACCGAGCTGCGGGCGTCCGTGTTCTACCCCTCGGGTGGCCTGCTGGACACGGGCCTCTGGACCGCGCAGCGCAACCGACCTGACGCCCTCCAACGGACCCGGCCACGGCCGCCGGCACCGGGGACCACCTTCGAGGAGTTCAAGGAGCAGCTCGAGGCGGCGGGACGCCCCGTGCAGATCATGGACCTGCGTGAGCTCGGCCGCTTCTGCGTGCAGGGCGTCAAGCGGGGCGACTTCATCATCGGGCACGGGCTCGACGAGGCCGCGTCCATGCTGCACCGCCGGGCGGACGCCATCGGGGCCGGGCAGCTTCCCCCGGCGGCGTTGAGCTGATGACGGCGACCGCCCCCGAGCGGGCGCGCTACACGGTCGTCTCGGCCGACGGCCATGCGGGTGGCGATATTCAGGACTACCGGCCGTACCTGGCCAGCCGCTGGCACGACGAGTTCGACGCCTGGGCGGCCCAGTACGTGAATCCCTACGCCGATCTGATCGCGCCCATTGCCTACCGGAGCTGGGACAGCGACCGCCGCCTGGCCGAGACCGAATCCGACGGCATCGCGGCCGAGGTGCTGTTCCCCAACACCGTGCCCCCCTTCTTCGCCGAGGGGAACCTGGTGGCCCTGCCTCCGTCCCCCGAGGACTACGAGCGCCGCTGGGCCGGCGTGCAGGCGCACAACCGCTGGTTGGCCGACTTCTGCGCCGCCACGCCGGGTCGGCGGGCCGGCATCGTCCAGGTCTTCGCCAACGACATGGCGGACGCCGTCGAGGAGGTGCGCTGGGCCGCCTCCACCTTCGACCCCTTCGGCGGCATCCTCTTGCCCTCCATCCCGCCCAATTCCCACCTGCCGCCTCTGTGGGAGGACCACTACGAGCCGCTCTGGCAGGTGTGCGCCGATCTCGACGTGCCCATCAACATCCACGGGGGCAGCGCGCTGCCCGACTACGGGGAGCACGAGGCGGCGCGGTCGATGATGCTGATTGAGATCCCCTGGTTCAGCCACCGCTCCGTCTGGCACCTCATCTTCTCCGGCGTGCTGGAGCGGCACCCGACCCTGCGCTTCGCCGTCACGGAGCAGGGGGTGGCCTGGCTGCCACGCGGGCTGGAGACGCTGGACTGGTTCTACGGCCGCATGACGACGGCCAATGCGGCCGAGGCGAATTTCTTCGGTGCCGCCGCGGCGAAAATGACGATGACCCCGACGGAGTACTTCGCCCGCAACTTCTGGATCGGGGCCAGCTTCTTGCGCCCGAGCGAGGCGCCGCTCTGCCGCGACCTCGGGATCGAGCACGTGATGTGGGGGGCGGACTACCCGCACTCCGAGGGCAGCTACCCCTACACGACCGAGGCCCTCCGCGTGGCCTTCGCCGACTACGCAGAGCCCGAGGTGCGCGCCATGGTGGAATCGACCGCGGCGTCGTTCTACGGCTTCGACCTCAATCAGCTGCGGCCCATCGGTGACCGGGTCGGCCCGGAGGTGGCGGATGTCGCCCGGCCGCTGTCCCAGGAGAACTGGCCGACCGCAACGACCTGTAACGCCTTCGATCCCACGCAGATCCTGCGTGCCTGGTGAGCAGAGAGGAGCACACATGACGACGGTCCGCTACGGCGCACGCGCCACGCAGGTGAACCGGGAGATCGAGGCCAAGAAGGCCGACATCTGGTCCGAGGCGGTCACGGCCGTCTACGAGACGGACCCCGAGATCATTGCGGCCATTCTGCCGCCACCCCTCGAGCCGGGCCCCGATCCTCTCGTCCGCATCACCATCACCCGGGTCGAGATGCCCGGGCTGCCGGTGTTCGGCGCCGGCTGGATCGGCGTGCAGGCGCGGCACGAGGACCGGCTGGGGGAATACCCGATCCTGATGCCGATGACGACGGAGCAGTCGCTCATCGGCGGCCGGGAGGTCAACGGCGAGCCCAAGAAGCTGGCCGAGGTCGAGGTCAGCCGCGACGGCGCCCACGTGTCGGCCCGCATCGCCCGCATGGGCTCGCTGATCTGTGAGATCACGGGCACCGTCACCGGAACGCGCGAGAACTACGAGCTGGAGAAGACGGATTTCTGGTTCAAGCTGTCGCCCTCCTGCGAAGAGGCAGGCGTGCTCGACCAGGACCCCCTCCTCGTCTACGGCGAGAAGACGGAGCGGACCAGGCTGCACGAGTCCATTGAGGGCGAGCTCATCTTGAAGGAGGCCCCCCTCGACCCGGTGGCCGACCTGGTGGTGCGCCGCATGGTGGACATCAACTGGACGGAGCGGGCCTCCACGCAGGTGGGCCGCGTCATCGGGCCGGTGCCCCGGGCCGGCCTCGAGCCGTTCATCCATCAGCGCTACGACGACATGTCGGTGCTCGGAGCGAAGCGATGAGCGACCGCTACCTGATCATCTCGGCCGACGCCCACGCCGGCCTGCAGTCCGAGGGCTACCGGCCCTATCTCGAGGAGCGGTACCACCCGCAGTTCGACGAGTACCTGGCCGAGCGCCAGGCCAACCGCGACCAGCTGCTGCAGATGAATTACGACTACATCATGGGGTGGGAGACCGACAACGAGGAGGGCCTGCGCGGCGCCTGGGACATCGACCAGCGCGACAAGGAGCTCGACGCCGACGGAGTGACAGCCGAGGTCATGTTCGCCGACGCCGACGCCATCACGGGCATGGCCTCGCCCCCGTTCGGCGCGGGGCTCTCCGCGGGCGCCATCGCCGACCCCGAGCTGGCCTTCGCCGGCGCGCGGGCCCACAACCGCTTCCTGGCCGAGATGTGCAGCCGCAGCCCGGAACGCCACGGCGGCATTGCGCTGGTGCCCATCACCCATGGCGTCGAGCGCTCGGTGGCCGAGATCGAGTGGCTGGTCGAGCAGCCGGGTATCCGCGGCATCATGATCCCGACGATGTGGCACGACCTCACGCCGTACAACCACCCGGACTACGACCCGGTGTGGGCGGCCTGCCAGGAAGCCGGCTTCCCGGTGCACACCCACTCGGGAGAGGCGCCCCAGGACGAGTACAACGACAACGTCGGGATCTACCTCGCCGAGGTGGTCTGGTGGGCCGCCCGGCCGATGTGGCACCTGCTCTTCTCCGGGGCGTTCGAACGCTTCCCGCGGTTGAAGTACGTCGTGACCGAGGCGGCAGCCTATTGGGCCGCGGACATGATGTGGAAGTGGGACCAGTACATGGGCGGCGGCCACACCACCAAGAAGATGGCTGCGCTGCTGAAGGGCAAGATCAGCAAACTGCCCTCGGACTACTTCGGCGAGAACATCTTCATCGGCGCGTCCACCATGTCGCGCGAGGAGATCCGCCGCCGCCACATCCTGGGCTGCGACGTGGTCATGTGGGGAACCGACTACCCGCACCCCGAGGGGACGTGGCCCCACACCCAGGAGCGCCTGCGCGGCGATTTCGGCGACATCCCGGTGGAGGACGCCCGGAAGCTGCTGGGCGAGACAGCGGCCCGTTGCTACGACTTCGACCTCGACGCGCTGCGCCCGGTGGCCGAGCGCATCGGCCCCACGCCGGCGGACCTGGGCCAGGACCCCGCACTGCGGACCGACCCCGAGGAGATCCGCACGGCGCGCTGGTGGAAGGACGAGTACAAGGTCCAGGCACCCGGGTGACCAACCCGGCATGAACTCGGCCCACATGGAGTACTGCGCCAGCGACGACTGGCGCCGGCTCGTCCACGAGACCATCCTCCCGGTCGCCCTGGCGGACGTGGAGCTGGGCGACGCGGCCATCGAGATCGGGCCCGGGCCGGGGTTCACGACCGACATCCTGCGGACCAAGACGGCACACCTCACCGCGGTGGAGCTCGATGAGGGGCTGGCAGCGGGTCTGGCGGAGCGCATGGCCGGCGGTAACGTCGAAGTCGTGGTGGGTGACGCCACCGCGCTCGCCTTCGCCCCGGGGCGATTCACCGGCGCCGCCTCGTTCCACATGCTCCACCACATCGCGCCCGCCGAGGCCCAGGACCGGGTCTTCGCCGAGCTGGCGCGCGTCCTGGTGCCGGGCAGCGCGCTGGTGGCGGCCGATGGCGTCTACAGCGAGGGCAGCGCGCTCTTCCACGAGGACGACACCTACAACCCGATCGACCCGGAGGAGCTCGAGCCGCGGCTGACCTCCGCCGGCTTCGGTGGGGTGCGGGTGCGGACGTACGACCTCGGGTGGGTGTGCACGGCCCGACTGGCCTGACGGCGCCAGCGGGCGGCCCGTGATCACGATCCTCTTCGCCTTGGGGGCGGCGTTCTCCAACGCGTTGAACATGGTCACGCAGCACATGGCCAGCATCAGCGACCCCGGCCAGTCCAAGGGGTGGCGTTTCGTGCGCTACCTGGTGTCGAACCCGCTCTGGCTGTTCGGCTGGGTGGCCCTGGCCGGATCCTTCGTTTTTCAAGCCCTTGCCCTGCACAACGGGCAGATGTCCGTTGTGCAGCCCCTCTTGGTGACCGAGCTGGTCTTCGCCCTGGTGCTGCGCCGGCTGTGGATCCGCCAGCAGATCCGTGACATCACCTGGTGGGCGGCCGCCGTGACCTGCGGCGCGCTGGCGCTCTTCGTGGCCGTGTCGGAGCCGACGGGAGGCCACGCGCAGCCGACCAGCTCGGCCTGGATCGGCGCCACCGTCGCCACCGGAGGGGCGGCGGCGATCCTGGCCTTCGTCGGCAGGCGCGGCTCGCCGGTGCGCCGCGCCGCGGCGTTGGGCTCGGCGACAGCGATCCTCTGGGCTCTCGTGGCCACGTTCATCAAGGCGATGACCGACACCCTCACGCAGTTCGGGCCTGTCGGCATGTTCACGCACTGGCCGGTCTACGCGCTGATCGTCGTCAGCATCCTGGCCGAGCTGCTCGACCAGACGGCGCTGCATGTCGGACCGCTCAGCATCTCGCAACCCTGCATCGTGCTCGTGGACCCGATGGTGAGCATCGTGCTGAGCGTCTGGGTCTTCGCCGAGGTCTTCACCGAGAACGCACTGCGCCTGACCGTCGGCTTCGTCTCCTTCGCGGTCATGTGCGTGGCGGCGACGGTGCTGGCCCGGACGACCCCGGCCACCATGGCGCGCGGGACGGGCCCGGCTACATCGCCTCCTCTGGGAACAAGCTGACCCAGTTGGTCTGCATGGACGCGCCATCGGCGACAATGGTGGCGCCGCAGACGTAGCGGGCGGCGGGGGAGCACAGGAAGAGGACCATGGCCGCCATTTCGTCGACCGTGCCCAGACGAACCGTCGTGCCCTCCGCCACCAGCTCGTCGGTGAAGCCCGCCTCCGTCCGTCCGACGGAGGCCAGCTCGGCCTCGATGAGTCCCGGTGTCGAGAAGACGCCCGGGGCGAATGCATTGATGGTCACGCCCCGCCGCATCAGGTAGGGCGCCAGCGTCTTGACCATGTTGACGACGCCGGCGCGGGCCGCACCGGAGTGGACGAACATCGGCGCGCCGCGCTCGAAGGAGAACGTGTGCACGACGTTGACGATGGCTCCTGAGCCGGCCTCGGCCATGAGCCCCATGAAGCGGCTCGTCACGTTCCAGGTGCCGTTGAGGTTGAGGTCGACGACGGCGCGCCAGCCGTTGTCCGAGATGCTGCTCGGCAGTCCCGGGAACTGGCCGCCGGCGTTGTTCACGAGGAAGTCGACCCGCCCGAAGCGCTCGTAGACGGTGTCGCGCAGCGCGTCGACCTGCTCGGGCTCGCGGATGTTGGTGGGCACCGCCAGGCAGCTGCCGCCGGCGCGGGTGATGGCGTCCGCCACCTCGTCGAGACGGGCCGCGGTCCGCCCCGCGATCACGACGTGGCCGCCCAGGTGGGCGAGCCCGTGGGCCACTTCCCGCCCGAGCCCGGTGCCCCCGCCGGTGACGACGGCGACCGTGTCGTCGAACAACCCGCCGGCAAAGACGGAGACCGCCGGGCCGGCCGCCCAGGTCACGGTGCTGTCACCCGGCGAAGTCCCAGCTCTCGCCCTTCTCGTAGTGGTGCAGGACGTTCTTGGCGATGAGGATGCGGTGCACCTCGTCGGGACCGTCGGCCAGCCGCAGCGTGCGGGCGCCCAGGTACATCTGGGCCAGCGGCAGGTCGCTGGTCACACCGGCCGCCCCCCAGACCTGAATGGCCCGGTCGACGACCCGGCTGTAGGCCGCGGGCACGAAGACCTTGATGGCGCTGATCTCGGTGCGGGCCTGCGGGTCGCCCTTGTCCACCTTCTCCGCCGCGTGGATCGTCATGAGGCGGGCGGCCTGCAGATCCATGTAGCTGTCGGCCACGAAGCCCTGCATGAACTGCTTGTCCTTGAGGAGACCGCCGTGCACCTCTCGGGTCAGCAGGCGCTCGACCATCAGGTCGAAGGCGCGCCACATCTGGCCGACAGAGTTCATGCAGTGGAAGATGCGGCCGGCGCCCAACCGGTCCTGCGCCGCCCGGTGGCCGTCGCCGACCTGGCCGAGCAGGTTCTCCTGGGGCACGCGCACGTTGTCGTAGCGCACCTCGCAGTGATCCGACTTGGAGCCGCCCCAGATGCCGATGCCGCGCTCGATGATGACGCCTGGGTTCGAGGTCGGCACGATGATCTGGACCATGCGACCCGGCCCGTCGTCGTCCTTGGACTCCTTGGCCCGGCACATGACGATGAAGAAGTCCGCCGCCAGCCCGTTCGAGGTGAACCACTTGTGGCCGTTGATCACCCATTCATCGCCCTCGCGGATGGCGGTGGTCTGAATGGAGCGGGGGTCCGAGCCGGCGTTCTCGGGCTCGGTCATGGAGAACCCCGACTGCATCGTCCCCTCGATGAGCGGGAGGAGCCACTTCTGCTTCTGCTCTTCGGTCCCGTACTTGACCAGGATGGTCTGGTTGCCCGAGTTCGGGGCCACGACGCCGAAGAGCGAGGCCGCGCCGACGGCGTAGGCGAGGATCTCGTTCATGTAGGCGTGCGCCATGAAGTCGATGCCCATGCCGCCGTACTCGGGCGGCAAGTGGGGCGCCCAGAGCCCCTCGGCCTTCACCTTCGCCTGGATCTCACCGCGCAGCGCCTTGGCCTCGGCCCGCTCCGCCTCGGTCACGTCCCGGCCCCGGGCGTGCCAGAGCAGCGACTCGTTGGGCAGGATCTTCTCGTTCACGATGCGGGCGGTGCGCAGCCGGATGTCGTTGATGTCGTCGCTGAGCCCGGCAATGGGCGTGACGTTGATGGGCATTGAGCCCCCCCGTTTCGTCGTCTGGTCGTCCCGAACCTTAGGCAGGTTTGCTCGTGCGCTTCGTCCGGGCGACCCAACGCCCGATGAGCGCCCGCTCGTAGCGGCCGCGCCCGACGAAGCTGACCAGCCAGCGGGTGAGCGCGCCGAAGCGGTTCTTGAACCCGGTGAGGAACGTGATGTGCACCACGAGCCAGAGCAGCCAGCCGAGGAATCCGCCAACCCTGATGGGCCCGATCTTGGCGACCGCCGTGAACCGCGAAATGACGGCGAGCGTCCCGAGGTCGCGGTACTTGAAGGGCTTCGTGGGCTTGCCCTCCAGCCGGCGCACGATGGTGTGGGCGGCATGAGCGCCAGACTGCATCGCCACCTCGGCGACGCCCGGCAGGTTGTCGCGGTGCGACATGAGGTCGCCCACGACGAACACCTCGGGATGGGTCGGGAGCGCGCAGTTGGCGTCGACCACGACCCGGCCCGCCTTGTCGGTCTCCGCATCGGCGGCCTTGGCCAGGGTGGCGCCCAGCCCCGCGGCACGTGTGCCGGCCGCCCACACCTTGGTGGCGGCAGGGACCCACTCCGTGCTGCCGTCCCGTTTGGTGATTTCGACACCGTTCTCGTCCATGTTGGTCACCATGGCCCGCAGGTGGATCTCCACCCCCATGCGGGTGAGGTCCCGCGCCGTCATGCGCGACAGGTACGAGCCCATGGAGAGGACGAGCCCGTCGACGCCCTCGACGAGCACGACGCGGGTGTCCACCGGGTTGATCATGCGGTAGTTGCGGCGAAGCGCCCGCCGCGAGAGCTCACGGAGCTGACCCGCCATCTCCACGCCCGTCGGTCCGCCCCCGACGACGACGAACGTCATGAGGCGCCGCCGCTCCTCGGGGTCCGTCTCGGCCTCGGCCAGCTCGAAGGCGCCGAAGATGTTGCCGCGCAGCGCCAGCGCGTCGTCGAGGCTCTTCATGGCGCACGACGAGGCGCGGAACTCGTCGTGGCCGAAGTAGGAGCTGGACGCTCCGCCGGCGACGATGAGGCTGTCGTAGCTGATGGTCAGTGGCTTGCCGAACTCGTCGACGTGGACCTGCCGGGCCTCGACGTCGATGTCCTCCACCTCGCCGAGGATCACGCGCAAGGCCGGGTAGTTCCGCAGCACGTCGCGGATGGCGGGGGCGATCTGGCCCTCCGAGAGGATGCCGGTGGCCACCTGGTACAGCAGGGGCTGGAAGAGGTGGTGGTTCGTCCGGTCGATCAGGGTGATGCGGACGGGGGCCCGCTTCAGGGCGCGGGCCGCGAACAGCCCGCCGAAACCGCAGCCGATGATGACGACGTGGTGCCGTTGATCGGGCTCGGAACCGTTGACGGACGGGGTGCTGCTCACAGCAGCCGTTCCACGACGGTCTGGACATAGATGGCCAGCGGCATGTCACGCACCTCCTCCAGGGTGAACCAGCCGACGGCATCGGTCGTGCCGCCGACCTCGGGCCGCAGTGTGCCTGCCCAGGAGTCCACCCGGTAGATGAGGCGGACGGTGTGCAGGTTGGTGCCGTCGGGGATCGTCCTCACGTCGGAGAGGACGTCGAGCAGGGGCCCGGGGGTCACCGTGAGCCCCGCCTCCTCCTCGATCTCCCGGGCGAGCGAATCGAGCGGGTCCTCGCCGTGCTTGACCCCGCCGCCCGGGAGGAACCAGCGGCCTTGCAGGGTGATGGAGGGCGAGGCCCGGGCCAGCAGGATCCGTCCGTCGGGATCGCGGCAGACGCCGTAGGCGGCGATGCGCTGTCGTCTCCTGTCCCCGGCCACGCCCGAGATGCTGGTCCCGGAGCGGTCCACCCGCCAACTCGGTTGGAAAGTACCCTGGCCGCGGCCCAGCCGGGCCAGACCGAAAGGGGTGCACCCGTGGACACCGCGGCCGAGCTCGAGTCCATCCGTCGCCTGAAGTACGCCTACTTCCGGACGCTCGACCTCAAGCAATTCGACGACCTGGGGGCGCTGCTCACCGAGGACGTGACCGCAGCCTACGAGGACGGGAAGACCGTGCTCGAGGGGCGCAGCGCCATCGTCACGTGGCTCAGCTCGGTCCTCGGGGACCCGGGCATGGTGACCATGCACCACGGCCATCATCCCGAGATCGCCTTCACCTCGCCCACCACGGCGGACGGGACTTGGTATCTGCAGGATCGCGTCATCATCCCGGCGGCCGACCTCGAGATCGCCGGGACAGCGTTCTACGCCGACCGCTACCGGCTGACCGACGAGGGATGGCGGATCGCACACACTGGGTATACCCGGGTCTTCGAGGAGCACCGCGCCCACACCACGCTCCAGGTGCGCTCCTTCACCTCGCGTTTCGACCCGCGAAGCTGAGCGCGCCCGCCCGCCTCAGGGCCGGGTCGTCGGGCTGAGCGTGAAACCGGGGTCGAACAGCGTGGTGGGCTCGAGCACCTTCTCGATCGCCGCGACGAAGTCGGGTTCCAGCACGACGTCGAGCGCCTTGACGTTCTCGGCGATCTGCTCGGGTCGGCTGGCGCCGACGATGGCACTGCTCACGTTCTCGTTCTGCAGCACCCAGGCCAGCGCCACCGAGGCCGGCGTGTAGCCCGCCTCGCGGCACAGCGCCGCGTACTGCTGCACGGGTTCGAGCACTTCGTCACGGAGCAGCCAGCTCATTTCGCCGCCCTCGGGACCGCTCGCTCGCGAGCCCGCCGGCGGGCCCGAGTCGCCCGGCTGGTACTTGCCGGTGAGGATGCCCTGGGCGAGGGGAGACCACACGATCTGGCCCACGCCCTCCTTCTGCGAGAGCGGGACCACCTCGGCCTCGATCACCCGCCAGATCAGGGAGTACTGCGGCTGGTTGGAGACGATGCGGTCGAAGCCCATTTCGTCGGCCATGCGCAGGGCATCGGCGATCTGGTCCGCCGTCCACTCGGAGACGCCGATGTAGTGCACCTTGCCCTGGCGCACCAGATCGTCGAAGGCCTTCAGCGTCTCCTCCAACGGGGTCTCGTAGTCGTAGCGGTGCGCCTGCAGGAGGTCGACATGATCGGTCTGCAGTCGGGTCAGCGACGAATGGAGGGACTCCATGATGTGCTTGCGCGACAGGCCGCGGTCGTTGGGGTTGGGCCCGGTCGGCCAGTACACCTTCGTGAAGATCTCGACCGACTCGCGGCGCACGTGCTTGAGCGCCCGGCCCAGTACCGACTCGGCGGCGCCGATGGCGTAGACGTCGGCCGTGTCGAAGGTGGTGATCCCGACGTCGAGCGCCGCCTTGACGCAGGCCGCCGCGGCGTCCTCCTCAATCTGGCTCCCGTGGGTGATCCAGTTGCCGTAGGAGAGGGAGGAGACGAGCATGCCTGAGCGTCCGAGGTGTCGGTAGTCCATGGCCACGGAGCGTACCCGGTGCTCGTACGCTCGTTCGGTGGCCGGTGATGAGACGCTGCACGTGCACCGGGGGCTCGACCTCCCGCTGTCGGAGATCTCGTGGCGGGCCACGACGTCGGGCGGACCCGGGGGGCAGCACGCCAACCGCACCCTCAGCCGGGTGGAGGTGCAGTTCGACGTCAACGCCTCCCAGACGCTCGGGCCCCGCCAGCGGGCCCGCCTCCTGGAGCGGGTGGGCCCGATGGTGCGTGCCAGCGCCTCGGACTCGCGGTCGCAGGCGCGCAACCGCGAGCTGGCGCTGCAGCGCCTCGCCACGAAGCTCGACGCCGGACTGCGTGTCCAGCCGGTCCGGGCGCCGACCCGGCCGACGAAGGGCTCCCAGGTGCGGCGGGTCGACGCCAAGCGGCGCCGCTCCGAGATCAAGAAGCGTCGTCGGCCCCCGGGGGATGACGACTGAGCTGCAGCCCGTCGCCGATGTCGATGGCCCTCAGAGCCATCCGAGAGCGCCGGGGATCGAATTTCTCACTGTAAACCAGATGGTTTACAGTGCGCGGACGAGGTCGCCCGTCGCGCGTCGACAGGTCGCCCGTCGCCCGTCGACACGTCGCTCGTCGCCAGGGAGTCCGCATCCCGGCGTGCTCAGGCCGGCGGAGGTCCCCGGTGCTCAGGCCGTGAAGTCGAAACCCGAGAGCGCGGCGCCGAGGCTGCGATCGAGGTGGGCCAGCAGCTCTTCGTCCTCTTCGGCCCGCGGGCCACGCAACGCCGTCAGCGCGGCGAAGCCCTGGGCCACCAGCGTGGCGTCCTCGGAGCCAGAGTCGGTCAGCCCGAGGTCGCCCGAATGGGGGAAGGGCGACCCGACGGTCAGCACGATCTCGCCCTTCTCGTCCGGCTCGCCCTCCATGACGGAGCGGGCCGCCTCGGCGGCAGCCGGTCCCTCGATCTCCTCGACGTTCGGCGCTTCCCAACTCCCCGATCCTTGCGCCGACTTGATGAGGCCGGCCCCGCTCACCCGGGCCCAGCGCAGGCCGCGGATCTCGGAAAGCGGGAGGTGGGGAACGTTGAGGTTGAGCACGGTGCGGACCGGCGCGGCCACCAGCATGGGCAGGAGGGCGACGGCGAGGTCGGCCGCCGACTCCCAGGGGTCGGGGCCGTCGCCGACGCGCAGCGAGACCGCGAGCGCGCTGATGCCGAGCTGGCTGGCGGTCAGCGCGGCACCGACCGTGCCGGAGTGGAGCACGGAGCGGCCCACGTTGACGCCGTGGTTGATGCCCGACACCACGAGGTCGGGCTTGGGCCCGACCGCCCCGAGGGCACCGGCGATGACCGAAAGGGCGGGGGAGGCATCGAGGCCATAGGCCTCCACGTTCTCCGCCCCCTCGACGAAGGCCCGCTGGTAGCTGATGGTCGTGTGATCGGTCACCGAACCCACGGCGGCACCGGCGCCGCTGAAGTTGGAGCTCGGCGCCATCACGATGATCTCGTGCGCCGGATCGCCGCCCGACCGGTCGGCCCAGGCCGCGAGCGCCCGGGTCAGGGCGGCCAGGCCGGGGGCGGTCACGCCGTCGTCGTTGGTGACCAGGATCCTCACGGTGAGGTCACCCTACCGCCCGCTGTCCCATGGGCCCGGGCCGGTCCATCCCCCGTTCGGGTCCGTGTCACCTCGGCGTCACGGGCGCCCTGATCACGCCCTCACCCACGCCGCGGCCCTCGTCTGCTTCAATTCACTCGCAATGCCGCCCCCCTCGCCCAGGATCTCCATAGCGTCACCGACCGGGCAGCAGTGGCGTATCGGGCACGGCCGCCAGGAAGTCGTGGTGTGTGAGGTCGGGGCGACCCTCCGGTCCTATGCGGTCGGATCGACGACCATCCTCGACGGGTTCGGGGCCGACGAGTGGTCCCACTCGGGCCGGGGGCAGGTGCTCGCGCCCTGGCCCAACCGCCTGGCCGACGGCCGTTACGAGTTCAACGGGGTCCGGGCCCAGGCCGCCCTGGACGAGCCCGAGCGCCGGAACGCCATCCACGGCCTCGTGCGCTGGATGCCATGGACGCTGCAGACCCGGCACCAGAACCAGCTCTCGCTCCGCCTGCAGCTCCACCCCTCGCCGGGCTATCCGTTCTCGCTGCTGCTCGAGCTCGAGTACCACGTCGGCCGCGAGGGCCTGAGTCGTCACCACGAGGGCGCAGTCGCTGGAGGAGGGCCAGATCCCGTTCGGCATCGGCTTCCACCCCTACCTGACCGCCGGGCCCGAGACGGTCGATGGCGCGATCCTGCACGTGCCGGCGCGCCACACCCTCGAGATGGACGACCGTGGCCTCCCGACGGGCGTGCTGGCGCCCGTGGAGGGGACCGAGCGGGACTTCACCACGGCGCGCTTCGTGGGGCCGGCGGCGCTCGACACCGCCTACACCACCCTGCACCGTGACGCCGACGGACTGGCCCGGGCGACGCTCGACGCACCCGGCGGCGTGGGCGGCGCCGCCCTGTGGGTGGACGGAGGCTTCCCCTATCTCATGGTGTACACGGGTGACACGCTGGGCGAGGTGCAGCGCCGCCGGCGCGCCGTGGCCATTGAGCCCATGACCTGCCCGCCCAACGCGCTGCGCACGGGCACCGACGTCATTGTGCTGCAGCCGGGACAGGAGTGGACGGCCCGCTGGGGGATCGAGCCCCGGTGACCGGCCGACCGTGAGCACCGCGCCCCTGGCGGGGCAGGTCGTCGCCGTCACGGGTTCCTCCAGCGGCATCGGCGCTGCCACGGCCCGGGCCTTCGCCGCCGAGGGCGCGGCCGTCCTCGTCAACTCGTCGCGCACGGTCGAGGAGGGTGCGGCCGTGGCGGCGTCGCTGCCCGACGCGCTCTACGTGCAGGGCGACATCACCGAACCGGGCACGCCCGACCGCCTGGTGGCGGCGGCGCTGGAACGCTGGGGCCGGCTCGACACGCTCGTGAACAACGCGGGGACCACCGCGGTCATCCCGCATCACGACCTGGCGGCGGCCTCCGTCGACGTGTGGCGCCGCATCTTCGAGGTCAACGTGTTCGCGACCTGGGCCATGACGGTGGCGGCGCTGCCGGCCCTGCGCGAGGCCCGCGGGTCCGTGGTCAACGTCGCCTCGGTGGCGGGGGTGCGGCCGACCGGCTCCTCCATTCCCTACGCCGCCAGCAAGGCAGCCCTCAACCACATGACCGTGCTGCTGGCCAAGGTGACCGGGCCCGAGGTACGGGTCAACGCCGTGGCACCGGGGCTCGTCGACACGCCGTGGACGGCCGACTGGGACGTCGTTCGACAGGTGGTCAGCGAGATCGCGCCGTTGAAGCGCTCGGGGCAACCCGAGGACGTGGCCGAGGTGATCCTGTCGTTGGCCCGCGCCGCCTATGTCACGGGCCAGGTCGTCGTCATCGACGGCGGCCTCTCCTTGGCCACCTGACCCTCCTCAGGGTGGTGGGGTGACCACCCAGCGCAAGGCGGTGGAGAGCCCGCGGGTCAGTGGCGTGACGGCGGCGGTGTCGATCAGGAGGTCGAGCGGTCCGGCGATCGACAGGCCGAGCTCCTTGCGGGCCCAGCCCGGGAGGACGCCGACGGCCGCGGCCACGAACAGGGAGTAGACGGCCCGGTCACTCAGTCGGCGAGCCACCCCGCGCAGCAGCCAGTCGCGGGCGGCGCGGGCCTGGGGCCCGGCATAGAGGTCGGGGCGCAGCCGGAGGAAATAGCTCTCGACCTCCGCCACCGAGCGCGGGGCCCAGGTCGCGCCGAGGGCCAGCGCCACCGGGGCGACCTCCTCGTAGTAGCGGTCGCACTCCTCGGGCGTCAGGGGCCGGCTCCCGTAGCGTTGCGACGAGGCCAGGAAGCTCGCCATCTCGGCCACGTGGATGAACGTGACCAGCTCGGGATCGGCGGCCGAGTAGGGCCGGCCGTCGGGCGCAATGCCCTTGACGCGGCGGTGCACCCGGTGCACCTGCGCGATGGCCGCCTCCGCCTCGGTCACCGTGCCGAAGGTGGTGACCCCGACGAAGGACGCCGTGCGGCGCAGTCGGCCCAGCGGGTCCTCCTGATAGCTGGAGTGTTCGGCCACCCCCGCCATGGCGAGCGGATGCAGGGTCTGGAGCAAGAGCGCGCTGACGCCGCCGATCAGCATGGCGGGGAGGTCGGCGTGGACCATGCGGGCGACCCCGTCCGGTGGCAGGAAGGCCTCGTCGGGGTCGCTGGCGATGGGGGGCCGTTCCTCCCTGATGCCGATGGCACGCCGCACGCTGCGCGCCATGTCGCCGCGGGCCGGCGCGGCCAGGCCGCCGACGAGGCGCAGGGGGGCGGCGGCGACCGAGCCGCCCAGCGCGGTCGCGCGCTCCACCGGGTTCAACGAGGCCACGGCGAAAGCTTGCCACGTGGCAAAGTGCGGGCATGCGCTTCGTCGTCGTGGGAGCCGGTGCAATTGGCGGTGCAGTAGGGGGCCGCCTCTTCGAGCAGGGCTACGACGTCACGCTGGTGGCGCGTGGTGACCATGGCCGTGCGCTGCAGTCCGGCCTCGTCTTGGAGGCGCCGGGCGACACCGTCACCCTGCCGGTCCCCATCGTCACCGAGCCGGCGCAGGTGTCGTGGGAAGCCGACGCGGACGGCGATCCCGTCGTCCTGCTCGCGGTCAAGGGTCAGCACACCGACCACGCCCTCACCCAGCTGGCGGTGGCGCCGGCATCGACGCCGGTCGTCTGCATGCAGAACGGCGTGGAGAACGAGCGTCGCGTGCTGCGCCACTTCCCGCACACCTACGGGATGTGCGTCATGTGCCCCGCCACGCAGTTGCGTCCGGGCGTCATTCAGGTGCACTCGGCTCCGGTGTCGGGCCTGCTCGACCTGGGCCGCTTCCCCGCCGGCGTGGACGAACGAGGCCAGGCGATCGCCGACGCCATCGCCACGACGACCTTCCAGTCGGTGGCCCGGCCCGACATCATGCGGTGGAAGTACCGGAAACTCCTCATGAACCTGGCCAACGCGGTCGAGGCGCTCGCGGGGCCCGAGGGCAGGTTCGGGCCGCTGGCCCGCGCCGCCCAACGCGAGGGGAAGGAGGCCCTGGAAGCAGCGGGCATCGCGGTCGCCTCGTCCGAGGAGGACCGCGAGCGGCGCGGTGACTTCCTGCAGATGGCGCCGACACCCTCGGGGGAGTGGCAGGGGGGCTCCAGCTGGCAGAGCCTGGCGCGGGGGGCCGGCTCGATCGAGGCCGAATTCCTCAACGGCGAGATCGTGCTCATGGGTGCCCTTCACGGGGTGGCCACGCCGGTCAACGCCCTCCTGGAGCGCCTGGCGATCCGTGCCGCAGCCGAGGGAGCCGGTGCCGGGACCTGGCGCATCGAGGAGCTGAGCGAGCTCGCAGGAGTGCCCCATGGTGAGTGAGCGGGCCGCCGCCCTGGCCGACGACTTCGCGGCGGCGAACGCCGAGGCGGCGGCCTTCGCCCGCTCCTGCCCGACGGAGGCCTGGGCACGTCCGGTGCCCGGCGAGGAGTGGACGGTCGGCGTCACCCTGCACCACATCGCAGAGTCCTACGCACAGAGCCGGCGCTGGGTGGCCGCGATGGCCGGAGGCGAGGGGGTCACCGAGACGGCGGACATGATCGACCAGGCCAACGCCGCACACGCCGAGCGCGCCGGGTCCGCCACGCCGGCCGAGACGGTGGCGCTCCTCGAGGAGAGTGGCACCTTGCTCGAAGCGGAGCTGCGGGCGTGCAGCGACGACGAGCTCGACCGCAGGGCCCCCTTCGGGCCCGCCGGCGGCATGATGTTTCCGACGGCCGACCTGGCGGCGGTGCCGGCCCGCCATACCCGCGAGCACCTGGCGCACGCCCGTGCCGCAGCCGCGGCAGGAGGCTGAAGGCCGCGGGGCCGCGCCGGGTCAGTCGGCGTGCAGCGCGGCGCGGACCTCGTCGGCGGGGTCGGGGCGAAGCGAACCGGGCGTGTCCACCCGTACCTCGTGCACCGTGCCCTCGAAGCGCGCCGGCGGCTCGTAACGCGCCGACACGGGGAACCCGCTGTCCCAGCCCAGCCGCAGGCCCGCCCCGCCGTGCTGCATGGCCAGCGGGAGCATCCCCTCGACCGCCGTCTCGTCGACCGCCTCTCCGTCCACGAGTCAGGATCATGCGGCCTGGCGCGTGGCCCTCACCGACCACGTAGGAAACGGTGATCTCGTGGTGGCCGGGGGCGAGGGTGGACGACATCGCCAGCTCGAGCACATCGGCGGCCCGGGCGAACGTGAAGTGGGCGCGGCCACCGACGAGGTAGAGCGCGAACCCCCCGAACCAGTCGCCGAGGGCGAAGACGGCACCGTCGGCTCCTTCCCGGTCGGTGTCGATGTCGGCGGTGATGTCGAAGCCGCCCCAGAGAAGCGGCACGGACTCGTCGGCCACCGCGCCTCCACCCGGACGGAACGTGCGTGCGTGCCCAGCCGGCCAGGCCGGGGGGATGAAACCTCCGAAGCGGTCGACCAGCCCGTCGGAGATCGGGAGGACGTTGTTGCGGTGCGCCTCGGTGTCCCACAGGTCGCGCAGCTGCTGCAGCCGCTCCGGCTCGTCGTCGGCGCGATCGGTCGACTCGGAGAAGTCAACGGAGAGGTCGAAGAGCTCCCAGCGATCGTCGGCGAAGTCCCGGCTGCCGACGGCGAGCTCCTCCTCGTCGAGGATGCCGGTGCTGAAGTGGTTGGTCGTCGCCTTCCACCCCTCGTGGTAGATGGAGCGCGAGCCCATCATCTCGAAGTACTGCGTGTGGTGGACCTCGGGGGAGCCCGGGTCCTGCAGGGAGCCCAGGAGGCTCACGCCGTCCACCGGTTGCTGGGCCACACCGTCGACGCGGTCCGGGACCTCCAGGCCGGCGGCGCCCAGGATCGTCGGCATGAGGTCGATGGCGTGCGCGAACTGTGACCGCACCGCTCCCGGATCTGCGATCCGGCCGGGCCAGTGCACGATGAGAGGCGTCCGTGTGCCGCCCAGCCAGGTGTAGCGCTTCCAGAGCTTGTGGGGCGTGTTGCCCGCCCAGGCCCAGGCCCACGAGTAGTGGTTGTACGTGCTGAAGCCGCCCCAGTCGTCGTAGTGGGCCAGGTTGTCGGCCATCGACTCCCGGATGTGCGCGGTGAACCGATGCTCGTTGACGCTGCCCGCGACGCCGCCCTCGGCGCTGGCCCCGTTGTCGGAGAACACCATCACCAACGTGTTGTCGAGCGCGCCGAGCGCTTCCAACGACGAGAGGACGCGGCCGATCTGCGCGTCGGTGTGCGTCAGGAAACCGGCGAAGACCTCTTGTTGGCGCGCCAGCATCCGCCGCTCGTCGGCCGGGAGATCGGACCAGGCCTGCACCCACTCCGGGCGTTCCGTGAGCACGGTGCCGTCGGGCACCATGCCCGACGCACGCTGGCGGGCGAACACCTCTTCCCGCCACGCGTCCCACCCCTTGTCGAACACGCCGCGGTACGGATCCACCCACTCGGGCGCGACGTGGTGCGGGGCGTGCATGGCACCCAGGGCGAAGTAGAGGAAGAAGGGCTTGCCCGGTGCCCCCTGCTGCTGGTCCTGCACCATGCGAACGGCCTGATCGGCCAGGTCCTCGCTCAGGTGGTAGCCCTCCTCGGGCCGGCGCGGCGGCTCGATGTAGTGGTTGTCGCAGACCAGGTTCGGGGTCCAGTGGTTGGTATCGCCCTGCAGGAAGCCGTAGTAGCGCTCGAACCCGAGGCCAAGCGGCCAGGTGTCGAAGGGTCCCGCTGCCGAGCGCTGCCAGCGGGGCGTGAGGTGCCACTTGCCGACGGCCATGGTCGAGTAGCCGGCATCGCGCAGGAGCCGGGGGAGCGTCGCCGCCGTCTTGGGCAGGCGGGCGTGGTAGCCGGGGAAGCCCAGCGGAATGTCGGCCAGGAACCCCATGCCGACCGCGTGGTGGTTGCGACCGGTGAAGAAGGACGCCCTGGTGGGTGAGCACAGGGAGGTGACGTGGAAGCGGTTGAACGGAGCACCCCCCGCGGCCAGGTCGTCCAGGTGGGGAGTTCCTATATCGGAGCCGAAGGCCCCCAGGTGGCCGAAGCCGGTGTCGTCGAGCACGATGGCGATGACGTTGGGCGCGCCCTGGGGCGGCTTGGGGTCGTGGGGGAATCGTGGCGTCGACTCGGCCGGGGTGAAACCGATCTGCTGGGGCTCGTCCATACTGCGAGAGGGTAGACCCTGGGCTGTTTGCAACTGCACACGCAGGGGTAACGTGTTCTCGATGCAGGGCCATGTGCCTGTTCCACCTCAGCCCCACTTCCCTGAGGGCCTGGGCCCGTTCATCGGGTACCTGGCCGTCCGCGAGCCGCGACCACTCGACGACCGGCCGCCCCAGGAGGCAGCGTGGGCGGACGCGGACGGCACGGTCCTCGACCAGTTCGCCGACCTCGGCGACTGGGAGCCGATGCACCGGCCTCTCATACAGGTTCTGGCGGTCGTCGTGTCGATCTCGCTGGTCGTCGCCGGCGTGGGCACCGTGCTCGAAGTCCTGCTCGCCGCGCGCTAGCGATCACGGCTGCGTTGGTCTCAGGGTGCCGAAGGAGGCATCGTCACCGACCGCCGGGTGGGCGCCGGCGTCGCCACAGCAACCAGGCTCCTCCGCTGAGGACGACGAGGCCGCCGGCCACGGCGGCTGCGATCACCCACGGGTTGGACGATGCAGGGGAGCCGGTGGTCGTCGCCGTCGCCGTCCTCGTGGTGGTCGTGGTCCGACCGGTCGTGGCGGTGACCGCCGTCGTGGGGGTGGATGTCGAGGTGGTCCCGGAGGTGGTCGACGAGGTCGCTTTGAACGCGACAACGCGGGTCGCCGCGGACGCGAGGAGCAGACCCGCACCGACGGAAGGAGTCGGGAAGTGGTTGGCTGGCGTACCGATCATGGCGCGCGCGTGCACCGCCCCGGTCGAGGGATTGAGGCCGTACAGGACGCCGTCCGAGTCCATGGTCCAGACGAGTCCAGCCGCCACGATCGGCGGCCCGCCCCCGGCCGACGAACTCCACAGGAGATGCAAGGAAGCGGGCGAAGCCGAGACCTGCACGGCGATCGGGCCGCTCTGGCACGGTAGATAGACGGTCGAACCCACGACCGCGGCGCCGCCGTCGATGTCGTCACCACAAGCGTTAACGAGCTGGGCCTGCTGCCCACCGATGCCGCCGAGGCTCGACCCGTTCAACAAGAAGACACGGCGCGACTTGCTGGCCGCCACGACCTGGCCGTTGCCGAGCAGCGCCACGCCGGTCGACATGTCGAGGTCGCGGGCATTGTCCGATGCCCACGACGACGGGGCGAAGTATTGCTGCAGCTTCATGGTCGGCGAGAGTTCCAGCACCGAATCGCTGTCGTCGTAGGCATGGCTCGGCGAGGTCACCGAGCCGTTGCCCGCTGTGACCCAGACGTTGCCGTTGGCGTCGACCGTCGGCGCCGCACCGCCCATCCAGACCGCACCCTGGCTCTCGCCCGGCGCCGAATCGACACTGAACGAAGCGGGCGTGCCCCCCGCTTCGGGCACCGACATCACCCACCCGTGATACGTCGAGCAGTCGCCGAAATTGCCGCCGAATCCGAAGACGACGCGGCCGGCGTCCAGGGTCAGCCCCGTGCGTTGGAGGAGCGCGGCCGCAGTGGACCCCGCCGGATCGACGTCCTGATGTAACTCGATGGTTCCGGCGTCAAGACTGAGTCCGACGAGCCGGTGGGTCGGGCTCCCGTTGACAAGCTCGTCGGCCACCACGAAGAGCTCACCACGAGCTTCGTCGATCACCGGCGTGCCGGTGATCCCCACGCTGGGGGAGATGTCGCCGCAGGGGAGCGAGGCCGCCGGCACCGGCGTTCCGACGTGGGTCGACCACACCACCGCACCCGTGCTGGCGGACAGGGCGTCCACCGTGTCGTTCTCGGTGGCCACGTAGATCCGCCCACCTGAGACGAGTGGTTCGCCGTACAGTTGGCCGTCGAGGGCGGGGGAGGTCCAGGCGGGGGAGGCGACGCCCACGGAGGCGACCGATGTGGCCGCTCCATTCCCGTCGGGTGCCCCGTGGTACACGGTCCAGGACGGTGAGCTGGCGGGCGCCGCCGTCGCGCCGAGCGCCGGTGCGGCCCAGCCCACCGTCAGCAGAGCAGCACAGCACGCGACGACGGTGACATCGTGTGCCCTTCGGGAGGGCACGGCGACCGCGGCCTCCGGGGTCAGGCCTCGCTCGAACGACCTCTCCGGCGCAGCGTGGAGTCCACGGCGACAGCGACGAGCAGGACGGCGGCGGTGGCGATGTCGGTTCCCGCCGTGCTGATGTTGAGCAGCGCGAGCCCATTGGTAAGCGTGGCGATGACGAGGCCACCCAGGACCGGGTGGATCGGCTTGCCGTGCCCGCCGAACAGGCTCGCCCCGCCGATCACTGCCGCGGCCACCGCATAGAGGACATAGGTACCCCCGTCGAACCCGACGGAAAGGGAGCCCAGGCGGGAGGCGTAGACGACGACGGCCAGTCCTGCGACGAAGCTGCAGAAGCGCGAAGGTGATGGTCCGGACCCGTGCCACATGGATGCCGGCTCGACGGGCGGCTTCGGGGCTGGCGCCGATGGCGTACATGTAGCGGCCGAGCCGGGTTCTCGCCCGAACATGAAGACTGGGCGACCACCACCACGACGAGCGACCGGAATGACCCACGGCACCCCCTGCACCGGGGTCAGCACGCCGCGGTTCAGGTTGCAGACGAACACCAGCACGACGCCAGCCACGGCGACCGCGCCGACCGTGGCCAGATGTGATGCCCAGCTGGCGGTGCGCTCAGGCCCTGCGAGCGCACGCCGGCCCGTGGACAGGATGGAGGTCAGTGCGAAGAGCCCCACGGCCACCACGAGCAGGATCCAGCCCGCGGCCGGGCGTCATGTTGCCATTGACGAGGTCGTAGATCACGCTGTTCGTGACGTTGATGACGCCGCCAGTCGCTCCCTTGTCGGTGTCGAAGACGTAGATCAGGACGCCCTGCCAACCCAGCAGACCGGCCAGATGTCACGACGAACGATGGGATCTTGAGTCGAGTGATGATCGCCCCTTGGAACGCGCCGATGACGAAGCACGCCGCCAGGCCCACGATCAGGCCGGCCCACCACGGCCAGCTGGTGGGCGCCGCGATCAGAGCCAGGGCGATCGTGGCGCCCACGGCGCCCACGAAGCCGACGGACAGGTCGATTTCGCTGAGGATGAGGGCGTACAGCTCGGCCATGCCCAGAAGGATGATGAAGGCCGCCTGGACGAACAGGTTGACGATGTTGGCTGAGGTGAAGAACACGTTCGACTGGACATCGAAGAAGATGCAGATGACGATCAGGCCGATGATGATCGGCAGAGCGCCGCTCTCCCCGCCACGGATGCGCTTCCACCAGGCCCGCAGATAGTCGCCGAGCGAGTCGGCCAGACGTCGGGCGCCAGCGACGACGAGCGCCCGGGGTCCATGGCGCTACCAGGGGTGGCCGAGGTCGGGGCTGCTTCCTCGGCTCCCTTGCCACCCGCCACGGGTTTCGTCGAGCGACGTCGGTCAATTGCGTCGCCACGCCCGGTAGCCGCTTCCCGCGTCGACTGACCCGTGGTCATGTATTCGACGACGACCTGAGGTGTCGAAATCGGAGGCCGGGCCTTGCGCCACCAGCCTGCCCAGGTAGAGCACGGAAACCTGGTCCGCCACGTTGAAGACGTCGAACGAGGTTGTGGGAGACGACCATCACCGCCGTCCCCTGGCTCGACAGTCGCTTGATGAGCTCGAGTACCTCTCGGTCTGCGCCACCCCGAGCGCCGCGGTGGGCTCGTCCATGATGACCAGCTTGGCGGCCGACAGGACGGCTTTGGCCACGGCTACGGATTGACGCTGGCCGCCGGACAGCGAGGCCACCGGCTGGCGGATGGAGCGCACGGTCGTGACGTGGAGGTCCGGCGAGCGTCTGCCGGGCGGTCAGCTCCATGGCGGTCTCGTCGAGGAAGCCGATGGCGCATCATTTCGTGCCCGAGGAAGAGGTTCTGCACGATGTCGAGGTTGTCGCACAGCGCAAGGTCCTGATAGATGGTGGTGATCCCAGTGCCTCGGCGTCGTTCGGGCTGTGGATATGGGCCGGCTTGACCCTCCCAGAGGATCTGGCCTTCGGTTGGTTGCCAGAGCCCGGAGATCGTCTTGATCGTGACCGACTTGCCGGCGCCGTTGTCGCCGACGAGGGCGGTCACCTTGCCGGCCGGCACGGCAAGGTTGACCTTGTTGAGTGCTTGGACCGCCCCGAACACCTTGCTCACTCCCCGGAGCTCCAGCAGCGGTGCACCCTCGGTCATGTTTGGACCCCCCTGTGGCGGACGGCTCGGGTCGCGGCTCTCCAGCGACCGACCCCCCCCCGTCGCCGGGACCGGGGGTCGGTCTGGAAGCTTCCTCGTATGGATCGACAATACACAGCGGGCTGATGCCGAGCGAATGCACTCTTCTTACGCCGTTGTTACCCGGAGCTGCCAGCTGCTGGCGCTGGCGTAGGAGCCGGCGCAGAGCTGCGATGCCGGGACGAAGTTGTCCTTGACGACCGTGGCGTTCATGTTCGCCGTGGTGACCCAGGTTGGGGTCAGAGGACGGACGGCACGCTGACGTTCGCCGTGGTGTCCTGGGTCTTGCCGTTGGCCAACGAAGACGGTGGCGTCTTGCCGGCCCGCAGGTAGAGGGCGAGGGCAACCGCGGACTGGGCCTCGAGGTAGATCGGCTTGTACACCGTGCCGCACTGGTAGCCCGAGAGCACGTTCTCGAGGCCGGTCAGCGTAGCGTCCTGACCCGTGGTCGGGAAGGTCTTCGGCTTCACGTGGAGGGACTGCAGGTACGTGATGATGGGCGCGCCCGTCTCGTCATTGGGGATGAACGCCGAGTTGGCGTTGTGGTGTGCCGTGAAGACGGCCTGGAACTCGGTCTCGGCCGTCGGCGGGTCCCACGTCCCGGCGGTGTGGGCAACAGCAACCCACTTGTCGGACTTGAAGTATCGGGTTGATGACGCAGTCGTAGCCCTGCGCGAACAGCGTGGCATTGTTGTCGGTCACCGCACCGTGCATGACCACGACCTGTGGCTTGCTGACGTGCCATGCGGCGACACAGCTGACCAGACCTTGGCCCATGACCTGGCCGACCGTCACGTTGTTGAAGCTGACGTAGTAGGAGCGGCTCCCGCCGAGCGTAAGCCGGTCGTAGTCGATGACCTTGACCCCACGCGACTTGGCGTAGCTCTCGATCTGGGTCCCCACGCCCGAGTCGAGAGGGTCGACGAGCAGCACCGTGGCGCCGTTCGAGATGTCGGTCTGCGCATCCGACAGCTGGGTGGCGTCGCTCCCGAGGGCGTTCTGCACGACGTACTGCGACGAGCTCAGGCCTGCGGTCTGCGAGCGCCTTGGTGATGTCCGGCTGGTCGAATTCGACGTAGCGCGTCGAACTGACCGTGTCGGGCATGATCGCGGCTACTTTTCCCTTTCCGGCCGCCGCCAGAGACTTGAACTGCTTCATGAAGCTGAAGTTGTTGGTGAACGAGCTCGTCGAGACGTTGGAAGGCGTGGTGACCCGGATCGAGGCCGAGGCCTCTCCGCACACCACTCCGACCAGCGTCGCCGACAATGCGAGGGAGAGCCCCCCGAACATGCCTGCCCTGCTGTAACGCACATTGTCTCCTTTGGTCCTGGATCGCCCTTCTGGGCGAGCCCCCTGCTGACTGCGTTCAGCCCGTCTGGACGGGTTGTATTGCAGTTTTGTTTCAAGTTTCGAGAACCATATATCCATCGAGTGACAAGGTCATTGCTGGGCAGACGCTGTGCGCATGCGCTCGCCGGCTGAGAGGGTCAGACGGCCTCGGCAGTGCCAGCCCATGCGGCCGCCCCGGACAGCCCGGCATCGTCACCGAGGGGGACAGGACGATCGTCAGGTCGTCGGGATGATGCCCGGGCCGTTGCAGAACCATGTCACGCAGCGGCTCGAAGAACTACTCCTGCCTGCCCATTGCGCACCGCCGATCGACACGGTGGTCGGGTAAAAGGACATGACCAGATTCGACAAGACCGGCGGCACAGGCGGCAATGGCTTGGTGCCAGATGGCTGACCGCGTCGGGCTCGCCGGACTCGGCGAGCGCCTGCACCTCTCGTGCGCTCAGGCGCCGAGGCCTGCGGCAAGCGCCAGTCGGGCCACTCCGCCGCCCGAGCCCAGATCTTCCACCGTGCACGGCGCTCCGTCCCGCCAGGCCCGCCAGTCGACGACGACATGGCCGAGCTCGGCCAACGAGCGCGTGCCCCGAACCAGCCTTCCACCGTGCACCACACCCGCCCCGATGCCGGTCGAAATCGTCAGATAGGCGACGGCGGAGCTCCCTGCGCCGGCGCCGAACGTCGCTTCGCCGACCGCCGCCAGATCCGCGTCGTTGGCGATGCTGACGGGCAGTCCGAGGTGGGCGGTCAAGCCACTCGTCGACAGCTGTCCGGGCCACTGCTTGGGCAGATTGGGAGCCCACAGGAGTCGGCCGGCCGCGTAGTCGACCGCACCGGGGAGCCCGACGACGGCGTGGGAGGGCGCACTGTGTCCAGGGGATGCTGCCACGGCGGCGATGAGATCGATCAGTGATGCCGGGACGTCCGCCTGTGCCGGAGTGGGGATCGATTGACGGAGGAGTATCCGGCCCTTGGGATCGACCAGGGCGGCTCGCATCTGCGTCCCGCCGATATCGGCCGCCAAAACAGTCTGTGTCGTCACTCGTTGACCCTCATGTCCGCCAGTCTCTCGCACCGCCCGATCGCGTCGGTCCGTGCAGCTACGCCGGGATCTCCCCGGGTGCATAGCCCGCCTTGCGGAGGAAGCGGCGCAGGTTCGTCAGCTGCTCCGCATCGATGTCCTTGTGCCGAGCAGGGTCGAACGTCTCCGTCTCACCGCCGATGGTGACGAGGAGGTGGCCCTTGTGCGTCTCCTGTACGGTGCCAACGGCGTTGAGCAAGGAAAGGACCGCGTGCCATTCGATGTTGTGGCCCAGCGGATGCCGGAATACCTGTGCCAGCGTGTCTCGTTGATGGCTGTTCAGATGCCCGGCCTCTCCCACGTGGACTCCTCTTTTGCCTTGTTGCCGGCGAATGACCCGGCGGTCCATCCTCGCACCTCTTGCTCGAGGTGGGAGCTGCTCCTGGTTCGGGTGGTGTGGGGCGGGCACAAGCGGAAAGACTGCAGCGGTCAAGGAGGTGATGCGCATGTTCCGCGATCGTGTGGATGCGGGTCGCCGCCTGGCCGAAGTGGTGCGGGCCGCCGGCGTCGGTGGGGACGATGTCGTCGTGCTCGGCCTCCCTCGGGGCGGGGTCCCCGTTGCCGCGGAGGTTGCGCGCGGACTCGGGGCTCCACTCGACGTGATCGTCGTGCGCAAGCTCGGCTTCCCGTCTCAGCCCGAACTGGCGATGGGGGCCATCGGCGAGAACGGGGTGCGAGTCGAGAATGTGGACGGCACGGGCTGGACGATGAGCGCCGGCGTCGACCTTGCCGCGGTGGAGGAGAGGGAACGCGCGGAACTCATTCGTCGGTCCCGGCGATACCGGAACGCGCGTCCTCCGATCGATCTCCGAGGACGCTGTGCCGTGATCGTCGACGACGGGATCGCCACTGGTTCGACCGCTCGCGCAGCCTGTCGCGTCGCCCGAGCCCAGGGGGCGACGCGGGTCGTGCTCGCCGTGCCGGTCGCCCCGAAAGCTGCGGCCGCGACCCTGCAGGACGTCTGTGACGAGTTCCTCTGCGCGACCATGCCTGAGTCGTTCTTCGCCGTCGGCGAGTGGTACGACGACTTCTCGCCGACGTCCGATGACGAGGTCACGGATCTGCTCCGCCGGAGTACTCAGGTATAGGTGAACGTCATGGCGTTGGACGTGCCGCCCGAGGTGGTGATCACGACTTGTGCCGTGGGTGAGGTCGACGCCGGCGCGGTGAGGGTGCAGGTGTTCTGCGCGGGGCAGCTCGTCGGCGCCACCTGGCCGTTGAACGTGGCCACGATCTGACCGCTCGAGCTCAAGAAGTTGGCGCCCGTGACCGTGATGCGCTGCCCAGCGGTTCCGCTGGAGGGACTGAGCGAGGCGATGTTCGGTGGACCGCCTGGAGAAACCGCAGCGGTTGTCGGGGTCGAGGTGGAGGGCGCCGTCGTCGTTGGCGTCGTGCTCGACGTCGTGCGGTGCGTCCCAGTGCCAGCGGGTCCCGTCGAGGGCGTGCGGGAGGCAGGAGGACTCACAGGCGCAGAGCCCGCAGCCGTCGTCGACGGGGGAGCGGAGTGGCCGCTCAACGAGATCGACCAAAGCGATGGCGGCCGCCACGACGAGTGCCCCGACGACGGCGACCGAGCCGACGAGCCAGCGGCTGGGTCGGGCAGCCGGTCCGGGGCTCCCCTCGGGGCGGAAGTCCCCACGGGGCGGGACGCCACCCAGAGGCCGTGCGCCTTCCAGGAGGCGGACGTCCCCCACGGGACGGACCTCCTCGGTACGGGGTGCCTGATCGGCCTCCCTCGGTGTTGGCAGGGTGGGGGGTTCCGCTGATGGCGGGCGGGGCGGCGCCGGGCGTGGCGGGGTCTGGCGTGGCGGCAGAGGCACCGGGGGAGGCCTGCCGGTGGCCTCGCGGGCGCGTCGCACGGCGCTCTCCATCGCCCCTAGGGCGCGCTGGCCGGGAGTCCCCGGCGGCGGCTCGACCGCGTGCTCGTCTGCCATCGGCTCCTCTGCCGCGTACTTGTTCCCCGAACAGTGTCTTTCATTCGCCCGTAGCATGATCCCTGGAATTGGACCTGTTGAGCAGGAGACAGCCATGCAATCGGACCTCATTTCCAGGCCGAGCCCGTTGCGGCCTCGGCAACAGCAGCACCCGGCGACGGAGGGCCCCCCGGGTGGCGGCGTCGGCAGGGCGATCGAGCCCCTCCTGGTCCATTTCTTCGGCGGTCCACCGCCGGTCCGCTTCGAGTTCTGGGACGGGACATTTCTCGGGCCGGCGCAGGGGAACACCATCGCGGTCCGCTCTCCCGATGCCGTGCGGCGGTTGCTTTGGGCGCCCAGTGAGCTCGGGCTCGCCCGGGCCTTCGTCATGGGTGACCTCACCTTCGAGGGCGACATCTTCGAGATCCTGGCGGCGCTGCATGCCGCGTCTCCCGAACGGATCCACGTCGGGTCCCGGCTGCCATGGCAGGCGCTGCAGGCGGCGCGTCGCCTCGGCGTGATCGCCGGCCCACTACCGCCTCCACCGGAGGAGGCAGCGCCGCGGGGCCGGTTGCATTCGCCGCGTCGCGACGCCCAGGCGGTGCAGCACCACTACGACGTCAGCAACGACTTCTACGCCATGGTGCTCGGCCCGGCCATGACGTACTCCTGCGCCCGGTTCGCCCCGGGGATCGACACACTCGAGGCCGCACAGCAGTCCAAGCACGACCTCGTCTGCCACAAGCTCGGGCTGGCCGACCGGCCGGGACAGCGGATCCTCGATGTCGGCTGCGGCTGGGGCGCCTTTGCCCTCCACGCCGCCCGGAACTACGGCGCACGGGTTGTCGGGGTGACCCTCAGCCCAGCTCAGGCGCGGTGGGCGCGCGACCGGGTGGCGGCCGCCGGGTTGGAACAGAACATCGAGATCCGCCTCCAGGACTACCGCGACCTGCGGGATGGCCCGTTCGACGGCATCGCGTCCGTGGGCATGTTCGAGCACGTCGGGTCCGCCAAGAGCGCCGAGTACTTCGACACCATGCGCCGTTTGCTCGGGCCGGAGGGCCGGCTCCTCAATCACGCCATCTCGAGCGTGGGCGGGTCGCGCATCGGGCCGAGAACGTTCATCGGTCGTTACGTGTTTCCCGACGGCGAGCTCATCGACGTGGGACAGGTCGTGCTGTCCATGGAGGAGGCGGGATTCGAGGTGCGCGACGTCGAATCCCTGCGGGAGCACTACGCCAAGACGCTCCGTGCCTGGGTGGGGAACCTGCACGAGCACTGGGATGCCGCCGTCGCCGACGTCGGCATACGGCGGGCCCGCGTCTGGCAGCTGTACATGGCGGCTTCGGCCAACGGGTTCGAAGACGGCGGGATCTCGATCCATCAGGTGCTGGGTGTCGTCCCAGGGCCTGAGGGCCGGAGCGGCATGCCGCCCACCCGCGGCGCCTGGGCCTGACGCCGAGCGGAGGGCCTGCTGGCACCACCCGTCGTTTCGTGCGACCCTGACCACGTGTCATCGGGCCACCAGATCATCGTCTGTGACGGTGACGAGACAGGGCAGGAGCTGCTCGACGAAGCCCTGCGTGTGCTCGATCCGGCCATCCTGGGTTTCGCCCTCGAACTGATCCGATTCGACCTGTCGCTCGCGAATCGACGAGCCACGGCGAACGAGGTTGTCCGTGAGGCCGCCGCCGCGATGCGTGAGACGGGTCTCGGGCTCAAGGCGGCCACCATCACCCCGGAGATCACGGGCGACGTGGGCAGCCCCAACCGCATTTTGCGAGAGGGCGTGGGTGGCTCGGTCATCGTGCGCACGGGCCGGCGGATCCCGGGCGTGGCGCCGCCCGCCTCTGTCGTGCACCCCATCGTCGTGGTTCGCATGGCGGTCGGCGACGCCTATGGGGCCGAGGAGCGCCGGACGGGTGAACCGGGCAGCGTGGGGGAGCAGGCCTGGCGGACCGAGCGCATCGATCGCTCCGTCTGTCGCTCCGTGGCCGAATTCTCGTTCCGGACCGCCGCACATCAGGATGCCTGCGTGTACGGCGGTCCGAAGTGGACCGTGTCGACGGTCTACGAGGGCATGTTGAAAGAGGAGATGGACGCCGCGGCCGGGCGCTATCCCGACGTGCCGTACCGGCCCACGCTGATCGACGCCGCGTACGCGGGTCTGCTCACCGAGTCGAGCGGCAGCCCGCTCGTCATCCCGGCGCTCAACCGTGACGGGGACTGCCTCTCGGATCTCGTCCTGGCGCTGTTCGGCTCCATCGCGGGAGCGGAGTCCGTGCTGCTGGCGCTCGACGACCAGATGCACCCGGTCGTGGCCATGGCCGAAGCGCCACACGGGACGGCGCCCTCGCTCATGGGCAAGAACGTCGCCAACCCGATGGCGATGTTGCTGGCCTGTGCCGCCGTGCTCGACCACGCCGCCCAGGGCGACGGCACGGTGGCGGGCGGCGGCCACCGCCATCCGCCGGGCCACGCTCGGCGCGGCGGCGGACGGGATCCGAACCTTCGACCTGGGCGGGGAGGCTTCCACCTCGGAGGTCGTCGACGAGGTCCTGGCACGGCTCCGGCCCGACGCCCTGGCCTGAACGGCACCTTCACCGAAACGGGGGGTTTGCCGGCACGTTCGACCGGGCATCTAAGGATGTGCAGAGCGCCCAACCTGGCCAGGGGGCTGGCGCTCCAGAAGGAACGAACCCGAGGGGGGCCTTCTGGTGCTTGCGAGCCGCGTCTTTTCAGACGCAGTGACCGTGTCGCGCGGGTGGGCCTGCGCGCACGACGCGACCATGAGGACGCGAACGGCAATCTGTCGAGCACGCGAACAGGAGGGGGCGTGCGTGCGGATGAACGGTCGCGTTCCGCGCTCCATGCGCGCGCCCCTTCTTGCTGTTGCACAATGACTGCGTGTGTTCTCCGGGCTCATCGTGCGTCGTGTGGCAAACCCGCAGCCATTGATCGTTGCGTGTGACTGCAGATGGGTCATGGACAACGCAAGAGACCGCTGTCCTCCACAGGCTTTCCACTGCTCGTGTGGATTACTCGGCGGCGGAGCATCGGTTGCAACCGTCGCCGGGTCAGGGTAAGCCGAGTGGGGCGAAGAGGTCCCCGTCCTTGTCGATGCGCCGCAGCACGTCGGTGGTCTCAAAGCGGAGGATTCGGGGGTCTTTCTTGGCGGCGCACCGTTCTACTTCGGCCTGCGTGACCGGTGTCGAGACCGTCGGCGTGGGCATGGCCCGAACCGAATAGACGGCGACGGTCGTCTTGGCCGAGTGGTTCTGGCTCCAGTCGATGAGCACCCGGCCCCGGCGCAACGACTTGCGCATGTTGGAGACCACGAGCTCCGGGTGATCGGACTCCAACTTCCGGGCTATTTCGTGCGCGCGTTCCCGCTGGCTGTCCCAGGTCGTCTGCGGGCCCACCGCGGCATAGAGCTGGAGGCCCTTCGATCCGCTGGTCTTGGGGAACGACTCCGTTCCTTGCTGGGCGAGCTCCTCCATGACATACCCGGCGACCACGCAGCACTCGACGATCGACGTCCCCTCGCCGGGATCGAGATCGAAGACCATGTGATCGGGGCGGGCCGGGAGCTTGCGGTGTCTGCCAACGTGCCACAAGGGCACGTGGAGCTCGATCGTCCCGAGGTTCGCCGCCCAGGCCAAAGTGGGGAGGTCGTTGACCATTGCGTAAGGGATGACGTCCTCACCGTCGCTGGAGCCGACGTCGACTGAGCGCACCCAGGCGGGAGCGTGAGACGGAATGTGCTTCTCGAAGAAGAACTTGCCGTCGACCCCATCGGGGAACCGTTTCATGGTCAGCGGTCTCTCCCGAAGGTGCGGCAGCATCGCCGGTGCGACCCGCACGTAGTAGTCGATCAGTTGGCCCTTGGTGAAGCCGCTCTCGGGAAAGAGGACCTTCTCGAGATTGGAGACCGAGAGCTCCCGTCCTTCGATCGTGGTGCGCGTCGGGCTCATTCGACGACGACCTCACCGGGCAATTTGTCCGGCCGCAGACCCCTCCAGGTCGGATGGCGCAGACGGCCCGCCGTCGTCCATTCTCCGAACTCGACCTCTCCCACCAATTCGGGCCGGACGAAGTGCGCCTTGCCCGCATCGCCGGAAGGGAGCGCGCCGAGGAAGGGACTCTCCTGCGACGTCAGAGGTCGGAGCTCGCGGAGGAGCTCGGCGCGCGCCTGGGCGCTGAACCCCGTGCCGACCTTGCCGACGTACCGCAGGCCGCCTTCGTCGGGGATCCCGAGCAGGAGCGCGCCCAGGCTGTCGAGTCGTTCGCCCTGCCCGTCGGTCCAGGCCCCGATGACAACCTCCTGCGTCCGGAACGACTTGACCTTGGTCCAGTCAGGGCTGCGGCGACCTGGTCGGTACGGGGAGCTGCGTCGCTTGGCGACCACGCCCTCCAAGCCGTTCTCCACCGTCGCCTGCAGGATGTCGGGACCTGACACGTCCCGGAACGCCTCGGTGGTGGTGAACGTCTCGCCCGTGAGGTGCAGTGCTTCGAGCCGCTCTCGTCGCTCGTCGTAGGGAGCGTCCATGAGCGAGTGCCCGTCGATGTAGAGAAGGTCGAATGCAACGAAGCTGACCGGGTCCGACATCGACCGCCGTTTCGCCTCACGCTGGTTGGACACATGCATGCGCCGCTGCAGCCTCGAGAAGCTGGGCCGGCCGTCATCGCCCAGGGCGACGATCTCGCCGTCGAGGACGCAGGTCGTCATACCCAGGAATTTGCCGATGTCGGCCAGTTCGGGAAACGAGACCGTCACGTCGAGGTCGTTCCGACTCTGCGCCCTGACGCGGCCGCCTTCGACGAAGAGAATCGCTCGGACGCCGTCCCATTTGATCTCAAAGGCCCAGCCCTCGCTGTCCGCCGGCAGCTTCCCGGCCACCGCCAGCATGGGTTTGATGGCATCGGGGAGTGCGTCCGCACGGGTTGATGCGCCGTGCCGGTGGATCATCCAGTTGCGATCCTTCGTCTGGAACAAGACGAAGCTGCCGACGGCCCTCGTTCCGTGGAGCACGAACTTGACCTCGGCGTCGGACCACTTCTCCACGTCGTAGTGGCCGGTGTCCCAGATCGTCATCTGGCCACCGCCGTACTCGCCCTGGGGGATTTCGCCTTCGAAGGTCGCGTACTCCAGTGGATGATCCTCGGTGTGGACGGCGAGGTGGTTCTTCTCCGGAGTCTCGGGAAGGCCCTTGGGCAGGGCCCAGGAGGCGAGCACGCCGTCACGTTCGAGCCGGAGATCCCAGTGGAGACTGGTGGCGTGGTGCTCTTGGATCACGAATCGCTGCTCTCCCGAAGCCTTCGTCGACCGGCGGCCCATCGGTTCCGGGGTCTTCTTGGAGTCTCGCTTGGCGCGGTAGGGGTCGAGCTTTCTCGCCTTGCTCGCCGCACCCTCCCCTGTTGACTTCGCTGCCACCAGGTACCACGGTACCCATAGTCTCGGGTTCGCAAGTGCGGCAAGGGGTATGAGAAGCAGGCAGGACCGACGGAGGGAGAGGACGTGAGGGCGACACCGATGACCGCACGTCTGCATCCGCGAGTCGGCGACCGCCTTTTCGCGGAATCCTCATGAACGTCTTCGAGCGGCTCGTCCGCAAGGCGGACCGCACGCAACAGAGTGTCCGCCCGCTTGCCTTCGGCGTCGGCGTGTTCAAGAAGTTCGGCGACGACAGGGGGAGCTCGCTGTCGGCGCTGTTGACCTTCTACGGATTCCTGTCCCTCTTCCCGCTCCTCCTGCTGCTGGTCACGATCCTCGGGTTCTTCGGCGGTGGCGAGCACTCCTTCGTCCGCCGAGTGGAGAACTCGGCCTTCTCCCAGTTCCCCGTCGTCGGTACGAAGCTGAGTACCAACATCCACGGCATTCACGGCCGCAGCATCTTCGGGTTGGTGGTGGGGATCATCGTGGTGCTGTGGGGCTCGCAAGGTGCGATTCAGACGGCGCAGTACGCGCAGTCAGAGATCTGGAACATCCCGGGAGTGAACCGCCCGAGCTTCTGGGCCCGACTTGGGCGGACGTACTCCATGATCGTGGTCCTCGGGCTGTTCCTCCTCGTCAGCACCGTGGTGGCCGGGCTGGTGACAATCGGGCACCACGGTGGCCTGGCCGTCGCCGGCGCGGTCGTGACCTCTCTCGCAGTCAACGTCGGGCTCTTCGTGGTCGCCTTCAGGTTGCTGACGCCGAAGCAGATTCCCTGGCGCGACATGATGCCGGGAGCCATCATCGGCGCGGTCGGTTGGACCCTCCTGCAGTATCTGGGTGGTCTGCTCGTGGAGCATTCACTGCGGAACACGAGCCAGGAGTACGGCGCGTTCGCGCTCGTGCTGGGCCTGATCGCCTTCCTCTTCCTGGCTGCCCAGGTCACCCTGTACGCCTCGGAGGTCAACGTGGTGCTCGCCCGGCACTTGTGGCCCAGAGGGCTCGTGCAGCCCCCGCTGACCGTGGCGGACAAGAAAGTGCTGTCCTCTATTGCGCTCGAGGGAAAGCGACGGCCAGAGCAATTCGTGACGACGGGTTTCAAGGCCGAGGAGAGCGCGGCCGGGGAGCGGCAGGACACGCCGTAAGCACCCCGCAGTTGGCAGTGTGCAGTTTCTGTCCCACGCCGATGGGTATTTCTCTTGGGAGCACACCTTGGCGAGGAGGCCAACAGCATGGCGAAGGCAGACAACGAGCACGCTGGTCGATTCGGGATCCGCGCCCTGGTGACCGGGCTCATTCTTGTCGCGGGCGCCGCCCTCGCCGCTGGGTTGGCGTCACGACAGCAGCGAGTTTCCGGCGCGGCCGGTGAAGCTCCTGCGGCTGCACCAGTAGATCGGCAAGTCGAAGGGGGTATTTGACGATGTCGCTGACCGATCACGGTGAGAAGGCGGGGAACGCACTCGACCTCTTGGAGTCGGAGGATCTCGAACTGCAAGGCCTCTTCGACGAACTCCGGGCGAACCGGGGCTCGTCGGTGGAGGAGCGCGCCAAGTACGGGGACATCGCCAAGCAGATCATCCGGCATGTCGCCACTCGCGAGGCTGCTCTTGTCGATGTGAGCTCGGTGGCTTCCGGCGAACCGAGTCTGGAGGATGTTTCGAACCGTATGGAGAGCGGCATGCGAGAGCATCGGCCGTTCATCGACCGGGTGGAGAAGATGTCACGGGGCGTCCAGGGCATCAACCTCCGGGTGGGTCAGGACTTCGACGGCGAAATGGACGACCTGATGCACGTCATCGGGGCGGAAATCGTGTGGGAGCTCGGAGTAGCTCTACCCGACCTCAGGGGCGCGCTGGGCGCGACCCACCTGGAGGACGACCTGAAGACGGCCGAACACCTCGCCGTCCACGCACCGACCAACCTCCACCCCGACGGGCCGCGCTGGTGGGAGCGGGCCCCGATCATCTCCCGGCTCATCACCATCTATGACCGGCTCAGGGACTTTCCGCGCGAGGCGAACCGCCCTCGCTGAGGAGCCCTTCCCCGTCAAGCGGGTCCCCACCACGGACAATGTCCGGTGCTGCCGGTGAAGGCCAGAGGGTCACAATTCATCGAGTGGATTCGGAGCCGAAGCCCGTGGTCCCGTAAGGTTCTGCCGGATGCCGCAGCACAGCCTGCGGCGGGGGATCGGGGGCCATGGACATACAGGTGGAGCAGCTGGTCGAGACCGCCACGGCGCGTGCGGGATGTGACGACTTCGGTGAGGACACGTGGCAGGAAGGACTCGACGTCCTCGTCAATTCCTTGACCAAGGAATCGGCGCTCAACGAGCTGGGCGAGAGCGTGATGATCGACCAGATCGTCGGGCTCCTGGTCAATCGGCTCGAAGTGGAGCACTGGCATGGAGAGCACCCTGAAATCGCGGAGCAGGAGATCGTGGCTCCGCTGTTCGGGCTCGGGCTCCCTCGCACTGGTTCCACTGCGTTGAGCTTCCTGCTCGCCAATGACACCGCCCGGCGATCCTTGCGCACCTGGGAGGCCGGGAAGCCCTGCCCGCCGCCGGAGACGGCGACCGAGCACACGGACCCGAGGATCGCGGAGACGCAGGTAGGTATCGACATCACGAACGAGATGTTCCCCGGATTCGTCGGCATGTTGCCGACTTCCGCCACCGGGCCACAGGAGTGCATCCTCTTGATGGCTCTCGACTTCAGATCGCAACTCTTCGAGGGCATGGCCAGGATCCCGGCGTACAGCTCGTGGCTGCTGCAGTGCGACATGGAACCGGCCTACCGCTATCACCGGCGAGTCTTGCAATTGTTGCAGTGGCGCTGCCCACCCGAGCGGTGGTGGCTCAAGACGCCGGCCCACATGCACTCGATCGGTGCGTTGGACCGGATCTACCCCGATGCACGATTCGTCATGACACACCGTGATGTCGGCAAGGTGTTGCCTTCGGTCTGCGCCGTGTTCGAGGCACTTTCGAATGTGCTGACCGATGATCCCGACCCCGTGGCCATTGGGACCCACAACGCGGAACTCTGGCGGTACTCGCTCCAGCGCCTGATCGACTTCCGCGACAACGGGAACGAGGACCGATTCTTCGATGTGTCCTTCGCTGCGGTACAGAGTGATCCGATTGCTGCAGTGACCAAGCTGTACGGCGAACTCGGTGACGATCTGAGCGACGAAGCCCGGCGGCACATGCAGGACTGGTGGGCCGAGAGCTCCAAAGAGCGTTCAGGGCCGCATAGCTACAAGGCCGAGACCTTCGGCCTTCATCCGGCGCAGATCCGCGAACAGTTCGCGTTCTACTACGACAGATTCGACGTCACCTTGGAGGACGAGGGGTCTTCCTGAAGCGCGGCGGGGCAGGTGGGATACCCGGCCGGCGCCGCCAGCCACCTTAGAATCAGCTGGGATGTCTGATCCTTCAGCCACCACGCAGGCCCAGGCCCCAGCGCCCTCTCCAGCCGTGAGTGGACCGGGCGGTGGCACGGTCCCGGACGAGGGCAGGACGCCGGCACGGAAGATCGTCCTTGGCATGCTCATCGTGCTGCTGGTCGTGGCGATCGCCTTGCTCATTGCGTTCTTCGCCGCCGCGCGGCATTGGTTCGCGCTGCACACGGGCATCCTGCACGGAGGCCCTGACCAGTACTACAACTTCTGGTCAGGTTTCGGTTCCGACCTCGGCGAGGCGACGCTGATCAGCGCAGTCGGCATCGGGGTCTACACCGGGGTCCGCAAGGTCAACTGCCACACCAAAGGCTGTTGGCGCATCGGGCATCACGTCTTGGAGGGCACGCCGTACATTCTGTGCCGGCATCATCACCCCGGGGTGCCGACGTCGGGTGCCTCGCATGAGCACATTCTGGAGCAGCACCGAAAGTACAAGGAAGCGAAGGAAGCCCGGGAAGCCAGAGGCCTCTCGTAGGGCAGCTGACCTTCATTCCTCGCTCCTGCGAATGTCTGCGTCGATATCCTTTGTGTGCAGATCGGCGCTGAGGAATGGCCCCGTCGTGGGCAGGCTGAGCCGCATCTCCGAGACCGTACAGATCTCCACCACGCCCCGTTCGAGGACGAAGTCGAAGGCATGCCCGCCCCCGGTGCCCTCGTCGTTGAGGAAGTGCAGGTGATAGCCGGCGACGGAAATTCCTTGCTCGTAGTCCGGTGTCCGGAATCCGACCAGGACGCCCGCCGTCCCCGCAAATGTGCGCACCGCCTGGTCGTCGGTTGCCCTCGTGAGGGGTTGATAGGGAGCTTCCTGGCGCGCCGCTGTTCGGGTTGAGACGGTGCTGAAGTCCCCGGTCGCCCTGATGGCGTAGAAGAGGTTCTCGCTGGACAGCCGTGCGCCGATCAGCGAGAGGAGCTGCGCTCGAGTTGTCGGCGTCTCGACGTCGAACGTGATGTCCGGCTGAAATGTCGTGACGGCGGCAAAAGGAGTCAGTTCGTCGAGCCCGGCGACGCGGGCTTCCCCGCTCGAGTAGAGGTGGAAGCAGACCCCGGCGTTGACGACCATCTCACCGTCGAGGTGGTTGAAGGTCCCGACACCGAAGTCACCGTGTTGGAGGAGCTCCGCGATCGTCACGCTTCCGTCGTAGATGCCGTCGAGGAGGGCTGACATCGTGGACGTTTGGTAAAGGACGTGCGCCCTGGCCGCATCGTGGTGGATACCGTGGTCGCCCTCCCGGTGCGCCAGCATCGTGGCGGCCCAACGGCGGAGACGCTCATGGGCTGGACTGGCGCTATGAGGAGATGGCGACGGCGCCTCTTTCTTCGAAGGCGTCATCGCTTCTTCGACGGCGTCATCGAGCAGAAACGGGATGCCGGGTCCGGGCGGCGCTCAAGAACCGACAGCGTATCTCCAGGTCCGTCTCCTTTCATGAGCTCAAGTCTGAGACGCCTCATGCTCCAGGGGACAAAGTCTGGCGCAGCACGACATCCAGGGTGTCGGCCAGCGGCTGCTCGGTCTTTGCTTCCACGACCCATTCCGGGCCCGTGGACTCGTGAAGATGCTTTGGGGAATGTCTCTCGGTGCCGGCGGAGAAGAGGGGTGACGTGGCTGCTGCAGAGGGTTAATTTGTCACGGAGCCCACGCCTTGCTGGGCAGGCCAGGTTCGACTTCGCCGCACACAGAGGGCGAGTGAGACGACGAGAGAGGCGCCATCCATGCGATCCGACATCAGACCCGGCAGCACCTTTCCCGACTACGCCCTGCCCGATCACACGGACACCGTGCGCAAGCTCAGCGAGCTTCAGGGCGATGACCCGCTGGTCCTCACCCTGGCCCGAGGCAACTACTGCCCGAAGGAGCACCAACAGCATCTGGAGCTGGCGGCGAACTACCCGAAGGTGAACGTCGGCTACACCCAGATCGTCACGATCTCGACGGACGACCACCACACGACGCAAGAATTTCGCGCTTCAGTCGGGGCTCAATGGACCTTTCTCTCGGATCCCGATCGGACGATTCAGCGGGACCTCGAGATCCAGGAGTACACCGACCCCGAGCACAACCCGATGATCCCCCACACGTTGGTGCTCAAGCCGGGACTGGTTGTGCACAGCATCTACAACGGCTACTGGTTCTGGGGGCGCCCGTCGTTCGACGACATCTGGCGTGATTTGCGCGAGGCGTCGAGCGAGATCCGCCCCGATTGGGATCTGAGCAAGCCTGGGCTGCGCGAGGCTTGGGATGCGGGCGACTACTCGGCGTTCCACGGATGGAACAGGCGCGCTGCCGAGGCGATGCCGACCTCCTACGAGTCATAACCGTGTGATGCGAACACCGGTCTGCGACCTGCTCGGGATCGAACAGCCCATTGTGCAGGCGCCGATGTCGGCCGTGCCCGAACTGGCGGCAGCGGTCTCGAATGCCGGTGGGCTCGGCATGCTGGCGCTGACCTGGTCCACACCGGCCGGCGACCCCGTCCGCCAGACGGCGGCACTCACCGACCGACCGTTCGGCGGCAATCTGATCATCGCCTCCGATCAGCACCGTCGCCTCGAAGAGGCTCTCGACGCCGGCCTTCGGATCGTGTCGCTGATGTGGGGGGATGCAGGTGACTATGTCGACCAGGTCCACGATGCCAACGCGCTCCTTCTGCAGACGGTCGGCAGTGCCGAAGAGGCGCGGCGGGCCGTCGGCAGCGGTGCTGATGTCGTCGTGGCACAGGGCTGGGAGGCCGGAGGCCACGTATGGAGCGGCGTTGCGACGCTTCCCTTGGTGCCCGCCGTCGTGGATGCGGTGGCCCCTGTGCCCGTGATCGCGGCCGGGGGGATCGGGGACGCTCGCGGCGTGGCCGCCGTGTTCCAGCTCGGAGCGCAGGCGGCGTGGCTGGGTACCCGATTCTTGCTGGCTGCGGAGATGCCGGTCCACGATGAGTATCGTCGTCGCCTGATTGGCGCAGCCGAGACCGACGCGCAGTGGTACCCCGATTTGTACGAGGTCGGATGGCCGGATGCGCCGCACCGCGCCCTTCGCAACTCGACGGCCGATGCGTGGGAGGTGGCTGGGCGACCACCATTGGAGAGTCGACCCGGGGTGGGCGAAGTCATCGCGCATTTCGGCTCCGGCGAAGCGATCGTCCGCTACGAGCCGGGCGCTCCACTGGTGGGTACTACCGGCGCGATCGAAGCACTCTCGTTGTGGGCCGGACAGAGCGTTGCCCTTGCCCGGAAACCCCAATCGGCAGCTGAGATCGTGGCCGAGCTCGTCTCCCGCTTGTAGGGCCGGGTGCCATTGACGCACCGGTCCTCCCCACGGTTGACTCGTGGCCGGGATGTTTGGGAATCCTGATCGAAGGTGCAGTTCGGGAGTGTGAAGCCTCGCACAGCGCCTTCTCTCTACTGAAGACTTGGAGCCAAGGATGAACTTTCAGGGTGTCGTCATGAACGTGGCTGACCTCAATCGATCGATGGAGTTCTACCGTGAGGTGTTCGGGTTCACCTTGCTGTCACAGAAGGAGCAGTTGGCGGTCATGAGTGTTCCCGACAGCGACCGAGCGCAGGTCGTGGTGCTCCGGACGCTCGGGAGCAGCCCGATCGGGGGGGCTCGCCACATCGGTCTGCGAGCATTCATTTTGGAAGTCGGTGCAACGGACCAACTGGACCGGATCGCAGACCAATTGGAGTCCCGGAGGCTGCTCGTCACTCGCCGTGATCACAAAGAGTGGACCGCGGTGGTCGGCCGCGATCCGGACGAGGTTGCCATCGTCGTGTCCTGTGTCCCCGGTGGAGTCACGGAGGACAATTGGAAAGAACTCGACGACTTCCTGTACGGAATCGGCGAGTGAGTTCACCACTGAACTGAGGTCACGTCGAAGAGGTCGATTGAGACTGCCCATCACGGTGGTCACGGGCGTTGGCGTCCTTCCAAGCCATCGACGTAGTCTCAGCACGAGTCGCCGTCGGCGTGACACTGGAGGTCGTGTGCAGGAAGTCTCTCGTTCGGTGTTGCCGATTCCGGACCGGCCCCACGTCGGGCTCACGACCTACGACGCCAAGGATCCCGAGACCCGCTACCCGCCGATTGAACCACTGCGCCCGCCGCCCGGAAGGTTCGCATGGAGTTTGCCTACGACGGCGGGGGATTGGCGAAAGGTGGCAACGTCACCCTCTTCTACGACGGTCGAGCTGTCGGAGAGGGCCGGGTGCCGGTGACGCAAGCAATGGTTTTCTCCGCCGACGAGACCACCGACATCGGCGACGACTTCGGGATGCCAGTCTCGACTGATTACGGTGCGAAGAGCAGGTGCAACGCGAGAATCGAACTCGTTCAGATCGACATCGGCGACGACAACCACGATCACTTGATCGATCCCGAGGACATCATCCGGGTCGCCATGTCACGTCAGTAGGTCGGCTGCATCGCTGGCAACGGCGATTGGAGCACTACTGAAGACAAGGGCGGTGCTTTGGGGGCCTGACAAGGGCATTCGCGTTTCCAGGCCCGAGAAAACACAGAAGACGCACAACTCCCGCTCACACAATTGGCACAAATTCCGTCAGGGTTGGTTGCTTCTGAGCCGACCTATTGATCATCGTTTGTGAAACGAAAAAGGCAAACCTCCCGTGAGGGTGGGACGCAAAGCTACGGGACTCGCTCGAGTTCGCCGGGCCGCCGAATCAGCAATGAGCGCACTGCTCGTCGCCTTCGCGACCCGTCGTCTGCGGGTCGAAGGGGGAAAGACGATGCAGCAATCCCGACGGAGTCGGGCGCTACCTCTCGTGTTGACGCGAGCGATTGCGTTCTTGGTGTTGGTTCCCCTCATTGCTCTTGGGGTGGCGGCGGCGTTCTCGTCGGGCACCGGCCCGGCGAGCGCATCGAGCGCGGTCCGATCGAAGGACTACAGCGGCGGCATCATGATGGCCGCCGATCCGAGCGGTGGCTACTGGACGGTCACCACGGCCGGCGCGGTGACGCCGCGCGGTGGTGCTCCGGCACTGGGGTCGCCTGCACTGTCGAATCTGCACCTCGCCCAGCCCATCGTCGGGATGACCGCGACACCCGATGGCAACGGGTACTGGCTGGTCGCGTCCGACGGCGGCATCTTCAGCTACGGAGACGCCACCTTCTACGGCTCGACCGGTGCCATCCATCTGAACAAGCCGGTTGTCGGCATGGCGTCGACGACTGACGGCCACGGCTACTGGCTCGTCGCCTCCGACGGCGGCATCTTCAGCTACGGCAACGCGCAGTTCTACGGCTCGACGGGATCGATCCGGCTCAACAAGCCGGTGGTCGGCATGGCGGCAACCACTGACGGCAACGGCTACTGGCTGGTGGCGTCCGACGGCGGCATCTTCAGCTACGGCAACGCGCAGTTCTACGGCTCGACGGGGTCCATCCACCTGAATCTGCCCGTCGTCGGCATGGCCCCGACACCTGACGGGCAGGGGTATTACCTCGTCGGCTTCGACGGCGGTGTCTTCACCTACGGCGACGCCAACTTCTACGGCTCGACGGCGGGCTGGGGAGCCTACGTCTACGGCATGATCGTCAACCCGGCGGCGGCGGGCTACACCGTCGTGACCGCGAACGGCCAGGCCAACGTGTTCGGGCCGGGGCTCAACCCGTACGCCCTGTGGACGGGCAGTCTCCAACAGGGGGCATATGACTCGTCGCCCACGCCGGCAGGCATGGCGGCTTTCGCCCAGCAGACGAGGACCTCGCCGACCGTCGCCAGTGCCTACCTGAACGGCAGCAGCGGGTGGGCGACCATGGACGGCTCGGGCGGGAGCCTCAACTACCTGACCTCGGCCTACCGGGGGACCGGCTACACGCTCGCCCTCGGGGTCCCGATCATCCCGACCTCGGGCGGGGGGGCGGTGGGCACGCTGGCCCAGGGGGCTTCGGGAGCCTTCAACTCCTATTACGTCACCCTGGCGCAGACGCTGGTGGCCGGCGGTGAAGCCAATGCCTACCTGCGCCTCGGGTGGGAGTTCGACGGCTCGTGGATGGCCTGGAACGCCACGCACGCCGAGCGCCGAGGCCAACTACGCCGCCTACTTCCGCCAGATCGTGACCGCCATGCGCTCGGTGGCGGGCGAGCAGTTCCGCTTCGTGTGGAACCCCGACGCCGGGGCCTTCACCCAGTCGGGCTACTCGGTCGCCGCGGCCTATCCCGGCAATGCCTATGTGGACGTGATCGGGCTCGACGCCTACGACCAGTCCTGGGCAACTCCGCAGACCCCGGCCAACGCCTGGGCCTCGACCACCTTGCCCTCCCTGACGGCCGCGCAGCAGTTCGCGGCATCCAACGGCAAGCCGCTGGCCTTCAGCGAATGGGGCGTGGCCATCCGCAGCGACGGCCATGGCTCTGGGCGACGACCCGTACTACGTCAACCAGATGGTCGCCTGGATGCAGAACAGCGCCAACGACGTCACCTACGAGTCCTACTTCGACGCCGACAGCGGCGGGGTCAACTCCCTCATCACCGGGGGCTCGTTCCCCGCCAGCCTGGCTGCATTCTCAGCTGACCTGGGGTGAGAAGCCGGTCCGCCGGCGCCTGCGGAGACCCTCGCGACGATCAGCGTGTGATGTGGAGCGTGTCGTCCTGAAGGACGCTGCGAGATCTCCAATAGCTCCCAAGGTGAGCGAAGTACTCCATTCCGCTCGTCCCGAACCGTGTCCCGACGACGTCGGGGAAATCGCGCATCGTCTGACCCAACCATCAGGTCACGTCGCTCCTTCTTTCTCTTCGAGGGTCCCTGGCGCGGGACCTTCCCGAAGGAGTCGTCTCTGCCGGCGGGGTCTGCTTCTTTCCCACGGGTCACGTATTGTTCCTCGACGAAGCGAGCCGCGTGTTGGAGCTCAATGCCGCCTCGGCACTGCTCGAGCACATGGACGCGGTGGAAAGGGTTGCTCAACGGTGACGAATACGAGGGTGTTTGAGCCCAATGACCTCGATGTCCGCATCCGGCGCCTCGAGGACGAGTCAGCGATCCAACGCCTCGTCATGTCGTACGGCCCGGCAGCCGACGCCGGACAGTCCAGCTTCGCGGCCGGGCTCTGGCTTCAGGACGGCGAGTACGACTGGGATGCGAACCGCGAGCCCCGCCGCGGTTCCGGAGCCGTTGATGCGATGCTGCAGACTGATGCGCACCGCCACCTCATGGCAGAGGGCGTGGCTCACTTCGGAGGACCGCTCCTCGTCGAGGTCGATGGCGACCGGGCAAATGCGGTCAATTACTCCTTGATCATGCGTCGCGAGGAGGAGCGGTTCTACCTCTGGCGCGTGAGTGCTGTGCGGTGGGACCTGGAGCGGTCAGGTTCCACCTGGCGAGTGCGGCGACGGACCAATCGACTGCTCGACGAGACCGGAGCCGGTCGGGAGCTCTTTGGTGCCGCATTGGACGAGATCTTTCCCGGAGGCCCGCGGTGACGGGGCGGCTTGCAGGGAAAGTTGCAATCATCACCGGCGCCAGTACAGGCCTCGGCCCCGTGATGGCCGCCCGCTTCGTGGACGAAGGCGCGAAGGTTCTGCTCGCCGCCCGCCGCGAACATCTGGTACGAGATGCGGCGGCCGCGGCCGGCGAGGGCGCCATCGCTATGCGTGCCGACGTGACCGACGAAGACGATGTCATCGCCATGGTCGGGCGGGCCGTCGAGGAGTTCGGCCACATCGATGTGCTGTGCAATAACGCTGCCGCACCTGGTACCGATCGGTATATCTGGGAGCAAACCCTTGAGAATTGGAATGCCACCATAGAAATTGATCTGACCGCGGCCATGCTGTGTACGCGTGAGGTCCTGAAGCAATCGATGCTCGAGCGACGGACTGGGGTGATCCTCAACTTCTCGTCCACCGCCGGCTACGCCGGGAGGACCCGCAAGAGCCATTACGTCACCGCCAAGGCGGCGCTTCGGGCTCTCACAAAGGCCGTCGCCCTTGACGTCGGCGAGTACGGCATTCGCTGCAACTGCATCGTACCCGGCGCCATTGACACTGACCTCTGGAGGAATTGGGTTCGCCGGATGGCCGACGAGCAAGGGGTGGAATACGAAGCGCATCGGGCGCGCCTCTTGCGTGGCGTCGCGCTCCATGACATCTCGTCCACGGATGACGTCGCCAATCTGGCACTCTTCCTCGCTAGCGACGAGAGCCGGACGATCACCGGGCAGTCGATCCCAGTGGATGCTGGCGGATACATGCAGGGGTAGAAGGACCACTTGATGCGGGGAGCCGACGCCCGAGGCCGGGCACTGGGAGGCGATCTGGCCACGGCGGCGCTCACCGCTCGGCAAAGCCTCAATGATGAGGGAGACGGGCCAGTCGCCGCCCGAACGATTCGGCGCCGCGACCCTGGTGTGCCCGCCGTTTGAACCGCGGACGGCCCCATTCTTATGGGTCCCACACCTAGGGAGCGGCTGCCCTCTCCCGCTCAGCCGCCGCCGGCCCTAAGCGAATACATTGACGTTCACGTTATAGTTAGTTGTCGTGGACGGCAGCATCGGCGGAACCTCTCAGCAGGAGACAACGTGAGTAGCAACGTGGTCAACGGTGCCGCCGGGACGAGAATTGAGGCCACCCGATCGAATCGCGCTGCACGCCTGAGTGGTACTCGACCGATTCCCCCGAGCTACAAATGGGTGGCCCTCTTTGTCTCGACGCTCGGCGTTCTCATGGCCACCATTGACGGGTCCATCACACTGATTGCCCTACCCGACATATTCCGGGGAGTCGGTATCGATCCCCTGCAGTCGGGCAATACCTTCTATCTGCTCTGGATGATCCTTGGGTTTCTGGTGGTCACCAGCGTCCTGGTGGTGACCTTCGGTCGGTTGGGCGACATCTACGGCCGAGTGCGTACCTACAACCTCGGGTTCGCCGTGTTCACTGTCTTCTCGTTGGCCTTGAGCGTCACTTGGCTCACCGGCCATGCGGGCGGCCTGTGGCTGATAGTCATGCGGATATTCCAGGGGGTGGGTGCAGCGATGTTGTTGGCCAACTCCGCTGCAATTCTGACCGATGCCTTCCCGGCTGGGAAGCGGGGCATGGCCATGGGGATCAACCAGGCGGCCGCCTTCAGCGGCACGTTCATCGGGCTCGTTCTCGGTGGTGTGCTCGCTCCCATCAATTGGCGGCTGATCTTCTTGGTCTCGGTCCCGGTCGGCCTGCTCGGCACGGCGATGGGATACCTGTTTCTGCATGAGCTGAGCGCACGACGCCCGGCCCGCATCGACTGGCCCGGGAAATGTCACCTTTGCCGTGGGTCTGGTGCTCGTCATGATCGGCATCACATACGGGATCGAGCCCTATGGCGGACACGCCATGGGATGGACGAACCCGCTCGTCCTCTCCTGTCTGGGCATCGGTGCCGCTCTCCTCGTCGCCTTTTGCATCATTGAGACCAGGGTCGAGCAGCCCATGTTCCGGCTACAGCTCTTCAAGATCAGGGCGTTCAGTGCGGGGGTGGTCGCAAGCTTTCTGGCCGCGTTGAGCCGCGGCGGGTTGATGTTCATGTTGATCATCTGGCTTCAGGGAATCTGGCTTCCTTTGCACGGATATTCCTTCGAAAGGACCCCGTTGTGGGCGGGTCTGGCGATGCTCCCGCTGACCGCCGGGTTCCTCATCGCGGGGCCGACGTCCGGCATTTTGTCGGACCGCTTCGGCGCCCGCCCGTTTGCCACCGGAGGCATGATCGGTACGGCCATCTGCTTCGTTCTTTTGGAGCGGATGCCTGTGAACTTCTCGTACCCGCTCTTCGCGATCCTCTTGTTCGTTATGGGCCTGACCATGGCTGCGTTCGGTTCGCCCAATCGAGCCGCAGTGATGAGCAGTCTGCCGCCCGAGCACCGGGGGGTCGGCTCGGGCATGCAGACCACATTCCAGAACTCGGCACAGGTGCTCTCCATTGGGATCTTCTTCACGCTGCTGGTTGTCGGCCTCTCTGGCTCACTCTCCGAGAGCCTCTACCACGGGCTGGTCGCGCACGGAGTGTCAACCGAGGCAGCCGGCCAAGCGTCGAATCTCTCACCGGTCTCGACTCTCTTTGCTGCGCTGCTGGGCTACAACCCGGTGCAACACCTCGTCGGCCCCCACGCCTTGAGTCAGCTGCCACACTCACAGCAGATGGCACTCACCGGCCGGAGCTTCTTTCCCTCGCTCATTGCCAAGCCGTTCCAGTCGGGGCTCCACGCGGCGTTCGACTTCGCCATCGTGGCCAGCCTCCTGGCGGCCGCCGCCTCCTGGACTCGAGGTCCAGAAGTGTCCACTGCCTCGGATGTCGACGGCGCGCTCGCTACCATCGAGATGGACAATGCAGAACGAATCGAGGGGAACGCTCAGCCCGTCAGTGTCCGGGGCAGGGCGTAGCAGTAGGGGAGACCGCCACATGTCGGCCAAGACAACCAAGACGCAGGCTCCACCGGTGCAGTGGAGGATCGGCGAGGTGGCGAAGCTCACGGGAGTCACCACCAGGACTCTGCGTTACTGGGAGGAACTCCAACTGCTCCAACCCAGCAACTACCGCGCCAGCGGTGAACGGCTGTACTCGCCCGCCGATGTGGCGAGGGTGACGAGGATCAAGAATCTTCAAGAGCTCCTCGGTTTCTCGTTGGCTGAGGTCCGCACCGTCCTTGATGCAGGCGACGTCAATGTGCTCGACCGGGTGCGCTCCGAGTTGAACTCGGAGCACGTTTCTCCAGAGCGACATTTGGAGCTTCTCGATGAGGGCATTGCCGCCAACGACCAGCTCCTCGAGCGCCTGGAAGAAACGCTCGCACGAATTCAGGCGTTTCGAGACGAACGGGTGGAGTCTGGGGTTCGTTTGCGGCAGGCTCGTCGCGAATTGAGCCCGTAAGAGGCCAGCTTGCCTCTCCGTAACGTGCAGCCCCTTTTGCACGACCCAACTCTTACAACGCTGGCTCGCTCAACGGGGTCAAGCCCAAAAAGTGCGCCCCTCGGTATGCGGGCGACGGTATGCGAGCGACGGTATGTGCGACGGGAATCGAACCCGAAACCTGCGGATTAAGAGTCCGAGGCAGGGGAGTCCGTGGAGTCAGTCCAAGTCTGTGACCTGCGAGTATATCCGGTGTCGATCCAGGGATTCGGTTGATTTCCACCCAGTACCACCCAAATAGTGGGTTGGATAGTGGGGGAGGTTCTCCGTGGCAGGCCCGGGGGTTGTGACGGATCCGGTCCCACTCCGCCGGTCTAGTCTGATCTGTCATCTGGTATCATACAACCGTGGATGGAAAAGCCGAAGCGAGCGCAATCCTTCGCCAGTTGCGGCGAGACAATGGCCTGACTCAGCGCGACTTGGCCGCGAAGGCTGGTGTCCCCCAATCGACCATCGCCGAAGTCGAAGTTGGACAAAGAGAGCCGTCACTCACCCTGCTGAGCAGGATCGCCGAGTCCGCCGGCCAGTCGATCGCGATAGGGCTGGTCCCTTTGCCGCGGCACAGTGCGGTTGCCACCGCCAACACGATCAAAGATCGGCTGTATGGGGATGCGGGCGAAGGGCGGTCGCTCGATATTCGTGAGGATGGTGCGCTTCGCGCTGTCATCGATCTGAAAGACGCCCTCCGGCGATCCAGCATGAGGGATTCGATGCCCTTACCTGCCAGGCCCCAGGCCTCGTCGGGGACACACGTTGGGATGCTTTCCTCGCTGCGATAGTTGAAGATGAGGCGGCCAGGAAGGCGATCTCTCCACCTCGCTGGACCAATGACCCGAATAGGTTCAATCGACCCTTCTGGTATCTGTCCAAGAACCCGAGATTCCACACCTGGGAGATCGCCAACTCTCCTGGAGCGCTCATCCGTCATGGCGTGTTTGCTGCGGAAGATGAACTTGAGAGTGTCTGATCTCAACCGGGACGAAATGGAGTCGGCACTCGCCGAGCTTGCAAACCAACTCAACGCTCTCAACGTCAAGGCCAAGATCTGCCTGGTTGGCGGAGCGGTCATGGTGCTTGCCTTCGATGCTCGTTTCAGCACGGGAGACATTGATGGATCGATGCATCCCACAGATGACGTTCTCGCCGTCGCCGCTGAGATCGGTGAACGCCGAGGGCTCGGTGCCGAATGGCTCAACAACTCGGCTCAACAGTTCATACCGATATTCAAGGAGCCCAACTGGCGACCGATTCTCAAGTCGGGGAACGTTGAGATCGTCGCCGCCGATGAGCGATCGATGATGGCCATGAAAATGCGTGCCGGCCGTGGGTCGCGGGACCGCCTCGACATCAACTTCCTCGTCAAAAGATGTGGCATCACCAGCGTTGCCGAGGCATTGCAGCTGTATGAGGAGTTCTTTCCCGAAGACCCGCTTCCAGATCGAACTCTTCCGCTGCTCGACGAAGCCATCGCGGCGCTTGGTCCCCAGTCACCGTGACTTCGTCGGCAGTCGAGGCTCGGCCTATGGGGCATAAGCCCTAGAGCGCGCCTGAAACCCACCAACCCTTGTGTGCCGAAGCGGGTCTACTCCAGAACGAGCCCCACGTTGTAGTGCTGTATGGCGGTCTCGCGGCGATGGTACACGTCGAAAGCGAGAGCCCGTCCCCCGAGGTCGTGGCCATCGCCTCGTTTCGTCATCCCATTGGGCCATCGCCTTCGCATTCGTGTGCTTGCTCACAGCTCGACGCCTCTTCCCGCGTCAACGTGCGCTTGTATCTCAGCGCTACCAATGGTTCGAGATTGGTTGCTCTCGACACGACTGAGAGCGGTGGCACGGTCGGCCGCGGCCAGTGCCCGCTGGCGTTGACTCGTCTGTTCGATACTGATCGTGTTGCCCAGCTTGCCAACTGGGTTCTGTCCGCTGAGGTGCCAGCGGTCCCGGTAGGCGGCGATGGTCGAGACTTCCCTTATCCAGCGTTCGCGCCGGGCCGGGGAAGCTGGCGGGGTCCCGAGACGTTGTATCCAACTCTCGCCGGACTCCACTGCTTGGTCGGCTAGTGAACGGGCTCGCCCTTCCATGGCCTGGTCACGCTCGATTAGCGCGTGCGCTAGCTCGGGGTCGCTCACGCGCTGGATCCGGGGGATGAGGCCGGCGATCAGGTTGTCGGCTTGCCGGTTCCGACCACCGGCCGCCTGGGTCCAGCGATCCACCCGGCCGTGCAGTACAGCGGCAACGTCGACAGCATCGGCCAAGGATCGGCCGGCTACCAGGCGAGGAAGAGCGGCCTCTATGTCGAGGCCACGGGCTTCGGCGTCGCGGAAGGCGGCCTGAAGCGGGCCGTACGCTGCGCTGGCCCGAACTGTCTCGAGTTCTGCGCCACTCAGTCCTGATCGGGCGAGGAGGCGATCCCAGCGTTCTTGCTGGGCCATCGTGGCCAACGTCAGGTATTCGGCCGACAGCCTTTCCATACCCTCGGCCTCCGCCGATTGGCGCTGGATCATGTCGTGGGCGGCCACGTCGGCCCCCTGGTTGCGCAAGACCCCGACCAGAACCTCCTTGACAGTTATCGGTTCGAATGCTTGGTCGTGGGAGGTCTGTGGGTCAGGGTCGTAGTGGGTGTCGACGTACAGGCAGTTGGATGCCCGACCTCTCGTGGCCATGACGTAGAGCACTTCGCGGGTGGTCGTCGTTGAGACCAGAGCGTGGGCGGTGTCGACCGTGCGGCCTTGCGCCCGATCCGCGCTCGATGCGTAGGCCAGCTCGAGATGTTCGGAGACGTAGGCGGCCGGGAGGACTACCACGCCGCCACCGTTCGCCCGTTGCACCGTCATCGTCCCATCGTGATGCGTCGCTGTGACAACCCATCGATCACCGTTGCGGACCCAGTGTTGTCCCGTGGAAAGGCGTCGGTCGTTCTGGCGACTGATCACCAGGTCGCCAACCCCCGCTGTTCCTCCCCCCGCCACCGCCAACCCGTGCTCACTCACCGCACGGGCGGCGACTCGGTCGGCCCGGGCCCGGTCGTTGAGTTCGCTCACGGTACGAAGGTCGCCGGCGATCATCAGGCTTGTCTGACCCGATTCCGTATCGTCTTTCCAGGCCAAGTACAGGGCGTCGAGCATCTGGTCGCGGTCGCCATCGGCGATCCGGTCGTTGGTCGAGTAGGCATCGATGGCGTCGGGTGAACCCATCCGGAGCTCGACGCTGGCCCTCTTCTCCCAGAGGTGATGGAAGCGGCGCACGTCGGTCAGTTCGGGGGCGAGACCTTCACGATCGCGCACCAGGGCGGCGAAGGCGCCTCCGGCCTCGACCGCGCTGAGCTGGCCCTGGTCGCCCACCAAGACGACCTTTGCCCCCGCTCTCGCGGCGGCGCCCACGAGCTCGTCGAGAGCGAAGGTCCCGGCGAGGGATGCCTCGTCGACGATGACCAACTGGTCTGCTCGGAGGCGCCAACGGGCCAGCTCGTCCTCGGTGGTGCTGATGCGTTGGCGCAGTGGGGCCCGGGTATCCGAGACATTGGGAACGAATCCGAGTGCGGTGCGGAGTTCCCTGATCTTGCCAACCCGTTCGGCTTCTCGGCGGTGCTCGAAGAGCCATTTGGCGGTGTTCTCGGTGTCGATGCCGAGTTCGCCCGCCAGCACCTCGGCCGCAGCGGCGGAGGGGGCGAGGCCAAGTACCGAACCCACGCCGTGTTCGGTCTCCCATGCCGCACGCAGGCCGGCCATCGTGGTGGACTTGCCCGTCCCGGCCGGCCCGATCAAGACGTCGAGTCGGCGCCCCGACGTGGCGATTTGTTCGATGGCCAGGATCTGGTCAGCGGACAAGGTGTGGTCCCGGCGCGGCAAGTTGGCCTCCGTGACGGCGGCCACTGTGCCGCGCAGTGACCGCGGGAGCGCCGAACTGACGTCCGGCGTTGAGCAGGCGTCCCTCGGCCTCCAAGAGCGTGGTGGTGGTGTAGACCTCGTGCCCTTTGGCCCGGAACCGACTCGTCCCATCGGGCCGCCGCAACGCTTCGGGAGTGTGGTGCAGTTCGGGTGCCGAGATGAGCAGCGATTGGCCGAGAGCCAGCTCGACCGTGCGCTCGGCGACGGCGATCCGCTCGTCGGGCGAGGCGAAGCGGACGCCGTGGAGCTGGCGGTGGACCTCGGCCAAGACGTTGGCTCGACTGAACGTGGCCCGACGTTCGGCCACCTGTTCGACGGCGACACCGGCCGCGTCGGACAGGATCCCGTCGGCGAGGTCATCCGCGTGCAGTAGTGGCAGGTCGTTACGTTCGGCCAGTTCGGCGACCCACGAGATCGGCTCGTCGCCGATGTACGGGTTCGGCCCGTCGGCGCCAGCCCCCTGTCATCTCGGCCAGGCTGTGATGCTCTTTGGCCGGGCGGGTCTCAAGCGTGGCCCGGCGCCGCAGCTCGAGCACCTGCGCCGTTGTTGGTTGGCGGCCGTGGGCGGCGACGAACTCGCCCAAGAGCGCTGTCTTGCGTTCCTCGATGGCCGCGGAGCGCTGGGAGAACTCGGCCATCAGGGCTTCGGAGACGCCGGTCACTTCAAAGCGGAGTCGTTCGGAATGGCGCCGGCTTCTCCCGTCCCAGCCCCAGCCCAACTTCTCGGTCAAGAGATCACTGAGCACACCCTGGTGCATCTCGGAGAGGGCGACCACGGACTTGTAGAGGCCCCGGGAATCGAGCGTGCGCCAGACGCCGTCGGAGACCGACTGCGCCCGGTTGGCCACCACCACATGGTCGTGGAGCTGGGGGTCCCCGGCCCTCGAATCCCAGTGGGTGAAGGTGGCGGCCACCACGCCTTCGACGTCTTCTTGGACCACGCCGTTGGTGCCCGAGCGCGAGTGGAACACCTCGCGCTCGGCGTAGGTGAGCACTACCTCGATGGCCTGGCGATGGCAGGCGTAGATCTGTGCCTTGGTGTCCCGGTCGGCCAACGCCCAGGCGACTGAGACCGACTTGGAGGGCGAGAAGGTCAGGTCGAATCCGGCTACCGGGGCGCGGAACCGGCCGCCCTTGGCCCGTTCTTCGGCCTCGATGCGCGCTGTCTCTTGGGACCTCTCGGCGGGGGAGTGATCCACCGGAATGGCGGCCACCCGCTGGGCCACCCGCTTTGCCAGGGACAGCCGGGCGCGGTTGGGCTGGCGGCCCAGCGGCTGGCCGGTGACCGGGTCGGCGCACATGCCCCAGCAGATTGAACAGGTGCTGCTCGGTCACCTGCGACCCGGGCTCCACGCCGCGGCCGTCGTCGAGGCCGGCCAAGCCGGTGCCCAAGAACACGCCAGGTGGGGTGCCCGACGTTGCGTAGTACCGGGTCAGGTTGGAGGAAGGAAGAGGCGCGCCGTCACCCACTGCGACGGACTCCATCAGATAGCGGTAGCCCGATCCCAAGGTCATCCTGAGCAGCGAGATCACGGCCTGCTCCCGTCGGTGGAACGGATCTCGTTCCATATCCAACAGAGAGCCGGCGGACCATCATCACCCCCCTTCCGGCGAGCCCGACCCCCCTCGAATGCCACACGTGTGAAGCAATCTGATGGGGTCGATGGACGGCCAGACAGAACTGGTCGTATCGGCCGGGGGAGGGGAACGGGGGAAAGGGCCAAGCGCGGCGTGGACGGGTGAGATGTCGTCTGTGCGGCGCGCATAGTGATGGGCAGAGCTTGTGGTTCTCGGCGGCGAGCTGGCGGATGTGTCCGGGCACGACTTCAGCTGGCCACAAAGTGCGCCGGACCCGCAACAACCCCGGCGGAGCCGGGGCTGTT
>CAVWBB010000017.1:0-86416 GCA_963753115.1 uncultured Acidimicrobiaceae bacterium
TCAAGTTGCGGATGTATTTAGAGACGCTGGAGGGCGCCGAGCTGCTCAACTCCCTGCGCGCCATGCACCCCGTCCTGGCCAACAGCGACCCCGGGCTCATCGAACAGATCGATCGCCGTGACTGTCGGGGCAACCTGCGGGATTGGGGCGCGGTCTTGGACCTCGCTCTCGGCTCTGTTGCCCAACGCAGGTACCCAGGATCGGCTGAGCCAGCGGGTGGTCAGGGCGACCCTCTTCCAGCGAGGTCGTCGCTGAACGTGGGACAGGCACACATACGGAATCTCGTCCTTGAGCACGGGACTGACGTCGATGAGGTGCGGCAGCTGCGCTCGTCCACCAACATCGAAGCTGGCCTCGTCGCCGCCGCCGCGTCCTACATGCGGCGCGGGTACGAACTCACCTGGGAGCTGCTCTTCGCCTTGGGCAAGACGAGTGACGACCACTGCGTGGGGCGCCACGCAGAGCATCCTCAACTGGGAGGTGCTTGTTGCCTGGGTGCTCGCACACCGCATCGAGCACATCGTCTTGGTCGACGTGAAGTGGCTCCGCCGCTCCATGGTCGAAGACATGATCGGCCTGGCCGCGGTGACGGCGACCACGCTGTGGTTGGTAGCGCAAGACCCTCTCGAAGACGAGTATGAGAAGGCCCTCTCCCCCTCTGTGGCCAACAGAACCTGCGACCAAGGCCGAGCTCGACGAGGTGACACAACAGGTAGCCACCGCGCCGGCGGAGCCTCCTGCGCCCGAGTTCCTGCGGGTCCCGGCCGATAGCTTCGTGACTTTCCGGGCCGAGGCCAGGCAGCGCCTCGATACCGACGCCTTTGCTGTGGTCGATGCCCGCTACCGTGCCGCCTTCGACCTGGCACGTGCGTGGTTCGGCACTGAAGCCCAAGTCGGCGAGGAAGCCGGTGTTGGGCTTGATCCGCAGCCAGCTACACGGCTGTTCGTGCACCGACGAGATGCTCACGGCGCTGCGCGCCATCGAGGCCGCCGCTTTCCGTGCCGGGTGGTTGGTATCCGTGGAGCTGGACCGACTGGTCGTCACTGCCGACCGGACCTCGGCTGCAGCGATTTACTCCCCGCAGACGTGGCGGCGCTTGCGTGCCTATCGAGAGCCCTATCGCGGCCGTGGCGTGTGCCCTTGCCGCCGCCGAGCTCGCTCCCGAAAAAATGATTACCTCGTTGGCGCTCGGCGAAGGTGGACCCGGAAGGCACCAGCGTCACGCCGAGCTCACTGACCAGCACCCGTCGAGATCCCCCAGGGTGCAGACGTGTACCTGCGGGCGCAGTTGTGGTACCGGCGGCTCCAGGGAGCCGGCGACTCGGACCTTCTTTTTCGCCGGTGACCCAGGGCCCATGCGGGCCCGATACCTTGGCGACGCGGTTCGTTGCCCCCTCGGCGAAGTCGGAGTCCCACTCTTTTCTCAGATGGTGGATTGCCTGCCGAGATCGACTCGAAACGCTGGGCCAACCGCTGGGCCTGATAGTTGAAGGAGCTGTGATGCAACGAAGCACGATCAACACGGAACTGGTACGGCGCCGGCGTGCCGAGCTCGGGGTCTCGCTGCGCCAGATCAGCGCTGTGGTTGGCATGAGGGGGCCCGGATACGCCGCGATTGAGAACGGGAGTGCGGGATCAGAGATGGGGTTGGGCTGGAGGCGTGGAGACTGGCCGACGCCCTGGGCCTCAGCCTCGACGAGCCTGACAAGTTCCCCAGTGGGGCCTCAGCCCCGGCCGACCCCATGACGCAGCACGGCTGGGTGCCGTGCTGAGCGTGTTGGGGAACCTAACGTCGGTCGGCTGCCTCTGCGAGATCTTGAACTGGAACCTGGAACGCCTGCACGTGGCCGAGGCGGAGCTGGCGCAGCGGCTCGTAGGTGTCGGCATGGCACTTCGCCGATCGTGCGGGCAGGCTTGCCATCACTCGCTCCTTGGCCGGGGCCGAGCTCGGGGTCGTGCGCAACACAGCCAAGCGCCACCTCGCACGAGACCACGTCTCCATCACCGAGGCCCGGCTTCTGCGTGATGTCCTGGCTGGCAACGTCCCTACACAACCGTCAAACAGCGCAGCAGAGGGCACAGGGCGTCTTGGTCAACGCCGGACTTGTGAACTTCTGGGTCCCCGGCGACACGAACAGGTGAGGCGTCGATGGTGCCCAGCGGAGGATGTTCGCTACTCGCTTCTCTTCGAGGAGGAGCCAGCGGGGGTGGGCACCAGTGGACCACATCGAGTGCGCTCGTCGGCGACGCTCGCCAGCCACCACGCCCTGGTGGGCCCATCCGACCGAGGCGAGGCCAACCAATCGCCCGAACCCGAAGGAGCTCAACATGACCGACCTTGCCTAACTGGGCCCCTCGATGGCCGCAGCCACTTCAACCGCCCTCGCCGAAGGGACCTACGACGACGCCCTCTACTACGCGGTCGAGTGGATCGCTTCGTTGACCAACGGTGACTTGGCCGTCATCTCGATGGCAGAGGGCTGGCTGGGCGCCTGTGTCCGGGCTGCTTTTGCAGCGGCGCAGGCGGTCTACGGCGACGATCTCTCCGTCCCTGGACCTTTGCGGCACTCCCGTCGAGTGCTGGAGTGATGCCCTCGACCGTGCCTGCGAGACCCTGATCCCGGTCATGGACTTCTTCGCGACCGGGTTCATCCTCCAGTACTGCGTGCCCCTCTACGCCCGGGCGCGCATCAAGGCTGACCTCGAACTGCGAGCGGCGATCGAACAGCCACTGCTGATGGCGCAGCGCTATCTTGAACTCGTCGCCACGCATCCCGAGCTCACAGACACGCTCGAGGCGATGGCCGGCGGCTGGTCCGGCACCGTCGAGGACCTCGAGCTCGTGGCGAGAATGCTTCCAGAGGGCGGCGGGCGCTGAAGGGGACTGAGCAGGTTGGCGCTGCTTTGATGCGCCCTCACAGAGCAGAAGACGATGATTCCGGGGCCGTGCATGGCGGGCCTGGGGACAAGAAGAATCGATGCTTCCGCTGCGCCGACGGTGCGCAAGCTCACAAGCTGCTCAGTGGTGACCAGAGGAAATGATGGCCGCCACTGACTCTTCCGTCCGAGGCCGGAGACTTGAGCGAGTTGGTCAGATCCGACCCGGCCAGCTCGGTGGGCGACGCGGGTCCATGTCGTCGTGGATTGCAGCTTCCTTTTCGACCCGTTCTGCACTCAGGCCGACTACGACGAGGGACGAGCCGGCTTCGCCGTAGCCGCCCCCACCTCGGTACTTGTCCATTGCGGCAGTTGTCGCGGCCTGCACATCGGCGTCGGAGTAGCTCATTCTTCGTCCGTGGGAACGCCACGGCCCTCGTTGGCTTGCTTTGTCTCGGCCAAGAGGTCGTGGCCCTTCGGCTGCACCTCCCAACCTGGCCACGACTTGATCGGTGAGTCCCATCTGTCTTCGGCGGCCTGCCAGTACCAGGCCAGGCCGAACGTGTGGGCCTGTGCCATCAGCTCCTTGAACATGTTGCAGTTCGAGGCCGGTCGCCCGAGCGATCTCGCTCGGCTCGACGGGGGAACGCTGTCGCTCGAGTTCAGCGACGACGGCCAGAATCTCGATCACCTCTTGTTCGAGATCCTCGTTGTCGATCGGCACGATCAGATCCCGGCGAACTCATAGCGCCCCCTGCTTAGGTAGTGGCCCGACCACACTATGGGCGGACGATCGTTTCATGACCGCCACAGCAGCACCCTCCGAGGCCCCTGCGCTGCCCGCCAGGTCCAGGTCTCTACCGCCCGCGGCCGAGCCGGAAGACGCACCAAGGGCTGGCGGACGGCGGATGACCACGCCGTGGCTTTAGCTGGCTCCGTGTCCTCGACTACGTCTTGTGCTGGTCAATCCCTCTCGCCGCCGCTTGCCGGCACCATCGCCGCCCTCCTCCACAAATAGGCCCCTCACTGCCGCGAGGATGCTGGCCCCCATTGGGATGAAGACAGCGAGGTTCACGGCACCCTGCTGCAACACGGTCGTACCCAGAGGAGGGTTGAGGGCAACCACGACCCCGCCGACGGCAAGGGCGAACAGCGCCAGAATCCAGGCTCGGAGCGCCCACTCGTTAGGCTGTGTGATCCATCGCGACTCCGGCCAGTTCAGCACCAGAACGCAGCCGACAAGCAAAACGGGTACATCGACATAGACGTTGATCTCGACCCATCGGTCGCTCCAGTTCTTGTGGCTTTGAGAGGGCAACGGAGTTGAAAGAAAAGAACGACTGCCAGAGCGAACACCACCCAGATAAACAAAGGGCGCTGTTTCGAGCGATCGCTCACATGAACATGCGGTAGGGGTACTCGCCGCTCGGAAGTGCCGGCACGTGAGCGATCGTCTGCGCCAGGCGCCTGGAGTAACGGATGGTGACCGGAACCGGGTCGTAGAGGGCATCGTTGTTCCAGTCCATCTTGGTGAGGGCCAACGTCTCGGCGCCGGCGATCTCCAGCGGCCCGGATCCGGCGTGTCGTCGGAGCAGTAAAGGGGCGTGGGATGCTCTTCTTGCCCTGGTAGAAGTGCTCGCTGTTCGAGATGCCCGGCGCGCCGCCTGCCCGCCCCACAAGAGGGCCTCGGTGCCCGAGAGGTGGACCAGCGTGCCTCTCGGTACCGGGTAGCGGCTCGGCTCACTGCGTTGACCCCTTGATCTGGGCGGATAGAGCCAGACGCCACGCCAGGCCACGTTCGTGTTGATCTCGAAGGACTCGATCTCTTCGATGGCACTCAGAGCGTCGGCGACGCCTGCGCAGCTCGTCCTCGGTGAATCCGGTCAGTCTGCGCACCGCGACCTGGCGGGGCACGGACCCTCCGTTGCGACTCTGGTACACCCGGAGGCTGCGCGAGGACGGCGCGGATGTCGGATCGGCTGAGGTAGGGTTCTCCCTACCCTCAGGACCCCGGCGATTAACCGGATCGTTCGCCTCGTAGGCCACGAACTGCATGCCGCCGCCGTCGGCGTCGAAGATCTGCGAGCAGCAGGTGACGAACCTCGCGTCAACCGGATCCCCTCGATAGGCGTAGGCGAGCCCGATGAATGCAGTTCTGGCGGATCGCCCGGGATGGGCGCCAGCTTCCAGGGCACACCGCCGGCTTTGGCGTACTGGGCAATCGAGAGCCGCCACGAGCGCGAGGCCAGATAGCTGAAGTCGAAGACCCGGTCGTTGAGGACCTGAGTCGGGATGCCGGCCACGGCAGCGATCGCCTTGGCGAAGTCGTGAGCGTCGAAGTCCGGCGTGCGGAACGCGGCGCCCCAAGCGTCGGGCAAGTGGATGAAGGCGACGTCGAAGGCGCTGCGGACCGCCGAGAGCTGCCCGATAGCGCCGCGAGCCACTCGGCGAGCTGCGGGATCGCCTCCCCCAACGCCAGCTCGTCGGGAAGCCGGACGTGGGCCGGCGCGTCAGCCAGCTCGATGTCGGCTCCAAAGAGCTGGGTAAACCCGGGTACTCGGGCACGTACTCGGTTCGGTCGGGACGATGGCTCCCACGGAGGCTTTCGACGAGGCGCTGCACCGTGCGCTGGGTTCGGGCCGGGCCGATGGTCGCGACACGGATCGTCGGGGGTAGGCCAGCAACGACGCCCGATTGAAGGGGCCGTGATGGCTTAACCCGCGAGTGGGTGGACGTCAGTGGCACCAGGATCGGGCTCAAGATCAGCGGCGGCTCCTCGAGCACCGAGTATGGAGGCAGCCCGGCCGGGGACAGTGCAGTGCCGGGCGCTCTCACCGACTTCTCCAGTCGACGCCTGGGCGAGAACCGGGGCGGCTGAATCCTGACTTGTTGTAGAGCGCAAAGACGGCATCGACTCCGTCGGCGGGACCGACGCCGAACGAGCTGAGGAGTCGTCTCTGTCGGAGCAAGGAACGCAGACCCACCGATGGATGAGGGCGTGCCACGTCGAGTTGTAGCGCTGAGCCCATCGCTCACGAATCCACGAGGCGGCGGCCGCCTTTTCTGCTTGGTTCGGTCGCCCGGGTGCGCGGTCTCCCGTCCTCGGGGGCCTCGACCTTCGGATCCGCCAGCCAGGTCATGGGGTCAAGGACGCACCACCATCGGTCCATCCAGCACTCGAGGGAGACCCGCACCGCTTCGGCGTAGTAGCGGCCGAGATGACGCGCGTCGCCGTGGAGCGGGCCCTGGTAGGCGGCGCGCAGCCCCGCCAGCTCCTGACGGCTGGCCTCGGCGGCTGGATCGTTCCAGCGCTGAGGAGGGGGCTGGAGGACCACGAGGTGACGCCCGGGCACGGGACGGGCGGGACGGCCTCGAGCCAAGGCATGGACGAGCGTGCGAGAGAAGGCCATGCGCCCAGCTATCCGGGCCCGGGTCGAGGGAGACCTCGCCGTCAATTTCGGGCCCGAGCGCAGAGAGCCCTTGAAGAAGGTCGTCGTCGTGGACTAAACGCAGCCGCACCTCCAGCGATGGCGGCAATGGCGACGTGGCTCGACCCCTGTCGGCCTCGCGGAGGACCTCGCGGAGTTCACGCGCTGGGTGGCGCGCGCCGGCCGAGCGCGAACCCGCCGGGCGATGAGCGGAGTTCCAGGACCGGGAGGCCCATGTCCGCAAGGCAGGGAACTGCTGGCCACTTGGGACGGGCATGGCGACGGGCGTCACCCGGGCGGCCGGCCGCGCCCCGTGGACGTGTTCGGAGAGCGCCTCTGGGAGCGTGAGCTGGCGCTCGGTCACGCCCATCAGCTCGTCAAAGTTTCGGCCTCGACGAGGTGCACCTCGACGCCGACCGCCTTGGCGGCGGTGAGCCACTCCGACACCGTGGGGAGCAAGGTGCTTTCCGGACGGGTGACCCAGAAGATGCCCGCTGGGAACGACGAGGGCTGGATGAGGGCAGCGCCGAGCGCCTCCATGACCGACTCGTCTCGGCCGCTGTAGCCGACGACGACGAGACCAAGTGGCCACAGAGGTTAACCATGACTTGGCGGAGGTGCTGCTCCTGCACCGCAAGCTCGTCCGAGATGTTCTTGAGGTTCTCGGACTGGTAGTCGCCGTGCAGCTTCACCAGAAGGGGCCAGTCTTCCTGTGCCTCGCAACGCTGAGCGACATCGACACGCTGGAGGTCGGCGACGTCGACGCGGGCCCGGTCTCGGCGGGCTCGAGCAACTCGTCGGCGGCCGTGCACGACGTCTCGACCAGCTGGTCGAAGTTGGTAGTGAAGACGACCGACGACTGCCTCGAGCAGATCACCGCAGCGAGCACCCGGTGGGCATACGACGGTGATGCTCGGCTCAGCTTCTCGTCGATGAAGTTCTCCGATCGGCCGGGCCGGGGCAAATCCTCCTCGAAATAGGCCGAGTACTCGTCGGGACTCCCTGGGGGCGGAAGCGTGGGCGAACGCGCCGCATGGTCCTCGATCCGAGCCAGCCAGAGTGGATCTGCCGGGTCGATCTCCCGGAACGCCAAACCGGTGTCACGGCAGAAGACCCGAGCCTTGAACTCGGTGATCATGTCGTAGCCCGTCGGGATGCCCCCGGCGGCCGAGGCCCCGGCCCCGAGGAACCACGCCAGCTGCCGCGCCCGGCCCTGGAAGATGACGGCGAACTCCGCCGCTGTCATGAACTCAAGATCGGCCGCGATCGTCACGGTGCCGCTGCTCGGCAGCTTGCACGATCGAGTGGGTTCTGCAACATCAGAGGAATCCGACTCGAATGAGGTACGTAGTTGTCGGCTCGCGGAAACCGAACTCACGGTCGTAGATGTAGGGCTCCCATGCCCCAGAACCAGACAGCTCGAATCCATCGGAGCGAGTAAGGACATCGAGGGCCAACGGATCCGACGAGAGCTGCTCGTGCCAAGCGTGGAGAGTCCGCATGATCTGATCGGCCCTTCTGGTCGAATCGACGGCCATTCCAGCGAGTGACATCGGACGCGGCCATGTAAACGGCACCGTCAATTTCTACGACCTGAGAAAGGCTGGCCTGGCGCAGCGCCTGGTGCTCAGAGTCGGCGAAGTTCTGGGTCAGTCCGACCGCACCGTTGAGGCGAGTCAGCATGCCAGCGTCGGGCCAGTTCCGCACGATGATCTGACCAATAACCTGTCGTCTCAATGCCCATGTGGAAGCAGTCGCACAAGGTATGCATCGTCCGGGCGGAAAACAACGAAGAGGAGCAGTCCGGATCGATCTGGTGCCTGGGCGAGATGGAGGTGATGGATTCCCCAGTCGGAAATCAACAGGTCAAGATCGTGACGGTGCTGAGCGGACCCTGCTCGGCGGTCGGGGTGTAGGCGGTTTGGGCACGGTTGCTCAGCCGGGCCGTGAGGTCGGCGCCGGCCACGATCTCTGCCTTGATCTCGCTCAGTTCGGTGGCGTGATCGCTGGCCTCTTGGCTGCACAGGAGTTCGGACGACTCGTGGACGTTCCTGGGACGCGCTCCTCGACTTGACGGTCGCGCCAGTTGAACCACCGACTGAGAATGGCGTCGGTGCCCATCGCTGCCAACTCGCCGCTCTGGTCTCCCATTGCGGAAACCACATGAGAACGAACCGCGGCCTCGAGCCGCGCCACGAGGTCCTGGCCGGCTTCAGGCACAGGCTCTCCTCTCCGGGGCGGATGCCCGGGATTATTTCGGAAGCTCCCGGGCGCGCGAAAAAAGGGGAAGGTGGGCACTCGGAAGGGCTGATCCCAGAGTGCTTCGGGCGAGTAGGAACGGTGCTTGTCCCCCGTCAGCCAGCTCCATCGGATCAGGTCGTCCTCAGTGGCGGGCAGATGCCCGTTGAGCTTCGAGGTCAGCGTGCCCCGGCCCTCCCGGAGGACGACGGCGAGATCGGCCACCGAGTTGCGGTGCTCGGCGCGCAAGAGGCCGATCCGGTACGCCAGCGCGTGCTGCTCGCGGGCCCGGGCGAGATGGACGGCGTCGTCCCAGTCGACCGCCAGGGTCCATTCCACTTCGGGCTCAGCAAAGCTCCACAGGTTGGGTACAACGAGGTACTCCCGCGGGACGAAACGCGGCCGTGTGGGGCACGATTACTCCGCGTCGAGTCGGTCGTCCTCGCCGAGGCGCCGGAGGCTGCGTCGGCGGAGCCGATTGGCGATCCACGCTTCTACGCTCTGCGCGATCTGTTTAGAACTCCAACCTGCGACGAAGTGCACGAAGAGACCGATGGCCCCAACGATCAGCGTCACGACAAGGATCGCTGCAACCCATAGCGGCGTTGTCACGCCGGGCGCCAAGAAGCCAACGATCGTCCACATCGACGAGATCCCAACGGCGGCGATCAGTCCCCAACGGATCACTCGGGCTACCTTCTTGGCCAAGTGTTCAGCGTGGTCATGTAAGCGCTGGTGACGCTGCTGCCGGTCCTCTTTGACCATCTGCCGCGCCGCTTCGGCCGCAACCTCGGCGTCATCGGCCCGGGCCTCGGCGGCCAACCGAGCCTGCTCGGAGCGCTCGAGGGCTTCAGCCTGGCTCGCCAACTCAGCGCGCATCGGCGCGGTGATCGTCTCCGCTGCCGAGGCAAGCACCTGGGGTACCGTGCGCTCGTCGATGGCGGTTTCCTCGCCCATGGTCACGTCCATCAGGGCGCGTTGCGCATCGGGCGAGAACCGCATGATGGCGAGGTCCTCGTCGGAGTAGTCGCCGGTGTCGGCGATGCGCTGGATCTCGACGAGCCAACGGTTCCACATGCGCTCACCGGGGTGAAGGGCCGCGTAGCAATCCGCCAGGATCTGTTTGCGCGGGAGATCGGGTGCGCGTTGAGGCTGCTTGAGCCATACCAATGTCGCCAGGCTGGTGTCGAGCATGGCGTGCGGCCAGGCGTGGTTGGCATCCTCCGCCTCGCCCTGAAAGAACTCCCTGCTCGTGGAACCAGTGACGAATTCGTGGTGAGGAAGATGGCGCGCGCATTCTCCAGCATGGGAGGCCGGCGGCCCTCTCGGAGACGGTGAATCGCCGTCAGAGCGTCAAGGTCGTGACGCCGAGCGTTGGGGCGCATGTAGCCCACGCGCTCGTGCAGGACGGCGTCGAGCGCCTTCTCGTCAACACTCCAGTCAACCGAAAACCGAGGGGCGCTTCGAACCTTCACATCGAGGTGGGCCAACGACCTCTAGCTTGTCTGCGAGAAGCTGGAGACTGCCCGCCTGAGACCGGTTTGACGGAAGTACCGGGCGACTTCACCCGTGCCGGCGTTGACGCCACCGCCGGCCGGAGGCATCGAGGCCACCACGACGCCACGTACCTCTTCGATTGTGGCCTCGAAACAGGCGACGGTTGCCTTGCTCTCGCGTAGGAGTTCGATGAGCTCGACGGCGGGTGCTCGTTGTTCGGGCCCGACGAAACCGAGGGCTTTCAGTACGAACGGCGTGTCCAGGTAGATCGTCGTCGAATCCCGGAACCGCTGCTCGGTCGACTCCACGTTCGGCAGATAGACGATGCTCGCCAACATGGATCCCTCGACCAGGGTCTGGAAGTACCCGAAGAAGGTCGGATTCGTACGAGAGAGGTTCTCGACGAAGGAATGCGCCACGTAGTCGAGGCCTGGCTCCGGAAGAGCCCGCAGCTCCACTTCGGCTGTGCACCCGTGGAGGATGGTCTCGGCCCCGAAGTCGGCCACAGTACGCGTCCAGCGCATCGGAGGCTTCGGCCTCGCTGACATCCAGCGCGAAGCGTTCCTTCGCAAAGGCCAGCATCTCCTTGGATAGGGCTTCGTAGGTCCGGAGCAACTCGTGTTGGCGCGGCGCCATCAGCTCGACCTCGGAGAGCATCTCGGGCAGCGGTGTATAGGCGTTGTCCTCCCTGTAGGCGTAGCCCCGCTTGACCGTCTTGTGCAGAAGCGTCTCGACGACACCCTGCGGTACGCGAATCCGGAACTTGCTCCGAAGGCCCTCTTGGACATCCGCCGATGTCACGGCGCTCGAGGCGTTCCGCAGGCACTCAACAACGAACGGGACGAAGTTATCCAGATAGGTCTGACCCTGGTTCCAGTTTTCTTTGAGGATCGCCAGCGAAACGAGGCGGCTCGAGATCTGGGTCGTGCCAGGCGTCCCGTCAGCGGCCTCGCCGTGGACTCACTCACCGCCAACACCGCTCAACTCGACCGGTGGGCAGGGGTGCTCGCGAGGAGCTAGCGCGTCGATGTCACCGAACGCGAAATTCCGGTGTCATCCACCGCGGAATTCGGTGACATCGAACGCGAAACCCCAGCGTCATCAAACGCGGATTCCCCTACGAGCACCCGCTGGTCGACCCGCAACTCCCGCAGACGTAGCACGAGCCGGCCCGCTGCATGGTGTTGCCGCAGCTGTAGCAGAGGGGCGCATCGAGCTGCTCCGCCCGGGCCATCGGCCGTTCCGCCGGCAGTGACGCCGCGGTGCCGGCCGACGTGCCGCTGCTGAGCCCGTCGTCGACGAGCCCGACCGACGGCGTCGACATCTCCTCCACGCCCGGCAGCGTCGGCTGCGTCCGCTCCTGGGTGGAGAGGATGCCGAGCTCGTTGCGCTCTTCCGAGGAGAGGAAGTCCAACGCCAGCCGGCGCGAGATGTAGTCGATGAGGCTCGTGGCGATGCGCAGCTCGGGGTCGTCGGTGATGCCGGCGGGCTCGAACTTCATGTTGGCGAACTTGCGCACGAAGGTGGCCAGCGGCACGCCGTGCTGCAGCCCCAGGCTGAGCGAAATGGAGAAGGCGTCCATGATCCCGGCCAGGGTCGATCCCTGCTTGGAGACCTTGATGAACACCTCGCCCGGACGGCCGTCCTCGTACTCGCCCACCGTCACGTAGCCCTCGCAGTCGGCCACCCGGAACGAGAACGTCTTCGAGTTGCGCCGGCGGGGCAGGCGCTCGCGCACCGCGCCGACCACGACCGAGGACGTGGCCCGCTTCTGCTCGCTCAGCAGCGCTGCCTCGAGCTCGGCGATGCGGGCCGTGACCTCGCGCTCCCGCGCCTCGGCGTCCGAACCGGCCGGAGCGGTGTCGCCGCCGACCACGGCGGCCTCCCTCTTCGTCGTCGACAGCGGCTGCGCCACCTTGCAGTTGTCCCGGTAGATGGCCACGGCCTTGATCCCCAGGCGCCAGGCGTCGATGTGCAGCTGCTCGACGTCCTCGACCGTCACGTCCTCGGGCATGTTCACCGTCTTGGAGATGGCCCCGCTGATGAAGGGCTGCACCGCCCCCATCATGCGGATGTGGCCCGAGTAGTGGATGGTGTTGTCGCCCATGGAGCAGGCGAACACGGGCAGGTGCTCCGGAGCGATGTGCGGGGCTCCGAGGATCGACATGTGCTCGTTGACGTACGCCACAATGTCCTCGGCCTGCTCGACCCCGTAGCCCAACTTGGCCAGCGCCCGGGACACCGTCTGGTTGACGATCGACATCGTGCCGCCGCCGACCAGCTTCTTGGTCTTGACGAGCCCGAGGTCGGGCTCGACGCCGGTCGTGTCGCAGTCCATCAGCAGTCCGATGGTCCCGGTCGGTGCGAGCACCGACGCCTGGGAGTTGCGCACGCCGTAGGCCTCGGCCAGGTCCACGGCCTGGTCCCAGGCCTCCTGCGCGGCGGAGAGCAGCTCGGGTGGCACCACGTCCTCGTCGATCCGGGCCGCCTCGGCCTGGTGCATCCGCAGGACGTTGAGCATCGGCTCGCCGTTCTCGTGGTAGCCGGCGAACGGCCCCATGCGGGCCGCGGTCCGGGCCGAGGTGGCGTACGCGTGCCCGGTCAGCAGCGCGGTGATGGCGGCGGCCCAGGCGCGTCCGGCGTCGGAGTCGTAGGGCAGGCCCTGCGCCATGAGGAGCGCACCGAGGTTGGCGTAGCCGATGCCGAGCTGGCGGAAGGCGCGCGTCGTCTCGGCGATGCGCTGGGTCGGGTAGTCGGCGTTCCCGACGATGATCTCCTGCCCGGTGAACACGACCGAGACCGCTGCCTTGAAACCCTCCACGTCGAACTCGTCGTTCTCGTCCAGGAAGGTCAGCAGGTTCATGGACGCCAGGTTGCAGGCCGAGTCGTCGAGGTGGACGTACTCGCTGCACGGGTTGGAGCCGTTGATGCGACCCGTCATCGGCGCCGTGTGCCAGCGGTTGATGGTGGTGTCGTACTGGAGCCCCGGATCGGCGCACTGCCACGCCGAGTGGGCGATCTGGCGGAAGAGGTCACGGGCCGGCAGCGTCCGGATGACGGAGCCGTCCGTCCGGGCCGTCAGGTTCCAGTCACGGCCGTCGATGACGGCCTCCATGAACTCGTCCGTCACCCGGACCGAGTTGTTCGCGTTCTGGTACTGCGTCGAGTGGCTGTCCACCCCGTCGAGGTCCATGTCGAAGCCGGCGTCGCGCAGCACGCGGGCCTTGCGCTCCTCGATCGCCTTGCACCAGATGAAGTCCTCGACGTCGGGGTGGTCCACGTCGAGGATGACCATCTTGGCGGCCCGGCGCGTCTTGCCACCGGACTTGATCGTGCCGGCGGATGCGTCCGCGCCGCGCATGAAGCTGACCGGGCCCGACGCCGTGCCGCCGCCCTTCAGCAGCTCGTGGGACGAGCGGATCCGCGAGAGGTTGACCCCGGCCCCGGAGCCACCCTTGAAGATGATGCCCTCCTCGGTGTACCAGTTGAGGATCGAGTCCATCTTGTCCTCGACGGAGAGGATGAAGCAGGCGCTCCCCTGCTGCGGCACCCCCTGGACGCCGATGTTGAACCACACCGGCGAGTTGAACGCCGCCCTCTGGTGGATGACGAGGTACTTGAGCTCGTGATTGAAGACGAGGGCCTCTTCGTCGTCGACGAAGTAGCCGTCCTTGATCCCCCATGCCGTCAGCGTGTCGGCCACCCGGTCGGCCACCTGGCGCAACGACCACTCGCGCTCCTCGGTCCCGAGCGTCCCACGGAAGTACTTCTGCGCCAAGATGTTGGTGGCGTTCACGCTCCAGGACTCGGGCACCTCGACACCCAGCTGCTCGAAGGCGACCGTGCCGTCCCGGAAGTTCGTGATGCGCGCGTCGCGCCGCTCCCACACGACCTCGTCGTAGGGGTGCACACCTTCGGTCGTGAAGTGCCGGCGGATGCCGATCTCGGATCGCTGGGGGGCGATGGCCATGGCGCTGGGGTCCTCCTGTTGGTTCGTTCCGGGGGTTTCGCTGCTTGCCTGCGGTTCGTTACTGCGTGCCGGTCGTCACCGTCGCCCCACCCCCAGTCAAGCGGAGCGGTGTCTCACGGCGCCTCCCGATCCAGCGCTCTGGAGGGGTCAAAAGTCGCCTCACCACAATATGTTGTGGTTGGCCCCTCCCCGAGACACGAGATGATGTGTTATTACAGCACTGTAGTTACGCCCTTGTCAACCACCTCCGCGCAGCATTCCTGCAGGTCACAGGCCGCTCGCGATTGTTTGCGCGCGAACCCCGCCGGACCGGGCCTCTGAGGCGCCGGATACCCGCGAGAGGTTAGGTTCAGCAGCCCATGGCCAGGGTCGTCGTCGCCATCGATGCGGGCACGACCGGCGTGCGCGCCCTGGCCGTCGACGGGCAGGCCCGTGTGGCCGACGTCGCCTACCGGGAGCTGACGCAGCACTTCCCCCGCCCGGGCTGGGTCGAGCACAATGCGGCCGAGATCTGGGAATCGGTGCGGGCCACCCTGGCCGAGGTCGGCGGCCGCCTGGCCGAGGCCGGCGACACCGTGGCCGCCATCGGCATCACCAACCAGCGCGAGACGCTGGTGGCGTTCGACCGCTCGACGGGCCGGCCGCTGCACAACGCCATCGTCTGGCAGGACCGGCGAACGGCGGCGCTGTGCGCCGAGCTCACCGAGTCCGGGCACCTCCCTCTCGTACGCGCCACCACCGGGCTCGTGCTCGACCCCTACTTCAGCGCCACCAAGGCCGCCTGGCTGCTCCGCCACGGCGACCTGCCCCTCGCCCCCGAAGATCCGAACCTCTCCTTCTGCACGGTCGACAGCTGGGTGCTGTGGAACCTCACCGGCGGCGTCGGCGGCGGCACCTATGCCACGGACCCCTCCAACGCCAGCCGCACCCTCCTGCTCGATACGGCCACGCTCTCCTGGTCGCCCGAGCTCTGCGATCTCTTCGGCGTGCCACCCCACACCCTGCCGGAGGTACGTCCGTCGGCCGGCCGTTTCGGCACCGCCGCACTGGGCGACCTGGGTCCTGCGTCCGGCGTCCTCGACGGCGCCCCCGTCTCGGGCGTGCTCGGCGACCAGCAGGCCGCGCTCTTCGGGCAGGCCTGCTTCGAGCCGGGCATGGTGAAGGTCACCTACGGCACCGGCAGCTTCGCCCTGGCCAACGCAGGGGCGGAACGCCCGCCCGCACCGGACGGGCTCACGGTCAGCTGCGCCTGGGACCTCGGCGACCACGGCGACCCTGCCCTCGGACGGGTGGCCTATGCGCTCGAGGGGTCGGCCTTCGTCTCCGGCGCGGCCATCCAGTGGCTGCGTGACGGGCTCGGCATCATCGCGTCCGCGGCCGAGGTCGGCCCGCTGGCGGCGTCGGTCCCCGACAGCGGCGGCGCCACCTTCGTCCCGGCGCTGACCGGCCTCGGCAGCCCGTGGTGGGATCCCCAGGCCCGGGGCATCGTGACCGGCCTCACCCGCGGCGTCGGTCGCGCCCACCTGGCGCGGGCCTGCGTCGAGGGCATGGCCTTCCAGGTGCGCGACATGACCGATGCCATGTCCGCCGCGTCGTCCCACCCACTGTCCGCGCTGCGGGCGGACGGGGGCGCCGCCGCCATGGACCTCCTCCTCGAGCTGCAGGCCGAGCAGAGCCGCATGCCGGTGGCGCGGCCACGCGCGCTCGAGTCGACCGCGCTCGGTGCTGCCACCCTGGCCGGCCTGGTCGAGGGCGTGTGGGCGTCGCTCGCCGAGCTGTCCGCGCTCTGGCAGGCCGAGCGGACGTTCGAGCCGCAGCTGCCCCCCGAGCTCGCTGACGCCACCTATGCCGTCTGGCGTCGAGCCGTGGAGAAGTCGATGGGCTGGGCCGACCTCGACCCCACGTCGTAGGCCGGCGCTCCCCGCGCAGAATTTCCACGTTTTACGCACGAAACCTGCGGGTGGGCGGCCGCATTGCCCCTACCGCACCGCGGGAGCAGCAGACAGAATGGCAGAGAGCGCTCGACGTGGGTGGGGGAACGGGCGCTTGCCGGACACACGACGCGGGGGTGCAGGGTGGGACTTCGCAATGCCGGCCTTCGAGGCCACGGACGCACCTCCCTCCGACGCTCAGCGGGAAGGGTCGGCGCCGTCGTCGCCGCGCTGCTGGTCGCCACGGGAACGACGATCGTCTTCGATGCCTCCTCCTTCGTCTCGGGCAGCGCCCCTCCGTCCGAGACCTTGAGCTGCAACGACTCCTGGATCGGGAGCAGCCTCGGCGACTGGGACTCCGCGGCCAACTGGAGCACGGGAGTCCCGAGCGGCGGCGGTGTCGACGCCTGCATCTCGGGCAACGCCGACGTCGTCCTGACCGACGCGTCGTTCTCCATTGCTGAGCTGACGGTTTCGGCCGGCAGCAGTCTCACCATCGGCGTCACGAACACGACCACCGCGACCACCGCGACGAGCACGACCACGGCGACGACCGCACGACCACCGCGACGGCATCGGCCGAACTCACCGTGTCGTCGGGGTTGCTGAACGCCGGATCACTCACGGTGCACCAGTCCGGGACGTCCGACGAGCCGGGGTTGGCCGTCGACGGCCCGATCCTGAACTCGGGCACGCTCACCGTGAACGGCGTGGTCGACCTGGGCACCAGTGCCGCCTCTGCTCTGACGAACGACGGCACCATCGGCGTCGCCCCGGGCGCCCTCATCACCATGGGCGCGTCGTCGACGATCGCCAACGAACCGGACGGGCTGCTGGCCTTCGGCATCGGCGGGCCCCCGGGTGCGCCCGACGCATCCGGCCGCATCACCAATGGCACGCTCACGCTCGGTGGCAGCGTCGACCCCGTCTTCGAGCAGGGCTTCGTGCCGCCCGCGGGATCCGAGTACTTCGTCGACACCGGAACGTCCTCCGGCACGTTCGCCGCTGTCCTCCACGGCGCCACCGCCGACTACTCGCACGCGGGTGAGGTCGGGATCATCGGCGGCGGTGCGCCCACCACCACCACGACCAGTCTCTCGAGTTCGGTGTCGACGGGTCTGCAGTTCGCGCAGGCCGTACAGTTCACGGCCGCCGTCGTCCCGGGTTCCGGCTCCAACCCAACAGGGTCGGTGACCTTCTTCGCCAATGGCGTGCCCGTGGGCAGCGCGCCGGTCTCGACCAGTCCGGTCGGGGCCTCGAGTGCCACGTTGGAGGTGTCGAGCCTGCAGGTCGGCTCCGCATCGATCACCGCCGCCTACAGCGGCGACGTCGTCTTTGCCCCCAGCGCGTCGCGTGCCCTGACCGAAGTCGTCAATCCGGACGCGACGAACATCACGCTCACCACGTCGCCGGCCAGCCCCGAACCGGGTCAACCCGTCACCGACACGGCCACCGTCGCACTCGCCCCCCCGGGGACCGGGACGCCGACAGGGACGGTGTCCTTCACCGACGATGGCAGCCCGATCGCCGGCTGCCAGGCCCTGAGCCTGCCGTCGGCCGCCCCGCTCCAGGTCACCTGCAGCCAGACCTACACATCGGGCGCGATCCACTCCATCACGGCGACCTACAGCGGTGATGCCGACGACGCCGGGAGCACGGCCTCCCTGCTGCAGTCGGTCGGTCAGCTCCCGACGGAGACCACGGTCACCGCGTCCTCGCCGTCGTCGACCTACGGCCAGAGCGTCACCCTGACGGCGACGGTGACCCCGACCCCGACCCCGCCGACATCGGTCTCACCGACCGGGACGGTCACCTTCTACGACTTCGAGTCGAACCCCATAGGAACGGCGACGATCTCCACCGCCGGCGGCTCGACCACGGCCACACTGCAGATCGCCAGCCTCATGGGTGGCCTCCACTCCATCACCGCGACGTACAGCGGGGATCCCACCTTCGGTTCCAGCTCGTCCGACCCACCGGTCGATGTCAACGTGGTCGAAGCACCGACCGTCGTCACGGTGTCCAGTCCGGCCGATCCGATCGTCCTCGGCCAATCCGACACCTTCACGGCCACCATCAGCTCCTCGGCTTCCGGCGCGACGGGGACGGTGCAGTTCGTCGACGACGGCATCATGATCGGAAGCGGCACTGTCTCCGGTGGACGAGCCACGTTCACGACCTCGTCACTGGCGCTCGGCGCGCATCCGATCACCGCCGTCTACGAGGGGGACGACGACTTCGTGGGCACTTCATCGACGAACACGGTGACGCAGACCGTCAACCAGGCGTCGACATCGACAGGACTGACCAGCAGCCACGACCCCGGGTTGGTCGGACAGACCCTCACCTTCACCGCGACGGTGACCGTCAATGCCCCCGGATCCGGGTCGCCGAGCGGCAGTGTGTCCTTCAGCGACGGCGGAACCCCGATCCCCACCTGCCAGGGCATCGCACTCCCGACCACGCCGCCGCTGGTGGCTGCGTGCCCGCAGGCCTACGACGCGAGTGCGGTGCAGGACGTCACCGCCACCTACAGCGGTGACGCCAGCTTCACTGCGTCGGCGGGAACCATGGCGGAGAGCATCGCACCGGTGCCGACGACGACACAGGTCGTCCCGTCACCCTCCACCTCGACGTCTGGTCAGAGCGTCACGTTCACGGCCACCGTGACGCCGGTCACCGGAGGGGCCACCCCTGACGGCTCCGTGACCTTCAGCGTCGACGGGACCGCGCTCGGCACCTCGACGTTGACCACGACCGACGGCGTCACGGCGGCCAGCATGCTCACCACCACGTTGCCGGTGGGCGCCGATTCCGTGGTGGCCTCTTTTGGTGGAAGCCCCGACTTCCTGCCGAGCGTGTCCACCAGCCCGGCGTCCGTCACGGTGAGCAGGGCACCCACCACGCTCGGGCTCCTGTCGTCGGACAACCCCACCCCCATCGGTCAGTCGACGACGTTCACCGCGACCGTCTTCCCCGCCACGGGCTCGGGAGAGACGGGCGCGGTCACGTTCTTCGCCGACGGATCCCGGATCGGCACGGGGCTGGTCGTGAACGGGCAGGCGACGCTGACCGTCTCCACCCTGCCGGCCGGCGACCGCTCCGTCACCGCCACCTACGCCGGGGACGACGCCTTCCTCGGCAGTGCCACACCGGCCCCGCTGCTGCAGTCCGTCGGGCGAGACCTGACGGACTGAGCGCCGCAGGCAGGGACGGGAGCAGGGCTTTCGCCGCACCCTGCGCTGAAATCCGAGAGACGGCCCGAATCCGGGCAATAAAGAAAGGGAATCCTTGTTATATTCACCTGAAGGAGCGGACCCGCCGCTCGGAAGGGTGGGCAGCCATGAGCGTGGCAATCGTGACAGGAGCATCCCGGGGTCTGGGCGAGGCGCTGGCAGCGGGGCTGGCCCGGTCCGGCTGGTCGCTCGTGGTGGACGGGCGGGACCGCGGCACGCTCGAGGCCGCGGCGGATCGCCTGCGGGCGCACGCGACGCACGGCGCCCGCGTCGTGGCGGTCGTCGGTGACATCACCGATGAGGAACACCGCCACGCGCTGACCGCGGCGGCCTTCGAACTGGGTGGGCTCGACCTCGTCGTGAACAACGCCGGGACCCTCGGGACGTCGCCGCTGCCCTCGCTGGCCGACTACCCGCTGGGTGATCTCCGCGTCGCCTTCGAGGTCAACGTCGTTGCACCGCTGGGGCTGCTGCAAGACACACTCCCTCTCCTGCTCGACGCCCCGCACCCGCGCGTGATCAACGTGACCTCGGACGCCGGGGTGGAGGCCTACGAAGGCTGGGGCGGCTACGGCGCCGGCAAGGCGGCGCTCGAGCATCTCGGCGCGGTGCTCGCCGTGGAGTTCCCCGACCTCACCGTGTGGTCGGTCGATCCCGGTGATCTGCGCACGGCGATGCACCAGGCGGCGTTCCCCGGGGAGGACATCTCGGACCGGCCCGAGCCGAGCACGGTGGTGCCCGCGTTCCTCGAGCTGATCGGCAGCGATCGCCCGAGTGGCCGCTTCCGCGCCGCGGAGCTGCTCTCGACGGGAGCGGTGGCGTGAGCGCCCTGACGGTGCCGAGCCTGGACGTCCCGGTCCGGGCGCGTCTGCCCGAACTGCATCCGCTCTCGTTCTCGCTTCCGCCCGCACTCGAGGCGCCGGCACCACCCGAGTACCGCGGCATGACCCGCGACGCCGTCCGCATGCTGGTGGCGACGAAGGCGGACGGCAACCTGGTGCACTCCACCTTCTCGGAGCTCCCCCGCTTCCTGGACGAGGGCGATCTGGTCGTGATCAACACGTCGGGGACCCTGGCCGCCGAGCTCGACGGCACGGCGCCCGACGGGTCCGGGGTGCAGGTGCACCTCTCGACCCAGCTGCCGGCCGGCCTCTGGACCGTGGAGGTCCGGCGGAACGGGGAGGCCCACCTCGGCGCGGCACCCGGCGACACCATCGACCTGTCCGACGGCGGCAGGGTGGCCCTCCTCGCCCCCTACTCCCCCGGCCCCGGTGGTCTCGGCGTGCGCCTGTGGGTCTCGAGTCTCGACACGCCCGAGCGCCTGCACAGCTTCTTGGCCCGACACGGCCGTCCCATCCGCTACGGCTACGTGCAGGGCAGCTATCCCATCAGCGCCTACCAGAACGTGTACGCCACCGAGCCGGGATCGGCCGAGATGCCCAGTGCCGGACGACCCTTCACGCCGGAGGTGCTCACCCGCCTGGTCTCCAAGGGCGTCGGCGTGGCCCCGCTCCTCCTGCACACCGGGGTCGCGTCGCTGGAAGCGAGCGAGCCGCCCTACGCCGAGTACTTCCGCGTCTCGCTGCCCACGGCGCACCGGATCAACGACACCCGGCGCTCCGGTGGACGCGTGATCGCCATCGGCACGACCGTGGTGCGCGCCCTCGAGTCCGTGGTCGACGATCATGGGCACGTGCACCCGAGTGAAGGCTGGACCGAGACCGTCGTCTCGCCTGAGCACCCGGTGCGCTCCATCGACGGGTTTCTGACCGGGTGGCACGAGCCCGAGGCCTCGCATCTCGCCATGCTCGAGGCCATCGCCGGACGACCGCTGCTCGAGTCGTCCTACGCCGCTGCACTTGCCGAGGGATACCTGTGGCACGAGTTCGGCGATGTCCACCTGATCCTCCCGTGAATGCCGAGTCCATCGTGCCCGTCGAGGTTCCAGAACCCGAGTCGCCACTGCAACAGCTGCCGACGACACGCCGGGCGATCCTCAACCTGCTGAAGCGCCAGGGTCCCCTCGACGCCACCGCCGTCGCGGCCGCGCTGGCCCTCACACCCGCCGCCATCCGGCTCCAGCTGAGTCACCTCGAGGAGGACGGGCTCCTCGCCCACCGCGACGAGGTCGGCGAAGGGTCGCGGCGCGGCCGACCCCGCCACGTGTACGAGCTGACGTCGGCCGCCGAGGCGCTGTACCCGAAGCGGTACGGCGACCTCACCACCGAGCTGCTCGGATATCTCGGTGGACCGGGCGGGACGCAGGTCGACGAGCTCTTCGAGCAACGCCGTCAACGGCGGGTGGCCGGCGCGCTGCCGAAGACGGCGCACCTCCCATTCGACGAGCAGGTTGCTGCGCTGACCGCCATCCTCGACGCGGACGGCTATCTCGCCGAAGCGGAGCGGCTTCCCGATGGGAGCTGGAGGATCACCGAGCACAACTGCGCCATCCTCACCGTCGCCCACGGGTTCGGGCAGGCCTGCACGAGCGAGCTCGCCTTCATCCGCGACGCGCTGCCCGGAGCATCGGTGCGCCGCGTCGCCCACATCATGGACGGAGCGCACGTGTGCGCGTACGTCGTCAGCCCGCCGACGTCGTCGAGTCAGCCGACCTGATCTCCAGGACCGAGGCGCCGTCCACCTCGTGGATCTCGCTCTGCAGGAGTTCGACGAGATGGTCGCCACCGATCTCGACGACGAACTCGTCGACGGCATGACCGTCATCCCGTTCGAGGATGTTGATCGCCACGATGTCACCCCCGACGGCCCCGATCCTGCTGGCCACCAGGCCCAAGGCACCGGGGCGGTCCGGCAGCGCGATCCGCACGACGTAGCCAGCCATGGGCCCAACGTTAGGCGGTCAATGTGAACTGCCTGTTTCAAATGCCTTACGAAACGCCACTGGGCGGGTGACCAGGACCTCGCTCAGGCTGAGGCGACGCTTGCCTTGCTCGGGACGTACTCGTCCACGTAGGGACGTTCGGAGAGGGTGGCGATCTGGTGCATGAGCCGATCGGTGAAGGCCCGGCACTCGGTGTGGTCGTGGTTGGCCAACGGATCGGCGGGGTTCTCCGGCGGGTCCATCTGCATCGGCTTGCCGAACCGGATGACGACGGTCTTGAAGGGCCGCATGAAATTGGAGTTGACCGGCTGCACCTCGACCGTGCCCATGACCCCCACCGGAACGATGGGCACGCCGCACTCACGCGACAGCCGGGTGACGCCGGTCCGCCCCTTGTGCACGAAGGGGTCCGTGGAGCGGGTGCCCTCCGGATAGAGGCCGAGGATGTTGCCCTTTCCGAGGACGTCCTTGCGGGCCGTCTCGAGCGCCCGCTCCGATGCACTCCCGCCGGTCCGGCGGATCGGGATCTGCCCGGCGGCCCGGAAGAACCACGCCGTCTTCCATGAGTCGAAGTACTCAGCCTTGGCGAGGAACGTCACCTTGCGGCCGACCACCAGGGGGATGAAGAAGGAATCGCAGAAGGACTGATGGTTGGCCGCCAAGACCACGGGCCCGTGCTTGGGGATGTTCTCGCGACCCTCCACCTTGACGCGGAAGAGCACGAAGAAGATCGGGGTCAGGATCGCCTTGAGCACCCAGTACGTCACGGGCCAAAGGTACCCCCGGAGGGCGGGCCACGCACCGGGTGCCGGCTGTGCTGAACTGCGGTGCCGGATTTCGCCGGGCGTGGAGGTGCGCATCGTGACGAGTGAAACCCTGACTGCCGAGCCCTTCGTGTCCGGGCTCTTCTTCGGCGAGTGCCCCCGGTGGCATGACGGCCGCCTCTGGTTTTCCGACTTCTTCGACCACGCCATCGTCTCGGTGTCGCCCGAGGGTGAGCGCCGGGTCGAGGTGGACTACGACGGCGAGCCGGCGGGGCTGGGTTGGCTCCCCGACGGCCGCCTTCTGTTCAATTCACGCCTCGACCGCATCATCGTGCGCCGTGAGGAGGATGGAGCGCTCACCACACACGGCGACTTGAAGCCCTTCGCCACGTGGCACGTCAACGACATGGTGGTGGCCTCGAACGGCCAGGCCTACTCGGGCAACTTCGGTTTCGACCTCGACGGGCTCTACGACGGCACGGTCGACGCGAGCGCCATTCGCCCCGCGGCGCTCATTCGCGTCGATCCCGACGGCACCAGCCACGAGGCCGCCGGCGACCTCCAGTTCCCGAATGGCGCGGTCATCACCGAGGACGGTCGCACCCTCATCATCGCCGAGAGCCTGGGCGGCAAGCTGACGGCGTTCGACCGCGAGGCGGACGGCACCCTCACCAACCGGCGCGTGTGGGCCGCCTTGGAGGGCATCGCTCCCGACGGCATCTGCCTGTGCGCCGACGGTTCCGTGTGGGTCGCCAACGCCATGGCGGCGGAGTGCGTGCGCGTGGCTGAGGGCGGCGCGGTGCAAGAACGCGTCACCACATCGAGGAATTGCTACGCCTGCATGTTGGGCGACGACGACCGGCGGACCCTCTACATGGTGACCGCGGTGGACAGCAACGCCGCCGTGGCGCGTGCAGCGCGCGACGGTGCGGTCGAGAAGGTGCGGACGACGGTGCCCGGAGCCGGTCTGCCGTGAATGCGGAGGGACGCCGCCACGGTCGCGGTCGCGGTCGTGGCGGTGGCGGTGGCGATGGCGAGGTGGGGCAGTCGCGGTGGCAGACAAGGACGCGGTCTCTCACACGCGCCCTGGCCGGGGCGACGGTGTCGGTCGCGTCCGCCGTCGCCGTCATCATCGCCGGCGCCATCATCCTCATCGGGGTCATGTCCGCCGCCCCGGCCGGCGCGGCGGTGCCGCCTCCGTATGTGCTTGCTCTGGGCGGTTCGGCCTCGGTGGGCTTCCAGCCCACGGCGGCCCATCCGCGGGGCCAGGCCACGGACACGGGGTACGCCGAGGATCTCGTCCCCCTCGAACAGCGGCGCTGGCCCTCGCTGACCGTGGCCCACCTGGGCTGCCCGGGTGCGACCACGGCCACCATGCTCGGCGGCGGCGGGCACTGCCCGTACCCCGAGGGGACCCAGTTGGGTGCGGCCGAGGCCTTCCTGCGGGAGCACCCGACGACCGTGCTCGTGACCGTCGATCTGGGCTTCAACGACCTGCTGCCCTGCCTGCGCCATGAGACCATCGACCCCGCCTGCGTCGACGGGGCGCTGGCCACGGTGCACGACCAGCTTGGTGAGATCCTGGCGGGGATCAAGGCGGCGGCGCCGTCCCGTGCCGTCGTCGTGGGTGTCGGCCACTACGACCCGTATCTCGGGGACTATGTCGAGGGTGCAGGCGGCCAGGCCTTCGCCGCTCGCCAGCCTCCACGTGCTGGAGCGCCTCGACGACACCTTGCAGGCGGTCTACCGGTCGGCCGGCGTGCCCATGGCCCCGGTCGCCTCAGCCTTCGAACTCGAGAATCACGACCCGGTGGCTTGGTCCGGCGGAGGCACCGTGCCCGACGACGTCGCCCAGGCCTGCGCGCTGACCTGGATGTGCGACCCACCGCCCCTCGGCCACAACCCGCACCCCGACGACGCGGGCTACCGGACGATTGCGCTCGCCATTGCCGATGCCGCCGCCGTGCCCTCCGACCGGGCCGACGCCGACTCGCGGGCGCACACCTCGTCGTCGACCACGTCGACGACGGCGATGGCGGGCGCGGCCGATGCCGCAACCCTGCGCCAGGGGACCTGAGTCCGGCCCGTCAGGGGCTTCGCCAGCGGTGTCCGGGCCAGCAGCTCGGTGAGCCCGATACAGGCGAGGAAGACGACCACCACCGTGATCACGCTCACGAGCGGCCACGGCAGGGCGCCGTTGAGATGGCGCCAACCGAGCCAGCTCAAGACCGTGAGGAAGAGCACCTGGGCCAGGTAGATCCCGTAGGAGTTGTCCGAGCCCGATTGCACCACGGTCCGGGTCCGCTTCGAGCGGCGCCGGTGCACCAGCGCCACGCCGATGAGGTAGATGCAGGCGATCGCCCCGATGTTGAAGGGGATGACGATCGGCTGGAAGGGATCCGAGCTCGACCCCAACCACGAGACGACGTGGTCGGCGGCCAGGTAGTACCAGGCCTCCGCCGCCAGCGCGGCGACCACCGTGCCGGCGACGATGACCCGCACGTGCGCACAGAGCCAGGTGTGGAACTCGTCGAGATGCACGGCGACCACCATGCCGGCGATCAAATAGAACTGGTACGAGGTCACCTCACGCGTGGCCCAGTACCCCTGCATCCATGCCGGCACCAGGCCCCAGTGCATGGTCGACACCAGCACGAGCTGCGCCGCGCCGCTGGCCAGCAGGAGGAGGCCGTGGTGGCCGGCGGTCCGCCGCAACAAGATGAGCAGCAGCGGGAACAGCGCGTAGAACTCGAGCAGGACCAGCAGGTAGTAGAGCTGGTAGTAGCCGGTGCCGAAGAGGTACAGCAGGTGCAGCGTGTCGGCTCCGGGCGTCCCGTGATCGCCCGGCAGGCCGACGCAGAAGTAGATGACCGTCCAGCAGAGGTACGGCACCGCGACGAGCGCGAAGCGCCGCCGCCAGAACGTGCGATGGTCGATGCCCGGGAGATCACGGACGCTGTAGGCGAGCATGCAGGCCGAGACGAAGAGGAACGCTTCGCGCGTCACGTGCAGCAACTGCAGGGACGCTCCCACGGCCAGCCCGGCCGCCACCGGCGCGAAGACCAGGAGCGTGTGCGTCGACACCACGCCGGCCTGCTTCACCGGCCGCATGGCGTCGATGTGGTCGAGCCGCTTGCGGGTCCCCCGGACGGGCTGGGCCGGGTTGAGCGGCGACTCGTCGAGCGTCGTCACCGAAGCCCGTAGGTGTACAGCACGGGCACCTCCGGGGTGTCCAGGGAGCGGCGTCTGACCTTCCCGGTCGCGCCGGCCGGCAACGCGTGCACCACGCAGAGGGCGACCGGCCGCTTGGCCCGCACGAGCTGTGCCTCGAGGGCGACCCCGATCCGGATCGCCGTCTCGCGGGCGATGAGGCCGAAGCTGGCGGAATCGCCCCCGGTGGGGTCATCGGGGCCGCGGAGGACGACGAAGGCCACGGGGACCTCGCCGAGCTCCGGGTCGTCGCGCCCGACGACCGCCGTCGCCGCCACCATGGGATCGGCGCCGATGATCTCTTCGATCTCCCGGGGGAAGACCTTCTCGCCGCCCCGGTTGATCACGTCATCGGTCCGGGCGTCGAGGTAGACGAAACCGTCCGCATCTTGGTGCCCGAGGTCTCCCGTCCGCAGCCAGCCCTCCTCGTCGAAGCGGTCGCGGTGCGCGTCACCGACGTAGCGCGCAATGACCGACGGGCCGCGGATCTCCACGTGCCCCGTCTGGCCCTCTTCGGGTGGACGCGTCCCGCCGACCGGCTCGGCCTGGTCGACGATGCGGAGCTCCACGCCCACGGGCACCCCCACCGAGCCGGGGCGCCGTGGGACACCGAGCGGATGGGCCGTGATCTGGCTCGCCGCCTCGGTCATGCCGTAGGTCTCGACCACTGGGATCCCCGTGCTGGCCTCGAACCGGTCGGCCGCCGCCACCGGCAGCGGCGCCGAGGCCGAGCGGATGAAACGGATGCCGGGCGGGATCGTCTCGTCCGGCCCGACCGCGGCCAGGCGCGAGACGATGGCGGGCACCGCGTTGATCCACGTGATCGACCGCAGGCCCATGAGCTCCCAGAAGGCGGTGCGGTGGAACGAGTCGTCGAGGACCAGCCCGGAGCCGGCCACCAATGTCGACAGGAGGCCGACCACTTCGGCGTTGATGTGGAAGAGCGGCAGCGAGTTGAAGCCACGGTCACCCGGCTCGAGTTCGAGGTGCGACGCCACACAACGCGCGGTGGAGAGCAGTTGCTCCTGGCCCAACCGGACGACCTTGGGCGTCCCCGTCGTGCCCGACGACGCCAGGACGACGCCGCCGGCGCGGGCGCGCTGGGGAGCGGTCGCACCCGGCCGCGTCACGGGACCGTCGTCGAGGTGATCGAGGCGGTGCAGCTCGACCCAGTCCTCGCCCACATCGGCCATGGCGGGGCGATCGCCCACCACCACGTCAGCGCCGGTGCGTTCCATGGCGGCCGCCAGGCCGCCGCTGCCGCCCCACGGCATCGACGGGTCGAGGGGGGCCACCCAGAAGCCGGCGGCCATGGCCCCGATGAAGGCATCGGTGAACGCCACGGGGTCGCTGATGGCCAGACCGATGGTGGTGAGCCCGCGAGCGTGCGCGCCACTGAGCTGGGCCCGCCAACGCTCCATGCTCCCTTCCAGGGCGCGGAAGGACAGGACCCTGCCATCCCGGGCGTGCTCCACGTACGCCCGCTCGCCCAGCGTCACCGAACGGGCGCGGATGAGATCGCTCAGCGCAAGGTCTGGCTCCGGTGCTGCGGCGGGAACGGCACCGGGCAGCGGCGCGAGGGTGATCGGCATCGTCGACGCGACGGCCTGCATCAGTACATCATCCGGGGATCGGCGTAGTGCTTGAACTCCACCAGGTTGTCGGAGGGGTCGCGGAGCACGAACGTCCGGTGCACCTCGACGAGCCCCTCGAACCTGGTGCTCACGTCGGCGAAGAACTCGACCTTGCGCTGCACGCACAGCTCGTAGAGCGCGTCGAAGTCCTGGCTCTCGCGGAAGGTGACCCCGAAGTGCCTCGGGTAGAGGCGGAGCTCGGCGTCACGCGGCCGTGGGTTCTCCTCCAGATGGCAGACCAGTTGGTCCCCGAAGAAGTCGAGCGTGATCCGGTCGGCGTAGCGCCGGGCCAGCTTGCAGCCGAGCGCGCCGACGTAGAAGGCCTGCGCCTCGTCCAGGTCGCCGACGGGGATGGCCAGATGGAAGACATCGCGGCTCTCCCTCACGACACTGCGCCCTCGAAGCACTCGAGCGTGTCGGCGCGGAGGCCGAGCCGGATCGTCTCGAGCCCGAGGACCGCGGAGGACGATACGTTGCCGAGGTTGACGTCCGGGCCGATCCGCCGCACGAAGTAGCACTGGAGCTGCGTCGAGGGAGCCTCGAAGAGCAGCTGCTCCGGTGCGACGTCACTGGCCAGGATCTCCTCAATGAGCCCGAAGCGGAGCTCGCCGTTGGGCCGGCAGATGCCCGCCTTGCCGCTCTCCCGTGACTCCAGCGTCACCAGGAAGGCGCCGGCTTCGAGGTCCTCGTGGATGCACTCGATCCAGCGGTTCGGGGCCAGGCGCTCGGAGCGTTCCGAGTCCTTGAACCCGACCTCGGACACCACGTTGAATTCGGCCGCCAGCTTCCTCACGTAGCCCGCCTTCTCAATGTGCGAGAGGTCGATGGTGCCGTTCGAGACCTCCACGTACCGGCACCCGAAGCTCTCGCAGAGGTCGCGGAAGTCGTCGAAGCGGTCTTGGAGGACGAACTTCTCGAACAGGGTGCCGCCGAAGTAGTAGTCGACGCCGGCGTTGCCCAGGATGTCGATCTTGCGCTGGAGGTCGGTGGTGACGATCGCCGTCCCCCAGCCGAACTTCACGAAGTCGAGAAACTCGGCCCCGCTGTCCACAATGTCCTCGAACTGGCGCGTCGGGAGACCGGCGTCGACCATCATGGTCAGGCCCTTCGCCCTCGGCTTGGCGGTCCTCGCTGGCAGTTGCAGCATCGTTGGTCGCATGGCTCGCTCCTCGTTCCTCGCTCTGCTCTCGACTGCCTTATGGCCCGACGGATTCGGTCGGTTGGGGCCGGCGGAGGCCCCGGACGCTTGCGTTGGCGACCGGGCCCCAGGTCATGTCCTCGACGGCGACGCCGCTGCAATAGGCCTCGGCCACCCGGATGACCCCGCCGTGCGTGACGACGAGCACGTCGCCCTCGGGTGCACGCGCGTCCAGCGTGGTGATGAAGTCCCGCACGCGCTCGTACAGCTCGGTGAGCGACTCCCCCGCCGGCGGCCGGGCGTCGGCATCGACGACCCGGTCGCCTTCGATCCCCGAGACCGCCGGCTTGAGCGCACGCAGTGGATGGCCTTGGGCGTCGCCGAAGTTGCGCTCCCGCACGGACGGGTCGAGGTGGAGCGGCACACGCAACGCCGTCGCAATGATCGCCGCCGTCTCGCGGGCGCGTTCCAGATCGCTGCTGTAGATGGCGGCAACGTCCGTGTCGCCGAGGCGTTCGGTCACGCGGGCTGCCTCCAGGCGACCCTTCGCGGTGAGCACGGGACCGTCCGCCTGTCCCTGCACGAGCCCGGATGCATTCCACGTGCTCTCCCCGTGGCGTACGAACCACAGCGTGGACTCTGTCTCTGCGTTCTTCACTACCGACCACAATGCCCAGGTGGTCTGAGCCTCTACTGGGAACGGGAGAAGAACTGCATGAGGATATGTAAGGGTTTGATGAGGGCTTCCTGAGACAACGCTGAGTCTTGGAGCATTCGACGCTCTTCGATCCTTCGACCTTCGTCCCCTCGCCGCGCTCGCCGTCGCTCGCCGAAGTGGCGTCGCTGTGTCAGACGCGTGCGGGTTCGCGCACGCGCGTCACGGCGGGCTCGAGCGGTTCGACGGCTGGGCTCGTGGTGAGCTCGGCCTGCCCGAGACGCGCGCGCTGCTCGGCGCGCACGGGGCCGCCGAGCACCCAGCGCAGGGGTGTGTGCAACACGAGTGCGGTGAAGAGCGCCGCGCCGCCCATGGTGAGCGTGAACGTGACGGCGACCATCCCCGCCCAGCCGAGGTGGGGCGTGAGCCCCACACCCCCCAGACCGGATCGCACGAGGTTGATGAAGAGGACGTGGCAGAGGAAGATCCCGCCGGTCAGGCCGGCCAGGTATTCGGCCGTGAGCGCCTTGGGCATGCGGCCCCGGGCGCGCGCCGTGTGACGGAACCACATCCAGGCGCCGCACTCGAGCGCCGCCACCGCGGCGGTGAACCAGACGAAGGCGATGGGCTGGTACAAGTCCGAGGCGCGGCCCGGCGCCGAGCCGGTCCACACCGCCACCAGGTACCAGAGCGTGGCGGCGATCCCCGTCAGGACGGCGCCCGCGATCACCTGGCGGTACCAGCGCTCCACGAAGCGGCGGACCTCGTCGAAGTGGAGGGCGACGAGAATGCCCGCGACGAACTGCTCCTGGTACGTGATGGGGTTGCGCGCCCAGGGCCAGGCCGAGGCGATGTCACGCGTCCAGTTCCCCACCACGCCGAAGGACGACGTGTAGTGGAGGTCGGCGGCCAGCAGCAGCGCGAAGAGCAGGCTCGCCGTCATGAGGGCCACGTGGTGCGTCGTCGCCCTGATCGCCCGCAGCACCGCCGGGAACACGAGATACAGCCCGAAGAGGACGACCACGAAGTAGAGCTGGTAGTAGCCGTAGAGCGCATAGTTCCAGAGGAGCGGCCAGGCCTGGCCCCACGAGTCGCCCCAGGCCATGGTGAAGAGCCAGTAGATGCCGGTCCACACGAGGAACGGCACGCCGATCTGCACGTAGCGCCGGCGCCAGAAACCCAGGGTGGAGCGGGGCCGGGTGATCTGCGAGTACGTCAGCAGGAAGGCGGCGAGGAAGAAGAAGGCCGTCCGGCTGAAGTGCAGCAGCATGACGAAGGCCCAGGCGGACGTGTTCCCGGCCGCGATGGTCCACAGGAGGGAGTGCTGCAGCACCACGGCGCAGCAGGCGATCACCCGGAACGTGTCGAACTGGCCCAGGTAGCCGCCGTTGGTGCCCGGGATGACGCCGTCGACCGGCAGCTCCCGCGTCAGGACCGGTTGGTCGGCACGCATGGGGGCGATCCTGACCCACTCGCCTCAATCCAAGCTGTGAGCGCGCCGGGTCACGTCGCCGGGGTCAGACGCGCGCCGCTACCCCAGTTTGGTCAACGCGGTGCGCAGATGGCGCACGGCTTGGCCGATCCGCTGCTCGTTCTCGATGAGCGCGAAGCGGATGTGGCCGTCGCCGCCCGGGCCGAACCCGACCCCCGGCGACGTGGCGACACCGGCCTCGCTCACCAGGTACTTCGAGAATTCGAGCGAGCCCATCTCGCGGTAGGGCTCGGGGATCGGGGCCCAGACGAACATGGTCCCCTTGGGCGGCGCCAGGCGCCAGCCGATCCGGTTGAGCCCGTCGCACAGTGCGTCGCGGCGCGACCGGTAGATCTCGTTGATCTCCTTGGGATAGTCGGGCGCCTCGTTCATGGCCACGATGGCCGCGATCTGAATCGGCTGGAACGTCCCGTAGTCGAGATACGTCTTCAGCTTCGTCAGTGCCTGCACGATCTCCTGGTTGCCGACGACGAAGCCCACGCGCCACCCGGCCATGGAGAACGACTTGGTCATGGTGTAGATCTCGACCGCAACATCGCTGGCACCGGGCACCTGCAAAATGGACGGCGGTTCGTACCCGTCGAAGCCGAGGTCGGCGTAGGCGAAGTCGTGCACCAGCACCACCTCGTGCTCACGGGCGAAGGCGACGAGGCGCTCCATGAAGGACAGGTCGACGCAGGCCGTGGTCGGGTTGTGCGGGAACGACAGCACGATGACGCGGGGCTTGGGCCACGACTCCTCCCAGGCGTGCATGAGCCCGTCGAAGAACGCCTCACCCGGATCCGGCGCGTCGACCGACTCCACGTCGGGTCCCGTCAGCGGCACCTGGCGCACGTCGGCCCCCGCGAACAGCGGGCCCCAGATGTGGATCGGGTACGACGGCGAGGGCACCAGTGCGGTGTCCCCCGGTTGTACCAGGACCCACATCAGGTGCGAGAAGCCCTCCTTGGCCCCGATCGTGGTGACCACCTGGGTCTCGGGGTCGAGCTCGACGCCGAACTTGCGCTGGTACAGGTCGGTGATGGCGCTGCGCAGCTTCGGGATGCCGCGGGAGGCGGAGTAGCGGTGGTTACGCGGGTTCTGGGCGGCCTCGGACAGCTTGTCCACGGCCACGTCGGGCGAGGGCAGGTCGGGGTTCCCGAAGCCGAGGTCGATGACGTCGCGCCCGGCTCGCCGTGATGCCGCCTTCAGGTCGTTGATGGTGGCGAACACGTAGGGCGGCAGCCCGTTGATGCGGCGGAACTCCATCGTGGAAGTCTAGGACCCGGGTCGCGCGCTGCTGGACCCAGCGGACTCCCGTCAGCCCACGTGCCGCCGCCGCCAGCTCGTCGACGTCCACCGGCCAGCCGAACACCACCCAGCTGGCGCCCGCGTCGTGCAGCGCCCCCAGCCGCTCGGCCAGCGGCGGGGTGGCGGCGGGCGGCGGACCGGCCCAGGTCACCTCCACCCCCCGTGCGCCCGCTCCCCGCTCGGCCACGAGCGCAGGCTCGGCATCCCACACGTTGAGCGCGGCGCCGGCCGCCCGCGCCTCCTCCGTCCGCCCCGCCGGGCCCCCGGCCACCCATACGGGCAGCCCCGCGTCCGCCAGCCGACGTCCCAGCTCGACCATCTCGGCCCGGCGCTCGGCGGCGGGGGCGAAGGGGATCCCGTAGGCGAGGTTCTCCTCCTCGCTCAGCTTGTCGCCGGTACCCAGCCCGGCGATCACGCGGCCCGGAGCCAGCCGCTCCAGGGCGAGGAACTGCGCGGCGAGCACCGCGTTGGACACCAGGCCGACCCGCGCCACCAGCGTGCCGAGGAACGGCCCCTCCCCCGGTCCCGACGACGGGCCGAGCATGGTGGCGAGCGCGGCGAGAATCGGAAAGGGGGCCAGCGCCGGCCGCTCCGGTTGGCCGATCGGCCAGATGTGGTCGTAGCAGAACAGGCCGTCCACTCCGGCGGCCACCGCGGCCGTGGCGGCGGCGAAGGCCTCGTCGGGCCGGTCCCGGAACGTCGGCAGCACCACACCGGTCCGCATCAGCCCAACCCGCCCAGGCGCACGGCCAGCGCGCCACCGACGGCGCCGGAGCGCTCCCCGAAGGCCGCGGGCGCGATGACCGCGGCGGGCCGGCGGTCCCCGCCCTCGACCAGCTCGGCGAAGGCGGTGCGGGCCGAGTCAATGAGGAGGTCGCCGGCGAGCACGACGCCGCCGCCCAACACGAAGCACTCCGGGTCGAGCACCGCGGCCAGGTTGGCCAGGCCGAAGCCGATCCAGCCGCCGACCTGGCGGATGACCTGTTGCGCGGCAGGGTCGCCCGTGGCGGCGGCGGCCGAGATGTCCTCACCGCGCACGCTCTCGGGGTCGCCGCCGGCCAGCCGGACCACCTCGCGCAACCGTCCCGCCAGGGCCGCCTCGCGGGCCAGCATCCCGAGGCCGGCGCCCGAGGCGAAGCGCTCCCAGCAGCCGCGCCGCCCGCAGGGGCACTCGGGCCCGGCAGGGTCGACGACCATGTGGCCGATCTCCCCGGCGAACCCGGCCGCGCCAAGCTGCACCCGGCCGTCGAGCACGATGCCGCCGCCGATCCCCGTCCCGAGCGTGACCATCAGGACGTGGCCGAAGCCGCGGGCGGCACCCAGCCGGTGCTCGGCCAGGACGGCGAAGTTGGCGTCGTTCTCAATGAGCAGGGTGCGTCCGGGCAGCCGGCTGCCGATGAGCTCGTTCCAGTCGACCCCCTGGGCCTGGGGGAGGTTGGGGGCGAAGCAGAGCCGGCCTTCGCGATCGACCATGCCGGGGGCGCCGACGCCCACCGGTGCTGGTTCTGCGGGCGTTGTGGCTGCGGGCGGTGTGGCTGCCTGCATCGCCGCGGAGCCGGAGGTGCCGTCCGCGACCGCCCGGTCGAGATCGGCCACCACCTGGGCCACCGCCTCGGCGACGTGGCTGCCCACGATGTCCCGGGTGCCCCGGGGGGTGGCGACGCGGGCCTCGGCCACAATGGCGTGGGAGCGGTCGAGGGCGACGCCGAGGACCTTGGTCCCGCCGATGTCGATGCCGTAGGTGACGCCGGCGTCCGCCGGGCCCCCGTCAGGGGTCACGAGGTCGACTCGACCCGCGCCTTCAGCTCTCGCATGGCGGTGGCCATGATGCGGCTCGTGGCCCGCATCTTGATGAAACCGGGGATCGGCACGCGCAGCTCGGCCTCGAGGTGGTAGGTGACGTCCGTGCCGCCGCCGTCACCGGGATCGAAGATGTAGGTCCCGTCGAGCTTGGTGGTGATGTCACCCTGGGTGAGCTTCCAGGCCAGGACGTGGGGCGCCTCGGCGTAGTCGTAGGCCAGCGTGTAGCTGGTGCTCCGGCCGAAGGCGGCGGCGCGGAAGGTGACCAGGAGCGGGCGGCCCTGGTCGTCGCGCTCCTTGATCTCGACCTCTTTGATGTCGGCGGCCCACTCGGGGTACCGCTCGAGATCGGCCGCGACGGCGAAGCAGCGCTCGGGCGGCGCTGCGACCGAGATCTTTTCTGTGGCTTGGTCGGCCACGTCGGTGGGTCCTTCCTGTCAGTGCTGCTGGCAGCGGCGATGCGTCAGATTGCCACTCGGGCCACCGCGTCGGCCAGCCTAGAAGCAAGAACGTCGTTGTCGAAGGTTTCCTGCACCCTAGATCGGGCGGCCTTTCCCATCCGGCGACGCCCCGCGGGGTCGGCCAGCAGGCTGCGCAGGGCTTCGGCCACGGCACCCGGGTTGCCCGGGTCGGCCACCACCAGGCCCGTCTCTCCGTCGAGCACGGCCTCGGACGCCCCGCCGCTGTCGCCGGCCACCTGGGGCACGCCGGCGGCCGCCGCCTCCAAGAAGACGATGCCGAACCCCTCCTGTTCCAGGCCCAGCCAGCGGTTGCGGCAGGCCATGACGAACACGTCGGCGGCACCCAGCAAGGCCGCCCTGTCCTCCTGGCTCACCCGGCCGAGGACCTCCACCCGCACCGGGCTCCGCGCGGCCAGGCGGCGCAGGCGGCCCAGCTCCCGGCCGTCACCGGCGATCGCGACCACCAGGTCCGGGTACGAGGCCGCCAGCCGGTTGGCCGCCTCGATCAGCACGTCCATCCCCTTGCGCGGCACGAGCCGGCTCACGCTGGAGAGCAGGGGGCCTCCGACCGGCAGCCCGAGCGACGTCCGCGCCGCCCGCCGCTCGGCCGCCTTGAGGGGGACGATGGAGCCGACGTCGACGCCGGGCGGGACCTCGACCAACGACGCCGCCAGGTCCGGCACCACGCGGCGGGCCTCGGCCGCCGGGTAGCTGCCGGCCGACACGACGAGGCGCGCGTCGCGCAGCACACGGGCCAGCGCGGCGCGCGAGCCCGGGAGCCGGCCCGGCACCGTGACTTCGGCCCCGTGCAGAACGACGCCGTAGGGCACGTCGAGATGCGGACCGAGCAGTCCGAGCGGGAGCGCAGGATCGAGCAGGACCAGGTCGACCGCGTGCTCCTTCACGGCGGCGCGGACGGCGGCCGAGGGCGTCAGGCGTCGGGAAGAACAAAATGCGGCCGGGCACGCGCTCGATGCGGATACCCCGCTCGGCCTGCGCGGCGTCGAAGGCGGCGGCCCCCTCGTCGGAAGAGGCGGTGAGCACCACGAACGAAGACGGGTCGAGCCGGCTCCACAGATCCCAGAGGTAGTTCTGGATGCCCCCGACCTTGGGCGGGAAGTCGTTGGTGACGAGCAGGTGGCGCTTCACCGCGCGCCACCGCCACGCGGCTCAGCCGGCCCGGGTGCTGAAGCGCAGCGTCGGGACGAGCCCGGCGCGCTCGAGCATGCGCATCGCCCGCGCCTCGTCGGCATCGATGACGACGGCGTCGTCGGGCTCGCGCTCGAGCAGGAAGCTGACGACACAGTCGTCGCAGGCGTTGGTGTTGCGCAGCGCGCAGCAGTCGCAGTCGATGGTGAGGCCGCCCGCAGGCTCGATGTCGCGGGCCCCGGAAAGCTCGGTCTCGCTGAAGAGCCCGATGATGCTCGCCGCTTGTTCGGTCGCAGCACCGTGTGTCGGTTGCAGTCGAAGTGTCGGTTGCAGTCGAAGTGTCCCTGGAAGTCGGCATGACGTTGACCCTCTCTCTTGGGAGAAAGCATGCCGAAGGGGTGTGACACCCACTGCCATCGGGTTATCCCTCGCGCAGGGCGTCGAGGGCGGATGCGCAGCGTCTGCTCCATGCCCCAGGCCACGCTCTCGGTGCGCACCCGGTCGGCGGCGGCCAGCGTCAGGAACGGAGGCCCGCCCACCCGGTAGTCCCGGTAGGCCTGCGAGCTCATGACGAGGTCGACCCCCCGCGCAGCGGGGGCGTCGCCGGCCAGCGCCGTGACGGCCTCGGGGCTCTCCTCCCCCGGGCTCCGCGTGACCACGGCGAGACGGGCGGCGCCGGCCAGGCCGTCCTGCAATTCGGGCAGGCCCTCCCAGAGGTCCCGGCAGCCGAGGCAGTCCGCCGAGAGGAACAGGAGCAGAATCGGCGCGGCGGCCTCCACCACGTCGATGCGGCAGGGCGTGCCGTCTGGCCGCACCCCATTGACGTCGTGCGGCGTGGTGGTGGGATGGTCCGTATAGGTCGGGATGGGCCGGAGCCGGCGCAGAATGTCAGCCGGCGGCTCTGTCACGGCACCTTCCCTGTCACGGCACTTTCCCTGTCACGGCACCTTCCTCGTCACGGAACAATCCCCGTCACGGAACCTTCCCCGTCACGGAACCTTCGACTGCGTGCCCGGCTCCTCGAGCTGGTCCCCGGTGATCTCCACCACGCTGCGCCCGTGGCCGCACCAGCGGCACACCACCTCGTCCACGGTGCGGTCGAGCACCTGCTCGTCCTCGATCGTCAAGTCGCCGCCCACGCTGTAGTGGTGGAAGGCCTTGGACTTCTGCGAGATGGTGACGTCGAAGCGGGTGACGTTGCCGCACCCGTCGCACCGGTATCGAGGGGCGCTCACCCATTCCACGGTAGTCCGCGGCCCGGGGGCGCCTTCCGGTCCCGGGAACCTCAGGCGCTGCCGACGACCTCTCCGATCGCCACACTGGTGACCGTGACGCCGTTCATGCCGCCGCCGACCGGAGGCGCCACGGCGCGGGCCTGTTCCTCGGTCTCGAAGACGGCGAAGGAGGCCCCGTGCGTGTCGTCGAGACGGATCCAGTAGCCGGCCACGAAACCCGGCGCCGCCTTGACGGTGGGCACGAGCTCCGCGAGGCCCTTCACGGCGGCCTCCCCGTCACTGATCTCGACGCTGACGACGTGTGCGTGCATAGGGCCATCTCCTTCGTGCCCGGTCGATCTTGACCGGTTGATCCCATGCTCCCACGCCGTCGTGCACCGATCCACTGGGGTTGCAGCACGCCCCGGGCCAGGGCACGCATTGAGCTCGGCGGAGCCGCAGACGAGTCGGATAGCTTCCGCGGCATGCCTGCCCTGCCCGACCCGTCCCCGGTTTCCTTCGAGGGCAAGCGCGCCACCATCGCCCGTGACGGGACGGTCACCGTCGTCGAGGCACCACCGGGACCGCCGCAACGGATCGACGGGTACACCATCGGGGCGATCCCGCATCTCGACGGTGCGTCGCCGCACGCGGGCGAGGTCCACCCCGATGGCGACGAGTTCCTCTACGTCGTGCGGGGCACGGTCGAAGTGATCCTCGACGACGGCGACGAGAAGGCCGCCGGCGTCGAGACGAGAGTGGTGCTCCGCGCCGGGGACGCCTACGTGGTGCCTCGGGGCGTGTGGCACGTGCTCGAGACGAGGGAGCCGTCGTACCTCGTGCACGTCACGCCCGGTCCGCACGGCGGGCACCGGCCCCGCACCTGACTCCGGTTCCCGGTTCGGGAACGCGGTCCTCAGATCCGGTCGGGTTCGGCAAATCGTGGTGATCGGGTAGCGCCAAGCCTGGGGTGCGACGTCACATCCAGAGACGACACTGGAGCTATGGCCGGCGGCACCGAAGAGGGTTTCGTGACCCGAGGCGTCGTTGTGACCCTCGACCCGACGCCCGCCCAAGAGCGCCTCTTGCGCTCGTACTGCGGGGCCGCTCGCGTGGCGCACAACTGGGCCATCGCCCAGGTCAAGGACAACCTGTCCACCAGAGCAGCCGAACGCGCCAGCGGCGTCAGTGAGGATCAACTGACCCCGGCGCTCTCGTGGTCCGCCTACGGACTGGGTATGGCGTGGAATCAGGCCAAGGAGGATGTGGCGCCCTGGTGGCGGGAGGTGTCCATGCACGCCTTTCGTTCCGGAGTGACCTCGGCCGCTGCCGCGTTGAAGAACTTCTCGGACTCGAAGAAGGGTGCCCGGGCCGGGCGGCGTGTCGGATTCCCCGGATTCAAGTCGCGGGCCCGATCCCTGCCGGCAGTCAGCTTCGTCGAGATCAATCACCAGCTGTCCTGGCTCCACCCCTCCCGCCACTCTGTCCGCCTGATGCTGCCGGGGTGCAGCCCCGATACCGACATCCGTAGGCGGCGAGACCAGCTGGCCTGGATTCACACCACCACCTCGACCCGGCGGCTCTACAACTTGGTCGCACACGGTCGGGCCAGCATCCAAAAGGTCACCATTTCGCATCGAGGCGGACGTTGGCAGGCGGCGTTCTCGGTGCGCTTCGCCGAAAAGCCGGCCCCGCCGCCGATGAAGCGCCGAGGCCCGACGGTGGGAGTCGACGCCGGGCTCAGACACCTGGCCACGCTGTCGGTGCCCGTGCGCGGGCTCAGTGATGCCGACGGCCACGTGGCCAACCCTGAGGTCCTAGCTGGCCAGCTCCGCCGCCTCGCCGCGCTCGATCGGGCCGTCTCACGTTGTGAGAAGGGCTCGCGTAACCGCCGGCGGCTTCTCGAGCGCCGGGCCCGCCTGCACGGCCAGGTCGCCAAGACCCGGGCGCTTCATCTCCACCGGCTCAGCACGGCGCTGGCCGGATCTTTCGATGCCGTGGTCATCGAGGACCTGAACGTCCATGCCCTGGCCCGCTCGGGGCGTCGCCTGGCCCGACGTGTGGCCGACGCCGGGCTCGGTGAGCTGCGCCGACAACTCGCCTACAAGTGCGACGACCGAGGCGCGCGCCTCGTGGTGGTCGACCGCTTCTACCCCTCGTCGAAGACCTGTTCGGCGTGTGGGGCGACAAGAGCCACGTTGCCCCTCTTCGAACGGGTCTATCGCTGCGAGGGTTGCGGGCTCGTGTTGGACCGAGACGTCAACGCAGCCCACAATCTCGAGCGCGAGGGACTGAGGCTCCTCGCGCTCGGTGTAGACAGATCCGTCGCCGGGCTACGACCGGAGACGCAAAACGTTGACCCGAGAGGGCATAAGACCAGCGGGGCACGCGCTTCGCTGGCAGCCATCGCCTGAGGGCAGAACCAAGCAGCACCGCCGCCTTCTTCGGCGGGGTGTGTGGGACTTGGACGGGGCACTGGCAACGGTGCTCGGTTTGGCAGATAGGCGGTGATTGGTGCTCACGCACCCGTCATCACACCGATTTGCCGAACCTAGATGCGGTTCAGCAGCTCGCTCTTCTTGGCGGCGAACTCCTCCTCGGAGAGGATGCCGCGGCGGCGCAGGTCGTCGAGCTCAATGAGCCGGTCCCGTATCTCGAAGTGGGGCGTGCCGGGAGCGGCGCCCGCGGTGGGCGCCGGCTCGGAGGTGCTCGGCGCCGGGGCCTGCCCGGGATCCGTGGCCACCCCGCCCACGCCGAAGGGCGGCGTGTCGTGTGCGTCGTCGTACTGGTCGTACCGGTCGCCGTGGTCGTGGTCGTCGTCGGGGTCGTCGTCGCGGTCCTGCGCGTACGGGGCGCCATGACGATCGTGCGGCTGCATGTCGGCCGGGATCGCCTCACGACGCCCGCCACCGACGATCTCGTTGATCTGCGAGTTGATGACGCGCTGGACCACCGCCGGCCTGCGCATGTACTCCAGTGTGAGCGAGTCGTCCTCACCCTGCACGTCGATGATCAGCGAGCCCGTCCCGAGTATCCGCTCGATCAGCTCCTGGCGGATGTTGACCTCGGTGATGCGCTGCAGGCGCAGCTGCACGGTGTCGCGCCCGATGATGCCCTCGCGCACGAGAATCCGGGTCGAGGTCAGCGCCACCACATAGGAGCGCCAACGCACGAAGCGGCCGAGCAACCAGAGGCCGGGGATGACCGCGATGATGAGGATCGGGTAGTTCGTCCAGCTGGGCGCCTTGGTCCACAGGACCACCAGCACGATGATGCCGACCCACACGGCGATGGACGTGAACAACGGGCCGAAGAGGAAGATCCAGTGCGGGCGTAGCTCGGCCAGCAGCTCCTCGTCGTCATTGAGGAACTTGCGAGGCAGGGCCATTTGGCAAGCGTACCGGCGGCCACCGCCCGCCCTGGGGCACTGGCGGCGGCGCGCCGTAGGGTGGGGGCCATGCCCTATGCCGAGGTGGAACCCGACGAGGTCAAAGCACGCATCGCCCGTGGGGAGGACGTCTTCCTCCTCGACGTGCGCGAGCCGGACGAGGTCGAGGCCTGGGCCTACCCGATCGGCGTCAACATCCCGCTCGGCCAGCTCGGGGACCGCCTCGACGAGGTCCCCAAGGACGTCACCGTCGTGGTGGCCTGCCACGTCGGCGGGCGTTCCGCCGCGGCGGCGCAGGCCCTCAGCGATGCCGGGTGGACGGCCGAGAACCTCACCGGCGGCGCCGTCGCCTGGGCCGCCGGGGAGCCTGACGCTTAGGGCGCCCGCCCGACCACCTCGACTCGCACGACATCGCCTCGCACGACATCGCCTCGCACGACATCGACTCGCACGACATCGCCTCGCACGACATCGACTCGCACGACATCGCCTCGCCGATATCGCCCGTCAGCGTGACGGCGTGATGGCGAAGGTGGCGAAGTTCGAGAACGACCCGATGAAGCCCGGCCCCGACGAGGTCACGGCCGCCGCGATGTAGAGGCCAGGTCCGAGCTCGCTGTCGCCCAACGAGCAGGACCCGCTCCCCTTCGACGTGGTGACGGTCACCTCACAGAGCTTCACGATGCCACCTTGGCCATAGATCCCGATGGTGTCGTCGACCGCAGGCGTCACGGTCACCTTGAACACCATGGACGACTCCTTGCCCGAGGTGGCGGAGCTCTCGCTCTGATCGAGCGTGGTGATCGTCACGCGCTCCCCACCCGGGCTCGTCGCGCTCGGTGGCGGCGGCGACACTGCTGGGGGCGTCGTCGGTGGTGGTGGTGGTGGTCTCCGGCGGGGTGGTCGGCACCGGCGGCGTTGTGGTCGGGGTCGTCGAAGGCGAAGGCGAAGGCGACGACGTAGGCGGCACGGTCGTGGTCGTCGTCGACGCAGGTGGCGGAGTGGTCGTCGTGGTGGTGGGCGCCGGCGGTGGTGTCGTCGGGGCCGTCGTGGGCGGCGGCGCGGGCGCCGTTGTCGTGGTGGTGGGTGGTGGCGCGGTCGAGGTCGGGGCCGAGCCGGAGGAGCCGCTGGCCACGCCGCCCGGACCGAAGTCCTTGAGGAACGCGTTGTACGAATTCGGGTTCTGCTTCGGGCTCAGCGCCATCGACTGGTCGTCGAAGTAGCTGGCCTCATACACGTGGTTGGTCATGAGCCATTGCGCCATGTCGTTGATGAAGGTCGGGTCGTCGCCACCGGACACCTGCTGGTTGTTCGCCGAGTACGCCTCGCCCGCGTTGCCCGAGCCCGAGCCCAGCCCCCACTCCCCGAGGACGACGGCCTTGCCCTGCTGGGAGGCGAAGGACGTGAGCCAGTTGAGGCCATACGACTCCGTTTCGAGGTCGGAGAACTCGCCCGAGGCGCCCGGATAGCTGCTCCACGTCTGGTCGTAGACATCAGCGGCGACGTCATCGACGTAGGAGTTCCCGGGGTAGTAGTTGGCCAAGTTGCCGATGCCCTGATCGCCGAGCGTCGGACACCATTCGAATTTGAAGTTGGCACCCGAGACGGAGCGCATCGCCGTGACGAGCTGCTGCCAGTAGCCGATGAACTGCGACACGTTGGAGGAGTTGGCGGCCCAGGGGTACCAGTTGCCGTTGAACTCCCAGCCCGGGCGAACGATGGAGCTCCCCTCGTTGTTGGCGACCAGATTCTGGGCCATGGTCTCGAAGTAGGCGTTGTAGTCGCCGGCGGCCCCGCCGGCGAGCGTGGCGCCCGAGTTGGGCAGCATCGGGATGGAGAACGTCATCGAATAGCCCGAGCTGCTCCACTTCGCGGCCTCGTTGGCCGCGCTCGACTCCATGGTGGACCACGAGGAGCCGTCGAGATAGTCCATGGCGAAGGAGGGCTGCTGGCCCATGGCGTTCCCCAGTGAGTCGACTCCACTCGTGTTCTCGTAGCCGAGGTAGATGCCGAGCGGTGGCGGGCTCGATGCGCCCGAGGACGCGCCGAAGGCACCGAAGCCGACGGCGAAGACCCCCGCGCCCAGCGCCGGAATCATCAGTGCGGCGGCCACCTCGCGCGACTTGCGCGATCGGATCTGCAGGTGGTTCAGGCCCCAACGGGCTGGTCGAAGCCCTGATCGAAGAAAACGTGTGAAACGGGCGGCCGGCTGGGTATTCGAGTGCATGGTGGTTCCCTCCCCCTACCGACGGGTTTGCACCGTCCGCCGGCGACATGCTGAGTGATGAACACGGGAGGCACGTATCTCTTACGGCGATTATTCAACTGACATTGCGGTAACTACATGAGGATGCCTCTGCGTGGAACCTTCATGACTGATCGGCCTGGGGTTTCGGGTCGGCGCGGGACTCGGCAACGCGTTGTCCACTCACGTGTCGGAGCTGGTCATCGACGGGCCGTCGACATCGGCGTCCGGCTTGACCTCCGTCTTCCTGCGGCGTTCGCGCCGCGGCGAGATTCGATGTGAGACTCTCGGTGATGACCGATGTCGGCGGGCGGTCGGACCCGGTTGAGGGCGCGGCCAAGACCATGCTCTGGTACCTCAAGAACAAGGGCCCGCTGCCCCAGATCACGGCCTACAGACTCATCCGCGACACCTACGGAGTGGGCTACGTCGCCGAGGGCTCGCGCTCACTCAGTCCCGACGTGCTGAAGGCGTTCAAGGCCCTCCACCACGGCGAGGTACGGCGGGTTGGTCAGGTCTGGTACCTGACGAAAGACCTCAAGGACGGGTCCAGGAAGACGTGAGTCTCTCGTAGGGCTGGTGGGGATCGAACCCACGACCCAGGGATTATGAGTCCCCTGCTCTGACCACTGAGCTACAGCCCCAGGTGGGTTCTAGCCCACGGAAACCCCGGGCGCGGACATTTAACGCTGCAGCAACCTCCACGGCGAACCTGGACGGCAACATGCGTGGATGGATCGCGTGGAGCCCGGCAACATGCATGGTCACGTGATCGTCTGCGGCCTCCAGGGCGTCGGACTGCGCGCCGTGGAGCAGTTCTCCCTCAGCGGCACGCAGGTCGTCGTGATCGACGACGACGCCGACCCTCGCTTCGCCCGGACCCTCGACGATTGGGGCGTCCCCCACATTCGGCGCCACGCCCATCGGGGCGAGGGGTTCGAGGAAGCCGGCCTGGCGCGTGCCGCCTCGGTGGTCTGCGTCGAGATCGACGAGATCCACACGCTGGAGACCGCGCTCCGCATCAAGGAGCTGCGGCCGGACCTCCCGCTCGTCGTGCAACTGGCCAATCCCTCGGTCGCCAACGCGCTCGAACGGGTCTCCGGGCCGGGCAGCGTGCTGGACGTGGCCTCGCTGGCGGCGCCGTCCTTCGTCGAGGCCTGCTTGCGCCGCCCGTCGCATGCCATTGAGCTCGCCGGCATCGACTTCGCCGTCGTCCAGCTCGCCGTCGACTCGTCCGAGCACACGCACGACACCTTCCGGGGCCACTACGGTCACCTGGCCCCGGTGGCCATCATGCCGTTCGGCGACGAGGCGATGGCCACGTGTCCGGGCCGCGACCACCCCCTGCGCGCGGGCGATCGCGTGGCAGTGCTCGGCACGCTCGAAGAACTGCGGGAGACGGGCATCAGCACCACGAGGCCGTCGGATGGCCCAGCACGATCGGTGAGCCTGGTGCGCCGCCTCCGCCTGCAGGTCGGCATCGCCCTCGAAGAGGGCAACCGCGCCCTCGCCGTCGTGGCCGCGTTGCTGTTCCTGCTGATCGTGGCGGCCACCATCGTCGTGCACTTCGCCTTCCGGCCCGACGCCGGCCAGGCCCACCTCGGCTTCCTCTCGTCGCTCTACTTCACGGTGGAGACCGTGGCCACGGTCGGGTACGGGGACTACAGCTTCTCCAAGCAGAGCCCCTGGCTCCTCGCCAGCGGGATTCTGCTGATCATCGCCGGCGTCGCCCTGGTGTCGACGGCCTTCGCGCTCTTCACCAACATTTTGGTGAGCCGGCGCATTGAGCGGTCACTCGGGCGGCGCCAGGTGCCCGGCATGGTGGACCACGTGATCGTCATCGGCCTCGGGGCGGTCGGCATCAGCGTCGTGCGGGGCTTGGTCGCCGAGGGCGAATCCGTCGTCGTGATCGAGCGCGACGCCGACAACCGCTACCTGGCGCAGGCCCGCGCCCTCGGCGTCCCGGTGGTCATCGCCGACGCCACGCAGTCGCAGACGCACCGCATGGTCAACATCGCCGATGCCAAGGCGGTGGCCGTTCTGACGAGCGCGGACCTGACGAACATCGAGACGGGTCTCTCGGTGCGCGAGTCGCTGGCCGAACGGTGGGACGAGGTCCCGGTCGTCTTGCGCGTCTTCGATCGCGAGCTCGCGCAGATGATGGAGCGGAGCTTCGGCTTCCAGCACGTCCGCTCCACCTCGGCCCTGGCCGCACCGTGGTTCGTCGGCGCCGCCCTCGGGCTCGATGTGCTCAGCACGTTCTACGTGGACCAACAGCCGTTCCTCGTGGCCGGGCTCTCCGTGGCGCCCGACGGGGGTCTGCAAGGGCTGGCCATGCAGGACCTTTCGTCACGGACACGAGTCATTGCGCTCAGCCGCGCCGCCGACGGCGTACTCGAGCATCCGCCCCGCCGAGGCACCGTCTTCGCCGGTGGGGACACGGCATTCCTCCTGGGTCCCTACGAGGAGCTCCTCCAGGTGCTGCAGCGCGATCAGACACGCGTCTAGCGAGTCGGCATCATGGTGCGCCATGGCCACGGTCGAGGAGGACGCGCCAGGGTTCCTCACGGCCGCAGCGCCGACCGGCCCCGCGGCCCCTGGTCAGCCCCCTGAGGGCACCCAACGGGATAGCACGCCGCCCGACACCACGGCGGCCGCCCGGTTCGGCCCTTACGTCCTGGTCGCCCTGTCTCTCGCCTGGGGACTGTGGGAGCTCCGCCCCGAGCTCCGGGCGGTGCCGTATCTCGACGACAGCTCGCTGCACGAGCAGATGGTGCGCACCGCGGCCTCCCGCATCGGCCAGGGCCACCTCCCACTGACGAGCTGGTGGCCGTTTCTCGGACTCGGCTCACCACAGTTCCTGCACTACCAGAGCCTGCCGTCGATGATCTCGGGCGTCATCGGCACGTTCGCCAACCCCGACACCGTGTTCCGATGGTCGCTCTACCTGCTGCTGGCACTGTGGCCACTCAGCGTCTACTGGGGCGGCCGCCTGTTCGGGCTCAGCCGTTGGACCGCGGCCGCGGCCGCGGCCGTCGCGCCGTTCCTCGCCTCGGCCGCCGGCATCGGCTACGAGACCAAGGCCTACGTCTGGGTCGGCTACGGCGTGTGGACCCAGCTGTGGGCGTCGTGGACGCTCCCGCTGGCATGGGGATTCACCTACCGCGCCCTGTCGTCGATGCGGTCGGCGTTCCTCGCCGTCCTCTTCATCATGGTCACCGTCGGGCTGCACTACGAGACGGGATATCTCGCCTTCGTGCCGCTGGTGGTCTGGCCCTTCATCGTCCCCTCGGACCTGTGGCGCCGGCTCGCGCGCGCCGTGGCGCTCGGAGCGTCGGCGCTGCTGGCGTCGGCCTGGGTCGTTGTCCCGCTGCTGCAACAGTCCCACTGGGCGGCGCGCAACCAGGTGCTGGGAGGCACCCCGCTCGAGAACGGCTACGGCGCCGGCCAGATGCTCAGTTGGCTCTTCACCGGCCACCTCTACGACGACGGCCGCTGGCCCGTCGTCACGATCCTGCTGGCCGTCGGCCTCGGGGTCTGCATCGCGCGCTGGCGCACGTCGACGGCCGGTCGTGCCCTCCTGGTCATCTGGGTGGTCACGCTCGTCATGTCGTTCGGGAGGACCACGTTCGGATCGCTCTACGACGTCCTCCCGGGGAGCAGCGACATCTTCATCCGGCGCTTCGAGATGGGCGTGCAGCTCTCCGGCATTCTCCTCGCCGCAATCGGCATCGTCTTCCTCGGCCAGCTCGTCCTCGGCGCCGTGCCGTTGCTCTTCCCGCCCGAACACCGCGGCTGGGTCACCCGGCCGGCCGGGCGGGGCATTGTCGCGGGGCTGTGCATCGTTGGGCTCCTCATCGTGCTGGCGCCCGCCTGGAGCGACCTGGACACCTACGACGGCCACAACGCGACCAACATCGGGCTCCAGGCCGACGCCGACGCCGTGCAAGGCCCGCAGATCGACCGGCTGCTGGCCTATGTGCAGGCCCATCCGAAGGGCCGCGTCTACGCAGGCTCGCCGACGAACTGGGGACAGGACTTCACCGTCGGTGCCGTGCCGGTGTTCAAGTACCTGGAGAGCAAGGACATCGACGAGGTGGGCTACACGTTGCGCACCGCCTCGCTGATGACGGACCCCGAGTACTACTTCGACGAGACCAACCCGGGCGACTACCCGCTCTTCGGGATCGGCTACATCATCACGCCCGCCACCATGGAGGCCCCGGTGGCGGCCGACAAGGTCGGCTGCTCGGGGAACTACTGCCTGTGGGCGCTGCCGCACACCGGCTACATCCACGTCTACGACACGACCGGCGTGCTGACGGCGACCCGGGCCGACGTCGGCACGCAGAGCACCACACTGCTCACCTCGCCGCTCCTCGGGCAGCAGCGCGACCTCACGGTGGCCTTCAACGGCGAGCCGGCAGCCACGCCCACCGCGTCCGACCCGTCCGCGCTCACAGGCTCGCCGGGGCGCGTCGTGGTGGAGCACGCCGACCTCGAGAACGGCACGGCCCGCGCCGTGGTGCGGACGAACCGCCGCTCGACCGTGGTCCTGAGCGCGTCGTACGACCCGGGGTGGCACGCCACCGTGAACGGCCGGGCGGCCCCGACGGTCATGGTGGCGCCGGCGCTCGTCGGCGTCGTGGTGGGACCGGGCACCCACACCGTGGCGTTCAGCTACGGCGGCTACGGCTCCTATGACGCGCTGATCGTCCTCGCGCTGGTCGTCCTGGCGGTCCTCGCCCTCGCTCCCCTCCTGTGGCGGCGGGTGCGCACGCACCGAGGGGCCAACGCGTGACCCGCGTGGTCATGGTGCGGCACGCCGAACCACTGGTGGACGCAGGAATGCCGGCAGCGGAGTGGCCGCTGACCGACCAGGGCCGGGAGAACGCCGAGGCGCTCGGAAGGCGGACGGCCGACGGGTCCGCCCCCACGATCGTGTGGACGAGCCCCGAACGCAAGGCCCGCGACACGGCGACGTGTGCCTTTCCTTCAGCCACCGTCCGCGTCCGCCCGGAGCTCGCCGAGGTCACGAAGCCGTGGTACCCCACGTCCGGTGAGCTGGCGGACGCCGTCGCGTCCTATCTGCGCGGCGACATCGTCGAAGGGTGGGAGCCACGGGCCGACGTGATCGCCCGGCTCGCCCGGCTCACGCCCGTCGAAGCCGACCTGCGTGCGTCCGAGCGGGCCGTCGTCGTCAGCCACGGCGTGCTCATCACCACCTGGCTCGACCACGCGATCGGGCTCGAAGACCCGTACTCGTTCTGGTCGAACCTGCGGACGCCCGACGCGTGGGAACTCGACCTCGGGGAAGAGTCGCTCCGGCGGATCGCGTAGCGGCGGCGGGCCGGTGCCGTGGTGGCGGGCCGGTGACGCGGAGGCGAGGGCGAGGGCGAGGGCGAGGGCGACGAGGGGGATACCTTCAAAAACTATGCACACGATTGTTTACAGCACAGAAAACTTGCGTCCGGAGGTTGTTCTCCGGCCTTCGATCCCCCAGGGTGCAGAGGTAGCGGAGGCATCCGTGCTGCCTCCTGCAGGGAGCACTCGACCTACTGCAGGTAGCCCTCGACGGTCCCCTCGGAGCGGGTGGAGGCGGCATCGGGATCCTGGCCCGCCGCACGCTTGGCGCGGCGCTGGCGCAGGACGTCCCACAGCTGGTCCAAGGTCACCTCGAGGTCGCGCTTGCGCTTCTGCTCGTCGTCGGTGAGGCCCTCGCCGACGTGTGCCTCCTCGAGGCGCTGCTCTTCGGCGGCGAGCTCGCCGATCTGCTTCACGATGTCCTGGTCGTCCACTGTCCGCTCCGCTCTGCCTCGCTCGACTGCACTGAACCCCGATACGACGAGGCCCCGGGTCGTGTGACCCGGGGCCCAGTCTGCCCGGCCTTACGCCGCGGCGCCCAGTTCGCTCCCGCCGCCGGCGTCCGACGCCGCCGTCTCCGGCCCCGACAACGCCGGGGTGAGCACGTCGGCGATGGTGGCCGCCAGGTGGAACGTCATGACCTCACGCACCTCCTCGGGGACATCCTCGAGGTCGTTGCCGTTGCGTTCGGGCAACACGACCTCGGTCAGTCCCGCCCGGTGGGCGGCCAGCACCTTCTGCTTGACGCCACCGATCGGCAGCACCCGGCCTTGCAGGGTGACCTCACCGGTCATCCCGACCACCGAGCGCACCGGCACGCCGCGCAGGAGGCTGACCAACGCGGTCGTCATGGTCACGCCGGCCGAGGGTCCGTCCTTGGGGACGGCGCCCGCGGGCACGTGCACGTGGAACCGCTTGCCGCTGAAGACGCCGGGGTCGATCCCGAGCTCCTCGGCGTGCGAGCGCACGTAGGAGAGGGCGATCTCCGCCGACTCCTTCATGACGTCGCCCAGCTGGCCCGTGAGGGTGAGCCCCTCGGGGCCGTCGGACACGCTGGCCTCGACGAAGAGGACGTCGCCGCCCGCTCCGGTCACGGCCAGCCCGGTGACCACACCGGGCACGCTGGTGCGATCGGCCGCTTCGAAGAAGAAGTGCGGCCGGCCGAGCCAGCCCCGGACGTCGTCGACCTCGACGGCAACGGGCGCCTGGCGCTCGCCCGAGGCGAGCTTGGTCGCCACCTTGCGCAACAGCTTGCCGAGCTCGCGTTCGAGGTTCCGCACACCCGCTTCCCGGGTGTAGTCGGCCACGATGGCACGCAACGCGTCGTCGCTGATCTCGACCTCGTCCTCGCGGAGCGCAGCCCGGGTGAGCTGGCGACCCACCAGGTGGTGCTTGGCGATGGAGACCTTCTCGGACTCGGTGTACCCGTCGATCCGAATGACCTCCATGCGGTCGAGCAGCGGTCCGGGGATGGTGTCGATCACATTGGCCGTGGCGATGAACAGCACCCGCGACAGGTCGAGGTCGACCTCGAGGTAGTGGTCCCGGAACGTGTGGTTCTGTGCCGGGTCGAGGACTTCGAGCAACGCCGACGACGGGTCGCCCCGGTAGTCGGCACCGATCTTGTCCACCTCGTCGAGCACGATGACCGGGTTCATGGTCCCGGCTTCGCGCAGCGCGCGCACCAGGCGGCCCGGCTGGGCCCCCACGTAGGTGCGGCGGTGGCCGCGGATCTCGGCCTCGTCGCGCACGCCGCCCAGAGAGACACGGACGAACTTGCGCCCGAGGGCGTTGGCGACGGACTCACCGAGCGACGTCTTGCCGACGCCCGGAGGCCCGACGAGGGCCAGGATGGCCCCCGAGCCGCGCCCGTCCACCGGCGCCAGGCCGCGCTCGGCCTGGAGCTTGCGCACGGCGAGGTGCTCGAGGATGCGCTCCTTCACGTCGGCCAGACCGTCGTGGTCGGCCTCCAGAATGCGCGACGCCTCTTCGATGTCGAGGCGGTCCTCGGACTCGACGCCCCAGGGGAGCTCGAGCACGGTGTCGAGCCACGTGCGGATCCAGCCCGTCTCGGGGCTCTGGTCGCTGGTGCGCTCGAGCTTGTCGACCTCGCGCTCGACGGCCTTGCGGACGTGCTCGGGCAAGTCACGAGCCTCGAGCTTGGCCCGGTAGTCGTCGGGGTCGGCGTCGTCGCCGTTGTCGCTCAGCTGCCCGAGCTCCTTGCGGATCGCATCGAGCTGGCGGCGCAACAGGAACTCGCGCTGCGTCTTCTCCATGCCCTCTTCGACGTCGGTCTTGATCTTCTCGCGCAACGTCAGGTCGGCCAGCGTGTCGCGGGCCCAGCTGAGAACGAGGCGGAGCCGCGCTTCGACGTCGCGCGTCTCGAGCACCTCGACCTTCTGCGTCAACGTGAGGTCGGGCGAGTAGCCGGACATGTCGGCCAGGCGGCTCGGCTCGGTGATCTCGCGGAGCTGCGCCGCGATGCGGCCGGCCCCACGGCTGTGCAAGATGTTCTCGAGCACGGCGCGGTACTCCCGGGCCAGCTCGTTCACGGCCGGGGTCGGCTCGGGGTCGTCGATCGGCTCGGCCTCCACCCACAGGGCGTCGCCGGTGCCGGGCACCGCGGTGCCGATGACGGCGCGGCGGTCGCCGCGGATGGCCACGGCGGGCAGGCCACCCGGGAGGTCGCCCTCCTCCATGACCTCGGCGATCACGCCCACGGCGGCGAAGCGGCCCTCGATGTGGGGCACCAGCAGCAGGCGGCCCCCGGCCGAACGGGCGGAGTCGACAGCAGCGCGGGCCTCATCGGACTCCAGCGCCATGGTGAAGACCATCCCGGGCAGCACGACCCCTGAGGTCAAGGGGAGCAATGGGAGTGTGACGTTCTCGTTGGTCATCGGGTGTCCTTTTGTAATGCCGTAACGGCAAATCCTCTGACTGGTCAACCATATCGGGGGGAGGGTCATTCCCGAGCGGTGCCGTTGTCAGGGGCGGCGGCGGCGAGGCCCTGGTCGGCGGCGTTTTCGCCGGTCCGGCGGCACGGCTCCGGCCCCCAGGTGGGAGCCCGGTTGTCCAGCGGGGCGACCCCACCCAGGGCCTACGCTGGAGGACGTGTCCAGTCCCCAGACAGACCCCAGTCCGGGAGCGGCAGGGGGGACGACCCTCGCCCCCGCCCGGCCGGCGCCCGACCTCGACGACGGCGACCACGACCGCATGGCCCACATCGTCCTGGAGGGCTACACCCCCAAGGGCGGCGACTTCGTCTCGACCGGGCCCAGCGTGGTCGAGGGCATGGTCAACCGCACCGCCGTGCGGGCCCTCTGCGGCAAGGAGTGGGTGCCGGGGCGAGACCCGGGGCGCTACGGGCTGTGCCCGACCTGCAAGGAGATCGCCGAGGGCATGGGGTGGAAGATCCCGTCCAGCTGAAACCGGCCAGCTGAAACCGGCCGGCTGAGCCGTACGACCCGGGTTGGAAGAGGCCCTTGTCCCCCCGGCTCCCGCCGTTCGCTACCGTGCGGCAGTCCGATGATTCGCGGCCGCAGGCGGGCCGTCCGAAGGGAGCACGTTGGCACAGGTCAGCTTCGACGGGGTCACCAAGAAGTTCGGCGACACCACCGCGGTCGACGACCTGACCCTGCACGTGGCCGACGGCGAGCTGCTCGTCCTGCTCGGCTCGTCGGGCTGCGGCAAGACCACCGCGCTGCGCATGGTGGCCGGTTTGGAGGAACTGACCAGCGGCAGCGTCTCCATCGGCGACCGCGTGGTGAACGACATCGATCCCAAGGACCGCGACGTCGCCATGGTCTTCCAGAGCTACGCGCTCTACCCGCACTTGACGGTGGCCAAGAACATTGAGTTCCCGCTCCGCCAGCGCGGGATCGACAAGGAAGAACGCGCCGTCAAGGTCAAGCGGGCCGCCGAGACGCTCGGACTGGTCACGCTGCTCGACCGCAAGCCGGGGCAGCTCTCGGGCGGCCAGCGGCAACGGGTGGCGCTGGCCCGGGCGATCGTGCGCGAGCCCACCGTGTTCTTGATGGACGAGCCCCTGTCCAACCTCGACGCCGCACTGCGCGTGCAGACCCGGGCCGACATCGTGGAGCTGCAGGCGCGCCTGTCGACCACGACGCTGTACGTCACCCACGACCAGGTCGAGGCCATGACGATGGGCGACCGCATCGCCGTCATGAGCGAGGGGCGGCTGCAACAGGTGGCCGCGCCCGAGGACCTCTACGCGCGCCCGGCCAACGCGTTCGTCGCGCATTTCCTCGGCAGCCCCGGCATGAACCTGATTGAGGGGATGCTCGTCGAGAGCGGCGTGCCCGAGGGCGAGCCGGCGAGTGCCGGCGTGGGCACGGGCGGTGGTGGCCGCGGCACGTTGAGCGTGGCCTTCCCCGGCGCGTCGGTGGCCCTGCCCGCCTCGGTGGGCGCGACCGTCCGCGGCGCTGGGCCCGAGGTCGTGCTCGGCCTCCGGCCCGAGGCGCTGCACCTCGACGACAACGGATCCATCGGCGCCACCGTGCTCATCGTGGAGCTGCTCGGCGCGGAGACGCACGTCATCTGCCACACCGAGACGGGCGCACGGGTGATCGTGCGCCAGGGTGCGTCGGCGTCGAAGCCCAAGATCGGTGAGGCCGTGCGCATCACCGTCGACCCCGACCCGGCGTCGTACCACCTCTTCGACGCCAAGAGCGGCAACCGCCTGGGCGGCGCGCCGTGACGGTGGCGACCACGCCAGAGGCCCCCGGGCCGGACCCGGTGGCATCCGACGTCATCCGACGGCCCGTCGTCGGGCGGGTCCTCCGACAAGCCGTCAGCGACCATTCGTGGCCGCCGGCGCAGGCAGGCCCTGCTGGCCTACCTCTTGTTGCTGCCCGCGCTGATCCTCTTCGGGGTGTTCTCCTTCTATCCCTTCCTGCGCAACTTCAAGCTGATGCTCTACGAGACGCCGCCGGTGCCCGGCCTGCCGCCGCACTACGTGGGGCTGCACCAGATCGTCCCGACCATCACCTCGACCCAGTTCACCCAGAGCCTGCTGACGACCTTGCTCTTCATCGTCCTGGTCGTGCCCATCAGCCTCATCGCGGGCCTGGCGCTGGCGGTGGCGGCGCACCGCAAGCTCAAGGGCATGGCGGCCTACCGCATCATCTTCTCCTCCACCGTCGTCAGCTCGGTGGCGGTCGCCTCGGTCGTCTTCGGGACGCTGCTCAACCCGGTGGTCGGGCTGCTGCCGTGGCTCGGCATCAACCCCACCCCGCCCGCGCTCGAGAGCTCGACGTGGGCGCTGCCGGCCGTGGCCCTGATCACCATCTGGCAGTTCCTGGGCCTTTCCTTCATCATCATGTCGGCCGGGCTGCAGTCGGTGCCCGACGAGTTGCTGGAGGCGGCGCGCATCGACGGCGCCGGGCCCTGGACGCGCTTTTGGCGCATGACGGTGCCGCTCCTGTCCCCCACCATCTTCTTCGCCGGGGTCATCAGCACCATCTACGCCTTCCAGGCCTTCGGCGCGGTCGACATCCTCATCGGGCCGCAGAACACGGTGCGCCTCCATACGAACGTGCTCATCTACAACATCATCAACACACTGCAGATCGAGAACAACGCCGGCGCCGCCGCCATCATGGCCACCGTCCTGTTCCTCATTTTGCTCGTGCTCACGATTCTGCAGATGCGCTTCTTGGAACGGCGGGTGACGTATGCCCGCTGACGTCCTCGAGGTCCCGGAGGCGGAGGCGCAGGCCGCGCCCGTGGCCAAGGCCGGTCCTCGCCGCCATTCGCGCCGGCTGCGCACCATCGGCAGCTACACCCTGCTGACGGCCGGTGCCGTCGTCGTCCTGTTCCCGATCTACATCACGATTGTGAACTCGCTGCTCTCCCCGGACCAACTGGTCCACCAGCCGCCCCCGCTGATCCCGACCAGCCCGCAGTGGCACAACTACAGCGCGGCCTGGAACGCCGGGCAGATGTCGAAGTACGTGGCGACGTCGGCGATCATGACGGCGATCATCGTGGTCGGCCAGCTGGTCACGTCCGTGCTGGCCGCCTACGCCTTCGCGTTCTTGACCTTCCCGTTCAAACGCACGCTGTTCGTGCTCTGCCTGGCCACGCTCATGATCCCGCTGGAGGTCACCTTCATCACCAATCTGGACACCGTGACGTCGCTGGGCTGGTTCAACACCTACGCGGGGCTGTCGATCCCGTTCCTGGCCACCGGGTTCGGCATCTTCCTGCTCCGCCAGGCCTTCCTGCAGATCCCCCGCGACCTCCAAGAGGCGGCCCTGCTCGACGGCTACGGGCACCTCCGGTTCATGACCCGGGTGGCCGTCCCGCTGGCCCGGCCCTCGCTCGCCGCGCTGGCCGTCTTCTCGTTCCTCGGCGCGTGGAACCAGTACCTGTGGCCGCTGGTGTCGACCGGCGGGACAGCCCCCCTGGACACGGTGCAGATCGGCCTCAAACAGCTGCTCGGCACCCAGGTGTCCCAGATCCCGGTGTCACTCGCCGGCGCCGTCATCGCCTTCGTGCCGCTGGTGATCCTGCTCCTCGTCTTCCAGAAGCAGCTCGTCCGTAGCCTCACCGCGGGCGCCGTCAAGTAGCAGGGCCCCGCACCCTGACGGGGTGCGTCCGGGTGCGGGGAAGCCGGGTGCTAGGAAGTGGACATGCGGACCCCACGACTCTCCCGACTCGCTGCTGCCGCGCTCTTCGTCACCACCCTGAGCGGCACGGCGGCCACGGCCGCCGTCGCCGGCAGTGCCCCGGCCGGTGCGGCCAGCCTCCCCGCCTGCAACCTCAAGGCGTTGAACAACCACAAGGGCGCCGTCTCCATCACCTTCTGGGAGTCGGCCTCGGAGGCCAACCTGACGGTGCTCCAGGGGATCACCAACGCGTTCAACTCGTCGCAATCGAAGGTGCACGTCACCCTGGTCACCCAGGCGGGCTACGACGACACCTGGCAGAAGTACCTGGCCGGGCTCTCGAGCGGGCAGCTGCCCGACGCGGTGCAGCTCGAGGACCAGCGCACCCAGGCCGCCATCGACACCGGCTCGTTCCTCCCGGTGCAGTCCTGCATGAACGCCGCCAAGTACTCCACGAGCGACTACCTGCCAAGGCCGCTCGCCTACTGGAAGGTCAACGGCGTGCAGTGGGCCCTCCCCTTCGCCGTCTCGGCGCCGATCCTGTACTACAACCAGAACGCCTTCACCAAGGCCGGGCTCAACCCGAACGACCCCCCGACGACGCTGCCCCAGATGGTGGCGGACGCCAAGGCGCTCAAGGCCTCCGGCAGCGGCATGGGCCTGGTCCTCGACCCCTGGCACCTCGAGACGTGGCTGGCCACGGCGAACACGCTCTTCGTCAACAACAAGAACGGCCGCAGCAGCCGCGCCACTTCGGCCACCTTCAACAACAAGACCTCGGTGTCGATCTTCGGCCAGCTGCGCACGTTGGTGCGCTCGGGCTACGCCGTCACCAACCCGTCCACGGGGCCCGACCAGTACGACAACCTGCTCGGTATCGGCAGCGGCAAGTACGGCATGACCATCGAGACGTCGGCCGCCCTCGGCACCGTGACCCAACTGCTCGGCAGCGGCAAGTACGCCAACGTGAAGCTGGGCATCAGCGCCTTCCCGGTCTACAGCTCCTCGGTCCAGGGCGGGGTCGAACCGGGCGGCTCGGGGGTGTACATCTCGAACAAGACGCCCGCCATCGACCAGGCGGCCTCGTGGGTCTTCCTGTCCTATCTCTTGAGCACGCAGAGCCAGGCCACGTGGGCAGCGGGTACCGGCTACATCCCGGTGCGCAAGTCGTCGGCGCAGACGGCGACGGTGCAGCACCTCTGGGCCACCAGCCCCGGCTACAAGGTGGCCTACAACGAAATCAACAACGGGGCCAACACGCCCGCCACGTCGGGCTCGGTGATCGGCCCCTACGCCGACGTCCGCACGGACGTGCTCAACGCGGAGATCTCCATGTACACCCAAGGCGTCACGGCCTCCAAGGCGGTCAGCTCGGCGTCGTCGAACGTGACCACGACGATCTCGAACTACAACAGCCGTCTCGGGTCGTAGCGGCCGCGTCGGCGTCCCTGACAGAGGATCGGCAAGCGCCTCGGCGGGTGGCTGGAGCGCTTCCAGAACACCGGCACCGACCCCAGGAGGAGGGCGAAGAGGACGGGCTCTTCGGAGGCGTCTTCTGAGGCATCCACGGGTCGACCGCAGGCACGTCCCCGGACCCGGTCGGTCCTTCTCCTTCCCGCCACATCGGCACGTCGGTGCCGTTCCTCAATAGAGCCGAAAGTCACAACGGCGACCGAAGAACCGCAGTTCAGACGGTGCGTTCGGTATTCTCGTCCGGCAAAGCGTGCGTACCGCGGTGGGTGTCGGGCACTGCTTGGAGGAGCGCCAGAGTGATGCAGGACACAGACACAGTCGGTCTCGCCGCCTACCGGGTCCTGTTCGCGCACAGCTCCGACGGCGTGCTCTTCTGCACCCAGGACGGCCGCATCACCACCGCCAACCCGGCGGCCTGCGCCATGCTCGACCTGAGTGCGGAGGCGATCGCCGACCTCGGCCGCGACGGGCTCATCGACCAGGAAGATCCCCGCTGGGGCATCGCCGTGGCCGAGCGGGAGCGCACCGGGTCGTCCGTCGGGGTGGCCCGGCTGCGCCGCGGCGACGGGCGCTTCATTGAGATCGAACTCACCGCACTCGACTTCCGGGGCGACGACGGCACCCGGCAGATGTGCTGCATCCTGCGCGACCTGACCGGGCGTCTCGCCATTGAGCGCGAGCTCGAGGAGCTGAGCGCGCGCCTGCTCCAGCTGTCGCGGGGCGACGAGCTCACCGGGTTCCAGAACCGGCGCGGGCTGGTGGCGGCGGGGACCCAGCTGCTGCAGTTCGCCGACCGCCAGAACGCGCCGGTGCATGCCCTCTTCGTCGACGTCGGCAACGTGCAGGATCTGAACGACCGCCTGGGCCATCAGGCCGGCGACGCCGCGTTGCAGGCCGTGGCCCGCGCCCTGTCCGTGACGTTCCGCAAGAACGACGTGCTGGCGCGCATCGGCGGCACGCAGTTCCTGGTGCTCACGCTGCAGCTCGACGAGTCCGGGGGCACGGCGCTCACCAACCGCATCCGCGAACACCTCGGCGCGCCCGCCACGCGGGAGTTCGTCGGCGCTGCGGTCGAGGTCTGCTGCGGCTGGACAACACGGCAGAGCGGCGAGCGCACCTCCCTGGAGGACCTGATGGCCCGCTCCGACTGGGCGATGCTGGAGTCCCGGGAGGGCCGCCAGGCCACCTTCACCCCGGTCCGGGCCGCCCGGCGCCTGACCGCCCTCGCCTGCCCGGCGCCAGCGCCCTTCTGAACTGGTGGCGCCAGCGCCCCTCTGAACCGGGGGCCCCACTGGGCCCCTGACCAGGGACGTTGCCATCCCCAGCCCCTGATCCACCCCTCCCGCTGTTCAGCGCTTGAGCGCCCCACGCATCGCCGCCGCCCGCGGCCCCTCAGCCGGCGGCCGCCAGGCGCTCGGCATAGGTGGTCCAGTTATAGGTGCCGTTCGGCGCGTTGTTGTCGAGGGCGGGCCCGCCGTGCTCGCCGTTGGGGTCGACCGTCCCGGTCATCCACATGTAGCGGTTCGGGATGGGTCGGCTTGAGGATGGAGCAGAAGTAGTTGTCGCAGATCGTGAACGCGTTGGCCAACGCGTACTGGAACGGGATGTCGGCGGCCGTGTAGTAGCCCATGGTGAACGGACCGTTGGCGTCGCTGTCCGCCGCGATGTGCGAGCGCAGCCAGCCGTCCATCTCGCCGTTGGCCCAGGAGGCGTGCTGCACCTGCCAGGCGTGGCTGAGCGAGGGGACGGCCTGGGCCGACGAGTTGGACGTGTCGAGGTGGTACGGCAGCAGGTAGCTGTCGGGGTTGTCGGGATCGGGCTGGGCGAACACGGAGCGCCCGTCGGCCAGGCGCATGGCCCGCGGGTCCCCGAAGCCGCGCACGCCCGAGAGCGTGCCGAAGTAGTGGTCGAAGCTGCGGTTCTCCTGCATCAACAGCACGACGTGCTTGACCTGGCTGAGGTCGAAGGTGGCCGGGTTGGCCCCGGCGATCGCCTTGCGCACGCTGGAGGGCAGGTATGCCGCCAGGGCCGCTCCGGCGGCCGCGCCGGCCCCTCCCTTGAGGAGCTGGCGACGGGTGAACGGGGTGGACAGGAAGGTGGCGTCATCGGTCATTGCGTGGGTGCCTTTCGTGAGAGGTCGGTGTGGTCGGGCAGGCGCGGGGCGCTCAGTGGTGGGGGTGACGGGGCGGCGTCGGCGGAGCGGGCGCCACCGGCCCACCGGCGGTGGTGGTGGGCACCGTGAAGCCCGTGACGACGCGCACCTTGTTGTTGGAGGTGTCGGCGATGTAGAGATCGGCGGTGCTGGGGTCGACCGAGACGTCGAAGGGCGTGTTCAGCTCCGCCGCGGCCGCCGCGCCACCGTTGCCGCTGCTGCCCTTCTTGGCCGCCGTGTTCACGATGGTCGAGATGGTCCCGCTCGGCGTCACCTCGCGGATGGCGTTGTTGAACGTGTCGGCGATGAAGAGGTCGCCCGCCTGGTCGAGTGCGATGCCCTGCGGACTGTGCAGGCGGGCCTGGGTGGCCGGTCCCCCGTCGCCGCTGAACCCGCCGAGGCCGCCGGACGCCTGGTCGGCCGCCACATCGCCGGCCACGGTCGTGATCACCCCGCTGGTGGAGACCCGGCGAATGACGTTGTTGCCCGAGTCGGCGATGTAGAGGTTGCCCAGGGCGTCGACCGCCAGCCCGGTGGGGAACGAGAGCTCGGCACGCCAGGCGGGACCGTTGTCGCCCTTGTCGCCGGGGTTCCCGTTGCCGGCCACGGTGGCGATCTGGCCCCACGGGGTGACCTCGCGCACGACGTTGTTGTAGGTATCGGCGATGAAGACGTCGCCCTTGGCGTTGACGGCCACGCCCTGGGGGTTGTCGAGCTCGGCCCGTGTGGCGGAGCCGCCGAACTCGCCCTTGTTCCCCTCGGTGCCGTTGCCGGCGATCAGGCGGATGGTGCCGCTCGCGGTGATCTCCCGCACGACGTTGTCCTCGGTGTCGGCGACGAAGACGTCACCTGCCGCGTCGCGCGCCAGCGCGCTCGGCTGATCGAGCGTTGCCGCGGTGGCAGGCCCGCCGTCGCCGCTCTCACCAATGGCTTCGTACGATCCGGCGAGCGTCGTCGTCGCCGTGCCGACGATGCTCGCCACGACGTTGTCGGCCGTGTTCGACACATCGATGGTGCCGTTGTTCGCAACAACGCCTTGCGGGTTGTCGAGTGAGGCCCTGGCGGGCGCGGTGAACGTGACGGCCGAGATGGTGAGCGGCGTGGCAGCGGAGGCCGTGACGACACTGCTTGCGGCAGTCGACACGACGGTTCCGCACACCGCGCACGCCATGACGGCGAGTCGGGTTCGGCTGTTGGACATGGGTGGGCACCTTTCCGTTGTCGTCGGTTTCCGAATGCGACAACGCGTCGGTACCCAGGGCGCGTGACGCCATGTCGGACGACTGGTGAAGGCGCGATGAAATGAATTCGAACGGCGCGCGTCGCACGACGCGTTGCGTCAACACGGGTGGCCATCCGCAACCGCGCGCGGGCTCCTCCGTGGTGCATCGGTTGTCGCTCCATTGTCGGTGCGTTGCGCGAGGCCTGACGTCGGCGCCCGCCTCGATGCGCGCCCGGGGAGCTCCGACACACGGCGGCGGCGGACGGCCGGCCAGACCTCTGCTCCCGCAGCTATTGCGAGGTCCGATTCCGGAGGGAGAGCCAACCCGACGTCCGCGCCGGGGGGCCGGCGATGGCCGGCGCACTCCCCCGCGCCCAAATGACATGGGTGTAACCCCTGTGCCCCCTGGGGCCCCCAACGGATGTTTTTCCACCGATTCAGGGTCCCGCTGTGGAAAAAATTTGTGCCGGAGTTGTGGCCGTCCACAGGCCCACAAAGGGCGAATTCGTTCCTAAATCAGCGCTCCGCCGGCCGCCCCGCGCGCTGAATCACCAGGTGACAGGGTTGCAACTGGTTGCAAAACGGTTGCAGCTTGGGGGAAACTTGTGCGCGGGGAAGGAGAGCACCGGTAGCACGGTGTTTCGCTCTCCTACCCCCTTGACCTGTACCGAAGTGCGAAGGGAGGTGGACGATGACTGGACGTGGAGGCCACTGGGGCTAGCAATAGCCACCAAAAATCCAAGCAAGTAGTCGCTCCGTTCCCCACAACTGGTACGGGGCGCTGCCTTGTGATTGTCGACACGGCGGGCAGCCGTCTTTAGCGATTTGTTTTACGCTGAGGCGGCACCCGCCGCTGTCGCGTCAGAAACCAGAGGGGAACAAGCCGGCACCCATGCGAGGGCCTGACAATCTGCGGGGCGGGACAGGGCGGTCGGCTTCGTGAGCGTCCGGAGCCGGGCGAAGCACCGCATCCGAAGAAAGCCGCTGGGCCGCCCCTTCGCTCGCCTGTGGTCGGGCTTTGCACTGGCCAGCTCAGGCGACGGACTGGCGGCCGGGGCCGTCCCCCTGATGGCCGTCGTCGTCAATCCCCACCCGCTGGCCGTCTCGACCGTGGTCGCCGCGGACAGCCTGCCGTGGCTCCTGTTGGCCCTGCCGGCCGGCGCCTTCGCCGACCGCTTCGAGCGCGGCCCGCTCATGGCGATCTCGAACGTGGTGCGCGCGCTCGTCATCCTGATCGGCGCGTTCCTGATTCTCGACAACAGGATGACGCTGTTCCTCCTGATCTTCGTCGTGCTGATCAACGCCGGGGCACGCGCGATCTACTACTCATCGCTGCAGGCGATCGTCCCCGACCTCGTCCCCTCCGATGGGCTCGAATACGCCAACGGTGTGCTGACCGGCACGGAGGCAGCGACGGAGCATCTCGCCGGCCCCGTCGTCGGGACATGGCTCTTCGCCATGACCAAGGCGGTCCCCTTCTTCGTCGACGCCATCGCGCTGGTGCTGTCCTGCTTCCCGTTCATCAGCTTCCGCTCGAAGGCGCCCCGGCCCGAGGGGGCATCGACCTCGGCCTGGGAGGGGGCGCGGCTCCTCTTCGCCGACCGCCGCCTCCGGATTTTGCTCCTGATGGTCGGCTCGCTGGCCGGTCTGCAGGGGATGGAGGCCGGTGTCCTGGTGCTGCTGGCCACCACCGAATGGGGCATCCGGGAGGGCGCCTACGGGGTCTTCCTCGCCGCCGGCGCGGCGGGGAACCTCTTCGGAAGCTTGGCGGCGAATTCGCTGGTCCGCCGCTTCGACAGTGCCCGCACCCTCATCGGGTGCGCCCTCCTCTCCGGCGTGGGCTACCTGGTCATGGCCGTGGCGCAGGGCTGGCAGCTGGCCGGCCCGGCCTTCGCCCTGGTCGGCTTCGCCGTCGGTGCCGGGTCCGTCGTCGCCATCTCGCTCCGCCAGCGCCTGACCCCCGAGGACCTGATGGGCCGGGTGGGCGGCGCCTGGCGCGGCCTCGTCTGGGGCGCCGCTCCGGTCGGCGCACTGGCGGCCGGAACCCTCGCCGCCATCAGCGGCCTCCGGTTGCCCCTGGTCATCGCGGGGGCATTGCAGTGTGTTGTTGCGCTGTTGCTGGCCCGCCCCCTCCTCGAGAGCCTCCGGGAAGGGTCACAGCCAGCCACCTAGTCCCGGGCCGAAAAGCGCCCGGATCGGGTTCCTCGGGGCGTCCCACCGGCGTCGGGCGGCGGCCGGTGCGCACGTTTGGAGCGGGAAGGCACGGAATTGCTCGGCCTTCCCGTGGGAAAACCCCAGTTCAGCGCAGGTACGAGGGGGTGTCACCGGCGAAATCCCATGTGCGGGCCTCTCAGGAAGCGGTGCAATCTCAAGTCTTGAACAGATTCCGCCGATATTTGGATCGTGTTCGCGCATGGCGACCAGGCCATTCAGGCGCACGCGAAGCCGGTGGATGCGATGGAGACGACGACTGTTCTCGACGACGGGTCCATCATCGCTGGAACGCTGCCGGACGTCGCCGCGGCGAACAACGACTCCGCGGAAGAGGCGCGGCCGCAGTGGCAGGTCACCGGAGCCATCTACGCGTTCTCCATCTCCCTCGCCCTCGTCACGATCGCCCTCTGCCTGAAGGGCCCGCTCCAGGGCCTGGGTCCCATCCGGGAGATCATCCCCGCCGGGGCGATGTTCGCCGTCATCTTCTTGCTCTGGGCGGTGGCCGACTGGGCGCCGGTGGCGCTGCACTACCGCGGCAACACCGTCCTCTTCGCCCTGGAGGACGGGCCGCTCCTCATCGGGCTGGTCTTCCTCTCCCCCGACCTCCTCGTCCTCAGCGCGGCCTGCGCCGCTGCCTTCGTCTTCGCCATCCTTCGCCGCCAGGCAGCCATGAAGGTGACGTTCAACGTCGCCTCCAGCGCACTCGCCGTGGCGATCGCCGCCGTCGTGTTCCGCGAGCTGTTGGGAACCCACAGTCCCGTCAGCCTCGTGGGGTGGGCCTCGGCCGCGGCCGCGCTCGTCGCCAGCCAGCTCGTCTTCCCCCTCACCTTGAAGGTCGTCACCCTGCTCGCCGGCCAGGCCCCGAAGAAGCGGGCGGGCATCCTCCACCTGGCCATCCAGGCGATGCTGGCGGCAGCGAGCATGTGCCTCGCCTTTGCGTTCCTCGACGCCGCCTGGTTCGACCCGTGGACGACGCTGCCGCTCCTCCTGGTCGCCGCCCTCATCATCTTTGCGTACCGGGGCTACGCGCGGCTCTCCCTCCGCTTCTCGTCCCTGCAACACCTCTACGACTTCAGCCGGGCGATGGGAACGGCCAGCCTCGAGCCATCGTCCATGAGCGTCGACGTCCTGAAGGAGGTCTGCACGGTCATGCGGGCCCGGCGCGCCGAGCTGATCCTGGCCGAGCCTTCGGGCATTCCGCGCCGGATCTCCTACGACGACCGCGGGCCGTCCGGGGTCGAGCCCATCACCCTGGAGGAAGAGTCGATCGTGACGCAGACGATCTACACCGGTGAGGCCTCCCTCCACTCCACCGCAGCAGGATGCCGAGGAGAACGTCGACCCGATCGCCGGCCGGTACCACGACGCCGTCGTGGCGCCCCTGATGAACCGGCACACGGCGATCGGCGCCATCGTCGCCATCGACCGCGACGAAGAGCTCGACCCCTTCGACGACGACGACCTCCGGCTGTTCGAGACGCTCGTCGCCCACGCCAGCGCCAGCCTCGAGCGCGCCCGCCTGGTGGAGGAACTGCGCTACGAGGTCGACTCCAAGTCGCACCAGGCCACCCACGACATGCTGACCGGGTTGCCCAACCGGATGCTCTTCTTGACCCGGGCCGCCGCCGCCCTGAGCGAGAGCGACGGCGTGGCCATCGTGTTGCTGGACATCGACCGCTTCAAGGACGTCAACGACACGTTGGGCCACGCCATCGGTGACCGGCTCCTCTGCGAGATCGCCGAGCGGCTGCAGCGCGCCGTCTCCGGTCGGGCCACCGTGGCTCGCCTCGGGGGTGACGAGTTCGCCCTCGTGATCGCCGACGTGACCGAGCCCGAGCGGGCGGTCGCCATGATGAACGACCTCAACAACGAGATCTCGCGGCCCGTCAAGATGGACGGCCTGACCCTCTCGGTCACCGCCAGCGCCGGCATCGCCATGGCGCCCGAGCACGGCGAGGACGTGTCCGTGCTGCTGCAGCGCGCCGACATCGCCATGTACATCGCCAAGGAGCACCGCAGCACGGTCCAGCTGTACTCGGTGGAGCAGGACCAGAGCATGCGGCGCTGGCTCATGCTCGGCGGCCTGCTGACGAACGCGCTGGAAGAGGGCGGGACCGGGCTCAGCCTGATGTACCAGCCCATCGCGGACGTGGCGTCGCGGCAGATCCAGCAGGTCGAGGCCCTCTGCCGCTGGAACCACCCCGTCCAGGGAGCCATTCCCCCGGAGGAGTTCATCGGGATCGCCGAGCAGATGGGACTCGTCCCCCAGATCACGGACTTCGTCCTCGCCGAGGGGTGCCGCCAGCTGGCCGCCTGGCGCGAGGTCGGGATCAACATCGGGCTGGCCGTCAACGTCTCGGGACGAGAGTTCGCCGACGCCACGCTGGTCGACCGGGTCGCCTCGCAACTGCGCGCGCACGACATTGCGCCCGACATGCTCACGCTCGAGGTGACCGAGACCGAGGTCATGGCCGACCTGGCTCAGGCCAGCAAGGTCCTCGACCAGCTGTCCGGCCTGGGCATCAAGATCGGCATCGACGACTACGGCACGGGCTACTCCTCACTGGCCTACCTGCACCGCCTCCCGGTCCACGAGCTGAAGATCGACCGCTCCTTCGTGACCAACCTGCCGAACGAGGCGAGCAACCGCATCATCGTCAAGTCCTCCATCACCATGGCGCACTCCCTCGGCCTCCACGTCGTGGCCGAGGGTGCCGAGGACGAGCTGACCTGCGCCATGCTGGCCGACGCCGGCTGCGACTTCATTCAGGGCTACTACCTGTCCCGCCCGCAGAAGGCCGACGACCTCCAGGAGTGGCTCCTGGGCGGCGCGCAGCTCGAGTTCGCCCCGATCGTGGAGATCCCGGGCTCCGAGGGTGCGGCCATGATGCTCCTGTCCAAGTTCGCCTGACCCACCCGGGCCGGCGTCAGCGGCGGCGGGGGACAGGCGGCGCCACACGTCGGGGCCGCTGGGTTCACGGCGGGCAATGAGGCCGTGCGCCCGATGGATGACGCGCCCCCGGCACCCCCGCGCGCACCGATCTCCGGATGCGCTGGTCAACGGGAGCCGAGTTCCGACGCGCCGACCGGCGACCGCGCCGACCGCGCCGGTGGAGGGACCCGGCGCGAACCGAGTGACCCTCCACCGGACGTCGATCAGACGATGCGGCGCAAGACCAGCTGCGTCCCCTTGCCGGGGAGATAGACCTTGCTCAGTTCCTTGTCCACCTTCTGGGCGAAGCTGGTGTCAGCAGCGAGCGCGTCGCCGGCCCGCTGCAGCTCGGCGATCGACGAGTACAGCGTGATCCATTCGACCATTCCGTAATCCCCGGTCACACCCGTGGCGAACGAGGTGGGACATCCTGTGATCTTCCCCGCGAGCTGTGCGGTCTCCACCCCGAGCTCGAATGCCCTTCACAATGCCGCCGGGCGCCGTCGTGGTGCGGACGACTCCCGCGTACTGGGCCTCGAGCTCCGCAGCCTTGGGATCGGCGAAGACGAACTGCAGCAGGCCGTCGTCGACCGGATCGCCCGACGCGTGGGCGCTGCCTTCTTCGACCAGGGACACGTAACCCGGGTCGGCGATCAGCTTGTCCATCGTCGTCTCGATCGTCACCAGGTCCTCGAAAATGGAGGTCCAGACGAGGCGGCCGGAGTCGGGCGAGAACACCGTGGTCCACAAATTCACCGGTGCAGCGGCGAGTTGGTTGACCTTCTCGGTGATCTTGAGTCCCCACGCAAGCTGCTTCTCGGGGTTTCCCGCGCCAAGGCGGACATTGCGGCTGAACAGATACATACGTATCCCTCTCGTTCACAGAGCGTGTCGAGCCCCGATGCCCCCCAACGACACCCCACCGACAAGAGAGGAACGAAAATCGTCCGCTGGTCTCTCTCGTCATCAACCTACCCCCGTTGCAGCACAACGGGCGAGGGGTCGGCGGTGCCTGAGAATGCCCTGAGACCCTGGCTGCCGCCTCGTCGCCCTACGGGCGCCGCCCGTTCGGCATCAGGTCGTTCTGCCCCCACTGGCCGAGCGTGTTCAGCTGCACGTGGTCGCCGGTGGCCTCCACGATCTCCCCACCGCCGACGTAGATCGCGGTGTGGTACACCGTCGTCCAGTCGGTCTGGCTGGTCCCCCAGAACACGAGGTCGCCGGCGAGCAACCCGCTCATCGGGACCGGCGCGCCGGCCGTGTGGTACTGGTCGTCGGACACCCGGGCGAAGCCGATGCCAACGGTCTCCCACGATGCGAGCGCGAGCCCCGAGCAGTCGTAGCCCACCGGGCCGTTGCCGCCCCAGATGTACGGCTTGCCGAGCTGCGCGAAGGCGAAGAGCACGGCCTTGTCCCCCGGCGTCACCGGGCGGAACATGAGGCCCTGCGTCGGCGGGTTGCCCGTCACGCCGCCGAACGGGTTGACGGTGCCGTTCTGGTCGACGATCCAGTAGCCGGGACCGCTCTTGGGTGCGACCAGCTTCTCGGCGGGGTCGGGGCTCGGCGCGCCGCCGGCAGACCCGGCGAACGGGGCGTCCCCGAAGTTGAAGACTCCCCCGTCGGCCGCCAGGAGCCAGTAGCCGAGCCCGTCGGTCGTGGGTGTCATGCCCGTGATGGGCTGGTTGAGGTGGATGGAGCCCGTCGACCCTTCGAACTGCGCGTCCCCGTAGGAGAAGATGCCGCCGTCGGAGGCGATGAGCCAGTACCCGTGGCCCGTGGGACTGGGTGCCATGCCGACGATCGGCTGGTTGAGGCGGATCGAGCCGGTGGACCCGTAGAAGGTGGCGTCCCCGTAGGAGAAGATGCCGCCGTCGGACGCCACGAGCCAGTAGCCGCGGTCGTCGGGTGTCGACGCCATGCCGACGATCGGCTGATTGAGGCGGATGCCCCCCGTCGAACCGAAGAAGGTGGCATTCCCGTAGGAGAAGATGCCGCCGTCGGACGCCACGAGCCAGTACCCCGCGTCGTTGTGGGTCGGGGTGATCCCGACGATGGGCTTGGCCAGGGACACGCCCGCCAGTGAACCCAGGGCGGGGGCGCTGCCGAAGTTCCACACGCCCCCGGCGCTGCTGGCCAACCAGAAACTCGCCGCCGGCTGCTGCGAAGTCTGCGGGGTGCTCTGCGGCGTCGCGGCAGCCGCGGCCCCCGACAGCCCGGCGCCTCCGATCCCGAGCACGATCGCCGCGCCGAGCGCCAGGCTGCGCAGTATCGACAGCGCCGATCGGCGACCCTCGGCCCTCCATGCAAACAGGACCCGCCCACAGAGAACCCGCGCTGCTGCCAACTCCACCATTCCCCCTCACTCGCCCGCGATCCACCCGGGATGAAGCTGAACCTGCGGCAGGCCACATCGAATGGCGCAAACCAGGTGCGGTTCAGTTGCTTCTCTCTCGGCAGCAAGCAGGAACGAATTGACCCAATAAACGGACTCTTCGCGGCGCCATGGAATGAACCGGTTGCCGATGTATCGGTTACCGATATAGAGTAGAGGGTGATGACCCGCTCCCAGCCCGAGGATGCCGCAACGCCCCAGGCAGACGGGCGTTTCTCGGGGTTCGGGCGCTACGCCGGTCCGGCCACCCTGATCCTCTCGAGCCTGGCCGAGGGCCCCAAGCACGGCTACGCCCTGACCAAGGACATCGAGCGCTTCGCCGGGGTCCGGCTGGCCCCGGGGACGCTGTACGAGGCGCTCAGCCGGCTGGAGGGACAGGGCCTGATCGAGTCGGTCGAGAGCGACGACCGCAAGCGCCCCTACAAGCTCACCGCCGTCGGCGCCGAGGCGCTGCGCTCCCACCTGGCCACCCAGCGCAAGATCGCCGATCTGGGGCTCCGCCGCCTCGCCGGCACATGGGGACCGGCATGAGGAGGACGGAATCGGACCTCCAGGACCGGGCACAGCGCCTGCTCCGCTGGTACCCGAAGGAATGGCGCTCCCGCTACGGCGACGAGTTCGTCGAACTGCTCGTCGCCGACATGGAGGACCGACCTCGTTCGTTCGGGCGCGCGCTCGATGTGGCGCGCAACGCCATGGTGGCGCGCTCGGCCGCCGCGGGCCTGGGCGGGCAACCCCTCGACCACGTGGACGGGCAGCGTCGCAGCCTGGTCGCGGTCGGCGCGGCGCTGTCCATCTTCGTCGTGTTCGCCCTCGCCATCTGGTCCCAGCTCACCATCGGCTGGCAGTGGTCGGCACCGAACGCGGCAGCCACGTCCTCCGCCATGCTCGTGATGTCGGTGGCGATCGTCGCGTTCGGCGCGCTGTGCGTCGCCGCCGTCATCCCCGTCGTGTGGTCCGTCGCGCACGGGCTCGTCCGGGAGCGCAGCGGTCGCCTCCTCCGGCCCTTGCTGCTGACCATCGTCGGTCTCGGCATTCTGGTGGTCGGCACGCACCACTTCGCCAACGGCTGGCCCGGTACCGGTGGTCACCCGTGGGCACACCAAGGCATCGTCCCGGGCGGCGTGGCCGCGTACGCATGGGCCTCCACGTTGTTCGTGACCTCGTACTGGATGCATCCGGCCGCTCTGGGCGGCTTCCCCATCGGCGAGGTGGCGTGGATGGTCGTGAGCCCTGTCGCCCTCGCCGCTGCACTCGTGGGCATCGCCAAGCTCGTGCGCCGGGTCGAGCTCTCGGCCCGTGTCCTCCGCTACGAACGCCGACTGGCCCACGCGGCCACGGTGGCGATGGCCGCCTTCTTCACCGGCGCGGGCCTGTGGGTGTTCGATGGCGGTCCGGGCCCGCGCAACCTCTTCCACATCGGCGCCATCGACATCGTCGACCTGGTGGCTCTGGCCGTCGCGATGGCGATCACCGGGCTGGCCCTGCGCAGGGTGTCCCCCGGCTCTCGCCGCCTCTCGGCCCGCTGAGCCGCGGCACCATCCGTCGCATCCCACTCCCCCACCACACAGAACCTCCCCCATACACAGACCTCCCCATGACACAGAAGCTCCCCATCTCCCCATGACGCAGAACGACTCGAGCGAGCGCGAGCCTGACCCCGACCTCGCCGGCCCACCTCGGTGGACACGGCGGAAGATCCTGACGCTTGGTCTCGGCAGCGCCGCCGCGCTCGTGGTTGCGGGCGCGGCCGGGGTCGAGCTGGTCTCGCATGGCGTGCTGCCCGGGAAGCAGGAGCTGGACCAGCTCGACGGCGCGTGCTCCGTCGCCAGTCCCCCCCTTCGGACGTCGGGCGTCGGGCACTCCGTCAGCGGCACCTTCTCCTCGCAAGCACGCCACCGCACCGTCGGCTACACCATCGCCTGGCCCCCGGGGGCGGCGCCGGGCACTCCCCTGCCGCTCGTCGTCATGCTGCACGGCTACGGCGGCAACCACACGAACGCACTGTCCGGCATGCGTCCCTGGGAGGCCGTGGCTCTCGTCGTCGACGGGCAACCACTCCCGCCAATGGCGATGGTGACCGTCGACGGTGGCGGCGGCTACTGGAATCCACATCCAGGCGACGACCCGATGGAGATGGTGATCTCGGAGCTGATTCCCCTGTGCCAGCGCATGAACCTCGGACGGAGTCCACACAAGATCGGCACCATGGGCGTCTCCATGGGTGGCTACGGGGCGATCCTGCTGGCGGAGAAGTACCCGGACCTCATCCGCGCCGTCGCCGCCATCAGCCCGGCGATCTGGACGAGCTACGAAGAAGCACAGGCGGCCAACCCTGGCGCCTACGCGTCGGCCGCGGACTTCGCCGAGGACGACGCAGTGACGCACGTCGACGCCCTCTCTGCGACGCCGGTGCGGGTGGCCTCGGGCAACGACGACCCCTTCCACCCTGGCGTGGTCGCGCTCGCGCAGGCCCTCCCGAGATCGTCCACCGTGGTGCTCTCGGCGGGCTGCCACACGGGAGCGTTCTTCACGGCGCAGGAACCCCCGTCCCTCCAGTTCCTGGGGAGACATCTCTCGTCCGCTTGACGTCGAACGGGGCCAGCCGCGCAAGATACCCAAGTAGGACGAGGTGTGACCCTGCGGCGGCGGGCGACGAGGACCCGAATCGTCCACCAGGATCCGGATCTCTGACGTTTGAGCAGAGCCTGAACGCCACTCTCCTCCGCTGAATGCGTCAGAGGACGTTCGCCCACCTCGCCAAGGACCTTGTTCCCTATGCGGGTTCACTGCAAATCGGAAGACTGTCCCTATGCGGACCGAGTCTCCGCGCGCTTCGGTCGAACAGCCACCTCGAAAGAATGAGGACCTCGAACCGCTTGGCGCGCTCCTTCGTTGCCAAGACCTGAGAAAGAAGTTCGCGGAGAGAACAGCAGTCGACGGCGTCAGCTTCCACTTGGCACCCGGAGAGATCTACGGGCTCCTCGGACCCAATGGGGCGGGAAAGACAACGACCATCAAGATGGTGTGCGGGCTCTTGCGCCCCGATGCAGGCTCGATCATGCTGGACGGGCATTCAGCGATCAGCGACCTGGCCACGCGGAGCATGGTCGGTTACGTGCCCCAGGACGTGGCCCTGTACCCAGATCTCACGGCGGCCGAGAACCTGTCGTTTCTCGGCGCCTCTACCGGCTCGGCGGAGCGTTGCTCCAAGACCGCGTTGCCGAGGCGCTCGAGCTCACCGACCTCACTGACCGCCGCAACGACCGGGTCGAGTCGTACTCGGGAGGCATGAAGCGCCGACTCAACATCGCCGCGGGACTCCTGCACCACCCCAAGCTGCTCGTCCTCGACGAACCCACCGTCGGGGTCGACCCTCAGAGCAGGCACGCCATCTTGGAACGGGTCCAGTCCTTCGGACGCAGCGGGATGTCCGTTCTCTACACCACGCACTACATGGAAGAGGCGGAACGGGTCTGTGACCGAGTTGGGATCATCGACCACGGCCGGCTCATCGCCGAGGGCACCGCAGGGAACTCGTGGCCAGCCTCGGGGAGCGGGACCACATCGATCTCTCCGCCTCGGGAGATCTCGAGGAACTGGCCGCCACGTGTCGAGCAGTTGCGGGGGTGGTCGGCGCCGCCGCCGCGGATGACTGCGTGCACCTCATTGCAGACGACGGCCGACGCGTCCTTCCAGCAGTACTGGAGGCGGCGAACCACGCGGAGTCTCGGTGAACAGCGTGGAGGTCAAAGAAGCCGACCTCGAGGCAGTGTTCCTGCATCTCACCGGCACCGCTCTCCGCGAGTGACAATGCCCGCTCCGTTCATGATTGCCGGTAAGGACCTCCGGCAGCGATTGCGAGACCGATCAGCCATCGTCATCGGGCTGATTGCACCCCTGGTCATCGCCGCGCTCATGAGCATCGCCTTCAAGGGAGCCGACACCTTTCACTACAACCTGGGCGTGGTGGACGCTGATCACGGTCCGGCCGCCATAGCTCTCGAGCACATCTTGACCCAGGCACCGTTGAACCAGGTGCTCACGGTGCGTGACATAGCGACACGGCAATCTGCTGCCGGCGACGTGCGCTCCAACCACGTGCAAGCTGCCCTGGTGTTCCCCAAGGGCTTCTCGGCATCCATCGAAGGAACACATCCACTCCCACTCTCGACGCTCACGAGCGTGAACAATCAGGCTGCCGCCAACATCACCGCGTCCATCGCGTCGTAGTTCGTGGCGCAAGTGAACGCCAATAGGCTTTCCGTGGCCACCGCGCGAGAGGCCGGGGCAACGGATGCACAGATCACTCGGCTCGAAGCCGCGGCAGCGACTTTGCAGATCCCCGAGCAGATGGCGCAGCACCCGGTCGGGTCACATCCTCTCAAGGTCATCAGCTACTACGGCCCGGCGATGGCCATCTTCTTTCTGTTCTTCACCATCAGCTATACAGCACGCAGCTTCTTCGTTGACCGCTCGACCGGGATGATCGAGAGGATGCGAGCAGCCCCGATCAGACCGGTCGAGATCCTCCTCGGCAAGGTGCTCTCCGCTTTCGTCTTTGGCTTGGCCAGCCTCGGCGTTATCGCCCTTGTGACCACCCTGGTTTTCGGCGCCGACTGGGGGGCCCCGGTCGCCGCAGCCGCGGTGTGCGTTGCCATGGTGATCGCCGTGGTGTGTCTCACGGCCCTCGTGATCGGCCTTTCTCGCACCCAACGCCAAGCGGAGGGCATTGCCTCCGCCGTCGTATTCGGGCTCGCCTTGCTCGGTGGGAACTTCGTGTTCATCTCTGCCGTGCCAGACGTGATGAAGAGGATAGCGCTCTTCACCCCGAACGGCCAGGCCCTACGGGCCTTCACTGATTTGTCCACCACCGGCGGTGGTCTCCACACCGTGTTGATGCCGGTCTTCGCCATTCTCGGATTCAGTTTGGTCGTCGGCCTCCTGGCCGCCCTCCTCGCGCGACGGGCCGTCGAATCGTGAGCGTCTTTGCTATTCTCGGGGTCGGGCTCCGACGGGTGGCTCGTGACCGCACCGCGCTGTTCTTCATGATCGTGTTGCCGATCGGTGTCATCTTGATCATCGGCGCGACTGTGCGTGGCTACTACACGTTCAGGGTGGGGGTGGTCGATCAGGGGGCAGGCCAGGCGGGTCGTCAACTTGTCACCATGCTGGGCCGGGCACCTGATTTGACCGTTCGCACCTACCCGAGCATCTCAGCAGCAGCAACCGGAGTAGACCGGTCCGAGATAAGCACGGCGGTGATCATCCCGGCCGACATGGACAGTAGTCTCCAAGGAGGCAAGACCGTCGACATCGGCGTCATGGCCGAACAAGCAAACAGCACGCAGCAGGCCGCCGCGCAGGCGGTGGACTCAGTGATTTCTCAGAAAGGCAGCAAGGTGCAGGCCGCGCTCTTCGCGAGCGCACACGCCGCAGGTTCCTTCGACCAGAACCTCCTGCGGGCAGACGCCCTCGAAGCGAAGGTCCCCCGGGTGACCGTGGACCGAGCCGTGTCGACACGATCGAACACGCTGCCGGAAGGGTTCAGCTACAGCGCACCGACCATGTTGGTGTTGTTCGTCTTCTTCAACACTCGCGGGCGGTGCAACGATCATCGAAACACGCCGGCTCGGAATGTACGAGCGGATGGCACCGCCCCATCCACGACGGCACGATCATCGTCGGCGAGACACTGACCTACTTCTGCATTGCCCTGGTCCAAGCAACGCTCATCGTGCTCGTCGGGGCGCTGGTGTTCGGGGTCTCCTGGGGCAGTCCCGTGGCAGCCGCCGTGCTGATCCTCTTCTGGGCCATGGTCGGGGGTTCAGCGGGGATGCTCTCGGGCACGCTCTTCCGGAGCCCGGAGCAGGCGTCCAGCATAGGGCCAGCGATCGGTATTGCTCTGGCGATGCTGGGGGGGTGCATGTGGCCTCTCAGCATCGTGAGTCAGACGATGCGGAGCGTCGGCCATGCCACACCGCAAGCGTGGGCAGTGGACGTGTGGACGGACTTTCTGTCACGAGGGGGCACACTCACGACGATCCTGCCGCAGTTGGCTGTGCTGGCGGCTTTTGCCGTCGCTTTACTCGCCATAGCCACTATCAGGATGCGAAAGACTACCTGACGAATGAAGAGCTCAGGTGGGCAGGCGCCACCCCACCAGGGCTGCCCGAAGTCGCTTGAGCGGCGCCTTCGGCGTTCTGTCCATGCGGACCAAGCCGTTGGTCTCCTGAAACGTGTCGGTCAGCTGAGTCCAGCAGTAGCCGGAGAGCACTGGGCTGTACAAGACCGCTCGGCACAGGTCGCACACCTGCTCGAGCCAGGCATCCATGGTGGGCGCGTTCGCATAGCCATAGGCGTCCGCTGCGTCCTCGGCGAGCATGATGCCGCCGAATTCCGAGAGGACGATGGCCCGAGAGTCCGGATTGAACTCGTCGAGCGTCAAGGTTCGGATCTCGGGGCCCAGGTTGTCGAACAACTCGCTGACGCTGCGCGCCGACCCGTAGCGCGAGGACAGGGTCGCTGCATCTTGGGTGTAGTCGTGGATCCCGATCACGTTCCCGCCCCACGTCTCCCAGCCGTCGTTCGCGCTGATCAGACGGTCCGGATCGAGCGCCGTGGTCAGACTCGTGAGCGCTCGTAAGGCCGCACGGTGCTGCTCATTGTGCATGAGGTCCGGCAGTCCCCACGATTCGTTCACGGGGACCCAGGCGATGATGGACGGGTGGCTGCGGTCCCGGGAGATGACCCGCATCCACTCATTCGACAAGGCGACAAATGCGCTGTGCGAGAATTCGTGGGCGCTCGGGAGCTCCTCCCAGACGAGAACCCCCAATTCGTCGCAGAAAGCAAGCCAGCGCGGATCCTCGATCTTTTGATGCTTGCGAACACCGTTGAGTCCGAGCTCCTTGACCAGTTCGACGTCTCGGCGCAAGGCCGCCACGTCGGGAGCGGTCAGCCCGCTGTCGGGCCAGTATCCCTGGTCGAGTGCCATGCGGAGAGTCAGCAGCTCACCGTTGAGCCAGATGCGTCCACGCTCGACGGTGACGGAGCGGATCCCCACGTAGCTCTCCACCGCGTCCGTCTCGCTCTGGCCGACGTAGTCAACGGTTGCGTCAATCAGAGTCGGGCGATCGGGACTCCACAAGAGGTCCGCCGGGTCGCCTTCGGCGAGCTGCAGGCGGAAGGTCCGGACATATTCGGGCGACGCGGTCGCGCACGTCACAGACGGAGATCTGGTCGTCGACCAACTGGCTCTCCCCCACAAAGAGCCGCACTCGAACGAGGTCACCGGGCTGCGGATGTCCGCGGACTTCGGCAGACAGCGACACGGACGGTCCATCGATTTCCGTTGTCCAGTCGAGCTGGGCGATGTACGTCTTCGGGGTGTACTCCAACCACACCGTCTGCCAAATGCCGGTCGAGCGGGTGTACCAGATCTCGTGCGGTCTGGCCGTCCAGTCTTGCTTGCCGCGTGGAAGGTCCCTGCGTCTTGGAAAGTCATCGGCGCGCACGATGATCTCGAGTTCATCCGACTTCGACACGGCGTGCGTGATCTCACAGTCGAACGGAGTGTGACCGCCGGCGTGGGAACCGACCATGTCCCCGTTGACCCACACACAGGCCGCCCAATCGACGGCACCGAAGTGAAGGATGACCCTCGTGTCGGCGGAACGATCAGCCGGCAGCTGCCACGTCCGGCGGTACCAGCACCGGCTGAGGTCTCCCGTGAACTGCACGCCGCTGCGCGCCGTTTCGGGGCAGAAGGGAACCAGGATCGCCGCGTCGAATTCCACTTCAGAGGGGTGTTCCCATTCGGCGTCGGGATCCACGGCGAAGTCCCACGACCCGTCCAAACTCTCCCACGTCGCGCGCCGGAGAAGCGGCCGAGGAAACTGTTCGTCTCGCATCAAGAATGCCTATCGCCGGGATGGATGTTCACTAGTTGGCCCTGTCTAGCAGGAGCTCACGAAGAGAGGGCCCATCGCAGGGATCGAACGCCTGGGATCGAACCAGCGATGGCCGAGTTCACACCCTCAGATGAGCGATGGCTCTTCGGCACCCTTCTAGGCTCGGGACGCACAGGACAAAGCGATGTGATGGATGAGTTGGAGGAACACACGTGGGCGAGAACGAAGTCGACCTTGATGCTGCCTGGCGCAGTTACGCCGACCGCATCAAGGCGGTCGGCGAGCGCATCACCGGTGAGGGCTATCCGAGTGACCCGCGCTTGCGGGCGGAGGGCTATCGCTACGTCAGCCGCCTGACCAACCTCGCCTTCCAGATCTACGTGGAATTCGGCGACGCGGCGCGGCCTTCGCTCTTTCGCGTGGGAGACGATACGACGCCGTTTGGGGCGACCAACACCGACAACAACTACTACCGCGCCATGCTTGACCCGGCCGGCACCTACCGGGTCTCTGGCGACGTGACCGGCGTGAAGGAGCTGTTGTTCTCGGTCCAAGACGGCGAGTTCGTCTTCGGCAAGACCGAGGTGCTCGCCGAACTGTCGCTCGAGGAGCTGGTCATTGGCGGCGACGGCTTCCTCGAGCTCTACCTCGGGGGGCCCGAACGGTCGACCAATTGGCTGCCGCTGGCCCCTGAAGCCGTCTACCTCAACGTCCGGGAATTCGTGGGTGACTGGGAGAACGACGCGCTGGCGTCCCTCTACATCGAGCGCATCGACGACATCGGACCGATTGGCAACCTCACCCCGGCGGCGCACGCCGCTGCCCTGGGTCGCGTGGCGACGTGGGTCGAAGCGAGCGTCGACGTGTGGAAGACCTACGTGGCCGGGTTGCGCAGCTTTCTTCCCGTCAACGAGCTCCAGGCGCCGCACAAGCCGGTGGGCGGCGCCGACAACATGCTCCACGGCGCCGGGCAGTGGGAACTCGAGCCCGACGCCGCCCTCGTCGTGGAGTTCGATCAGCCCGAGGTCACCTACTGGTCGATCCAGACCTACGTGCTCGACTGGATGGTGCCGCTGGACTTTGCCAATCGGGTCACCAGCCTGAACGACCGCCAGCTCCACGTGGACGACGACGGCCTCGTGCGCGTCGTCCTCGCACACACCGACCCGGGAGTGCAGAACTGGCTCGACACCTCCGAACTGCGGCAGGGTCTCTTCACCTACCGCTACGTGCGGCCAACGACTGCACCGGCGCCACGGACAACACTCGTGAAAGCAGCAGCGCTCCGGGACCTTCTCCCGCAATCGACACCCGCCTTCTCGGAGGCCATGCGCGGTGACCAGATAACGGCACGTCGACGCGGCGTGGCTCGACGTTTTCGCCGCTGACTCGCGCGATTGATCCACATGGCCATGCTGCCGGTGACCACTCATACCCCTGAGTGCCGACTGTTCGCGCGCGGATCGCGCGCAGTGTTCGACTGAACTCGAGTTGCGCCTCCGTGGCGATCAACGCCCCCGATCCCCGCGGTCGCAGTCGCAGTTACCCTTGACTTACTGCTGGTTGCCCTCGGCCAGGTAAGTCCGGCATGGCTCCCCGCGCAGCGAGCCGCACGAAGGCACGCCAGAGATGGCTGTGGCGCCCGACACGACGTTGACGGTCAGAGCAGAAGGCGCCCCCGAGCCGAAGCCAACCGTGGCCTGCTGACCGTTGTCCACGGTGTCGAACGTCCACACCGGGCGGTCGCCGCCAGGTGCTGAGACCACGACCCGGAGCTCGGTGCCAGGCCGGAAGGTGTGCACGATCGGGTCGATGGGGATCTTCACGAGCGAGTACCAATGCGGCGAGAGGTTGCGCGCGTCACGGGCCAAATAGGTCGGATCTGTGAAGAGAGCCGTGGAGTCAGGGGCGTCGACTTGGTTTGTGCTGCGCAAGAAGCCGGACGTGACATACTCCTCTTGGCCTGTTTGAGGCTGCACCTCCGTGATCGTGGCCTGGAAATCCTCGACGGACACCGGCGCCTTTACCCAAAGGGCCAAGGTGGCCGGGCCAACCACTGTCGTCACCGCGTTGAACGGGGAGGTCTGGAATGCAATGCCGTTCATCGCGGGCACCGTTGTCCAGTTCCAGCCCGGGTTCGCGGCCCATGCGTTCCCACCCGGCGGGAGGCTGGTCGAGGGCCGGACCGTGGGATCCAGCGTGAAGCTGGCGCTGCCCCGCATATGCCACAACGCTTGCTGCTGAAGGGACCCATGGGTTCCGAGATACATGGTCGTGACCACGCCCGCGGGAGGCCATGTGGAAAAGTCCGAGCTATAGGTCGATCCGATATCGCCCGGGCCTGCGGAGCTGGCACCGTTATCGAAGAGGGCCCGGACAAGCGGGGTCTGCGCCGCGAACTCACTGCGGGCGGTGGCGACATCCGGCGCTGTCGTGAAGCGGAGAGCTGGGAGGGGGACCTGGGCCGACACCGAGGCGGCGACTGAGGCGAAGTCGTCGAGTACGAGTGCTTCCAAGGAACTGGGTTGGGTCGGGACCTTGTTGGCCACGTAGATGTCGAGGAATTCAAGCCAGCGACTGACCGTCTGGGGATCGAGGGAGTCGATGTGGCCTCCGTTCACCATGTTGGCGAACATGGGTATCGACTTCGGAACGGCAGCGATTAATGCAGGCCACTGAGGTCCGGTCTGCTCGTCCTGGAGCGCGCCAGAAAGAAAGACCGGGACGTTCACATGCGTTGCCCAGTTGACCATCGATCGCCGGTCGAAGAGCGTTGGGTCGCGTCCCTGTCCCGTTCCGGGCGCGACGAGTTGTGGCCCGATCACTCCGGCCAGGTCTTGGGACTGGTTGTGCAGCGCCTGATTGGCGAGACAGCTCGAAGACGCCCCATAACTCGAAGCGAGTTCAGTGTCGATCTCGTAGTAGGTCCAGGGTTGTCCGACCCCAGAAACCGGCGTTGTCGAACTCTGGACCAGCTGAGAACCGGTGAAGGTGGCGGCCGCTTTGGCGTCGCTAATCCTGGAGTTGGTCCACTCGGCTGCGAACCCGTTGTTGTAGATGCCCCCTGGGTACCCGGTCGAGAACAGATCGTCGGTGGGGCTCATGGGCGCGATGGCAGCCAATCCCGGAGGATCCGTACCGGCCGCCGGGAACTGCGACAACCCCGAGAAGCTAATACCCACCATGCCGACCTTGCCGTTGGCGACCCAGGACTGGTGCGCAATGGTCTCAATGGCGTCGTATGCGTCGTAGTCCGATGGGTACCCGAAGAGGTCGAATGCGCCACCCGAACAACCCGTTCCTCGCATCTGGAGGCTGACCGTAGCGAACCCGGACACTCTGGCCAGGACGGCCCCGACGTCCGTGGAGCTGTCGGGAAGGAGGTTGGGATTACCACATGTCGTGCAGCGCACGCCGAGGACGCTATCGATCAGTCCGGGGATCGGATCTGTGGGACCGGCCACGTTGTAGCCCGAGTACTCCATGACTGTTGGGCAGGGACTGGCAACTGAGCACGACGCGCCGTAGGGATACCGAACCGTTGCGGCCAGCGTCACACCATCACGCATCGTGATGTAGTTGAGTCCCTGGTGCATAGGTTGACCCGTGTACAGCGGAGAGTCGGGTGCCGGGTTGTTACCAGGCGCCAGCACGGTGAATATGGCCGTCTGCTGACCGGTGGAGAGGTCGTGCCACGAGTATCCCGGTCCCGGCTCAAGGTCACGCACTATGAGCGACCCGAGCGAGTCAGTCGTTCCGGGGTTAGCCGGGTTCGAGACTACGTACCCATTCTGCAACAGGGTGATCTGGTCACCCGGGCGCGCACCCGTCAGCCACGCCTCCTCCACTGAACCGTTCCCCTGCAGCGTCGTGGGGGACGTCGGGTTGTTGAGCGTGAGCGTGATCGGTGCGCTCGTTGTGCTCACACCGTTGACGTCGGTCGCAACGCTCTGCAGCGCATAGCTACCGTTGGGGAAGAACTTCGTGTTCCAGGCCCCGATCCACCCATAGAGCGTACGTGTGGAGCTCGAGATGACCTCGTTGGTGAGCGACCCACCTGTGACCTCGAAGTTGACCGACGCAATACCTACTGGGCTCGCAGCAGACGCGTCGAGGTAGAAGGAGCCCGTCACGGTGGCGCCGGTGGAAGGGAGAAGCACGGCAGTGACAGGAGCTGGCCCAGCCGCGGTGATGGCGCTCGACGTGAACACCTGTGTCATCGCGACGACGGAGGCCACCGCGAGCAAGCTTGCAGCAGCTGTCCGCACACGACTCGTATTGAGTGGCACACGTTGGCGGCCACTCACCTTCCTTCTGACCCCCGCGGCCCCCATTATCTCCCCCGTCGCTAAGCTGGCCCAGCACATGCTGCGCCTCCTGCGCTCTCTTGCCGTGATCGTACAGCCGACTGGCGCAGCACGTCCGTTCTGCATCCCTCTGATCTGAGGGTCGCCCTTCGGCCCATTCCCGTCACATCGGACATCTCTCCTTAGAGCGCAGCAATGCTCTCAGTCTGGTCCGCCATGTCCCTGTCGCCCTCCACCCGATCGTCGGGGATTCAATACCCAACGCCGAGGCTTGCGCTTTTCCGGTTCCCGTTCTGTTGCGCTTACCCGGCTCCGCTCAAATACGAGGAAGAGGTCTCGAGCATGCAGACCAACGTGGCCAACTCCGAGATCAAGGCCCGCCTCGTCATTGTCCGTCGTCTCGCCCGACGACCGGGCAGGCCACCCGCTCTTCCAACTGCCTTCTTTTGGGGACGATCCAGCCCGATCTCTCGGGGCCGGGCGGGATGTTCGGCGATATCTTCCCAGTTCAGCGGGTGTAACTGGTTCCAATTCCACAATCTCGCAAGATGATCGCAATGCTGACACAGGTGTCAGGGAATGGATGTTTCATGACACAATGACTGGGCCAAGGTTCCGACTGGACCACCCAACCATTCCATGACACCCACGCCGTTGGACACACAGAACTACGACCCCGAGGCCGTACGGGCCAAGTACCTGGCCGAGCGCGACCGCCGGCTGGTGGCCGGTCGCGCCGACATCCGGGATCTCAGCCACGACGAGTACTTCGCCCACTACCGCGATGACCCCTTCACCCCCGTCGCGGACCGCGCACCGGTCGACGACGAGGTCGAGGTGGTCATCGTCGGGGGCGGCATCGCCGGCGTCACCGCAGGGGCCTACCTGCGCAAGGCCGGTATCGAGAAGATCCGCATTGTCGACCAGGCCGGCGGCATCGGCGGCACCTGGTACTGGAACCGCTACCCAGGCGTGATGTGCGACGTCGAGTCCTATATCTACCTGCCCATGCTCGAAGAGATCGGCTACGTCCCCACCCAGCGTTACGCCCTCGGCGAAGAGATCCGCCTCCACCTCGAGGCCGTGGCCAACCAGTTCGAACTGGTCGACGACGCGCTGTTCCACACCGGGATCACCCGGGCCGAGTGGCACGAGGACGAGGCTCGCTGGCACATCCAGACCGACCGGGGCGACCAGATCAGCTGCCGCTGGTACGTGTTGGCCGTTGGCATCCTCAACCTGATGAAGCTCCCGGCCATCGAGGGCATGGAGAGCTTCGCCGGTCACTCCTTCCATACGGCGCGTTGGGACTACGACTACACCGGCGGCGGGCCGTCACAGCCCATGACCAACCTGAAGGACAAGGTGGTGGCCCTCGTCGGCACCGGCGCCTCGGGCATCCAGGTGCTGCCTCCGCTGGCCGCCGCCGCCAAGCACGTCTACGTCTTCCAGCGCACGCCCTCGGCCATCGGCGAGCGGGGCAATCGCCCCACGCTGAGCGGGTTCTCCGACACGCTCGGGCCGGGCTGGCAGCGCGAGCGCATGGACAACTTCCAGGCGATCATGGTCGGGCGTCAGGTCGACGAGGACCAGATCGACGACGGCTGGACGCATCACTACGCCGTCGTCAACAACCCGCCCCGAAAGAAGGGCATGAGCCTGGCCGAGTACATCGAGAACGCGGAAGCGATCGACTACCGGATCATGGACGAGCACCGGCGCCGGGTCGACCAGCTCGTCGAGGATCCCGAGAAAGCGGAGATCCTCAAGCCCTACTACCGCTACCTCTGCAAGCGGCCGTGCTTTCACGACGAGTACCTCTCGGCCTACAACAACCCCAACGTCAGTCTGATCGACTGCGCGGCGGGGATGGATCGCATCGGCGAGCGCGGGCCGGTGGTCGACGGGGTGGAGTACGAGGTCGACACAATCGTCTACGGCACCGGCTTCGAGCCCGAGCGGACCCCCCTCTACCGCCGGGCCGGTCACGAGGTGGTCGGCCGGGAAGGCATCACGCTGGCCGAGAAGTGGGCCGGCGGGGCGTCTACCCTCTTCGGGATGATGAGCCGGGGTTTCCCCAATCTGTTCGTCATGCCGGCGCCGGCCCAGCAGGCCGTGGTGACAGTGAACTACACCCAGCTCGCCGTGGCGGGCGCAGAGTTCGTGGCCGGAACGATCAAGCTGCTCGACGAGGCCGGCGTCGAGGTCTTCGACGTCAGTGCCGAGGCCGAGGCGGACTGGACGAAGAAGGTCGTCGACGCCTACGTGGCCGGCACGGCGGTGATGACTGCCTGCACGCCCTCGCGCATCAACAACGAGGGCCACCCCGAGTCCATCAACCCGCGCGACGGCAACTACGGCGGCTTGTTCGGCGACTGGTTCGGCTATCGCGACTTGCTCGAGGCCTGGGTGGCCGACGGGCGCTTCGACGGATTGGAGATCGAAGTCTCCTCGAACGCATCGTGAGCGCTCGCCAGCGGGTGGTCGCGGTCACCGGCGGTGGCGGCGGCATCGGCGGGGCGATCGCCGAAGAGTTGGGACGCGCTGGCTGGTTCGTCGTCACCGTGGATCCGCTGGTCACACTCGAGGGCACGGCGCAGTTGGCCGACGTCGGCGAGACGACGGCCGACCGCATCGTCGCTGCCGGCGGCTCGGCCAAAGCGTCGTCCGCCTCCGTCACCGACGGTCCCGCGCTCCACGCCCTGTTCGGGGAACTGGCCGAGGAGCACGGCAGGCTCGATGCGGTGGTCAACGTGGCCGGGATCACACGGCAGAGCTACGTCGCCCGGGGTTCCGAGGAGGACTGGCTCGCGCTCCTCGACGTGCACCTGAACGGCTATCTCAACGTGCTCGAGGCCGCCCTCCCCCTCATGGCGGCGGCTGGGCACGGCCGCATCCTCGGGATCACCTCGGGTTCGGGCTGGCGGGCCGCCGACGCCGGTGGCTACAGCGCCGCCAAGCGGGTCGTGGCCGCCCTCACGTGGCAACTCGGCCGCATCGCGCCTCCGGGCGTCACCATCAATGCCCTCTCGCCCATCGCCAACACCCGCATGGTGAGGGCCGCCTTTGAGCGGGCGCAGAAGGCCGGCCACACGGGCGGGGGCGGCGGACTGACCCTCGACTCCATGCCGGGTCCCGAAGACGTCGGACCGCTCGGCGCCCACGTTGTCGGCGACGGCTTCGGCTGGTGCAGCGGCCAGGTCCTCTTCGCCGGTGGACCGGAGGTGGCCGTGGTCGACCAGCCCCGCCTCGTCGAGGCCATTCGAACCCACGACACCGCGTCCTTGGCCGCCGTGCTCGACGCCGTCGTGCCCCGCGCCTTCGTGGCCGCCGAGGCGAAGCAGGCCAGTGACGGGGGTGCCAACCCGCGCTTCGGCGGCATCTTCGACGCGCCGGCCCCGACCGAGTCGACGCCGGCCGCCGTCCGGACGTGTGCCGTCGTCTGCGACCGCCCGGACCTCTCCCCCACCCTGCAGGCGGCGCTCGAACGACGCTCCATCGCCACCGTCCCCGTCGACGCGGCCCACGGCTTCGAAGGCTCCGCCAAGTCGCTGCACGCCGCCGTCAACACCGCCGGGCCGGTCGAAGCCATGATCGTCGTCCTCGAGGGCCACCCGCGCACCTCGACCGCGCTCGAAGGATGGGAGCACGTATTGGCCGACCACCGGGGCATCATCCAGCCCCTGCACGACGACGCCTCTTGGCTCCGGGCTGCCGCCGACTACACGGCGGAGACCGATCAGCCCTTGCGACTCGTGATCCTGACCGAGGCGACGACGCCGGCCGGGCAGAGCCGAGCCCAGGCCGCCTCGCAGATCGCCCGGGTCGCCGCCGCCGGCACCAAGGGACGGCTCACCGTCTTCACCGTCGGCCTCGAGTCCGACGCACCGGCCGCCTGCGACGCCGCCGGTGAGCTGGCGGCACACCTGCTCAGCCACCCCGACGTGACACCGCTGGCCGGGGCGGGCCTCGTCGTGCGCGAGGGGTGGATCGGTCTGCGCCGCCACCCCCAACCGATCGGCACCGTGACCTACGGCGGACCGGCCGTCCCAGCCTGGCTCGACGATGCCCTGCGCGAGATCGTCGCCTCCACAGGTATGCCCTGAAGGGAGACCGATGCCCGACAAACCCGCCCGCATCGTCGATGCCCACGTCCATCTGTGGGACCCGGCCAACACGACCTGGTATCCCTACCTCTCCATGACGCCGTCGCACGGCGGCACCGGGGACGCGTCGCGCATGAACCGACGCTTCGACATCCCCACCTACAAAGCCGAGTCCTCCGGCTGGAACGTCGAGAAGATCGTGAACGTCGCCGCGGCCACAGGGCCCAACTCGGTCGAGGAGACGATCGAGCTCGACCGGACAGCCGATGCCAATGGAGGTCCCGACGCCATCGTGGGCGGGTTGCCACCGACCGACACCGTCGCGGACGCTGTCGCCCTGCTCGACCGGCAGATGAGCGGCCCCGCGCTTTCGCGGTGTCCGTCCCATGGGACCGCTCACCCAACCCGTGCCCGACCCCGACGTGCTGCGTGCACTGCAGGAACGCAACCTCGTTTTCGAGTTGATGACCCATCCCGACCGGCTGACGTCCGCCGCGCGCGACCTCGCCTCCTTTGCCGACCTCGTCGTCGTGGTGGAGCACACGGGCTGGCCCCGCTCGGCCGCCGACGACGAGTTCGCCGTCTGGAAGGAGGGCATCGACGCCCTGGCTGCGACAGGCGACAACATCATCTGCAAGCTCTCCGGTCTGGCCATGCCACTCGGTTCCATGGACCCGAAAGCATTCGCTCCGTGGATCGAGCACGCCATCGAGGTGTTTGGGCCTGGCCGCTGCATGTTCGCCAGCAATTTTCCGGTCGATGCCATGGCGGGGACGTTCGACCAGCTGTACGAGGCGTTCGCCACCATCACCGACGGTCTGGACTCGGTGGCTCGGGACCAGCTCTTTGCCGCCACGGCCGAGCGCGTGTACGGCTTGTGAGCGCACAGTTAGTGCCCGTGGACTGCCGGAAGCTGTTGTCAGCCCCCTCCATTCAAGGGCGTTCCCCGAACGAGAGGGTTGCCGTGCCCCACCGGCCTCGTCTGACTACGGCTCCCGCCCGACGACTGGAGTCGGGTGGATTATCCCTCTGACGGAGCACTCAGTATATGAACGGCACCTGCCGGAGTCCCATCGGTAATCAGGAGTTTTCAAGGTGTGGGGGGTCGGTGATCCTCCGCCGACGCCCACGGTCAAGTTTGCACCGGACGCTGCCGATCAGTTCGTCGAAGTCCTGACGATCCTGTGCCGGGACTCTCCCGCCGTCACGATTCACCCCCAACACCGTGAACCATTGGGGCCATCCTTGTCTCTGATGATGCCAAGCGTTCCTCCATGAATGGTGCGACACGGGGACAGGGTTGCCGAGTGGTGTGCCGAGGAGGATTGCCGTGGAACAGAGCGACAAGGTGCAGTGTTCTGAAGTCGAGCCAGACCCCCGTCTCTCCGTATCACGAGCTCACGAAAACCTCGGGGATGTAGCCGCCGACCTTTGGCCTTACTTGTAGATCAACCAGAGGCCTGGCGCATGCACTCACCTCAATCGCGCCTCCACGTAGCGAGGCCCCATAACTGGACTACCCTCCCACGCATGAACTCCCCCGGGGTTGGTCGACCGTTAGCGGTCTAGGGCTCGAAGTTGTATGTCGCTGTTCCGTTGACACCGCCCACCGTGACTGCGATGGTCAAGTCGTCGACGTTGCCGGTGAAACCGGGCGACCAACCACCGCCAGCCTTGAGATAGATCCCGCCCGCAATTGGATTACCCGAGACTTGCTGAGTGATGGGCCGAATCGATGCGTTGGGGTACGTAGCAAGGACCTTGGCGAAGGAGCACGGGGCGGCCTCCGTACATGCCTTTCCGACGTTCACCCCGCCGACTACGGCATTACCGGTTTGCCACCAGCCTGACGGCGCCGTGAGGGGGTTCCACGTCTGCCACCTCTCACTCGTCACGGCAGCCTGTCCGGACAGGCTGGGCTCGAACACGAGGCGACCCTGGAACGACGCGTTGCTGTCGGTGGAGTCGTAGTCGGTGTCGAGCTGCAACGTTGTGGCATTCGTCCCTGCAGCGGCCTGATAGGTCTTGTACGACAAGAAGTTAATGTGGTCGAAACGCGTTCCGGCGTACAGGCCGTTGGCCAACGCCTCGCCGCCGGTGGCGTCGACCTGGAGCTGCGCGCTGCCAACTCCGTCAGAACCGTTCGGTCCACTCACGAATGATCCGCTGCCGGTCGGCGTCTCCTGGAGGAAACCAAAGCCGAGGCTCGCCGCGTTCGAGCTGTTGACTACGACGGCTCCGTCACCTGGCTCGAAGTTGTTGTCGATGGGCAGACCGTTGATGCCGACGATTACCCCATCGGTCGCTCCCACGAACCCGCCGGTGATGGGTCCCCCCGCTCGAACGAGAAGCAGCCCGGGCACACCGCTGACAGTGGGCCGAATCGTGGCGTGCGGATAGTCACTCATGACTTGGGCCCACGTGCAATACGACGCCTGTGTGCAGGGAGGGTTTGTCTGCGTCACGCCGCCGACGATCGGACGATTTGCAGAGCTGCCGGAGGCCGACGAGTACCACGCGGCGGGGCCCGACATCGTGTTCCATGTCTGCCACTGGTCGGGCAGAACAGCTCCGCCAGCCGACGGGACATAGACCAGCCGCCCCTGGTAAGTGGTATTCGAGTCCGTGGAGTCATAGTCGACGTCGAATTCCAAGGACGGGGTCTCGTTCGGTGATCCGGAATAGGCCTGATAGGTGGAGTACTGGAGCTGCGTGAGCTTGGCCAGTGCCTGCCCGGTGTAACTGGTGGTCGCGATGGCCTCACGGCCCGTGGCGTCGACGGTCAGGAGCGCGCTCCCACGACCCTCGGGTGGATTGCCCGGACCGTTTACGAATTGTCCGCTGCCATTGGCACCTTCGTTGAGGAAGAACCATCCGCTCGTCGAAGACGGGGTGACCACCACGTTGCAGCCAGTGATGATGATTGCTCCGACTGCTACGCAAATTGCCATGAGTTTCCGCATTGACGACTCGCCCTCCCGGTACGTGCATCCCCCTCGCCGAACGTATTGCTTACACGCTGGTTGAGTTACGAGCAAGCGGCATTCAAGATCCGCCACTTGGGACTAAAAGAAGAGGCCCAGTGCTGCGTCCCATCGTTCGACCCAGCAGCGCCGCAAGCGCCTCCCGCGCGGAGAATTTCCGGCTCCGACCTGCTTGACCAACACGATGTCGTAGATCGCCGACCAGTTGGTGCAAACGATTCGCTGCTTGCTCTCATCCGACAGCGGCAGCTTGTCGATTGACCTACGC
>CAVWBB010000018.1:0-244901 GCA_963753115.1 uncultured Acidimicrobiaceae bacterium
CCGGGGGTGAGACTCGAACTCACAACCTAGCGGTTAACAGCCGCTTGCTCTGCCATTGAGCTACCCCGGAAAGGGTCGAGAAATCAGACCCGAACGATATCAGCGGTCCGCACCGCCATTGTTGAGCCTGCGCCTCAGAATTCAGGCGTGATCAGGACTCTTCGAGGTAGTCCCGCAGGAGGTGGGCGGCGTCAGGCCGGCGCAGCTTGGCCAGTGTCTTCGACTCGATCTGGCGCACCCGCTCCCGGGTCACCCCGAACTCCCGACCGACCTCTTCGAGCGTCCGGATCTTGCCGTCGTCGAGTCCGAAGCGCAGCCGCACCACGTCCTGCTCGCGTTCCGACAGGTGTCCCAGTGCCTCGCGTACCGCAGCGTCCAGCAGCGACCGGGTCGCGGCGTCGTCGGGGACCACCGCTCCCCTGTCCTCGATCAGATCGGACAGGTTGAAGTCGTCCTCGTCACCGACTGGTTGCTCCAGGGAGACCGTGTCCTGGTTGATGCGCAAGATCTCGCGCACCCTCTCCATCGGCAGCTCCACGCGCAGCGCCACCTCTTCGATGGTCGGCTCGCGGCCAAGCTCTTGGAGGAGCTGTCGCTGCGCCCAGACCACTTTGTTGATCGTCTCCACCATGTGCACCGGGATCCGGATCGTGCGCGCCTGGTCGGCGATCGCGCGTGTGATGGCCTGGCGGATCCACCACGTGGCGTAGGTCGAGAACTTGAACCCCTTCGTGTGGTCGAACTTGTCGACCGCCCGCATGAGCCCGAGGTTGCCCTCCTGGATGAGATCAAGGAAGGCCAGCCCGCGGTTGCGGTAGCGCTTGGCGATCGAGACCACCAGGCGCAGATTGGCCTCAATGAGCTCGTCCTTCGCCTTAAGCCCGTTGCGCATGAGCCGCTTGTTCCGGGAGAGGTCACCAGCGTCGAGGAGGTCGGAATCCGGCCCCTCGCCGTCCACCGCCAGCTCGTGGGCCGCCAGCCTGGCTGCGGCGGCGTTCCCTTCCTCAATGGTCTTGGCGATCTCGACTTCAAGCTCGGCGTTGAGTAACGGAACCCGGCCGATTTCCTTGAGATAGGTGTGGACGGGGTCCTCCGAGCTGCCGCCAGAGTCACCGCTCGAGGCGGTGCGCTTGCCGTTCGCCTCGCGGCGAGCGTCGGCCCGCAGGGCGCCGTTGGACTTGGGGACAGCCCTCGTTGGCTTCGGGGGTGCTACCTCCAAGACGAGGTCTTCCTCTTCGTCCGGCACCAGCGCGACGCCTTCGGCCGTGACGCGATCAATGAGGGTCGTGAGTACTTCGGGTGTCAGTTCGACCGAGTGCAGCGCCTCGATCAACTCGGCTTGCGTGAGCTGTCCCTTCACGCGACCTGCGGCGAGCACCGCCTCGAAGTCGACCTGCGACACCCCGGGTGGCAGCGCGACATGTGCAATGGGCGCGAACGATGCCGAGGACGCGTCCGTCAGTTCGACGCCGCCTTCGTCGATCGCAACCGCAGACTCTTCGCTCACCCTCGCCCTGCCAACGTTGTCACTCCTCGGGTTCCCTCTGAATCAACCACGCTACCAACTGGTCGGCGGCATCGCGCCCAGATCCGGATTCGTCCAGTTCGTCCAGCCAGAGCCGCACCTGGACGGTCTCGGCGGCGCGCGCCTGCCAGGAGTCGCTGCCCACCCGTGACGCGATCTCGATGTCGCTGAGGGCGCGCGCGCGCCGCGCCGCGCAACATTCCGGCAACAACGGAGTCGACCGCATCGCCCAGCTCAGGGTCACCTGACATCGGCTCTTCGACTATGACGCGTCGCAACAGGCTTGCCACCTCCGGTGACGCGGACTCCACTGCTTCGTGCACGCTGTCGTTCTCCAGCAGCGCGACAAATGCTTCCCGCTGCACACGGTCGGTAAACAGGACGGCGTGCACACGATCCACTACATCTTCGGGCCGGTGCACGGCCAACTTGAGTGCCTCCAGTCCCGGCCCAGGTCGCAGCGCTGCGGTCAGGGCCGCGCCACCACCCCCGCCTTCCGGGTCCATCAATTCGCCGTCATCTTCTGGGTAGTCGCGCAACGGCGGCTCGTCCTGCGAGCCACGCGATCGTTTGGCCGGGACTTCGGCCGGCGGGTGCGCACGCAGGTAGTCCAGGCGCTCGCGGAGCTTGACCCGGTCGAGTGAACAAAGGTCGGACAACTGCATGACGTACTGGTCGCGCACCAGATCGTCGGGGTGCTCCGCCACGGCGGTCAGCGCGGCTTCGGCTGCCCGCGCCCGGCCTTCGGCCGTCTTCAGGTTGCCGGCGGCCAACATGCGGTCCACCCGGAACTGCAGGAAGGGCCGGGCTTCCTTTATGGCCTTGGCCAGCGCCGTTGGGTCGGTGCGGGCCAGCTCCCCCGGGTCGCTGCCGCCGGGCAGGTCCGCCACCACGACGTCGACCTCATGCTTGCGTTCCCATTCGTAGACGCGTGAGGTGGCGCTCTGCCCGGCCGAGTCGGCGTCGTAGGCCAGCACGATGCGCTTGGCGAAGTTGCGCAGCAGGGTGAAGTGCTCCTCGGCGAGGGCGGTGCCACAGGTGGCGACCGCCCACGGCGCGCCCGCCTGGAAGCACCCGATGACATCGGTGTAGCCCTCGCACACCACGACCTCGCCTTGGGAGATGATCCCCTTCTTGGCCCAGTTGAGCGCGTAGAGGGTGCGGCGCTTCGAATAGATGGGCGACTCCTGCGAGTTCTTGTACTTGGGCTCGGGGCGATCGGACGGTGGCTGCCCCGGCCGCGGCGGCAGGATGCGCCCGCCCAATGCCACAGGACGCCCGGAGGGATCGCAGATCGGGAAGAGCACGCGACCGCGGAAGAAGTCCTGCGCGCGGCCGCGCCGGTTGATGAAGCCGAGTCCCGAGTCGGACAGCACGTTCTCCGGCAGCCGCAGCGCCTTGGCCAAGGCGTCCCAGTCGTCGGGCGCCCAACCCAGGCGGAACTGGCGCACGACATCGCCGTCGTAGCCGCGCGAGCGCAGGTAGTCCCGGGCCGGCCCCGCGTCGGGTGACTTGAGCAGGCGCTGGTGGTACCACTCGACCGCCTTCTCCATGGCGTCGAGCAACTCGGAGCGGCGCTTGTGGTCGCGTCCCATCTCCTGGTCCTCGTGCAAGGTGATGCCGGCCCGGTCGGCCAGGAAGCGCACCGCGTCGACGAAATCGAGGTGGTCCATGGCCCGCACGAAGGTGATGGCGTCGCCGGACTCCTGGCAGCCGAAGCAGTAGTAGAAGCCCTCCTCGGCGTTGACGCTGAAGGACGGTGTCTTCTCGGTGTGGAAGGGGCAGAGGCCGCTCCAGCGCCGGCCGACCTTCTTGAGGGCGGCATGCTCGCTGATCAGCTGCACGATGTCGGTGGCCGCCCGGACCTGGGCCACTTCCTCGTCCGGTATCCCCACGCATTGACGGTACCGCGGCGCTGTCCCCGATCCGTCCTGCCCTAGGTTCGGCAGATGGCTGTCACGATCTACGGGGTCTGCGCCCTGACCTTCATGATGGGGATGTACGCCCTCGAGGGGCGCGGCCGGGGCTTCGTCCTGGCCTTCGCTCTCGGCTGCGCCCTGTCGAGCTCCTACGGCTTCTTGTCCGGGGCCTGGCCTTTCGGGGTCGTCGAGGCCATCTGGACCCTCATCGCCCTGCGGCGCTACGTCGTCGCCGGCCGGGCGGGGGACGCCGCCACCTCGTGAGCATCTCCCCCGCCGAGGGCTACTCCCTCTCGGCCAGGACGGCCTGCGCGGCGGCCAGGCGGGCCACCGGGACCCGGAAGGGCGAGCAGCTGACGTAGTCGAGCCCGGCGTCGTAGAAGAGCCCGATGGACTGGGGGTCGCCCCCGTGCTCGCCGCAGACGCCGACCTTCAGGCTCGGCCGGGTGGCCCGGCCGCGCTCGGTGCCGAGGCGGACGAGCTCGCCGACGCCGTCGAAGTCGACGACCTCGAAGGGGTTGCGCTTCAGGAGGCCGAGCTCGAGGTAGGCGGTCATCATCCGGCCCTCGACGTCGTCGCGGGAGAAGCCGAAGGTCATCTGGGTCAGGTCGTTGGTCCCGAAGGAGAAGAAGTCGGCCTCCTCGGCGATCTCGCCGGCGCGCAGGGCGGCGCGGGGCGTCTCGATCATCGTCCCGATGGTCACCTCGAGCTGGCCCCGCTTGGCCGTGGCGGCCTTCGCCCCCTTCGACGGCTTCGGTGCCGGCTCCCTGTTGACCTCGGCCACGGCGTCCTCGACCCAGCCGCGGGCGAGCGCCAGCTCCTCGCGGGTCACGGTCAGGGGGATCATGATCTCGACGATGGGGTGCCCGCCGTCGGCCACCCGCTGGCGGGCCGCCTCCATCAGCGCGCGCACCTGCATGGCGTAGAGCCCGGGCTTGATCACGCCGAGCCGCACGCCGCGCGTGCCGAGCATGGGGTTGGACTCCTGCCACGACAGCGCGGCCTCGTAGAGGCGGCGCTCCTCGGGGCTCAGCCCGACGGTGGCCTCTTTCAGCGCCAGCTCCTCGGTCGAGGGCAGGAACTCGTGCAACGGCGGGTCGAGCAGGCGCACGGTGACCGGCAGCCCGTCCATGGCGGCCAAGATGGCGATGAAGTCCTCGCGCTGCACGAGGCGCAGCTCCTCGAGCGCCTCGATCTCCTCGGCCGGCGACTGGGCCAGGATCATGCGGCGCACGACGGGCAGGCGGTCCTCGGCGAGGAACATGTGCTCGGTGCGGCACAGGCCGATGCCCTCGGCGCCGAGCCCACGCGCGTTGGCGGCGTCGTCGCCGGTGTCGGCGTTGGCCCGGACGGCCAGGTGGCCCTTGCGGATGGCATCGGCCCACGACAGGACGGTCTCGAAGGCGGCGGGTGGCTGGGCCGCGGTGAGCGGCACCTCCCCGGCCACGACGATGCCGGCGCCCCCGTCGAGCGAGACCCAGTCCCCCTCGTTGAGCGTGATGCCGTTCGCCGTCACCTGGCGGTCGCCGATGCGCAGCACCTCGGCGCCGACGACGGCCGGCTTGCCCCACCCGCGGGCCACCACGGCGGCGTGACTGACGAGGCCGCCACGGGCGGTCAGGATGCCCTCGGAGGCCAACATGCCGTGCACGTCCTCGGGCGACGTCTCGCTGCGCACCAGCACGACGGCCTCGCCGCGCTCGGCCGCCGCGGCGGCGTCGTTGGCCGTGAAGTAGATCCGCCCCACCGCGGCACCGGGGCTGGCGCCCAAGCCCTTGGCCCAGGTGGTGTAGCCGGAACTGGCGAACTGCGGGTGCAGGACGGAGTCGAGGTGGTCCTCGGTGATGCGCGACACGGCCTCGGCCTTGGAGATCCCGAGGTCGCTCGGGCGCACCATGTCGACGGCCATCTTCAGCGCGGCCGCACCCGTGCGCTTGCCGACGCGGGTCTGCAGCATCCAGAGCTTGCCCTGGTCGATGGTGAACTCGGTGTCGCACATGTCGGCGTAGTGGCTCTCGAGCCGGCCGAAGATCTTCAGCAGCTCGGTGTGCACCTTGGGAAACTTCTTCTTGAGCTCCGAGATGGGCTCGGTGTTGCGGATGCCGGCCACGACGTCCTCACCCTGGGCGTTGACCAGGAAGTCGCCGTAGGCGCCCTTGGTCCCGGTGGCGGGGTCGCGGGTGAAGCCGACGCCGGTGCCCGAGTTGTCGTCGCGGTTGCCGAAGACCATGGCCTGCACGTTGACGGCCGTGCCCAGGTCGTGCGCGATGCGCTCGCGGTCCCGATAGGCGATGGCGCGGGGGCCGTTCCAGCTGCGGAACACGGCCTCGATGGCGCCGCGCAGCTGCTCGGTGGGCTTCTGGGGGAAGGGCTTGCCGGTGTGGCGCTCGACGATCTGCTGGTAGGAGTCGACGAGGTAGCGCAGCAGCTCGACCGGCACCTTGGCGTCCGACGTCGTCCCGGCCAGCTCCTTGGCGGCGTCGAAGAGCGAGTCGAACTCCTCACCGGGCAGCTCCAGGACGATGCGGGCGTACATGGCGATGAAGCGCCGGTACGAGTCGAAGGCGAAGCGCTCGTCGCCGGTCTGCTTGGCCAGGCCCTCGACGGACTCGTCGTTGAGGCCCAGGTTGAGGACGGTGTCCATCATCCCCGGCATGGAGAACTTGGCGCCCGAGCGCACCGACACCAGGAGGGGGTCGCTGGCGTCGCCGATGGTCTTGCCCATGGCCTTCTCGAGCCGGGCGCGGGCACCGGCCACCTCGGCGTCGAGCGCCTTGGGCCAGCCGCCGGCCATGTAGGCGCGGCAGGCGTCGGTCGAGATGGTGAACCCGGGGGGCACCGGGAGCTGGAGTACCGACGTCATCTCGGCCAGGTTGGCGCCCTTCCCACCAAGGAGGTCCTTGAGCTCCATCGGCGGACGGGCGTGTTTGTGGTCGAAATCGAAGACGAACGGCATCGGGCCTCCTTGCCCTGGACGGGCGGACCGCGTCGCGCGACGCGGCCACTCGAGATGATCGCCCTTCCCCAGTTGGGACGGGCCAAGCCAGCCTACTTTCCCCCGGACGACACCCAGGATCGTCTCAGCGGCGCGTCGGGCCGTCCGGATGGCTGTCCGCAGGGCCGCGGTCGGCCTTGACGGCGCCGGTGATCTGGCGCTGGAAGACCTCTTTGGCCTGGCGCATGAAGTCGCGCACCACGGCGAGCTCGTCGGCTTTGAACTTCTGGGCCACCTGGCGCATCTCCTCGGCGACGGGCTGCTGCAGACCCGCCAGGCGCTGCTGGGCCTCCGGGACGATCTCGACCCAGACCCGGCGGCGGTCCTCGGTGTCGCGGCGACGGGTCACCATGCCCGCCTCCTCCAGGCGGTCGAGGATGAACGTCACGGCCCCCGTGGTCAGGCCGCTCTCGGCGGCCAGCTGGCCCGCGGTCAGCGGCCCGAGGCGGCCAATAAGGTCGAGGCAGCGCATGTCGGTCCTGCTCAGCTTCAGCTGCTTGGCCAGGCCCTCGTCGAACTCGCTGGCCGCGCCGAGGTACCCCATGATCTCCGCGCGCGAGCTGCTGGGCCAGCTCGGACCGCGACCATTGTCTTGACACGTAAATCACTTTATCACTAAGTTTCTTTTGTAATGGCTTATTCTTCCCAACCCAGCCCTGGCGGTGGAGGCCCACGACCTCGTGAAGGTCTTCCCCCGCGGCAACGTCCGCGCCCTCGACGGCGTCTCGCTCGAAGTGGAGGCCGGCACGGTGCTCGGGTTGCTCGGTCCGAACGGGGCGGGCAAGACCACGGTCGTCCGCATCCTGGCCACCATCCTCGGCCCCGACTCGGGTACCGCCTCGGTGCTCGGTCGCGACGTGGTCGCGCAGCCCGATGCCGTGCGCCGCATCATCGGGCTGGCCGGCCAGTACGCCGCCGTGGACGAGAACCTGACGGGCCGGGAGAACATCCACATGGTGGCGCGCCTCTCGCACCTGAGCCGCAAGGTGTCCTCGCGCCGGGCCGACGAGCTGCTCGAGGAGTTCGGCCTCTCGGCGGCCGGCGACCGCGTGCTCAAGACCTATTCGGGCGGCATGCGCCGGCGGCTCGACCTGGCGGCCGCGCTGGTCGCCCAGCCGCCGGTCCTCTTCCTCGACGAGCCGACCACGGGGCTGGACCCCCAGAGCCGCCAGGGCCTGTGGGTCGCCATTGAGGACCTGGTCCGCGACGGCACGACGGTCCTGTTGACGACGCAGTACCTCGAGGAGGCCGACCGGCTGGCCCGCGACATCGTCGTGATCGACCACGGGAAGGTGATCGCCGAAGGCACGCCGGCGCAGCTCAAGGCCAACCTCGGGACGTCGGTGGTCTCCGTGACGCTGGGCGACCGCGAGTCGGTGGACCGGGCGGTCGAGCTGCTCACGCCGTTCTCCGAGAAGGCGCCGATCGTCGAGGACCTCGTGCTCGAGCTCACGGTCACGGACGGGCCCAGGGCCGGCGCCGACGTGCTCCGCACGCTCGACGCGGCCGAGATCCCCATCGCCGGCCTGGCCTTGCGCGAGCCCAGCCTCGACGACGTCTTCCTCAGCCTCACCGGCCACAAGACGACCATTGAGGACGGAGAGGACGAGGCCGAGACGGCCAAACCGAGGCGCGGCATGGGCCGGGGGCGCAAAGGCGACGTGACCGACGGGAAGGATGCCGCATGACGACGACCACCATCACCGCACCGGTCCCGGTGCTCCAGCCCAGTGAGGGCAACCGCCTGACGTGGGTCGTGGCGGACATCGCCACCATGACGAAGCGCAACCTCCTGGCGCTCATCCGGACGCCCGAGGCGCTCTTCTTCACGACGCTGCAGCCCATCATGTTCACGCTGCTCTTCACCTACGTCTTCGGCGGGGCCATCCACGTGCCGGGCGGCCACTACATCCAATTCCTGATGCCGGGCATCTTCGTGCAGACGGTCATCTTCGGCGCCATGAGCGCGGCGTCGGGTCTCTCCGAAGACCTGCACAAGGGCCTGATCGAACGTTTCCGCGCCCTCCCGATGAGCCGCTCCGCCGTGCTGGCCGGGCGCACGACGTCGGACGTCGTCCGCAACGTCTTCGTGGTCGACGCTGATCACGATCGTCGGCTTCGCCGTGGGCTTTCGCATCGGGACCAACGTGGCGCTGTTCCTGTGCGGCGCCCTGCTGATCCTGTTCTTCGCCTACGCGTTGGCGTGGGGGTTCGCCATCATCGGCCTGTCGGCGCCCAACGCGGAGACGGCCCAGGTCATGGTCTTCCCCCTCATCTTCCCGCTGCTCTTCGCCTCATCGGCCTTCGTGCCCGTGGCCACCATGCCCGGCTGGCTGCAGGCGTTCGCCAAGCATCAGCCCGTGACACAGGTGGTCGACGGCGCACGGTCGCTGATGGTGGGCGGGGTGCTGCACAACTCGGGTGCGGTGTGGGCGTCCCTGTTGTGGACCATCGGTCTGCTGCTGGTGCTGGTGCCGATCGCGGTGCGCAAGTACCGCAAGGTCGCCTGAGCGACCGCTTCCTTCCTCCTGGGCCCTACTCCTGGCCGGTGCGCCGGCGCAGCTCGCCCAGGAGCTCGGGAATGGGGATGCGGACCTGCTCGGTGGTGTCGCGGTCGCGGATGGTGACGGCGTTGTCCTCGAGCGAGTCGAAGTCGACCGTCACGCACCACGGCGTCCCCACCTCGTCCTGGCGCCGGTAGCGGCGCCCGATGCTCTGCGTGACGTCGTAGTCGCACATGAAGTGCGGCTGCAGGGTGGACAGCACCTGGCGGGCCAGCGGCTCGAGCGTGTCCTTCTTCGACAGCGGGAGCACGGCCACCTGGTACGGCGCCAGCCGCCAGTGCAGGCGCAACACGGTGCGCGCCTCTCCCCCGACCTCGTCCTCGGTGTAGGCGGACAGGAGGAACGCCATCATGGTGCGCGTGGCGCCGGCCGCCGGCTCGATGACGTGCGGCGTGTAGCGCTCGTTGGTCTGCGGGTCGAAGTAGTCGAGCGCCACGCCCGACGCCTCGGCGTGGGCCTTGAGGTCGAAGTCGCCCCGGTTGGCGATGCCCTCGAGCTCGTCCCAGCCCCACGGGAAGAGGAACTCGACGTCCGCCGTGCCGCGTGCGTAGTGCGACAGCTCGCTCTGCTCGTGGTGGCGCAGGCGCAGCTTCTCGGGCGGGATGCCGAGATCGAGGTACCACTGCATGCGCTCGGCCAGCCAGTAGTCGAACCACGTCTGGCTGTCGTCGGGCGGGACGAAGTACTCCAGCTCCATCTGCTCGAACTCGCGCGTGCGGAACACGAAGTTCTGCGGCGTGATCTCGTTGCGGAAGGACTTGCCGACCTGGGCAATGCCGAAGGGCGGCTTCTTGCGCGTGGTCCCGAGCACGTTGGCGAAGTTGGTGAACATGCCCTGGGCCGTCTCGGGGCGCAGGTAGGCCACGTGGCCCTCGTCCTCCACCGGGCCGGCGTGGGTCTTGAACATCAGGTTGAAGGCCCGGGCCTCGGTGAGGTCCGTGGAGCCGCAGTTGGGGCAGACGCCATCGATCTTGTCGGCCCGCCAGCGCTCGTGGCAGTTCTTGCAGTCGACCAGGGGGTCGGTGAAGGTGGCGAGGTGGCCCGAGGCGGCCCAGACGGCGGGTGGGCCGAGGACGGCGGCGTCGAGGCCGACCACGTCGTCGCGCAGCTGCACCATGGCGCGCCACCAGGCGTTCTTGACGTTGCGCAGCACGTTGACCCCGAGCGGGCCGTAGTCGTAGGTGGAGCGGAAGCCGCCGTAGATCTCGGCCGACTGGAAGATGAAGCCGCGGGTGCGGCAGAGCCGCACCACCTTCTCCATCAGGTCGTCGCTGGCAGCCTTGGGCGCCTCGGCGGTCTCTGTCATCGGTGCAGGATACCGGAGCGGATTCTGGCGCTGACCTCGTTGGCCAGCAGCCGACCCCGCAGCGTCAGCACGGCCCGGCCCTCGACGTCCTCGACGAGGCCCGCCAGTTCCTCGGGGCGCTCGAGGCATTCCCACGGCACGCCGCGTGGCGTGCGCAGCGAGAGGGTCAGCGCCTCGAACTCCCGCTGCCCCTCGGTCAGCTCCTCGCGGCCACCCTCGGGCGAACGCCCGTCGTCGAGGGCGGCGATGTAGCGGTCGGGCGTCCGCACGTTCCACCAGCGCGTCCCGGCCCGGTGCGAGTGCGCCGCCGACCCGATGCCGACGTAGTCGCCCTGCTCCCAGTAGAGGTGATTGTGCCGGGCCTCGTGACCGGGCCGGGCCCAGTTGGAGATCTCCTCCCAGCGATACCCGGCGTCGGTGAGGACGGCCTCGGCGTGCTCGTAGCGCCGGGCCTCGACGTCGTCGTCGGGGTGGCGGGCGGCGTCGGCGGCCAGTGGCGTCCCGGGCTCCACGGTGAGGCCGTAGGCGCTGAGATGCGGCGGCGCGTGGTCCAGCGCGAGGACGTGCTCGAGCGTGGCGGCCCAGTCCCGGTCGGACTCGGTGGCGGCGCCGAAGATGAGGTCGAGGTTCCAGGTGGTGAACCCGGCCGCGTGCACGGCGGCGGCGATGGTCTCGGCGGCGTGCGGCACGTTGCGCCGGCCGAGGCCGGCCAACACGTGGGCCTGGGTGGACTGCAGGCCGAAGGAGACGCGGGTGACGCCGGCGCGGCGATACGTCGCAAGATGCGCCTCGTCGGCGTCCTCGGGATTGCACTCGACCGTGACCTCGGCGCCGGGCGCGCGCGGGATGGCCTCGAGGATGCGGCAGAGCGTGTCGGGGTGGAGGCGGGACGGGGTGCCCCCTCCGAAGAAGATGGACGTCGGCCGCGCGAGGTGGCCTCCCCCGAAGGCCTGCTGCACCTCGCGCACGCAGGCGTCGGCGTAGCGCTCCATCAGGTGGTCGCGGTCGGTGTAGGTGGCGAAGGCGCAGTAGTCGCAGCGCTCCCGGCAGAACGGGACGTGGACGTAGACGCCGAAGGGGGTCAAAGGCCGGCGGTCGAGCGCACCGAGCGGATGCGCCGGTCGAGGTGGGCCTCCATGGCCTCCGTCGCCAGCTCGGCCACCTCGTCGGCGGCCGGGGGCGGCGGCCCCGCCAGCACCGCCGCCAGGTCGCCGCCGAGGATGCGCCGCAGCAGCACCAGCGCGGCCGGGCTCATGTGGCGCCCGCTGCGATGGGCCCGGCACAGCGTGCCCCCGGCGACCAGGTCGAAGGCCACCAGCTCCACCGCGCCGTCGGGCTCGCCGCAGGCGGCACACGAATCGAGCACCGGGCCGGCGCCCTCGAGGACGAGCGCCTTCAAGAAGAACGACGGCGCGACCAGCGTCGGGTCGGCCGTGGGGTCGGCGAGCGCGCCGAGGGCGCCCACCAGCATGGAGTACAGGCGCGGGTCCGGATGGCGCTCCTGGGCCATCTGGTCCGTCACCTCCAAGAGCGCGATGCCCTGCGGCATGCGGTCGAGGTCCTCGCGGATCGGGCGGAAGGAATGGACCACCTCCACCTGGTTCACGATGTCGAGGTCGCCCCTCCCCTGCCACAACAGGAGATCGACGTGGCTCAGCGGCTCCAGGCGGCCGCCGAACTTCGAGGTGGTCTTGCGGATGCCCTTGGCGACGGCGCGCACCTTGCCGTGGTGCTCGGTCAGGAAGACGACGATCTTGTCGGCCTCGCCGAGGCGGTAGGTGCGCAGGACGACGCCCTTGTCGCGAAAGAGGCTCACGTGGGGGTGTCTTGGGCGGCGGCTGTGTTGAGTGATGTGGTGGCGGCTGGGTCGTGGGCGGCAGTTGGCGTCGGGATGGTCGGGGTGGCGGTAGGCGGGGTCCAGGGGGCAGAAGCGCTCGCCCCGGCGCTCGGCGTCGGCCACGGCCCGGCGGGCCTCGGCGGCGACGTCGGCGGCCCGGTCGTGGGCCTCTTGGGCCGGGCGGGTGCGGGCCAGGGCCTTCGCCCCGTGCGAGTTGCGGCCGTAGAGGGCGTTCCCGGCGCCCACCAGCGCTGCGATGGCGATGAAGGCGACCACGGCCGCGCCGGCGCCGGCGTGCCCGGCCAGGATCACCACGACCACGAAGGCGGTGAGCAGGGCGATCGCGATGGCAACGGCGATCCGGCTGAAGGTCATGACGCCCCCATTCTCGCAGCTGAGTTCCAGCGCCAGGCACCCGGTGCCCCCATCCGGGCCCTGGACGGGGCCTGACGCTGTGTCGCCCACAATTTCGGCCAGGCGGCTGCGCGGTTCCCCAGGCCAGGGGTAACGATCGCAGAGAATGACCGGATGGAATCGCACACTCAGGATGATGGACCTCTCGAACGGATTCTCCCCGCCCCCGTTTACAGCACCTGGCGGCGCCTGCAGCAGACGTGGGCGCTCCGTACATGGAGCGCGCTGCAAGACCTCGGATTCGTGCGGAGCTCTCTCGAGTTCGCTGGACTCTTCTTGTTGAGCTTCGTCCCCTTCCTCCTCCTGGTGTCCTCGGCGCTCGGCTCGGACCTCCCGCGCGCGTTCGTCACGCGCGGCAACTTCTCCCCGGCAGCGGCACATGACGTCACCTCGCTGTTCGCCAGATCGGGCAGCGGGTCCGCCCAACTCTCCGTGTTGAGCGCTCTCCTCATCGTGCTCAGCGCAGACGCCGTCGCGCACCGCCTGCAGTCGTGGTGTGCCGCGGTCTACTGCACGACCACCGACCCGCTCCGGGCCTGGGGCCGACGGGCCTTGTGGCTCTGTGGGGTCCTCGGCTTCCTGGCTGCGCAGATCGCCATCGGGCGGCACCTCGGACATCTGACTGTCGGCGCGGCTGCACTCGAACTGCTGGCACTGATCGCCTTTTGGTGGTGGAGCCTGCACCTTCTGATCGGTGGCATCGGCTGGCGTCGCGTGCTACCCGGAGGCGTAGCCATTGCGTTCCTCTACGAGATGGTGGGCGTGGGCACGTCCGTGCTCGGGTCGGGGTCCATCACTTCGGGGGCAAAGGCCTACGGGCCCATCGGCACCGTCATGACATTGATGGAGGCGATCGTCGCTCTCGGGCTAGCGATCCACCTCGGTGCGTACCTTGGATCACTGTACGTCCCAAGTTCCGACACAGGTCGGTGGGAGCTGGCCTGACGAGCGCCGGAATCTGACGCGAAGCGCCTCATCGCCTCGGCCTGATCCTCGCCCGCGCTGAGGCGGCCCACTACCCTCGGCCCAGGAGCCGGCCCAGACAAGGAGCGCGACGTGACCGACCTCATCTGGAGTTTCTCCCCCTGGCTGGTATTCCTCCTGGCGACCAGGATCACCTCCCTGAGCGGCGCCATCGCGCTGGGACTCGTCGCCTCCCTGGTCGTGGCGGCGCCGCGCGTTCGGTCGCCATCACTTCCACCTGCTCGACGGGGCCAGCCTCGTCTACTTCGCCGGGCTGGGCATCGCCCTCGAAGCGGTGCACCCCGGGACCACGGTCTACTGGTCACGTTACGCGCAGGCGGGTGCGCACGCCTTCTTGACCCTCATCGTGCTCGGGTCTGTCGCAATCGGACGGCCCTTCACCGAGCCATACGCCCGAGAGTCAACGCCCCAGTCAGTCTGGGACACCCCGCACTTCCACGCCGTCAACCGGAAGATCTCCGCGGTCTGGGGCCTGGCATTCCTCGTAGGTACGGTTTCGCTGATCGTCGCCGGCAGCGTCACCGATCGCCAGTTCCTGCTGCGGGTCGTTATCCCCTTCGGCGCACTGGCCTGGGCCTACTCCTTCACTCAGCGCACGACGTCGGCCGCCACGGCGACAGAGGGCCCGGCCGTTACGGCTTGACGGCCCCGAAGCGGCGCACGCGGCGCTGGTAGTCGATGACCGCCTCGTAGAGGTGGCGGCGCCGCATGTCGGGCCAGAGGATCTCGGGGAAGACCAGCTCGCTGTAGGCGATCTCCCAGAGCAGGAAGTTCGAGATGCGGGTCTCGCCCGAGGTCCGGATCACGAGGTCCGGGTCCGGCATGTCGGGGAAGTAGAGGTGGCGGCGCGATCGCCTTCTCGTCCACCTTCGAGGCCGGCGTGCCCTCGGCGACCAGCGCGCGCACGGCGTCGACGATCTCGGCGCGGCCGCCGTAGTTGAAGGCCATCGTCATGACCATGCGCCGGTTGTTCTTGGTGAGCTCGATCGACTCGTCCATCCGCTTGAGCACCCGCCGGGGCACCCGCCAGTCGCGCCGGCCGGCGAAGCGAATCTGCACGCCCTTCTCGTTGAGCTCGTCGCGCCGGCGCATGAGCAGCGACTGGTTGAAGTTCATGAGGTAGCGCACCTCGTCGGGCGGCCGGCGCCAGTTCTCCGTGGAGAAGGCGTAGAGGGTGATCCACTTGATGCCGATCTCGAGGGCGCCGTTCACCACATCGAGCAGGGCGGTCTCTCCGGCGCCGTGGCCCTCGGTCCGCGGCAGGCCCCGGGCGCTGGCCCAGCGGCCATTGCCGTCCATCACGCAGGCGACGTGGACCGGGACCTTCGAGAGGTCGAGTTCGGGAGGGACGGGGTCGGGCGTCTCCGATTCGGTGTTCTGGCCCGGGTCCTGATCCTGGTCCCGTCCCCGGACACCGCCAGGGTCGCGGACGGCAGAGCTCACCGGATGAACCTACCGCGGCATGCCCCACCCGGAGATCTGGCATCGACACGGCGGTTGTGTTGAAGTGTCCGTACCCCAGCCAGGCGGTGGGGCCCGGAGGATGCAGGAGGAGCCCATGCCCGAGTCAGAAGCAGCACCACGCCCCGACACCAGCGACATGTACGCGGTGCACGGCGTCTTCCGGGACTGCCTCGGCGCTGCGCCGAGGCTGGTCGGGACCATTGCGCCCGGCGATGCCGAGCGGGTGGCGCTGATCGCCAACTACTACGAGAACGTCCTGTCCTTCCTCGAAGCGCACCACGACGGCGAGGAGCACCTCGTCTTCCCGCTGCTCCGTGAGCGCTGCGCAGGGAACGAGGCACTGATCGACCACATGAACGACCAGCACCACGAGGCGCTGGCGCTGCTGCAGGAGGCCAGGGTCTCCCTGGCCGCGTGGCCCGGCGGTGACGCCGCGGCCCAGGAGGCCGCGCAGGAGCAGCTCGATGCGCTGTGCAGCCATCTGCTCGAGCACCTCGATCAGGAGGAGCGGGAGGTGCTCCCGCTGGCCGCCGCGAACCTCTCCATGGAGGAATGGGGCCAGCTCCCCGGCCACGGCCTGGCCAACTTCCACGGCGACAAGATCTGGCTGATCCTCGGCCTCATCCGGGAGCGCATGACCGAGGAGCAGCGCGCCGCCATGTTGGAGCACATGCCGCCGCCCGCTGTCGAGATGTGGACCGGCTTCGGCGAGCAGGCCTTCAAGGACTACTCCTCCGACGTGGTGGTGGAGGTCGTCAACCACGCCTGAGGCCTGGGCCTAGGCCTTGGCTTGGGTCGGGGCTTGACGGAGCCTCGACGTGGCACAGGACGGCTGTAGCGTCATCTCCGATGACGGATGAGGTGGACGAGTATTTCGCCGAGCCCGACGGCCTCGACGAGCTCGACGTCTTCGGCTCCTCGGGCGGGTCCGAGGCAGACGCCCTCCAGGCCGGCGACGACGGCGTCAGCGGGCTGGACAAGATCACGGCCCAGATGGCCGGGGGCGAGCACCGTCCCGAGCAACAGGAGATGTGCCGCGCCGTGGCCGAGGCGGTGGCCACCGGGACCCATCTCGTCGTGCAGGCCGGCACCGGGACCGGCAAGTCCCTCGCCTACCTCGTCCCGGCCGCGCTGAGCGGGAAGAAGGTGGTCATCGCCACGGCCACCAAGGCGCTCCAGGACCAGCTGGCCGAGAAGGACCTGCCACAGGTCGATGCGGGTCTCGGACTGCCGGCGCCGCTCGACTTCGCCGTCCTCAAGGGGCGGAGCAACTACGTCTGCCGCCAACGGGTGGCGGAGGTGGGCTCGGGTGGGATCCAGGCGGAGCTCGGCGACCAGGGGGCCGGTCGGGCCGACGAGCCGGAACAGGCCCAGCTGGGTGACGAAACCGAGACGGGAACCGGGGCGGGGACGGGGACGGGCGGACGGGGTCGGGCGGCGGTGCACCCCCCGAGGGCATCGTCGAGGAAGTGCGGCAGCTGGTGGCGTGGTCGCAGACGTCGCAGACCGGCGACCGGGCCGACCTGAGCTTCGAGCCGTCGGACCGGGCCTGGAACATGGTCAGCGTCGGGCCCCGCGAGTGCCCCGGCGCCTACAACTGTCCCTCCGGCGGGCGCTGCTTCGCCGAGGCGGCACGCGAGCGGGCGTCGGTGGCGGACATCGTGGTGGTCAACACCCACCTCTACGGTGCGCATCTCGCCAGCGGCGGCGTGGTGCTGCCCGAACACGACGTGGTCATCTTCGACGAGGCCCACGAGCTCGAGGAGGTGATGACGTCGAGCCTGGGGGTCGAGGTGACCCCGGGTCGCTTCCGCTCCCTCGTGACCTCTGCCCGATCGCTCGTCGAGGCGCGCGACGCCGACCTGCTGGACTCGCTGGCCTCGGTGGGTGACCAGCTCGGTGCACTCCTCGGCGATCGCGTCGGGACCCGCGTCCTGCACGATGCGGCGCGCCCACCGGTCGACGACCGCGAGCTGGCCGAGCTGCTCGCCCGCGCCGCCGAGATCAGCCGGCGAGTGACCGACGCGCTGCGCCGTGGCGGGGCGCAGCGCTCGTTCCTCGCCGAGGACGGCGGGTCCGAACCCGACCCCGACCGCGCCAGCCGCAAGACGCGCACGCTGCAGGCCGCCGTGCATCTGGCAGAGGACCTGCACCGGTTCGAGACGCGCAGCGACGGCGAGGTCGCCTGGGTGGACGGCACGCGCCGCAACGTCCGACTCCGTCTCTCCCCCATCGACGTCGGGCCTGTGCTCTCGGCCATGCTCTGGGGCGACATCACCTCCGTGTTGACCAGCGCGACCATTCCGCCACGGATCGTCGAGCGCGTCGGGCTGGAGGCCTTCCCCACCGAGGAGCTCAACGTGGGGAGCCCGTTCGACTACCGCGCCCACGCGCTGCTCTACGTCGCCCGCCACCTCCCCGACCGCCGGGCCGCCGGGGCCGAAGAGGCACTCCACGAGGAGCTCGCCCAACTGCTGGAGGCGGCCGGTGGCCGGACGTTGGCCCTGTTCACCAGCAAGCGGGCGACGGAAGCGGCTGCGGCGGCGTTGGAGCCCGAACTGCCCTACACCCTCCTCTTGCAGGGCGATCTCCCGAAGAGCCGCCTGCTCGAGGCCTTCGCGTCGGACGAGACCTCCTGCCTGTTCGCCACCATGGGTTTCTGGCAGGGCGTGGACATCCCCGGTCGTGCCCTGTCGTTGGTGACGATCGACAAGCTCCCTTTCCCACGTCCGGACGATCCCCTGCTGCAGGCGCGCCGGGACCGCGTCGGCGGACGCGCCTTCTCTCTGGTGGACCTGCCGCGGGCGGCCACGTTGCTGGCGCAGGGATCGGGCCGCCTCATCCGGAGCGCCGAGGACCGCGGGGTCGTTGCCGTGCTGGACCCGCGGCTGGCGACAGCGTCCTACCGGGGCGTCCTGTTGTCGACGCTGCCGCCCATGCGGCGCTCGGTGGACATCCACGAGGTGGAGGCGTTCCTGCGCCGCGCGCTGGAGGACGAGACAGGGTCCGAGACCGCGTAGTCCGGTTGCCTTCGTCGGGTTGCCGGCCGGCGTTGCGCTTGGTCACTCGTCGAACGCGAAGACGGGCCTTCCCTCTTTGTCCGGCGTCCCCTCCGTGGCAACCCGCATCACCCAGCGGCCGGCAACGCCCCGAAGCTGATCCTTGTTGAGGGTGTAGGCCCGCTCGTTCTTGCGCACGTCGCAGTGGAGCAACCCGGCGTCGGTGAGGACCCGCAGATGACGCGAGATGCCCTGCCACTTGACGTTGAAGCGGCGGGCGATGTCGTGCGAGCTCATGGACCCGCCGTGGTCGTGCAGCGCAGCGAGGATCCCCCGTCGAATGTCATTCGCCAGCGCGTCGAACACCTGGTCGAGCGTGTCGGCGTCAGCGATGTCGCTGAGACTCGGGGGGTTGATCCGCCCCACGTTGAATACCTCGCCACTCGAGATGCTGGGTGCTCTGGCGGGCTCTCGGGGCGCTGGGGACCTTGGGGGCGCTGGATCGGGCGGGGGTCATTCTCAAAACTATAAACGATGTTGCTTATAGAATTTCGCGAGGGGTGACGGAGCTTTCGACCTCTTGACCGGATCACATCGCCGATCACCTCACGCCGGCGCTGGACGAGCGACGTCAGTACCCGAGGCGGTTGAGCATCTCGTCGCGGTTCTGCCAGTGGCGCTCCACCTTCACGTGCAGGTCGAGGTAGGTGCCCTCCGGCAGTTCCTCACGCACGGCGATCCCGACGGCCTTGAGGACCTCGCCCCCCTTGCCGATCACGATGGCCTTCTGCGAGTCGCGCTCGACGATGATCTCGACGCGGATGTGCGGCCACTCCCACTCGGTCACGCGGCAGGTGATGGAGTGCGGCAGCTCGTCCCGGGTCTTCGCCAGCAGCTGCTCGCGCACGAGCTCGGCCACCCAGAGCGCTTCCGGCGTGTCGGTGATGACGTCGGATGGGAAGAAGGGCGGGCCCTCGGGCAGCCGGGCGATGAGGTGCGCCGTCAGCCCCTCGACACCTTTGCCGGTGCGGGCGGAGACGGGGAAATACTCGACATCGGCCAGTTCGACCGGAGCCGTCAGCGCGTCGACGGCCGCCTTGGCCTGGATCAGTCGCTCCATCACTTGTGCGTTGTTGGCCTTGTCGGCCTTGTTGACCACGACGATCAAGCCCGGTGGGACCTCGATCTCGTCGCCCTCATCTTCGCCGTCATTCTTCGTCATCCTCACGTGTCGACCTCGTCGCCTTCGACGGCTGCCTTCGGGTCTGCGGCGGCGGCGCGACCCGCCTTCGCCGCTGCGGCGGTGACGCGCTGGACCTGTCGGACTGAGCGCTCGAGCACCGTCCTGTCCCCCGGGCCGATGGCCGCCGTCCCGTCGACGATGACCATGATCACGTCGACGTCGTTCAGCGCGTCCGTCGCCGTCTCGTTGAGCCGCGTGCCGAGCGTGCTGCGAGGGCGGTGGATGCCCGGTGTGTCGACGAAGACCACCTGCGCGTCGTCGGCGGGGTCGTGCAGGACGCCCAGGATCCGATGCCGCGTGGTGTTCGGCTTTGACGAGGTGATCGCCACCTTCGTGCCGACCATGGCATTCACGAGGGTGGACTTGCCGACGTTGGGGCGGCCGACCACCGCCACGAAACCCGAGCGCACCGTCCTCAGTTCCCGTTGTGCGAAGCGCTGCCGGCGCCCTCGCCGTTGGCGTCGCCCGCTGCCTCGGCGTCGCTGGGCAGACCGGTCGCTTCAATCCGGACGCGCCCGATGCGCCGCCCGCGCACGTCGACCGCGGTGAGCCGGAAGCCGTCGACCTCGACCGAGTCACCAGGATCGGGCACCCGGCCGGCCAGGTCCAACATCAGCCCGCCGACGGTGTCCCACGGGCCGTGCGGCAGCTCGGCGCCCAGCAGATCGTCGGCGTCGTCGACCGAGTAGGCGGCACTGACCAGCACCGAGCCGTCGTCGAGGCGCTCCACGGTGGGCTCCTCCACGTCGAATTCGTCGACGATGTCGCCCACGAGCTCCTCGAGCAGGTCCTCCAAGGTGACCAGCCCGGCCGTGCCGCCGTACTCGTCCACCACGACGGCCAGGTGGAACTTCTCCTCCTGCATCTCGCGCAACAGGTCCGAGACCTCCTTGGACTCGGGGATGAACTTGGCGGGCCGCATGCTGTCGCGCACGGGCTGGCCGGCCTTGCCCACCCGCTCGGCACGCACGAGGTCCTTGGCGTAGGCGATCCCGATGATGTCGTCGATCCCGTCCGCCTCGACCGGGATGCGGCTGTACCCCGCGCCGAGCGCGGCCTCGAGCGCGTCGTGGACGGTGCTGTCGGCGTCGACCGTGACCATGTCCGGGCGCGGTGTCATCACCTCGCGCGCGACCGTGTCGCCGAAGTCGATGACCGAGTGGATGAAGGTCCGTTCATCCCCCTCGATCACATTGTCCTCGTGGGCCACGTCAGCCATGGCCTTGAGCTCGGCGTCGGTGATGTAGGAGTGCCGCAGTCCCTCTTCGTCGTCGCTGGCGCCGATGATCAGGTTGGCCAGGCCGATGAGGAGGGTGGAGAGCCAGCGGATGGGCGGGAATCGGATGAGCGTGCTGACGAGGGGGGCACTGAGCAGGGCGGCCCGGTCGGCGTGTTGCACCGCCCAGTTCTTCGGCACCGCCTCGAAGAAGACGAAGATCACCACGATTTCGAACACGATGCCGAGCACCACGCCGAGGCCGCCGAAGAGGTGTTCGGCGACGATACCGACGAGCGTGGCCGAAATCAGCTGGCAGATCAGCACCAGCAGCAGGATCGGGTTGAGGAAGTTGGCCGGGTTCTCGACGAGCCGGGCCAGCTGGCGGGCGCCGCGCTTCTTCTCGTCCACCAAGGACTTGGCCTTGATGCGGTTCATCCGCACGAGGCTTGTCTCGGCCATGGCCAGGACGCCCGACGCAGCCAGAAGCACGGCGATGATGAGGATGAGGAGGCCGTCCTCGAGGTGGAAGCCCGACGCGGCCAGGAGGGTGGGCATGCTCAGGCCCTGTTGCTGACCCGGTAGAAGCGTGTGAGCAGCTGCTGCTCGATCGCCTCCATCCGCTCTGCCTCCGCCTCGTCCTCATGGTCCAGGCCGAGCAGGTGCAGCAACCCGTGGACGACCAACAACGCCACCTCGTCCTCGAAGGACACCTCGTGCTCGACGGCGTTGCGCGCCGCCACGGTCGGGCAGATCACGACGTCGCCGAGCAGCATGAGGGCGCCCTGTTCGGGCACGGCGCCCGGCCCGCTGCCGCCGAAGTCAGGTGAGCGGCCCGTCGGCCCCGGCTCGTCCTCGATGGGGAACGACAGCACGTCGGTCGGGCCCGTCTTGCCCAGGAATTGCGCGTTGAGCGCGGCGATGGCCTCCTCGTCGACGAAGAGGAGAGAGACCTCGGCCTCCCCTTTGATGCCGCGAGCCTGCAGGACCTGGCGCGCCAGCGCCGCCCAGCGAGCAACATCGATCTGGTGGTCCTGCTGCTCGTCGGCGGCGAAGACGTCGATCGTCACGGGGTGGATCCCGCCCGTCCCTCTGCGACCTCGTAGGCATCGACGATGTCCGCCACGATCTTGTGGCGGACGACGTCCCGGCGGGTCAGGTGGACGAACGAGATGTCCTCGATCCCTCCCAGCACGGGCTCCAGGCCGATGAGCCCCGACCGGCCACCCGGCACGTCGATCTGGGTCACGTCACCGGTCACCACGCACTTGGAGCCGAAGCCGATGCGGGTCAGGAACATCTTCATCTGCTCGGGCGTCGTGTTCTGTGCCTCGTCGAGGATGATGAACGAGCTGTTGAGGGTGCGCCCCCGCATGAAGGCGAGCGGCGCCACCTCGATGGTGCCGCGGTCGAGGAGGCGCTGTGCGCCCTCGGGCTCGAGCAGGTCGTAGAGCGCGTCGTAGAGGGGGCGCAGGTAGGGATCGACCTTGGCCATGAGGTCCCCCGGCAGGAAGCCGAGCCGCTCGCCGGCCTCGACCGCGGGCCGCGTCAAGATGATGCGCGTCACCTGGCGGGACTGCAGGGCATGGACCGCCTGGGCCACGGCCAGGTACGACTTGCCCGTTCCGGCGGGGCCGATGCCGAACGTGATGATGCTCTGCGAGATGGCGTCGACGTAGCGCTTCTGCCCGGCGGTGTTGGGACGCACCGTCTTGCCGCCGGCGGCCCGGACGACTTCGGAGCGCAGGACGTCACTCGGGCGAATGTCGTCGCGCACCATGTCGATGGCGCGGGCCACCGTCGACGAGTCGAGGTGACGGCCGGCCTGGACCATCAGGATGAGCTCCTCGAAGAGCTGCCCCACCCGCTCGGCGTCGGGTCCCTCCACCGAGATGCGATCGCCCTGCACCACGATCTGGTCATCCGGAAAGGCTTGCTCGATCTGCCGGAGGTGCTCGTCACGAGTGCCGAGGAGCCCGGCCATGAGGTGGTTGCCGGGCACGAAGCACTCGGCGCGCAAAGCGGTGGTCATGATCTGGTCACGTGATGCCAAAGTGCCCTTTCAAAGGTTCGCCCCCCATGACATGGAGGTGGAGGTGCGGGATCGAGTTCATGGCGTCGGGCCCGATGTTGAAGATGAGCCGGTAGCCCCGCTCGGGCACGGCCAGGCCCGCCGCGTCGGCCACCGCCCGGGCCGAGAGGAGCATGTCAGCCAGGACGGGCCCGTCCTCGGCGGCCACCGTCGAGGCGTCTTCGATGTGCCGGCGGGGCACGACGAGGACGTGGAGCGGTGCGGCCGGGCTGATGTCCTTGAAGGCCACCGTGGTCGGGGTCTCGTGCACCGTCTCGGACGGCACCTCTCCGGCCACGATCTTGCAGAAGAGGCAGTCGGCGGGGTCGGTCATGCCGAGGGATCGCCATGCTTCTGCGCCAGCCTGATCACTGGTCCGAACTTACCGGTCCCGAGGTCCTGCCCGTGACCATGCAGGCCCGTCATTCCGGCGATTCTCCTGCCGCGGCCACGGTCCCCGTCCGCAGGGAGGCCAACAACGCCCCGGCGGTCACGGCCGCCGTCTCGGCCCGCAGGACGCTCAGCCCGAACCCCACCGTGGGCAGCCCCGCTGCGAGCTCGTCCGTGCTCCACCCGCCCTCGGGGCCGACCGCGACGACGCGCTGGTCCAGCGTGGGGCGGTCGCCGCTCAGCTGGGCCAGGACGACCTCGCCGGGCCCACCCAGGGTTGCCAGCTCGGCGAACGTGGCGGTCTCGCAGACCTCGGGCAGCCAGACGCGGCGACACTGGGCCGCGGCGTCGCGGGCCACCCGGCGCAGCTTCTCGACGGTGGCCTGCCCGCGCTCACCGGTCCAGCGGACCACGCTGCGCTCGGTGCGCAACGGCACGATGCGGTCGATGCCCAACTCCGTCAGCTTCTGGACCACCCATTCGGGACGCTCCCCCTTGACCGGGGCGAAGGCCACGGTGAGGGCCGGCTCGGCGCGGCGCTCGTACTGCACCGTGCCGTCACCGCCGATGCCCGTGCCAGCCGTCAGCGGCTCGAGGCTCGCCGGGTACCGCCACGCGGTGCGCGCCCATCGTCCCTGCCCGTCGGCGGCAATGACCTCTTCGCCGTCCCGCAGTCGCAGCACCCGGCCCAGATGGTGCGCGTCCTCGTCCGAGACGATCGGGTGACCGGGATCGTCGACGAAGACCTGACCGGCAGCCGCCGCCCGCACGGCGATGGCGGCGTAGCCGGGGCCGGGGCTAGCCAAAGGCAGAGCGCAGGCGCGAGAACACGCCCTCGCCGCCACCCGAACCCGGGGCGGCGACCTCCTCGCCGCGCGAGGCGGCGAATTGGCGGAGCAGCTCGTCCTGCTCGGGGGTGAGATCAGTCGGGGTCGCCACCAACACGTGCACGTAGAAGTCGCCCCTGCCGCGGCCGCGCAGGTGGGGCACGCCGAGGCTGCGGATCCGCTCGATGTGCCCGTGCTGGGTTCCCGGACCGATCGTCAGGTGCTGCGGCCCGTCCAGCGTCTCCACGTCGGTCTCGGTCCCGAGCGTCGCCTGCGCGATGCTGATGGTGAGCGTGGTGTGCAGGTTGTCGGCTTGGCGTTCGAAGCGCGGATCTGGAGTGACCACCAGGTGCACGAAGAGCGATCCGCTCGGGCCGCCGCGCTGGCCGGCGGCGCCGCGATCGGCGAGCCGGAGGGTCGATCCCTCCTCCACGCCGGCGGGCACCTCCACCGTGAACGTGTTCTCCTGCATGCGGCGCCCCTCGCCGCGGCAGTCGGTGCAGGGGTTGGGGATCATCTCGCCGGTCCCGCTGCAGCGCGAGCAGGCGACGCTCGTGACGACCTGGCCCAGGAGGGACTGGCGCACCCGGCGCAGCTCGCCCGTGCCCTGACAGTCGGTGCAGGTGACCGGCTCGGTCCCTGCGGCCGTGCCCCTGCCCTCGCACGTCGCGCACGTGGCGGGAAGGCGGACCGAGATCTCCTTGCGGGCGCCGAACACCGCCTCGGCGAACTCGAGACCGAGGCGCACCTCGGCGTCGGCCCCGACCTGGGGGCCGCGGCGACGGTTGCCCGTCGCGCCCATCTGGCCGAAGAACGCCTCGAAGATGTCGCCCAGGCCACCCTCGAAGCCGAACCCGCCCATGCCACCGCCGGCCTGGGAACCGAACACGCCCTCGGGGCCGTAGCGGTCGTAGCGTGCCCGCTTTTCGGGGTCGCGCAGGACCTCGTAGGCGACCGTGACTTCCTTGAAGCGCGCTTCGGCGGCGGGGTCGCCGTGGTTGGTGTCGGGATGCAGCTCACGGGCGCGCGCACGGTAGGCCCGCTTGATGTCGTCGTCGCTGGCTTCAGGGCCGACGCCGAGCAGCGCGTACAGGTCACCCAATCCGTCAGTGACGGCCATCGTGCCCCCCACTGATGCGTTGGCCCAGACGCTCGCCCACCACGTGGGCCGCGGCCATGGCTCTGGCGTAGTCCATGCGGGTCGGTCCGAGCAGCCCCACCGCGCCGAGATCCTGTCCGTCGATGGAGACCGGCGCCACGACGACGGCGCACGACGACAACGGCTCGAACCCGTGCTCGGTCCCGATGGCCACCGAGAGTCCACGGTCGAGGACGTCGCGCAGCAGGGTCACGACGACCAGTTGCTGCTCGAGGATGGCGAGCACGGAGCGGACCGTCTCGACGGCGTCGAAGGATTCGGCCAGGCGGGCCGGGCCACCCACGAACACCTGGTCGGCCTCCATGGCGCCCTCGAGCGAGTCGAAGGCCAGGTGCGCCGACAGCACGAGCTGGTCGACCTGGGCGGAGCCGCTGGCCGGGACGGCCCATGACTGCGTGAGCGTGCGGCCCACCAGATTCGAGGAGAGCAAAGCCCCGGCCCGGGCCAGGGTGTCCTCGGAGGTCTCGGCGTCGAGGTCGATGGTCCGCTTCTCGACGGCGCCGTCGGAGAGCACCACGACGAGCAGCGCGTGCAGCGGGGAGAGGCTCACCAGTTGGACGGAGCGGATGGTGGCGGTGTCGTGGGAGGGGCCGACCACGACCGCGGCATAGGAGGTCAGCTCGGAGAGGAGACCCGAGGCGCGCTCGAGCACCGTCTCCATCTCACCGTGCACCTGCTCGAAGAACTGCGACACCTGCCGGCGCTGGATGGGACCGAGCACGCCGGGCCCGGTGAGGTGGTCGACGAAGAACCGGTAGCCCTTGTCCGTCGGGATCCGGCCGGCGCTGGTGTGGGGTTGGACGAGATAGCCCTCACGCTCGAGCGCCACCATTTCAGAGCGGACCGTGGCCGAGGACACCTGCACCCCGGGTGCATTCGCGACATGGGATGAGCCCACCGGCTCGGCGGTCCCGATGTACTCGGTGACCACGGCCTCCAGAATGGCGGCGCGGCGGTCGTTGAGGGCGCGGTCGTCGCCGGTGGCGTCAGTCAGCGTGGCAGGGTCTGTGGGCGGTGTCATGGGATACCTGGCACTCAAGTCTACCGAGTGCCAGGGCCGGAGCCGTGGGCAGCGCAAGGGCCTCCCGGTGCTGCGACGGCACCCGGCCGCGGGGACTCAGTCGTCACCCAGGCGCAGCGCCGAGATGAAGGCCTCCTGGGGCACTTCGACCCGACCGATGTTCTTCATCTTCTTCTTGCCTTCCTTCTGCTTCTCCAGCAGCTTGCGCTTCCGGCTGATGTCACCGCCGTAGCACTTGGCCAGGACGTCCTTGCGCTTGGCCTTGACCGTCTCCCGGGCGACGATGCGCCCGCCGATGGCCGCCTGGATCGGGACGTCGAACATCTGGCGCGGGATGAGCTCGCGCAGCTTCTCGGCCATCTTGCGCCCGTAGATGTCGGCCGTGGAGCGGTCCACGATGGTCGAGAAGGCATCGACCGGGGCGTGGTTGATGAGGATGTCGACCCGGACCAGATTGCCCGTGACGTAGTCCCCGGGCTCGTAGTCGAGGCTGGCGTACCCCTTGGTCCGGCTCTTCAGCTGGTCGAAGAAGTCGATGACCACCTCGGCGAGGGGCAGGGTGTAGACGAACTCGACGCGCTCGGGCGAGAGGTACTCCATCCGGGTCATCTCCCCCCGCTTGTTCTGGCAGAGCTCCATCACCGTGCCCGTGTACTCGGTGGGCGTGATGATGGTGGCCGACAACATGGGCTCGTCGATGTGGTCGATCCGGCTGGCGTCGGGCAGCTCCGTCGGGTTGTCGATGTCCAGCTCGGTCCCGTCGGTCAGGAAGGCCCGGTACTCCACGCTGGGCGCCGTGGCGATCAGCGAGAGGTTGAACTCGCGCTCGAGCCGCTCGCGCACGATCTCCATGTGCAACAGGCCCAGGAACCCGCAGCGGAACCCGATCCCGAGGGCGTGGGACGATTCGGGCTCGAAGGTGAAGCTGGCGTCGTTGAGCTTGAGCTTGTCCAGGGCGTCGCGCAGGTCAGGGAGCTCGTCGCCGTCCACCGGGTAGAGGCCGCAGAACACCATGGGCTTGGGGTCCCGATAGCCGTCCAGCGCCTGGGAGGCACCGTGCTGCGCGGTGGTGACGGTCTCACCCGAACGCGCCTCGCCCACGTCCTTGATCCCGGCGATGAGGTAGCCCACTTCACCTGGTCCGAGGGCCTCCACCGCGACGGCCACGGGGGTGCGGACGCCCACCTCTTCGATGTCGTGCACCGCGTTGGCCTGCATGAAGCGCAGGCGCGCCCCGGCGTGCAGCGAGCCGTCGACGATCCGGATGGAGCTGACGACCCCCCGGTACTGGTCGTAGGACGAGTCGAAGATCAGCGCGCGGAGCGGCGCCATGGGGTCGCCTTTCGGCGGCGGGATGCGGTCGATGATGGCGTCGAGCAGTTCGGGCACCCCCTCCCCCGTCTTGGCCGAGATGTGCAGGATCGACTCGGCCGGCAGGCCCAGCACGTGCTCGATCTCGAGCGCACAGCGGACCGGGTCTGCCGCCGGCAGGTCGATCTTGTTGAGGACCGGGACGATCTCGAGATCGTTCTCAATGGCCTGGTAGCAGTTGGCCAGCGTCTGGGCCTGAATCCCCTGGGAGGCGTCGACCAGGAGCACGGCGCCCTCGCAGGCGGCCAGCGAGCGGGACACCTCGTAGCCGAAGTCCACGTGGCCGGGGGTGTCGATGAGGTGGAGGATGTGGTCGGCGTGCACGACCCGGACGTTCTGGGCCTTGATGGTGATCCCGCGCTCGCGCTCGATGTCCATGGAGTCGAGGTACTGCTCCCGCATGAGACGGGGGTCGACGGCCCCGGTGATCTCCAGGATCCGGTCGGACAGGGTCGACTTGCCGTGGTCGACGTGGCTGATGATGGAGAAGTTGCGGATGCGCTCGATCGCGACGGGACCAGAAGCGGTGAGGGGGGGCGGCACGGTCCGTCGATCGTACCGGCCCAGGTCGGCAACCTCGGTCGCCTGGCCAGGGAACTTGCCCCCGACCTGGTCTGCCCGCCGGCGGCCGAAATAGGCCCGCCACCTGCTACAGTTGTCTCCCGCACCGGTGAGGCCTCGGCCCACCGCCGCCCCCTTTCGAAGAAGACTGAGGATCGACACGTGGCCAACATCAAGAGCCAGATCAAGCGGAACCGCCAGAACGAGAAGCGCCGGCTGCGCAACAAGTCGGTGCGGGCCGAGCTGCGCACCCGTACGAAGAGCGCCGTCTCGGCAGCGGAGAGCGGTGCCGAGGACAGCGTCGAGGCGCTGCGCCTGGCCGTCAAGCGGATCGACAAGGCGGCGGCTCGAGGCGTGATCCACAAGAACACAGCGGCGAACCACAAGTCCCGGCTCGTACGGCGGGTCGCTGCGATCGAGGCGTCCGCCGCCGAGTAGCGGCAGACCCACAAGCTTCTCCCGTCCGCTCGGGCGGACGCCTCTCGGCTCTTCCCTTTTCTTCGGACTTCTTTGCTCTGCCCTTCCTTTCGACGCGCCCGCCTTTCGACGCGCCCGCCTGGCGACCAGCTCCTCGTCGTCCCTATGGGTCCAGCTCCTAGGCGTCCATGTGAAAGGTGAAGATCTTCTCCGGCACGATGCGTGCCCCGACCGCGTCGGCTGAGTCGAGCCACTCCTCGAAGGCCGGACCCTGCTTGGGGAGGTACTCGTCGAGCATGGCCTGTCGGAGCTCGCCGAGCGCCGGATCGTCGAGTTCGAAGATCTCGGCTCGCCCGTGCACGGTGACGGCGAGCTCGTCCCCCGGCAGATGCGTTGCACTGCACACCGGCCGCTTCGCCAGGTGACGCATGCGTACCGCGTTGCGACCCGAACTGAACCAGAACGTGCCGTGCAGGAAGTAGCCGTCGACCGGTCCGGCCAGCGGCCGCCCGTCGGACGTCACCGTGGCCAGCACGAGCAGGCGCATCCCCCGCAGGCGCTCGACCAACTGGAGAGCGCTGAGCCGGCGCTCCTCCGTGATGATGTCGCGCAGGTGGGGACCGGCGGTGGCCATGGAGGCGTCGAGCAGGGCTTGCAGGTCCGCGATCTCTTCTGGAGTCTCGAGCATCGACCCAGTCCAGCACCAGGGTGCTCGGGGTGTACACGGGGAGGTGGAGGGTGCACAGTGCAATGCATGAGCTCCACCACGGACACCACCGACACCACCGACACCACGGACCCCGATCCGACACCACGGCTGCGGCGGCCGTTATCCCCATCCTCGTCTACGAGGACATTGAGGCGGCCCACGACTACCTGGTCGAGACGTTCGGCCTCACCTCGGGTGGACTGCACCGGCTCGACGACGGCACGGTCGTCCACGCCGAGGTCCGCAACGGCGAAGCACCCATTTGGCTCCATCGGGCCGCGGCGGACCATGAAATGGCATCCCCCCGTGGCGCCGCCATGTCGCATGGAGGGCTATCGGTCAACGTCCCGGACGTCGATGCGCACTACGCCCGGGTCAAGGCGGCCGGGGCGCGGATCGACCTCGAACCCAGCGATCAGCCGTACGGCCTGCGCGAGTACGGCGCCCGTGACCCCGAGAACCACCGGTGGTGGTTCTCGTCGCGACTGGCCTGATGCGCCGGGTCGGCAGGCACGGGCCGGCCTCGACGTCTGTGACTTAACGGCGGGCGCCGGCCCGCGGGCGAGACGCCCGCACCGGTCGGGTCTGGCGGGCCAACCGGGCCACGAGGATCTCGATCACGATCTCCGAGTCCATGCCGCTCGCTCCCCGCACGTCCAGGTCGGCCGCTGCGATGAGGTTGATGGCCTCGGCGATCCGGGTGCTGCCCAGGCGCCGGGACTGCTCCAGCGCCTTTTTCGCGATGAACGGTGCGGTGCCCAGCACGGCGGCGGCGTCGCGGTCCGTGCTGACGTCGTCACCGTCGAGCGCCAGCATGTTGGAGAAGTGACCGTGCAGGGTCGCGAGCACCTGCACCGGGGCCAGGCCACCGGCCTCGAGCATGCGCCGGAGCACCATCAACGCCCGGCCCGGCTCACCCTTGTCGATGGCGTCGGTGAGCTCGTAGCGCGGGACGTTGCCCGCCTCGCCGAGATAGGGCGCCAGGTCGTCGGCCGTCACCCGCGCCCCCTCGCCGTAGGCGGCACTCAACGCGCTGAGCAGGCCCTCGACGCGGCCGAGATCCTCGCCGACGTGAGCCGCCAGCAGGTCGGCGGCCCGCGGCTCGAGCTTGACCGGCCCCGCCCGCAAGTGCTCGTGCAGCCACGCCTTGCGATCCCCCGCCTTGCTCGTGGTGACGTCGATGATCTGGCCGGCGGCGTTCACCGCCTTCACCAGTGGCGCCGGCACGGTCCCGCCCCCACCGACCAGGACGAGCACCGTCGTCGGGATGGGGTCCTGCACGACCTCGACCAACCGCGGCGCGTCGGCCGTGAGGATCCGCCCGGCCTCGCGCACCACGACGACGCGGCGGTCCACCAGGAAGGGCGGCGTGAGGCAGGCGTCCACCACCGCCCCGACGCTCAGCTCGTCGCCGGCGCCGCCACCGATCTCCTCGACGATGAGCGCGTGGTCGCCGTCGCCCACCACGTCATCGATGAGCCCGTGCACGGCCTGGGCCACCAGCGCGGCATCGTCCCCCCTGACGAGGTAGACGGGGGCCGGCACGACCGCGCTCACTGGGCGGTGCTCACTGGGTGGTGCTCACTGGGCGGTGCTCATTGGGCCTCGCTCACGGCGGCAAGGACGTCGCGGGCCCGGCAGGTGCCCTTGACGTCGTGCACCCGCACAATCCGGCAGCCCCAGGCGATCCCGAGGGCCGCCGCGCCGATGGAAGCCTCACGCCGCTCGGTGAGCTCCAAATCCAGGATCTTGCCGAGGAAGGTCTTGTTCGACGCCGAGAGCAGCAACGGGTAGCCCAACCCGGCGAGCGTCGACGACGCGCGCAGCAGGGACAGCGACTGCTCCGCCGTCTTGCCGAGGTCGAGCCCGGCATCGAGCACGATCCGCTCCGCGGGAATGCCGGCGGCGCGGGCGCCCTCGGCGCGCTCGGTCAGGAAGCGGGCCACGTCGGCCACCACGTCGTCGTAGTGCGGGTCGGGGTCGGCCACCCTCGGCGCCAGACGAATGTGGGTGATGACGACCGCGGCGTCGTGCTCGGCCGCCGCCGCGGCGTAGTCGGGGTCGGCCAGGCCGCTGATGTCGTTGCCCATCACCGCACCCTCGGCGTAGGAGGCGCGCGCCACCGAGGCGCGCCAGGTGTCGACGGAGACGGGCGTGTCGAAGCGCGCCACCAGGCCCGTCACGACGGGCACGACGCGATCGAGCTCTTCGGACTCCGTCACCTCGGGGCCCGGTCCCGCCTTGACGCCGCCGATATCGAGGATGTCCGCCCCGTCGGCCACCAGCTGCTCGGCGCGGCCATAGAGCTTGTCGAGCTCGAACGTGGCGCCCTTGTCGTAGAAGGAGTCGGGGGTGCGGTTGAGGATCCCCATCACGAGTGCCCGATGCGTGAGGTCGTGGCGGCGGCCGCCGAGGTCGAGCAGCGGGGCGAGCGAGGTGGTGGTCGGCTCCGGGGCGGTGTCTCCGGCAGAAGTGGTGCCGGCAGTGGTGGTGCCGGCAGTTGTCGTGGTCGGCGTCCCGGTGGCCGGCGCGGCCATCAGTACAGGCGCGCGGTCAGTGCCCGCCGATACTCCTTGGTGCGCGGGTCGTCGGCACCCATGGCCTCGAGCAGATCCACGAATTCCTGGCGGGCGGCGTCGTCGTCGCGCACCCGCTCGAGCAGTTCGTCGAGCTTGGCCTCCATGTCCACGCGGTCGGTGCCCGACACATCGACCCCCGCCTCGAGGAGCCTGGCCTCCGCGGCCAGGACGCGGCCGGTCTCGGTCTCGGGCAGCCGGGCCAACAGGGCCAGGGCCCCTGCGCCGTCGCCGCGATCGATGAGCAGTCGGGCGAGACCCTCGGTGGCGCCCGCGTGATCCGGCTCGAGCTCGAGGGCTTGTCGAAGCGATGCCTCGTCGCCCGCAGCGACCAGGTTGTCCGCCTCACTCGGGGCGGGCGCCAGGCGCTGGACGAAGGCGGTGATCTGCGCCTCGGGGATGGCACCGATGAACTGGTCCACCACCTGGCCGTCGCGCAGGGCGAAGACGGCGGGGATCGACTGCACGTTGAACGCGCGCGCCACCGCCGGGTTGTCGTCGACATTGACCTTGGCCAGCTCGACGGCGCCGCCGGTGTCGGCCACGGCCTTCTCGATCATCGGTCCGAGGGTCTTGCACGGGCCGCACCACGGGGCCCACAGGTCCACGATCACCGGCACCGTCGCACTGCGGTCCAGCACGTCCGTCTGGAATGTCTGATCTGTGACGTCCATCGGCCATGACGCTAATGGCTGTGCCGTCGCGGGACGACGCCGCACCTGGCCAGGGGCGGAGCGCTGCCCGAGCAGTGGGTGCTGAGGGGCCGCTGAGCGCCGGGGCGTCCGACCGGGTGAGACGGCACCGATTAGCGTCGTTCGCGTGTCGCAGGCGCCCGATGGCATTCACGAGACCGAGGTCACCGCGTGGATGGTGGCCCACCTTCCCGAGGTCAGCACGCCGCTCACCTTCACCCTGATCGCGGGCGGACGCTCGAACCTCACCTTCCGGGTGGAGGACGCCGACGGGCGGGCATGGGCCCTGCGCCGCCCGCCGTTGCACCACGTGCTGCCCACCGCGCACGACATGTCGAGGGAATACCGGCTGATGCACTCGCTCGGGCCCGCAGGGATCCCCGTTCCCGTGACCGTCGGGCTCTGCACCGACGAGGCGGTCAACGAGCGGCCCTTCTACGTGATGGAGTTCGTCGACGGCCACATCCTGCGCAGCGCGCCCGAGGCGGAGGCCGCCTTCGACGAGACGACCCGGCGTGCCGTCGGCGACCACATGGCCGACACCCTGTCCGCACTGCACGACATCGACCCCGATGCGGTGGGACTGGGCGATCTGGGACGGCACGAGGGGTATATCGAGCGACAGCTCAAGCGCTGGCGCGGGCAGTACGAACAGATGCAGGTCGAGGGCGTCGACCACGGCGGCATCGTCGAGCGGGTGAGCGACGAGCTGACGCGCCGCATCCCCAAACAGCAGCGGACATCAGTCGTCCACGGCGACTACCGCATGGACAACGTGGTGCTGGCCGACGACGGGTCCGTGCGGGCCATCCTCGACTGGGAGATCTGCACCCTCGGGGATCCCCTGGCCGACCTCGGCCTGCTCATGGACTACTGGTCCGATCCGGACGACTCCATGGCGGTGCTCGGTCTCTCGCCGACCACCGCGCCCGGGTTCTCGACCAAGGCCCAGGTGCTGGCGCGCTACAGCGCGGTCTCCGATCTCGACGTCTCGGGCATCGGCTACTACCAGGCCTTCGGGTACTGGAAGCTTGCCTGCATTCTGCAGGGCGTCTACGCCCGCTACGTCGCCGGCGCCGGTGCCGGTGACAAGGGCAGCGTCGAGGGCTTCCCGATCCAGATCGGGCGGCTCTTCGAGATGGCGGCCGAGTCGCTGGAGTCCGCCCCGTGAGCCCCGAAGGCAACGGTCTGACCGAGATCTTCGAGGTCCACCAGGAACCCGTCCTGCGCGAGCCGATCCTGGTTGTCGCCCTGGAGGGCTGGGTCGACGCGGGCCTCGGCGCCACGACAGCGATTGCCACCCTGCTCGGGCAGGGACACACCGAGCCGATCGTCACCTTCAACGGCGAGCACTTCCTCGACCAGCGGGCCCGGCGGCCGGTCGCCCGCATCGTCAACGGGATCACGACCGAGCTCAACTGGCCGCGCACCGTCGTCCGCCACGGGACGGACGAATCGGGGCGCGACATGCTCTTCCTGGTCGGGCCCGAGCCCGACTTCCACTGGCGCGCCTTCACGGACGCGGTGGTGGGACTCGCCCGCTCCTGGCGGGTGCGCATGATGGTCGGCCTCGGCGCCTTCCCGGCGCCGGCGCCGCACACCCGGCCGGTGAAGCTGGCCGCCACCGCGCCGGCGGAATCGGCCGCGCTCATTGAGCAGGTGGGCATCGTGCAGGGCGAGCTCGAGGTGCCCGCCGGTGTCCAAGCCGCGCTCGAGATGGCCTTCGGGGCCAACGGGACGCCGGCCGTGAGCCTGTGGGCCCGTGTGCCCCACTACGTGGCGGGCATGCCGTTCCCCGAGGCAAGTGCGGCGCTGATCGAGGGCCTGGCCTCGGTGGGCTCTCTGTCGCTCGACTCGTCCGCGCTGCGCCGGGCCGGCGACAGCTCGCGGCGCCAGGTGGACCAGCTCATCGCCGACAACGTCGAGCACCAGGCGATGGTGCGCAAGCTCGAGGAGAACATCGACGCCTCGGAGGGCAACGCCATGGGCGTGGACGCCGTGCCGTCGGGCGACGAGATCGCGGCGGAACTGGAGCGCTTCTTGCGGGGCGAGGAGCAGTGAGGAGCGAACGGTGAGGAGAACGGTGAGGAGAGATCGTCCATGAAGATCGACGGCGGGATCGGGTTCGACCCCAACGGCATTGCGGCGCAGGCGATCAAGGCCGAGAAGAGCGGGTACGACGGCGTGTGGTCGGCCGAGACGAACCACGACCCCTTCCTCCCGATCGCCGTCGGTGCGGCGGCGACGGAGAAACTCGAGTTCGGCACCGGGATCGCAGTGGCCTTCGCCCGCAACCCCATGACGCTGGCCGTGCTGGCCAACGACCTGCAGCTTCTGACCAAGGGCCGCTTCATGCTCGGCATGGGCAGCCAGATCAAGCCCCACATCACGAAGCGCTTCTCCATGCCGTGGTCGCACCCCGCACCGCGCATGCGCGAGATGATTCTGGCCATTCGCGCCATCTGGGAAGCGTGGGGCACCGGCGAGCCCCTCGCCTTCCGCGGCGAGTTCTACACGCACACCTTGATGACCCCGTTCTTCGACCCGGGCCCCAATCCACACGGCAACCCAAAGATCCTGCTGGCCGGCGTCGGTGAGCACATGACGGAGGTAGCCGGCGAGGTGGCCGACGGGTTCCTGGTGCATGGTTTCACCACGGAGCGCTACCTACGCGAGGTCAGCCTTCCGGCGCTGGAGCGGGGCGCTGGGAAGGCGGGCAAGACCCGGGCCGATCTCACCGTGTCGTACCCCGGCTTCGTCGTGACGGGACCCGACGAGAAGACCATGGCAGCAGCGGCCAAAGGCGTGCGCGAGCAGATCGCCTTCTATGCGTCGACGCCGGCGTACCGACCCGTGCTCGAGCTGCACGGCTGGGGCGACCTCCACACAGAGCTCAACACCCTTTCGAAGCGCGGCGAGTGGGTGAAGATGGGCGAACTGATCGACGACGACATCCTCAACGCCTTCGCCGTCGTCCGCCCGCTCGACGAGGTCGCCGCTGAGGTCAAGCGCCGCTTCGGGGACGCCGTGGATCGCTTCAGCTTCTACGCGCCCTACAAGGTTGACCCCGAGATGTGGGCCGGCGTGCTGGCGGGGTTCCACTAGGGCCGGAGCTGGTGCGGGCGGTGCGGTGCGGGCGGTGCTGGCGGCGGGCGGTCGCTAGACGACGATGTTGACCAGGCGGGGCGGGCGGACGACCACCCGCTTCGGCGTCCTCCCGGCCAGTGCGTCGATCACCTTTGCTGAGCCCAGTGCGGCTTTCTCGGCGTCGCCCTCCGAAATGTCGGCGTCGACCTCTCTGCGGTCCCGCACCTTCCCGTTGACCTGAACGATCATCGTCACGGTGTCCTGGCGGATGAGGTCAGGGTCGAAACTGGGCCAGCGCTGCAGGTGCACCGAGGGCTCGCCGGGGTGGCGCCGCTCCCACAGCTCGGCGGTCACGTGCGGGGACATGACGGCGAGAAGGAGGAGGAGGGTGTCGAGCGCCTCGTTCCACACGTCGGCGTGCGGTGCGGCCTCGGAGGTCTTCGTGTTGGCCTTCGTGCCGGCGTTGGCGGCACCGTCGTCGTCGGTGGCTCGCCCGTAGCGCTGCACGAGGTTGAGCAATTCCATGCAGTGCGCCACCGCTGTGTTGTAGGACCAGCGTTCGAGGTCCCGGGTCACGTCGGCGATGGTGCGGTGCACGGCCTGGCGCATCGCCTTGTCACCATCGCTCTGGTCACCGCTGCGGAGGCCCGGGTCGGCGGTGCAGGTGCGCCAGAGCCGGTCGAAGAAGCGACCGCAGCCGTCGATGACCTGCTCCGTCTGCTCCGACCAGTCCATGTCGTCGAACGGAGGCCCGACGAAGAGGTGGAACAGGCGGAGGGCGTCGGCGCCCACCGTGTCGAAGTAGTGCTCGGGCGCGATGAGGTTGCCCTTGGACTTGGACATCTTGGTCCCGTCCATCCGGATCATGCCCTGCGCCAGGTAGTGCTTGAACGGCTCGCGGTCGACTCCCGGTGCCAGGCCGACGTCGATGAGGGCGCGCATGTAGAAACGGGCGTAGAGCAGGTGGAGGATGGCGTGCTCAATGCCTCCGATGTACTGGTCGACGGGCATGAACTTCTGCGCCGCGATCGGGGCGAAGGGCTGCTCGGTGTTCCACGGGTCGGTGAAGCGGAGGAAGTACCACGACGAGTCGACGAAGGTGTCCATGGTGTCCGTCTCGCGCCGGGCCGGACCCCCGCAGACGGGGCAGGTCGTGTGCAGGAAGCCCTCGTGCGAAGCGAGGGGCGACTGCCCCGTGGGGAGGAATTCGACGTCGTCGGGAGCCACGATCGGCAGCTGGTCCTCGGGCACGGGCACCACGCCGTGGTCCGGGCAGTACACGGCCGGAATCGGGCAACCCCAGAAACGCTGGCGGGACACGAGCCAGTCCCGCAGCCGGTAGTTGACCTTGCGCTCGCCGAAGCCCTTCTCCTCGAGCCAGTCGATGGCCCGGGCCTTCGCCGTGACGATGTCGAGACCGTCGAGGAAGCCGCTGTTGATTTTGACGCCGTCGCCCGTGTACGCCTCTCCCCCGCTGGCGTCCCAGTCGTCAGGCGGCTGCACGGTGCGCACGATCGGGAGCTGGTGTTGGACCGCGAAGGCCCAGTCCCGCGCGTCCTCGGCCGGCACGGCCATGATCGCCCCGGTCCCGTACCCCATGAGGACGTAGTCGGCCACATAGACGGGGACGGGGGTGCCGGTGAAGGGATTGATGACGTTGCTGCCCGTGAAGGCGCCGCGCTTGCCGAGCCCAGAGGTGTCGCCTTCCGCCATGCGCTCGATGTCGGTGGCGGCGGCGGCCCGGGATCGGAGCGCGTCGACCGCGTTCCGCTGATCGGCCGTCGTGAGCTCGTCGACGAGCGGGTGTTCGGGCGCCATCACCGCGTAGGTCATGCCGAAGCTGGTGTCGGGACGGGTGGTGAACACCCGCACGGTGACGTCCGGGCGCCCCTCGACGGGCAGGTCGAACTCGGCTCCCTCGGAACGCCCGATCCAGTTGCGCTGCATGGTCTTGGCCCGCTCCGGCCACTCGAGGCCGTCGAGGGCCTCGAGGAGCTCGTCGGCGTACTGCGTGATGCGGAAGAACCACTGCTCCAGGTCGCGCTTGATGACGACATCACCCGAGCGGTCACACGTGCCGTCCGCCAGGACCTGCTCGTTGGCCAGCACGGTCTGGCACCCGGGGCACCAGTTGACGGGTGCCAGGGCGCGGTAGGCCAGGCCCGCCTCCCAGAATCTCAAGAAGATGACCTGGCTCCACTTGATGTAGGAGGGGTCGTGACTGTGGATCTCGCGGCGCCAGTCGTAGACGGCGCCGAGCCGGCGCAGCGACGCCGTGAGCTCGGCGATCCGGGCATCGGTGAAGATCCGTGGGTGGGTCCCGGTCTTGATGGCCGCGTTCTCGGCCGGGAGCCCGAAGGAGTCGAAACCGATCGGGCTCAGGACCCCCTTGCCCAGCATGGTCTGGTAGCGCACCGTGAGGTCGCCGAAGGTGTAATTCCGCACGTGGCCCTGGTGCGCCGCCCCCGAGGGGTAGGGGTACATGCACAGCGCATAGAACTTCTCACGGGGGTCGTCGTTGTCGATCTGGTAGGTGCCCTCGTCGTCCCAGTGGCGCTGCCACTTGCGCTCCACCGCGACGACGTCATACGCGCGTGCCATCGCACCAGGGTAGGCGACACCCTGGTAACGCCCGGGCCGTGTCGACCGGGGTATTCCCCCCGCTCGGAGCCAATTTCGGCCCGGTGACGGCCTCCTGGACCGGGACGGAGCGTGTCCCCTCGACTGCTATCGTGATCCCCCACCACTGGGGGCGTAGCTCAGCTGGTAGAGCGCCTGACTGGCAGTCAGGAGGTTCGTGGGTTCAAGTCCCATCGCCTCCACTCGTTGACGCAGGTCAACACCGAAAGGTGAGCAACCGGAGCGGTTCGATCCGGTCACCTGTCAACCGTTTGTCAACGTCGAGTTCTTGAATGGTTGTCTCGGAATGACGAAGCGATTGACGGGAAATCAGATCGACGGCCTGGGCCGGCGGTTGCGCGATTCGGAAACCTCCGCGAGCAGTGATCTCGAGATGCTGAACCAACTCCTCGGTGAGTACACCGAAGTGCTCGATCAGGTCAATGAAAAACTGCGCGAGCTCGGCCTGAGTCCCCCACCCTCGCCTCAAGAGCACGCCCGTGATTATCGAGAAGCTCCGACGAGAGCAGATCAGCCTCCGAGGAATTCACGACCTCGCAGGTACGCGCGTTGTCAAGAAGATGAACCTGACGCAACAGGACAAGGTGGTGGGAACGGTTTTGGCGGCGTGCACCGGCGCCCAGGAATCCTGACCTCGATGCTGGACGGCTTCGTTCTGACGCGTAACAGCCCCCCGGGGGAGGGGAACCCACCCGGGGGGCTGTCGCCAAGGTTCGGCAACATGCACCGAACCTGACGCAGCACTACCCATGGGGGTGGCGCGCGAAACAACGGAAGCTCAACTCCGGGCGAGGAATAGCCGAGAGAGACGAAGGCGGCCCCGACCCGATGTAGCAGGTCGGGGTCGCCCCCGCCCGAGGACACGCTCGGGGACGGCTTGGCGGAACCGTCACTCGGGGTCAGGCGGGTGACCTCGACGCGCCCTCTGTCAAAAGTGTGCCCGCCCCAAGATGGGTGACGCAACCGCTGACCGATTCTCTGTGTGGCAGGCACGAGAGGGCCCGTAGCGGTGAGCGCAGTTGCGGTCGTAGACATCTTCCAGCATCGGCCCACGTCGTACGGACACCGTTGCCGTCGGGGTCCAAAACCCGTTTGTTTCCTCAGTGGGCGTGATATGGCCCAGGCATGACCACACCTGATCAAACGGACACACCGCAAGACTCCCAGCCGAACGAAGAACCCGAACCCGCGTCGCCGGTCGACGTTCCCGGAGCAATTCCTGAACCCTCGCCAGGCGATGGTGGCCCCCCGGTGCCCCGCCTGACCGCCTCGCAGCGTCGACGCGCCGATGCCCCTTCGCCGTCAGATCAGAGAGGGAAGGCTCATCGATTCGAACCGATGCTCGCAGATCTCGCAACGGCGATCTTCGGGCGTCTCACTCAGAGGTCGGCGCTCACCGCCTTGTGAGAGAAACTGCCCGCACCAGGTCAGCTCTCGGTCAACGTCGATGATGTGCCACCTAGAGATGTCGACTCTCATCCGAATCAAGATCGTCTCGGGGTCAATCTCGAGGACATAGAGAGCAGTCATATTCTCCCCATACCCGAAAATGGGCACTATGACTGCCGTACTCACCGAGTCAGTCAGCCCATCCTTGGGGCCGTCACAGGCCAACAGGGTGAATGCCGATGCAATCGGACCGTCGAATCACCCGATCGGATGATTCTGGATCCCGGCGCCTTGGGTCACGACGGTGGGGGCTCTCGGTTGCCGACGGCCAGAAGTACCTCGTACTCAATGACACCGTGGCTCGGCCGGCTCGACTCGAACCGTCTCAGCAATTAGCCAATCAGACTTAGCGACGTGCGCTCTTGCCCGAATGGGGGCGGGCACCCCTCCGGGCTCTTCCGGCGCCCACAACGACGCTTCCGCCAACAACGACAACGACCATTCCGCCGCCTTCACCAACGACAGTGCCGTCCCCACCGCTTTGAGCGCCGACCGAATCCCTTCCGGTAAAGATCCTGATCACCGGAGTGTCGTTGGACCTAACTAGGTAGTCCCAATCGGCGTTCGGGCACATCGACTACCGCAGGACGCGAAACGGCCCCCCGAAGGGGACCGTTTCCTCGCCACAATCACCGCCTGCTATTGGTGCAAACCACTACCATCTATAGAAGCGGTGACTGCCTGCTCCTTCACCCCGACCAACGGCGAAACCGACCAGCCATAGGACCAGCAAGACCGCTGCAGCGATCCACAAAAGATGCACCGCGAATCCGGCACCAAAGAGGATCAGAACAAGTAGCAATGCCAGAATCAAAACCACAGAACAACCTCCCTTTTCACAAACGCCTCCGAACTTCGGGGCATCCCCTCTAGTACGTCGAGTCGACCCGACGCACAACGTTTCCCTGGCTGTCGTCCACGACAGTCCGCCGCCGCCGAGTGTTCGCCGCCACCATGACAACGATTGAAACCACAGCGCCGACAACACCGACGATCATCAAGATCCAGCCGACTTTGTTGACGTTGAAGCCGTGTTGATATGACTCGGTAACTGCCCAATCGAGAACAGCCCCCACGGCAAATACAATGATGCTGACTACGAGTCCACCGGCTCCAATCATTGAGCCCCCTTTCGTCTACTGCGACGGCTCTACTACCCATGGCAGCGGGCGCCGAAACCCTTCCAAGGGGACTGTGCAGTTGCCATAGCATCAGCCGGCACAACCCGGCGATTACCGGAAGGTGTGTAGAACGCGAGCAACCCCCTGGGGAGCTGGAAGACCTAGGGGTTGTCGCCAAAAAGGTTCGGAGGGGGCCGAACCTTTGGCGTCACTACCCCTCGCCAACACGCGCAAACAAGGGCCTTGAGGTCAGAGAAGACTGCCGCGAAGCGGCCAGCTGGAGGTGCAGTTATGGCCACAGCGCTTCTGGATCGGGACGCCGGTAGCGCCGCCCGACGCGGAGCCAGCTCCCCGCCAATGAGAGAGGGAGCCGCTCACGTGCACCCGTCGTCGTGACAGACGTGTTGGGTACTCGTCATATATGCCCCAGATGAGGGGGTCTATGCATCCGCAGCGCGAAACCTCAGCCCAAGAGACTGGCCCGCCGATATGTACGAAGCGACCCCGGCCCGATTACGCGGGCCGGGGTCGTCTTCGGGCACGTGGGCGGGCTTGGCGTACCTCGCCCGGGTCCGTTGGGGAGGACCCATGTGTGCCGACTGAGTCTCGCAGTCGCGAATGGGACTTGTTCCACTGGCGATCCGGCGGGGGGTGGTCGATTCAGTTCCTCGTCCTGGTGGGGCTTAATCGCGCCTATCGGGGCATCCCAGGTCCGGCCTACCTCGGAGCGGCCCCGGTGTGGTTGCGGCTCTGAGGGTCGAGGCTTTCCCGCGTGCATCAACTTCTCCCATTGGGACGTTGGTCCCTATGAATCGTCGCTGCCGCTCTTTGCCCTGCTCGCCATGGCGGAAGAGGTTGGGTGCGAGGCGGTGAGACCACTCGACGGCGAGACATGGCATCTGGCCGACCCTTTGCGTCCCGTCACGCTCTGCGGGGAGACCATCCTCTACGGCTCCCGTCGACGCCGGTGTTGGCATGAAGCTCCCGAAAAGGACCGTTGCCAGACGTGCTTCGGTAGGTTCACTCAGCAACCGCCTGGCTAGGGCATCCATCGAGCGAACTATGCCCGAGGCCTGATTTGAATCCGCCTGGGTTTCCTGGAGGCTCTGCCTTTTTTTTTTTTTTTTTTTTTTTTTTTTTTTTTTTTTTTTTTTTTTTTTTTTTTTTTTTTTTTTTTTTTTTTTTTTTTTTTTTTTTTTTTTTTTTTTTTTTTTTTTTTTTTTTTTTTTTTTTTTTTTTTTTTTTTTTTTTTTTTTTTTTTTTTTTTTTTTTTTTTTTTTTTTTAAAAAAAAAAAAAAAAAAAAAAAAAAAAAAAAAAAAAAAAAAAAAAAAAAAAAAAAAAAAAAAAAAAAAAAAAAAAAAAAAAAAAAAAAAAAAAAAAAAAAAAAAAAAAAAAAAAAAAAAAAAAAAAAAAAAAAAAAAAAAAAAAAAAAAAAAAAAAAAAAAAAAAAAAAAAAAAAAAAAAAAAAAAAAAAAAAAAAAAAAAAAAAAAAAAAAAAAAAAAAAAAAAAAAAAAAAAAAAAAAAAAAAAAAAAAAAAAAAAAAAAAAAAAAAAAAAAAAAAAAAAAAAAAAAAAAAAAAAAAAAAAAAAAAAAAAAAAAAAAAAAAAAAAAAAAAAAAAAAAAAAAAAAAAAAAAAAAAAAAAAAAAAAAAAAAAAAAAAAAAAAAAAAAAAAAAAAAAAAAAAAAAAAAAAAAAAAAAAAAAAAAAAAAAAAAAAAAAAAAAAAAAAAAAAAAAAAAAAAAAAAAAAAAAAAAAAAAAAAAAAAAAAAAAAAAAAAAAAAAAAAAAAAAAAAAAAAAAAAAAAAAAAAAAAAAAAAAAAAAAAAAAAAAAAAAAAAAATTTTTTTTTTTTTTTTTTTTTTTTTTTTTTTTTTTTTTTTTTTTTTTTTTTTTTTTTTTTTTTTTTTTTTTTTTTTTTTTTTTTTTTTTTTTTTTTGGGAAAAAGGGGGTTCAAATGGCGCACGAAGATGGAAGTGGATCATGAGGACCCCCAAGACCTTGCTTGCTCTTTCAGTGATCTCTGCGGTGGTACTAATGGGCTGCTCTGATCCCCACCGGGCACCACGAGCCCCGTCAGTGCAACAAACTGTGCCGACACCCACCTATGTCGTACCGACCACCCTGCCGCGGTGCGATCTCGCTCAACCACCACCTGGGAACGTCGGCACGTGTACGCCATAGTCAGCAGGGCCAGAATCCGGGCAACCTGGGCGGCGGTGAGTCCCACTGGTCTGAAGGCAATCCCGAGGGGTGCGCCCAGTCCCGGCAATGTACGGGGGCCGTCTCCGCTGGTTGCGTGACCTGACTGGGAGAGAATGAGTCAAGGCATGAGCAAGCGAATGGTGCGATGGGTAGTTGACCTCGACTGTGGCGACACACGCGTCGTCCTAACTACCGAGATGACCCAACCCTCGGGCAGGCCGATGCTTGAGTTTGTCGAGAATGTAGATGCCGAAGGGCGGTGAAAGCCCGTTCATCGGGTCGGCCGGGAGACGGCACCGTCCCTCAGGCTTCGGGATGATCCACAGGAGAACTGACTGGGCCGTGGTGTCCACCGATCCGGCGTTCGCGGCAGGCAATGGAGAGGCAAAGGATGCCGCCGCCCGGCCCCTAGTTGGTCGTCGCAGTGGACGGACACGTGTAGGCACCATTCACGGCGTTGACGTCCGCTTGGGTGACCTTGTTGGCGTGGACCGCGTCGTACAAGCGAAGTGCGGCGGCATGTGATCCCGGGGTGGGGGCACTATTCGTCAGAAGCATGGCCATGAATGTCGTGGTCTGATTGAGTCCCGGAGGGTCATTGAAGTCCCCGATGTGAACGCAATACTGACTGGCCGACGGCTTCCAGGTCGCGGCGGTGGGTGAAGCGATGTTGAAGAGGTCACCGTTGCTTTGATTTACCGAGTTGGCGAATCGCCATTCAGGTGCGAAGACTGTGAACCAGCCGATGATCGCACACGCCAAGAATGCCGACAATGCAGAAGCAAGCCCGAAGGCCAGAACCATGGTGGCGGCGTGCTGACGGCTCCGGGCTTCTCCAATCGCCACTTTGGGTGGCATCGACACTGGAACTTAGCATCAGGTTTGTGGCGGGGCACAGGCCCCACCCGGCGATAGGGGGCAGTGCCTCAGGGCCTCGAGAATGGCTGCCTGCGTGGCCAAGCCCCTGGTTGTGAGGTGACGTGACACATTTTCCGCTGAGCTGTCATATACAGAGTGTGAGCGCATGGACGGAGCAGTCGGACGCCGAGTTATTGGTCCTAGACGACCCTGACGCCTTTGCCGAGCTCTACGACCGACACGTAGGCCAGATCCTCGCCTGGTCGAGTGTCCGGGTGGGTGACTATGGCGCCGATCTGACCGCCGAGGTCTTTGCGGCGGCGTGGCAGTAGCCGAAAGCGGTTCCGAGACGAGCACGATGGCACCGCACTTCCGTGGCTCTATGGCATCGCTCACAATGTGTTTCGGTCATCCCTGCGCAAGCGAAGGGTCGAGTACGGCGCTCGGGAGCGTCTGGGCCTCCCGATCACAGTCGTGCACGCCGACTTCGAGGCCGTCGACGACCGCTTGTCGTTTCCCTCGGCTGTCCTTCGAGAAGTCGCGAACCTCCCGGACTCAGAGCGCGAACTGCTCGTTCTGCGCTTGGTCGAGGAACGTCCCTACAGGGAGATTGCCCGGCGCCTCCAATGCACTCCCGTCGCAGCTCGCCTGCGCGTATCTCGATCACTCCGTCGTCTCCATCTGGCCCTAGGAGGGTTCTGACATGACCATGCTCCAACCTGAGCTCCAGTCGTTCCGCCACGAGCTGCGTGCGGCCGTCGAGGCCGATCTGGTTCGCCACCAAGATCACCGGCGCCATCTCAGGCGAGCGGTTGCGCTTGGCACGCCGGCGGGGCTGGCCGCGTTGGGCCTCAGCCTCGCTCTCGTGCTCGGAGCTGGAAGTACGCCGAGTCCTGCCGACGCAGCGATCCTCGCGTCTGCTCAAGGCGCTCTCACCCCGCCGCCCGATTCCGTGTTCCATGTCGCAGCCACGATTGCCGTGGGGTCGAGTCCGGCCCAGCCTTACGAGCTGTGGAGCGCCGGATCCTCGTATCGGTTCATCAAGTTCGGCTACGAGGCCGCGTGGAACGGAACGACGATGTCCAGCTATGACGCCGCTTCCAACACGATGTACGTCGGGATATACAGCCCTCAGAACCACCCGCCGGTCGACACGGCCGCCACCATCCGCTCCCTCATCTCGTCGGGCCAGGCGCACGTCGCTGGTTCGGCAGTCGTCGACGGGGTCCCCGCCTACGTCTTGTCATTGTCGGGTCAGCCGGATGGTGGTGGGCTCGCCAATGGCACCTATGACGTCGCCAAGAGCGACTACCACCCCCTGCTCCTTCAGGGTACGACCGAGTGTCAGCAGGGACCGTGCCCAGAGACCGTGCAGTTCCAGACCTACGAGTACCTGCCCGAGACTGCTGCCAATCTCTCCCTGCTCGATCTAAGCGCACAACACCCTGGCGCGACCGTGGTGAACGCGGGCGGAGTCCCCGGTGTTGGGACATCTTTCGGTAACGACTGATTCGCCGACACGTCCGGGTCGACTGGATCGCTAGAGGCGGCTTCCCAGACTGCGCCCAGAGCCGGCGAACGGGGGCAGTCAGGCGATCGTCAACCGGATTTCGGTCTTGGGAGACACCTGAATCCGCTGGCCGGTGACACTTCGGCAACGTGCCTCGTCCTCCGATTGCTTCGTAAGATTCACATTGGTCAGCCCGGTCGCCTCCAGGATGGACAAGGCTTGCGGCACGGAGCAGCCAAGGACGCAGGGGACCACAACAGCATTGTCCATGCTGCGGGAAACCCTAGCCAAGAGCTGTCCCTGGGCGCGCTTGTGCTCACCCGGCCCGTCAATGTACGGGGGCACGTTGTCTCTAGCGGTATGGCTCGAATAACTCGATGCAGTTGCCGGACGGATCATCCACAAGAATCTGTTTGCCGCCCATACCTTCCACGATGTCGTTGCGAAACGATGCACCCGTTTTTCGTAGGCTCTCGACGGCTTCACCGATGTCCTGCACTTCGAGCTGAATTCGGTTCCAGCCACCAGGTCGAGGGACCCTCCCGTCTGGCATCGGCTGGGCGGCTCCGCCCGGGCCTCCCACTGCATTCAGGGCCAACCGGAGCGCGTCCTTCGAGAGCATGGCAAAGCCTGGCCCCGGGTGCATGTCCACTTGGAAGTCAAGCGTGTCGCAGTAGAAGTGGACCGCGGCGTCCACATCTTCAACGATGTAGCGGATCGTGACAGGAGACATCAGGCCACTCCTCCTTGCACAAAGACCGACTCCACATCAACCTATCCGCTCTTGACCAGAGTGACCACGTGTGCCGATGGGCCTACGTGCTCCAAGCTGGCAAACGGGGGCACCCTCGGGCGCATCTGCCATGGGCTTAGTTTGCCGAGTTGATGTGCACTTCGCTAGACGGCCGAGGCCGCGTGGCGGACGACGAATCCATTGTGTTGGAGGCCTAGCGTCAACGCCTGGACGGGCAGCCGGATCCGCAGGGCGCCAGGCCGCGATTCGAACAACAACGGAGGATCCATCACGGTGGCTTCGCCGTCGAGCGCAATCTCGACTGGACCACCAGAATCGACGTGCAGGATCGGCGTGGTCCATGCCGATACTGGAGGGAGGCGTTGGATGGCACCAGCCCTCTCGGCGGCGACAAGAGCCGCGATCTCCTCGGGTCCCCGGAGAACGGCGGCGATCACACCGAGGAGCCCGGTGTCCATCCGGCTGCGGGCTCCTTGGCCCGCCAGGTTCACCGGCTCGTACCGGTTGTTCGATACCAACAGCACGTGCGCTCCAGACCAGATGACACCATCAGGTCCGATGAATCGCAGATCGAACGGCTCGGATCCAGGGCCCAGCAAATCGGGCAGCATTAGCGCCACCGTCTTGGCCTTCGCGTCCCGGTACTGGGGTGATTGGACGATTCGTGCGTACAGTCCCAACGATGCGGTGTTGAGGTAGTCGTGTCCGTTGACACTTGCCACATCGATGCGTCGCTCCTCCGCGTTGTCGAATGCGTCGAGCGCACCCACCACGTCGCTCCGGTCGACGCCGATGTCAGCGGCGAAGTGATTGCGGGTGCCCGCGGGAACGCACACAAAGGGCACGTCGTGTCCCGATGCGACGCTCGCCACCGCAGCCTGGGATCCGTCACCTCCCGCCATGCCGATCACCTCGATGCCGGCAGACACCTCCGTTAGGGCCAGCGTCCGTACATCATCGCCGGGCGCCATGACCACGGGAACGATCCCCCTGGTGCGGCATTCGGCCACTAAGTCGAACCGCTCGGACTTCCCTCCGCCAGCTTTCGGGTTCACGAAGAGGACTCGACGACCGAGCCGTGGGGCCATGATTGAGCCTACGCCCGCGAGGCTCGAAGAGCCTTGAAGAACAGGGTGGGGCTGATACTCAGGCCGCCAGAGGCGTGCCCCGGTCGTGCCGACGGGTCGCACGCCGTCCCGATGCGTACGGGGGCAGGCGGCGGCGAGTGTTCACCACGAATCTCGACTTATGAACCCCAGGGTGTTGCCTGCGTCGTCGTTGGCCTCAACCCTCCATGGGTCTCTGCGCTCGCTTCCTACAACCCATGATCCGAGATGACCGACCGGAATGCTGACGCTGTCCTGATTTGTACAAGCGAGAGCCGTGCAACTGTGTTGGAACACCAGCCCCAGACGATTAAGGCTGGTCCCTCATCATCCGGTCCGTTGGTTCGGCGTCCAGCCCAGCGGACGGCCCTGCCTTCCGTCTCATCCGGTAGTCCCGGAATACCCTCACCGCTCCCAATCCAGGATTCGCTTGGAATTTACTCGCCGTTGCTTAGGTGGTATTGCCCCCTCCAGAGCGTGGGTGCGGGTATTTTTCGACGTTGGGCGATCCTGCAAGGACCACCACGAACCCAAAACTCTCCGTCTTCCAGTACGCCAGTGGGGTCGTAGTTGATGGCGTCAACTCTTGGAAAGGCCGACAGTCCCTCTGTGAGCACTCTGGCGCCCTTGGCTTGCATCTCACGAACGTCGAAGGGCAATCGGTCACTCGATTCCACGCCCTCATCTTGACCGAAATGCCCCGGCTGATCGGTCGACAGGGGTGCCCCACTCGTGCCGCTTGGTGCGCCGAGGACCGGCGAAGTGGGATACCTCTTTCGTCACTTCGCTATCGGTCAGCGTGCTCCAAAATGATCTTGAGGCGGGCAAGGTCTTTTTGGTTGGCTCTCCTCATCGCCCCACTGAGTAGGGGTGCCAGAACCTTTGAGAATCCCGATGGCTCTCCGCAATTTCGCAGTGACATTCTGGTTCCGCCCGAGGGCAGCGACTCCCAGTGGTAGGTGGTCTCCATAGGAAACGGTCCTTCGGAAGTCGACTGTGTGAATCGCTCACCTGGCACAAGGTCCCTGACTTCGTAGGTGTAGATAAGCGAGCGCCCGAGGAACTTCGCTGTGAAGGTGATCTGAGAGCCCACCGAGAGTGGTCCGGGTGTCTCACAGTTCACCGACTTGATGTTCTTGTACCACGCTGTCGCATTGTTTGGATCCATCGAGTATGCCGCTACCTCTGTTCGCGGACGGTTGATTTCGATTTCCGTCGTCACATCGACACTCATTCGACTTGACCTCCATGCTTCACCGACTGGACGTGTATTCGTGTATCGATTGGCTCTGATCGGATCGAGTCGCTACGCCGGTGGGGCACCGAGACTATTTGGCCGCCAAAGATCCGGCGAAGTCGATCCCACGCTGCAGCCAGTCCGTCAGATCGTCGTCCTCTGAGATCCCTTCTTCAGAAACGAAGACCATGCCGCGCATGGAGCGTCCGGTGAAGTCCATTTCTCGAGCGTGAGGCAGGGCCAGCGCCTCGCTGTACGCAGCCTGGCCCACCCGAACCATGAGCTCGCTGCTGACGATTCCGTAGCTCATGTTTCCGTTCAATAGGAAGCAAAGACCACCGAACATCTTGCGCTCCGTCATTCCTTCCTTTGTGCCAGCGAGATCTCGAACTCGCTCCGCCAATCCCTCATCAAAGGCCATGTACCAAGGCTAAACCACTAGGTGGACATAGGCCGAGGTCCGACCCCCACGAGGGGTGGCGCCCCTGTAGTGCCCACCGAGCTGGAATCGGAGTGCAGCTTTGGGTCCGGTGTGCGAGCCTGGCAGGAAACCCACTGCACCGAGACATCCAATCAAGGAGAACTGACATGGCGAAGTTCGTGCTGATGTTCCATGGTGGCGAGACACCCGAACAACCATCCCCCGAGGTCATGGACCGCTGGATGGCGTGGTTCGGAACGTTGGGCGATGCCGTGATCGACATGGGTTCGCCATTCAGCGACTCTGCCACCATCGCTTCTGATGGAACCCCCAGCCCTGGGTCCGGGCCCGATCCGGCGACCGGCTATACAGTCATAGAGGCTGCCAATCTTCATGATGCTGTCGTGTTGGCCAAGGGATGTCCGGGGCTGGGCGGCGGTGGCTCGGTCAAGTTGTACGAGGCCGCGCAGATGGGCTGAGATGGCAACTCGCAAGTAGCCCCTAAGTGCTTGCTTGAGACTTCCTGCAGACGCTGAGCTTCATCCGTAGCGTTTAGAGGTCCCGGCGGGATCACTCTCGTAGTGCCTGCCGCCGGCGTTGCCGGCTGGCTTTCGTACGAAGTGTGTCCGCTCGGGCTTCGCCACGGAATGGCTCAAAAGAGGATCGAGCACAGAGAGTCCGAAAGCAGGAGTGCCCTCTGTGGTTCCATCACGACCAAGGAGGTAGTCATGCAAGTGGTGATCGGCATCGACCCCCACAAGGCTTCGCACACAGCGGTGGCCATCGACGGGAGCGAAGATCAGATCTCGAGCGTCAAGGTCAGGGCGACCAGGCGCCAGGTTGACCAGCTGGTCAGTTGGGCCGAACCGTTCGAGAAGCGCACCTGGGCCATCGAGTCGGCCGGTGGACTGGGCTACTTGTTGGCCCAGTCACTCGTGGCCCGAGGTGAGGAGGTACTCGACGTGCCGGCCACCTTGGCCTCTCGCATCCGAGTGCTCGCCAACGGGCGCATTCCAACAAGAACGACCCCAACGACGCCCTCTCGATTGCCATCGCGGCCTTTCGTGCCTCGAACCTGCGTAGCGTCGAGGCAGCCGACCACTCAGAGGTGCTGCGACTCCTGGCTAAGCGCAACGGGGACCTCGGCAGTCATCGGACTCGGGTGGTCTGTCGCCTCCATGCGCTCTTGGCCGAGCTCGCACCGGGCGGAATTGCCAAGGAACTCTACGTTTCTGACGCCGAGCGACTGTTGGCGAAGGTCACGCCCGAGACCCCGGCCGAGCAGGTCCGTTACGACCTTGCCCTCGAGCTCGTCCATGATGTCCGCCGCCTCGACGACCAGCCAAAGAGCCGCACCGCCGAATTCGAGTCGCGGTCAAGGCGTCGGGCACGTCGGTCACCGAGCTCTATGGAGTGGGCCCGATCATTGCGGCACAGCTCATCGGCTACGCCGGCGACATCCGCCGCTTTGCCAACCGCGACACCTTTGCCGCCTACAACGGCACAGCTCCGATCGAGTTCTCCTCAGGTGGGCGTGTCGTGCATCGTCTGTCACAACGAGGAAACCGACAGCTCAACCACGCCGTTCACATGGCGGCCATCTGTCAGATCCGCCAGAGCGATTCGATGGTCGGGCCTACTTCGAGCGCAAAGTCGCCCAGGGCAAGACGAAGAAGGAAGCGGTCACGTCCTTGAAGCGCCAGGTGAGCAACTCCGTCTATCGACAGCTGGTTCTCGACGCCCGATAGGGGGTCTGGGAGGACATAGGGACGACTCCATGCCTGCGTGACCGGCTCTCCACCCTGCGCGACCGGCTCTTCGGCGAAGTCACTCCCGAACCCACAGAAATCCTACGCCGTTGTGTCCTTCCACGACGGCTCAATTCGTCGCGCCTGGATGTCGTTGAAATAGGGGTCTTGACTCAAAGAGGATTCGTACGGGGGCAGGGCACGGCCGATACTGAGAGGCGAAATGGTCCCGACGAAGACATCGAGTCTTCCTCGCCCGCAGAGGTCGAGCGTGCCAGCGGTCGGGAGTGGGAGACTCAGGCGATCGAGGAGTGGGCGAAGGCGACGGGGCGTGAGATCGTGAAAGGAGCGTGATGGCAGACCTGCAAGAATTCTTCTGAGGGTGCTTCGGGAGCTTGGTCCCGACGCTTCGGACGAAGAGATCGCGAAGAAGATGGCCGAGTACATCGAGGCACTTCCGGATGCGGACCGGGCTGAGGTGAACGATCAGATGCTCAGGCTGACCACCTCCACGCAGCTTGCTCACCTTCGCAAGATCACCGCAGACGAGTCCGGAGCTATTCCTGAACCATCGCCAGAGGATGGCGGCCCCGCCGGCCCGCCGGGCTAGCGCCGCCGGCCGAATTCCCTGAGCACTGTCAGGCCCTCGAGGTGACCGGGACACGCCCACACCCGCCACCAGAGGTCACCTCGAGGCGAGAACCACCGACCGGTCCATGAGGGCGCCTCGCAGCAATGGTTGGCCTGAAGGTTCCGGTCGTGGACCATCCGCCAACATCGGCCTACGTCAGCGACGAACCCAGGGCACGGGTCGCCTGGCTGCGGCATGGCCATTGGCCGGGGGTAGACCGGTGGAGGGTGTCAGTTCATCTCTCGGGGGCCTTCTCGGCTGCCTCCGCTCGGCATTTCGGACAGCTGGCGCAGTATCCGATCGAAGGCTTCTCCAGGCGGGAGAGCGTTTGAATGACCCTCGCCCTTGTGCTTGCAGTTGTTGCAGTACATGCCGGGCGTCCTTTGTCAACCATCAACGGATTTGTCAACGTAACTTCACCTAGTGACCTGAGTCAGAAATAGACCCGTAGGTCGCGCGTCGGTCGCGCGTTCTGTCGTCGTCAGCGACGATGGGAGGCGCAATGCCAAGTCCGAAGTTGGTGCCGATCGAGTTGAGCGACGACGAGCGAGAGGCGCTCGAACGTTGGAGCAGGCGGCCGAAGTCCGCGCAGGCCCTGGCCCTGCGCTGTCGGATCGTGCTGTTGGCGGCGAAGGGCCTGAACAACACACAGGTGGCCCGTGACCTCGGGATCGACATCACCACGGCGCGCAAGTGGCGGTCGCGCTTTGTCGCCGGGCGTCTCGAGGGTCTCCATGACGAGCCCCGCCCGGGCGCACCGCGCACCATCGGTGATGACGACGTCGAAGCGGTCATCGTCAAGACCCTCGAGCAGACCCCCGCCGATGCCACCCACTGGTCGACGCGATCGATGGCCAAGGCGACGGGCATGAGCCAGAGCGCGGTCAGCCGGATCTGGCGGGCCTTCGGGCTCAAGCCGCATCTCGTCGACACCTTCAAGCTCAGCTCGGACCCACTGTTCGTCGAAAAGGTCCGCGACGTGGTCGGTCTCTATCTCAACCCGCCCGATGGCGCTTTAGTGCTCTGTGTCGACGAGAAGTCCCAGATCCAAGCACTCGACCGGACCGCCCCGGTGCTCCCGCTGCGGCCTGGACTGCCCGAGCGGCGCACCCACGACTACGTGCGCCATGGCACCACCAACCTCTACGCCGCCCTCGACGTCGCCTCGGGCCGGGTCATCGCGGACATGACCGAGCGGCACCGGGCTCAAGAATTCCGGCGTTTCTTGAACCTGATCAACCGAAGCGTCCCCGAGGACCTCGACGTCCATCTCGTCGTCGACAACGTCTCGACTCACAAGACACCCGAGATCAAGCGCTGGCTGTTGCGTCACCCGCGCTTCACCCTCCACTTCACTCCCACCTACAGCTCGTGGATCAATCTCGTCGAGCGCTGGTTCGCCGAACTGAGCACCAAGTGGCTCAAACGCGGCACCCATCGATCAACCAAAGAACTCGAAGCCGCCATCACTCAGTGGATCGACGTCTGGAACGAGGATCCCAAGCCCTTCGTCTGGCACAAGAGCGCCGACGAGATCCTCGAGACGCTCGCCCGCTACTGCGCGCGAATTTACTGACTCAGGTCACTAGGACCGCACTTCTACACTCAACAGGACCCAACGAACAGTCTGATAAAACCGTAGTCGACCAGGCAAAACACGTCTAGGACCCAACTAGACCCAACGAAGATAACTCGCCTGGCAGTCAGGAGGTTCGTGGGTTCAAGTCCCATCGCCTCCACCAAGGTTCCTGATGAGGAGGTTAGGTCTCGGAGGGGAATTCCGCAGGACGATTCATCCCGCGATATCCGGCCCGTTGGCAGTGTCATTGCACCCCTCGAGCCTTCTGACGAGCGAGGTCCCATCGCGTCGGCGACGCCACGCAGACCGCCGGGATACAGGTGGACGTACATGCGAAGGAAGATGGCCGGATTGTGCCCAAGTGCAGCGGCAGCGGCGGACACCGGAACGCCTTTCTGGGCCATAAGGATCGCAGCCGTGTGACGGAGCGCATACGGAGTGGCCTACGACGCCAAGTCGAGCTGGAGCGCTGCGGGTTCCCAGACCCGTAGCGGGCGCCGTGCGCCAGGTATGCCTCAGGCTGACTTGTGCCCATAGTCGCCCGATGGCGGAGACCCATTCGAAGTCCTGGCGTTCCATGGCGCTCAGGGTGCAGCACTGGTGTGACACCGATCGACCATTAAGCCTGGTCAGGAGCATGAACTACGGAGCTGACCGGGCACCAACCGGGTCAACCGACAGCTGCGGACAGCAAGAAGAATTTCCAGAGGGTGGGCCTTCCGCGCCTCCTGCCTCTTCAGCCCGTCGGCGCCAGTCCCAGATCCGAACATCATTCAAGTTCAGGGTCAGAACATTTGCGGTCGCTCTCACGGAAAGCTGTGAGGAGATCCTCTACCTGATCAAGTATCAGACGCGTTCGACCGATCTCGACCAGGTGAACCTAGTTCCGGTGTCAACGCAGGAAAACGGGGGTGGAATCGACCGGCGGGCCGTCGCTGCATATGCATCTGCCGGACTACTGCTGACGCTCTATGCCGGCACGCTCATATTCCGTCCCGTTGGACGGGTCTGGCCGATCTTTGACAACGGTTTGATCGACTCGTTCGAGGTCGCAATGGCACTCGGCTGCTTGATATGTGTGTTCGTGCGGCAATCGGGCCGTGTCGGCACCGCCGCACTCGGTGCAGGACTGTTGGCATGGGCAATGGGGGACGTCATATGGTCACTTGAATCGTCACCCAACGGCCCCTCTCTCGCCGACGGGTTCTACCTTGCGTTCTATCCACTGGCCTATCTGGCTCTGATGAGTCTCATTCGAAGTTACACGCGTCCGCACCAGGCGATTGTCTGGCTCGACGGAGTGATCGCGGGACTGGGTGCCGCCGCCGTCTCGGCAGCGTTCGCCTTTGACTCCATCCTTAGCGCCATAGGCGGAACCACTTCGACGGTCGCCGTCAACCTCGCCTACCCCATCGGTGACCTCATCCTGCTCGCACTGGCGGTTGGAACCCTTGTCGTAGTGCCAGGCCGGCCTGTTCGTCTGATGCTATTCACTGCTGGCTGCCTCCTCATTGCGATAGGCGACACCGTCTATCTCGTGCAATCGGCAGCCGGGACCTATCAGGTCGGAACCTTGCTCGACCTGACATGGCCTGCCGCCATGTTCGTCATGTCTTTATCCGTGTGGGTGCCAACTCACTCGCTGGTTAATCGGTCCCGCAGCGGCCGCAACCCTCGCTTCGTCCTCCCAGTTGTGGCCTCGGCTGCCAGCCTCGCCATCTTGATGTTCGGGAACTACACCCACATCAGCACCGTCGCCCTAAGCCTGGCAGCCGGCACTCTGGTTGCCGTCGGCGCGCGCCTGGCTGTATCGCACCGTGCACTAACACGTCTGACCGACGCGCGGCGCAAGCAGGCCATCACCGATGAACTCACGGGTCTTGGGAATCGACGTCGGCTCCTGAATGAGCTCAGTCGTCGGTTTGACTCATCAGACCCTCGATCCCATGACCCAGTGTTCGCTCTACTGATGATCGACCTGGACCACTTCAAGGAGATCAACGACTCTTTCGGCCACCCAGCCGGCGATGCAGTCCTAAAGGAAATCGGGCCACGCCTCCAATCGATTCTTTGTCCTGGGGATGTAATCGCTCGACTTGGAGGGGATGAGTTCGCAGTCATTGTCGAGAGGGCTGACATGGCGGCGGCTATCTCCGCCTCAGAACGAATCACCACTGCCCTTGATCGGCCGATCATGATCGAGACTATGTCACTTCATGTCGGGGCAAGCATAGGGATTGCGTTGGCACCGGCACATGCGCGGTCTCCCGACGAACTAATGCGATGCGCGGACGTTGCAATGTACCGAGCGAAAGGACTCCGCCTTCCATTTGATTCCTATGAAGCGACGTTGGACGACGGTGCAGATCGACTCATGCTCATGGAGGATCTTCGTGCAGCCACAGAGGACGGAACCCTCACGATGCACTACCAGCCGGAGATCGACCTGAGGAGTGGTGACGTGGTCGCATGTGAGGCTCTGCTTCGCTGGACTCACCCAAGGCTTGGAGTGGTGCCACCCGACCACTTCCTGACGCTTGCCGCAGAGTGCGGGCTTACTCATCGGCTCACGGCTTGGGTGCTCGAAGAATCCATCCGAGAGTGCGCCAACTGGTGGAGCGCGGGGCATCGTGCTTCTGTAGCAGTGAACCTGCTCGCCACGGATCTTCTCGATGAAGACCTGCCTCGGCACGTCGCCGAACTCCTCGAGACTGCTTCTCTGCCTCCGGATGCTCTCATCCTCGAAATCACTGAGCAGATGTTGATGCCCGATCCCTCTCAAGCAATGCAGGTCATCGCACGGTTGGCTGAATATGGCGTCACCGTCTCCATTGACGACTTCGGAGCCGGTTTCTCTTCCCTCGGTCGTCTATCTGAGCTGCGCGTAGGGGAACTCAAGTTGGACCGCACCTTTACAGGGCGGTTGTCCTCAAATGGCAACGACGATCGCGATGTGGCCTTGATCAGCTCTTCGATTAACCTCGGACATGCGCTGGGAATGCGCGTTGTGGCCGAAGGTATCGAGCGTATCGAGCTGGTTGACCTTTTGTTGGAGCTCGGATGCGATCGGGGCCAGGGGTTCGCTGTCCGATCACCGGGTCCCGCACGCAGTCTGGACTTCGAGGCGTTCTCTCGCGTGTTCCAAGGCTCTGTGGCACAGGAAGCACGGGGACACGCATAGAGCGCAGATGTCGCGCGTTCACGGTTGCCCTTACCGAGATGAACACGCTCTTAGGCAGCCCAAGGGCGTTATACGGGTGCTGGAATGCGCCCGCAGTGGCAGACCCATGCGCCACAGGGAGGCACCCTCACCCGCCAAAAGGGGGCACGGGTATGTTGCCAACTGCGCCCTTCGGGCTCTCTCAGCGATCCGTCCGTCGACATGGGTCGGAGGATCAGCTCCGGGTTTCGGATCGACGGTTCGCATGTCAGCAGCAGGAATGGCGTCGAGGCGCCGAATGACGTCGGCGTAGAAGGAGGCCTGGCGGGCGGCGAGGCTCTCGTCGAACTTCGCCATCTCCGCGCCTTCGGACACGACGAGACGATAAGGAGGCCCTGCAGCCGACCATGCCGGGACTGGACGGTCCTCGTTTGCAGCTTGTGGGATGCCCGGCCGCCGGAAAATTCCATCCCGGGGCTATCCCTCGGCAACGAATACCAAGGGGGACGAGCGGTGACAGGATGGGAAACACTCTCCCATCAGGCCCAATGGTCAAAAGGGTGTGCGCAATACCCAAAATCAACCCGAAGACGACAGGCAGCCAGGAGGTTTGTGGGTTCACGTCCCATCGCCTCCACCATTTGTGCGTGCAGGAACGGGGTCACCTCGCCCTGATTCCGTGCTCGTTTCGCCGCATCGCAGGTCCTCTCAGCAGACACGATCTTCAGCGCGCCGACTGCCCACCATCCCCGGCAACGGGATACCTCTCGTCGTTGACGCTGGTTCTGGCAGCGACGGTGCGGAATCTGCTCCGACCCACTTCGATGCACTGGTGAGAACCCGCGATCGTGGTGGTAGCACCAGTTCCCTGCGCGGGCCAGCCTTCTGGGCGAGGTGCCCCTGACCCGCCACAATGAGTCAAACGAAACGATGAGGAGGTCGGATTGCACGCCGTCGGGGTGGTTTTCATCGCACAGCTGCGCAGTCGGTGGCGATCCTGGTTGGCCGTTGCGATTCTCGTCAGCCTGGTGGGCGGCACCGTCATGGCCGCCGCAGCCGCCGGTCGGCGCACGCAATCTGCCTTTCCGGAATTCGTCATGGCCCACGGCTTCGATGCCGAGGTGTTTTCCTCCCAGCCCCTACCCGCCATCACCAGGCTCCCGGGCGTGAGAGAGGCGACCGAACTGCGCGGTGCCGATAACGGTCAGCCGACCTGCGCGTGTCGCCGCCCCATCGATTCCTCGAACCTGGGCGTTGCGCTCATTCCGACTACCGGCCGTTCCGTTTTCCACCTGGTGTCGGGTCGCATGCCCGATCCGTCGAATCCTCATGAGGTCCTTGCCTCCTACACCCTTCAACAGGACGCAGGGGTGCATCTCGGGACAGTCATCCATGTCCCCTTCTTTTCGCGTTCTCAGGTCGCCGCCGACAACGGCAATGGGCCCCCACCAGTGCCCGCAGGTCCGAACGCTGCCTTCCGAGTTGTCGGGTTCGAGGCCACGGAGTTCGAGTTCCCCGCCGGTGGGACGAACACCTACCTTCTGTACGCAACCGCCGCGTTTGCCCACCGTGTGCTTCCCCAGACGGGGTCCGGCTACTTGTACTTCATCCGTCTCCGCCACGGTTTGGCCGACGTTCCCCGTTTCCAAGCAGCCGTGAGCACCTTGGGCCTTCGGTCTTCGTCCAGAACGTGGACTCACAGGTGGCATCGGTCGAAGCCTCCATCCATCCTCAGGCAATCGGGTGGTGGCTGCTCGCCGCGCTCGCAGCGCTGGTTGGCCTGGCCGTCGTGGGTCAGGCCATCGGCCGGCAGAGTCTCGCCGAAAGCGAAGCCTTCCCAACGTTGATCGCACTCGGGATGAAGCGACGGCAGCTGGTCGTGCTCGGCACGGTACGCAATCTGGTGGTGGGGCTCACCGGTGCCATAGGGGCAGTGGCGATCGCTGCCCTCCTGTCCCCAATCGCACCACTGGGCGAGGCGCGGCTCGCTGAAAGCTCGACCGGGATCACCTTCGACGTGGTCGTGCTGTTGCTCGGGAGCCTCGCCGTCGTGGTTGTTGTCGTCGTGCTCGGCCTGTGGCCCGCCCTGCGGGCCGCACGCAGGGCCCAAGACATTGACCGGGCGGCGAGGGACGCTCCCTCTGCCGCTGACCACCGGTCTCTGGTCGACTGGCGCACCACTGAGCCTTGTGATCGGTGTGCGCAACGCGCTCGAACGAAGGACCGTTGGCGCCAGCGTGCCGGTGGCGAGCGCACTGCTCGGCACTGTGCTTGCTGTGATTGCTCTCTGCGGCACGGCGGTGTTCGGCGCCAGCCTCTCGCATCTCACCGCAACACCGGCACTGTACGGAGATCCCTTTCAGCTGAATATCTCGAACTCCAACGGCGGAACAGGGAAACCGGACCCCGCGATGCTGAAGAGCGTCGAAGCTGACCCGGCTGTCACCGGGATCACCCAAGGGATCGCGCTACCGGCCATTTCGATCAACAAAGTGGTCGTCGGAGCCCTCGCGGGCACCCCCATTCGGGGGTCATTCCTGATGTCGCTGGTAGATGGACACCTCCCGAGCGGCGCTGGGGAAGTCGGCCTCGGTGCCGCCACAATGCGCCAGACGGGCGCGCACCTGGGATCCGTCGTTCAAGTCACGGTGTCGACGGCCGCAGGCCGCAAACGAACGGCGCCGTTTCGAGTTGTCTCCCAGGTGTCGCTTCCCGTTGTCGGCAACGCTGTGAGTCTGGGCAACGGCGCGCTGTTCACGCTCCGTGGCTACGAAGACGCCGCGTGCCCGCCAGGACCAGAGCGTGACACATGTCGCCAAGAGGTCGCGCAATCGACCAACGGCGGCATGTTGGTGAACCTCGTCGAAGGGCCACGACGACAGGCAGCGATCAAGCACTATCTCGCCAAGTATGGATCGGACACGGCCCTTGCCATCACCCCAATGTCCCTCATCAACTTTGGCGAGGCTGTTGACTTTCCGCTTGTTTTCGGCGTCATGTTGGCCGTCTTCGGGGCGGCGACGCTCTTTCACCTGTTGCTTGTGAGCGTGACGCGACGCCGACGAGAAGTTGGACTCTTGAAAGTGGTGGGGTTCGTCAACGGCCAAGTCGCCTCGACTGTGGCCTTTCAGGCCACGACGTTGGCCGTCGTGGGCATTGTGGTCGGTGTCCCACTCGGGATTGTCGTTGGCAGGGCAACGTGGCTCGCGTTTGCGAACAATCTGGGCGTCGTTCCTGTCGCTGCCGTACCACTGCCGCAACTTGCCGTCCTGGCGCTCGGAGTGCTGATCGCAGCCAATGTCATCGCCGTCGCGCCGGCGTTGGTTGCAACTCGGTTCAAGCCTGCCGATCTCTTGCGGGCGTCTTGAGGCGGCCCAACCACACCTCACAAAACCTCATATCGGGCGTTTCGCCGACGAGTGCGACCTGCCTGTAACCTGCCACGACCACACTGCACCGCGCGGCCTCCAGGAGCCTGGCAGTCAGGAGGTTCGTGGGTTCAAGTCCCATCGCCTCACCAAACATCGCAGGTGGCGCGGGTTGTCGCTCCTGGCAGACGTCTGGTGGCAGTCCGAATGTGACCACGCGAACTCGTCGCGGACGTGTGGAAGCTTCCCCAACTCGCCACCATGGCGACCGAGTCCACCGCTAGCGGGACTCGTTCGCCATCGGTCTTGTGCCATTGGTGAAGGGCGTCGACGGAAAGCCTTGACGGGCGGTCTCGGGACCACCCAGAGATTCCGATCCGCTCTCCGCCGCGACCCGTGCGTCCGAGACCCGCAACCGGTTGGCCATTCCCTTCAACAACACATCCCGGAATCCAGAGATTTGGGCCATCGAGTCGAGCTCGCGCGGGCCGATAATCAGCAATTCCAGATCCGAAAGAGCGGTCACCGTCGCGTTGCGGGTTCCGCGATTCAAGGCGGCCAGCTCCCCGAAGAAGTCACAAGGACCAAGCGTGTTCACCCGCCGGCCTGCCTGAGTGACTTCGACGGTTCCCGTAAGGATGAGAAAGAGCTCCCTGTCGGCCCAGCCCTCCCGGAGAAGGACCTCACCCTGGCCGACCCTGACGTACTCCGACAGGCGGTCCACCTTTCGGAGCTCTGCCATGGAGCAGGCCTTGAACGGGTCGAGGGTTTTCAGGTGGTCAAGAAACTGGGCTCGTCTGAGGGTTGGTACCACACTCGCTCCTTTTGTCGATTCGGCGGCCCCAACCCGAGGACAGAACGCCCGATAATTCGGGCGCAGCACTACGACGACCTCCCTATTTTCCCGAAAACCGGAGGAGGGCGCAAGGGGTGTTGGAGGCATTCATCGCGATTTCACACACGGGTGGCACGGCGCCACAGCCCTCGAGGCGACACAGCGAGGTGCGGTTTTCGGGCTTAGGCTCCGAAAATGTATACACACGGGTTGCCGTCACGACGGTCCACGTGGGGACTCGGGTGCGGCCTGCTGGTGGCCATCGTGCTGGCCGGCTGCAGCCAGAGCACTGGCAGTGGAAGGGCGAGCAGCCCGACCACGGCGCCCGGAATCTCGCACGTCGTCACACCCTCCATCCGGACGGGGCAGATCTACGTTCCGCCGGGCCGATCTGCCACCAAGGGTCCCATCGGGCCGAACCCGTCGCTCGCCCACGGCTTGCAGTTGAACATCATCGCGGGCCTTGGTCACGATCAGCCGATCTACGACGGTGACTTCGCCGACCCTTCCGCCCTCGCCGTGTCGAACACGCTGTACTTCTACGCATCGAGCAGTTCACCTTCGAAGGACGACCACGGGGCCAATCTGCCAATGATCGCGTTGTCACGCGGTGGTGGTTTCTCGGGCCAGTTCCTCGGCGACGCGCTGCCAAAGGTGCCGTCGTGGACCGTGTCGGGATATCAGTGGGGCCCAGACGTGTGGGAACGCCCTGACAGCACGTACGTGATGTACTACTCCACCCCGGCCACGGTGCCGTTGGGATGTCTCGCGACGCCGCCCGCCACCGGGTGCGTCAAGACAACCAATGGTGAGACCAACGCCGAGTGCGTCTCGCGCGCCACTGCGACGGCGCCCACCGGCCCGTTCGTCGACAACTCGACATCGGCCTTCATCTGTCCCCTCGACGAAGGTGGAGCGATCGATCCGAGCGTCTTCGTCGCATCGGACGGGACCCCGTGGCTGTTGTGGAAGAGCGACGGCGACTGCTGCGACGAGCCGACCGCCATCTACACGCAGCAGCTGTCGAGCGACGGGCTCTCAACCGTCGGGGCTCCGCACCGACTCCTGACCGCCACGCAACCGTGGGAGGACAAACTCGTCGAGGCACCGACGATGATCCAGGACGGCAACCACTTCTGGCTCTTCTATTCAGGCAGCCTCTGGGGACACAAGACGTACGGCATCGGTATCGCGAGTTGCGAGTCGGTGACCGGACCATGCACCAAGCCACTCGACCACGCCTGGGTTGCGTCCGGCGCCGATGGGGTCAGCGATCAGGGTCCTGGGGGTGAGGAGTTCTACGAGACCGGCTCCATCGTCTGGATGGTCCACCACGGCCTGGCTCCGGGCCAGACCGGCAACTCCGCACAGCGCCGGCTGTACGTCGACCTCGTCGCCTTCCCGCCCGGCAAGCTCCCCCACCTGGCCGCCCGGGAACCGGCGGCGGCGCTGGCCGCGGCGGAGATCTACTACGGGGACCCTTCGCTCCCGAAGACCCCGCAAGCCGCCTACCTCAAGGTGCTGCACCTGGCCGGAGTGTCCGCGGCGGCGAACAGTGCTGCTCTCGTGTCAGCCGGAACGAGGGCCTGCACGGACCTTGCCAGGAAGATGAGCGGCGACGAGATGGTCAGCGCGCTCGAGGCGCGCCACCTTTCCACCTACGAGGCCTATCTCGCCATCATCTTGGCTGCCCAATACCAGTGTCCCACCCGGATACCGGAGGCCACCGCAGTCATGGCCGACGCACTGAACCAGTTACCGGCCACGAGCTGAGCGCGGCCGAGCGGTGCCAACGCCTCCACGAGTGTTCGCGCACATGACGTCATCGCTTGACGCGTGGTTACCCGCTCCGTCGAGGTGAAACAAGAACAAATTGAGGCCTTACGCCGCGAGCACTACCATCCCGGCAGACATGACGCGAGACCGAATGCATCGAGATCCTTCGCCTTCTTTGCCCTCTCTTTCATCCTTCTTGCATCGCATCATTGGTCGACGGATGTCGCTCCTGCTGGCCATGGCGGGTCTGATTGCGGTTGCAGGGGCGTTCGGTACGAGCGCAGTGGTTCAGTCGCCGGTCGCCACGGCGGCTCAGGCGGCCTCAGCGCCGGTCCAGTACGACGTCGCGTTGGGTGACTCGCTTGCCGCGGGTACCGGTGCCAGCACCCCAGCCAACGACTACGTGAATTTGGTGTACCAGCACGAGTTGGCCCGTCACCCGGGCCTCCAGTTGGTGAACCTGGGGTGCGGTGGTGCGACAACCACGTCGCTGATCAATGGACCCGGCTGCTCGTACACGACCGGTACCCAGTTGGGGGACGCCGAAGCATTCCTGCGTGCGCATCCCGGCCAGGTGGAGATGCTCACCATTGACATCGGAGCCAATGATGTCGATGGGTGCATCGGCTCCTCCGGCATCCAGACGTCTTGCCTTCAGGCGGGGTTCAACGCGATCTCCACCAACCTGCCCGTGATCCTGAGCGGGTTGCGCGCCGCGGATCCAACGCTGGCGATCTTCGGAATGGACTACTACGACCCGTTCCTGAACCAGTGGTTGAGCGGCGCCAGTGGTCAAACGGTGGCCCAGGAGTCCGAGGCGGGTGCCGTCTCTCTCAACAACGAGCTCGGCCAGATCTACAGCGCCAAGAAGGCAGCCATGGCGGACCCGGCAACCCTTTTCCAGACGACCAATTTCGCATTGACGGGGTCGTACAACGGAACGACCGTTCCGGAGAACGTTGCCCTCATTTGCGCGTGGACCCTGATGTGCAGTCAGAACAACATCCATGCGAACGACCAGGGCCACGCCGAGCTCGCCCTGGCCTTCGAAGCGGTCATCGACCAACCGCCGACGACGTCGGTGCTCATCCCCTCGGCCGGTGCCAGCGTGAGCGGCAACGCGCTCCTCGACGCCGCCGCCAGCGATCTCGGATTGGTGGCCAAGGTCCAATTCGCCCTCACCGGCGGGGCGCTGAACCAGGCGGTGCTGGGCACGGCGGTGCCGACCCTCTACGGCTATCTCTTCTCCTTCAACACCACGACCGTGGCCAACGGGACCTACACGCTGCAGAGCGTGGCCTCGGACACGGCCGGCAACACCGGGTACAGCCCCGGCATCCAGGTCACGGTCAACAACCCGGCGCCGACGACGTCGGTGCTCTTCCCCTCGGCCGGTGCCAGCGTGAGCGGCAACACGCTCCTCGACGCCGCCGCCAGTGATCCCGGAGGGGTGGCCAAGGTCCAATTCGCCCTCACCGGCGGGGCGCTGAACCAGGCGGTGCTGGGCACGGCGGTGCCGACCCTCTACGGCTATCTCTTCTCCTTCAACACCACGACCGTGGCCAACGGGACCTACACGCTGCAGAGCGTGGCCTCGGACACGGCCGGCAACACCGGGTACAGCCCCGGCATCCAGGTCACGGTCAACAACCCGGCCCGACGACCCCTCGGCCGGTGCCAGCGTGAGCGGCAACACGCTCCTCGACGCCGCAGCCGGGATCCCGGAGGGGTGGCCAAGGTCATCGCCCTCACCGGCGGGGCGCTGAACCAGGCGGTGCTGGGCACGGCGGTGCCGACCCTCTACGGCTACTCTTCTCCTTCAAACCACGACCGTGGCCAACGGGACCTACACGCTGCAGAGCGTGGCCTCGGACACGGCCGGCAACACCGGGTACAGCCCCGGCATCCAGGTCACGATCAACAACTGACTGCCCCGGCAAGTGTCCGGTGCCACTGCCATGACTCTTCCGGCTCAGACATGCGTCGACCGGATCAGCCTCCGATGCTCGGCTCCGAACGCCGCTCCACGTGCTGCAGCTCGATCCACATCGGGAGCAGGAACCAGATGTAGCAATTGGAGAGCGTGTACTCCTTGTCCTGGTAGTGCGTCACCATGGCGCCGATCTCGGTGACCCGGACGCGGTCGTCCTTGCCCTGGTACGCCTTGACCCGGTCGAGGATCTGCGCCATCTCCTCTTTGGAGGACACCTCCAGTCCGAAGTGGTCCATGTTCGGTGTGACCATGAACTCGTCCTTCGCCGGCAACAGATAGATGAACTGCCCGAGTTCGCCGGTGTAGAGAATGAGGGGATTGCCCTTCTCTGTGCTGTTGTCCCCCTCCGTCCATCCGAACACCTCGGAGAAGAAGTCCAGGAGCGCCGCCCGGCCCTCCTCGTCCATGAGGGCGGCATCGACGCTGATGGCGACATGGTTGAGCCGCGGGGCGAAGGCGGTCGGGCTCATAGCGGCAGGCTCGGTTGGACCATGACCTTGCTCGGGATCTCACCCCGGGCGAGCCGCTCCATGGAGACCATGACGTCGCTGAGTGGGACGTTCTCGGGTTCGATCAAGGCCTCGAACGGCAAGGTGCCGGCAGCAAGGAGGTCCACTGCCGGCTGGAACCCCTCGTCGTTGTAGTTGTACGCGCCGATGATCTGCAGTTCGAAGATGATCATGCGGTTCTGGTTGATCCGGGGTGGTTCGAACCCGGTCCCCACAATCACCAGGGTCCCCGCGTAGTCGAGCTGGCCGAAGCCCGCCTCGGCCGCACTGGCGTGACCCGAGCATTCGAACACCACCGCAAAGGGCTCGGCGACGGGCTGCGTCATCGGTGGCGGCTCGAGCCTGTCGGGGGTCACCACCCGGGTGGCCCCGGCGGCGAGCGCCTGCTGGCGCCGGACGGCAGACGGTTCGCTCACCGTGATGTCGGTCACGCCCTGCGCCCGCAGCACGGCGACGAGCAGGAGGCCGACGGGACCGGCGCCCGTGATCAGCACCCTGTCACCGGGTTCGACATCGGCCAGCCGCAATGCGTGCAACGTGATGGCCATCGGCTCGGCGAGCGCGGCCACTCTGGTCGGGAGAGAGTCAGGGATGCGGATGAGCCCGTCGGCCCCCACTGTCTTGTACTGGCAGAAGGCGCCCTGATACCCGACGAAGTTGGCCGTGGCCCGGTTGAGACAGACAGAGGGGCGGCCCCGGCGGCAGGGACGGCACACGCCGCACCCCGGTCCCTGGTTGCCGACCACACGGTCGCCGGGCGACCAGCCCGAGTCGCTCGGCGCCGCCGCCACAATGCCCGACCACTCGTGGCCGAGAATGGCGCCCGGCTTGGCGTACTTCTCCAGGGCCATGTGCAGATCGGAGCCACAGATCCCGCACTCCGCAATCTCCACGAGCACCTCACCGGGCCCGGGCTCCGGCCGTGGCACCTCCTCGACCTCGATTCTGCCGTCCCCCACATAGACGGCCGCAGGCATCAACGCAGACGGCATGGCGCCAACACTAAGTGGGTTTTCCCGGTCATGCCCGGAGCAGAGAAGTGCAATCGTGGGCGACGTGCAGCGTGTCTGGTACGTCAGCTACGGGTCGAACCTGAGTCGGGCCCGCTTCCTGGCGTACCTCCAGGGCGGGCGGGTCCCGGGCAACGCCGTCCTCTACCGAGGGTGCCGCGACACCGCTCCCCCGGCCGACGACATCCCGATCACACTTCCCCACTCGCCGTACTTCGCCGGGTGGTCCGCGCGGGTCTGGGGCGGGACGTCTGCGGCCTTCGTCACGCGTGCGGCACAGAGCCCGCCGACGCTGGCCCGGGCGTACCTGATCACGGAGGAGCAGTTCCTCGACGTGGTGCGGCAGGAGAACGCCAACGGTGTGGCGGTCGACGACTTCGAGCCCAAGGTGCGACAGGCCCGGCGGGACGGGCACACGCGCCTGCTGTCCACCGGCACCTACACCGAGCTCCTCTTCTGCGGCGAGCGGGACGGCCATCCGATGCTCACGTTCACCGCCTCCGAAGACCGGGTCGACCTCAGAGCTCCCTCGGCCGCCTACCTCCGGGTGATCGGGAGCGGCCTGCGGGAGTGCCACGGCCTGAGCACGGCGGAGGTCGTGGCGTACATGCTCGACCGGCCTGGCGTCGAGGGGGCGTGGACGGATGCGCAACTGACGGACATCTTCGAGTCGCCGCACCCGCACGACGCGGCGGCGTCAGGGGACGACTGAGGCGCCGCCGAAGGTCCGCCCCGTGCACACTCACGGGTCCGTGCGTTCTTCGACGGGTGCGGCCGGGACGCCACGGGCATGCAGGCGTTCGTTCTCCTCCTTCCTCCGGGGCCGGGTGAGGATGATCTGCACCGACGCCACCACCAGCACCACGATGGTCACGATCCGCTCGCTGCGGCCGACCTCGTGGAACGTCGCGTAGAGCTGAATGCCGATGGCCAGGGCCTGGGCAAACAGCGCCAGCGCCACGGCGCGCATCCCGGTGACGACCTCGGCGTTGGCGTCGGCCTCGGGCGAACCGGCCCAGGCGGCGAGGGCGATCAGGAGCGCGCCGGCCGTCCAGATGAAGTTGTAGCTGTTCGCCGAGACGACGGCGCGAGCCTGGGCCTCCTGCACCGCGAAGACGGCATCGGCCACGGACGTGCTGACGATGGACAGGCCGATGAGCAGCCACATGGTGTCGGGCTTCCAGCCGAGCAACCCGTAGACGCCGAGGATGGCGCCGACGAGCAGCACATCGAGGACCGGATAGCCGAAGGCGACGACAGCAGCAAGCGACCCGACCGTCTTGTGCGCGGTCGCCGGCTGAATCACCAGGGCGAATCCGGCGGCCAGGACCAGCAGCGTCACCGCGATCCCGTCCATCCAACGGTGCAGTTCGAACTGGGGCACCCGCACCCGGATCAGGTAGTAGATCCCGAGACCGATCAGCGGGTACCAGGCCACCCACAAGACGTCGGCGAACGACGGGTAGGGCACATGCGCCTGGCCGCCGTAGGCCACGTCCCAGGCGGCGCTACCGAGGAACCACAGGAGCAGCGCCATGCCGAAGGCCAGCCAGGCCCGCCGCGCAATCGGCTCGTAGGCGGCGCGGGCCAGGACGAGCACCGCACAGATCCCGAGGACGATGTTGTGGATCCACGTGTCGTAGAACCAGTTCGGGCCCTGCGAATCCGAACAGGTCGTTGAGCGCCTCCAAGACCGCGAGCACGCCGAGGACCAGCCACAGGTAGCGGAGCGGGAACGGCACCGCCAGGAGCTCCCCCTGGTCGTCGATGAGTCTGCCCTTGCGCAGCAAGCGCACGCCGGCCGCGCCGGCGCTCATCGCGACACGGCGTGGCCCTGTTGCCTCCCGGATCTCGTCGGTCGAATCAGCCACACCGCTCCATGACGCCACCATCTTCGCCGAGCGGGCGGCGCCGGGACGGGACGCACTGCCACGGAGCGCCGGTCGCCCGTCCAGGTACCATCACGCCAATGGACCATTTCGTAGGACGGACGGCGGTCGTCACCGGCGCCGCCAGTGGCATCGGCCTCTCCATCGTCGAAGCCTTCGCCGCCGAAGGCCTGCGGGTCGTCATGGCAGACGTCGATGAGGAGAACCTCCGGCTGCATGCGGCGAGGCTCGCCGAGGGCGGCGCCGAGGTCCATGCCGTGGCCGCGGACGTGCGGGACCCCGAAGCCGTCGAGCGAGTGGCCGATGCGGCGATCGAGCGCTTCGGAAAGCTCCACGTCGCAGTGAACAACGCAGGGGTCGTCAACGGCGGCTACTCGTGGGAGATCCCCCTCGAGGAGTGGCACCGCGTCATCGACGTCGACTTGTGGGGCGTCATCCACGGCATCCGCTCCTTCGTGCCGCGCATTCTGGCCTCGGGCGAAGAGGGGCACGTCGTCAACACCGCCTCCATGGCGGCCGTCCTGTCGTTGGGGCGCCTCGCGCCCTACACCGTGGCCAAGCACGGCGTGCTCGGGCTCTCCGACGTCCTCCGGGTCGAGTTCGCCTCGCTCAATGCGCCGGTCGGCGTCAGCGTCGTCATGCCCGGCATGATCAAGACCGGCATGAACCCCGTCGGCACCGTCCCGTCCGCCACCGTGGCGGCCAACGTCGTCGACGCCATCCGGCGCGGGCGCAACTACGTCTTCACCGACGACCACAGCACGGGCGAGGTCGAGGATCGCCTCCTGGCCATCCTCGCCGCGCGCCACGACGTCATCGGCTGAGCGCTGTCTGTGCCTGGGGGCCGCCGCCGCGGTTCCTGTCACGAGAAATTGTTGCAGCTGCACTGCAACGATCCGTGGCGACAGATCCTCGACCGCGCCGATCGGGCGGCGGCGGCCCGACTCCACTCCTGGTCAAGGCCTCGGGTTGCAGTTCGTCCGCGGTAGCCTCCCCCGATGATCGGAGACGAACTCGCCGACGAAATGTTGACGTCGGCGCTGCGGGCGGACCCCTTCTCGGGGTCGCTCCTGGGTTTCCCCGGTTACGACCACCTCCTCCCCGACTTCACCGGCGAAGCCGAGGAGGAGTACGCGCGCACCCTCTCCTCGGTGGCCCGACGTGCCGAGCAGGCTCCCGATCAGGGCATCGACGAGCCGGACCTCCAGACGCTCGACTTCGTGCGCTGCCTGGCGCGCGGCATGGCCGACTTCGCCGCCGTGCCTGTCGTCGAGTTCACCATCAGCGACACCTTCGCGGCACCGGTCGGCAACGTGCTGAGCTCGCTCCCCAAGCTTCCCCTCGACACCGACGAGCGCAAGGAGGGCTATCTCACGCGCCTACGCGGCCTGCCCGGCATGCTGGCCACGGTGGCCCAGCGCCACGAGGAGGGCGCGCAGGCCGGGCGCACGACGGTGGCCCGGCTCGTCGAGTCCGCCATCGCGCAACTCGACCTGCTGATGGAGGATCCCACTGTCGGCGGCATCGTGCGGGACGACGCCGACGGCACGTTTTCCGGGGTGCTGGCCGCCACGGTCGACGAGCACGCCCGCCCGGCGCTGGCGGCCTACCGGGACGCGCTGCGCACGTCGGTGCTCCCCACGGCCCGCGACGACGAGCATCCGGGCATCTGCTACCTGCCCGACGGGGAGGCGATGTACCGGGCCATGGCGCTGCACCACACGTCCATGACCTACTCGCCCGACGAGCTGCACGCCATGGGTCGCGAGATCGTCGCGGAAGTGCAGGAGGAGATGATCGAGACCGGATCCCGCTTGTTCGGCACGACCGACCTGCGCGAGATCTTCGATCATCTCTCCAACGACCCCGCGCTGCGCTACCAGAGTCGTGAGGAGATGCTGGAGCACGCACGACGCGTCGTCGCTGCGGCCGAGAAGGAGGCGCCGAAGTGGTTCGCCACGGTGCCCGAAGTGGCCTGCAACGTCCAGGCCGTCCCGGAGGCGGAGGAAGCCGGCATGGCGACGGCGTATTACATGCCGGGGTCCGTCGACGGCTCGCGGCCGGGGACGTACTACCTGAACACGTCGCAGCCGGAGCAGCGCCACCGGTATGGGGCCGAGGACATCGCCTTCCACGAAGCCGTCCCGGGACACCACTTCCAGCTCACCATCGCCATGGAGTCCAAGGATCTGGTGCCGGCGCGCCAGGTGCTCTTCGACACGGCGTGCGCCGAGGGCTGGGGCCTCTACGCCGAGCGTCTGGCCGACGAGATGGGTCTCTACAGCGACGACCTCGCCCGGATGGGGCTCTTTGCCGCCGATGCCTGGCGCGCCGGGCGGCTCGTCGTCGACACGGGCCTGCACGCACTGGGCTGGTCCCGCCAGCAGGCCATCGACTGGATGGCGGCGCACGCCCCGCTCCCCCGGCTCGAGGTCGAGACCGAGATCGACCGGTACATCTCGTTCCCCGGCCAGGCCCTGGCCTACATGGTCGGCCGGCGCGAGATCGTGCGCCTGCGCGCCGAGGCCGCAGCGCGACTCGGCGAGCGATTCGACCTCCGGGAGTTCCACGACCTCATGCTGCGGGTCGGGATCCTCCCCTTGCCGGCGCTGACCCGCACGGTCGAGCGGTGGGTGCAGCGCCTCTCGCCGTAGCAGTCGCTCCCGCTCCATCCGTCGTGCCGGAGCACACCGGGTCCGTCCTCAGGGACGAGCCGGGAGCGCGGTCGACGAGGCGGCCCGCCCGGCCAGGATCACCCCGAAGAGGCAGACGGCCGTGACGTGCATGGCGGTGCACCACAGGCAGATGGCGCCGATCCGGAAGAGCTCCACGTACACGAGGTAGAGCACCATGGCCGCGCCAGCTCCCGACGCCGCCAGCCGGGCGCCGTCGACCCAGCGCGCGCTCGAGCGCCAGGCCCACGGCACGGTGAGGCCGGTCATGACGAGCGCCCACACGAGGCCGAGGACGGCCAGTGGGACGCCGAGCACGACCGACCACGAGCTCGTGGTCACCAGCGCGCAGTTGACGATCCCCGTGTCCGGGCAGGCCAGCGCGGCCGGGTCGGTGTAGTGCGCCACCGTGAGATACGACGAGATCCCGACGGCGGCCAGCGAGAGGGCGAGCGAGGCGACCGGGACCCACGCCGGCACGCGCCTCGTCGCGTCGCGTTGGCGGGCCACGCCTCGTTGCGTGGTGTGCGCCGTCATCGTCACGCCCCCAGCTTCTGGGCGATGGCCGCGATGGCTGCCGAGTTCGCCACCGTGCTGGGCTGGTTCCCCGTGACCGCCGTGATGGCGGCCGTGATCGCATTGGCCGCACCGTCGACCGCCTGGGCCACCGCGCTGGAGGGATCGGCCAACTGGGCGGCGATCTGGTTGCGGGACAGGCCTTGGAGCACCTGCGGGGAGAAGCTCGAGCCGGTCACGACGTAGCGGTTGGCGATATCGAGGAACGGGATGCTCCCTTGTGGGTCGTCCTTGGCCATCAGTGCGCGCTGCGCCGCCGTCGGCGTCTGGAGTGTCTGGTAGGTCCCCCCGACCTGCTGGTTCGAGGCCTCCTCGACGGCCTGGAAGTCGACGTATGGGCTGGTGAACGTCGATCGGTAGAACGAGAGGGTCTGGGTGTCGGGGTAGACGTCGGTGCCCGACGAGTGCGTGCCCGACAGGTTCGAGAACGTCCCGAAGCGCGCCAGCGCCACGGCCAGCGCCCAGCGCTCGGCCGCGCAGTACGGGCAGAACTCGGCACCGATGTAGGTGATCAGCGGCTTGCCGTCCGCCCCCCGCAGTATCGTCCCCGTCCCGTTACCGACCCGGCTGGGCAGGACCACGGACGCGGGGCTCCCCACTGCGTTCAACGTGGCGGCCGGGACCGACAGCGCAGCGGCGACGGTCGGCGACAGCGCCGTGGTCCCGGGATCGGCCGTCGTCGACGACCCGCCGGTGGTGAGGTGCGAGGACGCCGCCGAGGGGCCGGGCGAGCTCGATGCCTTGACGACGATCATGGTGGCGAGGGCTGCGACGACGAGCCCCACCGGCACCAGGGCCGTCAGGACGGGGTGGCGCGCCCGGAACCTCTCGGGGTGCGGCGCTGCGCCGGCGGAGGGCGCGGTCCGGGTCTTGGTCGTGTTGGTGCCGGGTTTCCTGCTGGTGTTCGCTTTGGTCTTGGTGGCCGATTTCGACATTGGTGATGTTCTCCTTGGGATCTGATCCGTGTGGTCCGACCGTGGCGGCACGGCGCGCACGCTCGGAGGGCTCGAGTCCGGAGGCCGGGATCGGCCCTCCGGGGATTGCTGCCGTCGGTGCGCCACACCCGTGTTCGGGCGAATGGCGGAGGTCGACGTGCGCTGCGAGCTAGGAGAACTGAGGCGGGTGGAACAACGGGTCGCGGGAGCCGGCCGGGAGCACGGCAGCGTGACGGTGCCGGCGGCGGATGCTGGCTGTGCCGGCCGCGATGGCCACGAGGCCCGCCGCCATCGCCACCAGCGCCACACCCGGCGACGGCGCCGCCGGAGCCGGGCTGCCCTTGCCGCAGGTGGCGTCGAGGCAGTGCAGGGGCGCCGACAGCGGCGTCTCGGCGAGGTGCACGGCCTCGGCAGCGGAGTTCCCGGCACTGGACAGCGCGCCGTGCGGCAGGAAGCCGCCGAGCACTGCGGCAGCGATGATCGCCACCAGACCGATGCGCCACCGCAAGGACATGCGAAAAAGGCTAACGGTGCGGGATAAACACCCCATAAGAACTACAGGGATTCGGTGCGCTCGTCGACGCGACGCACGACGTGTGGAGAGCGGGCCGTGCTCACCGGGACCCGTTCGAGGGTGGCGGACGCCCGGCGGCGCCACACGGCATACCAGGCGCCGCATCCGCCCATCAGGAGTCCGACTGACCCCAGAATCAGCGTGATCTCTGCCATTGCGATCAACTCCTCAACCTGTGCGGTGCGCCGTGCGCCGTGCGTCCTTGCCGGCCACCTCGCGACCGATTCCGCCTACCGGGACCGAGCATCCCGTCGAGACAGCGTGCGGCCCGGTGACGTCGGCGACCAGGGGCAAAGGTCCTGATCTCAGGCGTGTTGTGCGATTTGTGATCATGCGCCGCAGGCACGATCCACCGCCGCAGCTCGGGCTCAGGCGGTCCCGGAGGTCACGGTCGGACCCGGTGCCGCCACCTTGCGCGCCCACGCCGCCACCAGTTGGAGCAGCCCGAGATACACGGCCAGCACGATCACGATCACCAGCAGGCTCCACCCCGTGAGGTTGCCGCCGAAGACGAGGAAGAGCCCCGCGATCACCACGCCGACGATGCGCAGGCCGTTGATGTGCTCCAGGATCCAGCCGCCGGAGCGACGGACCCGGCCAGATTCGGCGGCGGCCCGCCCCGCACCCGAGGACAGCTCGTGGGACTGCTTCGCCACCCAGCGTCCGCCCTTGGCACAGGTCGAGCGGATCCAGACGGCATAGCGGGCCGGCCCGGCCAGCCAGGCGCCGAAGGCGACCAGCACCGAGATCAGCAGGGTCCAACGCAGATCGGTCTTGAGGAAGCGCAGCACCGTGTCCCAGACCGCGGCGGCCGCCTGCGAGTTGAAGCCGCCACCGGACGCCTGGTTGAGGAAGGTGATGCGACCCAGCGAGAGCCCGGCCAGGATCAGCATGGTCATCAGGGCAACCCCGATGGCCAGCCGCAGCAGCGTCTTGCGCCGCTCGATCGCCAGCAGCACCGAGAGGATCGCCAGCACGAGGGCGATGACCGGGATGGCCCACTTGAGCTTGACGATCAAGTTGAAGAGCCCGGAGAACTTCGAGACCTGCTGCTTCGACACGACCGTGAAGCTCAAGCCCTCCTGGCCCTTGCCCAAGACGGCACTGACCGGTTTGAACAAGGTCACCCCGTGCGAATTCGCCGACGAGATCAGGTCGTTCAGCGCCGGCGACAGGTTGAGCGCGATCTGACCGCCTTTGGAGAGTTTCTTCTGCAACGGCGTCTGTTTGCCGGTGAGGATGTTGATCACGGCGTCGTGGCTGTGCCGGTTCAACCCGTCCCACAGCTGGCCGAACTTCGGGCTGGAGAAGAACTTGACCGCCAGCCCCTCGACGTAGGAGTGCACCTGATTGGTGATCGGCACCACGAGCGGCTTCGCCTTCGCCGGCAAGGCCGCCGTGACCTTCTTCTTTACGATGCCGGTCGAGAACAAGGCGTCGGTCGCCCGTGCGGCGAGGTGATCCACGATGACCGGATTGCGCGCCAGTGGCGCCATCGTCTCGACGTACTGGTCCGTGTTCGTCACCGTCCGGATCGCCCACACCGAGATGACCGAGATGGGGATCAGGATCGCCGCCAACACGAGCAGCACCCACGCCGAGATACGACGGGGCAGGTGCCCGCGCCGCGTCTTTGCCTTCTTCGTCCCGGTCGCCGATGCCGTCGCCGCGGGGGTCGCCGCGGCCGAGCCCTTCGTCGTGTCAGCGGGCGTCTCCGCCACCGGAGGGGAGGGCTCTTTTGCGGGCCCTGAGGCGGCCCCCTCGTCGTTGTTGTCCTGCATCTGGGGTTCAGTATCGCTCATCTGGGCCTTCTCACTCACCAATGCCTAGTTCCAATAAGACTGGTGCGCACGCATTTCACGGTGTAGCACTAGTGGCGTGAAGCAACCAGGGGGCAGATCCAGCGGTCTGCGTGTCGTCATTCTCAGCGCAATCTCGGCGTTTCTGGCGCCGCTGGTCTTCGTGGGCGTGATCGTGCTGCGCAAGGTCGATCGTCGGGGCCGTGCCCAGTTCCGTCACTGGAGCAAGCGCTTCGAGCACGAGGTCTCCCGCTGGACCTGAGCCTGCGGACCTGGCCGGCGACGGTTTCGCCAGGCCTACGCTGACCAGGTGCTGACCGGATTCGCCCACAGCGCCGTCTGCGTGCCCGACGTGGAAGCCGCCACACGCTGGTATTCCGACGTTCTCGGCCTCACGGTGCTCTCACCCCCGTACCGCATGGAGGGGAGCCAGATTCAGCACGACATGGGTGAACTCGTACCGTCACCGGTGGTCGTGCACGCGGCGATCGTGGGCTTTGGGCAGGACGACCGCGTCATTGAACTGATCGAGTACCCGGCGGCCGACGTCCCTCCGCCAGACCCGGCGCGACCAGCCGTCACCCGGGTCGGCATCACGCACATCGGCATGCTCTGTGACGACATCGGCGCGACCAGAACAGAGCTCGAATCCCGCGGGGTGGAGTTCCTCACGGCGGGAATCGCCGACGTGGCGGGCCTCCGGACGACCTGGTGCCGCGACCCCTGGGGAACGGTCATCATCCTCATGGAGAAGCGCGCGGACGCCCATCCCTATTGGGCGCAGTGGATGGCGCAGCCGGGTGCGCGCCCCGGCTGATCGGGGCCGTCGCGTGCGGTGATGGCCGTTGGATATCGCGTTTTTGACCGCGTTTCGACGAACTTTGAGCACAAAAATCTGCATTCGTGCCCAGAAAGATGTGCATCACTAGGCGCGCGTCGGCCACAATGGGCGCCATGAACAAGAGAGAACTAGCAAAAGCAGTCGCGGTCCAAGCCGATGTCGAGCTGAAGACCGTGATCACCGTCATCGACGGATTCACCGACGTCGTCACCGCCGTCGTGTCCAAGGGTGAGCCGGTTTCCATCCCCGGCTTCGCCAAGTTCGTCAAGGTCAACCGCGCCGCGCGGATGGGTCGGAACCCGGCCACGGGCGAGGCCATCAAGATCAAGGCGTCCAAGAAGGCGCGTATCACGCCGGTGAAGGCGTTCAAGGATGCCGTCCTGGCTCCTGCCACGGCGCCGAAGCTGGTCAAGGGTGCGTACCCGACCAGCGACGCCGCTGTCGCCGCCGCCGGCAAGTCGGCCGCTCCGGCTGCCGCCAAGAAGGCACCGGCCCGGGCTGCCGCCAAGAAGGCTCCCGCCCGGAAGACCACGGCGCGCAAGGCTCCCGCCAAGCGGGCGCCGGCACGCAAGGCCCCGGCCAAGCGGACGCCCGCCAAGAGGGCCGCGAAGAGGTAGCGAGCAAGGCCCCGGTCCCTCACCATGGGGACCGGGGCCTTCTCTTTTTTGCTCCTGCGGCCCCGGTCCCCATGGACGAGCCGCCCAACGGGCACGGTGAGATCGATGGGCCTGTTGGCCCCGATGGGCCAAATGAGGTCGAAACGGGCAGATCGGTGGATCCAAGAGATCCCGCTCCCCGACCCCTCGCCGACAGGCCCCTGGCTGACCGGCCCCTGACCGAGCCACATCCCGATCGGCTGTCGCCGGACGATCCCCTCTACTCCGAGATCATCCGGGTGCACACCGATGCGCTGGAGGCTGGAGCCGACACCTACGTCGATCCCCGCTCGGGGTACACGGTGCTCACCGCCGGCTATCTCGCCCGACGAGGCACCTGCTGCGAGTCAGGATGCCGCCACTGCCCGTACGTCGCCTGATCACGGCGCCCCATGGGCACGCCTCCTATGCTCCAGGCGGCATACGGTGCGTCGGATGGAGCAGTGACGGCATGAGCAACACCGCACAAGGTCCCGGATGGTGGATGGCCTCCGACGGGAAGTGGTACCCACCTGAGTTGTGGACAGGCCCGCCGAACACGGGTCCCGCTGGTCCGACGGCGCAACCGACCCAGCAGCCGACCCAGCAACCGGCCCAGCCACCGTCCTACCCCGCTCAAGGCCCCACGTACGGCACGGGCGGGACGGTGCCGGCGGGACCGCCTGCCTACGGTGCCACCCCATACGCGAACGCCGGCTACGGCCAGTACGCGCCGCAAGGCCAGAGTCCCTACGGCCGGCCGGTGACCCGCAAGACGAACGGGATGGCGATCGCCGCGCTCGTCTGCTCGTGCGCGGGGATCTTCCTGCTTGGCATTCCAGCCGTGCTGGGCATCATCTTCGGCTTTGTCGCACGCGGACAGATTCGTCAGTCGAACGGCGCCCAGGGGGGCAACGGCATGGCCCTGGCGGGCATCATCGTCGGCTTCGTCGTGGTGGCCCTCGTCATCCTGGGCCTCGTTGTCCGCGCCACGCAGGACAATCAGAGCACCGCCGTGATCGGCATCATCACCGGCCTCAGGTAAGGAGTCACCCAATGCAAGGTCTGCTCTACGGCGTCCGCGGCGACCGCTGGACGCCCCCGGAAGGCTCCAACTCGCTGATGAAGGGCCTGTCCCGCACCCCCATGCGCCTCCAAGAGCTCGAGCGCCCGACGCTCCTGCGCGACGACTGGTGCGTGGCCAAGACACGGCTCACCGGCATCTGTGGCTCTGACGCCAAGATGGTCTTCATGGACTTCGGCGACGACTTCGGCGACGGTGCGCTGAACGGGTTCTTCACCTTCCCGACCGTCTTCGGACACGAGGTTGTGGCCGACGTCGTCGAGGTCGGGCCCGCTGTCACGAGCCTCGAGGTGGGCCAGCGCGTCGTCCTCAACCCCTGGCTCTCGTGCGGCCCGCGCGGCATCGACCCGCCGTGCCCGTCCTGCCAGGCCGGCGACTACTCCATGTGCTGGCACTTCACGGAGGGGCCGATCGCCGCTGGCATCCACACCGGCACCTCGAAGGACGCGCCCGGCGGCTTCGCCGACTACCTGCCCGCTCACGAGTCGATGCTCATTCCCGTCCCCGACAGCTTGAGCGACGAGGTGGCCGTCATCGGCGACCCCTTCGCCGTCTCGTTGCACTCCGTGACGCGGCACCCGCCACCGCCCGGAGGCAAAGCACTCGTGTACGGCGGCGGAGCCCTCGGGAGCACGGCGGTCGCCATCATCAAGGCGCTGTACCCCGACGTCGACGTCATGGTGGTCGCCCGCTGGCCCGCGCAGGCCGCGCTGGCCCGCAAGCTCGGCGCCACCGTGGTCGACCCGTTTCCGGTCGACCAGCTGTTGGAGGAAGCGGCAGCCTGGTCCGGCGGCGTGCTGCAGAAGTTCGAAGGCAGCACGCTCCCCATGGCGCACCCCGGCGGCTTCGATGTCGTCTATGACACGGTCGGCACCGCACAGACGGCCGAGATCGGCGTCCGCCTGCTCAAGTCCCGCGGCACCATGGTCAAGAGCGGCGTGCACGCGCCGGAGCGCTGGGAATGGTCGCCGCTGTACTTCAAGGAGATCTCGTGGGTCGGCTCCAACGCCTTCGGGGTCGAGGAGGTCGATGGCGTGCGCCTGCACGGCATTGAGCACTACTTGCGCCTGGCGGCGGACGGCCGGATCGACATGACCGGGATGCTGACCCACACCTTCCGGCTCGAGGACTGGCGCGAGGCCTTCACGGTGCTGGCCAACCAGGAGGAGAGTGGCGCCATCAAGGTGGCGTTCGACTTCCGCTGATCTTCCTCGATCTTCCGCTCCGATCTTCAGCCGATCTCGCTGAGGCTGTTGCGGAACGTGGCGACGGGCGGGCTCTCGGCATCAGGTCTGCCCGGTCACCGCGGAGCGGCCCCCCACCTGACTCGGGGCACGGCAGGGGGTAGCGTCGCGTGGTGGCGGAAGACGCCCACAGCTGCAGCTGGAAGTGACCCAAGGGGGGCCTCATGACCACCAGCCCATCCATCACCGACTCGGACCTTGCCTTCGAGCCGAAGTGGGGCGTCGAGTCGCCGTCGACCACCATGTTCGACTTCAACTACACGGGCGGGCGGGAGCAGCTCCTCCGTCTCTACGACAAGGGCACGCGGCGCCAGTGGATCGGTAGCGACCGGCTCGACTGGAGCCAGGACGTCGACCTGGCCAACCCGGTCGGCATGCCGGACGAGATCAATCCGATCTTCGGCACCGAGTGGTGGGACAACATGTCCGAGGAGCGGCGTGGCGAGCTCCGACGCCACACCGAGGCCTGGCGCTTCAGCCAGTTCATGCACGGCGAGCAGGGCGCGCTGATCTGCACGGCCAAGATCGTGCAGACGGTGCCCGACATCGACTCGAAGTTCTACGCCGCCACGCAGGTGATCGACGAGGCCCGCCATGTCGAGGTCTACAGCCGCTACCTGCACGAGAAGGTGCAGCTGGTGTACCCGCTCAACGTCCACCTCAAGGCACTGCTCGACGACGTGATCGCGGACAGCCGGTGGGACATGACGTATCTCGGCATGCAGGTGCTCATCGAGGGACTGGCCCTCGCCGCGTTCGGCATCATCCGCAACAACGCGCAGAACCCGCTCGCCAAGGCGTTGAACGCCTACGTCATGCAGGACGAGGCCCGCCACGTCATGTTCGGGCGGCTGGCGCTGCGCGACTACTACCCCCAGCTGAGCCAGGCCGAGCGCGACGAGCGGGAAGCCTTCTGCATCGAAGCCTGCTACCTCATGCGCGACCGCTTCTTGGGCGACGAGGTCTGGGAGCGCATGGAGATGCCGCCGGAGATCGCCACGTACGTCGACAACAGCGAGACACTCCGCCAATTCCGCAACTTCCTCTTCATGCGCATCGTGCCGATCCTGCGCGACATCGGCCTGTGGGGACCGAAGCTGCGCGCCGCTTTCGAGCAGATGGGCGTCATCGGCTTCGCCGAGACCGACATCGACGCCGAGATGGCCGACGACGAGAAGGCGGCCCAGGACCTCGACGAGGCGCAGGACGCCCGGATGGCGCACGTGAAGGCGGTGGCGGCGGAGGCCTGAGGGCCCGGCCCGAGGGTGAGGCGGACGGGGGCGGCGGCGTTTGTTTTTGCTCGGCGAGGTCTAGGCTGCAGGCACGTTTTACGGAGTCCACAGTTCTTGGATCGCACTGCTGATCTTCTTTGGCCTGTTCGCCATGCGGGCGCTTTCCTCGCAGCGACGCCATCGGGGTCGGCAACGGGGTGCGCCTGGCGCCAGCTCGTTCAATGACCCCGCCCTCTCCGATCACGTATCGGAGGTGGCCGACGCGCCACCGGGCAAGGTCCATTCACCGGTATCCCTGCTGGTTGGATGACGGACCCGTCGGGTCGTCATGAGCGACGGTACTGGTCCGGGTCTGCATGGACGGAGCACGTGACCGACGGAGGCGTCCCCGGGGTCGATCCGCCACCGGGCGACGCCGGTCGTGCTGCGTCGTCTTGAAGAGGCCGGGACGTTGCACTGTCCCACTCGATTCCTCGCTCCATATCGTCAACCGAAAGTGGTTTGACGCCTCGACGGGCGTGAGGCGGAGCATCGATGCGCTGGTTGTCCAAGGCACCGAGCCGGAGGCTGTGGGCCATTGTCGTGCTCGGTTTCGGCGCGGCAGCGAGCTCGCTCTCGTTCCCCGAACCGATCCTGGCAGATGACATTCAGTTCGTGATCTTTCTGGTCGGCGCTCTCTTCGCCGTGGCTGGACTCGCGGGATATGGTCCGCTTCGAATCAGGCCCAGCGAGGTGGCATCGGAAGTGGATCAACTTGCTCACCTTGGTGAGCTCTGGAGCACTGGTGCGATCAGCCAGGAAGAATTCGAAGCCACGAAGAAGCGGATCATCGGACTCCCAGGCCAGCCCTACCCTTGAAGCGGGTCAGTCGTTGCGCAACCTCTGGGCCGGTGATCCGATTGGGGGTGGCAACGTCGAGGCGATGATCGCCGGTGACGCCACGATTCCCCGGGGACTGTCGCCCGGTACGCGATCCCAGCTCTTTGGAACGCAATGCCGACCTGGGAACCGAGTTAGGCCACCGGAAGCGGTTTCCGTGTTCGGACGACGCAAGAAGACCTCAATGCCGTCAGGAAGCGACTCGCACCGCTCGCACCGGTTTCAGCGCTGGAGTCGGTCCCTGATGACGGGAACCCCGTACGGCACGAAGGCCGCGATGGCGGCGATCAGCGCCAGGAAGGCGCCCCACGCCCAGCTGAGGCTGGCCGGCTTCAAGAGGAAGGCCAGGCCGACGAGCACCAGGTTGACTCCGGTGAGGACGGCCAAGAGCTGATCCTTGGACATGCGGCCCGGGCCAGCGAGGTCGCCGACATCGAACGCGATGATCAAGACGTAGAGCACCAGCACGGCGGCGTTCACCAGGGCGATGAACAACCAGCCGTGCGCGCTCAGCCCGTTGACCGAGAACGGACCGATGCTGTACCAGGGCAGCCAGAACGAGACCAAGAGAACCAAGCTGGCCGGACCGACGATCCGATCCCTCTGGTTCAAGGAGTTCAGCCGCTGTCGGGATTTCCCTGGACGCTTCGCCGGACGCTTCGGCGCCGGTTGCGACATGACAGGCCGTCTGATGGCAGCCCCGCATTTGGGGCACAGCGCGGTTCCGACGGGCACCTCGACCAGGCAGCGGGAACAAGCAGGCAATCCACTCTCCTTCCTCCCGTCAGGGAGTCGTCGGCCGAGACTATCCGCACGGCCACATCTGTTGAATCGGGCCCAAGCGCCGTGGTCAGAGGCGTGGAGCGGCTCGCGCACGTTGCCGATATCGGGCGATTCGTCGCGATATCGGCCGTATCAGCCATATCAGCCAGCCCTGTTCCCACAGCTGCCAAACCGAGTCCCGAGGACCTTGGTCTCTGTTCCGGCGACGGCGTGAGGGTCACGATGGATCAGGTGGACCTCGCGGAGGTGAGAACGCCAGAGGATGCGGCGCCGGAACCCATCGCCGCCGAACGTCCCGTCCGGCACCACCGGGTCCGCAACGTGCTCCTGGTCCTGCTCTCCCTGGTCATCATCTTCATTGTGGTCTCGATTGTGCTCACGCTCGAGGGAAGGGCCCATCCGGTGAGCATCAGCCAGGCCATCAACCGTTACCAATCAGACCCCGCGGCCACGCCGGGCACTCACCCGCCTCCCGGCGTGTACTCGTACCAGGGCTCGGGCACCGACAGCCTGAGTCTCCCGCCCCTCTCCCAGGCCGAGGGGCCGACACTGCCGGGAACCGTCGAAGTCAAGAGCGACGGGTGCTGGAGCTTCCGCATCGACTACTCCAGCAACCACTGGCAGAGCTGGACCTACTGCGGACGTCCCACCGGCCTCGTGGAAATAGGGGGACTGGTTTGGCAGCGCTGGATGGTCGGCCCCCTGGCCGAGACCAACCTGTCGACGTTGCGGTGTTCGCCGGGGTTGTTGAGCATCCCGTCAGCGCCGGCCGTGGACAAGACCTGGCCCGCCCGTTGCACCGGCACGTCGACGCAGGTCCATGGCACGTTGGTCACCGCCGGGGTCACCCGTTTCGTCGGGGAGCCGACCCTCTCCATCGACGGGCGGCAGGTCCCCGCGGTCCACGTCGAAGTGCAGTGGACACTGCGTGGCCCACAGGTCGGCACCGAACGCGACGACCTCTGGTTCGACGCGCAGTCCGGCCTCCCGCTCCAGAACCGCCGGAGCATCCTGGTCCACACAAAGACGCCGTTCGGTGCTTCCACCTACACCGAGAACGGGGAGTTCGTGCTTCGGTCCCTCGTCCCCAAGACCTGACGACACCGACGACACCGACGACACCGACGACACCGACGACACCGACGCGCTCACCGCCTCCCCACCTACTCCCGCATCGTCTGGGTCTCCACAATGGCTTCCCAGCCGTCAGGGCTCAGCGCGTAGTTCGCCACAGCACCCGAAGAGAAGAAACGCCATGACCGCGGCCACGCCAGCGTCGCAAGGGCGGCCGCCGTCACCGGAACGGCAGCGCGCAGGTCGTGGCGAACCGGGGTGAGCTCCTCGACGCTCCCCTCGTAGCTCGCCCTGTGCCGTGCGGCGTCGCGCAGCTCTCCCAGCACGCCGCGCCGTGCCCGGCCCGACTGGGCGGCGCCGAGCACCGCCAGCAACAGCTGATGGGTGGCCACGTCGGTCCGGCCGAGGGGCTGCGCCACCGGTTCTCGGCCGAGCGCCACGGCAAGAAGGGCGTCGACCATGTCCACCCCGGCGCGCCGCGCATTGCCGGGTTCCACCAGACGCGGATTGATGTCGATGAAGCAGGGCCCGTCGGCGCCCAGGATCACATCAGCAGACAGCGCGCCATGCCACAGCAGATGTGTCCCGAGCCGCCCGAGGTGTTCACGCACTGACGGAAGGTCCACGCTGCGCTTGTGGCTGGCCCCGCCGCTCGCCCCTTCCCGGACGCGCAGGTTGGCCGCACTGGCGACCAGCCGGCCGTGGTCGAACACGGTCTGGGCCATGACCAGAGGGCCGTCGACACGTTCTTGGAGGAGGAACGGCTTCCCTTCCCATGCGAGCTCGGAGCGCCCCCGAACCTGTCGTATGCCGCTCGTGGCCGTGCCGATGGGCGGCTTGCTGTAGGCAGGGAAACGGTCCCATTCCGCGAGGTCGCTCTCCTGGTGCACGACCACCGATGGAGGCTGCGGGATCCCGAGAGAGGCCAGTGTCGAGTAGGCGGAGATCTTGTCCTGCACCCGGGACAATGCCTCGAAGGTGGGAACGGCGGTCACCACAGGGGGCTGCGTTGCGGCCAGTACGGCGACTTGCTCTTGGGTTGGGAAGAGCACGTCGAAACCACCACGTCGGTACACGTCGAGCGCGGCGTCCAGCCAAGCGAAGGGGTCTGCCCCGTAGGGAGGCACCTTGTGCAGTTTGGCCACGTGCCGGGTGAAACGCGTCAGGGCCAGCGGATCGGGTGTGAGAACCTCGACCCGATGTCCCGCCAAGGACAGCTCGGTGGCAACCTGGCGGGCGGTCAGCCCCGAACCGTCGGTGAGCAGGACCCGCACCTCGTCATCCTCGCAGCCCGATGGGTCGCTCAGGAGATCGCGTTCCTGCTCGTCGGTGAGCGGCCGGCGGCTCCGACCGCGTGGCCGCCGGTCAGCCGCCTTCGATGGCCCGCTCGAGTCCTTGCGTGATCTGCTGGGTGGGCTCGTTGGTGTCGAGGTAGTCGCGCCAGGCGGTGACCTTGCCATCGGCGTCCACGTCGATCACCGTGGCACCGGTCATCTTGATGGGGATGCCCGACTTGCCCTCGCCGGCGTGGAAGGTCGCCGTCCCCGTCCACTCGAAGACCGCCCAGTCCGCACCGCCACGGATGCGGTCCACGGTCTGGTTCCAGTCGGGAAAGATGGCGTCGGTGTCCCGGGCCACCTTGTGGAGGTCGGTCGTCCACGGCGTGACCGGATCGCAGAACCGGCCATTCGGAGCGAACAGGGCGGCGAAGTCGTCCGGCCCGTCGATGGACTCGAACGTCTTGGCCCAGGCAGCCCAATCCCGCTCCCCCGCCTTCCCCTGCTGCGTGCTCATCGCTTCCGTCCCTTCCCCTGTCTGCTGCTGCGCAGGCTCTCCGCTTCGAAACTGACCACCGCGTCGTCGAGCGGCAGGACCAGCAGCGGCCGCACGAACTGGTGCGCCTCCGCCACGAGTTTGACCGCCGTCCCCCAGGCCGTAAAGCCGACCGCGTGGCGGGCGAAGCTCATCGGGCCCTCCGTGACCTTGACCTCGACCACGCCCTCGCCTCCGACCTCGAGGGCGGAACGCTGCATCTTCTCCATGGCGGACTCGCGGGCCGAGTACATCGCCTCGGTGTAGTTCGTCAGCTCCACGTTCTGCGTCGACTGCTTCATCGCCTGGCCGGCGGTGCGACGGGGGGCGTAGACGAAGCTCGCCCCGAAGGCGAGGCCGACGGGCATCCAGCCGGCCCGCTGCAGCAGGGTGAAGTCGCGGGCCGACAGATCCGACACGAACGGTGCGGCGAGCGCGGCGTCTGTCCCCCTGGGGTCCTTCCCGTCCATCGGTCGCACCGCCGTGCCCACGAGCTCCACGTCGATGTGGTGCGTGCGCACCGACACATCCACCCGCACACCCACGACGCCGTGTCCGTGCACCTTGGCGCACTCGGCGCGCAGGACCCGTGAAGCCTGGTCCACTGCGGCGTTGTGCGCGTCGGAGGCCAGCGAGATGGCACCCCTCCCCCAGTTCCACACCCCGACCGGGACCGACACCACCGCCACGCCGCACACGAGGTCGAGCGGTTCCCATCCGGCGGCGTGCAGCAGAAGGGCCTCGTCGACCGAGAGGTCCGAGGTGATGCCGCGTTCCCGGGACCGGGGGGCCGGTGTGGCCAGGGACTGGGCCCCACGGAGCATCTCGGCGCGGACGTCCGGCACCGGGACCGTGTCCGTGTCCGTCACGACAGCCGCACCGTGGGCCTCGGCAGCACCACCGGGTCGAAGTCCTTGAAGCGCCGCATCCGGTTGCCCCGCAGGGTGCAGTCGATGACCTCGTCGCCGGCCGAGAGCTCGCGCGTGACGACGTCCATGGTCGCCCCGTGCAACTCGTCGCCCTGCAGCTGCTCGCGCACGTGCTTGCGGGCCAACTGGCGTGAGGCCATGTGCGCCTTGCTCACCTGCTCGACGAGGGCCGGGCCGCCCGACATGCCCCAGCCGCCCATGGAGCCCTCCATGTAGTACTCGGTCATGCAGTAGGCCCAGATCCGGACCGACGCCAGGGCCGCCACCACCGCCACCGGCATGAACCCCGCCTCGATCGACTTGGTCAGGCGTTGGCCCGCCAGGTAGGTGCTCCATGGGACGCCCCCGGCGGGCGGCGGCCCGCCCTCCACCGTCACCGCCGTCCCGAGGAAATGGAACTCGGTCGTCCCGGTGTCGGCCACGTTGGACACCCGGTCCACCACGCCGATCACGCCGTGGGCACCGAGGGTGCCGGCCTCTTCGAGCATGCGGGCGTACGCCGTGCCGTAGCCCTGCGCCCAGGCCTCCTCGACCCAGGGCTGTTCGAGGTTCTGGCCCCATGACCGGTGCTCGTTGGAGACGAAGCCATGCGGGCAGCGGTACGTCTCGGAGTACGCGCCCGGCGTCTGCTGCCCGCCGAGGTAGGGCGACAGGCCGCGCATGGCCCCCGCGCCGCCCGGCCCGTTCCAACCCCACTGCATGACGCAGAAGCCCTGCACCAGCGCGACGGGTTGGAGGCCGAGGTCGAGGCAGGCCGCGAAGTCGGGCACGGTGAGGCCCGAGGAGAACGAGTTGGACTCCAGGCGTCGGACAGCGGCTTCGGGCAGGTCGCCCTCGGGGCCGCCGGAGGTGGTCGTCACGGCATCGGGCGGCGGGCCGTCCAGACCCCGCCCGTCCCCGTCGGACATCAGTTGTCCAAGGAGATGATCGTGGTCGGCTTGGGGAGGGTGACCTCCCCGTCGCGCTTGGTCACCGCTGTGCCGAGCGCCAGGAACTCAATCGTGTGCGAGCCCCACTGGTGCGACTTCTCCTCCAGGCGCACGCCCACGATCCCGCTTGCCTCCAGCTGCGTCGCCTCGTCCTGCATGCGCGTCATGGCGAGCTCGCGCGCCTCGTAGAGAGCCTGCGTGAAATTGGGTAGCTCGACGTTCTGGCCCATGGACCCGAGCGCCTGGGTGAACTTGCGATGCGCGATGTGGAAGACGCACGTTCCCATGACGAGACCCTGCGGCACGTGCCCGGTCTGCATCAAGGTCCAGAAGTCCTGACCCGACAGGTCCGACGTGAAGGGCTTGCCCTGGACGTTGCGGTGCGACGTCCCGTCCTCGGCCTTCACTGCCGTGCCGAACGCGATGAACTCCGCCGAGTCGTTGCCCCACTCGTAGTAGTTGACGTCGAGGCGCACGCCGACGACGCCGTCGGCCCCGAGCTCCTCGGCCTCTTCCTCCATGCGGTTCATGGCGAGCTCGCGGGCGGTGTACATCGCCTCGGTGAGCTTGGTCAGCTCCTGGCTCTGGCCCCACTTCCGGGTCTGCAGGCCAATGTGGTAGATCGACGAGCCCATCACGAACCCCAGCGGGTGGAAGCCGGCCTCCTTGACGAGGAGGAACTCGTTGACCGAGAGGTCCGAGGTGAAGAGCCCGTGCTCCAACTCCTCCAGGCGGTGGGCGGCGTCCTTGGGGAGGTCGTGGAGGACGGGTGGCGGTGGTGCGGTGGGCGGTGGTGGTGCGGCTTGGGCCGGTCCGTCTTGCTGCGGCGGTTCCTCGGTCACGATTGGCCTCCGATCACGATGTTCTCCAGCGCCACGCGCGTCTGCTCGCTGTGCGCCGCTTCCGTCTGCAAGGTGGTGAGGAGGCGGGTCAGCCAGACGTCCATCCCGACCTGCTCGCTGCGGATCCGGATGCCGCCCGAGGAGTGCCCGATGGTGCAACGGACGGTGCCCCCCTCGACGGCTGCCTCGAGGGTGTCGTCGCCGAGCATGATCCGCACCGACTTGATCTCGTCGGACTTGCGGAAGCGCCCGGCGCGTTCGACGGTGATGCGATCGCCCAGTGCATCGGAGAGCTGGGCCACCAGCAGTTTGAGCATGATCCGCAGGTCGGTGCTGTTCGACGCCAGCTGCGAGACGGCCATGCTGAGGTCGAAGGCGGCGTCCTCCGATCCGGACCCGGTCGTGGCGTCCATGCCCGCGCCCGTTCCGGCTCCCGCGCCCTCGATCGATCCACCTGGTGAGCCGGCAGGCTCCATTGACATCAGCCGCATCGTACCGCCACCTCCCGGCGACGATCCTGCGGGGTTGACCCTGCGGGCGGTCGGCGCGGCGGCGGTCGAGCGTGCGGGTGGAGACTCAGGCCGGACGCGGCTCGCAGATCACCACCGGGATCTCGCGCCCGGCCTTCTTCTGGTAGCTGTCATAGCCCTTGTAGACGGCGACGATGTCGGGCCAGAGCGCCGCCTTCTCCTCCGGTGGCGCCGTCCGGGCCCGCATCGCCCGGGTCTGGCCCTCCATGGTGATCTCGACGTCCGGATTGGCGACCAGATTGCGGTACCACTGGGGATCGCGGGTGTCGCCGCCCTTCGAGGCGATCAGGATGACCCGGCTCTCGTCGTGGATCGGTGTGGTGAGCATGGTGGTCCTCGGCTCACCGGACTTGCGACCGATCGTCTGCAGCTCCACTCCCGGCATGCCGAAGAGGAGATTGGGCCAACGGCCGCCGGTCACCTTCAGCGCCGCCTTGTGCGTCAGGTTCAAGAGCTTGAAGCCGGCGTCGACTGCGGGCTTGCGTAGTTCGGTCATCGTGGTCCTCGTCTCGGTGTCATCTCTCCGTCATCTCCGTCATCTGTCCGTCACACGCCCCGCTGTCCGAACGAACCTACTGGGAGCGGGCGTGGTCGTTTCACCGTGGACATGCGTGAACCACCCGATCTCAGGCGTGCGGACCGGCGCTGGCGGCGCCCGCGCCCAATACCCATACCCCGTTCGCTACCATTGCCTGCGGCATCACTGGCTGCGGCATCGACCGTTGGCTGTGGCACCATTCGGTGCGGCATCATTGGCTGCGGCACTTCGCGTGGAATCGGTTGGGAACGGCGACCACGAATCCAACAGGGAGAACGGTGACCTTCTCACCGCGGGACATGCGACGTCATTGCTTCGCTGAAGTGCGGATCATCGCCGCCACTCTTGGCGCCCTCGTGGTCCTCCTGGGTGCCGCCGCCTCGGTTGGCATCGCTGCCGCGCCGCCGGCCAGCGCGGCCAACTGGGCGCCGGTGCGTTCCAACGACTTCCCTGACCCGAACATCCTCTCGTTCGGTGGCGTCTACTACGGCTTCGCCACGCAGAACTTCGCGCCGGCGAGCCAAACCATCAACATCCAGGTGTCGACGTCGCTCGACGGCGTGCACTGGACCCCGCTCAACACCGACGCGCTCCCCAGGCTCCCGGGCTGGGCCAAAGGCCGGGAACACCTGGGCGCCGAGCGTGGCCTACAACAACCACGGCGCCTTCGTCATGTACTACACCGCGACGGAAGCCTCGACGGGCGACCAGTGCATCGGCGTGGCCACCTCCGCGGTCCCGACCGGTCCCTACATCGACGCGAACTCACAACCCGTCGTCTGCGACAACGGATTCGACACGTCCCCCACCATCGACGAGGCGGACTACGGCGGCAGCATCGACCCCGACATCTTCACCGACGACGCCGGCAGCTCGTACCTGCTCTGGAAGGACGACGGGAACCACATCGGCGCGCCGAACCATCATCTGGTCCGTGCCGCTGAACACCAACCTCACCGGCACCACCGGGGCAATACCGACCCAGCTGATGCTCGGCGCCGACGAAGCCTGGCAGGGCGCCATCGTCGAAGGCCCCGACATGGTGGAGACGCAGACCACGAGCGGTGCCACCACGACGGACCACTACTACCTCTTCTATGCCGGCAGCGACGAGGGCGCGTCGACCTACGCCATCGGGTGGGCCAGCTGTCCGGGTGGCCCGACGGTCGGCCACTGCACCGAGATGTCGACGACCGGGCCCCTCCTCTCCACCGCCCCGGGCATGTCGGGGCCGGGAGGGCCCGATGTCTACCAAGTGCCCCCGGGATCGGGGAACTACGTCATGGCCCTGGCCGCCTGGCAGGGCAACACCATCGGCTATCTGAGCTGCGGTATCCGGCCCATGTACCTGGCCCAGCTCACCTTCGCCCCTTCCGGCGGCCCGCCTGCGCTGACGCCGTACACCAACGCCTCGCCGGCCACCAGCCCCTCCTGCCCGCAGCCGGTCCGCCCGGCGCCTGGATACTGGCAGGTCGCCTCCGACGGTGGCATCTTCAGCTTCGGCGCCGCCCAGTTCTACGGGTCGACGGGGTCGACCAAGCTCAACGAGCCCGTCGTGGGCATGGCCGCCACGGGGAACGGCGGCGGGTACTGGCTGGTGGCGAGCGACGGCGGCGTGTTCGCCTACGGCAACGCGCAGTTCTTCGGGTCGACCGGCAGCATCAGGCTGAACAAACCGATCATCGGCCTCATCCCCACCCTCGACGACGGGGGCTACTGGTTGATCGCCAGCGACGGCGGCGTCTTCGCCTACGGCGACGCCAAGTTCTACGGCTCCCTGGGCGCCGGAGGTGCCTCTTCTCCCGTGACCGCCGCCGCGCCCGCCTTCCTCGATGGCGGGTACTGGATCGTCGACGCCAACGGCCAGGTCTTCAGCTTCGGCAACGCCCACTTCCAAGGCCAGCCGTCCTGGGCGCCCGGCGGCTACCGCATCACCGGCATGGCGCCGACGGCCAGCTCGAACGGCTACTGGCTCGCCAGCGCCAACGGCAACGTGGCCGACTTCGGCGACGCGGCGTCCTACGGCTCCATGGTGGGCACCCCGCTGAACTCGCCCGTGGTCGGCATGGCGGCCAACGCGGACGGCGACGGTTACTGGCTCCAGGGGTCCGACGGCGGCATCTTCACCTTCGGGCACGCCGAGTTCTACGGCTCCATGGGCGGTCGACATCTCAACGCGCCCATGGTCGGCATCGCAGCCACCTAACGCCGCTAGAAGCCCGTCCCTCCCGTACCGCCGGCCGTGGTCGGCGTCGTGGTGGGCGGTGGCTTTGGCGGTGCGGTGGTGGGCGGCGAGGTCGGAGGCGGCGTCGACGCATGCGTCGTCGGCGTGACGGCCGGTGCCGGAGAGACCGTCGATCCCGAGCCCTGCGTCGTCGGTGTCGCCGGCTGCGTCGTGTGTCGCCGGCTGCGTCGTCGGCGCACTCGGCGCCCCAGTGGTCGGGGTGGTCGGTGTCGTGGCCGTCAGCGGGGCGGCGTTCGAGGCCGGGATCCCGCTCTTCAACGCGGCGAACCAGACCTTGCCCACGTTCTGCCCGAGCGCCTGCCCCTTCTTCTTGTCCCCTTCGAAGCGGTAGAGCGGGATCTTGTGGAACGCCACCTGCCAGTGCCCGTTGCCCATCTTCATGACCGCCAGGCCCTTCACGCCCTTCGGTCCCGACACGTGGGCGCCCTTCGACGCCAGGAGGGGCGGCCAGATTTTGGCGCAGGCGCCCGTGCACGCCGACGTTCCCGGCGTGTCCTCGGTGAAGCGGTACAGCGTCAGGCCCGAGGCCGTGGTGAGCACGGTCCCGACGCCCGCCACCTTGGCGGTCGACACCTTGATGTGCTTGGGCTGTGACGACGAGGCCGAGGCGGTCCCGGCGGGCACCGCCAGGACCAGGGCGAGTGCGGATGCCGCGGTGACCATGCCACCGACGGAGAGAGCCCCGGCAACGGCCCGACCCCAGACATGTCGGGCCCCGCCTGCCGGGACTCTCCCCGCCATCCCGCCACCTGAACCTGTTTTGGTACCCCCGCTACGTCCGCCCGTTTGCATTCGACCCGTCCCTTCCTGGTTTCACTTCCCGAGGGTCATACGGCCTGAGGGTCCCGCAGGATTGCGGCCTATCCTGGGGCGGCGTCGGCCGGGGCCAGCCAAACCGGCCGACACGTGCGGCGGCGACGAGGGAGGGCAGGCTCATGGCAGACGACAGGGGCGACACGGGAATCACGGGCAACACGAACGACACGGCCGGATTCGAGTTGCGGGGCATCAACCATCTCGCCCTCGTGTGCCGCGACATGGAGCGGACCGTCGACTTCTACACGAACGTCCTGGGCATGCCGCTGGTCAAGACGATCGACCTGCCCGCCGGGATGGGACAGCATTTCTTCTTCGACTGCGGCGGCGGTGACTGCCTGGCCTTCTTCTGGTTCCCCGATGCGCCCGACGGCGTGCCGGGGATCGAGCGCGCCGGCGGCCCGGCCCGACCAGGGCGACCTGACGAGCGCCATCGGCTCCATGAACCACGTCGCCTTCGACGTTGCGCCGGAGAAGATGGATGAGTACCGCGCCCGTCTCGTCGCCGCCGGCATCGACTGCACCGAGATCGCCAATCACGACGACTCCGAGTGGGGCATCAGCGACACCCTGCACTCGGGCGTCTTCGTCCGCAGCATCTATTTCCAAGATCCAGACGGGATCCTCCTGGAGTTCGCCGCCTGGACGCGGGCGCTCGGGGCGTCGGACGTCTCGCACGCCCCATCCAAGGCGAAGGCCAAGGGCGCCGACATGGCGGCCGAGCCCGAGATCCCGGCGCCCGACCACCCGTCCCAGCCGGCCCGGGTCTGACCCCGACCGACACCGACACCGACACCGACACCGACACCATCCATGCCCCGACTCCGCCAGGTCCCCAAGGACGAGGCCACCGCGCCAATCGTCACCACCATGTACGAATGGCTCTTCGAGGGCCGCGACCCCGTCGCCGAGCCCGGCCGCTGGGACGGCACCACCGGCGACTGGTGGACCGTGTTCGCCAACAGCCCCGACATCCTCGACCACTGCGTGAAGGGGTTCGGGTTGTACCAATCGCCCACACGGGTGCTCGACCCCACGCTGCGTGAGCTCGGCCAGATACGCGCCGGCTACGCCGCGGCCAGCCAGTTCGTCTACAGCCAGCACGCCAAGTCCATGCGCGAGCTCGGCATGCCCGAGGCGCAGATCACGCACATCCCCGCGTGGAGCACCGCACCCGAGGGCACGTACAACGCCGCCGAGCGGGCCGTCCTCGCCTACACGGACTGCCTCGTCTACGACCACGGCCGCGTGCCCGACGAGCTCTTCGCCGAGCTGCAGCGCCACCTCGACGAGGTCGCCATCCTCGAGCTCACCTACATCACGACGCTGTATTTTCAACACGCCGTGATGTCCAAAGCCCTCCGCACCGAGTTCGACGACCGCGACGACCCCATCGTCGAGGTGCCTGGCCCTGTGGGGGCCACCGCCATGCAGCCGGGACCGAACCGGTGACGGCGGACCACGTCGTCCTGCCCGACGACGAAGCCCGGCACACGCCCGACGGCGAGGACCTGTGGAACGAGTCCTATTACTGCGACTTCGTCAACGCTGACGGTTCCCTGGGCGGCTGGTTGCGGCTGGGGCTCTATCCCAACCGCCAGCTGGCGTGGTGGACGACCTGGATCGTCCGGCCCGGCCAACCCGGTGTCTGCTCGGTCGACTATCGAGCCCCGGTCCCGCCCGGTGACAGCCTGGTCTCCGAATCCACCGCTCCCTGCTGCTGGCACCGCTGGCGACGCCGGCCCGAGCCGGATCGAAATCGACTTGGTCCGCCCGCTCGAGGCGTTCCGCCTCGCCGCCAGTGCCCCGGCCCACATCATCTCCCCGCCCGAGGACGTCTACGTCCACGGCGAGCAGTCCGGCACGCCGGCGCGGCTCGACCTCGACCTCACGTGGACCACCGACGGTGTCCCCTACCACTACGACCTGACGACGCGTTACGAGATCCCGTGCCTCGTCACCGGGTCCGTCACCATCGACGGCGAGACGTTCAACGTCGACGGGCAGGGCCAGCGCGACCACTCGTGGGGCGTGCGGGACTGGTGGGCCTTTGGATGGTGCTGGTGCTCCATGCGCCTGGACGATGGGACCCGGGTCCACCTCGCCGACATCCGGATGGGGATCCCGGGCATGCCCGTGTTCTTTGGATACATCCAGACGCCCGGCTCCCCGCCACCCGGTTCTCCCGGCTCTGCCACCTCATCGGCCGCGGTCCACCCCGCCACCGCCCTCACCGTGACCGAGGATCTGGGAGCGCACGGCTTCCCATCCAGGGCGCGCATCGAGATCGCCTCCGCACCCGGCTACGACGACGGCGCCACATTGGGCCTGGAGGTGACGCCGGTCGCCTTCGGACCGGTCCTCTTGCGCAACGACGACGGCCGCACCAGCCGCTTCCCCCGGGCCATGGTGCGCTGTCGGACCGACGACGGCCGTGAGGGCATGGGCTGGATCGAGTGGAACCAACCCGACCCCGTCTGACGCACTCACTGATCCACACATCCACAAATCCCGCGATCCCCACCCCCGTGTGACCACGGTTCCCGCTCGACGACCGGGTCACAGCCCCATGAAAACGCCCTAGGCCCCGGTACCATTTTTCGTGTGGTGGCCGGACACGCTGACTCACGCATGGCTGCGTCCAAATCCCGGTCACGCTCTGGATGGGGCAGCGGTGTCCGCCCCAGGCGCGTCTTCACCGCAGCACTCCGCCCGATCCTCCTGCCTCGCCCGCTCCGCCTGCTCCGCCCGCTCCGCCCGCTCCTCCCCCTGACCGCGGCAGCAACCCTCACCGCCACGACGCTCTGGATGGGATCCACAGCCGCCGCAGCCCAACACGCCGCCGCCGCCAAAGCCACCACCACAACCACCGCACCGGCCACCACCACCACCTTCCCCCCCGGCGCCACCCCCGCCGACAAATGGGTCCTCAAGGCGGTCGCCGCCGAATCGAAGCTCGGCAGCGTCCACGTCGCCGGCAAGATCACCCAGGGCAAGAGCACGATCCTCCTCGATCTCCTCGTGAACGGTGACGGCGAAGGCGGAGGCGAGTTCGTCCAACGGGGCACCCTCGTCAAGATCGAGCGGGTCGGGCCACTGCTCTACTTCAACGCGCCGACCAAGTTCTGGGCCGCCCACGCCACCGCGGCGCAGACGAAGACGTATGGCGGGAGGTGGATCGAGTTCTCGGCCGTCGACTCGCGCTTCACCTCTTTCGACCAGTTCCTCGATCCGGCCGATCTCGTCGTCGCGACCTTCGAGGGCCACACGGCACCGCTCACCCTCGGCCGCCCGACCACGTTCGCCGGCCACAAGGTCGTCGTCGTCAAGGACACGGTCGTGAACAAGGGGAAGAAGAGCACGGGCCTGATGTACATCGCCGCCAAGGGCCCCGCCTACGTCTACAAGATCGTCAACAACACGCCGGGCGACGTGAGCACGGTCGTCTTCAACCACTACGCCAAGGGCGTCACGCTCACCGTCCCGCCCAACGCCATCAATCTCTCGTAGGACGAACTTCCGGACGGGTCACCGGGTCTTCCTGCCGGACCGATTCCGGCGGACGGACCGCAGCGACCCCACCAAAAACGGCCCGGCCTACTTGAACATGTCGCCGAGGACCTTGGCCGCCCCGACGCCGGCGGCCGCGCCCTCCACCCCGCGGTGGTCGTCGCGGTCGGGCATGTACTCGCCGATCACGCCGGCGAGCACCGCGATCGGCATCGACTGCAGCCAGATGCGGCCGGGGCCCGTCAGCACCGCGAAGTGGTGGCCGTCCGAACCCATGTAGCGATTGGCGAGGCCGGGCACCTTCTGCACCGTGAACGTGACGGAGGCCTGGAAGAGTCCGGCGTGGCCGGGGTGCACGCGCATCGACTGGCCGGCGGCGAGGTCGTAGACGATCACCTCGCCGGAGAGGTCGACGAAGGCGCGGCCGGTGCCGCCGATCTTCTGCAGGATGAAGCCCTCGCCGCCGAAGACGCCGCCGCGGAAGGACTGCTGGAAGCCCATGGAGAGCTCGATCCCTGGCGTGGCCGCCATGAAGCCGTGCCGGTGCACCATGAACTCGTTCCCCGGTGAGACGTCGATCGGCAAGATGTGCCCCGGGACCTTCGACGCGAAGGCGATCGAGCCGGCGCCGCCCTGGGCGGTGTACGTCGTCATCATGAACGACGCGCCCGAGACCGCCCGCTTGACCGCGCCCATGATGCCTTTGCCACCCATGCCGCCGCCGGTGTTGGTGGCCATTTGGATGGCATCTGACATCCAGGAGAACTCGCCGGCCTCCGACACGATTGACTCGCCGTCGGCGAGCGAGAGCTCGAGCACCGGCATCGTGGTTCCGTGGATCGTCTCTTCCATGGTTGCGCCTCCTCGGGTGGTGGGGTGGTGGGGTGATGGGTCGTGGAGCTGTCGGTTTGTGTCCTTATCGGTTCGGTCGCTCGGACGTCTGAGGGGATGGGCGCTTACGTCGTGGATGGGCGCCTCGGATTGCTGGGATTGCTCGGCTCGCTGGGATTCCGGCTCGCTGGCCTCGCTCGGACTTCTGGGCTGGGGCCCGTCGTGCAACTCCACGTCCGCCGACAGTAGGTCCTGACCGGGCCCCTGTGCTCCGCTCACCAGGCGCTCCGCCATGGTGACCTCCATGAGACCCAGGGCCATGCCGAAGAGGTCGCCCAGGATGAAGGTGGTGAGGAAGACCGCCCAGATGTGCTCATGGGGAATGAGCTCGGCCACGAAGACGACGACCTCGTGTTCGACCGCCAACGGCAGCGTGATGAACAAGAAGACCAGCATGAAGTGCGGCCAGCACCAGCTGCACCGAGCGCCTGAAGGCATTCGGCACCGAGCTGTCGAGCAGGTTGATCAGAGGGCCCACCAGGGCGAACAGCGTTCCCACGATCAGCCCCGGAATGATCAGCAACAACGACGCAAAGGCGCTCAGGACGACCAGGATTCCTTCCGCAATGAGCAGGCGCCCCCAGGGCAGGGTCCGCAGCACGGTGAGGACGGGCTGGGCCGGCTCGTTGCGCTCGACCGAGCCGACCAGGCGCTCGAGCATGCCGGCATAGAAGGTCAACCCCAGCGCGGAGGAGGCGAAGAGGACCGCCCCGATGACCGACCCGATCCCGAGGTGGTCGACGGCGACCTCTGTGTAGAAGGTGCCCTGAATCGCATCGAGGCCGAAAATGACGAGTCCGGGGACGATGACACGGGCGGGCTCCATCCGGGCGGTCCGCCAGGCCATCCCGATGAGGACCATCGGGTGGAGCTGGGTGCGTGGCGCCTTGTCGGCGGCCGCGTCTGCTGCTCGTGCCCCCGCCGCTCCCGTGTCGCCGGCGGTCATCGGGCTTTGTCGGTGGCGGCGGTCGCGGTCGGGCCCGTCGTTCGGGTCTGGCGGGTCATACCGGGGCGTGCCCGTGTCATACCGGGGCGTGCCCGTGTCATACCGGGGCGTGCCCGTCGCCCACGAACTCGAAGAGGACCTGGTCGGGGTCGAAGGGGATCGTTGCCCCATCCAGGCGGTGGCGCCCGATGGCCATGACGGTGCCCTCGGGGGCCTCGAAACCCAGCTCGGTGAACCCGGCGGCGGCGAAGTCGGCCCGGATGGCCGGGGTCAGGTCCGGCGGGCGCCGGTGCCGGGTCCACACCACCTGGCCACCCGGGACGCAGAACCCCCGCATCGCCTGGATGGTGCGCGTGATGTCCGCCGGGCTGATGTTCCCGAACACGCCGCACACCAAGACGATGTCGGCCGGGATGGCGCCATCGTCGGCGCCGGCGTCCGCATCGGCGTAGGTGCGGGCCAGCGAGGCGTCTCCCTCGACGACCCGGATCCGCTCGGCCACCCCGGCGCCGGCCGCGGCGGCACGGGCCCGGGCGAAGGCGGCGAGGGCCGGATCGAGCTCCACCAGCAGTGCCGAGACCTCCGGACCTCTCGGATGGGTAGCCACCACGTCGATGACGTCACGCCCCTGGCCCGCACAGAGGCTGACGATCCGGATGTGCTCTGGATTGGTATCCAGGGCGGAGGTCGGATCGCCGGGGGCTGGGACTGGGGCTGGGACCGGGGCTGGGACTGGGCCGGGACCGGGACCGGGACCGGGGCGGCCGGCGGCTGCTCATCGAGCGCCGCCCCCACCATCGACTGCACCGCCCGCAACCGCCGCGACAAGCCTGAAGACGGATCCTCGTACGCCTCGTGCCACCGCACCCAGTGCGAATCCACGGTTCCTCGATGGTCCCCGGGCACCATGACCGCCCATCGTAGGGTGGTCCGGCGTGACGCCCCGATGATCAAGTACCTCGGCTCCAAGCGCCGTCTCGTCCCCGTCCTCACGCGGATCTGCCAGGCCTCCGGCGCCCGCACCGCCCTCGATCTGTTCACCGGCACCACCCGCGTCGCCCAGGCCTTCAAGGCCCAGGGCGTCCACGTCACCGCCGTCGACAGCGCCCGTTATGCGCACACGTTCGCCCGCACGTACATCGAGGCCGACGCCGCCACGACCGATTCCGGCGCGCTCGGGGCGGCCATCACCCACCTCAATGCTCTCCCCGGCAAACCGGGCTACGTCACCGAGACCTTCAGCCGTCAGGCCCGCTTCTTCCAGCCGCAGAACGCCGCTCGGATAGATGCCGTGCGGGACGCCATCGACTCGGAGTATGCGGGGTCGCCTCTGTTCCCCATCCTGTTGACGTCGCTCATCGAGGCGGCGGACCGGGTCGACTCGACCACGGGCGTGCAGATGGCGTACGTGAAGCAGTGGGCGCCGCGATCGTCCAACCCGCTGACGTTGCGGGTACCCGAGATGCTGCCCGGGCCCGGGCGCGCCATCCAGGGCGATGCGGTGGAGTTGGTTGGTGGGTCCGGGGCCGAGTCGGAGTCGGAGTCGAAGTCGAAGTCGAAGTCGGGGTCGGGGCTCGGGCACTTCGACTTGGCGTATCTGGATCCGCCGTACAACCAGCATCGGTATTTCACCAACTACCACGTGTGGGAGACGCTGGTGGCCTGGGATGCGCCCGAGGCCTACGGCGTGGCGCGCAAGCGGGTGGACGCCCGTGACCCATCCACGCACTCGGTGTTCAACTCGAAGCGCACCATGCCGGCGGCGCTGGCGTCGGTCGTGCAGTCGGTGTCGGCGAGCAGCGACCTGCTCGTGCTGTCCTACAACAACGAGTCGTGGCTGGCGCTGAATGAGCTCGAGGAGATGTGCTCGGTCGGACGCCGCGAGGTGGCGACGCTCGCCTTCGACTCGGCTCGCTACGTCGGGGCCCGCATCGGCATCTTCGACCCATCCGGGCGCAAGGTGGGGCGGGTGAGCCATCTCTCGAACCAGGAGTTGCTGGTGATCGCGGGCAAGCCGGCGCTGGTGCGGCGTGTCGTCGAGGCGGTGGGGTCCGACGCTGTTCCGGCCGGAATCATCCCTTCACCCGACCGTGTCGCCGCGGACCTGGTGGATCGGCTACAACAGGCAACGTGAGCAAACACGATCACGGCGGTCACCACGGCCACCATGACGAGAGCTCCCAGGGCGCTTCCTCGGGCACTTCCTCCGATGACGCGACGTCGGCTGTGGACACGACGGGCAGCCCCACAGGCGATGCGGCGGGTGATCAAGGGGCCGGCGCAGGGGGCGGCGCAGGGGCTGGGGCAGGCGCAGGCGTCGGCGGCCTCAATGGAGGTGGCACAGCAGGGACTCAGAAGCTGCGTGCCGACTATCCACGGCTGGAGGACTGCGACCTCTCGCTGAAGCTCTCCAAGGACGAGGAGGCGAAGCGGCTCGGAAAGGCGCAGCGCCGCCTGCTGCACTTGCGGCTGATCAATGGCGGCCAGCTCAACAACGGCGAACTCGGCCCACCGGTCTGCATCGTCTTCGAGGGCTGGGACGCCGCCGGCAAGGGCGGCGCCATCAAGCGGCTGGTCGAGCTGCTCGACCCCCGCCACGTCCACGTCGCCCCGTTCGCCGCGCCCACGCCCGACGAGTTGCGGCACCACTTCTTGTGGCGCTTCTGGCCGCCGCTGCCCGGATGGGGCGGCATGACGATCTTCGACCGAAGTTGGTACGGGCGTGTGCTCGTCGAGCGCGTGGAGAACTTCGCCACCGAGGTGCAGTGGCGGCGGGCCTACGAGGAGATCACCAACTTCGAGCACTCGCTCGCCGAAGAGGGAATGGTCGTGATCAAGCTCTGGCTGCACATGTCGGATGAGGAGCAGTTGCGCAGGTTCGAACGGCGCCGGGACGATCCGCTCAAGGTGTGGAAGCTGACCGACGAGGACTGGCGCAACCGGGAGAAGCGGCCGCAATACGACGAGGCGGTGTCGGACATGCTGCGTTTGACGAATGGCCCGTTGGCGCCGTGGGACGTGATCTCGTCGGAGAACAAGCGGAATGGTCGGGTCGAGGTGATCGAGACGGTGATCAGGCACATGGAGGAGGGGATGGCGCGCTGGGGCATCCCGGTCCCGCACAGTGACGACGAGGAGAAGACCGAGTTGGCGCTGTCCTTCGATGATGCGGAGTTCCAGCAAGAGCCGGGCGGTGGTGCCGCCGTGGTGCCGGTGGTGCTGGGCGAAATGGTGGGGATGGGGCGGCGGAGTCCAGCGCCGGGTCGTCACCGGAGTCCGAAGAGCGGCTGCACGCATGAGCCCCGCCCCCGGCACGCCGCCGGCCCGGCCGGGCATCACGATCCCCTTCGACGGGATCCCGCTGCACGCCCACCGCGAGTGGTTCGCCCGGATCCGGGAGCTGGGGTACACCGACCTGTGGTCGGCCGAGGTCGACGGCTCCGACGGGTTCACGCCACTCGCCCTGGCCGCCGCATGGGAGCCGGAGCTGAATCTCGGCGTGGCCATCACCCCCGCCTACACGCGCGGCCCGGCGCTGCTCGCCCAGAGCCTGGCCTCCATGGCCGACGCTGCGCCGGGGAAATTCTTCTGCGGGCTCGGCGCCTCGTCGCAGGTGATCGTGGCCAACTGGAACGGTCTGCCCTTCGAGAACCAGTACCGGCGCATCCGCGACACGCTGCGCTTCCTGCGCATGGCCTTCAGCGGCGAGAAGGTGACCGAGGAGTTCGAGACGTTCACGGTCAAGGGCTTCCGGCTGGCCCGCATCCCCGAACAGCTGCCGCCCATCTACCTGGCCGCGCTGCGCCCCGGGATGCTGCACCTGGCCGGTCGGGAGGCGGACGGGGCCATCCTCAACTGGCTCAGCGCTGAGGACGTCGCGAGGTCGGTGGCGGAGGTGACGAAGGCGGCGGGTGGGGCGCCGCGGGAGATCGCAGCCCGGATCTTCGTGCTCGTGACCGAGGATGCCGCGGTTGCCCGCACCATCGGGCGGCGCATGATCACCGCATACCTGAACGTGGACGCCTACGCCGAGTTCCACCGCTGGCTCGGGCGGGGCCCGGCCCTGCAGCCCATGTGGGACGCCTGGGCGGCCGGCGACCGCAAGGGCGCGCTCGAGGCCATCCCCGATTCGGTGGTGGACGAGCTCGTGGTGCACGGGTCCGTGGCTGAGTGCCGGGCCCATATCCAGCGGTACGTGGACAACGGGATCACCATCCCGGCGCCGGCGGTGGTGCCGATCGGGGTCGACCTGGCGGAGGCCGTGGCCGGGCTGGCGCCGTCGGCCGGGTGAACGGCCTGAACACCGACCAGGGATCACCGAAGCTGGGGAAGACTGAAGCGGGTCCAAGACGGGGGGCGGCATGGCACAGGCAGCAGAGATCGACTTCCGCACCACATCACTGGCCGAGCTGTCCCGCTCGGTCCGCACCAAGGAAGTCAGTGCACGGGAGTTGACCCAGGCCGCCCTGGATCGGATCCAGAGGCTCGACCCCCACTACAACGCCTTCGTTGCCGTGGATGGGGACCGGGCCCTCGCCGAGGCCGCAGGGATCGACGAGCGCACCGCCGCCGGCGCCGACCCCGGGCCGCTCGCCGGCATCCCGATGGGCGTCAAGGACCTGCAGAGTGCCATCGGCTACCGCACCACCTACGGATCGGCGCTGCACGCCGATGACCCGCCGGCCACCGCCGACGACCCCTTCGTGGCCCGCATGCGGGCGGCCGGCTGCGTCGTGGTCGGCAAGACCAACACGCCCGAGTTCGGCTGGATGGGCAACACCTCCAACGCCATCTTCGGCCCCTCACTGAACCCGTTCGACACATCCAGGGGACCCGGTGGATCGTCCGGCGGCAGCTCGGCCGCGCTGGCCGCCGGGATGGTGCCGCTCGCCACCGGCTCGGACGGGGGCGGTTCCATCCGCATCCCGAGCGCCTGCTGCGGCCTGTCGGGCATGAAGCCGAGTCTCGGGCGGGTCCCCGCCGGCGGCCCCAACCCGCCCGGCTGGATCGACCTCTCGACCAACGGCCCCATGGCCCGCCGCATCGCCGACGTCACCCTCGCTCTCGACATCGCCGTCGGCCCCGACCCGACCGACCTGCGCGCCCTGCCCCGGCCCGAGGCCAACTGGATGGCCGCCCTCGACAACCCGCACGTGCCCGTCCGGATCGCCTACTCCCCCACTCTCGGCTACGCCACGGTCGACACCGAGGTGGCCGCCGCCTGCGAGCGCGCCGTCGAGACGCTGGCCTCCCTGGGCGCCGACGTCGTCGTGGTGGATTCTGTTTTTGATGTCGACCCCGTCGGGGATTTCCTCACCTTGACGGGGGCCTCCACGCTCCGGACCTTGCGACCGTATCTCGACCACCCACGCTGGGACGAGGTCCACCCCGTCCTGCGTCACTTCGTCGACGCCGCACAGTCCACCACGGCCGAAGAGCTCCTCCGGGTGTTCGACAACTACCACTACATGAACCTCAAGTTGGTGGAGCTGTTCCACACCGCCCGGATCCTCGTCACGCCGACCTGTTCCGCGCTCGCGCCGCACGCCGGCGAAATGACCAGCACCGTCAACGGCGAGACCACCGCCGCCTGGGTCCACTTCACGTATCCCTTCAACATGACCCGCTCCCCCGCGGCGTCGGTCTGCGTCGGGATGAGCGAGAGCGGCCTGCCCATCGGCCTGCAACTCGTGGGGCCCCAGCACGGCGACCTCGTCGTGCTGCGGACGGCCGCCGCGCTGGAGGCCGCCATCGACCGCGACTTCCTCGCTACCCTGCCGGAATGATCCGCCACATCGGATCGCACTGACTGACCGCACCGACCTGACAACACCGACCTGACAACACCGACCACATCCGAAGGAGCCGCACCCATGTCGATCACCACCCCCGCCAATCCCACCGACGCCGTCCGCCTCGTCACCACCGACGACGCGCCCTGGGCCGACACCGGCACCGGCGTGCTCCTCAAGGTCGTCCGCTTCGACTCCTCGCACGGGACCTGGGTGATCCTCAACCGGTTCCAGCCGGGCGTGCAGCTGCAGACCCACCGCCACACCGGGTCGGTGGACGCCTACACGTCGGCTGGACGCTGGCACTATCTCGAGTACGACTTCTACGTGACGGCCGGCTCCTACCTGTACGAACCGGCCAACTCGGTGCACACGTTGCACGTGCCGGCGGAGAACACGGAGGACACGGACGTGTGCTTCATCATTGAGGGCGCGCTCTTGAACCTGGCCGAGGACGGCTCCGTCGAATCGGTCTCCGACGGGCCCGGCACACTCGAGGCGTACTACGCGCTGCTCGAGGCGCAGGGCGACCCGCGCCCCAACGGACTGATCGTCTGAGCCATGGCCGCCCCGTCGATGGCAGCCGATGCAAGCCGCCTCCTCGATCCGAATCTGTACTCGAGCGGTGACCCCTTCGCCCTCTACGCAGAAATGCGACGGACAGCACCGGTGTGCTGGGTCGAGCGTGAGGGCGGCGGCTTCTGGGCGGTGACGACCCATCCGGAGGTGTCGCACATCGGCGCCGACCCCGGCGGGTTCTGCTCGTCCCGTGGCATCCTGACCGACGAGATCGGCACGACGTACGAGACGCCGCCGACGATGATGCACACCGACCCGCCGCAGCACACTCGCTACCGGCGTCTGGTGCAGCCGGGCTTCAAGCCGTCGATGGTGCGGCTGATGGAGGCAGGGGTCGGGGCGAAGGCGGCGGCGCTGACCTCCCCAATCCAGGGCGGGGTGGCGTTCGAGGTCGTGCAGGATCTGTCCATCCCGTTCCCGTTGCAGGTGATCTGCGAGCTGCTCGGCGTGGACGGGTCGCAGTGGCCCCGCTTCTTCGACTGGTCCGAGGCGGTCATCCCGGGCGAGTCCGAGCGGTCCGAGGAGGAGCGGGCGGCGCTGCAGGTGGAGATGTGGGAGTACCTGATCGGTGTGGCCGAGGAGCGGCGGCGGGCGCCGGCGGACGACCTCGTGTCGGTGCTGGCGGGCGTTGGATCCGATCCAGGGAATGGCGAGGGTGGGAGCGGCGGCGGGGTGGCGGCGAGGAGCTGAGTGAGGCGGAGCTGGCGATGTTCTTGATCCAGCTGCTGGTGGCGGGGAACGAGACGACGCGGAACCTGATCTCGGGTGGGTTGGTGGCGCTGGCCGAGAATCCAGCGCAGTGGGCGGCGCTGCGGGCCGATCGATCGTTGCTGCCGGCAGCGGTCGAGGAACTGCTGCGCTGGACGACGCCGGTCATCTCGTTCATGCGGACGGCGACGGCCGACACCACCATCCGTGGCATCTCGGTGGCTGCAGGTGATCCGGTGCTCCTTGTCTACGCCTCAGCCAACCGGGATGAGGAAGTGTTCGGTCCCGATGCCGGGGAGCTCCGGGTGGACCGCCATCCCAATCCACACGTGAGCTTCGGCTTCGGGCCGCACTTCTGCCTGGGCGCGGCCCTCGCCCGTCTGGAGGGCCGGGTGGTCCTCAGCCAGCTGCTGGACCGTTTCGAAACCCTCTCCCTGGCTGGCCCGGTTGAGCGGACGCCCAGCCCGGTGATCGCCGGGGTGCGACACGCCACGTTGGTCTTCTCGTAGCGCAGGCGCCCGTCCTCGGAGTCGGGGTCGGGGTCGGGGTCGGGGTCGGACTCAGGCGCTGACGTACGGCACGTACTCCGGATAGCGGTCCGGGTCGTACGCCGGCTCGAGCTCGTCCTGCACGTCCACTTCCGGAGCACCCCGCCCGGGCAGGAGCTTGGACGCCACCAGCGCACCGAGCACCGCCACGCCGGCTCCCGCGATGCAGGCCTCCTGCAGTCCGCTGTGGAACGCCGAGAAGGCGATGGACTGCAGACCCGGCTGCACCGCATGCGGGGCGCGTGCCACGACGGCCAGCGCCGCCGCCATGGATTGGTGCGCCTCCGCCTTGGGACCGGCCGGGATGGGGAGCGGACGGAACGCACTGATGATCCGCGGGGCGTAGGACGAGGCGAAGATGGAGCCGAAGACCGCCACCCCGAGGGTGCCCCCCAACTCCCGCGTGGTGTTGTTGACCCCGGCGGCGGCGCCCCGCTGGTCGTCGGACACCGACCCCATGACGGCTTCCGCCGTCGGGGCCGTGATGGAGGACAGACCCAGGGCCAGCAACACCATGGCGATCATGATCGGCCCCCAGTAGGCGGTGCTGACCACCGAGTTGAAGGCGGCCACGACCAGCCCGCCACCCATCAGCAGCAGGCCCACGGTGACCACCAGGCGTGTCCCCACCTTGAGCGCCACCACGGCGGCGATCGGCGTCGCCACGGCGGCGACGATGGCGAACGGCAGCGTGTGCAGGCCGGCGGACAACGTCGAGTAGCCCTTGACGAACTGGAAGTACTGCGTGATGAGGAAGATGAAGCCGAACAGGCAGAAGAAGGCCACGGATATGGAGACCGCGCCGCCGGTGAACCGGGGGATCTTGAAGACCCGGACATCGAGCAGCGGTCCATCGGTGCGCAGCTCCAAGAAGGCGAAGACGGTCAACAACACCGCAGCACCTGCGAAGCACGCCAGCGTGCCCGCCGAGGCCCAACCCCATTGCGGCCCCTCGATGATCCCGAGCACCAACATCGTGATCCCCACCGTCGAGATCACCACGCCACGGATGTCGAAGCGATGCTGGCGCACTCGGGGCAGCCGGGGAATGAGCAACCCGCCGGCGATGAGCGTCACGGCGACGATCGGCACGTTCACCAAGAAGATCGACCCGTACCAGAAGTGCTCGAGGAGCGCCCCGCCGACGATCGGCCCGAAGGCGACGGCGATGCCCGACGTCGCCCCCCAGATCCCGAGCGCCTTCTGCCGCTCGGACGGATCCGGGAAGACGCTCGTGAGGATGGCGAGGCTGGCCGGGAAGATGAAGGCGGCGGCCACACCCATGAGCGCCCGGGTCGTGATCAGCCCGCCCGTCGTGTGCGACCACGCGGCGGCGGCCGAGAAGAGGCCGAAGAAGACCAGCCCGACCTGCATGGTGCCCTTTCGGCCGAGGCGGTCCCCGATGCCGCCGCCGGCGAGCAGCAGGCCGGCGAAGGCCAGGCTGTAGGCGTCGACGATCCATTGCAGCGACGTGATGGACGCCCCCAGGGTCCGGTTGAGGGTCGGGAGAGCGACGTTGACGATGGTGTTGTCGACCACGACGAGAAAGACGGAGAGGCAGAGGACCGGGAGCACGATCCAGCGCCGATCCTTGGATGTGGGGGCGGTCTCAGACTGGGCCGCACCGCCGGCGGCCGAGGCCCCGGCCCCGGATTCGGCCCTGGCCTCGGATTCGGCAGCGGTTTCGAGGGCACATCCGGACATCAGGGCCTCCTTCGTGGATTGCTTCTGGATCGGGCAGACGCAGACGAACATCACCCGCTATAGAACATCGTGCTAGAGTTATAGCACGATGTTCTTCTGTAGGCTACGGATATGACAAAAAGCTCCGGGACCAGGGGTACCAACCCCAGCCGGACCCAGAGCCATGCCCTGGCCCGGACCCGCACCCCCAGTGCCGGCATGGAGGCCGCTCTCCTCAGCTCGGCGGCGGACATCCTCGAGACCGAGGGCCCCGACGGCCTCTCGGTGCGCCGGATCGCCGCTGCGGCCCACGTCGCCCCGATGGGCGTCTACAACCACTTCGAGTCCAAGTTCGGCATCGTCGAGGCGCTCTTCATCCAGGGCTTCCACCGTCTTGGCGTGGAGATGGCGGCCATGGCGCGGATCGAGGATCCGGCCGAGGCGCTCCGGGAGGGCGCCCGCCGCTACCGGGCCCTCGCGCTCGAACATCCAATGGCGTACCAGGTGATGTTCCTCCGGGCCGTCTCTGGATTCGAGCCGAGCGACAACGCGCTGGGAGAGTGCACCGGGGCGTTCGACAGCCTCGTCGCCGCCGTGCGACGCGCCATGGAGGCCGGCGTCATCGCCGAGGCGCCGCCGACCGAGACGGCGCAACTGATCTGGGCCACCATCCACGGCTGGGTCTCGCTCGAGCTCCTCGGCCTCGGGTTCGTCGAGGATCAGGACGCCGGCTACGAGCTTCTCTGTGAGGCCTTGCTGCGGGGTCTCCGCCCCTAACCGCCCGGACCGTTCCCGGCGGGCAACACCGTTCGGCCGGACCCACCACCGCCCGCCGGACCGCCCGCCGGACCTCCCGCCTACCGAGGATCAGGCCGGTCCAGGTTCCAGTGCCGGCCCACGGATGGGAACCACCTCGTGCCGTCGTCGACGTGGAAGGGCGTCATGCCGAAGCGGGTGACGGTGCGCTGCCCGCCCTCGTGGTCGCCGTAGAGCACGTCGATCGTGAAGGGCTGCCCGTCGCGGATGTCCCGGCTCAACCCTGCGTAGTCAGCATCGCCGGCTTCTCGGATCGCGGCCTGCCAGAAACCGATGTCACCGGGAGCGATGTAGAGGTCACGCGTCTGCATCCGGAACTCCTCGGGCTCCCGGTGCGGGACGTCGTTCAGGGCGAGCTCGGTGAAGACCGACCATCCGAAGATCACTCCGAGACCCGGACCCACGTTGCGCAGCGAGATGGCGAGATAGACGCTGCCGTCCACCAGCTCCACGCTCGCCTGACTCCCCTCCAGGCGGATCCAGTGGTCGTCGACCCAGCGGATCTTCTGGACCGGGTCATCCAGACGGGAGGTGACCAGCACGGGACGCAGGTTCACCTGGAAGGCGGCCTCGGCGATCCGGGCCGAGCGGTTCGAGGAGCGCACGGCCCAGAAGGTGGAGACCGCGAGCACCAAGGTCCCGAGGGCGGTGGCGAACGACGCGATGGTCGCCCAGTCGGTCTCCCCCAGCATCGGAGCCATGATCACCGCCGCAGGTTAGAGCGCCCGCCACCGCGACATCACCGGCATCTGCCCGGCATCTGTCCGGCATCTGCCCGGCATCTGAGCGACATCTCACCCCACCGCACCGGGACGATCGCAGCCAGCAATCCAGATCACTCCCTGGCAGACTCAGGCGCATGCTCGATCACATCTCCATCCAGTGCGCCGACTTCGCGGAGAGTGCCGCCTTCTACGACTCCGTCCTCTCCCCGCTCGGCGGCCAGCGGGTCATGGAGTTCGGCCCCGCCATCGGCTACGGGGTCCCGCCCAATCCAACGTTCTGGATAGGGCAACAGCAAACGGGCGATGGATTCAGGGAGACGCATATCGCGTTCACTGCGCCCGACCGCGCCGCTGTGCACGCCTTCTTCGACGCTGCCCGGGCCGCTGGCGCCGAGGTGCTGCACGAGCCGCGGCTGTGGCCGGAATACCACCCCAACTACTACGGCGCGTTCGTGCGCGACCCGGATGGGAACAACGTCGAGGCGGTCTGCCACTCCCCCGAGTAACCCCCGGGCCCTCCCGCCCGCGCTTCAGCCGAACGTGGCCGCGAATTGGTTCAGCACCGCCGTGCACAGATCGCGCTGCGCCGCTGGCAGCGTGCACGTGGCCAGATAGGCCGACGCCTCGGTTGGCTTCGGCTGGTACAGCGCGATGCCGTTCGCAGCGTTCTGACCGCCTGAGGGATATCCAGCCCCCGCCACGCCCGGCGGGTCTTCGAACCCGGCCTGGACCGTCGACACCTTGAACGTGCGTTCTTGCGAGGGGCTGTTGCCGGCACAGCTCTTGCCGAGGTTCTGCTGCGCCGCCGCCTGGGCGGTGCTGAAGAACGGACAGACAAGGACGGCACCCTGCACCGGGCTGGCACCACTCTCCATGGCGACGATCGCCTGGGTCGTCGAGGACATCGGCAGATGCCATGTGAGGCCCGACAGCGGCACGGTCGTCCCGACCGGAGCAAGGGCGAGCAAGCCGCTGCCGTCCGCTCCGAAGGACCCATTGCACGTCCAGCCCACCGTCGGACCGACCAGCATCAACCTTCCGGTCTCATCGGTGTACACGGCGAGGTTTCCTTGCTGGGCCTCGGAAGTCGGGACGCTCACCGAGACGGATCCCGGCAGCGACGTCGTCGTGGTGGGCACCGCCGCCGTCGTCTGGCAGACCACGATCGGGAGCGTCGCCGCCACCATCGGCCCCGATCCCGATCCCGATCCCGAGTCCCGATCCGCCGATGCCGGACGTGGTCGTGCCGCCCATCGTGGTTGTCGTGGATCTCGGCGCCGACGTGGTCGAGGTCGGCGAACGCTTTGGATGGGTCGCCCCCGACGACGAGGCCGAGCCCGGGCCCGACGACCCGCACGCCGCCATGAGCAGGGCACCGGCCACGCCGACTCCCCCCGCCAGCGCCAACCGCACCATCCGGCGCTGCTCGGACGCCCGCCTACGCATCCGCCGTGAGATCCACCAACAGATCGGCGAAGCGCCGCTGCGCATCGGCCCGCCGGGTCGGGATGTGCTCGGTCGGCACCTCGTGCGGCTCGTAGCCCTTGAGCACGCGCCGCGCCACCGTCTGGCGGTGCACCTCGTCGGGCCCGTCGTAGATCCGGGCCGCCCGGGCATTGCGGTACATCGACTCGAGCGGCAAGTCGGACGAGAAGCCAAGTGACCCGTGCACCTGGATGGCGCGGTCGATCACGTCGTAGAGCACCTTGGCCCCGAAGTACTTGATCATGGCGATCTCGACCCGGGCCGCCGCCGCTCCCTCCTGATCCATCTTCCAGGCGGCCTGCAGGGTCATGAGGCGGGCTGCGGCCATTTCGGCCATGGAGTCGGCGACCCAGTTCTGGATGGTCTGCTTCTCGGCCAGCATCGAGCCGTGGGCGTACCGGGAGACCGCCCGCTCGCACAGCATGTCGAAGGCCCGCTTGGATTGGCCCAGCCAACGCATGCAGTGATGGATCCGCCCCGGCCCCAGCCGGTGCTGCGCCAGGACGAATCCAGAGCCCTCGTTCCCGATCAGGTTGCCGACCGGCACCCGCACGTCGGTGTACGTGATCTCGGCGTGGTTCCCGAAGCGCCCGTACGGCGTGTGCGGATCCTCCATCGTGGAGACATCCCGGACGATGTCGACTCCCGGCGTGTCGACCGGCACGATGATCATCGACGACCCCGAATACGGATGCACCTCCGGATTGGTCACCGCCATCACGATCAGGAAGTCCGCCACGGATCCGTTGGATGTGAACCACTTGTGCCCGTTGATGACCCACTCCTCGCCGTCCCGCACCGCCGACGTCTTCAACAGCGTTGGATCAGATCCAGCGGTGTCGGGCTCGGTCATCGAAAAGGCCGACCGCAGATCCCCATCCAGGAGCGGCTGCAACCACCGCGAGCGATGCGACGCATCCCCGCTCATCTCGATACCCACCGCCAGCAACTCTGCGTTGCCCGAATCCGGCGCATTGTTGCCAAAGACCACCGGCGCCAACGGCGATTGCCCCAGGATCTCGTGCATCAATCCAAGCCGTACCTGCCCGAAGCCCATCCCGCCGAGCGCCGGCGGCAGGTGCGCCGCCCACAACCCCTCGGCCTTGACCTGCTCCTGCAGCGGGCGGATGAGGACCCGCACCTGGTCGTAGGTCAGATCCAAGGTCTCGAGCGGGAACACCTCCTCGCGGACGAACCCACGCATCCACTCCAACTTCGTCTCGAACTCGGGCTCGGTCGAGAAATCCCAGGCCATGACCACTCCTCCCAGCGCTCCGGCCAACTTCCGGAGGCCCACACCCTGCCACTACCGTGGGCGCCGTGACCACCACGAGCCCCGTCGCCTTCCGCTCTGCCTCCGCTGCCGCGGAGCCGCCGCCTCCTCCCCAAGTCGCCCTCGGCGCGGCGGACAGAGCGGTGATCGCCACCGCCGAGCACGCCCTCCTCGACGAGCGTCGCCTCCTCACGGCGGACGAACTGACCGCACTCGCCGCGCTGCCCGACGGCGCCGTCATGGCGCTGGCATCGCTCGCCCACCAGGTCCGGCTGGCCTGGTGCGGCCCGGAAGTCGAGATCGAGGGCATCCTGTCCGCGAAGACGGGCGGCTGCCCGGAGGACTGCCACTTCTGCTCGCAGTCCTCCCGTTTCGACTCGCCCGTGAAGGCGACACCCTTCCTCGATACCGATGAGGTCCTCGCCGCCGCCCGCGAGACCGCCGCCCTCGGCGCCTCGGAGTTCTGCATCGTCCTCGCCGTGCGCGGTCCCGACGAGCGCACCATCCAGCGCATCCTCGAGCTCATCCCCCGCATCCACGACGAGACCGGGCTGAACGTGGCGGTGAGCGCCGGCATTCTCACCCAGGACCAGGCTCGCCGCCTGGCCGAGGGCGGCGTCCACCGCTACAACCACAACGTCGAGACGGCGCGGTCGTACTTCCCCACCATCGTGACGACGCACAGCTGGGACGAGCGGGCGGACACCTGCCGCCTCGTCAAGGCCAACGGGATGGAGCTGTGCTGCGGCGCCCTCATCAACATGGGCGAGACCGACGCCCAGCGCGTCGAGCTGCTCACCCAACTGCAGGAGCTCGACCCGACAGAGGTGCCGCTGAACTTCCTCAATCCGCGCCCGGGCACTCCGCTCGGCGACCGCCCGGTGCTCAGCCCGTGGGACGCCATCCGTTGGATCGCCCTCTTCCGCCTCGCCCTCCCCTCGGTGATCCTGCGCTACGCCGGAGGCCGCGAGGTCACCTTGCGCGAGCTCCAGGCCATCGGCATGACGGCTGGCATCAACGCCCTGATCGTCGGCAATTACCTGACGACCCTCGGCCGCTCGGCCGACGAGGACATCCAGATGCTCGAGGATCTGCGCATGCCTATCGGCGCCCTCACCGCCGCCATCTGACCCGGGCCGGAAACCATCCCCGTCCCTGTCCCTGTCCCTGCCCTGTCACCCGTGCCCGCCTCTGCCACGCCAATGACCACCGGGACCAAACACTGCACCGGCTGCGGCCGACTATCGAGCGAGTGTCCTGGTTGTGAGCGCGCCCTCGATCCCCCGCGCTTCTGCCCCGAATGCGGCCGCCGCATGACCGTCACCGTGATCCCTACCGGCTGGGTGGCGCGCTGCCGCGACGAAGCTCATACCGAACTCCGCTCCGCCTGACCGGTCCGCTCGACGCTCGCTCGCCTGAACTCTGCTCACACCAGAACCGCCTCGCAACCGGACGATCGCTCCCGGGTCCGAACCTCAACGCCGAATCGGTGTTCCGGTCCACCGATGACATTCGCCACTCGGCGACGGCACCGACTTCGCTGACCGCCCGTGCGGACTGGTGAAAGTGACCGCGGCGTCAGCGTTACCCGACATGGCCCACCCCAACTCGTGCACCGCCCGGTGATGCCGGCAGCACAAGGTAACCAGGTTTGCCAGATTCGTCAAGCCACCGTCGACCCAGTGGACGATGTGGTGGACGTTCGTGAACTCCGTATAGCTGCACCCGGGAAACCGGCACCCCTTGTCCCGTCGGTCGATCTCTATCCGCTGCACCGGGGTCGGATCCCGGCGGGCCCGCCCCTGATCGGATGGACCCGTCCCGGTCTTCCCGCGAGGTCGACCTGGCCTCGCAGGCCAGGCGGCGGACGCCTTCCACTTGCTCGTGACCCCGCCCGCCATCTCGCCACGCGTCCACTCGAACAGCCGACGAGCAGCTCGAGCGGCGCATGGACCACTACCCGGGGCCGCGCCGCGCCCCACGCCCTGCACCTGATCCACTTGATCGAGTTGATCCGTCGAACACCACCCGCCCTGAACAGATCCAAGAGCGCGTCGTAGAACCCTGGTCGTACGATGATCCGACGGAGCCGAGGACACCCACCGCTCGCCCGCGTCGCTCGGGCTCTCTCGCCTCGTTGGATACCCGTCCCACGAGCACTGAAGCGCCACTTCATAGTCGTCGATGGTCGAACGCGACCGACCGGTCGTCGCTTGTCGTAACCGCAAGGTACCGGTCGAACACCGTCGCCTCATTTGCGAAGGACCGACCGCAATGTGATGACCGTCATCCCCGTAAGCTGCGAACAGCGCAGTCGCTACGCCGGCGCCCGTCTCGAGGGCTGCTTGAGCCTCTCCCTGCCTCGATGCCATGACACCAACTCACGCGCCTGTCGCACACTCCAATGCGCCGACGCCTCGCGCAACGCCGCATCGTTGGACGGCGACGCCACCTCCGCCAACGGCTCCACCAGGTCCAAGGACAATGTCCCCGAGGCCAGTCCTTCCGCCAGGCACGGCAACGACTCCAGATTCTCCGCCGATCGCACCCACTGCCGCGCCTCGACGTGCTCACGCCGCACTGGCCGGTGCCCCAGGCGATCATGGACACGGCGCGGTCGCCACGCCATCGCTCAGCCCGATCGAATGGCGATGTCCGCCAATTGCTCCCGGTGGAGCGAAGAGATCGGCCCGCAATCTCGACGATCTGCCCCGCCAACTCGTGCGAACGGGCTTCGCCACCGAAGTTCCGGCACGGCGGCCGGCGTCGCACAGCCTCGTGCCCCCTTCGGCGATGTGCGCTGGCTTCCCACAGTGAACGAACGTCGCGCCGCCAAGCGCGAAGACGCCATGCCCTCGAAGTCCCCTCAGCTAGAGCCCTGAGTCAACTCCTCCTGCACATCCTTCAATGCCTGCAGGCTGTCCTGGGGGCAGAAGTACTCAGTGGCAGAGATCCCGACCAGGCTCGCTTCGAATGGATCCAGTCCACGGCTGGTCAGGGAATTGAGGACGTCGTCGGCGCCCTGTTCGTGGGCGAGACCGGTGCACGCGAGCTGCCCGTCTGCCACGAGCGCCTGGTCGGTGTCGTGCGAAAACGCGCTCTGGACCTTGTGCAACAGGGCCAGGAATGCCACGTCCGGCTGAGGTGGCGTGTTCGGATCTCCGTAGTAGAGAATCGCCTCGGCCAGAGCTGCCGCCGGTGACCGCGGGGCGAGGCGTGGTGTTTGGCCGCCCGGGAAGGCGAGCAGGTCGACGTACAACCGTCGCTGGGCGTCGTCCCCGCCCTGACCGGGCGCAAGGCCGTGATGCACCATCCAGATCAGTCCACCGACTTGGAAGAACTCCTCCCCTCCGGGGCCCGGGTCGCTCTGTCCCCCGGAGGCCGTCGACGAAAGCCACGCGTGATCGAGCGGCTTGGTGCAGGGCCCGACGACGGAGGTGCAACGCGCCACGCCGATGCCGTAGTTGTCGGTTCCCCAGAGATTGGCCGAGTAGAAGAGCCAGTAGGTATTGCCGTTCTGGATCATCGACGGTCCCTCGACCAAATTCCCCTCCCAGCTCTGTGAGGCCCCGATCAGCCGGTGCGCGGGTCCGACCACGGAGAGCCCGTCGGCCGACAGTTGCTGGGAATAGATGGTGGTGGGCAAGTTGCAGCAGTCTCCGTCGCTCTTCCAGAGCAACCATGCCGTGCCGTCGGATGCGACGAACACGCTCGGGTCGATCGCACCTCCCTGCGAGAGCGGGCAGACGAAGGCAGACGACGAGTCGTCGACGAAGGGGCCCGCCGGGTTCGCGCTGGTGGCCCTCGAGATGCACATTGCGCTGGACGGTCCATTGGTGGTCTTGACGCATCCCACCGGAAGGGTCTTGGCGAGACACCCGAGCGGAATCGTCGCCGGCGTCGAGTAGTACATGACATAGGTGCCGTCCGGTCGAGTCCAGACCGACGGCGCCCACTGGAACCCCGACACCGTCCACTTGGGAAGCGTCGGCATCGCGTCCCCGAGGTATTGGCCCTTGAATCCCGAATCACGGCCGAGCGAGATCACCGGCACGTGGGCCCCGGCGGCAAAGGAAGTGGTCTCGGTATTCGAGGCATAGACGTACAGAACGTCGGCGGTCCGCAGCGCGAAGGGATCCGCAAAGTCTCCGTCGAAGATGGGCGTGTCATTGAGCAATCCGCTGAGGACATCGAGCTGAACGCCATCGGACTTGGACGGATTGAGACCAATTGGTCCCTTCGTGGGCAATCGGCCGGCCGGAACGGGAAGTTGACCGGCACGTGCCGCCGCCTCGGCCTTGACGTCAAGAGTCGAGCGCGTCGTCTGGCCGGATCCGGCGTTTCCGCAGCCGGCGAACAGCACGAGAGCCGCGGAGAACGCGAGCGCCAGTGCCTTGAACGTGGCCGAGGTCTGCCGAACGGATGACCGTCGCACTGAGTCTGTGAGCCTAAGCGGTTGCTACCGCCACTGCGCGGACCGTGGATGCCTCTGCCAGGACCGCGTCATGACGGTCGAAGGACCGGGGCATGGCGCTGCCACTCCCGCGAGAACGGTTAGCCGCGAACGAAGTCCAGCAGCTCGGTGTCCCCTCCGGGAACGGTGAGAATCCTCAAACCATCCCGCGTGCGTAGCCACTCGAGGTTCCGCTGATGGAGGTCGGAGTTGGCGTCGAAACGGTTCAGCACAACGGCCGACGAGGAGGCCAGCGGACCCAAGGCGTCGAGAGTGAGCCGCACCGCGTTGATCGTTCCCAGGCCGGCGTCGGCGACGAGCAACACGACATCCGGATCCAGCGCCACGCACAGAGCGAGACAATCCCCATCGGCGGCCAAGGGCGAACGCAACCCGCCCGCCGTCTCGACGAGTCCGACGTCGACGACATCCGCCCCATCGGCGGCGTCCGCCCCATCGGCGGCGTCCGGCCAACGCAACTCCGACAGGAGGTCCTGGATGGTGAACGACGGACGTCCGAGCGACTCGGCCGCCATGGGGGGCGCCATGGGTATCTCGTACCAGCGGTGCGGCGGGCAGACCTGTTCCGCGGGCTCGCCACTGGCCGCGCCGAGCACGGCCGCATCGAGCGTGGCGGGGTCGTCATCGGGCTCGAAGGACTGCGCCGGTTTCCGGGCGGCAACGCGCAAGCCCGCCGCGCGGAGTGCGGTCAGGAGGCGGGCGGAAACCCATGTCTTCCCGATATCGGTGCCGGTGCCGACCACAGCGACCAGACGGCGGGGGCGCACGCCGGTCAGAGGGAGGCGGGGGCCGGCGCCGGCGTGGGGCGGGGCAGCCGCATCAGCGCGTGAAGCAACCGGGTGACGTCCTCGTCGGTGTGCGCAGCGGACAGCGTGACTCGCAGGCGGCTCGTGCCGACCGGCACCGTGGGGGGGCGGATGGCCGGCACCCAGAGCCCTTCTTGGAGGAGGGCGGCAGAGGCGTTCAGCGCGGCCTGCTCGCTGCCGAGGACGACCGGGATGATGGGGCTCGGATGGGTGGGTGGCGCCAGGCCGGCGTCGGCGAGCCGGGCGATCAGCGCGGTGAGGCGGTCCATGAGCGCGGCACCCTCGGTTGATCGGACGATGCGGAGCGCGGCGAGGCCGGCGGCCGCGTCGGCCGGCGTGAGCGCGGTCGAGAAGATGTAGGAGCGCGCCCGGTTCACGATGAGGTCCACCACGTCCCGGGACGCCGCCACGAAACCGCCCAGCGAGCCCAATGTCTTTGACAGCGTGCCGACCCGCACGACCGTTCCCTCTTGTACGCCGGCCCGGTCCCAGCCGCCCGTCCCCCCGCCTCCGTCCCGCCCGGTGGCCACCGGGAGGTTGGGGCCGAGGACGGCGTGGGCCTCATCGAGGATGAGGAGAGCGTTGTGGCGCTGGCAGAGGGCCACCAGCTCGTCGAGGGGGGCGGTGTCCCCATCCATGGAGAACACGGAGTCGGTGATGACGATGGTCGGCATGGGTGCGCTGTCGTTGGCGGCGCCGTTGCCAGTGTCGTTGGCGTTGCTGTCACCGAGCAGCTCCGCCAGGTGGCCCATGTCCCGGTGGCGATAGACCGCGAGCGCCGAACGGGAGAGCCGGCACCCGTCGATGATGCTGGCGTGATTCAGCTCGTCCGAGAGCACCCGCACGCCCGGGCCGCCCAGCGCGCACAACACGCCGAGGTTGGCGGCGAAGCCGGTCGGGAAACAGACCGCTGCCTCCGTCCCCTTCCATTCGGCCAGCTCCCGCTCCAGTGCGCCGTGGATGGGGCGCGTCCCGGTCACGAGTCGCGAGGCGCCTGAGCCGGCGCCCCAGCGGGTGAGCGCACTCTGCGCCGCCGCCACGACAGCCGGATGCGCACTCAATCCGAGATAGTCGTTGGACGCAAACGACACGACCCGCCCGCCCTCGAGCACGCCGGCCGGCCCGAGGGCGTCGAACTCGCGGGGGGCCCGCCAACGCCCCTCGTCGACGACCTGATCCAGGGAGGCCCGGATGCGGGCGTCCCATGGGGTGTCACGATCCGTCATGCGGATCCCGGCGACTCGGGAGACAGCCGGGGACGCGGCCACGTCGTCGAGCCCCCCATCCAGAGCATCCACGATCCGCACGATCTCCTCCGCCGTGGTGGTCAGCGGCGGCATCAGCACCACGACATCGCCGAGCGGGCGCAGCAGCACGCCCCGAGAGACGGCACCGGCACACACACGGCGACCCCAGCGCAATCCAGACGAGGGCGGCGCCAGCTCGACACCCACCATCAGGCCACGCTGGCGAACCTCGCGCACCTGTGGCCGGCCGGCGACCCGTTCTCCCAACAAGGACGACAGCTGGTCGGCCCGCGCCCGCACGTTCCCCAAGACGTCCCACGCCCCGAACAGGCGCAGGTGCTCGAGCGCCACCGCCGCCGCCAACGCGTTCCCCCCGTAGGAATGCCCGTGATAGAAGGTCTCGGGCCCGAGGTCGGCGCCGAGGAACGCCCCGAACACCTCGCCCGACGCCACCGTCGCCGACATGGCGAGATACCCGCCGGTGATCCCCTTGCCGACGCACATGAGGTCGGGCCGCAGGCCGCACTGCTCGGAGGCGAACAGCGTCCCGGTGCGCCCGAACCCGGTCGCCACCTCGTCGCAGATCAGGAGCGTGCCCGCCTGGCGGCACGCCTCGCCGATCCGCCGCACATCGGACGCGGAGGCGCACAGCATGCCCGACGCACCCTGCACCAGCGGCTCGATGACGACGGCGGCCAACTCCCCGGCGTGCGCCTCAATTGCCGCGCACGCCTTGTCGGCCCATCCCGGGTCCGCATAGCCCGGCGTGCGGACGACGGGGAAGCAGAGCGGCTGGAACACGGCGCTGAACACGCCGCCGTCGCCGAGGGAGAGCGAGCCGATGGTGTCGCCGTGGTACGCATCGCCGAGCGCGAGGAACGCGGTTCGCCCGGTGACGCCGCGGTTGACCCAGTACTGGAACGCCACCTTGAGGGCCTGCTCGACGGCCACCGCGCCATCCGCCGCGAACAGGAAGTGGGGATCGTCGACGGGCACCACGGGGGCGAGGGCCTCCGCCAGCTCGACGACGACCGTGTTGCCGTTGCCCAACATGGTCGAGTGGGCGACCTTGCCGGCCTGGGCGGCGAGGGCGGCATCGAGCTCGGGGACGCAATGACCGAGCGTGTTGACCCACAGGGAGGAGATCGCATCGAGGTAGCGGCGGCCGTCGGCGTCGATCAGCTCGCGCCCCTCCGCCCGCTCGATCACGAGGGGCGCGTTGGCCTCGTAGGCCGCCATCTGGGTGAACCCGTGCCAGACCACGGCGGCGTCGCGCTCGACCCAGGTGGGTCCGGGGCCATTGCCATGACTGGGGCCGGGGCCGGGGCCGGGGCCGGGACCGCTGCCGGGGCTGAGGCCGGGACCGGGGTCGGAGTGGCTGCTCACCGGACAAGTCTGGACCAGAGCGCGACGGCCGGACCAGGCGATGGCCTGCGCGAGAATGGGTCATGGACCTCATCGGGGTGGTGGACACCATGTTCGCCCGCTATGACATGGGCGCCGAGGCACTGGACGAGCTGTCCGAATGCCCTGGGTACGGCACCCAATTCACCACGCTGCGCCGCACCGTCCCCGGCTTCAAGGACCTGGCCGTGGCGGCCAAGAAGATGATCGAGGAGGACGGCTGCCGGATCGTGGTCGCCCTGGGCATGCCGGGCCGGGAGAAAGTGGACAAGGTCTGCGCTCACGAGGCCTCCACCGGGATCATGACGGCGCAGCTGATGACCAACACGCCGATCCTGGAGGTCTTCGTCCACGAGGACGAATCCGACGACCCGGCGGAACTGGCCATGGTGTTCAAGAACCGCTCACGCGACCACGCCCGCAACGCCTACCTGATGCTCTACGAGCCCGAGCAGCTCACCGCCCGGGCGGGCCAGGGCATCCGCCAGGGCTTCGCCCACGCCGGGCCGCTCGAGCTGTAGGAGTCCCCGGGACGCCCTCCTACGAGGCGTTCCACGCCACCGAGAACGACGACCCGTCCGAGCTCAGGCTGCTCGGCGTGGCCAGCGTCGTCCCGTTGCTCGACATGGTGATCTCGTTGGCGTTGAAGGACGACAGCGATCCCTTGGTCCCGGCGGCGTTGACCACCGACGAGCCCGAGTAGTTGATCTGGCCGAAGTCGGCCAGCGGCACCTCGCTGCAGAACAGGAGGCTGCACGAGGAAGGCGCCTCGGCGATCACTTCGGCCGACGAGCGGGCGAAGCCGCTGCCGGTCTGCGTGGTCGAGAAGGTCCAACCAGCGGTGGCGTCCTTGATCATCAGCGTGAACGAGGTGCCTGCCGAGTTGGCCGAGACGAGTGCCGTCATCTTGTCGCCCGGCTGCACTGGATACTGGCTGGGCAGCTGCACCGAGGGGTTGGGGTACATCTCGTACCAGGCGTAGTAGCTCGGCGAGCCCGAGTCGCAGTCCGAGTCCGTCCCGAGCTGTTCCACGCTGGTCGAGTTGTAGCCGTCCAACCCGACCCAGAAGGCCGACGCTGCGCCCGGACCGCCGAGCAGACCGTTGAGCGAGCTCAGCCCGAGGAGGCCGTTCAGTCCGCTGTTGCTGTTGGCGCAATTGACCGTCGGCTCCGTCCACGACGACGACACCGAATTGAAGGTGTCGTTGGTGTCCGCGTAGCCCGCCCAGTTGGACGACTGCACCGCGGTGGCGTGACGCAGGCCGTTGCCGAGGACGGACCCCAGCACGCCGGGGAGCGTGACCTTGCCGATGATCGGCACGTGGTAGAGCCCTGGTGCCGCAGGACCGGCGGTCACCGCCGCATGGATTGGAGCCGACGCCGCAGCCGCAGGCTGGGCGGCGGCGGGGGCCAGGGCCACCGCGGCGGGGGCCGCCAGGCCGATCAACGCCAGCGCACCGGACCGAAACACCTTCCGCATGAACCTCGCACCTCCCGATCAAGGGCCCACTCGAGCCACTTCCCACCAGACCAGACAGCAACAGCCGGCACGGCATGGACGACGGCCGTTGCACACCGTGCGGCGCTCAGGAGCGATCGCCCGGCGCGGGCCGACGCACCCCCGTACCGTGTGGGTAACGGTGGAAGGTCAGGGATCTCGCGGCAGACCGAGAACCTTTTCCGCCACGATGTTGCGTTGGACCTCGGCCGTGCCGCCGCCGACGGTGAGCGCCGGAGCGAACAGGAAGCCTCGGGACCAGGTGTCGTCGGCCTTTCCGAGCCGCCGCCGCGCCCGCCGGACCCGCCGGACCCGTCCCAGCCAGCATCCCGAAGGGCCCCGCCAGGTCACGGGCGAGATCCATGATGTGCTGGCCGTGGGCGTCGGCGATGGCCTTGCGGACCGAGGCCTCGGCGCCCGGCGCCCGCCCGGCCAGGACCGCCGAGACCATCCGCAGGCGCAGCACCCTGAGGATCTGGGCCTCGATCCACACGTCGACCAGCCGGTCCCGTGTGGATGGGTCGGGGGCCCCGCCGGCGCCGCGGATCAGATCCACGAGATCCTCGGCCGTCGGGCCCATCCCCCACAGCGCCCCTTCGCCCGAGAGCGACACACGCTCATTGCCGAGCGTGACCTTGGCGAGCTCCCACCCGGCGTGCTCGGGACCGATCAGGTGGTCGGCCGGGATGCGGACGTCCGTCAGGAACACCTCGTTGAAGGCGTGCTCGCCGGTCATGTCGATCAGCGGCCGGATCTCTATCCCGGGCGCATCCATGGGGCAGACGAAATAGCTGATCCCCATGTGCTTGGTGGCCGCCGGATCGGTGCGAGCGAGCAAGATCCCCCACCGGGCGATGTGCGCATAGCTCGTCCACACCTTCTGGCCGTTGACCACCCAGTGGTCGCCGTCACGCTCCGCCCTCGTGGTGAGCGAGGCCAGGTCCGAGCCGGCGCCGGGCTCGGAGAACAGCTGGCACCAGAAGTCCTCCCCGCTGAGCAGCGGCCAGAGCCAGCGCTCCTTCTGCTCCTCGGTGCCGGCGTACATCAGGGTCGGCCCCGCCCATCCGATGCCGATCGGGTTGATCGGGCGCCTGACGCCCTTCCGCCGCAACTCCTCGTCGATCATGAGCTGGGTCAGCGGATCGGCATCGAGCCCGTACGGGGCCGCCCAGTGCGGGGCCACGTACCCGGCCTCGGCCAGCTGGCGGCCGCTCGGGTGCGGGTGCTCGTCGAGCCAGCCGCGCACCTGGCGCCGGCGGGGGTCGTCATCGCCCGGGAGGCCGAGGTCCACGCGCGGAGCGTAGGCTCAACTCCTCGCTTCACGCATGTCGGCGGGGGCGGGGGGACAGAAGGGCATCAGTGGCCTTGAACGGCCGTTGGGGCCGAAGTGGTCGGAATTCGGCGGGGATGGAGCGAGGCATGAGCGACTGGAACTACGCAGATGTCTGGGAGACGGTGGCGGACGTGCAGCCGCAGCAGATCGCCGTCACCCAGGGTGACCGCAGCATTGCGTGGGAGGAATTCGACCACGGCGCCGACGGCGTCGCCCAGTTCTTGCTCGACCTCGGCGCCACGAAGCAGGACAAGGTGGCGCTCTACCTCTACAACTCGCCCGAGTACCTGCAGGCCACCTTCGGCGCCGTGAAGGTCGGCCTCGTCCCCGTCAACACCAACTACCGCTATGGCGACGACGAGCTGAGCTACCTGTGGGAGAACGCTGACGCCATCGCCGTGGTCTTCCACGGCGCGTTCGCCGATCGGATCGAGGGCATCCTCGACCGCGTGCCCGGCGTGAAGGGCTGGCTCTGGGTCGACGACGGCACCGGCCCCTGCCCCGACTGGGCCACGCCCTACGAGGACGCCGTCAAGTCCGCCATCGGGCGCGTCAACGCGCCGTGGGGCCGCAGCGGTGACGACCTCTACATGCTCTACACCGGTGGCACGACCGGCATGCCCAAGGGCGTGATGTGGCGGCAGGACGACCTCTTCGCCCGCCTCATCGACAGCGCAATGCGGCACTATCCGGTCGACGGGGGCCTCGAGGCCGTGCGCGCCGCGGTCACGGCCAGCCCGGGCGGCGTCACCATCCTGCCGGCGTGCCCGCTCATGCACGGCACCGGCAACTTCCCGTCCAACACCGTATTGGCCGAGGGCGGCCGGGTGTGCCTGCTCGAGTCACGCGCCTACGACCCGGTCGAGCTCCTCGACACGATCGAGCGGGAGAAGGTCAACGCGCTGGTGATGGTGGGCGACCCCTTCGGCCGCCCGCTCCTCACCGCACTCGATGCAGAGCCAGGCCGGTGGGACCTGAGCTCGCTCATGATGATCATCTCGTCGGGGGCCATGTGGAGCGAGCCGGTGAAGCAGGGGCTGCTGGCCCATCATGCCGGCATGCTCCTCGTCGACGCCTTCAGCTCGTCGGAGGCGTTGGGCATGGGCGTGTCGGTCTCCGCGAGCGGGAACGCGGCGAAGACCGCCTCGTTCACGCTGGGCCCCGACGTCAAGGTGCTCACCGAGGACGGCCGACAGGTCGAGCCGGGCTCCGACGAGGTCGGCGTGCTGGCGCTGGGCGGGCGGAACCCGCTCGGCTACTACAAGGACGAAGAGAAATCGGGTCGCACGTTCAAGGAGATCGACGGGGTGCGCTACTCCATCCCGGGCGACTACGCCCAGGTCGACGCCGACGGCACCATCCACCTGTTGGGCCGGGGGTCGGTCTGCATCAACTCGGGCGGCGAGAAGATCTTCCCCGAGGAGGTCGAGGAGGCGATGAAGACCCATGAGGCGGTGCGCGACGCCGTCGTGGTGGGGATCCCGCACCCGACCTACGGCGAGCAGATCGTCGGCGTGATCGAGCTCCACCCCGACTCCCCCGAGCCCGCCGAGGCCGAGCTGATCGAGCACGTGAAGGGGCGCCTCGCCTCGTACAAGGCACCGCGGCGGGTCCGCACCGTCACCACCATCGGGCGGGCGGCCAACGGCAAGGTCGACTACAAGCGCCACCGGGCCGAGTCGATGGACGAGCTCGGGGTCCCCGCCGGCTGAATACTCGGCGTGCAGCGGGTTCCCGGCGCAGTCTGACGCGGCCGCGCTGAGCCAGACTGTGACATGTTCATCGCCCCGGTCGACGCCACCCGCGGCGAGGACGAATGGCGGTCCTTCGTCACGTCCCACCCGTTCGGCCATCTGGTGGCACCGGGCGGGGCCGGGCGCGACGTGCCGGTCGTCGTGCCGACGCAGTTCGTGCTCGAGGGGACCACGGTCTGGCTGCATCTCGTGCGGGCCAACCCGGTGTTCGCCGCACTCGCCGAGAACCCACGGGTGGTGTTGAGCGTGGCGGACGACTGGGCCTTCATCCCGTCGTCGTGGAAGGTGATCGGCGACGAGGACCCCGCCCTCGGGATCCCGACGACCTACTACGGCGCCGTGCAGCTCACTGGCACGGCGACGGTGCACGATGAGCGGACGACGCCGGGCAGCGTGGCCGCGATCCTGCGACGGCAACTGGCGACGTTCCAACCCGCGGTCGACGTCGCGGACCCGGGCGAGTCCCACGCTGCCAAGCTCCTCGGGATCCTCGGGATCTCCATCGCCGTCGAACACGTCTCAGCCAAGTTCAAGTACGGCGGCAACGTCGACGAGGCGTCCTCCTGCACATCCTTCAATGCTTGCAGGCTGTCCTGGGGGCAGAAGTACTCAGTGGCGGAGATCCCGACCAGGCTCGCTTCGAATGGATCCAGTCCACGGCTGGTGAGGGAATTCATGACGTCGTCGGCGCCCTGTTCGTGGGCGAGACCGGTGCACGCGAGCTGCCCGTCTGCCACGAGCGCCTGGTCGGTGTCGTGCGAAAAGGCGCTCTGGACCTTGTGCAACAGGGCCAGGAAGGCCACGTCCGGCTGAGGTGGCGTGTTCGGGTCTCCGTAGTAGAGAATCGCCTCGGCCAGAGCTGCGGCCGGTGACCGCGGGGCGAGGCGTGGTGTTTGGCCGCCCGGGAAGGCAAGCAGGTCGACATACAACCGTCGCTGGGCGTCGTCCCCGCCCTGGCCGGGCGCAAGGCCGTGATGCACCATCCAGATCAGACCGCCGACTTGGAAGAACTCCTCCCCTCCGGGGCCCGGGTCGCTCTGTCCCCCGGAGGCCGTCGACGAGAGCCACGCGTGATCGAGCGGTTTGGTGCAGGGCCCGACGACGGAGGTGCAACGCGCCACGCCGATGCCGTAGTTGTCGGTTCCCCAGAGATTGGCCGAGTAGAAGAGCCAGTAGGTATTGCCGTTCTGGATCATCGACGGTCCCTCGACCAAGTTCCCCTCCCAGGTCTGTGAGGCCCCGATGAGCCGGTGCGCGGGTCCGACCACGGAGAGCCCGTCGGCCGACAGCTGCTGGGAATAGATGGTGGTGGGCATGTTGCAGCAGTCTCCGTCGCTCTTCCAGAGCAACCATGGGGTGCCGTCGGATGCGACGAACACGCTCGGGTCGATCGCACCTCCCTGCGAGAGCGGGCAGACGAAGGCAGAGGACGAGTCATCGACGAAGGGGCCCGCCGGGTTCGCGCTGGTGGCCCTCGAGATGCACATTGCGCTGGACGGTCCATTGGTGGTCTTGACGCATCCCACCGGAAGGGTCTTGGCGAGACACCCGAGCGGAATCGTCGCCGGCGTCGAGTAGTACATGACATAGGTGCCGTCCGGTCGAGTCCACACCGACGGCGCCCATTGGAACCCCGACACCGTCCACTTGGGAAGCGTCGGCATCGCGTCCCCGAGGTATTGGCCCTTGAATCCCGAATCACGGCCGAGCGAGATCACCGGCACGTGGGCTCCGGCGGCAAAGGAAGTGGTCTCGGTATTCGAGGCATAGACGTACAGAACGTCGGCGGTCCGCAGCGCGAAGGGATCTGCAAAGTCTCCGTCGAAGATGGGCGTGTCATTGAGCAATCCGCTGAGGACGTCGAGCTGGACGCCATCGGACTTGGACGGATTGAGACCGATTGGACCCTTCGTGGGCAAGCGGCCGGCCGGAACGGGAAGCTGACCGGCACGGGCCGCCGCCTCGGCCTTGACGTCAAGAGTCGAGCGGGTCGTCTGGCCCGATCCGGCGTTTCCGCAGCCGGCGAACAGCACGAGAGCCGCGGAGAACACGAGCGCAAGTGCCTTGAACGTGGCCGAGGTCTGCCGAACGGATGACCGTCGCACTGAGTCTGTGAGCCTAAGCGGTTGCAACCGCCACTGCGCGGACCGTGGATGCCTCTGCCAGGACCGCGTCATGACGGTGGAAGGACCGGGGCATGGCGCTGCCACTCCGGCGAGAACAGCTAGCCGCGAACGAAGTCCAGCAGCTCGGTATCCCCTCCGCGAACGGTGAGAATCCTCAAACCATCCCGCGTGCGTAGCCACTCGAGGTTCCGCTGGTGGAGGTCGGAGTTGGCGTCGAAACGGTTCAGCACCACGGCCGACGAGGAGGCCAGCGGACCCAACGCGTCGAGGGTGAGCCGCACCGCGTTGATCGTTCCCAGGCCGGCGTCGGCGACGAGCAACACGACATCCGGATCCAGCGCCACGCACAGAGCGAGACAATCCCCGTCGGCGGCCAAGGGCGAACGCAACCCGCCCGCCGTCTCGACGAGTCCGACGTCGACGACATCCGCCATCGCGCGTCCGCCCCATCGGCGGCGTCCGGCCAACGCAACTCCGACAGGAGGTCCTGGATGGTGAACGACGGACGTCCGAGCGACTCGGCCGCCATGGGGGGCGCCATGGGTATCTCGTACCAGCGGTGCGGCGGGCAGACCTGCTCCGCGGGCTCGCCACTGGCTGCGCCGAGCACGCCGCATCGAGCGTGGCGGGGTCGTCATCGGGCTCGAAGGACTGCGCCGGTTTCCGGGCGGCAACGCGCAAGCCCGCCGCGCGGAGTTCGGTCAGGAGGCGGGCGGAAACCCATGTCTTCCCGATATCGGTGCCGGTGCCGACCACAGCGACCAGACGGCGGGGGCGCACGCCGGTCAGAGGGAGGCGGGGGCCGGCGCCGGCGTGGGGCGGGGCAGCCGCATCAGCGCGTGAAGCAACCGGGTGACGTCCTCGTCGGTGTGCGCAGCGGACAGCGTGACTCGCAGGCGGCTCGTGCCGACCGGCACCGTGGGGGGGCGGATGGCCGGCACCCAGAGCCCTTCTTGGAGGAGGGCGGCAGAGGCGTTCAGCGCGGCCTGCTCGCTGCCGAGGACGACCGGGATGATGGGGCTCGGATGGGTGGGTGGCGCGAGGCCGGCGTCGGCGAGCCGGGCGATCAGCGCGGTGAGGCGGTCCATGAGCGCGGCGCCCTCGGTTGATCGGACGATGCGGAGCGCGGCGAGGCCGGCGGCCGCGTCGGCCGGCGTGAGCGCGGTCGAGAAGATGTAGGAGCGCGCCCGGTTCACGATGAGGTCCACCACGTCCCGGGACGCCGCCACGAAACCGCCGAGCGAGCCCAATGTCTTTGACAGCGTGCCGACCCGCACGACCGTTCCCTCTTGTACGCCGGCCCGGTCCCAGCCGCCCGTCCCCCCGCCTCCGTCCCGCCCGGTGGCCACCGGGAGGTTGGGGCCGAGGACGGCGTGGGCCTCATCGAGGATGAGGAGAGCGTTGTGGCGCTGGCAGAGGGCCACCAGCTCGTCGAGGGGGGCGGTGTCCCCATCCATGGAGAACACGGAGTCGGTGATGACGATGGTCGGCATGGGGGCGCTGTCGTTGGCGGCGCCGTGCCAGTGTCGTTGGCGTTGCTGTCACCGAGCAGCTCCGCCAGGTGGCCCATGTCCCGGTGGCGATAGACCGCGAGCGCCGAACGGGAGAGCCGGCACCCGTCGATGATGCTGGCGTGATTCAGCTCGTCCGAGAGCACCCGCACGCCCGGGCCGCCCAGCGCGCACAACACGCCGAGGTTGGCGGCGAAGCCGGTCGGGAAACAGACCGCTGCCTCCGTCCCCTTCCATTCGGCCAGCTCCCGCTCCAGTGCGCCGTGGATGGGGCGCGTCCCGGTCACGAGTCGCGAGGCGCCTGAGCCGGCGCCCCAGCGGGTGAGCGCACTCTGCGCCGCCGCCACGACAGCCGGATGCGCACTCAATCCGAGATAGTCGTTGGACGCAAACGACACGACCCGCCCGCCCTCGAGCACGCCGGCCGGCCCGAGGGCGTCGAACTCGCGGGGGGCCCGCCAACGCCCCTCGTCGACGACCTGATCCAGGGAGGCCCGGATGCGGGCGTCCCATGGGGTGTCACGATCCGTCATGCGGATCCCGGCGACTCGGGAGACACCGGGGACGCGGCCACGTCGTCGAGCCCCCCATCCAGAGCATCCACGATCCGCACGATCTCCTCTGCCGTGGTGGTCAGCGGCGGCATCAGCACCACGACATCGCCGAGCGGGCGCAGCAGCACGCCCCGAGAGACGGCACCGGCACACACACGGCGACCCCAGCGCAATCCAGACGAGGGCGGCGCCAGCTCGACACCCACCATCAGGCCACGCTGGCGAACCTCGCGCACCTGTGGCCGGCCGGCGACCCGTTCTCCCAACAAGGACGACAGCTGGTCGGCCCGCGCCCGCACGTTCCCCAAGACGTCCCACGCCCCGAACAGGCGCAGGTGCTCGAGCGCCACCGCCGCCGCCAACGCGTTCCCCCCGTAGGAATGCCCGTGATAGAAGGTCTCGGGCCCGAGGTCGGCGCCGAGGAACGCCCCGAACACCTCGCCCGACGCCACCGTCGCCGACATGGCGAGATACCCGCCGGTGATCCCCTTGCCGACGCACATGAGGTCGGGCCGCAGGCCGCACTGCTCGGAGGCGAACAGCGTCCCGGTGCGCCCGAACCCGGTCGCCACCTCGTCGCAGATCAGGAGCGTGCCCGCCTGGCGGCACGCCTCGCCGATCCGCCGCACATCGGACGCGGAGGCGCACAGCATGCCCGACGCACCCTGCACCAGCGGCTCGATGACGACGGCGGCCAACTCCCCGGCGTGCGCCTCAATTGCCGCGCACGCCTTGTCGGCCCATCCCGGGTCCGCATAGCCCGGCGTGCGGACGACGGGGAAGCAGAGCGGCTGGAACACGGCGCTGAACACGCCGCCGTCGCCGAGGGAGAGCGAGCCGATGGTGTCGCCGTGGTACGCATCGCCGAGCGCGAGGAACGCGGTTCGCCCGGTGACGCCGCGGTTGACCCAGTACTGGAACGCCACCTTGAGGGCCTGCTCGACGGCCACCGCGCCATCCGCCGCGAACAAGAAGTGGGGATCGTCGACGGGCACCACGGGGGCGAGGGCCTCCGCCAGCTCGACGACGACCGTGTTGCCGTTGCCCAACATGGTCGAGTGGGCGACCTTGCCGGCCTGGGCGGCGAGGGCGGCATTGAGCTCGGGGACGCAATGACCGAGCGTGTTGACCCACAGGGAGGAGATCGCATCGAGGTAGCGGCGGCCGTCGGCGTCGATCAGCTCGCGCCCCTCCGCCCGGTCGATCACGAGGGGCGCGTTGGCCTCGTAGGCCGCCATCTGGGTGAACCCGTGCCAGACCACGGCGGCGTCGCGCTCGACCCAGGTGGGTCCGGGGCCATTGCCATGACTGGGGCCGGGGCCGGGGCCGGCGACCGCTGCCGGGGCTGAGGCTGGGACCGGGGTCGGAGTGGCTGCTCACCGGACAAGTCTGGACCAGAGCGCGACGGCCGGACCAGGCGATGGCCTGCGCGAGAATGGGTCATGGACCTCATCGGGGTGGTGGACACCATGTTCGCCCGCTATGACATGGGCGCCGAGGCACTGGACGAGCTGTCCGAATGCCCTGGGTACGGCACCCAATTCACCACGCTGCGCCGCACCGTCCCCGGCTTCAAGGACCTGGCCGTGGCGGCCAAGAAGATGATCGAGGAGGACGGCTGCCGGATTGTGGTCGCCCTGGGCATGCCGGGCCGGGAGAAAGTGGACAAGGTCTGCGCTCACGAGGCCTCCACCGGGATCATGACGGCGCAGCTGATGACCAACACGCCGATCCTGGAGGTCTTCGTCCACGAGGACGAATCCGACGACCCGGCGGAACTGGCCATGGTGTTCAAGAACCGCTCACGCGACCACGCCCGCAACGCCTACCTGATGCTCTACGAGCCCGAGCAGCTGACCGCCCGGGCGGGCCAGGGCATCCGCCAGGGCTTCGCCCACGCCGGGCCGCTCGAGCTGTAAGAGTCCCCGGACGCGCCTCCTACGAGGCGTTCCACGCCACCGAGAACGACGACCCGTCCGAGCTCAGGCTGCTCGGCGTGGCCAGCGTCGTCCCGTTGCTCGACATGGTGATCTCGTTGGCGTTGAAGGACGAAAGCGATCCCTTGGTCCCGGCAGCGTTGACCACCGACGATCCCGAGTAGTTGATCTGGCCGAAGTCGGCCAGCGGCACCTCGCTGCAGAACAGGAGGCTGCACGAGGAAGGTGCCTCGGCGATCACCTCGGCCGACGAGCGGGCGAAGCCGCTGCCGGTCTGCGTGGTCGAGAAGGTCCAACCAGCGGTGGCGTCCTTGATCATCAGCGTGAACGAGGTGCCTGCCGAGTTGGCCGAGACGAGTGCCGTCATCTTGTCGCCCGGCTGCACTGGATACTGGCTGGGCAGCTGCACCGAGGGGTTGGGGTACATCTCGTACCAGGCGTAGTAGCTCGGCGAGCCCGAGTCGCAGTCCGAGTCCGTCCCGAGCTGTTCCACGCTCGTCGAGTTGTAGCCGTCCAACCCGACCCAGAAGGCCGACGCCGCGCCCGGACCGCCGAGCAGACCGTTGAGCGAGCTCAGCCCGAGGAGGCCGTTCAGGCCGCTGTTGCTGTTGGCGCAATTGACCGTCGGCTCCGTCCACGACGACGACACCGAATTGAAGGTGTCGTTGGTGTCCGCGTAGCCCGCCCAGTTGGACGACTGCACCGCGGTGGCGTGACGCAGGCCGTTGCCGAGGACGGACCCCAGCACGCCGGGGAGCGTGACCTTGCCGATGATCGGCACGTGGTAGAGCCCTGGTGCCGCAGGACCGGCGGTCGCCGCCGCATGGATTGGAGCCGACGCCGCAGCCGCAGGCTGGGCGCCGGCGGGGGCCAGGGCCACCGCGGCGGGGGCCGCCAGGCCGATCAACGCCAGCGCACCGGACCGAAACACCTTCCGCATGAACCTCGCACCTCCCGATCAAGGGCCCACTCGAGCCACTTCCCACCAGACCAGACAGCAACAGCCGGCACGCAGGCATGGACGACGGCCGTTGCAAACCGTGCGGCGCTCAGGAGCGGCCGCCCGGCGCGGGCCGACGCACCCCCGTACCGTGTGGGTAACGGTGGAAGGTCAGGGATCTCGCGGCAGACCGAGAACCTTTTCGGCCACGATGTTGCGTTGGACCTCGGCCGTGCCGCCGCCGACCGTGAGCGCCGGGGCGAACAGGAAGCCTCGGGACCAGGTGTCGTCAGCCTTTCCCGAGCCGCCCGCCGCGTCCGCCGGACCCGCCGGACCCGTCCCCGCCAGCATCCCGAAGGGCCCCGCCAGATCACGGGCGAGATCCATGATGTGCTGGCCGTGGGCGTCCGCGATGGCCTTGCGGACCGAGGCCTCGGCGCCCGGCGCCCGCCCGGCCAGGACCGCCGAGACCATCCGCAGGCGCAGCACCCTGAGGATCTGGGCCTCGATCCACACGTCGACCAGCCGGTCCCGTGTGGACGGGTCGGGGGCCCCGCCGGCGCCGCGGATCAGATCCACGAGATCCTCGGCCGTCGGGCCCATCCCCCACAGCGCCCCTTCGCCCGAGAGCGACACACGCTCATTGCCGAGCGTGACCTTGGCCAGCTCCCACCCGGCGTGCTCGGGACCGATCAGATGGTCGGCCGGGATGCGGACGTCCGTCAGGAACACCTCGTTGAAGGCGTGCTCGCCGGTCATGTCGATCAGCGGCCGGATCTCTATCCCGGGCGCATCCATGGGGCAGACGAAGTAGCTGATCCCCATGTGCTTGGTGGCCGCCGGATCGGTGCGAGCGAGCAAGATCCCCCACCGGGCGATGTGCGCATAACTCGTCCACACCTTCTGGCCGTTGACCACCCAGTGGTCGCCGTCACGCTCCGCCCTCGTGGTGAGCGAGGCCAGGTCGGAGCCGGCGCCGGGCTCGGAGAACAGCTGGCACCAGAAGTCCTCCCCGCTGAGCAGCGGCCAGAGCCAGCGCTCCTTCTGCTCCTCGGTGCCGGCGTACATCAGGGTCGGCCCCGCCCATCCGATGCCGATCGGGTTGATCGGGCGCCTGACGCCTTTCCGCCGCAACTCCTCGTCGATCATGAGCTGGGTCAGCGGATCGGCATCGAGCCCGTACGGGGCCGCCCAGTGCGGCGCCACGTACCCGGCCTCGGCCAGCTGGCGGCCGCTCGGGTGCGGGTGCTCGTCGAGCCAGCCGCGCACCTGCCGCCGGCGGGGGTCGTCGTCGCCCGGGAGGCCGAGGTCCACGCGCGGAGCGTAGGCTCAACGCCTCGCTTCACGCATGTCGGCGGGGGCGGGGGGACAGAAGGGCATCAGTGGCCTTGAACGGCCGTTGGGGCCGAAGTGGTCGGAATTCGGTGGGGATGGAGCGAGGCATGAGCGACTGGAACTACGCAGATGTCTGGGAGACGGTGGCGGACGTGCAGCCGCAGCAGATCGCCGTCACCCAGGGCGACCGCAGCATTGCGTGGGAGGAATTCGACCGCGGCGCCGACGGGGTCGCCCAATTCTTGCTCGACCTCGGCGCCACGAAGCAGGACAAGGTGGCGCTCTACCTCTACAACTCGCCCGAGTACCTGCAGGCCACCTTCGGCGCGGTGAAGGTCGGCCTCGTCCCCGTCAACACCAACTACCGCTATGGCGACGACGAGCTGAGCTACCTGTGGGAGAACGCCGACGCCATCGCCGTGGTCTTCCACGGCGCGTTCGCCGATCGGATCGAGGGCATCCTCGACCGCGTGCCCGGCGTGAAGGGCTGGCTCTGGGTCGACGACGGCACCGGCCCCTGCCCCGACTGGGCCACGCCCTACGAGGACGCCGTCAAGTCCGCCATCGGGCGCGTCAACGCACCGTGGGGCCGCAGCGGTGACGACCTCTACATGCTCTACACCGGCGGCACGACCGGCATGCCCAAGGGCGTGATGTGGCGGCAGGACGACCTCTTCGCCCGCCTCATCGACAGCGCGGTGCGGCACTATCCGGTCGACGGGGGCCTCGAGGCCGTGCGCGCCGCGATCACGGCCAGCCCGGGCGGCGTCACCATCCTGCCGGCGTGCCCGCTCATGCACGGCACCGGCAACTTCCCCTCCAACACCGTGTTGGCCGAGGGCGGCCGGGTGTGCCTGCTCGAGTCACGCGCCTACGACCCGGTCGAGCTGCTCGACACGATCGAGCGGGAAAAGGTCAACGCGCTGGTGATGGTGGGCGACCCCTTCGGCCGCCCGCTGCTGACCGCACTCAATGCAGAGCCAGGCCGGTGGGACCTGAGCTCGCTCATGATGATCATCTCGTCGGGGGCCATGTGGAGCGAGCCGGTGAAGCAGGGGCTGCTGGCCCATCATGCGGGCATGCTCCTCGTCGACGCCTTCAGCTCGTCGGAGGCGTTGGGCATGGGCGTGTCGGTCTCCGCGAGCGGGAACGCGGCGAAGACCGCCTCGTTCACGCTGGGCCCCGACGTCAAGGTGCTCACCGAGGACGGCCGACAGGTCGAGCCGGGCTCCGACGAGGTCGGCGTGCTGGCGCTGGGCGGGCGGAACCCGCTCGGCTACTACAAGGACGAGGAGAAATCGGGCCGCACGTTCAAGGAGATCGACGGGGTGCGCTACTCCATCCCGGGCGACTACGCCCAGGTCGACGCCGACGGCACCATCCACCTGTTGGGCCGGGGGTCGGTCTGCATCAACTCGGGCGGCGAGAAGATCTTCCCCGAGGAGGTCGAGGAGGCGATGAAGACCCACGACGCGGTGCGCGACGCCGTCGTGGTGGGGATCCCGCACCCGACGTACGGCGAGCAGATCGTCGGCGTGATCGAGCTGCACCCCGACTCCCCCGAGCCCGCCGAGGCCGAACTGATCGAGCACGTGAAGGGGCGTCTCGCCTCGTACAAGGCACCGCGGCGGGTCCGCACCGTCACCACCATCGGCCGGGCCGCCAACGGCAAGGTCGACTACAAGCGCCACCGGGCCGAGTCGATGGACGAGCTCGAGGTCCCCGCCGGCTGAATGTTCGGCGTGCGGCGGGTTGCCGGCGCAGTCTGACGCGGCCCCGCTGAGCCAGACTGTGACATGTTCATCGCCCCGGTCGACGCCACCCGCGGCGAGGACGAATGGCGCTCCTTCGTCACGTCCCACCCGTTCGGCCATCTCGTGGCACGAGGTGGGGCCGGGCGCGACGTGCCGGTCGTCGTGCCGACGCAGTTCGTGCTCGAGGGGAGCACGGTGTGGCTGCATCTCGTGCGGGCCAACCCGGTGTTCGCCGCACTCGCCGAGTACCCACGGGTGGTGTTGAGCGTGGCGGACGACTGGGCCTTCATTCCGTCGTCGTGGAAGGTGATCGGCGACGAGGACCCCGCCCTCGGGATCCCGACGACCTACTACGGCGCGGTGCAGCTGACCGGCACGGCAACCGTGCACGACGAGCGGACGACGCCGGGCAGCGTGGCCGCGATCCTGCGGCGGCAACTGACGACCTTCCAACCCTCGGTCGACGTCGCGGACCCGGGCGAGTCCCACGCTGCGAAGCTCCTCGGGATCCTCGGCATCTCCATCGCGGTGGAGCAGGTGTCGGCCAAGTTCAAGTACGGCGGCAACGTCGACGAGCCGCACCGGCGGGCGGTGGCGGACCGCCTGCTCCAGCGCGGTGGGCCCGGCGACGACGCGGCGGCCGGCCACGTGGTGCGGCGGCTCGAGGGCTGAGTCCGCTACTCGACGGCGGCGGCGAGGTTGGCCAGCGTCGCCGCCATCTCCTGTTCGGCGTGTGCCGCGCTGTGGTCGCCCATGACCTTCGCCACGGTGGCGAACCACGGCTTGCGGAGATCGACCCACGACTCGGTCACGCGGCAACCCGTGTCGGTCGCTTCCAGCTCGTAGCGCCAGTTGGCCACCGCCAGCGGCCCCGACGTCACCGCGAACTCGAACACCTTGTTCGGTTCGAACGCGACGACGGTCACCGTGGTGGACCAACGCCGGACGCCGTTCTTGTTGGTGCCCTTGAAGACCGCGCCGAGCGCCGGCGCCGTGGCGCCCTTGACCCACTTGCCACCCGCGTTCTCGGGCGACCACTCCCCCATCCGGGGCAGGTCGACCACCAGGGACCAGATCTTCTCGGCCGGCGCGGCGATGTCCCTCGTCGTTGCTGTGGGGTAGGTCATCGGGCAGACGATAGTTTGGAGTGATGGAACAGACCCTTTCCGAGGCTGGCCCCGGGACGAAACAGGCACCCGCGGAGGGGAAGCGCGCGCTCACCGTGCCTGCCCCGCCGAAGTTCGCCACCGTCGAAGAGGAGCGCCTGCACCGCAAGCAGAAGCTGGCCGGCGCGCTGCGGCTGTTCGGCCGTTTCGGCTTCTCGGAGGGAGTGGCCGGGCACATCACGGCGCGGGACCCGGAGTTGACGGACCACTTCTGGGTGAACCCGCTCGCCATGAGCTTCCGCCACGTCCGCGTCTCCGACCTGATCCTGGTGAGCCACACGGGCGAAGTGGTCGAGGGAACCCGGCCCGTCAACCCGGCCGCGTTCGCCATTCACTCCGCCGTGCACGCGGCACGGCCAGACGTCATTGCTGCGGCGCACTCGCACTCGGTCTACGGCAAAGCCTGGTCGTCGCTCGGGCGCCTGCTCGACCCGATCACGCAGGACGCGTGCGTCTTCTACGAGGACCACACCGTGTGCGAGGAAGGGGGCGGTGCCGTCGTCCTCGAGGAGGCCGCCGGCAAGGCTCTGGCGGCATCGCTCGGCCCGCACAAGGCGACGATCCACCGCAACCACGGGCTGTTCACCGTCGGGCACTCCGTCGACGAGGCGGCATGGTGGTACATCACGATGGAGCGCTCTTGCCAGGCCCAGCTGTTGGCCGAAGCGGCGGGGACGCCCCTTCTCATCGACGACGAGGCGGCGCGCTACACGCGGGACAACTCCGCGTCACACCGCGCCGGATGGATCTCGTTCCAGCCGCTGTGGGACGAGATCTCGCGCAGCGAGCCCGATCTGTTCGAGTAGGATTGTGGGCATCGCCGGATAGGGCCATCGGGGCCCGGGCGGGATGCGCCGGGCCGATTGCCCGCCGAACGAGAACGTGTTCTAATCTGCGGCCGATGGAGTTCAACCTCGCCGACCTGTTCGAGGCGGCCGTCGATGCCTATCCAGAGCGGGACTACCTCGTCGCTGACGGCAAGCGCCGGACCTACGCCGAAATGGAGGCCCGGGCCAACCAGCTCGCGCACTATCTGGCCGCCCAGGGCATCGGCCCGGGCGACCACGTGGGCATCTACTCCTACAACTCCGTCGAGTGGGTCGAGACCGCCTGGGCCGTCTTCAAGCTGCGGGCCATCTGGATCAACATCAACTACCGCTACGTCAAGGACGAGCTCCGCTACCTCTTGACGAACGCCAACCTCAAGGCGCTCGTCTACCAGCGGGAGTTCTCACCACTGGTGACCGCGCTCCTTCCCGAGCTCCCCCAGCTCCAGCAGGTGGTGGTGATCGAGGACGGGACCGGCGTCGAGCCCGCGCCCGGCGCGGTTCCCTACGAGGATGCGCTCGCGGGCCAGTCGGTGGAGCGGGACTTCGGGCCCCGGTCGGGTGACGACCTCTACATCCTCTACACCGGCGGCACGACCGGCATGCCCAAGGGCGTGGTGTGGCGCCACGAAGACGTCTTCTACGCCCTCGGCGGCGGCACCGACCCCGTGACCAACGAACGGACCACCGAGCCCGAGTCCATGGTGGCCAAGGGCGCCGGCGGCGGCCTGGTCCACCTGCCGGTCGCCCCCCTCATGCACGGCGCCACCCAGTGGTGCGTCATGGGCCAGAGCTTCGTCGGAGCCAAGATCGTCCTGATGGCCAAGTTCGACCCGCACGAGGTCTGGCGCCTGGTCGGCGAGGAGAAGGTCAACTCCGTGATGATCACGGGCGACGCCATGGGCAAGCCGCTGATCGAGTCGCTCGACGACGTGGGGACGGAGCACGACCTCTCGTCGCTCCTCGCCGTGGTCTCGTCGGCGGCGCTCTTCTCCTCCCCCGTGAAGGACCAGTTCTTCGAGCACCTGCCCAACCTGGTGATCACCGACGCCATCGGCTCGTCGGAGGGCGGGAACAACGGCATGACCGTCGTCACCGCGGGGAACACCGCCATGAAGAGCGGCCCGACCGTGCACCTGCTGGGTGAGACGGTCGTGTTCGACGAGGACCTGCAGCCGGTCGAGCCGGGGTCGGGCGTCATCGGCAAGATCGCACGGTCGGGTGACATCCCGCTCGGTTACTACAACGACCCGAAGAAGACGGCCGAGGTGTTCATTGAGGTGCGCGGCACCCGCTACGTCATGCCGGGCGACTACGCCACGGTGGAGGCGGACGGGTCGATCACGCTGCTCGGCCGGGGCTCCATCGTGATCAACTCCGGCGGCGAGAAGATCTTCCCCGAGGAGGTCGAGTCCGCCGTGCGATCGCACCCCGACGTCATGGACGCCATCGTGTGCGGCGCGCCCGATGAGCGCTGGGGACAGACGGTCGCCGCCATCATCCAACCGAGGGTGGGGCACGACGCGCCGTCGCTGGCGGCCGTGCAGGAGCACTGCCGGGAGTCCATCGCCGGGTACAAGCTGCCGCGCCGGCTCTACGTCGTCGGCGCAGTGGAGCGATCCCCCTCGGGCAAGCCCGACTACACCTGGGCCGCCGCCATTGTGAACGCCGATCCCGAGGGCATCGTGGGTGCGGGCTCTCAGGCCTGAGAAGCACAACCCCAGAACAACGTTCCGAGGCCAGCTGGTCGTGCGGTCGACAGCTGACGCACCATCCGGTTACGTTGCCCTCATTCACGCCCCCCGGACGTCGCCGATTTCGTCACGGAACCGCCCTGACCGCACCGGACGGACGCGCTCCGAGCCGTCAAGGCAGCCTTTGCCACGTCTGAGCGTGCCCGCCTGCGTGATCGGCGCGGCGAGCGCTATCGCACCAGCGGTCGGCGTCAGTGGCGGGCGCCGCCGAAACGGCGGGATCGGCGCACGTCGACGCCACATCGGCGTGGACCGTCTACCACGGCAATCCGCTGGGCACCGGAGACGGACACCTCGGGCGTCGACCTTCAACCCTCGCGAACCCGGCCTGGACGTCACCGGTCCTCGACGGGCAGGTCTACGGCGAGCCGCTCGAGGCCACCGGGCGGGTCTTCGTGGCGACGGAGAACGACACCATGTACGCGTTGGCCGCCAACACCGGTGCAGTGTTGTGGTCCAGCCATGTCGGGACTCCGGTGCCGTCGGGCGACTTGCCCTGCGGGGACATCAGCCCGCAGGTCGGCATCACGGGACGCCTGTCTCGACCCCGCTCGGGGAGAGATGTTCGCGGTGGCCGACGAGCTGAGTCGGCAGCGCGCCCGCTCATTTCCTGGTGGGTCTCAACATGTTCACCGGGACGACGTTGATTCGACGAGGCCGTCGACCCCCCGGGACAGGGCCCGCCCGGCGATCCTGCAGCGCACCGGCCTGAACCTCAGCAACGGCAACGTCGTCTTCGGTTACGGAGGCAACGACGGAGACTGCTCGACCTACAGCGGGTGGGTCGTCTCGGTGCGGAGGGCGGCGGGACGCCGGGCTACTACCAGGCGGTGCCGATCGGCCACGACGGGGCCGTGTGGATGGGCGGCGCCGCTCCCGAGGTGGACGGGGCGGGCAACATCTGGGTCACGACGGGGAACGGGTCGTCGTCGAATGCCCTACGACTTCAGCGACTCGGTCCTGCGAGCTGTCGCCGGGCCTGACACGTACGCAGTACTTCGCCCCGAGCAACTGGTCAGACACGACAACTCGAGCGACCTCGACCTCGGGTCGAGCCCGCCGGCGCTGCTCTCCAACGGAACCGTGGTGCAGGTGGGCAAGAATCGTTGACCGCTACTTGCTGAGCCAGTCAACGCTCGGTGGAATCACCGGCACGGGATCGCCACGCCCGTCAGCGCCTGCGGGGCCATCGCCGGGGGTGGGAATGCCGTCGTCGGGAACTGTGGTCTACGTGCCGTGTGGCGGCGGGCTCCAGGCCATGCAGACCGTCGCCTCGCCGGCGTCCGTCTCCGTGCTCTGGACGAACATCCAGGGCGCATGGACTCTCCGATCAGTGCCGGCGGACTCGATCTGGTCGATCGGTGGCAGCTCGCTCTTCGGGCTGAACCCGTCGAACGGGACGCCACGGTGCAACAGGTCTCGCCGTCGGCAGCGAAGCCAACCACTTCCCGACCCCTTCGGTCGGCGACGGGCTCCTGCTCGCTGCGAGCACCGATCAGGTCCGTGCCTTCTCGGGCTCGGCTCGGCCTCCCGGGGCCGCCCTCGCCGCCCACCGCTGGCGCCGCCCAACTCGTCGTACTGGATGGTCGGATCGGACGGGGGCATCTTCACGTTCGGCAATGCCGGCTTCTACGGCTCGACCGGTAGCCTGCGGCTGAACCAGCCGGTCGTCGCCATGGCGCCGTCCCCATCCAAGGGGGGCTACTGGCTGGTGGCGTCCGACGGCGGCATCTTCAGCTTCGGTGACGCCGCCTTCCACGGATCGATGGGCGGGAAACCGTTGAACAAGCCGATCGTCGGTGTGGCCTCGACACCGGACGGCGGCGGGTACTGGGAGGTCGCATCCGACGGGGGCATCTTCAGCTTCGGCGACGCTGCGTTCTTCGGATCGATGGGCGGGAAACCGCTGAACAAGCCGATCGTCGGCATGGCGGCAACGCAGGACGGCTCCGGCTACTGGGAGGTCGCATCCGACGGGGGCATCTTCAGCTTCGGCGACGCCGCCTTCCACGGATCGATGGGCGGGAAACCGCTGAACAAGCCCATCGTCGGCATGGCGGCCAGCTCGGACGGCCTCGGGTATTGGCTGGTTGCCTCCGACGGGGGCATCTTCAACTTCGGCGACGCCGGGTTCTTCGGATCGGCCGGGGGTGCGCCGTTGAACAGGCCGGCGGTCGGCGTGGCGGCCACGCCCGACAGCCGCGGGTACTGGATCGCGGCGTCTGACGGGGGCATCTTCAACTACGGGGACGCCAATTTCTATGGGTCGGAAGGCAGCGTGGTGCTGAACAAGCCTGTGGTGGGGGTGGCGTCCGCGAGCTGAGTCCGGGACTGAGGCCGGGACTGAGGCCGAGGTCGATTCCGAGGCCGGCCGAATCGCAGGCGTGCATGACAGCACTGTGCGAGCGGCCGCCTCACGCGATGATGCAGTTCGTGCCCGCCGCCACCCTCCTCCTGCTCACCGGCTCCCCGGGGTGTGGCAAGACCACGGTGGCCCCACTGGTGGCGGACCGCCACGATCCCTCGGCCTGCCTGGACCTCGACTGGTTCTTCGCCAAGCTGCGGCGCGGGGCGATCGAGCCGTGGCGGCGCGAGGCGCACACCCAGAACCGGGTCGTGCTGCACGCCGCCGCCGAAGCGGTGGCCGCCTTCGCCGCCGGGGGTTACTTCACGGTGGCCGAGGGCATCCTGCACCCGTTCATGCTCGACCTCTTCGCCGCCGCCGGCGCCCGGTACGACATCGCCCTGCACTACGCGGTGTTGCGAGCGCCGATCGAGCTCGTGCAGCAGCGGGTCCAGGACCGCAGGTCGGAGCCGCAACACGCCGAAGCCCTGGCCGATCCGGCCGTGGTGGGCGATCTGTGGGCCCAGTTCGAGCAGCACGGCGTCGAGGCGCGCCACCGGGTGGACGTGGGCGCCGAAGCGGGTGATGCCGCGGCAGTCGCGGAGGAGATCGACCGCCGGCTCTCAGCCGGAGTGTTGCGCTTCAGGCTGGACGCGGGCGCTGCGCCACCGTCGGGCGAAGCTCCCGAGGCGTAGTGCCGCGTCGTGCTCAGGAGCCGCCGGCGGCGAGCCGCTGCTTGGTCGTGAGGTGCTCGGGGTCCTTGTCGAAGTCCTTCAGCACGTGCTTGCCGAACGTCTCGACGGCTTCCTCGCACAGCTCGATCGGCATGGAGGTCGACAGCATCCCGAAGGACAGCTGATCGGCGCCCGTCTTGACGAAGTTCTCGATGGACTTGCCGACCTCGTCGGGGGTGCCGACCGCAGTGACACCCATGTCGATGGCGGCGTCGAGCGTGGCGGCGTCCATCGCCGGGATGATCTCGGGCCACTCCGGGATGCCGGGGGGCCTGGGGAACGTGTCGAGGTAGCGGAACACGAGGCTCAGGTGGTAGTTCGAGTCGGCCTCGAGGAACGTCTTGCGCGCCTTGGCCCCGTCCTCCATGCAGATCATCTGCGTGGTGATCATGACGTTGTTGTTCACGAAGCCACCCACCGGGTTCTTGCAGTCCGCGATCTTCTCCTTGTAGCGGGTGACCAGCGGGGTGAGCTGGTCAGGGGTGGAGAAACCGAAACAGAGGACGCCGACACCGAGCTCGGCGGCCAGGTCGAAGGTCGACGGGCTGCCCGCCGCCATCCAGATCGCCGGGTGCGGCTTCGAGTAGGGCTTGGGCAGGACGTTGCGGCTCGGCATGGAGAAGAACTTGCCGTCGTAGCTGTAGTCCTCGTCCTTCCACATGCGCACGATCTGCGGCAGGGTCTCGGCCACCATTTCGCGGGTGAGATCGGGGTCCTCGATGCCGAAGCCACGCTGCTCGGTGGTGGACGAGCCGCGGCCCGTCCCGAACTCGAATCGGCCCTCGGAGAGGTGGTCGAGCATGGCGACCCGCTCGGCAATCCGGGCCGGGTGGTTCACCGGCGGCGTGATGTTGAAGATGCCCGAGCCGATGTGGATGTTGGTCGTCTTGGCCGCGACGAAGGCCAGGAAGGACTCGGAGGCCGACAGGTGGGAGTACTCGGTCAGGAAGTGGTGCTCCGACGCCCAGGTGTACTTGAAGCCGGCCTTGTCGGCCGCCACGATGAACGCGACCTCGTCCATGATGCGGTCGTGCTCAGCCGATGCGCCATGCTGCTCGACGTACCGGGGCAGCACACACGCGGCGTTGAAGATGCCGAATTCCATGGGGTCGCACGTCCTCGTCTACGGTGCCGCGGTCCGTTCCGCCGGCGTTCCTGCGAAGGTAACACGGGCGTGACTAAAATGCAACGTGTTCCAGTAATGGGACTTCCACCCCAGGTCAGAGACGTTCGGAGATGCAGTGACCCCTGCTGAAGAGCAATCGGCCGCACCCGGATCCATCCCCGCGCCGACACCGCCGGCGCCCACGGGCCCGGTGTCTCCGGAGACCGTCACCGGCGCCGTCCTCGCCCTGGCCGACGTCGACGCGCTCGGGCTGGTGGCCAACGACCTCCGCCTCAGTCACGCCGAGGTGGTGGCCCGGGCCGCAGCGCGGGCGGCCTGGCTCCGCGCCACGCGTCAGGACGGTCCCTTCCACGTCGCGGTCATGCTCGACAACGTGCCCGAGTTCGTCTTCTGGCTCGAGGCGGCGGCCCTGGCGGGCGCGGTGGTGGTCGGGGCCAACCCCACCCACCGGGGGGACGAGCTCGTGCGCGACCTCGCGCACACCGAGTGCCAGTTCCTGATCACGGACTCGACCAATCTCCCGTTGGTGGAGGGCGCCCGGATCGGCGACAGCCTCGGCGACATCGGGCGCGACAACGAGCGGGTCCTGGTGCTCGACACCAAGCCGGCGCAACATGCGCTCGACCAGCATGCGGGAACGGACCCGCTCGATGTGGCCGACCGGACGGTGACGCCCGAGTCGCTCGGGTACCTCCTGTTCACTTCCGGCACGTCCGGTGCTCCGAAGGCATGCCTGTGCAGCCAGGGCCGCCTGGCCCGCATCGGCGCCATCGTGGCTCAGATGTACGCGCTCACCCCCGCGGACGTCTGCTACCTCTCCATGCCGCTCTTCCACTCGAACGCGCTGATGGCTGGCTGGGGGCCGGCGCTCATGGCGGGCTCGGCCTTCGCGCTCCCCTCCACCGGCCGCTTCTCCGCGTCGGGCTTCCTCCCCGACGTGCGGGCCGCCGGTGCGACCTACTTCAACTACGTCGGGAAGCCACTGTCCTACATTTTGGCCACGCCCGAACGACCCGACGACGCGGACAACCCACTGGTGCGCGCGTTCGGCAACGAGGGATCGGCCGATGACGTCGCACGCTTCGCCGAACGCTTCGGCCTCGCGGTGACCGACTCGTATGGCTCGACCGAGGGCGGCGCGACGGTGCAACGGACACCGGACACCCCTCCGGGCGCGCTGGGCCGAGCGCCGGAGGGAACCGTGGTCCTCGACCCGGCCACCGGCGAGGAGTGCCCGCCGGCCCGCTTCGACGAGCGTGGACGGCTCCTGAACGCTGAAGAGGCGATCGGCGAGCTCGTCTCCAAGGCTGGTGGCGCCGGGTTCGAGGGTTACTGGCGCAACGACGATGCCGAGCGTGCCCGGCTGCGCGAGGGGTGGTACTGGACCGGCGATCTCGCCTATCGCGACGACGCCGGCTTCTTCTACTTCGCCGGACGAGACCATGACTGGATGCGCGTGGACGGCGAGAACTTCGCGTCGGCCCCAGTGGAGCGGATCATGCAGCGGCATCCCGACGTGGTCCTCGCTGCTGTCTACGCCGTTCCCGACCCGGCGGTGGGCGACCAGGTCATGGCGGCCGTGCAACTCCGGCCCGGTGTCGATTCGCTCGATCCGCAGGGCCTGGCCGAGTTCTTGGCCGCCCAGCCGGACCTCGGCACGAAGTGGGCCCCGCGCTTCGTGCGCATGACGGCGGAACTACCGGTGACGGCGACCAACAAGGTGCTCAAGCGGGCATTGCGGGCCGAGCGGTGGACCTGTGACGACCCCGTGCTGTGGAGACCGGACGGGCGGGGGCCCTACCGGATCCTGCACGAGGCGGAGGCAGCCGAACTCGAACGTGCCGTGGCGGACCGCGTGATCTGAGGGGTCCGGGCTGCCGACCTGTCAGCTCCGCCTCGATCTCGTTCGACGTCGAGCGACGCGCCGATTGCGAGGACCCGAACGAGAGTGGTCCCCGTTGGCCGAAGCCAACGGGGACCACCACTCGGAAACACTGCCGACCCTGCGCCCGGAGGCGCCGGATCCCTAGGTGTTACTGCCGGCGATCCCAACCACCGGGGCGTTGAGCACGGTCGACCCGAGGGATCCCCAGAAGAAGGCGTCGCCGTAGTTGAAGATGCCGCCGTCCGTGGCCGCCTCCCAGTAGCCCTGACCGTCAGGCGTCCCCGCCATGCCGACCACGGGCTTGTTCAGAGGCGTGGCCGCAGGTGACCCGAAGAACGGCGCGTTGAAGCTGAACAGGCCGCCGTCCGAGGCGACCTCCCAGTAGCCGCCGGTCGCCTGGTCGCCGGTGATGCCCACGACCGGCTTGTTCAGTGGCTTGCCACCCATCGATCCGTAGAAGGCGGCGGAGCCGAAGTTGAAGATGCCGCCGTCGGAGGCCACTTCGTAGTACCCCTTCCCGTCCTGTGACGACGCGATGCCGACCACCGGTGCGTTCAGGGGCTTGCCGCCCATGGAGCCGTACAACGCCGCGTCCCCGAAGTTGAAGACACCGCCGTCGGACGCGACCTCCCAGTAACCGCCACCGTCGGGTGTCGCCACCATCCCGACGACCGGCTTGTTCAGGGGCTTGCCGCCCATCGACCCGAAGAAGGGGGCGTTGAAGGCGAAGAGGCCACCGTCCGAGGCGACCTCCCAGTAGCCGCCCGTGTTCGGGTCTGCCGTGATGCCGACGATCGGCTTGTTCAGGGGCTTGCCGCCCATCGACCCGAAGAAGGGGGCGTCGTAGGCGAAGATGCCGCCGTCAGATGCCGCCATCCAATAGCCGAACTGCACGCTCACCTGGTTCGAGGACAGCGACTCCTCCAGGGAGAAGTACGTCGATTGCCCGGGCTGCAGGCCACCTGTGAAGTTGACGTTCCCCGTGGTCGTGTCGGCGCTGATGTTGGAGAAGCTGGTGGTCGGACCCTGGTAGTCGCTGCCGTTCGGGTCAGGTCCACTCGCCGCGGCACTGCCCTGGAGCTGCGACGGGCTGCAGTACGTGTCGCCCGTGAAGCCCGCTGGTGGCTCCCCGGACCCCGCCGACCGAGCCCCCGCCGCCGGTGCCGTTCGTGTTGGAGCCACCGGTCGCGTAGGTGCAGATGCCGTCCCCCTCGAAACCGAAGATCGGGGTCTGGGTCGACGCGCCCGACAGCTGGATGCCATAGATCGGCTTGCTCGACGTGTTCACGATGCCGACCAGCGTGTCGTCGATGTTGTCGAACGGCATCTGCTGGCCGGGGTTCGGCGTGACGCCGGATGCCGCGTTGTTGTTGTCCTGGAGCACCTGCTCGCCGTTGTTGCTGACCGCGATCAGCAGGCCGCAGCTCGCTGCATAGCCGATCTGGGGGCACTCGTTGAATGGTGCCGTGGTGGAGGTCCCCGGGAAGCCCGGAGCATCGTGAGCGGTCAGCGGCGCGCCGGTTGTGTGCGGCACGGCCTTCGGATCAGCTGAAGCCGCGGCGGGCGCGATGATCGCAACGCTGCCGACGACGGCGAGGAGCAAGCCAGCCGCCCCCAGGCCCCGCAGGGGCACCGTCCTCTTTCCTCGGAGCCGATCAGACCTCGCAGCAACGAAGTCTGAGAATCTGACAAGTGCCATTGGGGGACCCCCTGTGTACTGGAGAGAACCGCCGTTGTATCACCTTTCCCGGACGTCTGCACGGGAAAATTCGGACCGGCCAACGCAGCATCAATTCCCGATGCGGGCCCCCCCAATTCCCGATGCGGGCCCGACTGCACTCCGGGCCGCCCGAGGCTGTCGATGCGCCCGGAGGCTCCGGGCTCTGCCCCGTGCGTGCCGCTCGCTGGTCTCGATCCGTCGGTGTGTCGCGGGCTCAGCGATCGACGCCGAGCACGAGTCCACTCGTCGGCACGCCGGTCCCGGCCGTGACGACGACGTGCTCCACCCCGTCGACCTGATTGACCGAGGTGCCGCGCACCAGCCGCACCCCTTCGGCGATCCCGTTCATGCCGTGGAGGTAGGCCTCGCCGAGCTGCCCGCCGTGCGTGTTGATGGGCAGCGCGCCCCCGAGCTCGAGACGACCGTCGCGCACGAAGTCCTTGGCCTCACCCTTGCCGCAGAACCCGAGCTCCTCCAACTGGTAGAGGACATACGGCGTGAAGTGGTCGTAGAGGATGGCCGCCTGCATGTCGTCCGGGCCGAGCCCCGACGTCTGCCACAGCTGGCGGGCCACGACCGCCATCTCGGGCAGGCCCAGGAGGTCGTCCCGGTAGTAGCTGGTCATCATGTCCTGGCCTGCCCCCGAACCCTGGGCGGCGGCGCGAACGACGACGGGGTCGTTGCCCAGGTCGCGGGCGCGCTCGAGGGAGGTCACCACGAGGGCCTGTCCCCCATCGGTCTCCTGGCAGCAGTCGAGCAGGTGCAAGGGCTCCACGATGAAGCGGCTGGCCTGGTGCTCCTCCAGCGTGATCGGCTGCTCGTAGAACCAGGCCTTCGGGTTGGTCGCCGCGTGCTTGCGGTCGGCCACGGCCACCCGGCCGAGGTCTTCGCTCGTCGCACCGGTCTCGTGCAGGTAGCGCTGCGCCGCCATCGCCACCCAGGAGGCCGGCGTGAGGAGGCCGACCGGGAGGTACGACGCCATGTGCGCGTTCTCGGCCGTGGGCAGCGGTGCCCGCCCCTGCACGCCGGCACCGAAACGGCTGCCCGAGCGCTCGTTGAAGGCTCGGTAGCACACGACCACGTCGGCCACGCCCGAGGAGACCGCCAGCGCCGCCTGCTGAATGGTGGCGCATGCCGCGCCACCGCCGTAGTGGATGCGGCTGAAGAAGGTCAGGTCCCCGATGCCCAAGCTGCGCGAGATGTCGATGTCGGGATTCGTGTCGGAGCTGAACGTGACCATGCCCTGCACGTCGGATGGGGCGATGCCGGCATCGGCCAGCGCTGCGGCCACGGCTTCGACGGCGAGCCGCAGCTCCGAGCGGCCTGAGTCCTTGGAGAACTCGGTGGCCCCGATGCCGACGATGGCGGTCTTGCCGGCGAAGGAGTGGTGGGCCGTCACGCGCTGGCCTTGTCCGGCGAGGCGTCCGGCGAGGCCGGCGGCGAGTCCAGCGCCGGCAGCAGCACGGTCACCGTGCCGGTGACGTGGTCGCCCAGGTTGTTGGCGCCGCGCAGCGATACGGTCACGGCACCGTACGCCCCGTCGTCGGTCAGCGACCCCTTCTCCTTGACCGATCCGGTCAGCGTCATGGTGCAGTCGGGGTGGTTCGGCGCACCCAGCCGGATGTTGACCTCTGCCAGTCGGCTGCGCGGGCCCGACCAGTCGGTCACATAGCGCCCCACCAATCCGTTGGTGGTCAGGATGTTCATGAAGATGTCCTTGGAGCCGCGCTCTTTGGCCAGCACCGAGTCGTGGTGCACGTCCTGGTAGTCGCGGCTGGCGATGGCGCCCGACACAATCAACGTGCGCGTGATCGGGAGCACCAGCGTCGGGAGCTCGTCGCCCACGGCGACCTCGGCGAAGGTCGGCCCGGAGAGATCGACGGCGCTGTTCACGCCGCTGCTCACTGCGCGGCCTCCGCCCGGGCCAGGGCCTGCTCGGCGATGTCCGCACCGAGGCGGGACAGCTGCACGCTCGGGCCCCCGAGCAGCAACTCGATCTGCTTGCCCCAGAGGAAGTACCGGTGGATCGGGTACGAGATGTCCGCACCCATCCCACCGTGCAGGTGCTGGGTGGCGTGCACCGTGCGCTGGCCTCGCTCCGAGGCCTGCCACTTGGCCACACGGGCGGCGTCGGCGGCGTCGCGGCCGGTGTCGAAGCGCCACGCTGCGTTCTGCCACGTGACGCGCATCGCCTCGATGTCGATGGCGGCGTCCGCGGCCCGCAGCATGGTGCCCTGGAACGTGCTGAGGGGCCGCCCGAACTGCTGGCGGGAGTTCAGGTACGCCGCCGTCTTCGTCAGCGCCGCCTCACAGACCCCGACCTGCAGCGCGCACAGCCCGATGGTGGCGGCGACGAGGATGAAGTCGAGGGCGGGCCAGCCGAGGTCGGGTCCGACGAGGACGTCCTCTGGCGCCACGGCGACGCCGGCGAGGTGGACGTGGGGGTGGATCTCGCGGTTGGTGGTGACGGCACGCTCCAAGGTCACGCCAGGCGAGTGCGGATCGACCAGCGCCAGGAGGACCCCGCCGGCTTCGGTGTGGGCGGGCACCACAATGCGGTCCGCCAGGTGGGCCTGGGGCACGGCCACCTCGGTGCCCTCCAGCACCCAGCCCGAACCCGACCCGGACGGCGCCGTCGCTCGCACGGACGGGGTCGACGTCGGGCTGGCCACGGTGCCGTTCAGCGCGGCAGTGAGGATGACGTCGCCGGCGACGACACCGGGCAGCCAGCGGGCGCGCTGGGCTTCCGAACCGAAGTGGCCGACCGGGAGTGCCCCGAGCACCAGGGTGGCCCACAGCGGCACCGGCGCCACTGCGTTGCCCTGCGCCTCCAGCAGGAGGCAGAGCTCCATCAGGCCGTAGCCCGCGCCACCGTCGGCCTCGGGGACAGCGAGCCCCAGCAGGTCGCCGCCGGCCAGCGCCCGCCACAGGTCGCGGTCGATGCGCTCGTCACTGGCCTCCACGGCCGCGATGCGCTCGGCATCGACCAGGCCCGAGAACAGCCCCGTCGCTGCTTCGGAGACTGCCAGTTGCTCGTCGGTCATTTTGAAGTCCATCAGGCTCCCCCTCCTGCCGGCACCGGCACGAACACCGGCAACGAGAGCTCCTCGTCGTAGTCGACGAACTCGGCCTGCACGGCCATGCCGATCGCAATGGCGTCGAGCTCGACGCCCTCGAGATTGGCGACCACCCGTGTCCCCTCCTCCAGCTCGATCAGCCCGATGGGCAGCGGGTACTCGAACGAGGGAACCTGCGGGTAGTGCACCACGACGTAGGAGTACACGGTGCCCCGACCACTCGACTCGACGGTGTCCCAGTCGAGTGAGCCGCACACGGCGCAGGCCGGCAGGGGCGGGTGACGCAGCGTGCCGCACGACGTGCAGTGCTGCACCAGGAGGCGGTGTGCGCGGGCGCCCTCGAACCAGAAGGCGTTGTCCTGCGTGATGGCCGGCCGTGGACGCGGCGGGCGGGCGGGCGTGCGGGCCGGCGGCAGGTACTTGAGGATGCGGAAGCGCATGGTGGCGACCGCCTCGCCGGCGTCGTAGAGCGCCTGCACCTCTTCGTCCGAGTCCGTCCACACGGGTACGTCGGCATCGGGCACCGCGACGTAGTCGAGCCGGGTGGTGATGAAGCGCCCCGTGCCGAGCCCGGTGCGCTTGGGCTCCGAGATCGCCTCTATCACCGACCGCACGAGCAGACGGTCGCCCGCCACGAGGGGACGCCCGTAGCTCTGCTCGCAGTTGGTGGCCACCACCGAGGTCAAGCCCTCCTCATCGAGGAGATGCATCATCCGCTCGTTGGGGCCGGACTCCTCCTCACCGGCCGAGCCCGACGCACGGGACTCCTCGGTGAGCAACGAGGCGCGCAGGCCCCGCATGATCCAGGCCTGCAGCATGGTGGGCGGGGCGATCATTCCGTCGTAGCCCGCAGCGCGTGCCGCGTCGTCGGACACGTAGACCGGGTTGTGATCGCCCATGGCCTCGACCCAGTGCCGGATCATCGGGCCGTTGACCGCGTCCGGCGCGAGGTTCGGTGCGCCCGCCGCTTGCCCCACCAGTGACGCCAACGCGGCACTGTGATCGGGGAAGGGCGCCAGCTCCTCGAATCGGTCGTCCGCACCCTCCGCACCCGCCGCCGCGCTGGCCGCGCTCACCGTGACCCCCGTGTCATGCCCAGCCCGGCCGTGGCGACGATCTCGCGCTGCACCTCGTTCACCCCACCCCCGAATGTGTTGATCTGCGCCTGGCGCCCGGTGGCTTCGACACGCCCTCGCAGCACCGCGCCCGGTGAGCCGGGGACCAGGTAGCCGGCGGCTCCCACCACGCCCAGCAACACGCGCGTGACCTCAATGATCCGCTCGGTCCCGAAGACCTTGATCGATGACGACTCGGCCCCGGTCAGCTCGCCGTCGGCCACGTGCACCGCCATGCGCCAGTTGAGCAACCACATGGCCTGGAGCTCGGCGTGGCACTTGGCGAGATCCATCTGCACCCAGCCCTGGTCGATCAGCGTCTTGCCGTCGTCCGTCCGCTGCGCCGCCGCCCAGTCCACGATGTCCTCGTAGAGCGAGATGGCGAGGCCGCTCCACGCAGCCAGGCCGACGCGCTCGTGGTTGAGCTGGGTGGTGATCATCCGCCAGCCCTCGTTCTCGTCGCCGACGCGGTTGGTCACGGGCACGTGCACGTTGTCGTAGAAGGTCTGCGTCGTCGTGAGGCCGCCGACGGTGTGGATGATCGACCACTCGAACCCCGGCGAGGCCGTCGGCACGCACAGGATGGAGATGCCCTTGTGCTTGGGCACCTCGGGATCGGTGCGCACGGCCAGCCAGACGTAGTCGGCCTGGTCCGCGCCGCTCGTGAAGATCTTGGCGCCGTTGATGACGTACTCGTCGCCGTCGCGCACGGCCCGCGTCCGCAGCGACGCCAGGTCGGTGCCGGCCTCGGGCTCCGTGTAGCCGATGGCGAAGTTCAGCTCGCCGGCGAGGATCTGCGGGAGGAAGAACGACTTCTGCTCGTCGGTGCCGAAGCGCATGATGGTCGGCCCGACGGTGTTGATGGTGACGAACGGGAACGGGGCCCCGGCGCGCCGCGTCTCGTCGAAGAAGATGAACTGGTCCGTGGCCGGCCGTCCCTGCCCGCCGAACTCCGTCGGCCACCCGATGCCGAGCCAGCCGTCCTTGCCGATCTGGCGCACCACCTGGCTCCAGGCCTCGCCGCCTTCTCCGCCCTCCGCCAGGCCCGCCCGCACCTCGTCGGTGAGGAGGTCGCGGTAGTACTGGCGCAGTTCGGCCCGGAGCTGCTGCTGTTCGGGGCTCTCTTCGAGGAACATCGTGGGGCAGCCTCGCGTGCGCTCTGCGGTCCCTGCCAGGTCAAGGCCGCGCTGCCAAAAACTGTAACACGTTCTCGTTTAGGCGACCCGGGTCGCAGGGCCGCTGGACCAGGGCGGGCCGCCGCCCCGACCTGCCCCGATCCGGCGCGGCGGCCGGACGGAGTCCGGGCCCCGGAAGGCAACCCGACCGGCGGATTCAGCCCGCCGAGCCGGCCTCGCCCACCAGGATCCCGAGGAATTCGCTCCAGCCGGCCTGATGCGAGCGGCGGAAGTCGTCGGTCGGCAGGTCCCGGTGCGTCAGCGTCACCACCGTGTCCTCGCCGTCCGCCTCGAACAGAACCTCGACCGTGCTGGTCCCCGGTGGCAGATCCTCCGAACCCTCGATGCCCCAGCTGAACATCACGCGGCGCGGCGGGTCGACCTCGAGGTACTCGCCCCGGGCCGGATTGCCCCTCACGTCGAGCGAGAAGATGCCGCCGGGGCGGGCGTCGAGCAGCGCCGATGTGGCGATCCAGCGCGTGGCCAAGGCCGGGTCGGTGAAGTAAGGGAACACGACGTCGGGCGGCGCCGCAATGCGCACGCTGGCCGTCACCGGCGCGGTGGGCGATGGTTCCGTCGATGGCGTCGATGGCGTCGATGGCGTCACTGTTCTTTCGCTCCCTTCTTCGGATGGTCGCGTTCCACCACGCGCTTGAGGCGTTCCAGCGCGTCCGGCCAGAACTCGTCGAGCATGGCGCGCACCGGTGTCGAGCGCGGCCGGCTGGAACCGGTACAACCGGCGGGTCCCGTCGCGCCGCTCATCCAGCAGACCGGCCCGCTTGAGCACCGTGAGGTGCTGGCTGACCGCCTGCTGCGTGAGCGTGAAGTGCGTGGCGATCTGTCCGGCCGGGAGCTCGGTGTCCTGAATCAGCCGGATGATCTGGCGCCGGTTGGGGTCCGCCAGCGCCCGCAGCACGGCGTCGGTGTGGTGCTGGTGCTGGTGGGCGTCTCGACGTCGGGTGCGGGCATCAGGCGGCCATTCTTCCCGGACTGCGCGGGGCCATGCGGTTCAGCCGTGCCGATGCGGCTGGCCTTGGCCGGTCTCGACGTAGGAGACCAGGCTGGCCAGGTAGTGCGTCCAGCCTTCGTGGCACATGTCGAAGCACTCGAGCTCGGGCGTCAGCCCTTCGTGTCGGAAGTACAGCATGGCGCCGTCGCCGGCCTCCACCACGTCGAAGTAGATGGTCGTCCCGTCCCAGTCGGGCGTCAGCGGCGCCTCACGCACGGCCCAGATGACTCGCCCCTCCGGCGCGGGCTGGACCGCCATGACGATCCGCTGCAGCCCATGTTGGAAGGACACGACCAGTGTCCCGCCGACGTCGGCCGAGCCCTCGGAGGTGCCCCACCAGGCCGCGACGGCCTCCGGTGTGCGCAGCGCGGCGAGCACCGCTTCCGGCGACGCGCTGATGCTCTTGGTCGACTGGAAGCTGTCTCGGGCGTACGCGACCTGACCGGTCGCCACGAACGTCTCCAGGCGGTCCAGCGCGCTCGTCCAGCCCGCGTCGCACATGTCGAAGCAGTCGCACTGCGGCGTCAGGCCATGGTGACGGAAGTGGAGCGTCGCTCCCATGTCGGTGTCCTCAACCGCGAAAGCGATGGTCGTGCCGACCCACTCGGGCGTCATGGTGGACAGGCGCACGGACCATTCGACCCGGCCCTGCTCGGCCGGCTCCACGTCAGCTCGAGCAGGCGGCTGCCGGAGCGGGAGGCCACCTCGAGCGTGCCCCGGGGATCGGCCGAGCCCGTGGCGGGGGCCCACCACGACGAGATCGCCTCAGTCGTGCGCAGAGCGGCCAGCACGTCGGCGGCCGAAGCCGTGAACGTCCTGGTGCTCTCGAAGTCCGAGCCGGTCAAAGGTGTCCGGGCTGGCGTTGCGGTGGATGGCTTTGCGGTCGGTGGCGGTGGTCATGGGTCATCCCTTCCTGGATTCACAATGCTCTACTTGTACAAGTATTCAATTGTGATAGCCAGAAGTCAAGCCCCCGTCTCGACCGGCCCTCCGGGCAGGGGCGTCGAGGCGAAGAGGTTGAGGCCCAGGCGCTCCGAGAGGTACGTCGTCATGCGCTGGCCCCGCACGCTGTTGCCCGCATCGTCGAGTGGCGGCGAGAACGTCCCCACGCCACCCTTTCCGGGCGACACCGTCACGAGTCCCCCGCTGACCCCGCTCTTCCCCGGGAGGCCGACGTCGTAGAGCCAGTCGCCAGAGCGCTCGTAGAGGCCGGCGGTCGCCAGCACGGGCAGGACGCGTCGGCAGCAGTCCGCCGCAACGGCCCGCTCACCCGTCAACGGGTTCACGCCACCGTCGGCCAGGGTCGCGCCCATGACGGCGAGATCGCGCGCGTTGACGCGCAACGAGCACTGGCGCGTGTAGATGTCGGTGGTGACGTCGGGATCGCAGTACATGCGCCCGTAGCCCGCCAGGAGGTGGGCGATGCCGCGGTTGCGGTCGTTGTTCGCCGCCTCGGACTCGTAGACCTCCTCGTCCATCGACAACCGCCGGCCGGCGAACACCGAGAGTGCATCGACGATGTGTGAGAACTTCTCCTCAGGCGAACCACCCGGAACCAGGCTGGTGGTGGCGAGGGCGCCCGCGTTGACCATCGGGTTCATGGTCCGGTCCTCGTTGAGCTCCACGCCCATCACGGAGTCGAACGGCATGCCCGTGCTGTTCACTCCCAGCTTCTTGCGAGCCTCGAGCGGGCCGAGCGTGTTGCAGACCAATGCGAACACGAAGAGCTTGGAGATGCTCTGGATGGTGAACTCCTGTTCGGCGTCGCCGATGGAGAAGACCCGCCCACGAACGCCGACCACGCACACCCCGAACGCGTCAGGCGAAGCCGCGGCCAGCGCGGGGATGTAGTCCGCCACCTTCCCCTCGTCCACATGGCGAAAGCGCTCGTACCCCGCCTCGACGATGGCGCGCACTTCTTCGTCGGATGGCAGCGTCCCCGTGGAGACCCGCACCGGGCCCGGCGGCTCGGAGGGCATGGTGGTGTCGTCCATCGAATTGCGTCTCCTCGTCCTCGGATATGGACCGCTCGCCCCGGCCTATGGGGTCGGGTCGTCCACTTCCGTCAGGTCGTCCTGGGTGATCGGCGGGAGCTCGGCGATGCCGTTGAGGAGGTGCTGCTCCCACACCTTGCGCAGCTTCTCGAGCAGCGGTGAGTCGCTCTCAATGCGGAATTGGCTGAGCGAGCGCGACTCGTTGAAGTAGATGCCGATGTCGTAGGGAGGCCCGACGGAGAGGTTGGCCCGTGCCGTGCTCAACATCGACCCGAGCGCGATCTTGGCGGCCGTCACGAGGTCGACGTGCGCCTCGACCGCCAGCTCCAGCATGAACTTGCCGTACTTGCTCTCGCCGATCTGCAGGAAGGGCCGGTCGTCCGAGGCGCGGATGTAGTTGCCCTCGGGATAGACGAGGAGGATGTCGGGCATCTCGTCGCCGACATGTCCCCCGAGGATGAACGTGGCGGTGCCGTCGGCCCCCACCCCGGCGAGCGCGTCCTTGTGCTCGGCCGCCACCTCCCGGCTCACCCGCCCCAGATACAGCGCCGCCTCGAACAGATGGTTGACGGTGCCCAGGCTCTCGGTGGCGTCGCCCGCCGCCAGGTCGCGCGCCATGCGGTCGAGGACCTGCTGCGTGGTGGCCAGGCTGCCGGCCGACTCGATCACGAACACGCGGTCGTCGGCGGGCTGGAGCACGTGCATCTTGCGGTACGTGCTGACGTTGTCGACGCCCGCGTTCGTGCGGGTGTCCGCCAAGAAGAGCATGCCCTCGTGGAGGCGCAGGGCCAGGCAATAGGTCAACGACGCCGTCCTCGGTCACTCGGCCCGGATCGGGAACTCCGACGGCCGTCCGGCGAAGATACCCGCTCGGAGGGGGTGCCCCCCGAAGCCGGTCAGCCTGCCCGGGTCTGTGCCTATGATCACTGACACACGTTCTAGAAATTGCCTTGAAAGGGCAGGCACCAGGCGGCAAGGGCGGGTCGCCGGGGTGCGCGAAAGGGGGGGCCGTGAGCCTCGAGGAGATCGACCTCATCGACGGGCGTAACTTCGTCAACGGCGTGCCCCACGAGTGGTTCGCCGAGCTCCGCCGGGAGGCGCCCGTCTTCTGGCACCCCGAGGCGGCCGCTCCCCGCGGCGGCTTCTGGGCGATCACCCGCTACGACGACTGCGTCCAGGTCAACCGGGACTGGGAGCACTACTCCTCGGCCCGCCGCGGCTCCCTCTTCACCGAGATGGACGACGACCAGCTCGCCCAGCAGCAGACTGATGATGGTCAACATGGACCCGACCATGCACACGCGCTACCGGCGCCTGGTCAACAAGGGCTTCACCCCCAAAATGGTGCGGGACCTGGAGGAGCAGATCGTCGGGTACGCAGACGGCATCATCGACGCCGTCTGCGAGCGCGGCACGGCGGACTTCGTCGAGGAGATCGCCGCCGAGCTCCCGCTCCTCGTCATCGCCGAGCTCCTCGGCGTCCCCCAGGAAGACCGCCGCATGGTCTTCGACTGGTCCAACCGCATGATCGGCTCGGAGGACCCCGAGTACCAGACGCCCGGCGTGGACTCGGGCGAGGCGGCCATGCAGGTCTACAGCTACGCCGAGGAGCTGGCCACCAAGCGGAAGCTCCAGCCCAAGCAGGACCTGGTCTCCGTGCTCATCGACGCCGAGGTCGAGGGCGAGAAGCTCGACCAGCTCGAGCTCGACCTCTTCTTCCTCCTCCTCATCGTGGCCGGCAACGAGACGACGCGGAACCTCATGTCGGGGGCCATGACCGCGTTCTTCGAGCACCCCGAGCAGTGGGAGCTGCTCCGCCAGGACCGCTCACTGCTGCCGAGCGCCGTGGAGGAGATGCTCCGCTTCGTCACTCCGGTCATGCACTTCCGCCGCACCGCAACGGGCCCCATTGAGCTCCGCGACCAGGAGATCCAGGAGGGCGACAAGATCGTCTTCTGGCACACCTCGGCCAACCGCGACGAGTCCGCCTTCGAGAACCCCAACGCGTTCGACATCACCCGGTCCCCCAACAACCACATCGCGTTCGGCGGCGGCGGCCCGCACTTCTGCCTCGGGGCGAACCTGGCCCGCATGGAGATCATGGTCATGTTCGACCGTGTCCTCGACCGCCTGCCCGACATCCGGCTCGATGGCGAGGTGCAACGGCTGCAGTCGAACTTCATCAACGGCACCAAGCACATCCCCGTCGCCTTCGCCCCGTCCTCCCCCATCGGCGGCACGCCCCTGCCCGCCCGGGCCCGCTGAGGCCGCGCCGTGAGCGACCAACGGGTGCTGTTCCACCAAGCCATCTCCTTCCTGCCCACACGCCAGGCCGTGCCGCTGGCCCGGGTGTCCGACGAGCTGGGCTACGGCGGCATGTACGTCTCCGACCATCTCTTCAACCCGCGCGAGCTCGAGTCGCGCTACACCTACTCGACCCGCGAGGACGGCGCACCGAGCTGGGGCACCGAGACCGCGTGGCCCGACCCGATGTGCATGGTCTCGGCCATGGCCGCGGCGACCGAGAACTTGCTCTTCACCACCGGCGTCTACATCGCGCCCCTGCGGGACCTGATGACGGTGGCCAAGTCGGTGAGCACGGCGGCTGTGCTGGCGGACAACCGGCTGCGCCTGGGCGTCGGGGTCGGCTGGTGCAAGGAGGAGTTCGAGCAGACCGGCCAGGACTTCGCCACGCGTGGCAAGCGCCTCGACGAGATGATCGTCGCCCTGCGCGCGCTGTGGGCCGGCGGATGGGTCGAGCACCACGGCGACTACTACGACGTCCCGGAGTGCCAGATTGAGCCCGCCCCCACCGAGCCGATCCCGATCATCGGCGGTGGCCACTCCCCCGTGGCCCTGCGTCGGACGGCCGCATTGTGCGACGGCTGGATCGCCGCCGGCGCCTATACGGAGGAGGAGGCGTGGATCCACCTCGCCGAGTTGCACGACGCGCTCAAGGAGGCGGGGCGGGACAAGGACGGCTTCACCGTCTACCTCTCGCTCAAGGAACGGCCCGACGTCGACCTGTACCGCCGGTTCGCCGACGCCGGCGTGACCGACTTCGTGTGCGCGCCGTGGATGTTCGTCGACGTGGCGCCCGGCACTCCCGACAACGAGGCCCTGGAGGCCCGTCTCGGTGCGGTGCGTTGGTTCGCCGAGGAGATCGTCGCCAAGGTCTGACACACTGCGTCTGACGCGGCGCGCTGCCATGCCGCCCGGCGCGCCGAGGAGCCGAGAGGAGTCACACGTGAAGACGATGAAGATCGGCCTGCAGTTGGGGTACTGGGGTGCGGGGCCACCGCCGAACGCGGTGGAGCTCGTGCGGGAGGCCGACCGCCTCGGCTACGACTCCGTCTGGACGGCGGAGTCCTACGGTTCCGACGCGCTGACCCCGCTGGCCTGGTGGGGATCGCAGACCGAGCGCGTGCGCCTCGGCACGTCGCTGTGCCAGCTGTCGGCGCGCACGCCGACCGCCATGGCCATGGCGGCGCAGACCCTGGACCACCTCTCCGGCGGGCGGTTCGTCCTCGGCCTCGGGGTCTCCGGCCCCCAGGTGGTCGAGGGCTGGTACGGCCAGTCCGTTCCCCGCCCCCTTGGCCCGCACCCGGGAGTACGTCGACATCGTGCGCCAGGTCCTCGCCCGCGAGAAGCCGGTGACGAACGACGGTCCGCACTACCCGCTTCCGTATCCGGGCGGGACGGGACTGGGCAAGCCGCTCAAGTCGATCGTGCACCCGCTCCGGGCCGACATCCCGATCATCCTCGGCGCAGAGGGACCGAAGAACGTCGCCCTGGCGGCCGAGATCGCCGACGGCTGGTTCCCCATCTTCTTCTCCCCCCGGGCCATGTCCTCCTTCGAGGCCTCGCTCGACGAGGGGTTCGCCCGCCCGACGGCGCGCCGCAACGCAGAGGACTTCGAGGTGCTCGCCTTTGCCCCGACGGTGATCAGTGACGACACGGACGCCGCGGCGGACGGGTTCCGGCCGTATCTCGCCCTCTACATCGGCGGCATGGGGGCCAAGGAGATGAACTTCCACTTCGACGTCTTCGCCCGGATGGGCTACGAGGAGGCGGCCACCAAGATCCAGGACGCCTACCTCGACGGGCGCAAGGACGACGCCGCGGCCGCCGTCCCCACCTCCATGGTGGAGGACATCGCGCTGGTGGGGCCGGTGGAGAAGATCCGCGACGACCTCGAGGCCTGGCGTGCGTCGCGCGCCACCACCATGCTCATCAACGGCGACGTCGCGACCTTGCGCACCATGGCCGAGCTCGTCCTCGGTTGAACCGCCGCCGACGGGTCACGCCCCGTTCGGCTCCCGGCGGCCTTGAACGGCCTTGAACGGCCTCGAATCAGATCGCCCTGGGCCCGCCTGCGGCCGGACCGAGGTACCGCGAGTCACCGAATCCCAGTATCGGGAAGAAGATGAACGGCAGGAAGAGGAACCCGAGGACCCAGGCGCCGCTCTTGCCGTATGACTTCGACAAGTCGTACAGCACGATGATGCCGATGATGATGTTCACCAGCGGGATGAAGTACAGGATCAGCCACCATCCGGGTCGCCCGACGATCTTCAGCAGCACGTAGTAGTTGTAGATCGGGATGATGCCTTCCCAACCGGGCCGGCCCGCCTTGGCGACAATGTGCCAGAGCGCCGCGAAGATCAAGACGATCACCGCGATGTAGACGATGGCGACGAAGCCGCCGCCGCTCGAAGCCAAGAGAACTCCCATGTCCCACCTCCGGGTCTGCCCGCTGGCGAGAGCGCGGGCGTCCAAATCGTAGGCACCCGCATCTCCCGATGCAGGGATGCCCGTGCGCGATCCCCCCGCTCAACTCCATGACGGACGGCGAAACGGACGATCCGCGCCACCGCATCAGCGCCGGCGCCACCTGCGACGCAAGAAGCATGCACAGTGCGGTCACACAAATCGGGCACAATGCGCACCATGACGCTCTTCGACCTCTCCGACCCGTTCGGGGCAGAGCCGTCTCCCGAGACACCTCCCCATGCCGCCCCGGTCCTCATCACGCCGGCGCCGGGTCCGGACGAGCCCGAGCCGAGCGCCGTCGAGCGCCTGCCCGAGGTCGAGGTCCGCATCAGCAAGCGTCGCAAGAAGACCTCGGAGGCCAAATGGGTCGGTGGGCGCATCGTCGTGTCGTTGCCGGCGCATCTCGACGGCGAGAGCCGGCAGAAGACGATCGACTGGTTGGTGGAGCGTCTGCTCACGCGCCACCAACTGCAGTCCGGCCTCACCGACGACGACCTGTTGGCCCGCGCCATCGAGTTGAGCGACCGCTATCTCGTGGGGGCTCGCCCCGTCTCGGTCCGTTGGGTCACCAATCAGACCGCGCGCTGGGGCTCATGCTCGTACTACTCGGGGCACATCCGCATCTCCCACCGCCTGCGCGCCGTGCCCGAGTGGGTGCTCGACTCCGTGCTGGTGCACGAGGTGGCGCACCTGACCCACCCGGACCACTCCCGCGCCTTTCACAAGCTGGCTGGCGCGTACCCGCGCCACAAGGAGGCAGGCGTGTTCCTCGCCGGCTACGGCCTGGGTCTGTCGAATCCCGTCCCCCAGGCTCCGGCCCAGGACACGCTGGACTGACCGGACACGCCGGACCCGCCTGACTGACCGGGCAGATCAGACGGGTTCGTCGGCCAGGATCCGGCCCAGCCGGCGCAGGCTCTCGTTGGCCCCGCCGAGCGTGAGCTCGATCTGGCGGGTCAAGAGGAAGAAGCGGTGCAGCGGGTAGTCGCGGTCGACACCGACGCCACCGTGGAGGTGGGACGCCGCGTGCACGACACGCTGGCCACCCTCGGCGGCCCAGTACTTGGCGATCGCCACCTCGGATGACGCCGGGAGCCCCGCCGCCAACCGCGCTGCGGCCTGCCATGCGGTGAGCCGGATCGCCTCGGTGTCGACGTAGGCGTCGGCGGCGCGCTGCCCGACCGCCTGGAAGGTGGCGATCGGCTTTTCGAACTGGACGCGCGTCTTGGTGTACTCGGCCGTGAGCTCGAGGGCCGAGGCGCACACCCCTGCCTCCTCGATGCAGAGCGCGGTGGTGGCGAACTCGGTGATGCACTCGATCACGGCAGCGCCGTCCGCTCCTTCGCCCACCAGTCGGTCCGCACCGACGCGCACGCCCTCGAGCCCCACGATCGCCTCGGGCCGCCCCGTCGTCGTGGTCTGCCGGGTGAAGGACACCCCGTCGGTCCCCCGCTCGACGATGAACACACCAGGACCGGCGGCCGCGCCGTCGGCCGTCTGGCAGGTCGCCGGAACCAGGACGGCGTCGGCCACGAGGCCCGCCGGGACACAGGCCTTCGTGCCGGAGAGCACCCAGGAGCCGTCGGACTGCGCGGTCGCCGTGGTGGCCGGCTCCGTCCCGCCCGCCAGGATGACCTCGCCGACGAGCTCGGCCATGGCCGCGGTGAGGATCGTCTCGCCGCTGGCCACTCCGGTGAGCCAGGTCTTGCGCTGGGCGTCGGTACCGAAGCGATCGATCGGCAGCGCGCCGTAGACCATCGTCTCGACCACGGGGACGTACGCCGCGGTCCGGCCCGCGGCCTCCACGACGAGGCAGGCCGCCACGAAGTCGAGTCCCGCGCCGCCGACGTCCTCGGCCAGGTGGATGCCGAGCAGGCCGGCGTCGGCCAGCTCCTTCCAGAGCTCGCGGTCGAACGGCCCGTCGTCGGCCGCCGCCGCCTCAATCTGCTTCAGCCGGTCGTGGGTCGACCGGTCGCCGAAGATCTGCCCGGCCAGCTGGCGGACGGCCTCCTGCTCTTCGCTGTAGTTGAAGTCCATGGGATCTCCTCGCTCGTCGGTCGGCTCAGCGCAGCGACCGCGGCATGCCGAGGCCGAAGATCGCGATGAGGTCCCGTTGAATTTCGTTGGTGCCGCCGCCGAAGGTCAGGATGATCATGGAGCGGGCGTACATCTCCAGGCGGCCGGCCACGACGGCGGCCGGTGAGCCCCGGGTCAGGTAGCCCGCCTGTCCGATGATCTCCATCAGCGAGCGGAACGCCCGCAGGTAGAACTCGGTGCCGAACACCTTGATCGACGAGGCGTCGGCCACGTCGAGTTGCCCCTGCGTCGCCTGCCACGCCACCTTCCAGTTGATGAGGCGGAGGAACTCGAGCTCGGCGTGGACGCGGGCGAGGTGCTCCTGCACCCACTCCTGGTCGATCACCCGGCGCCCGTCGGGAAGCTTGGTGGTCTGTGCCCAGGCCCGGACGTCGGTGAGCACCCGCTCGATGATCCCCGGCGAGCACAACGTGACCCGCTCGTGGTTGAGCTGGTTGGTGATGAGGGTCCAGCCCTGGTTCTCGCCGCCGACCAGGCTGCTGGCCGGAACTCGCACGTCCTCGTAGAACGTGTAGTTGATGTTGTGATCACCCAGCAGCTTCATCGGCACCACGCGGATGCCGGGAGTGTTCATGGGGATCACGAACATGGAGATCCCCTTGTGCTTGGGCGCATTGGGATCGGTGCGGGTGGCCAGCCAGATGTAGTCGGCGTCGCCGGCGAGGCTGGTGAAGATCTTGGCGCCGTTGATGACGTACTCGTCGCCGTCGCGTACCGCCCGGGTGGTCAGCGACGCCAGGTCGGTGCCCGAGTTCGGCTCCGTATAGCCGATGCAGAAGGAGATCTCGCCGGCCAGGATCTTGGGCAGGAAGAACTCCTTCTGCTCCTGCGTGCCGAAGTTCATGATGGTCGGGCCCACCGTGTTGATGGTGAGCATCGGGACGGGTGCACCGCTGCGCATGGACTCGTCGAAGAAGATGAACTGCTCGACGGCCGAGCGGCCCTGCCCACCCCATTCGGTCGGCCAGCCGATGCCCAGCCAGCCGTCCTTGCCCATCTGCTTGACGACCTTGCGCACGACGGGTCCGATGCCGGCCGCGTGCGACAGCTCCTCCTCGAGCTCGGGGGTGAGCAGGTTCTGGTAATAGGCGCGCAGGTCGCTCTTGAGCGCCTGCTGCTCCTCGGTCAAGGCAATCTCCATGGTGTCCCTCCCGGGTGGCGAGGCCGCATCGGCCCACGTCAGCGCCATATCGTCGCCGGCCCGGCCGTGGGGGCTCGACGCGCGAGAACACGTTACAGTCCGCCCCGCTCGAGCGGCCAGACGGGTCCGAAGGGCCATTCACTACCGCCAAGTAACCTGCAGACCGCCCGGGGCCGGACCCCCGGGCGCACGATCCGAAAAACCGAGGAGCCGTCCCATGCCTGAAGCCGTCATCGTCGCCACCGGTCGCACCCCGATCGGACGGGCCAACAAGGGCTCGCTCGTGGAGTGCCGGCCCGACGACCTGAGCGCGCTGGTGCTCCGCTCCGTGCTGGAGCAGGTGCCGCAGCTGAACCCGGCCGAGGTGGAGGACGTGATGCTCGGATGCGGGCAGCCGGCGGGTGAAGCGGGCTACAACGTCGCCCGCGTCGCCGCCCTGCTGGCCGGTCTCGACAACGTGCCCGGCGTGACGGTGAACCGCTACTGCTCCTCGTCGCTGCAGACGATCCGCATGGCCGCCCATGCCATCCGCGCCGGCGAGGGCGACGTCTTCATTGCGGCGGGCGTGGAGACGGTGAGCCGGTACTCGCACGGCGCGTCGGACACCGGCCCGCACAACGCTGCCTTCGCCGCCGCCGAGGAGCGCACCAAGCTGCGCGCCCCCGCCGTGACCGAGCCCTGGAGCCCACCGTCCGGTCTCCCCGACGTGTACATCGCCATGGGCCAGACCGCCGAGAACGTGGCGGAGTTCGAGAAGGTCAGCCGGGCCGAAATGGACGAGTTCGCCCTGCTGTCCCAGACGCGGGCCGTCGAGTCCCAGCAGAACGGGTTCTTCGAGCGCGAGATCATCCCGGTCACCCTCGCCGACGGCACGGTCGTGACCAAGGATGACGGTCCGCGGCCGGGCACCACGCTGGAGGGCCTGTCCGGCCTCAAGCCCGTCTTCCGCGAGGGCGGGACCATCACCGCCGGCAACGCCTGCCCGCTCAACGACGGCGCCGCCGCCGTCATCGTCATGAGCGACACGAAAGCCAAGGCGCTCGGCATCACGCCTCTGGCCCGCATCGTCGCCAGCGGCGTGACGGGCCTCAACCCCGAGATCATGGGCCTCGGCCCGGTCGACGCCTGCCGCCAGGTCCTGGCCCGGGCGAACATGAGCATCGACGACATCGACCTGGTGGAGATCAACGAGGCCTTCGCGGCGCAGGTGATCCCGTCGGCCAAGCACCTCGGGATCAGCTGGGACAAGCTCAACGTGAAGGGCGGCGCCATCGCCCTCGGCCACCCCTTCGGGCAGACCGGGGCTCGCATCATGACCACGCTGCTCAACGCGCTGGAGGACACGGGCAAGACGTTCGGCCTCGAGTCCATGTGCGTCGGCGGTGGCCAGGGCATGGCCATGATCGTCGAGCGGCTGAACTAGCAGTACCTTTCGGCGCACGAGCGTGGTCGCCAACGGTGGCGGTCGCCGAGACCTTCGGAGGTCCAGTGCCTGATCACGAGGTGCGACGCTGGCGGCGCGCTGCCACGCGCATCCCCTTCATCGACCGAGGATTGCGATCGCTGCGCCGCACCGACCAGATCGAGGCGCTGCAGCAGCAGCTGGCGGAGCAACGACTGCTGGCCGGGCAGGGCCCAGGCGCCGCCCCGGAGCCGAACCGGTGGTGTGGCCGTGTCATGGACGACAGCACCGCGCCGTTCCTCGAATGGCGGCCGCCGGGGCACTACTACTCGCCGATCCCCACCATGAAGGAGGTGCTGGCCCAGGAGGACAGGATCTTCCAGCGGCCCGACCACCTCGTCGGGCTCGACATCAACGACGAGGGGCAGCTTGCGCTGTTCACCCGTCTCGCGCCGCTCGCGACGGACGTGACGTTCAACACCGAGCCCCAGCCCGATCAGCGTTACTTCACGAACAACCCGTCCTACGGCGTGGGTGACGCGTTGATCCTGCAAGCCTTCCTGCGCCACCTGCGCCCGGCGCGCTACCTCGAGGTCGGCTCCGGCTGGACGACCGCCCTCGCGCTCGACACGAACGATCGCTGGCTCGACGGCGGGCTCCGCCTCACCTGTATCGAGCCCTATCCCGACGACCTCAACCGGCTGGTTCGGCCGGGCGACGACGTCGAGATCATCGTCAGCCCCGTGCAGGATGTCGACATCGCGCGCTTCACCGAGCTCGAGCCGGGCGACATCCTCTTCATCGACTGCTCGCACGTCGTCAAGACGGGGAGCGATGCGCACCACCTGATCACTCGCGTGCTCCCCGTGGTACCCACCGGCGTCTACATCCACATCCACGACATGTTCTGGCCCTTCGAGTACCCGCGGGTATGGATAGAGGAAGGCCGGGTCTGGACCGAGGCCTACCTGCTGCACGCGTTCTTGCTGTTCAACCAGGAGTTCGAGATCGTCTTCTTCAACGACTGGATGGCGACCCAGCACTACGACCTCATGGTGCACGAAGTCCCCGCGCTGGCGCAGGGCGCCGGTGGCGCACTCTGGCTCCGCCGCCGCTGATCCGAGCCCGGTCGGCTCCTGAAGGCCGACGCCAGTCCGCTCCTGAAGCTACTGAAGGAGCGCTGCGGCCTGTGCCTCGTCGACGGCAGGAACCGGTCCCGGGTCGACGCCCTCCTGGGCGGCGAGGTGCAGCGACACGAGCTCGCCGAACAGCGTCAGGTCGAAAAAGCGCGACAGCTCGTCGTCTCCCTCGCCGTGCACCTCGAAGATGTCGGCCATGACCTCGTCGGTCGCCTCGCGCACGGCGTTGAAGAGGCCGGCCGTGCGCGGGCCCTCGCCGGCGAGGCGCAGCAGCACCAACGACATCGTCTGACGCGTCACGTCGCCGCCCTGTCCCCAGCCGGCCAGCTCCTCGTGGGTCAGCTCCGGCACCGCGGCGGCGAAGGCCGGCGCCTTGGCGTTCAGGTTCACCTGCGCCTTCCACCACCCGGCCGCGACCGCGGCGACGCCCGTCGCGCCATAGACCAGCGGGATGGTGCGCCCGAGCCGGCGCGCCAGGTCGGCGGGCGCCGCACCCGGCACGACGAGCGAGTCACGCCGGCGGGCCAGCGCCGCCGACGCGCCCGTCACCGCGGCACTGCAGTCCTGCCGCAACCCGGCCCGGGCCAACGCGACCAGCACGGCCACGGTGGTGCCCCCCAGCGCGGCGCGTGCCGGCATGGCTGCCGCACCGCTCCTGCTCGGGCACCACGGCAGACCGGCATCGCCGGCCAGGCGCGCCAGCGCTCCCCCTGCCTCACCGCCGACCGCCACCACGGTGGCCCCGCGCTCGACCGCTTTCTCGGCGGCCACCAGTGTCTCGGGGGTGCGGCCCGAGGACGACACGGCGAGCACGAGCGTGTCAGGGCCGACGAAGGCCGGGGCGGCGGACCCGGCGCCGAACCAGAACGGGACGGCCAGGTCCGGCGCCGTGAGAGCCGCCGCCGCGGCACAGGCCGCGCCGCCGGTGCCCAGGCCGAAGGCGGCCACGGAGCGGAAGCCGCCGGCACCCGCACCGCGTCCGGCGCCGCCGCCGAACGCGTCGGTGTCGCCGAACGCCTCGCCGGCCGCCTGCAGCGCGCCGGAGAGCTGCTCGGGCAGGGAGGTCACCGCCTCCCACATGCCGAGCGTGTCGAGGGACGTCTGCTCGCTCACCTCACCCAGGGGCCGAGCCCGTGGCCCGCACCTTGTCGCTCTCCGCCTTGGCCAGCAGGCGCTCGTGTTCCGCCTCGCCGACGGTCACCGCCTCGTCGCTCAGCAACACGGGCACGCCGTCCACCACGGCGTAGCTCTTCTTCAGGCGCGGGTTGTAGAGGACGTCCTCGTCCTCGAACCACAGCAGCGGTCCCTTGTCGACCGGGCAGGCCAGGACGTCGAGCAAGAGCGGGTCGAGGCTCATCGGCGTGCTCCTCAGTTCGGGCCGGCCGCGAGACCGGCGTGGGTGGCGATGAGCTTCTGCACCTCGGCCACATGGGCGGCGCAGCGCTCGGCTGTCTTCGCTTCCACGTTGAGTCGGAGCAACGGCTCGGTGTTGGAGGGGCGGACGTTGTACCACCAGTCACCATGTTCGACGGTGAGCCCGTCCAGCATGTCGACCGAGGCACCGGCCTTGCGCTCGTGGTCGGCGATGGCCTCCACGGTGGCCGCGGGACTGGTGACCGTGGTGTTGATCTCCCCCGAGTCCACGTAGCGCTGGTAGGGCTGGAGCATCTCGGAGAGCGGCTGCGAGCTCTGGCTGAGCAGTTCGAGGACGAGCAGCGCGGTGATGATGCCCGAGTCGGCCCGGAAATTGTCGCGGTAGTAGTAGTGGCCGGAGTGTTCCCCGCCGAAGACGGCACCCGTCTCGGCCATCACCTTCTTGATGATGGAGTGGCCCACCTGTGTGCGCACGGGCATGCCGCCCATCTCGGTCACGACCTCGGGCACGACATGGGAGCAGATGAGGTTGTAGAGGATCGTCTCGCCCGGGTGCTTGGTCAGCATGGACGCGGCCACCAGCGCCGTCGTCAGCGAGCCCGACACCGGCTCGGCCTTCTCGTCCACGAGGAAGACGCGGTCGGCGTCGCCGTCGAAGGCCAGGCCGATGTCGGCGCCCTGCTCGAGCACCGCTGCCTTCAGCGCCACCAGGTTCTCGGGCTGGATCGGGTCGGCCGGGTGGTTGGGAAAGTTCCCGTCGAGCTCCGGGAACAGGATCTCCACCGTGAAGGGCAACCGCTCGAACACGATCGGCACCACCAGCCCGCCCATGCCGTTGGCCGTGTCGGCCACGACCTTCAGCGGGCGCAGCGTGCTGACGTCGACGAACGACACGACGTGGTCGGCCCACGCACCGAGCAGGTCCTGCTCGGACCAGCCTCCCGTCAGGGGCGGCAGCGGCGCGCCGAGCAGCTCCTCGGCCCCGGCGGCGATGTCGGCCAGTCCCGTGTCGCGCCCGATCGGGCGCGCGCCCGACAGGCAGAGCTTGAGCCCGTTGTACTGCGCCGGGTTGTGCGACGCCGTGAACATGGCACCGGGCGAGTCGAGGTGGCCCGAGGCGAAGTACAAGAAGTCGGTGGAGGCCATGCCGAGGTCGACGATGTCGACGCCTTCGGCCCGGACCCCGTCGGAGAAGGCGGCCGCCAGCTCCACGCCGCTCTCGCGCATGTCGCGGGCGACCAGGATCTTCGGGGTGCCCACGAAGCGGGCCATGGCCCGACCGATGGCCCGGCACATGTCCGCGTCGAGCTGGTCGGGCACCGTCCCGCGCACGTCGTACGCCTTGAAGACCTGGTTCATGCGGCTCACGGGCCCCACCATAGGGGGCGCCCACGCGGCGCTCCGCACGACGCGCCGCAGGGCGCGCCGCCGTGCATCCTCAGTGGATGACCGCGGTCCCGTTGATCGCGATGGCGACGATGGCGACCAGATTGAAGGTGGAGTGGGCGACCATGTTCATCCCCAGACGCCCCGTGCGATAGGACACGGCGGCGAGGATCACCCCGAACGAGGCCAGGCCCGCCAGTTGCACCCACTCGCCGTGGGCCAGGCCGAAGATGAGCCCGTCGGCGATCACCGCCGCGACGACTCCGGCGGCCCGGGCGCGGCCGGCTGACCGCAGCGGCGTGAACAGCCGCACGAGCGCCTTGAGCAGCAGGCCGCGGAAGAAGAGCTCCTCCATGGCGGGAGCGAAGAGCACGGTGGCGATGGCGATGATGACGAACCCGCCGCCGTGCGAGCCGCCCGTCAGCTTCTGCGACGGGCCGTTGAAATCGTGGATGTCGTGCTGGAAGGGCGCGTACATGATGGCCACGAGGAGCTGGCCGCCGATCCCGATGAGGATCCCGTACAGGTCGACGACCCGGAAGCGCACCCCGAGGTCGCGCATGAAGTGCCGTGTCCCCTGCGTCCGGCTGGCCAGCCACGGTGCGCCGATGAAGCCGATCCAGAGGCCGAGCAGGGTGGCCACCACATACCACTCCGGCGGGACCGCCTCCTTCTGGATGAGCGTGATCTGTGCCGACGTCTTCCCGGCGAGGAGACCGGCGACGAGGCCGAAGATCTCGGCGCCGATCTGGCCGACCAGGAAGCCCACGACGGCGTAGACGAGCCAGAGCCACCCCTGGCGCTTCGTCTGCGGGGGGACCCACGGGGTATCGAGGAACGGGACGTCGGCGGCGGGCAGCACCGTGGGTGGGGGCGGCAGCATCGAGAAGGTGGGGTCGTAGGGCGGGGGCGGTGGCGGCGGGGGGCGGCGGTGCGGCGGCTCCTGTGGCGGCCGCCGCTGCCGCTGCGGCCGACGCCGTCTGGACCCATTCGAGGGGCACGTACCCGTCCGGGACTGGCCCCGGCGGCCGGGCTGGTGGGCCCGGGGGGCCGGGCGCCGCCCCGCCGGGCTCGGAATCGGTCATCGGTCAGACGTTACCGGCGCCCGCACCCCCCTCCACCTGCAGGGGGACAACTTTGTCCGAATGCGACCATGCCGTGACGGGGCGGTCACCACTGACCAGGGTCGGCGCCTAGCATGGAACCTGTGAGCCCCCAGCGTGCGGACAAGGCAACAGGCAAGCCCAACGTGCCCGCAGGCGGGGACGGGACCCCGCAACAGGGGGCACCCTCCGGTCAGAGCTGGCGCTGGCTGTGGGGCGTCCTGGCCATCGGCATTGTGGCCGTCCTGCTCGCCGTCGGCACGATCAAGACCTCCAACGCCAAGTCGATCACCTACACCAAGTTCCTCCAGGAAGTGACCTCCAAGCAGGTCTCGACGGCGCAGATCTCCAACTCCAACGGGGTCATCGCCGGCAAGCTCAAGAACGGGACGACCTACACGGTCCAGGGGCCCAGCCCGTCCCTGCCCAACGACGTGACCGAGATGCGGAACAACGGCGTCCAGGTCAGCTTCCCGACGCCCTCGTCGAACCTGTTCACCGACCTGCTCCCCTACCTCTTCATCATCGGCATCGGCGCCGCCTTCATCTACTTCATCGGCCGCCAGACCCGGGGACAGATGTCCGGCATCATGTCGATCGGGCGCTCCAAGGCCAAGACGTTCAGCAGCGATCGCCCCTCGACCACCTTCGACGACGTGGCGGGCTACACCGGGGTGAAGCAGGAGATCAGCGAGGTCGTCGACTTCCTCAAGACCCCCGCCCGCTTCAAGGAGATCGGCGCCAAAATTCCCAAGGGCGTGCTGCTGGTCGGCCCGCCCGGGACCGGCAAGACGCTGATCGCCCGCGCCGTGGCCGGCGAGGCCGGCGTGCCGTTCATGTCGGTCAGCGGCTCCGACTTCATGGAGATGTTCGTCGGGGTCGGGGCCAGCCGGGTGCGTGACCTCTTCCAGACCGCTCGCAAGCAGGCGCCGGCCATCGTCTTCGTCGACGAGATCGACTCCATCGGCCGCAAGCGCGGCGCCGGCCTCGGTGGCGGCCACGACGAGCGCGAGCAGACGCTCAACCAGATGCTCTCCGAAATGGACGGCTTCGACACCGCCGAGGGCGTGGTCATGATCGCCGCCACCAACCGGCCCGACATCCTCGACCCCGCCCTGCTGCGGCCGGGCCGCTTCGACCGCCAGATCGTGGTGCCCCTGCCCGACCTCGAGGAGCGGCTCCCCATTCTGCAGGTGCACTGCAAGGGCAAGCGGATGGCCGACGACGTCGACCTCAGCGTCGTGGCCCGGGGCACACCGGGCATGAGCGGCGCCGACCTGGCCAACCTGGTCAACGAGGCCGCGCTCCACGCCGTGCGGCGGGGCAGCCTCGACATCGCCATGGCCGACTTCGAGACGGCGCGGGACCGGGTCCTGCTCGGCCAGCGTCGCGAGTCCATGGTGCTCTCGGAAGCCGAGAAGGAGCGGATCGCCTACCACGAGGGCGGCCACGCGGTCCTCGCCTACGTGCTCGAGCACGCCGACCCGGTGCACAAGGTCACCATCCTCCCGACCGGCATGGCCCTCGGCGTCACCCACCAGCTCCCGATGGAGGAGCGCCACATCCACCCGCGCGACTACATCGAGGACTCGCTCTGCGTGCGCATGGGCGGCCGCGTCGCCGAACTGCTCGTCTACGGCGACCTGTCGACCGGCGCCGCCAACGACCTCGTGGGCAACACCGAGCTCGCCCGCAAGATGGTGCGCGAGTGGGGCATGAGCGACGCCATCGGCCCGATGGCATGGGGCTCAGCCGGCCAGGTCTTCCTGGGTGAGGACCTCATGCACACGCGCGACTACTCCGAGGACACCTCGAAGATCATCGACGACGAGGTCGAGCGGATCCTCCGGGTCGAGGAGCATCGTGCCATGGACGTGCTGAGCAAGCACCGCGGCGGCCTCAACGCCATCGCCCGCGCCCTGCTCGACAACGAGATCATCGACGGCGCCGAGGTGGCCCGTCTGGTCGACGAGGCCCACGGGTCGCCCGTGCACGACGAGGGCGCCAAGTCGGTGCCGCACTTCCACGAGGCCGCCATCGGGCCACCGGTCGGCAACGGGGCCAACGGGAGCGGCAACGGCGACGCCCCGCACGCCGAGGCCACCACCCACGCCGTGACCGACGGCACCACCGTGAGGGACGACACCTCCGTGCCGGTACCCGCGACAGCTCCCGCCCCGCCCGAGCGACAGGCCGAGGCCGACACCTGGCCTCCCCCGCCCTGGCCCCCGCCGGCCAACCCCTCGACCGGCGCCCCGGAGGGTCCCGCCGCCCGCTGAGGTCCGCGACGGCCCGCCCGCCACGTCGATCGAACCGATCCGGGCAACGCGGCGTCAGACACAGGGATGGTGGAGCAACAGCTCGCAGACTGGCTGGAGGAGGGCTACGTGTCCTCCTTCCGCACGGCGTGCCTGATCCTGGGCAACCGGGCCGACGCCGAAGAGGCCGTGCAGGACGCCTTCCTCCGCGCCTGGCGCTTCCGCGACTCCCTCACGGCCGTCCCCAGCATCCGGCCCTGGCTCTACCGCGTCGTCGTGAACTCGTGCTATTCCAAGCTGCGCCGCGAGATCCCCCACCGCGACCGCCGCGCCGGTGAGGAGCCGCTGGCCCACGTTCCCGCGCCGAGCGTCGACCCCGAGACGAGGGCCGAGCAGGGCGAGGTGGCCGAGACCGTGCTCGCCGCATTGCAGCAGCTCCCGCTGTCGCTGCGCGTCCCCGTCGTCCTGCGCTACTACGCCGACCTGAGCGAGCGCGACATCGCGCTGGCCATCGGCCGCCGTCCGGGAACGGTGAAGTCCCGCCTCCACGAAGCACGCCGCCGCCTGGCGGCCGACCCCGCCCTGTGTGCCCTCGCCGGGGCCGGGGACGCACCACGCACCGGAGAAGCGAGCGCGACCGGCGACATGGAGGAGACCGGCCCATGACCATGCTCGACGACGACCGCCTCGCCGCACTCTTCGGCCGCGCCGGCGCCGCCTTCGACGTCCCGGCGTCGGGCCCCGACGACATTCTGGCCCGGGCGGCGGGACGCCCCCCGTTGGACGCGCGTCGTGAGGAGCACGCAGGCGATGCGTTCGACGACCCGGCGTTCGACGACCCGGCGCTTCGACGACCTCACCCCCGGCCCGGGCCGCCTTGGCCGCATCACAGGCGTGGCACGCCGTCACCGGATCCTCTCTGTGGCGGCCTGCATCGTCGTGGTGCTCGTGCTCGCCGGAGCGGTCGGCGCGCTCGTGCGCAGCCCGGCGCGCCCGAACCAGACCACCGCCCAGGCGAAGGAGCCGGCGCGCGTTCCCACGCACACGCCGCTGACCACGACCACCGTGCCCAGCCTCCAGTCCAACGGGGCGGCGGGGCACTCCCAGCTGGGGCGGCCGTTCGGGACGTCCGGCCTATCCGCGGGGGCGGCGACCGACGCGCCCAGCGCCACCCCGACGAGCACCCCGGCACTGCCCAACGGTGCCGTCGGCCAGTCCGCCAAAGTCGAGCAGACCGGGTCGTTGGGGCTGACGGTCGGCCGCGGGAAGCTGGGTCGAACAGTCACGCAGCTGACCGGCCTCGCCAGTGCCTTCGGCGGATTCGTCGCCAACTCCCAGACGCAGTCGGGAGCGGCGGCGGCCAGCGGCGACACCCCGTCGGGCAGCGTGACGCTGCAGGTCCCGGTGAACAACTTCGCCGCCGTGCTGAAGCGGGCCCAGGCGCTCGGCAAGACCTCGGACCTGACGACCAAGGCCACCGACGTCACCGGCCAGTACGTCGACCTGCAGTCGCGCATCAGCGCACTGCAGGACACACGCCAGCAATACCTGACCATCCTGGCCAAGGCCACGACGGTCGGTGACGTGCTGGCGGTGCAGGAGCAGGTGAACACCATTCAGTCCCAGATCGAGCAGCTGCAGGGTCAGCTGCAACTGTTGACGAGCCAGACCTCGTACTCGACGCTCACCGTGACGGTCAGCGAGGGAGCGCCGGCGCCGCGGCCGAACCCGGTTCCCGAGTCCGGTGTGGTGCGGGCCTGGCACACCAGTGTCGGCGGCTTCGTCAGCGGCGTCGAGGGTGTGATCCGCATCGCCGGCCCACTGCTCTTCGCCTTGCTGCTCGCCGGTGTCGTGTTGCTGGGCGGCCGCGCCGTGTGGCGGCGCTACCAGCGCCACAACCTGTAGCGGGGATTACGCGCCGATGGCGGCGGCCAACGGGATGCCGGGCATGCTGACAACGCCGAAGCCCGAAGACGGGGCGGTGTCCTCGCTCACCGCCAGCGGGCCCGACGCCCGCACAATGATCGGATCGAAGCCGGCGGCCGCGAGCGGTGATCCGTCGACCTCGACGGTGGACCCGGCCGCCAAGGTGCCGGTGGCCAAGACGCGGCTGCCCGACGGTCCACTGGCCAGCGCGGTGTAGCTCTCGCTGGCCGTCGAGGTGTTGGAAAGCGCCAGATAGGCCGGGGCGGCACCACTGACGGCGGGGCTGTCGGCCGTGCCGGGAGGGGGCACGACCCACGTGCCGCTGGGCGATTGCATGCTGAGGCCGTCCACGGCCACGGCCACACCCGCCTGCGGCGGGGGCGTGGACGTGCTCGGGAGGGCGACCTCCCGGCTCACCACGACGCCGGAGCCCCCCGTGGCGTCGATCGTGGTGGCGTAGGTCTGATCGTCGGGAATCCGCGTCTGGGCGCTCGTGGCCAGGTTCCACGTCGTCCCGGGGAGGATCTTGTCCGTCAGGGGGGACAGGGGGCCCGACGGCAGGCGGAACTGGACCGTGACCGTCTCGGTCGACGTGCCGGGATTGAAGATGTCGATTTCAGTCGATCCTCCCGGCACCTCCTGGGCCTGTGGGATCGCCCAGTGTGCTTGGGCCGCCGGGACGCCCGGCACGAGCGACAGCCCTCCCGACGTCTGGCCGCCCTGCACGATCTGCTGCACTTCGGATGCCACGACGCGGCCGGTCCGCGTGGAGACGACCGTGCTGATGGCCGAGACCTCCTGCACCTCGGTCGTCACGTTCACCGCCACCACCTGGCCCGGCTGGAGCACGATGCCCTGGTAGTTGATCGGGTGGACCATGCCCGACGGGGTCAGGAAGCTGAGGTCCACCACGACAGGCGTCGGTGAGGGATTGAGCAACGAGACGTCGAGCGTGTTGGCGGCGGCGGTCGAGCCGCTGGCGAAGTACCACTGGGCCGAGGTGGTGCTCTGGCAGGGTGCCTGGGACCACCCCAAGCCGTTGTGCACGGCCTGGGTGACGGCGACCCCACCGCCCGACGTGATCACGGTCTCGGACTGCCATGAGCCCGACGAGAGGGCGGGGATCGACGGCACCACCACGCCGTGCGCCGGGACGGCCACCGCGGTGTGTGCCGTGGCTCCCGAGTCCGTCGTCGTGGTGATGCTCGCGTTCACCGGACGGGTCGTCGTGCTGGACAGCACGAGCAGGCCCGGCGACGCGCCGGAGGCTGTCGTCTGACCGGTGCAGTACCAGGCTGTCGACTCCGCATCGGGCGCGCCGACGAGCGAGCCCGGACTGGGTGCGGCGCCGACCGGTGCGGGCGTCCCCCGCACGCCGACGCCCACGGCGACGCCGACCACCACGAGCACCACCAGCAGCGCCACCCGCCAACGGCGCTCGTGGCTCACGTGGGCGGGCGTCACGAGGCCACCGTCTCACTCAGCACCACCGCTTCGGCAGCCAGGGCGACGGCCGGGACGGTTGCTGCGGCGCGCCGCCGGCGCGGTCGACCGATGAAAGCCAATGCGAGCAGCACCCAGGCGGCGAACTCCACGAGCACGGCCAGCGGGACGAGAGGGAACTGGGAGAGTGCGAACGTGGCCTGCCCCTTGGTGGCGACGGCGTACTGGGCCGCCCAGCCGAAGGCCGGACGTTGCGCCACAGCCTGCCCGTTCAGCGAAAGAGCGAAGCTCCCAGCCGGCGCGTAGCCGGCGTAGAGGGTGCCGGCGGGCACCGCGCCGACCGCCGGGGTGCCGTCGGACAGCGCGCTGAGCACAGGCTGCCAACCCACCACGTCGGCGCCGGCCGGATAGCCGGCCTGGACGGGCACTGCGGCGGCACGTGTCGCCGTCACCGGCACGTCCGCACCGTTCTCGTAGACCTGCACGCCCATGACGCCGGGAACGACCTGGAGGTCGTTCTGCTCGAGCAGGCTGGTGTTGAGGCCGGCCGGCGGCGGCGCGCTCACGGACGCGGTGGTCGTCCCGACCATGGACGGGGCCAGCGCATCCACCACGACCACGTAGCGCACGCCGGCGGGAGCCAACAGCCGCCCCAGGTGCACGGTGCCTCCCGCCACGGCCAGGCGGATGGCCTTGGCCACCTCGTCGGCCGGACCGGGCCCGGCCGGCGTGAAGACCTGCGCCGAGTCCGGCAGACCCTCGGGAGTGAGCGCGTAGGCCAGTCCAGACTCCACCGACCAGCCGCCGGCCGGCAGCGCCCGGGGATCGCCGAGCCACAGGACGCGGTGCACGCCCGTGCTGGGCCGGGTCAGGAAGGCCAGAGGCTGCTCGACACCCTGCGACGGGAGGTTCCAGCGACCATCGACCGCGCCGCCCAGGACGGGCAGGAGGCCCACCGCCACGAAGAGGAGCGCCCCCACGCTGACGAGCTGGCGCCAACCGAACTCCCGGCGGCTGAGATCGTTCTCGAAGGCCGCAATGCCGATGCCGACACAGGCGGCGACGGCGAGAGCCGCCGGAGCGAGCACGACGGTCTCTGACGGTGTGAAGGAGCCGAGGTCACCGCGCGACCCGGCGAAGGCGATCCCCCACGACGCCAGGGCCGTGAGCCACAGGCGTGCGGCCCAGGCCAGCCGGGTGCCCCGGGCGATGACCAGCGGCAGCGTCGCCCCGGCCACCAGCAGCCACGCGATCGGCGAGCGGGCGACCGGCCCGACGGCGAACCGGATGACCTCGCCCCAGTCGGGTGCCGTGGCCCCCGAGAGGGGGAGGCCGAAGATGGCCACGGAACCCTTGCCGGCCAGCGCGGTGCCCACCACCCAGGGCAGGGCAAGCACCAGCGCAACCGCCACCGCCTCCAACGCCACGACGAGCACGCGCCAGGTCGGCTCGCGGGCGCCCACGAGGAGCGAGCCGAGCACCCACGCCACCGCGGTGGCGAGGACCATGGGCACGACGGCGGGAGCGAACCCGGCGGCAACGGCGATGACAACACCGAGGGCGACGACCTGACCCGCCGGCTTGCTCCGCCAGTGCGTACCGGGCTCCACCGCGTAGGGCGCGACATTGGCGGCCCGGGCCAGGCGCAGTGCGATGAAGGGGAAGAGCGCAAAGGCGACGAGACCGTCCCAGCGGCCAGTGCCCAGCGCGCCATAGGGCAGCGGGAGGCCCAGGTAGCAGATGACCGCGACGACGCGCGCCCGCGGCGACACCAACGGGCGCAGGAAACGCGACACACCCCAGGCGCCCACCGGGATGCAGCCGAGGAGCAGCACGTGCTGCAGCGTGCCCATGGCGCCAACGAGCGCGGTGCCGCTCAGGCCGACCAGCCCGAAGGCGGGTGAGGCCGGTGCCGTGGTCCCGACCCCGACCGACTGCCAGCCGGAGAAGAAGTGGTGCCAGCTGGTCGCCCACGACGGGAGCGGCGCCAACTGCCCGACGAGGGGGAGCGTCCCGAAGAACAGGTCGCGGGTGCCGATGGCGACGACGAGTGCGGCGACGACCAACGCCAGCGCCCGCTGGCGTCCGGTGCTCAGCGGCTCCCGGCGGACCCGTCGCCCGAAGCGGTCCCGGCCGGCCCGCCGGCCCAGGTCGTCGAGCTCGTCGAAGTCGGCGTCCTCGCTGAAGGCCGACCCGACACTCCCGGTCAAGACGGCCACCTGGGCTGCCCGCTCGTCCTCCCGCTCGGGACGCTCTCGGACCGCGACGGCGTTGGCTGCATCGAGGCCATGGTGGGAGAGGCGGCTGAAGTAGCGCGAGAGGCGCGCACTCCCCCGCACCTGCAGCCGCCGCACCTCGGCGTCGGGAAAGAGTCGGTGTTCGGCCAGCTCGCCCCGCAGCACGGAGAGCTCGGTCAGCCGGCGCAAGTTCCAACGCCAGGCACCGGTGACCGCCCGCACCCGGTCGCCGTCACGGGCCAGTACGGCGACGAGGACCTCGCCGAACGCGAGCAGCGCCGCCTGCGGCAGCACCCGCAACAGGTGCAGACGGGTGTAGCACTTCAACACGGCGCGCAACTCGTGGCGCCGCTGCAGCGATTGCATGGTGAGGGGGTGGCGACCCTCGGGCTCGCCTGCCACCACGAGCGGCTCGAGGCCGCCGGCCACCGCCTCGCGGTGGCGCACCCTGGCGTCGGGCGCCACCACGACGCGCGAGCCTGCGACCTGGCTGCGCCACGACAGGTCGAGGTCCTCCCCCATGGCGACGATGCCGCTGTCGAATCCCTTCAACTCTGCAAAGAGGTCAGCCCGTACGAGAATGCAGCCGCCGGGGGCGACGAAGACGTCGCGCACCGCGTCGTGCTGCCCGTGGTCGAACTCGCCCTCGGTGATGCGATCCACCACCGCGCCGGTCTTGTCGCAACTCATCCCCACGTGCAGCAGCATGCGGGGGTCGTCCCAGTGCACGAACTTCGGGGACACCACGCCCGCATTGGAGCGGACCGACTCCTCGACGAGCTTGTGGACGGCATCGGGGTCCAGCGCCACGTCGTCGTGGCACAGCAAGAAGAACGCCGCTCCCTCCACCATGCCGAGCGCAGCGTTGGTGGCTGCGGCATAGCCGGGACGGCCCGGCAGATGGCGGACGAAGGCGTCCGGGAGCACCCGGCCGACCCGCTCCGTGACCTGGGAATCGTCCTCGGCTGTCGACAGGACGAGGACGGAGAGCTCCTCGTAGTCCTGGGCCGCCAGGGAGGCCAGCGCCTCTTCGAGCCAGATTCCGGAGCCGGTGGTGACCACGACGGCGACCACGGCCGGCACTTGGGCGTCCATCAGGGGTCCGAGGCTACTGGGGCCACTCCCGCCGACTGGGGCATCAACGCCCTCAGGCACGGATTTCACCTCCACTGCTTGCAACTGTTTAACGTTCGTGATACTCTTGTACACGAACACGGAGGCCTACCCGGCGGCAACTGTGTCCCGAACGTCGGAGAGAACCCGACCAGACAGGAGGCTCCTATGCCCGAAGTACCGACCAATATCACCAACATCTCCAAGGGTGTCACGGACCTCGCCCGCGATGCGGCATACGTGGCCGTCGGCCTCGGCGTGCTCGGCTACCAGCGGGTCCAGGTCCAGCGGGTCGAGCTGCAGAACCGCCTCTCCAAGGACTTCTCGCTCGACCAGCGCATCGGTGAGGTGCGCCAGGGGGTCGCCAAGGGGATCAACCAGATCGACGACCTGGCCGAGACGGCCGCGCAGTTCGTCGAGACGACCCTGCAGCCGCTCGAGGAAAAGCTGCCCTCGTCGGTCAGCCAGGTGACGATCAAGGCCCGGAACCAGGCCCGCGAGGTCCGGATTCAGATCCGCCAGCGCGTGCGCGCCGCCTGAGCCACACCACGCAGCACACGGACAACGCTCGCCGTCAGTCCGCCTCCCACGAGGCCAGGACGTCGGCGAGCGTTGTCGCGAGCGGGATCTGCGGCTGCCACCCCGTTGCCGCGTGGAGCCGCTCCGAACTGCCGCGCAGCACGGGAACGTCGACCGGCCGCACCAGCGCAGGGTCCGTCTCGAGCGTGAGGTCCGCCCCGGCCAATTCGAGCAACTGCGCCGCCACCTCCGACATGGCGACGTCCTGTCCGGAGCTCACGTTGTACACCGCACCCGGCTCGCCCTTCTCGATGAGGAGCCGGTAGGCCGCGACCACGTCACGCACGTCGGTGAAGTCTCGCCGGGTCGTGAGCGTGCCGACCCGCAGGGTCCTGGCCCCGCTGCGACGGGCCTCGACGATGCGCTTCGCCAGTGCCGGGACGAAGAAGTTGGGTGATTGCCCCGGCCCGATGTGGTTGAAGGGTCGCACCACCACGACCGGCTGGCCGTAACCGCGCCAGGCCTGCAGCGCCACCGCCTCCGCCGCCAACTTGCTGGCCGCGTACGGGCTGGCCGGCGCCGTCGGGGTGTCCTCGCCAAGCGGCAGCTGTGCCGGCGTGACGACCCCGTACACCTCGGCCGAGCTGACGACGAGGACACGGGGGCTCCCGTCCATCGTCCGGGCTGCCGCCAGGATCTCCGCCGTGCCGAGCACGTTGACGCGCAACACCTGGCCGGGGTTCTCCCAGCTCTCGCCGACATGGGTCATGGCGGCCAGGTGGTAGATGGCCTCCGGCGCCACGTCGGCCATCACCCGGCGGACCGCGGGGCCGTCCGCCACATCCGTTTCGATGTCGATCACGGCGACGTCGTCGCCGTGATCCTTCAGGTGCGTTGCGAGCCACTGACCGACGAAGCCCTTACCACCCGTGATGAGTGCACGCATGCGCGGAACCCTACTGCGAGCCCGCCCGGGCCACCGCATAGGCGCGCACGTGCTGGTCGACACTCGTCTCCCAGGTCCGCTGCCCCGCCACGGCCAGACCGAGAGATCGGCGGCCGGTGGCGGTGCCCTCCTCGAGTGCCGTGCCGAGCGCCCCGGCGAGCGCAGCCACGTCACCGGGCGGGACGAGGAGCGCGGCGCCGCCAGCCATTTCCGCCATCGCGGTGCCCTCCGTCGTCACGAGCGGGGCGCCGCACGCAAGGGCCTCGAGGGCGGGGAGCCCGAACCCCTCTTCGAGCGCCGGGTAGGCGACCACCGCGGCTTGGCGGAGCAGCGCGGGCACGGCGTCGTCGGGCAGGTAGCCCGTGCGCACAATGCGCTCGGGGTGGCGGGCGGCGGCAAGTGCCCGTTCGGTCTCGGCCATGCCCCACCCGGTCTGCCCCCCGAGGACCAGGACAGCATCGGGGTGGTGGCGCGCCACCTGGTCGAAGGCGGCGACGAGCGGGGCCACGCCTTTGCGGGGCTCGAGCGTGCCGACGAAGGCAATCAACGGGCGGCCGACCGGTACGCCCAGCGCACTGAGCACGGTGCGGTCGGCATCCACCGCCGGTTCGTGCGGCGTGAAGCGCTGGTGGTCGACGCCGTGGGGCGCCACCACGACGGGTGCACGCACGTCGCACCAGTGGCGCAGCCGGTCCTCCGTGACCTTGCTCACGCAGATCAACACGCCGGCGTGCCGAGCGGCGCGGCGGATGGCGCGGCGGAAGAACGCCGCCTTGGACCGGAGGTGCCATTCGGGATGGTCGAAGAAGGTGCAGTCGTGGATCGTGACGGCACAGGGCACCGGCGACCGGGCTGGCATCGTGTAGTGAGGCCCGTGATGCACGTGCACGCCGAGGGAGCGAAGGACCGATCCGAGGCGGAGCTGCTCGAAGACCAGTCGGCCGGGGCGCGACGTCGGGACTGCCCCGCGCACGTCGGCGCCGCCCGCCAGCGCGTGCCAGCGCTCCGCATCGCCGCGGCGCGCCACCAGGGTGAGGTCCACGTCGGCGCGCCGGGCGAGGCCGTGCGCCAGCGCCATCGTGTAGTAGCCGGCGCCGCCCGGCCGTGCCGGGACGGCCGAGACATCGAGGGAGAGCGCAAGGCGCGCGTCCGTCACCACAGCGAGTGCCAGAGGTCGAGATGGGCGCGGGCGGCGCGACGCCAGGTCCGCGCCGAGGCGTACGCCGCGCCTCGCTCCGCCAGGTCGGCTCGCAACGCGTCGTCGGTCAGGACCGCCGCCAGGCCATCTGCGATGTCGTCGACGTCGAGCGGGTCGACGACATGCGCCGCCGCCGGTTCCACCGCGCCCAGGTCGTGCACGCTCGGCACCTCGTCGGACACCAGGGTGGGGATGCCGAGGCGCATCGCCTCCAGCGGCGGCAGGCCGTAGCCCTCGGTGAGCGGCACATAGGCGAAGGCGCGGGCGCGCCGGTACAGCTCGGCCAGGACGGCGTCGGTGGCGTTGCCGGTGAAGACGACGTGGTCCGCCTCGCGGGTCGCCGCCGGCCCGGGGCCCCAGCCCGTCGGTCCGACGATCACCAGCGGCCAGGGTCCGGGGAGGGAGCCGTGCATCTGGCGGAACGCCTGCACCAGCCGGTCCACGTTCTTGCGGGGCTCGAGCGTGCTCACGGTGAGGAGGAACTCGCCCGACACGCCAAGTTTGCGCAAGAGCGCGTCGGCTCCGGCGGTGTCGGGGGCGGGCAGATGGTCGGCGCCACTGGCCACGACCGTGACCCGACCCTCCTCAACGCCCATGGCGGTCAGGTCGGCCGCCACCAGCCGCGATGGGACGACGAGCGCGGCCTTCGACTGGACGGCGCGTTGGAGCGCCGACTCGTGCCAGCGCAGCCCGCGCCGGGTCGTTGCCTCGGGGTGCCGACGCCACGCCACATCGTGCACCGTGACGACGAGGCGTTCCGTGCTCGCAGTGCGGAGCCTGGGTGAGGCCAGCGACACCGAGTGCACAATGTCGAATCCCGCCGGGGCGCGGGACAGCCCATGGTCCCAGGCCCGGATCAGCAGCCGGCCGGGCAGCCAGGACGCGTGGACCGGCCGGCCAAAGGCGTGCAAGGGGTCGTCTGCGCCGCGGGGCGGCCGGCTGGCCAGCAGCGTGACCTCGACGGCATCCCCCTCCACCGCCTCGGCGGCCAGGCCACCGAGGAGGCCGCGCGCGTAGGCGCCGATGCCGCCGGGTACACGCCGCCGCAGCTGCTCCACGGCGAGGAGCACGGTCGGTCCCGTCGGATCACCCACGCCCGGCTGCCGCGTCGCGATAGAGCGTTTCGAGTCCGTCGCCGCAGCGCTCCCACGAGTAGCGGGCCGACCACGCCGTCCCCGCAGCGACGAGACGACGACGCTGGTCCTCGTCGTCCAGGCAGCTCTGGAGCGCCCGGACGAGGCCGTCATGATCGCCCGGCTGCACCAACAGGGCGGCGTCACCGAGCACCTCGGGCAACGAACCCGCGCACGTCGCCACCACCGGCACCCCCGCCTGCATGGCCTGCAGCGGCGGGAACCCGAAGCCCTCGTAGAGCGAGGGGTAGGCGAGCACGCTCGCCCGGGACAGCAACGCCGCCAGGTCCGCGGCCTCCACCCAACCCGTGCGGACGATCCGGTCGCGGGCTGCCGCGCCGGCGACCGCGGCCTCCAGCGCCTCCTCGCCCCACCCCGGCGGTCCGGCGAGGACGAGCGCCACGTCCGCGTGGCCATCGGCGAGCGCGTCGAAGGCCCGCACCAGGCCCGGCAGGTCCTTGCGCGGCTCGGCCGTCCCGATCGCCAGGCAGAACCTCCCGGTGCCCGCAGGGAGGAAACGCCGCAGGACCCCGGCGGCGTCCGCCTCGGGGGGAAGGCGCATTTCGGGGATGCCGGGGTGCACGACACGGACGCGGGCCGGATCGGCGCCGAAGGCCTCCACGACTTCGTCGGCGACGAACGCCGAGTCGGTGTGGACCCAGGCGCCACGGCGCAACGCGCGCCGGATGAGTCCCGGGTAGGCAAGCGTGGCCTCGTCGCACAGTTCGGGGTGATGGAGCGGGGTGAGGTCGTGCACCGAGACCACGGCGGCCGCGCCGCGGGTGGGCGGCACCAAGAAGTTCGTCCCGTGGACGACGTCGACGCGGCCGACGAACCATTCCAGCGGCGGGGCGTCCCGCCGGGCCCACAGCGCGTGCAGGGGCCGGGCGGGCATCGGCCGCTGGTGGGCGGCGACACCTTCGGGCAGGTGTGCCTCGAGCAGCCGGTGACGGCGCCAGCTCACCGCATAGGCCTGCACGTCGACGCCCGGGCGCTGCGCCAGGGCTGTCAGCGCGCCGTGGCAGAACGCGCCGACGCCCGTGGGGAGCCCGAGCAACGGCGTGGCGTCGAGCGCGGCGCGTAGGCGCGCCGGTGCCGGGACCCGGGACGTGTCGGAGGTGCTCAGGTCGTGATCGCCCCGTCGATGGAGAGGATCGCCCCGGTGACGTAGTCCGCCTCCCGGGAACCGAGATAGGCGAAGGCGCCGGCGATCTCGTGCGGGAAGGCGAACCCGATCGGCGTCATGAGCCGCTCGATGAGCTTCCAGTCCGAATCTGCGGGCGGGCCGAAATTGTGGATGATCGGCGTGTCGACGCCGCCGGGGGCGACGCCATTGACGCGGATGCCACGCGCCATGTACTCGACCGCGAGCGCCTTGGTCAGCATCTTGACGCCGCCCTTCGACGCGCAATACGCCGCCGAATACGGCTGGCCGATCACACCCGCCGTCGAAACGGTGTTGACAATGGCGCCGCTGCCGCGCTCGAGCATGCCCGGCAGCACGGCCCGACACATGAGGAACGTCCCTGTCAGGTTGACCGCAATGATCTTGTCCCAACCGCTCAACGACTGCTCCGGGGTGTGGGCGAATCCGCCGATGCCGGCGATGTTGCAGAGGTTGGTGATGGAGCCAAGCTCGCCGGCGGCCTGGGCCACGGCGGCACTGACGTTGTCCTCGTCCGTGACGTCGCACCGCAGGGCGATGGCCCTCCCACCTGCCTCCTCCGCCTCTGTGTTGATTTCGGCCGCCACGGCCTCAATGGCGTCGGTGGCGACGTCGAGACAGGCCACGGCCGCACCTTCGGCCGCCAGGCGGCGCGCCGTGGCGCGCCCGATGCCTGAACCGGAGCCGGTGACCAGCGCCACCCGTCCTTTGTAGCGACCAGGGGTGATCGCCTCCGGGGCGGTGCCCCGGTTTGGATCGGACTCCCCGACTCTGGTCGTGGGGCTCATGCGCGCTCCTTCTCGTCTGCTGCTCCGGTGGGGCCACTGCCTAGCACTCCGGCGCCGGGACGACGACTCTGCGCCAGGGCAGCCCGGCGCTCCTCCGCCCCCCGCTCGGCCAGCGCGGCCAGGCGGACGGGGTCGACCTTCATCATCGGGGTCAGGGGCAACTCCTCCACCGTCACCAGCGCGTCAGGGGCCTTGTAGTCAGCGAGCTCTCGAGCGCAGTGGGCGCGGAGCGCGGCCAGATCGGGGTGCGCTCCCGCCTCGGCCACGACGACGGCGACGCCGACTTCGCCCAGGACGTCATCAGGCATGCCGACGACGGCGGCCCTGGCCACGGAGGGGTGCGACGACAGGGCCTCCTCGACCTCGGCCGGATAGACGTTGTAGCCACCTCGGATGTAGCGCTCGTGGGCGCGGCCGGACAACTGCAGGTTGCCCTCGGCGGTGAGTCGCCCGAAGTCGCCGGTGGTCAGCCACCCGTCCGGTGCCAGCACGACGCTGGTGGCCGCCGCGTCCACCAGCTCCTCGGTGCGGCGACCCCGTCCGGGGCCGCGGCCCCAGTAGCCGCGCATGGCCGCCGCGGACCGCAGGAGCACCCGCCCGACCGATCCGGCGGGCACCGGAACGCCGTCGTCGTCGACGATGGCGAGCTCGACGCCGGCAACCGGGTGCCCCACGGTGGTCGCCACCTCCTCGTCGGTGGAGGTCAGTGTGGTCCCCGTGCCCAAGGACGATTCCGTCGATGTGTAGCGCACGACGACCGGCACGCCGAAGCGTCGGCGCACCTCGGCCACCATGGAGGCCGTCATGCGCGCCGCGCCGGTTCCGGCGACCCGCAGGGCACCCAAGTCGGCGGCGTCGAGCTCCTCGCTGGCCAGCATGAGCGCCCATTGCGTCGGGACGCCCTGCGCGACCGTGACGCCTTCGTCCGCCATGACGCGGATGGCCGCATCGGCCCGCCACGGTGTCGGCGTGATGATCGTCGTCACGGCGTTCCCGATCTCGTCCCAGGCCCGCGTCATGTAGCCGACGTGGGCGAAGGGGAGCGGGGAGAGACGCCGGTCTCCGGGGTGGCTCAGCACGTCGGTCCCCCGGGCCACGGCAGCGAGGTTCGCGTGGTCGAACACCGCGCCCTTGGGCTCGCCCGTCGTCCCGCTGGTCCAGACGACGGCCACCGGATCGGACGAGGCCAACTCGGGCCATGTCGCCGGCCCCTCCCCGTCCCACCAGGTCCGGGCCTCGGCGCGGGTGACCACCTCGGCTGATCCCGCATCGGGAGGCGGGCCGATGTCGGGGTCGACCACCATGAGCACGGGGGCGGCGCGATCCACGATGGACGCCACCTCGCGCGAGCCCATGCGCGGGTTGATCCCCGAGGTGATGGCGCCGAGGCGCAGGAGCGCCGCGTAGAGCACGGCGTAGTCGATGCACGAGGGCAACAGCAGGCAGACGACATCGCCCTTGGTCACGCCGAGGTCGGAGAGCCGGCCGGCGACCCCGTCGGCGGCGCGGTCCCATTGGGCGAAGGTCAGGGTGCGACGGCCGCCGTCGCCGTCGGGCTCCACATAGGCCTCGACGTCCCCGTTGACCCGTGCCGCCTCCCGGAGGACCGACACCACGGTCTGGTGCTGATCCGACGGGATGCGCACTGGCATGGCGGGCGGCGATGGTACCAGGGGTGGCCGGAGGGACGTCCTCCCGGGCGCTCCTATGCTCGGGTCGTGCTGGTGGCCCTGTGCGGCGGCGTCGGGGCCGCTCGAATGCTCTCCGGGCTCGTCCGCGTCGTCCCGGGTCAGGACATCACGGCCATCGTCAACGTCGGGGACGACATGGAGCTCCACGGGCTCTCCATCAGTCCGGATCTCGATACGGTCACCTACACACTGGCCGGCTTGGACAACCGCGAGACGGGATGGGGCGTCGCCGGCGAGAGCTGGGCCGCCATGGACGAGCTGACGCGGTTGGGCGGCGAAGACTGGTTCCGGCTGGGCGATCGTGATCTGGCCACCCACCTCTTCCGGACCGGCCTCCTGCGCGCCGGAGCGCCGCTCAGCGCGGTGACGGCGGAGCTGGCGGCCCGGCGCGGCATCACCGTCCGGCTGGTGCCGGTGACCGACGACACCATGCGCACCCGCGTCACGCTGGCGGAAGAGAGCCCGCTTGGGCCGGCGGGGACCGAGGTCGGCTTCCAGGACTACTTCGTGCGCCTCCGCCACGATGTGCCGGTGCGCGGCGTCCGCTTCGACGGCGCCGAGACGGCACGGCCGGCGCCCGGCGTCATGGAGTCGCTGGGCGACGCCGACGCCATCGTGGTGTGCCCCTCGAACCCGGTCGTCTCCATCGGACCGATTCTGGCCGTCCCCGGCGTGCGCCGTGCGCTCGTCGCCACTCGAGACCGCGTGGTGGCGGTGTCACCCATTGTGGCCGGCGCAGCGCTCAAGGGTCCCGCCGACCGGCTCATGGCAGAGCTGGGCACGGAGCCGTCCGTGGTCGGCGTCGCCCGGCTGTACGCGCCGTGGGTGGGCACGCTCGTCGTGGACACCGCCGACGCCACCCATGCGGCGGCCATCGAGGCCGAGGGCGTGCGCTGCATCGTCACGCCGACCGTCATGAGCACGCCGGAGAGGGCGCAGAACCTGGCGCAGGCGGTGATCGATGCCACACGCTGACGGCGTCCACGTCTTCCCGATCCACGGCATCGGGGAGGTGACACCCGGAACGGACCTGGCCGGGCTGATCGCGGGCGCCATCGCGCCAGCCAACAGCGGCGGCCCCGAACTCGCCGACGGCGACGTCGTCGTGGTCACCCAGAAGATCGTCTCCAAGGCCGAGGGACAGCTCGTCCGGCTCGACCACGACGACCCCACCGCCAAGGTGGCCCTGGTGCGCAGGGAATCGGTCCGCGTGCTCCGCCAGCGCGGCGACCTCGTGATCAGCGAGACCCGGCACGGCTTCATCTGCGCCAACGCGGGTATCGACCTCTCCAATGTGGCGGACGGCACGGCCGCGCTGCTCCCTGAGGATTCGGACCGCTCGGCGCGTCGCATCCGGGCTGGGCTGGAGAACGCACTCGGGTTCCAGTTCGGCGTGATCATCTCGGACACCTTCGGCCGGCCCTGGCGGCGAGGCGTGACCGACGTCGCCATCGGCTGCGCCGGCGTGGCCGCCGTCGTGGACCTGAAGGGTACGACCGATGCCGGCGGTCGCGAGCTGGTCGCCACGGAGATCTGCGTCGCCGACGAGTTGGCGTCGGCCGCAGAACTGGTGATGGGCAAGGATCGGGGTGTCCCCGTGGCGGTCGTGCGCGGCGTGCCTCCGGAGTGGCTGCGCCCGGCCTCGGTGCGCGCCGAGGTGATCCGACCTCCCGACGAAGACCTCTTTCGCTGAAGTCAGTCCGGGCGGGAGCGCACGAACTCGAGCACCGCGCGCGTCCCATCGTCCAGCTCGGTCCAGGAGCGCCAGCCGAGCTGAATGGCGGCCCGCTCGACATCGAGCGCTGAACGGAGGAGCTCACCGGGACGCAGCGGGGCGTTGACGGACTTCACCTCGGCGCCAGATTGGGACTCCAGCGCACGCACGAGGTCGTTGACCGATGTCTCGCGCCCGGTCCCGATGTTGCAGACGAGGCCGCCGCCACGGGTGGCAGCACGCACGAAGGCATCGACAACGTCGTCGACGAAGACGAAGTCCCGTGTCTGCTCGCCGTCCCCGAAGATCGTCACCTGCTCACCGCGCAGGACACGATCGGCGAAGATCGCCACGACCCCGGCTTCGCCGTGGGGATTCTGCCGGGGGCCGTAGACGTTCCCGAGGGCAAGCGCACAGAACTCCAGTGAATGCAGCTCCCGGTAGGCCACCAGGTAGTCGATGACGGCCTTCTTGGAAACGCCGTAGGGCGACAGCGGCTGCTGGGGGTGCGACTCGCGCACCGGAAGATCCTCGTCGGCGGGTTCTCCGTACAGCGTGCCACCACTGGCGGCGAAGACCACCCGCTCGGCCTCGGCCAGGCGAGCCCCCTCCAGGACGTTGAGGGAACCGACGATGTTGACGGTGGCGTCAAAGGCCGGGCGTGCGACCGACACACGGACGTCCGCCTGGGCGGCGAGATGAAAGACGAGCTCGGGACGCCGGCGCGCCATCAGCTCAATGACGGCCGGCGCGCTGATGTCCAGATGGTGGATGGTGAGCGCCCGGCCCGCACTCCCCCGGGCCTCCGCGAGATTCGAAAGCGAACCCGTCGAGAAGTCGTCGACCACGTCGACCTCGTGCCCCTCGACCAGCAGGCGGTCGACGAGGTTGGACCCGATGAACCCAGCACCTCCCGTTACCAACGTACGCATGCCCTGGCCTTTCTATCCCGACACCCGTTCGCCGTCGACCAGTGTCCCCGAAGAGACCACCGCGTCGGCGCCGAGAACGGAGACCGCCCGGACGTCGGCCCTCTGCCCCACGATGGAGCGAGGCCCCATGACCGAGCCGGCCACCTTGGCGTCGGCGGCGACGTGGCAACCGCTCATGAGCACCGAGTCCGTCACCACCGCACCGGAGGAGACCACCGTGCCAGGTCCGAGGATGCTGCGCTCGACCCGGGCGCCCGACTCGATCACGCATCCCGAGAGGAGCACGGAGGGACCGGTCACCTCACCCTCGACGTCGCTCGCACCCTCGAGGAGCACGCCGTCACCCCGGTCGACGACGAGCGGGACGACGATCGGCCCGCGCTTGTTGTTGAGATAGTCGAAGTTGGCTTCGAGGAAGGCCGCCGGGGTCCCGGTGTCGAGCCAATAGCGGTCATCGGAGCGGGCGAACAGCCTCCGGTCGCGCACCATGGCCGGGAAGGTCTCGCGTTCGATGGACACCCGGCCGCCCTCGGGGATACGGCCGAGGACTGACGGCTCCAGCACGTAGGTGCCCGCGTTGATTTCGTTCGTCGGCGCCTCGTCCCGCGGCGGCTTCTCGACGAAGGCGGTGACCCGACCCTCGTCGTCGGTCGGCACGACGCCGAAGGCGGAGGGGTCGGCCACCGGGTGGAGGGCGATCGTCCCCTCGGCGCCGCGGGCACGGTGGAAGTCCACGAGAGAGGTGAGGTCGAGATCGGTCAGGACATCGCCGTTGACCACGACGAAGGTCTCGTCGATGCCGGCGAACGTCGCGGCGTACCGGACGGCGCCAGCGGTGTCGAGCGGCTCGGGCTCGACGGCGTACGCAAGGCCCATGCCGGCGACCCGGCCATCGGGATAGGCCTCCATGAAGGCATCGGGCAGGTAGCCCAGCGAGAGGACGGCCTCATCGATGCCGTGGGAGGCGAGGTGACCGAGCACACGCTCGATCATGGGCACCCCGACGATGGGGAGCATCTGCTTGGGGGCCGAGAGCGTGAGAGGGCGGAGCCTCGTCCCCTCGCCCCCAACGAGGACAACCGCTTTCATTACTTGGTCGTCGTCGTGGACGAAGGCTTCGTCGTCGTCGTGGCCGGCGCAGCCGTCGTGGTCGTCACGGGTGCTGTCGTCGTGGTGGCCGAGGGCGCCGTCGTCGGGGTGGTGGCGGGGGCGGTCGTGCTCGTCGTGGCCACCGGGGCCTGGTCACCGGCCAGCACCTGCAACAGCGCACTGATCGTGGTGCCGGGTGGCTTGGGGAGGCTGGTGCCCTCGGGCGCGAACCCGACCGTGATCAGCTGCCGGTTGACGAACTTGAGGTCGGCCGGCTTCAACGTCGTCACACCCCCGGTCTGCACCTCCTCGGTTCCACCGGACGAGGTCTTCTTGGTCTGGGTCGTGATCAGCCAGGTCCGCGCCTGCACCACGCCGACCTTGCCGGCATCGGGCGTCCCCGCCCCGCACTTCTGGCCGTTCTTGTACGCCGGGACCTTGGTCGACGGGTACGTCAACGAGGTGTTGGTCAGGGTCAACCCGGTATAGCCATCGGCGAACTTCCCGAGCGTGGCGTTGTTCCCCGCCTCGCTGGAGGTCTTCGGCGCGACGAGGACGACGCCGTCGCCGGTCGTCGTCAGGCCCGTCTTGGCTGTGGAGGGCGAGGCAGGCAGTGCCGACTCCATGGTCCCGCAGATGTCGAAGGCCAGCCCGGCGTGCCACGACGTCCCGACCGTCGGCTCGACGACCGCCGGAACCTTGTTGTAGTTGTACTTCGCCACGGCGATAGAGGCGAGCCCGATGATGACGATGATGACGAGCGCGGCGTACCAGTTCACGGGCATCTGCCCGCGATAGGTGGTGCCGCCGCCCGTTGCGGCGGCGCGTGCGACTGATTTCCCAGAAGAGCTTCTCGCCATGGCGGGTGGCAACCCTACAGCCTGGCGGGGTGCCCTCCCGCGGCAGGCGACCCTTCGAGCAGGTCACGGTACAGCGCGGCGGTCTCGGGATGGAAGCAGTCCGGCAGGGTGTCCGAGGCCCTCCGGGTGGCCGGGACGCCCACCACTCCGGCCAGGGTCTGCAGGTGTGCCATGGCTGCGCGCAGCCGGACCTGGTTGCCCTGGGCCGCGGTGGCGATCAGGAGGGCGCGGTACAACCGCTCGTCGTAGGGGCTGACCAGCAGCGCCTTGCGGACCACCCACTCGGCCTCGTCGACGCACCCCGACCCGACGCACGCGTCCGCGCCCCGCAGCGCCGTCCGCACGACCAAGGACTCGATCTCCGCCTCGGTGCCGTCGAACACGGCCCAATCCGTACGCTGCAACCCCGCAAAGAGGGGGCCGCGCACGAGTCGCATGGCCGAAACGATGTGACGAGGGTCGTCGCCGGTGGCCAGCGTCGTGAAGCGCTCGACGTCGGTCGTCACCGTGTCGAGCAGCTGCAGGTCGACGCCGCGCGGCAGGTGCGCCCGGCCGTCGGCGGTCGCGGCCGAGTGCCCGGCGGGCATCCGAGGCCGTCGAGTGCACGGTGGACGGTGCCACCGGACGCTCGGGCCACAGCGCCAGCGACCATTCGGAGTTGCGCACGCCGCGGCGGTGGAAGGCGAGGTAGACCACGAGCTCGACGAGCGGCCGAACGTTGGAACGGTGCAGCGGCGCCGGTCACCTCGACCGGGCCGAGCACCGCAACGTCGACGCCGTCGTGGTTCACCGTCGGGGAACGGTCGGCGACGGCACACACGTGGGGGCGGAGGGATTCGAACCCTCACTGGGGACGGTTTAAGCGCCCTGCCTCTGCCAGTTGGGCTACGCCCCCTTGGGCACCATTCTTGACCGAGTGGGGCACGGTCATGAGGATGGCCCCGTGGCGGACGACCTGAGCCGGGTGGATCTGACCGACCTCGACACGTTCGCAGGCGGATTCCCGCACGACATCTTCCGCCTGCACCGGGAACAGGCTCCGGTCTGGTGGCACGAGCCGACTGCCCACACTCCCGACGGGGAGGGATTCTGGTCCGTGGCCACGTATGAGGAGGTGCTCGAGGTGCTCAATGACCCGGTCACCTATTCGTCGGAGACCGGCGGCGACCGTCCCTATGGGGGGACGATCATTCAGGACCTGCCCGTGGCGGGCGTCGTGCTCAACATGATGGACGACCCCCGGCACGCACGGATCCGGCGCCTGGTCACCAGGGGTCTGACCCCGGCCGCCGTGCGCGACTTGGAGCAGGAGCTCCGCGGGCGGATGCGCCGGCTCTTGGATGCGGTCGACGGAGAGTGCGACTTCCTGGTCGACGTGGCGGCCGAGCTCCCGATGCAGGCCATCTGCCTCCTGCTCGGCGTGCCCGAAGCGGACCGCCACCGCCTCTTCGCCGCGGTCGAACACGTCTTCGACATTCCCGACGAGTCCGATTTCCTTTCCATGACCCCGGAACGGCAGGCCGCCGTGGGCTTGCTGTACGACTACGGCGCGGAACTCATTCGGGAGAAGCGGGCAGTCCCGCGTCCCGACATGCTGTCGAGGGTCATCCACGCCGAACTGCCCGACGCTGACCCGCCCCGGCTTCGCGACGAAGAACTCTCGGCGTTCTTCTCGCTCCTCTTCTCCGCGGGCGCCGAGACGACCCGCAACGCCATCGCAGGGGCGATGCTGGCCTTCTCCGAATGGCCCGCGCAGCTCAGCCTGCTGCGGTCGGGGGCGGTGTCGATGGATCGTGCGGTGGAGGAGATCCTGCGCTGGACGACGCCCTCACCATCAAAACGCAGGACCGCGACCACCTCGTGCCGGTTGCGCGGAGCCCGTATCGATCCCGGACAGAAGGTCGTCGTCTGGGAGGGCTCGGCGAACCGCGATCCGGCGCGGTTCGACGATCCCGACACGTTCTTGCTGCAGAGAGATCCCAACCCTCACCTGACATTCGGTCACGGCGTCCACTTCTGCCTGGGCGCGCACCTGGCGCGACTCGAGATCCGCGTGGCACTCGAAGAGACGCTCCGCGCGGTTCCATCCTTCGCGTTGACCGCACCGCCAGTGTGGACGCGTAGCAACCGCCATACCGGCATCCGTCACCTCCCATTGCGGCTGGACAAGAACGAGACAACAACTTCGTAAGTCCACCATGGTGTGACTTCGTGAAGATCGAAATCCGGTTAGTTCCCTCTGTTCTGGAAAGGAATTGATGCTTCAGCCGACGGTGCAAATCTCTTGCACGTTCGACCCAGACGGTCGACGGCTGCAGGCTCATCACGAGCGGAGGTGCATACATACCATGCAGCTACACAAGACAATGCGTGTCGCGGGAGTGTCTCTATCCGCCGCTGCGCTTGCCCTGCTAACTGCAGAAGGATCAGCGGCAGCACATGAAGGGACGTCCGCACCGGACCTGCGGGGTCGGGTCACCTCGGTCGCGTCGGGCGACTTCGTGCTGCAGAAGCACGACGGCTCCACCGAGACGGTGGACACCACGCCGAGCACGACCTACTCGGAGCCGGGGAGCTCCGTTGCTCCTTCCGGAGTCCTCGACGGCGAGAGCGTGGCGGTCACACTGGACCCGACGGCGTCGAGCCCCACGGCCACGAACGTCGGCGTGTTCCCCGAGAGGGTGAGCGGCCGCGTGACGAACGTCTCGGGGTCGACCCTCACGGTGACGAACCGACATGGGACCCGACACGGTCCTCGTGTCGCCGAGCACCAAGTACTACGAGAAGGGCACGACGCCGACCGGCGTGAGCCAGGGTGAACTGGTCTCTGCCTTCGGCCTGCCGGACTCGAGCACGCAGGGTGAACTCGATGCACAGGTCGTCGCCATCTTCGGACCGCAGCCGCAGCCGCAACCGCCGACCCCGGTGACGCAGCCGCAGCCGCAACCGCCGACCCCGGTGACGCAGCCGCAGTCGGTGGCACCGACTTCCGGGGCTGGCGCACGTGCCCCCCACTTCGGGACTTCCACGGTGCAGCCAGGCGAGCCGGAGTCTGGCGGGCAGAGCCTCCGTGGGGTGGAACCGCCCCACCCCGGGTGGGCCCACCTCGTCACACGGGTCCTGGGGCGGTCACGGCGGCCCCAGCGGCCAGGGCGGCTGCGGAGGCCACCGGTGACAGCGAAGGGGTTCCACTCCTCGTAGGCGAGGGCCCCGGGGTTCATCCATCCATGGAAGGCCCCGGGGCCTTGTCGCGTCGCCCCGGCCTTACCCGGGTCCACCTGCCGCCAGCGGGCGGTGCCGCTCCAGCACGGACAGCTCCTCGTTCCTCGGCGCGTTCTCGGCCCGGGTGTCCGCACCGAAGATCATGGTGGCCCGCTCGACCGGGTCCCACGCAGCCCAACCATCGATTCCGTCGTGACTTGGATCCCCCGTCGCGGCGAAGGTGAGCCATGCCCGTTGCATCTGAGTCGAGAGCGCCTCGACGGCCGGGCCGCCGCCGGAGAAGACCTGCACCACCGGCAGGTGCACCGCTCCGAACACGAACGGGAGCTCAAGTGCGTGGCAGGAGCCCAGAATCCCGCCGAAGGCCGGCGACTCCCAGTCGAACAGATAGACGAAGGCGCGTGAGCCACGGGCCACATGTGTGGCGGCGAGCTGGAGGCTCGGCCAACGGAACACGATGTCCGTCCCGAAGGCCACCCAGATCGCATTGGGGTCGACCGGTTCCCCACGCTGCTGACGCGCTGACCGGTACGCATCGATCACCTCCACCGCGGGCATGTCCGGCACCGCGTTGGCCACCCAGCGCGTCACGCCCTCCTCGTCCATGGACATCAGCGCGGGATTGCCGAGTCCGAAGAGCGTGAGCTCGTCCCGGTTGGTGCCGATCACCATGTCGATGCCGTCTGCCGCGCCGTGGGCGACCGCAGTGAGTGGATCATCGGGCAACAAGACACCATCGACGACCGGAAGAAATGGGAGCGGGATCATCCCGGGGTCAGGACGACGCTTTCCCATCTCTTCCGTCGCGGCCACGAGTTCGGTCGCAGGGATGCGCTCGAGTGCTTCCCGAGTGCAGGCCGCGACGCCGAGCGCTGCCGCCAGCCGGTCAGCCGATCGTTCGGCGTCCTCGAGCGTGTGCACATGCACACCGCCGCTCTGCACGACGGCCCGGCGGAAGAGCCCCTTGGCTGCGGGCGTCCCTAACAGCGTGGCCACGCTGAAACCCCCTGCGGACTCGCCGAAAATGGTGACCCGGTCGGGGTCGCCGCCGAAGGCCGCAATGTTGTCCCGCACCCACCGCAGCGCGGCGATCTGGTCCTGCAGGCCCCAATTGCCGACCAGCCCATCGGGATCGGCAAGGTCACGGTGCCCGAGGAATCCCAGGGCGCCCAGCCGGTAATTGATCGTGACGACCACAGCATCGCCGTTCCGTACCAGGTCCCCACCGCGATACAAGAAGACCGAGCCGCTGCCGGAGGTGAAACCGCCTCCATGAATGAAGACCATGACCGGGCGGCCCTGTCCTGGCTTCGAAGCGGGCGATTCGGGTAACGACGGGGTCCAGACGTTGAGCGAGAGACAGTCCTCACTGTGCGGTTCAGAATCCGCCGGATCCGAAGGGCTTGTGATGCCAGGCACGGCGGCCGACTGCGGAGCGATCGGGCCGAAGGTCGATGCGTCGCGCACGTCGCTCCACGAGTCGGGTTCCAACGGGGGTCGCCAACGCAATGCGCCGATGGGGGCACGACCGTAAGGGATCCCGGAAAAAGACCACAGATCCCCGCGCCAGACACCCCTGAGTCTCCCCTGAGCAACAGACACGACACCGTTCACGCCTGAGGACCATACGGATGCATGCACGACGGGTCAATCGAAGCGCCGATCACACCGATAGACGAATAGAGGGTGAACACCGCGCGAACTCGAGATGCGGCCGGACAGAAACGAAGGGGATGCCGAAAATGCCACTCAAGCAGCCATTACGCTGTTGCGCCGTGGATGCAGTGAATTGTCGGGGCACTGCCCGCAGGCGGGCTCCTCTTGTCAGGTTGACCATGGTTGCCGGCCTTCTCGGCGCGTTGCTGTCGGCGACGGCCATGGCGAACGCGGGCGCCACGACATCGACCACGCAGCCCGGGCCCGCACCGAACCAGTCGCAGATCAATGCCACACGGTCGCAAGTCAGCAAGATTGAGAGCACGTTGGCCCAAGAGGAGCAGCAGACCTCCATCCTCGACGACAAGTACAACACGGCGGAGCAAAACCTCCAGGACGCGCAGACGGCCATGCAGACGATCGCCGCAAATCTCGTCCAGACGCGGTCGACCGTCGACGAGGACCGGCGGCTCGTGGCGAAGGACGCGGTGCAGGCGTACGTCTACGGCACGCCTGAGTCCGGCTTCGCCTCGTACTTCTCCACCTCGGCCACACTGAACGAGGCACGCAACCAGTACACGAGCCAGATCGTCGGCGACCTGACCAAGGACGAGGTCTCGCTGTTGCAGTCGGAGGCGCAGTTGCAGGCGCAGCAAACCGCGCAGCAGACGGCGGCAAGCCAGGCCCAAACGGAGGCCGCGCAGGCCAAGTCGCTCGCGCAAGCGAACGAACAGGAAGCCGCCGCGACGAAGGCGACGTTGAACCAGGTGCAGGGGCAACTGGCCCAAGAGGTCGCGCAGGCCGCCATTCAAGAAGCTCAACAGCAGGCTGCGGCCGCGGCGCGCGCCGCCAGCGCAGCAGCACAGCAACGGGCCGCCGCCGCGGCAGCAACGGCCGCGACCGTCGCCGGCGCAGTCGGAGGCTCATCGAGCGCGGCGGCCGCGACCGCCGCGGCGAACCAGGCCGGCGGCTCGGTCGGGCCAGTGGGCGGGTCCTCCTCGGGCGGGAGCGCGGGGATGGCGGCAGTGCAGGCGGCCGTCTCCCAGCTGGGAGTGCCCTACGTCTTCGGCGGCGAGCAGCCGGGGGTCGGTTTCGACTGTTCAGGTCTCGTCCAGTGGGCCTGGAGCCATGCGGGCGTCTCCATCCCGAGGACCACGGAGACGGAGTGGCCGGCCCTGACGCACGTCTCGCTCGATGCGCTCCAACCCGGTGACCTGCTCTTCTATTTCAACCTCGACGGTGACAGCCAGGTCGACCACGTCGTCATGTTCACCGGTTCAGGGCCCTATGGCACCGACACGGTGATTCAGGCTCCGTTCACCGGATCGACCGTGTCCTATTCGCCCATCTTCACCGAGGGCCTCATCGGGGCCGCCCGCCCCTAGCCTCCCCGGTCAGAATCCGGTTGCCGGGTTGATCGGTACGATGGCCCGGTGGCCAGCGGGCGCCAGGTCGTAGGCGAGCAGAACCGGTCGACCGCAATCGTGCCGATTCGCATTGCCAGCGAGCAGAACGGCGAGCTCGAGGATCCTCGTCTGTCCGACGTCGACGAATGGGGCCGGTCCGAGCGGACGCGGGCTCTGGCCCGCGCAATGTACGAGCCCATCTACTCAAAGTGGTTCCGCACCGAGTGGGAGGGCCTCCACAAGATTCCGGCTGAGGGCGGCGCGCTGCTGGTGGCCAACCATGCCGGTGCCATCCCTTCTGACGCGCCGGTCATCATGCACGGGATCGAGAAGGAGCTTGGGCGACCCGTCTACGGGTTGGCCGACTACTTCTTCCGCACCGTTCCGGTGGTCGGGACCTTGTGGGCACGGGCCGGCGGCGTCTCGGCGCGTCCCGCCAACGCGTACCGGCTCTTGAAGGAGCAGCAGCAATTGGCCCTCGTCTTCCCGGAAGGGACCAAGGGAACATCCAAGTCGTTCACCGACCGGTACCAGCTGCGGCGGTTCGGCCGCGGTGGCTTCGTCGAGATCGCCATGCGGGCCGGGGTCCCCGTCATTCCCATTTCCGTCATCGGATCGGAAGAGGCAATGCCAGTGCTGTTGCGCCTGCCCAGCGTGGCCCGCGCCCTCGGTCTCCCCTACTTTCCGATCACGGCGAACGTCCTCGCACTCGGGCCGCTCGGCGTGGTCACACCCTTCCCGGCCAAGTTCAAGCTGCGAGTGCTCGATCCGGTGCGCTTCGACGTGCCGGCGGATCAGGACCGATACTCGAAGAGCCGGATCATGGAGGAGTCCGAACGCATCCGCTCGCTGCTCCAAGAGTCCGTGTACGACATGCTGCGCGATCGGCGCAGCGTCTGGTTCGGGTGAGATCATGGTGAGCCGTCGGGTCCTCGTCACGGGCGCCGATACGTTCTGGGGTGGCCGCATGGTCCAGGCCCTCGAGACGGACCCCACCATGGACGTGATCCTGGGCATGGGCGCACGGACGCCCTCGGTCCCCTTCGAGCGGGCTGAGTTCGTCCGGGCCGACCAGACCTACTCCATGATGAACCGGATCGTGAAGGCGACCCAGGTGGACACGATCCTCCACACCTTCATGATCACGAATTCCAGTGCTGTGTCCCGGCGGGCCATGCACGAAATCAACGTCATCGGGACCATGAACCTCCTCGCCGCGGCCGGCACCGCCGGCTCGCCAGTCCGCCACATCGTGGTCAAGTCCTCGACCCTGGTCTACGGCTCTGCCGCCAGCGACCCGAACACCTTCCAAGAGGACACGCCGCGGACGAGCCCGGTGAAGAACAGCGTGGAACGTGCGCTCGTCGAGGCCGATGGCCTCATGCGTGACTTCGCGGAGGACAACCCGGGCACCACGGTCACCGTGCTCCGCTTCGCCAATGTCCTGGGCGAGCATCTGACGACGCCCATCAGCCGGAACCTGTCGCGCCCCCTCTGCCCGGCGATCTTCGGCTTCGATCCGCTCCTCCAGTTCATTGAGGAGGACGACGTGGTGCGCGCCCTCCTCCACGTCACCCGTGGTGGCATTCCCGGCCTCTACAACGTGGCGGCGGACGGACGACTCCCTTGGAGCGAGGTGGCCAACATCTGCGGGACCCGGCTTCTGCCCCTGTCCCCCTACAGCCCCCTGAAGATCCGGCCCCTGGCCCGCCTCTTCGACCTGCCCGCAGAGCTCGAGGACCTGCTCCGCTACGGCCGCGGCGTCGACACCCGCCGATTTGCCTCCACGGGGTTCAGTTACAACGCCACCAGCGCCGGTGCGGTACAGACGTTCATCAGGGCCCTACGGCTACGCCGACAGGCTGGCAAGCAGCCGAATTCGTACACCTACGAGCACGACGTGGAGCAGTTCTTCCGGCACTCGCCGTCCGTCCTGGGTGGCAGCGACACCTAGCGGACTCAGTCCACGAGTCAGTCCTCGAGCCACTCCTCGACCAGCTGGCGCTCGCGTACCGCCCATTCCTCTGCCGTGATGCCGTAGCGCACGTGGTCTTCCCATTCCCCATCGATTTCGAGGAAGCGCAGGGCGACTCCTTCCTCACGGATACCGAGCTTTTCGACCACCCGTCGGCTGGCCGTGTTCCTCGGGATGATGGAGATCTCCACGCGGTGCAACGAGATCGCCTCGAAGGCGAACCGCAGCGTCACGACGACCGCCTCGGGCACCAGCCCGCGCCCGGCCAACTCTTCGTCGACCCAGTAGCCGATGAAGGCGCTCTGGAACGGGCCGCGCTGAATGGACGAGAGTGTGACCTCACCGGCGAAGCGCTCACCGACGAAGATGCCGAACCCATAGCCGGTGCCCAAATGCCGCTCGCGCTCGCGGATGCCGCAGCGGGCCGCAAAGCTCGGCCGGTCCTCCGACGGCGCCGGCGCACCCTTGGGCCGGGGCTCCCACCGGAGCAGCCAGCTGGCACAGCGCGTCCGCACCTCGTGCCAGGCGGCAAAGTCGTTCTCCGTCAACGAGCGCAAGAGCACGCGTTTCCCCCGGAGCTCCAGGGGCGCGTGGCGCACTGCCCTGGCCGCTGTCATCGTTCGAGTACCTCCTTCAGCGCACCCAGGAGGGCGACGACGTTCCGCCGGCGAGCGGTGTGGCCCATGCAACCGATCCGCCAGACCTGCCCCGCCAGCCGTCCTGCGCCGGCGCCAATCTCTATGCCGTAGGTGGAGAGCAGTTCGCGCCGCACGACGGCATCTTCGACTCCCGCCGGGATCCGGACGGTGGTCAGCTGTGGCAGGCGGTGGTCGGCCGCGACAAGCAACTCGAGCCCGAGGTCGGTCAACCCGTCCTGCAGCAGCCGGCCACACTCGGCATGTCGTGCCCAAGACGTCGGAAGCCCCTCGTCGAGAAGGACACCGAGCCCTGCATGCAGGGCGGCCACCATCACGACTGGAGCAGTGTGGTGGTACACCCGTGCCCCACCGGAGGAGTCGTTGACGTAACGGGCCAGAAGGTTCAGATCCAAGTACCAGCTCGACGGCCGGTCGACGATCCGCTCCAGGGCCCGCGCGGACGCAGTGAAGGGCGCCAGGCCGGGCGGGACCCCGAGGCACTTCTGGGTACCGCTGTACCCCACGTCCACCGACCACCCGTCGACGTCGACCTCTATCCCCCCGAGTGACGTGACCATGTCCACGAGGAGGAGCGCGTCGCCCTTCCTCTTTCCGAGCTGCTCGATGTCGTTGCGCACACCCGTCGAGGTCTCGGCGTGCACCACGGCGATCATGCTCGGGGCCGGGTGAGCCGCCAGCAGTCGATCTGGGTCGATCGGCTCGCCCCACTCGGCATCGACCCGCACCACCTCTGCCCCGTGGCGGGACGCCACTTCGCACATGCGTTCGCCGAACACGCCGTTGACACCGACGACCACCGGGTCGCCTGGCCGGACGAAGTTGACGAAGGATGCCTCCATACCGGCTGACCCGGTTCCGCTCAAAGGAAGCGTCAGAGCGTTCGTGGTCGCGAAGACTTGGCGCAGGCGGTCATTCGTGCTGTCGAGGAGCGCCAGGAATTGCGGATCGAGGTGGCCGAGCACGGGGCCGGCCAGCGCCATGGTGACTTCCGGGTACGAATTCGACGGCCCCGGGCCCATGAGGAGGCGGTCGGATATCCCCATCGGCGCATCGTGACAGGTCCACGCTCACCAGCGCCAACGCGCCGGGCATCGGAGTGGGCGTCCGATAGATTGCCTGCGTGGATCGGGTGCTCTACGCCCCTCGGGCGCTGTCGCCCCTCCCGCCCGACATCTCCCAGGATCCCGGACCGTACGCGGCCTGGGCGCACCAGCGTGAGGAACGGCGAGCCAAGGCGATGCGCTCGACGAGGGGACCGAGTCTGCGCCTGGTGATGGCCGTCGCCGAACTCGACCCCGTGACGGTGCGCCGCACGCTCCTGAGCGTGCGGCGCCAGAACGGGAACCGGTGGACGCTCACCGTGGTCGCCGCCGAGGCCCACCTCGGCGAGTTGCGAGCGCTCGTGAAGGCCACCACATCCTTCCGCGATCGACCGCGCATCCGGCTCGTCGGCGCCGGGGGGTCGTGCGCGGCGAACGATCTCCTGGGCATCGGGATCGAGGCCGGTCGGGGTCTTGCCCGGGCCTTGATCTTCCCGGGCGACGTCTGGGCGCCTGACACGGTCACCCTGCTGATGGCTGCGCTCACGCCGTCGGGGGTGGTCTATGCCGATGAGGACGAGTTGTTGGCCGATGGCAGGTTCGTGACCCCCCGGCTGAAGCCCGACTTCTCCCCCGAATTCCTGCTCTCCAGCTCCTATGTCGGCCGGCCTCTCGCGATGGGGGCCGAAGTGGCGGACCGGCTTCCCCGGCTGCAGGCGGTCGACTCGGCCGCTCTCGAGCACGAGTGCGCACTGGCCGCGACCGAGGTGGCGGACGTGGTGACCCACATCCCCGAGGTCCTGTGCCACCGGTCGGATGAGCCGAACCAGCTGGACGGTCCGACCTCGATCGACCACGTACAAGCGGCGCTGCTCCGCAGGCGGGAAGAGGCTGTCGTCGTGCCCGGCCGGTCGCCAGGCGCCTACCGAATTGCTCGAACCGCCAAGGCCGAGACCCCGGTGAGCATCCTCATTCCGTTCCGGGACGAGCCGCGCCTCCTTCGCACGTGCGTGGACTCGATCTTCGCGACGACTGGCCAGCACACGAGCATCGAGCTCGTGCTCGTCGACAACGGATCCACCGACCCCGAGACGCTCACCCTGATGGAGCACCTGGCCGACAGACCCGATGTCCGGGTGCTCAGCGACCCGCGACCGTTCAATTGGGCGGCTCTCAATAACGCCGGGGCAGCAGTTGCCAGGGGCGACGTGCTGGTGTGCCTCAACAACGACATTGAGGCGCGCCAGTTCGATTGGCTCTCGCCACTCTGCGCCCAGGCCCTCCGACCCGATGTCGCCGCCGCAGGGGCCCGGCTCCTCTATCCGGATGGACGCCTGCAGCACTGTGGGCTTGTCGTCGGGCTCACGGGGGCTGCGGGACACGTCCTCGGAGGCCTGCCGGGGAACGAGCCTGGGTACCTGCGCATGGCGACGGCGGCGCGCGAGTGCTCGGCCGTGACGGGTGCCTGCCTCGCCACGCGGCGCGACGTCTTCGAGCTGCTCAACGGCTTCGACGAGACACTCGGCGTCGACCTGAACGACGTCGACTACTGCCTTCGCGCCGCCGCCGCAGGCCTGCGAACGGTGTACGAGCCCGCCGCCGAACTGATCCACCACGAGTCGCCGAGCCGGGGCACGGCTGGCGGGGTGGGCGATGTCGTCAAGTTCGTCGACCGGTGGAAGGGGTACATTTCTGCCGGAGACCGCTACTTCAACCCACACCTCACCCGTGCGGACCCCTCGTGCGGCTTGGCCCACCCGGGAGAGGAGGACGACTGGAACCGATGGTACGCGACCCTCAAGACGCAATAGCCAACGCAACCGAGCGCGCGCCACGCATGCTCCGCCAGCCCGCTGACGCGCCTCCCCCGCTCGGGCACGTCGGCTCCGGCGACGCCGTGGCTTCTTTCCGGCGCGTCCGCTCGGAGCGGAATGCGGGGGCGATGCGGTCGTTCCGTGGCTGGGCTGGACGGGTCTCAGGCCGATCGGACCGCCGCCTCCTGCTCGCGGTGGCAACAGCAACGGATGCCGTGGCGACCCACTGTGACCTTCTCGTCGACCGTCTCAATGCCCAGGAAGCCGTGACCGCCGACGTGGGCAGCACGTTCGGTGAGGAGATCGCGCTGCTCCGCGCGGAGGTCGCGTCTCTGCAGCGCAGCCTGGCGACCCTGCGGGACACCGCACCGTGAACCCACCAGTGGCCGCCGTGTTCGGCTGCCACTGGCTCGACCGTCGGAGCGAGCTGGCCTTCGTGACCCGGTCGATCGCCGGAGCAGCGAGTCGGTGCGGACCGGTCGCCGTCGTGGTACCGGGGAACCCTGGGCAGAGCGTGGCCGACGGTGCATTCGATCTCCACGGTGTCGGGCGCGTCGGAGCCTTGCGATGGCCTGACGACCTGTCGACCGACACGGTGGTGCTCGTGGACGAGCTGACGCCCGAAGTCGCCACTCTTCTCACCCGGGTGGAGCCCGCATCCGTGCTGTTCCTCTCGGCCGGAATCGATGCCCCCCATGCAGCCTGGCGCCGGCTGCAGCTGGTGGGTAGTGACGATCCCATCGGAGTGCACGTCCCGGTGAACCGGCTTGCCGAACAGCACCGGCACCACGGATTCGGATTCACCAATTACCTACTTGTGCTGAGCGACGGCACCGGTGAGCAGGCAGAGCCCCCTTCGGCCGCCGCCTGGTTGAGCGCCGCCTTCAGCGATGCCGATGTCGTGGTCGTCGAGAATGCGGTGGCGTCAGCCTGGAGAGGGCGCGCCCTCCGCGGCAAGGTCTCGGTCGACACGCGGATGGACCTGTGGCGACTGCTCGCCCACGCCAACGTCTGCATCGATCTCGCGCCCGGAGTGCACATCGCTCGCGAGTGCGTGGAGTCGATGCGCTTCGGGACGCCGATCATCGTTCCGGAGAGCTCTGGGCCGGCTGCGCTCCACGCCAGGGCGTCAGGCGGAGCGACCTTCGCGGACACCTGGGAGCTGCTGGCAGGCGTCGCCGCGTTCCAGAGCGAGGCGCACAGGGCAGAGGCGGGCCGTTCCGCCCGGCACTACGGCGATGCGCACTACGGGGATCCGGCGGCGCTCGTTCGCCGAGTCGAAGCCATCCTGGGACGGAAGAGTTCAGGTCCACCCCCCAGCGCCTCTCACTAAGATGACCGCGCTGGGGGGTGGACCCCGAACGTGTGCGAATCGTGAGGACTTGCGAAGAGAGATGACCAGGTCAGACCTGTATTCCCTGTCTCCCGGCACCCGGGCGAGACGCGCGGGCGCACAGCGAGTTTCGTGAGCTCCGACCCCGGATCGCCGATTGGGGAGATGGCCGCGGCTCCAACAGTCGTGGAACTCCTCCACCTCGAGCCCTCATCGCTCTTGGGACCTCCCTCCCACCGGTTCTCGCCCCTGGTGTCATGGCTCGTCGCCACGGCACGCCCGATGGTCACCGTGGAGCTCAGCCCAGGCGACAAGCCGTCCCTCCTGGCGACCTGCGGGGCGGTCATGCGGGCCGATGCGGGTGCGACCTGCGCAGCAGTGCTGCTTGCCCCTGCGACCGACGCAGACCGGGAACGAATTCAAGCGCATGGTGGCCGAACTGTCCGGGCCATTCGGCGACGTGCTGCACGGCTACGACAACGAACAGGACGCCCTCTCGGCATTGGCTGGCGGGAAGGTCGGCCTCCTGCACGTCGCCATGCTCCATTCCCAGGAGATGGCGCTGCCGGACTTGGGAGCCTGGGTGGACACCTTGGCACCGGGTGCCGTCATCGCCGTCACGACGACGGCGTCCGACGTGTCTTCTGACTACGTCAAGGCGAAGCGGCATCTCACCGACACCTTCCCGGCGGTGTCGATCGCACTCGGATTGACGACGGAGGCAGTCGTCGCGCAGTGCCCGGTCGACGGCGTCACCCCGATCGTGGACATACTGCGGCGGGCCCCGTTCGCGGTGGGCGCCTTTCTGGCGCTGTCAGGCGAGCAGATCGAACTGCACCACCTGCTCCAAGACGAGCCCGAACCCTCGCCGGCGGCGCGTGCTCTCATCGGCCGGGTCATCGATCAACATCACGTCGAGCGCGACGCATTCCTCTCTGTACTGCGGGTCTACAAAGAGGAGACGGTGCGCCTCACGAACGAGGTCGCGCAGACGAGGAGTGAGCTCTCCGGTCAGATCGAGGCGGCGCGCCTCGAGCGCGAACAATTGGTCGGGGAATTCCTCGATCGCGTCGATCATCTCGCGTCCAAGCTCTCGACGTCTTCCTCGCGCTACGAAGCTGAGCTGGCGAAGAAGGACGTGTTGATTGCGGACGCAGAACAACGCGTCGAGGTCTATGCCGGTTTGGCCGCCGACGCGCAGAGTGTGGTCGACGACATCCGCCGGTCATCGTCCTGGCGGGCCACTGCACCGATTCGGCTGCTCTCCCGGATGCTCGCCCGAAGGGCCGTGTCGACACCCGTGCAGCCCGAAGAGCCCGGACGGCGCATTGGTCACTGAGTACGATCCCTTCGCCCACAACGTCTCGGTCATCGTCCTCAACTTCAACCAGGCGGGGACCACAGTCGAATGCCTCGATGCGCTGGCGGCGGCGTCCAGCGAGTTGATTCGAGAGGTCATTGTGGTGGACAACGGCTCCGATCCCGAGGAGCTCTCCATCCTGCACCAGCGCCGCACACAGGGCGACTTCGTGCTCGTGGAAGTCGGGCTCAACCGGTTCTTCGGCGAAGGGAACAACATCGGGGTCGACTTCGCACACGGTGACTACATCGTCTTCCTCAACAACGATGCCTTCGTGCAGCCCGGGTGGATCGAGGCGCTCAGCTCGACGATGCGGAGCGATCCCCTCGTCGCCGCAGTCGGGCCGATGTTCCTCTATCCCGACGGCCGTGTGCAGGAAGTCGGCGGTGTCATCGTTCCCACCGGCGACGCGGTGCAGATCGGCAAGGGCGCGGTGTGGGGCCCGGATCATTACGACACGCCGTGCCTCGTCGACTACTGCTCCGCCGCCTGCATCATGATGCGGCGGTCCGACTTCCTCAAGGTCGGAGGATTCGGCCTGGAATGGGAACCCGCCTACTACGAGGACACCGATCTGTGCCTGAAGCTGTGGACGCAGTGCGGGAAGGTCATGGTCAACCCGATTGCCCGGGTCGTGCACATCGAGAGCAAGACGACGTCCGACAGCCGGCTGCGGCTGCATGACATCTCTGAAATCAACCGGGCCAGGTTTGTCAAGAAGTGGGGATCATGGCTCGAAGCGCGGTGGACCTCACACCTCGCCACCATGGCTCCGGCGCCGCGCGAAGAGGTCGCGGAAATCGGAGCCGCCGCCCTTGATCTTCGCCTCCCCGCCCGGACGCTTCCGGACTCGCAGTTCGTCCTGTACTCGCCGTACCAGCTCGTCCCCGGCGGCGGCGAACGCATGCTCTTCGAATTGGCCTCGGTCATGTCCGCACTCGTCGGCCCGCAGAACGTCGTCTTCGCCTCTCGCTACCGGTACAGCTCCACCCGGATCCGACAAATTGAGGCGACGTTCGGATTCGACAATGTGATCGGCACCCAACTCCCGTGGGAAGCGGTCGAGCCGGACAACGTCCGCCTCGCCGCTGTCGTCGGCAACTCGATCGTGCCCCCGATCGAAGCCTTCGGCAAGCGCAGCGTGTACCACATTCAGTTTCCGTTCTGGATCCCCGACCAGGAGGTGGAGGAGTACGGTTGGATGCTCGCCGGCTACGACGAGATCTGGGTCTACTCGGAATTCGTGCGCCGCAACGTGAACGGGCTGATCCGCCACTATGGGTTGGACGCACCGCCCATCCGGCTCATCCCACCGCATGCCACCTGGGTCGGCGCGACCGCGGGCCTCCCCTGGCCGGAACGCCGCACGGTTCTGACCGTCGGGCGGTTCTTCAGGGGCGGACACAACAAGCGCCAGGACGTCGTCATCGAAGCTTTCCGCAAAATGCAAGAGGCTGGCGTCGAGGGGATGGAATTGGCCCTGGCCGGCGCCATCCATCCCAGCCCGGAAGGCAGGAGCTGGCTGCACGAATTGCAGGACATGGCCCAGGGCCTCGACTGCACCTTCTATCCCAATATCGGGCGAGCCGACCTCGCCGCACTCTACGAACGCTCGGCCGTTCTGCTCCATGCCGCCGGATTCGGCGTCGACGCAGACCAATTCCCCGAGAGACTCGAGCATTTCGGCATCACGCCCATTGAGGCCGCGAGCTTCGGCTGTATCCCGGTCGTCTACGGCCAGGGTGGCCCGCGCGACGTCGTCCGCACGCTGGGCAGCGACACGACGTTCGAGACCGTCGACGAATGTGCCCAGCTGGTGACACGCCTCCTTGAGGATCCCGATGGTTCGACCCGGCTGAGCGCGCACCTGCGGAGGAGCAGCCAAGCCTTCTCGGCGCAGGCGTACGCCGACGGCGTCAGCGCATCACTGCGCGACCTCGGCGTCCTCTAACGCGACGACCCCGGCCCCCGGAGGGAGCCGATGAGGCCATCGAGGATGTCCGCCTCCGAGACGATGCACGCCTGCAGGCCGAAGCGGCTCATCACCTGCTGGAGTACCAGCGCGCCGCCGAAGATCACGTCCTGGCGCCCGGCGGGCAGGCCGGGTCGCTGTGCCCGCTCCACCACGCGTTCTGGACCCAGCACGTCGCACCACCGCTTGACGGCCTCGGCCGTGAGTCGCGCGTGGTGGATACGCTGCCGGTCGTAGTCGACCAAGCCCAACTCAAGGCTGGCCAACGTGGAGACCGTGCCGGCCAAGCCGACGAGCCGAGCCGCCGGACCGAGATCGGCCAAGGACGGAATTGCCTCCTGGGCGTGGTCCAGCTCGGCCCCAATCGCCTGCAGCGCCCCCGTCACTTCATCGGATGTCGGCGGGTCGGTGCGCAGGAACCGCTCGGTGAGCCGCACGCAACCGATGTCGAGCGACACGGAGAGGATCTCGCCGCCAGACTTCGTGACGAGCTCCGTCGATCCCCCTCCGATGTCGAGGACGACCACCTCTCCTGGCCCGGCGGGCAGGTCTCCGGTCGCCCCGGCGAAGGAGAGCCGCCCCTCCTCGTCCCCCGAGAGCAGTTCTGCCGGCGCACCGATGATGTCCGCCGCGGGGAGCAAGAAGTCCTCGCCGTTGGACGCGTCACGAACCGCCGAGGTGGCAACGAGGCGCGCCCGGACCACTCCCTCGGAGTCCATGATCGTCCGGTAGGCGCGCAACGCGGCGAACGTCCGCTCCATGGCGTCGGGCCGTAGCCGGTGGGTTGCGTCGACACCCTCGCCGAGGCGGGTGATCGTCATCTCGCGGGCACGCACGTCGCCCGAAGGTCCGACGACGAGGAGGCGCGTCGAGTTCGTGCCGCAGTCGATCGCCGCGAGCGCTCGGGCGTCAGTCATGGCGCCGAGTATCACAGAGCGCGCGCCGGTCAGGCCTCCGAGCGGGTCAGCCCGAGCCTTCCCGCCGCCCACGCCCCGACGACGTCGTCCCCGCCGGCCAGCCACCAGGCCACGTGGGCATGGAGGCATTTGACCCCCTGGCGCGTCCCGCCGACACCGCCGCTCGGGCGCGGACCGAGTCGGTCCACCGGGATCAGCGCATCACGTTCGGCCGCGTAGCGGCGGTGGCAGTCAGCCAGAGCGGCCGCATCCACCTGCATCTCCGCCTCCCGCACGCCTCCCGCCGCCTCCAGCCGGCCGACGAGGACCCGCACCTCGGGGTCGACGAGCCAGTACCTGGTCGGCATGGGGGTCCCGTCGCGCAGGAACGGCTCATTGGCGATGACGACCGGTTGACCGTCGTCCCGGCGGACGACGACGGTGAAGACACCGCCCGGGTCGCGGCCGAGGAGCGTCGCCACGGCCTCGGCATCGCCTGGCTGCGCCGCAGCTGACGCCCTCCTCGGGGGTCAACGCCAGAATTCGAGGGCGTGCACCACGCGCGACACGAAGCCACCCGACGACGCCGAGCCGGCGGCCGCCTTCGTGCCATCCGAGTGTGCCGGAACTGTCGTCGTTGTCGTATCCGGTGCCGTGGTCGTCGTCACCCCTCCCGGCGGGAGCTCGGGCGTCGCTGACGGTGTCACGGGCCCGTCCGACCCGGGGTCTCCGGCATAGGGCGTGCCGGTGGCCGTGGCACCCGAGGGAGGGAGGACCTCGTAGGCCTGCTGGCCGGGGCTCACGAGCTGGTACTGCTCGCGTGCGATGCGCCCGATCTCGCCTGCATCGCTCAGGTTCTTGTTCTCCTGAGCGAGGGCCGAGTCTTGCGCGTGCAGGGCATTGAGCTCGGACTCGGCACCATGCAGATTGGATCGCTGACTGAGGAGGGAGCCAGCCGGGAACCACGCGAAGAGAACGATCGCCGAGACCACGATGGCACCGACGAAAGCCAGCCGGGCGCGCCCGAGCGAACTCATGGATCGAGGCGGCTTCTTGGCAGGGGGCCGCTGTGGCCCCTTGCGACTAGCTGGCGCCATGCCGTCCTCCCGTGCCCGCCAGCGCCGCCAGACCGGGGAAGGCGGCCGACTCGCCCAAGTCCTCTTCAATCCGCAGCAGCTGGTTGTACTTCGCGACACGGTCCGAACGGGCGGGCGCGCCGGCTTTGAGCTGCCCAGCGTTGACCGCCACCACCAGATCCGCGATCGTCGTGTCCTCGGTCTCACCCGAGCGGTGCGAGATCACCGTGCTGTACGAGGCCCCCTTGGCCAGCGCGACGGTGTCGAGCGTCTCGGTCAGGGTGCCGATCTGGTTCAGCTTGACCAGAATGGAGTTGGCCACTCGCTCCCGGATGCCCCGCTCCAGGATCTCGGCGTTGGTGACGAAGATGTCGTCGCCGACGAGCTGCACCCGGCTCCCGAGCGCCTTGGTACAGGCGGCCCAACCGTCCCAATCCTCTTCGGCCATGCCGTCCTCAATCGACACGATCGGGTAGCGGTCCGCCAGGTCGACCCAGTAATCGACCAGCTCGGCTGACGACAGGGTCCGGCCCTCCCCCGCCAGGACGTACGACCCGTCGTCCCACAGCTCGCTGGTGGCGGGGTCCAGCGCCAGCGCGATCTCTTCGCCCGGCACGCGGCCCGCACGCTCAATGGCCTCGAGGAGCAGCTTGACCGCATCCTCGTTCTGCGGAAGGTCAGGGGCAAAGCCCCCCTCGTCACCCACGGCGGTCGACATGCCCCGCTCGGCCAGCATCGTCCGCAGTGCGTGGTAGGTCTCGGTGCCCCAGCGCAGCGCCTCGCTGAACGATGCGGCACCGACGGGCATCAGCATGAATTCCTGGAAGTCGATGGAGTTGTTGGCATGGGCGCCGCCGTTCAACACGTTGAGCATGGGCACCGGCAGCTCGTGGGCGTTCGCGCCCCCGATAGAGCGGTAGAGCGGCACCTCCAGGTCGTCCGCCACCGCCTTGGCGCTGGCCAACGAGACGGCCAGGATGGCGTTGGCGCCGAGCCGACCCTTGTCCGGCGTGCCATCGAGGTCGATCATGGCGTGGTCGACGGCACGCTGGTCGAGCGCGTCGAGCCCGCAGACGACGTCGGCGATCTCCCCGTTCACGTTCGCCACGGCACGCAGGACGCCCTTGCCCGAGAAGCGATCGCCGCCATCACGCAATTCGACCGCCTCGCGGATGCCGGTGGACGCGCCGGAGGGCGCGATGGCACGTCCCCGTGCACCGGAATCGAGCAGCACCTCGGCCTCGACGGTCGGGTTGCCGCGGGAGTCGAGGACCTCGCGCCCGATCACGTGCTCAATGGTGCTCACGACATCTCTCCTTGGATGTCCCCCCTGGCGGGACATCGGGTCACAACGTTAGCGGCTGCCCACCTGGTCCTCGGGGACGCCTTCCGCCTGGAGGATGTCCGCGCGCAACGACAGTGCACGATCGCGTAAGGCCTGTTCGGCGTCGATGCCCAGCCGTTGGGCGAGGTTCGCCACGGCGAAGAGGACCTCGCCGACGGTCGCCTGGACATCTTCGCCGTCCGTCGCCAGCGGGTCGTCGGAGCGTGGGTCGGAGCCCTCGGCACGCCGGGCCAGTGCGGCCAGCGCCCGGAGCGTCTCGTCGTCGTCGGCCTCGTCGGGCTCCAGGCCGACCGCCCGCGCCTTGCGCGCCAGCTTGTTCGCGAGCATCAGCGCGGGGAGGCCCGCCGGGATCCCCTCCGTCACGCTGCTGCGGCCCTTCTCGCTCTTCTTGATCGCCTCCCAGTTGGTGACCACCTGCTCCGCGTTGTCGACGTCGACGTCGCCGAACACATGGGGGTGGCGGTGGACGAGCTTGTCGTGCACGCGGTGCGCCACGTCCGCCAGGTCGAACCGGCCCTCCTCGTCAGCCAGCCGGGCATGGAACACGATCTGGAACAGGAGATCGCCCAGCTCCTCTTCCAGATGTTCGTATGCGTCCGCGCGTGCGTCCGTGTCTGGGTCCGTGTCGGCCCCGGGCCCGCCCACCTCCGCCAGCGCGTCCAGCACCTCGTAGCTCTCCTCGACCAGGTGGGGACGGAGCGATTCGTGCGTCTGGGCCCGGTCCCAGGGACAGCGCTCCCGCAACGTGTCCATGAGAGCGACCAGCCGCGCCACCTCGTCGCCGGCGGAGCGGCCGTCGGCCGGCACCGCGCCCGGGACGTACAGCGAGGTCAGGTGGTCCGGCTCCACCGTCCGGTCGAGATCCCACCAGTCCACCGCAACCACCACCTCGTCGTCGAGACCGAGGTGGTGCAGGAGCACCGGCCGCGGCAGCTCCACGCCGTCATCGTCGCGGGCGGCCAGCTTCACCTCGGAGAGCAAGTTCCGCGACCAGCACTGGGCCACCAGGAAGGGGCCGTGTTCGCGCTCCGCCACGGGCCCGAAGGCGTCGGCGTCCACCAGCCGCACCCCCTCGGCGAGCGGGTCGACGCCGAGCGCCGCCCAGGCCAGATCCAAGAAGGAGAGCGCCGGCAGGGCGGTGACCTCCACCCGGTCGTCGGCGCGCAGCAGGTCGACGCTGCGCTCGGCCACCAGCGGCGATCCGGGCACGGCGTACACGATTGTGTCGGGCGCTGCCTCGCGCGCCGCGGCCACCAGCACCTCGACGATCCCGGCGTAGACCTCCTCGAACGTCGCCGCGGCCTGGTAGAGATGATCGAAGGCGGGCACACCCTCGAAACGGGCGGCGGCCGGATGCCGCGCCGTCCTGAGATAGGCCCGCCCCGGCGCGGCTTCCAGCCGGGTGGCCGCGTCGTTTCCCACGAGCTCGGCGCCAGCTGGCCCGAGGCCCACCACCGTGACGTGGGGGCGGTGCAGCGGCACGGTCAGCCGCTTGACGGGATGGTCGAACCCGAAGCCGAAGAAGATGGCGGAGGCCGGTGCGGTGCGGCCGACGTTCGCCGTGGCGTTCAGCACGTCAGCCGGCTCGGGTGTGAGCGGCGTGAGCACCGAGGCTGCGCCGGGCACCCACACCCCGTATTGCGGGTTCACGCTCACCGAAGACCGGCGCTCGGCCGCCGTCAGCGCCGTGTGGGTGGCCGCCGAACCCGCCGTCTGGACGGCGTTCGCCACTGCGGCCTTGGCCTTGGCGTAGGGCGTCGGCGTCCGCGAGGTGATCTGCAACAGGAGATACGTCCCATTGTCGTTGACGGGGGCCGAGACGGCTCCGGTCGCCAGACTGCCAAGGTCCGCAGTCGAGGGCAGCTTGCTTTCCAGGTCGGACAGCACGGCGCAACCCTGCGCACCGCCTCCGCTGCTACTGGTGTTCGACGCCACCGTGGCGAACGGCGTGCCGAAGGCGACCTGCGCGGCGGCCTCCTGCGCCGCGGTCTCGCTGGAGAAGACAGCTGCCGTGAGACACGCCGTGTCGAACTTGGCGCTGTGCGCCGCGAAGTAGTTCTGCAGGTCCGCCTGGGTCGAACCCACGCCGGCCAGGTCCTCCTGCAATGCGGTCGCCGTGGCGTTGAACTGCACCTGTTCGTCGACGAACGAAGCCGGCAGCGAGTCCAGCACCTGCTTCCCGGTGAGTGCCTGGCCCGTCAGGCTGCAGCCGTAGCGCACGTCCTGGCCCTGCTGCGTCTGGAGGATCTCGGACATCACCTCGGAGATCTGTGTGGTCAGGTTGGCGCGGGCCGTGGTGAGGTCGGCCTGGGTGACGGTGACATGGCGGTGGCCCGCCAGCTGCAGCACGAGCTGGTGACCGATCTCGGTTTCGAGGTAGGTGGCCACGAAGGAGGTGGTGGCGGTCGGATGGTCGCCCGCGTACTGGCCCGTGCCGGCCCCCGTGACGGGCGCCAGCTGCTGCGTTCCGTTCGATGACAGGTACGCCAGCGAGTTCAGGTAGCACTGGTAGTAGGCGCTGCCGGCAATGGCGTTGACGTCGGAATTGAGGTCTTGCTGGCTGATGTTGCTGCCGTTGACGGTGGCCGCGTTCGATGGGATCGAGAGCGCGGCCGCGGCGACGCCGCCGGCCAGGACGATGAGGAGAACGATGAGCCGCTTCACGCGCCGCGCACTCTACAAGGTGTCCCCGCCGCGTCCCACTTCAGCCAAGGGGGAGCAGCTCTTCGATCACGGCGCGCACCGTATCGGGTGCGGAATCGCCGTTGGTGACGGGCAGCAGCAGCTGGGCCATGTCCTCGCGGTAGGTGGCGCCCGGGGCCAGGCGGCGGAGACGCACCTGGGCGCTGGCCGGTAGCGCCACCGGTGAGATGCGCACGGTCGGCTGGCGGCCGCCCGCACGCACCGAGCTCATGGAGACCTCGCTGATCCCCCGGGCCAGCGCACTGGCCCGCAGCCGGGCCAGTGCCAGGAGGCCGTCGGCCGCGGCCGGCAGCGGCCCATAGCGGTCGACCCATTCGGCCCCGATGTCGTCCACGTCGGCCATGGAGGTAGCCGAGGCCAGGCGGCGGTACGCCTCCAGTCGGGCGTCCTCGGCCGCCACGTAGTCCTTGGGGAGATGGGCGTCGCCCGGGACGTCGAGCGAGACGGTGGACGGGGTGGGCCGGGGCTCGCCCCTGGCCTCTGCGACCGCCTCGGCCACCAGCTGCACGTAGAGGTCGTACCCCACCGCGGCGATATGTCCCGACTGGTCGGAGCCGAGGAGGTTGCCGGCTCCCCGGATCTCGAGGTCGCGCATCGCGATCTTGAAGCCCGAACCCAGCTCGGTGTGCTCGCCGATGGTCTTCAAGCGCTCGTAAGCCTGCTCGGAGAGCACGCGGTCGGCCGGATGGAAGAGATAGGCGTAGGCCCGCTGCCCGCTTCGGCCGACCCGTCCCCGGATCTGGTGCAGCTGTCCCAGCCCGAGCAGATCGGCGCGGTCAACGATCAGCGTGTTGACCGAGGGCATGTCGATCCCCGACTCGATGATGGTGGTGCAGACCAGCACGTCATAGCGCCGCTCCCAAAAGTCGAGCACCACCGTTTCGAGGCTTCCCTCGTCCATCTGTCCGTGCGCCACGGCCACCCTGGCCTCGGGCACGAGGTCGCGGACCTCACGGGCGACCCGGTCGATGTCCGAGACGCGGTTGTGGACATAGAAGGTCTGCCCCTCGCGCAACAGCTCACGACGCAGCGCCTCACTGATGGCCGAGCGATCCTGCTCCCCGACGTAGGTGAGGATCGGACGCCTGTCGGCCGGCGGGGTGTTGACCATCGAAAGGTCGCGGATGCCGGTCAGGGCCATCTCCAACGTACGCGGGATGGGGCTTGCGGTCAGCGTCAGCACGTCGACCCCTTCGGCCATGCGCTTCATGGCCTCCTTGTGCGTCACGCCGAAGCGCTGCTCCTCGTCGACGACCAGGATCCCGAGGTTCTTGAACTGGACGTCCTGGCCGAGCAGGCGGTGCGTCCCGACCACCACGTCGACGCTCCCGTCGGCCAGTCCCTGCACCACCGCTCGTTGCTGGGCCGGCGACAAGAAGCGGCTCAAGAGCTCGACCCGCACGGGATAGGGCGCGTAGCGATCGGCAAAGGTCTGCGCGTGCTGGCTGGCCAGCAGTGTCGTCGGGGCGAGGATGACCGCCTGCGTCCCGTCCTGCACCGCCTTGAAGGCGGCCCGCACCGCGACCTCGGTCTTGCCGAAGCCGACGTCACCGCAGATCAGCCGGTCCATCGGGCGCGGCTCCTCCATGTCCCGCTTGACGTCGGCGATGGCCTTCAATTGATCCTCGGTCTCGACGAAGCCGAACGAACCCTCCATCTCGGTCTGCCAGGGCGTGTCGGGGCTGAACGCCCGCCCCTCGACGGCCAGGCGCCGGCGGTACAGCTCCACCAGCTCCGCCGCCACCTCGCTCGCCGCGGCACGAGCCTTGGCCCGGGTCCGCTGCCAGTCGGCACCGCCCATCTTTGAAAGCGTCGGCGACTCGCCGCCGCTGTAGGGCGTGATGGCCTCGATCTGCTCAACCGGCAGATAGAGGCGGTCCGACCCGCGGTACTGCAGGATCAGGTAGTCGCGGGTGGTCCCGCCCATGGTCCGTGTCGTCACCCCCTCGAAGCGCGCCACGCCGTGCTGACGGTGCACGACGAAGCTCCCCGCCTCGAGGTCGTCGAAGAAGCCGTCGGCGGCCCGCGCCCGCGGGCGCGCCCGGCGGTGCGGCACGCGCCGGCCTGTGACGTCGGTCTCGGAGAGGACGGCGACCTTGGCGTCGGGAAGGATGAAACCGCTGGTGATCGGCGCCGCAACCACAGAGGCCCCCGCGGTGCCGGGTGCCGCGTCGACCACCGGCGCGTGCAGGCCCTCGGACGCCAGCGCTTCGGCGAGCCGGCTCGCCCCAGGTGCCGTGGCGGCACACAGCGTCACGGAGTATCCCTGGCCCACCAGCGCGGTCACGCCGGTGGCCAGTCGGGTGGGATCCCCCGCCACCGGATCGAAGCGCCGCACCGTCAGCGCGGCGGTCGAGGGGCCTTCCGGGACGGACGGGAGCGAGGTGACGCCGGCTCCGCTGTCGCTCAGGAGGCGCTCGAACGGCACGTGGAGGCGCGGGAAGCTCTCCTCCTCCGCCTCCTTTGCCCCCCAGGTGGCCGCCAGCGTCTCGGCCAGCGCCGCCTCCTCGTCCAGCAGCTGGACGCCGCGGTCCCTGATCCGGCGCGGCTCGACCAGCACCACCTGCGCACCGGCCGGCAGGAGGTCGGGCAAGACCCGCGGCTGGTCCTCCAGGAACGGGAGCCACGACTCCATGCCGTCGAACTGCGCGCCCTCGGCCAGGTTCTCCCACACCGACGCACCCCAAGGGCGGCGCGCCGTCAGTGCGGCGGCGGCGTCGCGCAGCGCCGCTGTCAGCACGAGTTCGCGACAGCCGTAGAGCGCGACGGCGCGCAAGTCGTGCGACGAGCGCTGGTCACTGACCGAGAACGCGGTGAGCCGGTCGACCTCGTCGCCCCAGAGGTCGATGCGGACGGGCACGTCGGCTGTCGAGGGAAAAATGTCCACGATGCCGCCGCGCACGGCGAACTCGCCCCGGTGCTCGACTTGGTGCTCGCGGCGGTAGCCCATGGCCACCAGCGCAGGGAGGAACTCCGCCACGTCCACCTGGTCCCCCGGCCGGATGACCAGTGGCGCCGTCGCTTCCAGCGGGCCGAGTCGCTGCAATATCGCCCGGACCGGGGCGACGATCACGCGGGGTGGCGGCGGCAGCGCCGGATCCGGTGCCGCGGTGAGCGCGTGGAGCACGGCCAGGCGCCGTCCCATCGTCTCGGTCTCGGGGCTGACCCGCTCGAAGGGGAGGGTCTCCCAGGCCGGCAGCACGGTGACCGGGGTCGCCAGCGCCCCGACCACGGGACCCCCCGCCACACCCGCGTCCTCGGCCTCTCCGTTCTCGGCCGCGATCAGGCAGGACAAGTCGTCGCCCAGGCGCTCGGCGTCCAACCCCGTCGCCGTGATCACGAGGAGCGGGGATCGGTCCGTGAACGCGGCCAACGCGGCGGCGACCACGGCCTGGGCCGCTTCGGGCACCGCGACGGTGGCGTCGGCGGCGCCGACCAGCACGGCCAGTGCCGGGTCGCTGCGGAGAAGGCGCGGAATGGCCGAGAGGCTGCCGGCGTTGCCGTGCGCGGATTGCGCGGATTGCGCTGATTCCGGTCGCGGACGGCACGGGAGTCGGGGGGACGGAGCTCATCAAATTGATCAGGTGGGCAGCGAGTGGCACCACAGCATGGCGGCATCCATGCCGTCGGCGGCAATGCGCTCGACGGCGTCCGCCGCCGTCTGCACGGATGTGGCCAGCAGCTCGCGCACCGCTTTCGGCGGCCGGCGCAGGACGTGTGAGGCACCTTGGGCCGCGCTCGGGGGCTTGCCGACGCCGATGCGCACCCGGAGGAAGTCCGCCGAATGGAGGTGTGACTCCACCGAGCGCAGCCCGTTGTGCCCCGCGAGACCGCCTCCGGCTTTCAGGCGCACCGTGCCCGGGGGCAGATCGAGCTCGTCATGGACGATCACGATGGAGGTCGGCTCCGCGATCCCGAACCGCGTGACCAGCGTGCGCACGGACGACCCGGAGTCGTTCATGTAGGTGGTGGGGACGGCCAGAACCACTCGCTTGCCGCCCACTGTGGCCACGGCCGCTCGGGCCTGGACACCCTTCTCGGCGCGCAACGACGCGCCGTGCCGTTGGGCCAGGAGCTCGACGGTGTCGGATCCTGCATTGTGCAGGCTCCCGGCGAATTCGGCTCCGGGGTTTCCCAACCCGACGACGAGCAGGTCCGCCGGTGTCCCCCGGTGTTCCGACCGGGCAAAGGGGCGGCGCAGGGCCTAGCTCTCTTCGCTGCCCGCCTCGGCCGACGCGTCTCCACCGGACTCGGCGGTGGCCTCGGCACCTTCGACGCTCTCGGCGCCCTCGCCCGTCTCCTCCTCGGTGATCACCCGTGGCGGCTGCCCGATGGCGACCGCAGTCTCGGGGTCGACGTCGGTCGTGACGCCGGTCGGCAGCGCCAGGTCCGAGACGCGGATCTGTCCGCCGATGATGAGGTCCGTGACGTCGGCCTCGATGGCGGAGGGGATCGCCGTCGGCAGGGCGTTGATGGCGAGCGTGAACATCTGCTGGTCGACAAGCCCGTCCCCGTGGTGGACCTCGAGGGCCTCACCGGTGAGGATGATCGGCACGTCGGCGCTGATGACCTCGTCGCGGCGCACGATGATGAAGTCCACGTGGGTCACGGTCTGCGCCACAGGGTGGCGCTGCATCTCCCGGGCAAGGGCGAGATACGTGCCCGAACCGGTGTCGAGGGACAGGAGCTGGTTCGCCCCGGCCTCGCTGTTGAGGGCGATGCGGAGCTCCCGGGCCACGACGGCCACCGGGAGCGGGTCGGTCCCGTGGCCGTAGATCACGGCCGGGATCTTCCCTTCGCGTCGCAGGCGGCGCACGGCGCGCGAGCCCGTGGGGCGCCCGACTTCGGCGGCGAGTACGACTTCGGCCATGGTGGATCTCCTCAGTGGCGAGAGCGGTGGTCGCGGACGGCACCAGGCCTCCGGCGAACGGCCTACCAGCGTAGCCGCGCCGCAGGCAGGGGGACCACCCGCCCCCTCAGGCCCCTAGACCAGGTTGTCCCCGCCGAAGAGCTCGGAGACCGAGGTGTCCTCGAAGACGGCGTCGATGGCGTCGGCGATGATCTTGGCCACCGACAGGACCTCGAGCTTGTCGAAGACCCGGTCCTCGGCCACCGGCAGCGTGTCGGTCACCACGACCCGTGAGATCGGCGCCGCCTTCAGGCGGTCGACGGCGGGGTCGGACAGGACGGCGTGCGTGGCCATGACCGAGATGTCCGATGCGCCGGCCTCGGAGAGCAGTTCGGCGGCGGCGCAGATGGTCCCCGCGGTGTCGATCATGTCGTCGATGAGGACGCAATGGCGTCCTTCGACGTCACCGACCACGTGGCGGGCCTTGACCTCGTTGTACGTCCCCCGCGGCCGCGTCTTGTGGATCAGGGCCAGGTCGAAGCCGAGGTGCTGGCTGTAGCGCTCCGCCACCTTCACCCGCCCGGCATCGGGCGCCACCACCACGACGTCGCCGCCGAAGTTCTCGCGCATGTAGGCCTCGAGCACCGGCGTCGCCACCAGATGGTCGAAGGGCGTGTCGAAGAAGCCCTGGATCTGCCCGGAGTGCAGGTCGACGGAGATCACCCGGTCGGCACCCGCCGCCGAGAGCATGTCGGCCACGAGCTTGGCGGTGATCGGCTCACGCCCGGTCGACTTCCGGTCCTGACGCGAGTAGCCGTAATAGGGGCACACCGCCGTGATGCGCTTGGCCGAGGCGCGCTTGGCGGCGTCGATCATGATGAGGTGCTCCATCAGGGAGTCGTTGACGGGGCTGGCGTGCGTCTGCACGATGAAGACGTCGCAGCCGCGGATGGAGATGTCGTACTTGCAGTAGATCTCTCCGTTGGCGAACTCGCGGAGGTTCGCCTCACCGAGCTCCACGCCGAGGTGACCCGCGATGTCCTTGGCCAGTTGGGGATGGGCTCGCCCGGATATCAGCTCGAGGCGACGCCGGGGAATCAGCTCCACGACACCAACGCTACTGCGCCCTGCCGCGGCGCGTCTCCGAGCCGTTCGGCCCGTTTGCCGCCCGTGCCTCTGTCGCCGCCCGCGCCCCGGTGCCGGCCAAGACCACCGGGTGCGGCCCGCGTCAGCCCTGGGGCCCGGCGACCACCGAGTGCGGGGGCAACTCGGCCCCGGCTTCCACCTCGGCTCCGGGCTCCAGCACGCTGTAAGGGCCGATGCGCGCCCCGGCGCCGATGGTGGCCAGGGTGGCGACGCAGGCTGCCACCACGGCGCCCCCGCCGACGTCGGTGTCGGTCAGCACGCTGTTGGGCCCGATCTCCGCCCCGGCCCCCACCGAGCAATTGCCGCGCAGGATCACGCCCGGCAGGAGGGACACATCGGCCTCCAGGTGGACCTCGGCGTCGACGTACGTGCGCTCGGGGTCCCACATGGTGACGCCGCGCCGCATCCAGCGCTCGTTGATGCGGTCGCGCAACTCGGCTTCGGCCACCGCCAGCTGCGCGCGGTCGTTCACTCCGGCCGCCTCCATGGAGTCGGGCAGGACCAACGAGCGCACCGCGTAGCCGGCACTGCTGAGGACGCCGATGGCGTCGGTCAGGTAGTACTCACCCTGGGCGTTGGCCGGGCTCAGCCGGCGCAGGGTGGGCGCCATGATGCTGCGGCGGAAGCAGTAGATGGAGGTGTTGACCTCCTCAATGGCCTTCTCCTCGTCGGTGGCGTCGGCCTCCTCGACGACCCGGGTCACGTGGCCGTCCTTGCCGTGCACGACTCGGCCGTACCCCAGGGGGTTCTCGACCACGGCGGTGAGCAGCGTCGCCCCGGCGTCCTCGGTCCGGTGCGCCCGCACGAGCGCGGCCAGCGTCTGGGGGCGCAGCAACGGGGTGTCGCCGGGGAGGACCACGACGTCCTCGGTCTCGTCGTCATCGTCGTCGGGCAATCCGGTCAGCCCGACAGCCAGGGCGTCGCCCGTCCCGGTGCGGGCGAGCTGCTCGACGAACTCGATCTCCATGGTCGTCGGCGCGTGCTGCACCAGCGTCTTGGTGATCCACTCGGCGCGGTGGCCCACGACGACGACGACCCGCCGCACGTCGACCTCGGCCATGGCGTCGAGCACGTGCAGGATCATCGGGCGGCCACACAGGAGGTGCAGGGGCTTGGGGCGCTCCGAGTGCATCCGCGTCCCCTCCCCGGCGGCCAGGACGACGGCGGAAAGTCGGCGCTCGGGCATGCCGGCATTCTTAGCCCGCCGGGACGGCCGGCGTGCGTATGGGAAACTCGTGGGCGTGCCGGAACGCGAGCCCTACGACGAGTTCGGGCTGTTCCACGAGAACGCCGCCGAGTACGGGCTGCCCTATGACGGGCCGCCCGCTGTCCGGCGCGTCGACGTCGAGGTCTCGCCCGGCCGGGCGGTGTCCAGCCTGGTCTGGGGCGACGGACCCCCCGAGGTCGTCCTGGTGCACGGCGGGGCGCAGAACGCCCACACCTGGGACACCGTGGCCATGGCGCTCGGGCGGTCGCTCCTCGCGGTCGATCTGCCGGGGCACGGCCACTCCGACGGCGGGCTCGACGGCTCCATCTCCGCCGTCAGCAACGGGCGCGACCTGGCCACCGTGATCGCCGAGCTCGCCCCCGAGGCCCGGGGCGTCGTCGGCATGTCGCTCGGCGGGGTCTCGTCCCTGGCCCTCGCCGCCCACGCCCCCGACCTCGTGCGCGCCCTCGTGCTCGTCGACGTCACGCCGGGCGTGAACGCCGAGAAGGCCGCGCCGATCACCAACTTCGTCAACGGGCCGGCCAGCTTCGACAGCTTCGACGAACTGCTGGCACGCACGATTGAGCACAACCCGGGCCGCTCGGAATCGTCGCTGCGCCGCGGCATCCTGCACAATGCCGTCCAACGAGAGGACGGCAGTTGGGTCTGGCGCTACGCCCGCTTCCGCACCGAGGCCTCCGGGCCCGCCGCCCATCCCGAATTCGGCGATCTGTGGGAGGCCGTCTCCGGGCTCACCGTCCCGCTGCTCCTCGTGCGCGGCCTGGCGTGGTCCGTCGTCGACGACGCCGATGTCGCGGAGCTGCTGCGCCGCCAGCCGACGGCCACCGTCATCGGCGTGGAGGGCGCCGGCCACAGCGTGCAGGGTGACCGGCCGCTCGAGTTGGCCGCCATTCTGGACGACTTCCTCTTCGCAGACCGCTGATGGACAAGAACGTCTGGCTCTCCCGACGCGCCCTGAAGCTCCACGTGGTGATCCTCATCGTGGTGCCCGCCTTCCTGGCGCTGTGCTTCTGGCAGCTCAGCCGCGCCCTCGACGGCAACACGCTGAGTTGGGCCTACGTGTTCGAGTGGCCGCTCTTCGCCGCCTATGCCGTCTACATGTGGTGGCGCTTCGTGCACGAGGCGGCAGAGGAAGGGTCGCCGCCCGCCGACGCCGGCGCCGATTCCGGCAGCCAGACAGCACCTGACGCAGCACAACCCACGGCGCCGGCCGCCGGGTCGCAGGAGGCGGAGGAGGACCAGGAGCTCGCGGCCTACAACGCGTACCTCGCTCAGCTGGCGGAACAGGACGAGGCGGCGGGCCGCTGACAGGCGCTCCGGGGGGAGGGCTCGAACCTCCAACATCCGGCTCCAAAGGCCGACGTTCTGCCGATTGAACTACCCCGGACCGAAGCGATCGCCCCAGAGGTTAGACACGCCGATGGGCCGTGCCCCGCGGAGGTGCGGCGATAGGTTCTGTGATCGTGCGCATCCTGGTGGTCGACGACGACCCTGCGGTCCGCCGGTCCATCGACCGCGCCCTCCGTCTGGAGGGCTACGAGGTCGTGGCCGTCTCCTCGGGCGGCGAGGCGCTCGAGGCGTTGGCCCAGGCGCCCCCGGACGCGCTGATCCTCGACCTGGGGCTGCCCGACCTCGACGGCCTCACGGTGTGCCGGCGCATGCGCAGCGCAGGTGACGACACTCCGGTGCTGATCCTCACCGCGCGCGACGCCGTCGACGACCGCGTCCAGGGGCTCGATGCCGGGGCCGACGACTACCTGGTCAAGCCCTACGCGCTCGCCGAGCTCCTGGCCCGCCTGCGCGCCCTGCTCCGGCGCCGCTTCGAAGGGGAAGGCGGCCTGCTGCGCGTCGGCGACCTCACGCTCGATCTCTCGACACGCGAGGGGCAGCGCGGCGAGCGCACCTTCGCGCTCACCCGGATTGAGTTCGACCTGCTCGAGATGTTCCTTCGCCACCCCCGCCAGGTGCTCACCCGCGAGGTGCTGCTGAACCGCGTGTGGGGCTTCGACTTCGACTCGGGGACCAACTCGCTCGCCGTCTACGTCGGCTACCTACGGCGCAAGCTCGAGGAGGGGGGCGAGCCACGCTGCATCCAGACGGTGCGCGGCGTGGGATACGTGCTGCGGGACTCGTGACCTTCCGCACGCGGCTGGTCCTGGCCACGACCGTCGCCGTGGTCGTCGCCGTGCTGGCCGCCTCGCTCGGCTCGTTCCTGGTGGCGCGCCACACGCTGGTGGAGGCGGCGGACAGCTCGCTGCAGACGGCGGCGGAGAAGATCGTGGCCGGCCAGGAGATCGGGTCGACCACGGCGACCCTCGGCCAGGTGATCGACACCTCCGGCGCCGTCGTCTCGGGGGGCGGCCTGCCCGTGACCGGCCAGGTGCGGCTTGTGGCCGGCGGCTTCGCCCCGAACTTCTTCACCACGGTCACCGTCGACGGGAACCAGATGCGCGAGTTCGTCGAGCACCTGCCCCCCGGGACGCAATTCGACTCGGGCGAAGCCTTCTTGGGCCAAGGCGGCGCACTGCAGATCGCCACGCTGCTCAACGTCGACTCCCAGCTGAAGAAGCTCGCGCTGCTGTTGGGGGCCGTCGCGTTCGTCGGCGTCCTCCTCGCCGTCGTCCTCGGCTGGCTGGTGGCCCGCACCGCGCTGATCCCGCTCAACTCGCTGACCGACACCGTCGAGGACCTGGCCGAGACCACCGACGTCTCGCGCCGGCTCCAACCCGGCCGCCCGGACGAGCTGGGGCGGCTGCGCCGCACGTTCAACCGGCTGCTCGAAGCGCTCGAGTCGTCGCGTCGCGCCCAGAGCCAGCTGGTGCTCGACGCCTCCCATGAGCTGCGCACCCCGCTCACCAGCTTGCGGACGAACCTCGAGGTCATCCGGCGGGTCGAGGAGCTGAGCGCAGAGGACCGCTCCGTCCTCGTCGACGACGTCCTGGTGCAGCTGCAGGAGCTGACGGACATCGTGGGCGACCTGGCCGAGCTGGCTCGGGGCGACCGGGGCCCCGCCTCGCGTGAGCCCCTCCGCCTCGACTTGTTGGTGCAGGACGAGGTGGCCGTCCAGAACACCCACGGCCGGTCCAAGGACGTGCGCTTCGAACTGGTCGCCACGCCGTGCTGGGTGGTCGCCAGCGACGACGGCCTGCGCCGGGCAGTGGGCAACCTGCTCGACAACGCCCGCAAGTGGAGCCCACCCGGGGAGCCGGTCGAGGTGGAGTGCGAGGACGGCCTGGTCGTCGTACACGACCACGGCCCCGGCATCGCCGCCGAGGACCTGCCGCACATCTTCGACCGCTTCTACCGTTCGCCGGCGGCCCGCGGGCTGCCGGGTTCGGGCCTCGGGCTGGCCATCGTCGCCCAGGTCGTCAAGGCGGAGGGCGGGACCATCGTGGCCGAGAACGACCCTGCTGGCGGGGCCCGCATGAGCATGCGCCTGCCCACGGTGGCCGGGCCCATGGAGGCGGCGCCCAGCGTCATCGACTGACCCGCCCGGCGGGCCGGTGCGCGTTTTTCTTTGCGCGTTCTTATGCCGAGCCAACGTGCCGCCAAGGTTGCTGGCGCAGACTGGTCTTCGTACCCCGGTGGTGGGGAGTTCCCGCTCCCGCCAAGGCGCGGAGTCCCCTCCCCCCACCGGCGACGCCGGTGGGGACGGTCCGCCCCGCCCCTGCCGGCGTCTCCTTCGTTCCTTCGGACCCGCTCTCTCTGACCCGCTGGCTCTGACCCGCTGGCGACAGCTGCCTTCCCCGGGCCGGAGGCTCATTGCCTGGACCCGGGCGCGTGGCCCTGGTCAGCCCTCTGCGATGAACTCGATCCGGTTGCCGAACGGGTCGTCGGCATAGGCACCGCCGCCAGGAGGGCGATCAGCGTTCGGGCGCACCGCCACCCCGGCCGCGGCCAGGACCGCCTGGAGGGCGGGCAGGTCGCGGACCACCAGCGCCGGATGAGCCTTGCGGGCTGGGCGGAAGTCCTCTTCCACTCCGAGGTGCACGGCCACGGTCCCGTTGCCGAACCAGCATCCGCCCCGCGCCGCCAGCGGCTCGGGTTTGGGGACGCGCAGCAGCCCGAGGAGTCCCGAATAGAAGGCTTCTGCCTCCGCTTCCCGACCCGGCGGCATGGCCAGTTGCACGTGGTCGAGCCGGACGATCTCGAAGCCCATGGGTGCCTCCTGACCCGGGACCGACCTGGCAGTCGACCCCCACGACCGCTAGCCTGCCCCACGACATGGGATCACTGATCAAAAAGCGTCGCAAGCGGATGCGCAAGAAGAAGCACAAGAAGATGCTGAAGGCCACCCGTTGGCAGCGCCGGGCCGGCAAGTAACTCCCGCCGCCCCGCCCCCTCCCCCTCAGTCCCCTTCCCAGCCCGCCGGTACGGTGCGGGCGCGCACCAGCCGGGCCGTCTCGGCCCCGACGCGCACCTCGTGCTGCGCCGCCGACTGCTCCGTCGACAGCGCCGTCGACCGTGACGTCGACCGTGCCCCCGTCCCGGCCCCTTCACTGTCTGTCTCGACGAACCACGTCGAGCCGCTCCCGGCCAGCACCGGCTCGCTCCCGCTCAAGTCCCGCAGGGCGTCACGCCAACGGGCCAGGCGCGGTTCCACGGCCAGGGCGGCCGCCGTCAGCGCGTTCGGTCCCTCGTGCCCCGGGTCGGCGTCCCAGGCCCGGTAGACCTCGGCGGTCTCGACGCCGAACGGTGGCAGGAGCAGGAGGAACCCACGGGGCGCAAAGGGCAGCGCCGTGACCAGTTCCCCCACGCCCTCGACCCGGGCCCGGCCCCCGGCGAGGCAGAACGGCACGTCGGCGCCGAGGCGCACCGCCACGGCGGCGTCGGTGCAGCCGGCCCACCGCAGCACGGCGGCAGCGTCCGCCGAGCCCCCGCCCAATCCGCCCCCCAGCGGGATCCGCTTGGTCAACCGGACGCCGGCGCGCCTGCCGCAGGCCTCCAGGGCCCGCTCCACGAGGTTCTGCCCGGGGCCGGGCAGCCCGACGGCCGCCATCCCCGGCTCGACCTCGACGACGAGGTCAGAGCCCTCCTCGTCGATCTGGAGCTCGTCGGCCAGGTCGAGGGTGACCATCTCCGCCTCGAGCTCGTGATAGCCGTCGTCCCGGACGCCGGTCACCTGGAGCGACACCGTCAGCTTGGCCGGGGCCAGCACCCTGATCACCCCCCACCAGTCACAGGGTCGCCAGTCACAGGGTCGCCAGTCACAGGGTTACCGGTCACAGTGCTGCCAGCCTGCCCCAGGCAGCCACGTCGAGCTCCTCGGCCCGGGCATCGGGTCGCACGCCGGCCCGCTCGAAGGCAGCAGGGTCGACCACACCGGCCAGGGAGCGCCGCAGCATCTTGCGCCGGTGGGCGAAGCCGGCCCGCACCACCGCGTTGAGGCGTTCGTAGGAAACCAGGGCGGGGTCCACCGCGGGCTCGGGCCGGCGTTCCAGCCGGACGAGCACCGACTCCACCCTGGGTCGGGGGATGAAGACCGAGGCCGGGACCCGGCCCACGACCTCGGCTCGGGCGAAATAGGCGATGCGCACGGAGACCGCCCCGTAAGGGTCCTCACCAGCCGCCGCCGCCATCCGCTCCCCTACCTCCCGCTGCACCATCACGAGGAGGTGGGCGACCGCTGGGACTTCCACGAGGGTCCGGATCACCAGGGGCGTGGCCACGTTGTAGGGGAGGTTGGCCACCAGGCTCCATGGCCCGGGGCCCCGCTCGGCCAGGAGCGCCGCCAGGTCCAGCTCCAGGGCATCCCCCCGGACGGTCTCGACGCCGGCACCCGCGACCACGCTCTGGAGGACCGGGAACAGGTGGCGATCCGTCTCGACCGCCACCACACGGGCCCCGGTCTCGGCCAGGGCCAGCGTCAGGGAGCCGAGCCCCGCCCCGATCTCGAGCACCTGTGAGCCGGGCCCGGCGCCCGAGAGGCGCGCGATGCGGCGCACGGTGTTGGGATCAGCGACGAAATTCTGTCCGAGGGCACGGCTGGGGGTGAGTCCGTGCGCCGCCAGCAGCTGGGCGATGTCGGCGCCGGAAAGGGTCACCAGGAGATTGTGACGTCCACCACTCCCTGTCCGAGGCCGGCGATCTGTGAGAAGCCTGACGGCGACAGATCGACCACCCGCGGGTAGCCCGCCGCCTCGCGGTCGTCCACCGTGCACACGGTCGACGCGCCGCTCGCGTTGTTCACCACGGTGAGCACGGTGCCGAACGGGAGCGTCGGGCTGGCGCACATCCCCGTCGGGGCGGCCGCGTACCACGTGGCCTCACCGCCCTCGTTGTGCGCCACCGCACGCGGCGCCGGCGGTGCCGTCGTCGTCGTGGTCGGCGGCGGTGGTGGGGCCGGTCGCGTCGTCGTGGTCGACGGTGGCGGCGGTGCCGTCGTCGTGGTGGTCGGCGGCGCGGTCGTGGTCGTCGTTGCGGGCGCGGTCGACGACGTCGTCGTCGGCGCTTGATAGGCGACGAGATTCGACGGCAAGCTCACGCCGTCGTTGTGCGACGACGAAGACACGGCGTTCTTCTGCTTCTCGTGCGCGCCGCGCGCCGCGGCGTCAGGCCGCGACGCGTGCGCAGACGCGTTCTGCAACAGCAGGAGAGGCGCGACGAGCAACGAGCCGCAAATAACTGCAGCAACGCCGAGGCGCCTCCCCCCAGTGCTCTGGTTCCGCAGGGCTCCACCCTTCTCCGGGGACACAGTGCACCCGCGCCGACACACGGGTGGCGAGGGGTTTCTGATGAAGTTAGATAACCAAACACAAGAAGCGCAAACCCGGAATCGAAGGAAACGTTTTCGCGCGCTCTTTTCCCAGGTCACGGACGCAGCTGTCCGTGATATTTAGATGAACTCCCTGTTCAGGTGCACTTTTCCTCTGCATTCAAGGTCAAACACCCAGGTCACAAGGTTCTCGTATTACGCACAACAGCGCGTGATTTAGCTCCCTGTGGAAAACACCATGGCCGCCGCAGCCGCGCTGCGCTCCCTGACTTCGTCGACGGGACAGTGCTTCACGGCGGCGACGGCGTCGCCGACGAACGGAAGGTACGACGGCTCGTTCGTGCGGCCCCGATGCGGCACCGGGGCGAGGAACGGACTGTCCGTCTCGACGAGCAAACGGTCGAGCGGGCAGCGCGCGGCGGCTTCCCGCACGTCCGCCGCGTTCTTGAACGTGATGATCCCGCTGAAAGAGACGTACATGCCCTCGCGCAGGCACTGCTCCACTTCTTCGGGGCCGCCCGTGAAGCAGTGCAACACGGTGCGTTCGGGCACGCCTTCCGCGTGCAGCACGTCGAACAGATCGGACCAGGCGTCGCGGGCGTGAATGACCAAGGCGAGGTTGTGCGCGTGCGCCAACGCGATCTGCGCGGCGAAGGCCGCGCGTTGCGCGTCGCGCGGCGAGTGCTCGTAGTAGTAGTCGAGCCCGCACTCCCCCACCGCCACCACGACGCCGTCGTCTCGCGCGAGCTCGCGCCCCAGCAGGTCCGCCACCGCATCGACACCTGTACTCGCCTCGTGCGGGTGCAGCCCGATGGAAGCCCATGCCCGAGGGGTCGCCGACGTGGCGGCCGTCGCCCGGGCCAGCTCCACCGCCTGCTGCGACGTGGCCGCCCCGGTCCCGATGCAGACCAGCCGGTCGATGCCAGCCTCGGCCGCTCGGCCCAGGACCGGCTCGAGGTCCGCTTCCGCACCGTCATCGCCCGGGAGGTACTCCTCCTGGACGTGGCAATGGGAGTCGAACCAGCCGGCCAAGGTCAGGCCTTGCGCCGGGGAAAGAGTGGTTCACCCTTCACGACGGCGTTCCCGCCCGTGTAGCCGCCCCACGCGGCATCCGTCGGGACGCTGGCCCGCACGGGGTCCCCGTCCAACCCGATGCGTCGCCACACCTCGACCGCCGTCGACGGCATGGCCGGGGCGACCAGGATGGCCACGATGCGCAGGACCTCGAGGGCGTCGCCGAGAACGGCGTCAACCTCGGGGCCGGGAACCATCTTCCACGGCTCAGCCGACTCGAGCTCTGCATTGGCGGCGCCGATGAGCCGCCACGTCTCTTCCAGCGCGTCCTGCGGCGCCCAGCGAGCCCATGCGGCCGATGCAGCCTCGAGCGCGGTGGCCGCGACGGGTGCAAGCGTGCTGGCCGCATTGCAGCCGGGTCCGATGCCGCCGCACTTGGAGGTGACGACCGTCGTGACCCGTGAGACGAGGTTGCCCAGGTTGTTGGCGAGGTCCGCGTTGTAGCGCGCCACGATGCCCTCGTAGGAGAAGTCGCCGTCACCCCCGAGTGCCACGTCGCGCAGCAGGTGGTAGCGCAGCGCGTCGACGCCGAAGTCGTCGGCCAGCGCCAGGGGCGAGACGTCGGTGATGTTGAGTGGCGCGGCTCCCTCGTCGCCGGCCAGTCCGGAGGCGATCATCGTCTTGCCGAGCTTCTGCCCACCCATGAGCAGGTAGCCGTGCACGAAGATCTCCTCCGGCGGCTCAATGCCCGCCGCCATGCACATGGCTGGCCACCAGACGCAGTGGAACTTGAGGATGTCCTTGCCGATCAAGTGGTGGGCCGCGCCCCAACGCGCCGCGAAGGTGGCGGGGTCGGTGCCGTACCCCGCCACGGTGAGGTAGTTGATGAGCGCGTCGTACCAGACGTAGAAGACGTGCCCGCTGTCCCACGGCACCGGCACGCCCCAGGTGAAGGACGTGCGGGTGATGGAGACGTCACGCAGGCCGCCCCGGATGAACCCGAGGGCCTCGTTGCGCTTGGAGGTCGGGCGGACGAAGTCGGGGTGGCTGTCGTAGTAGTCGAGCAGCCGTTGTTCGAACTGGCTGAGCGTGAAGAAGTAGTTGTCCTCCTTCATCTCGACGACGGCGCGGCCGTGGACCGGGCACTTGCCGTCCACCAGCTGATCCTCGAGGTAGTAGTCCTCGCACGAGACGCAGTAGAGGCCGGAGTAGGAGCCGAGCTCTATGAACCCGTTGTCGTAGATGCGCTGCAGGAACTGCTGGACCACCTCGTAGTGGCGCGGCTCGGTGGTGCGGATGAAGTCGTCGTTGGAGATGTCGAGCCGCTCCCACGCCTCCACGAAGCGCGCCGACGTCCGGTCCGTCCACTCCTGGGGCGTGGTCTCGTTCGCCTCGGCCGCCTCCACGATCTTCGCCCCGTGCTCGTCGGTGCCGGTCATGAACCAGACGTCGTCACCCAGGAGTCGATGCCAGCGCGCCAGCGCGTCGGCGTTGACCGTCGTGTACGCCGTGCCCACGTGCGGCGCGTCGTTGACGTAATAGATAGGGGTGGTCAGGTAGTAGGGGGGCACCGCCGGTAGCGTACCGGTGCCCTCAGCCCGGTCCCGACGTGCCGCCGTCGCGCGCCACCGCGCCCCGGAGGCGCAATGCGGCCTCGTAGGCGCGCCGGCGGGGCACCTTGAGCGACGCCGCGACGAGCTCGGCCACCTGGCGCGGGCCGGCCGACGGGTCGTCGTCCAGGGCGGCCCGCACGGCCGCTTCGACCGCCGCGTCGCCCGCCGGTGCCGCCGGTGGGGCGCCGCCGATCACGAGGACGATCTCGCCCCGGACGTCGCGCGCCGCAAAGGCCTGCGCCGCGTCGCTGAGGGTTCCCCGCCACACTTCTTCGTGCAGCTTGGTCAGCTCACGGACCACGGCCATTGGCCGCGCCGGGTCGGCGGCCGCCAGCTCCTGCAGCGTGGCAACCAGCCGCCCGGGGGCTTCGAGGACCACGGACGTCCGGTCGTCCGCCATGAGGGACTCGAGACGGCGGCGGCGCTCGGGCCCCTTGCGGGGCAGGAACCCCTCGACACAGAACCGGTCGGCCGGGAGTCCGCTCACGACCAGCGCGCCCACCACCGCGGAGGGCCCGGGCACGGTGCTCACCGTCTCGCCGGCAGCGGCCAGCTGCGCCGCCAGCCACGCCCCCGGGTCCGAGATCCCGGGCGTGCCGGCGTCGCTGACCACGGCCACCGTCGATCCGCTGGCCACGGCGGCAGCCACCCGGTCGAGCCGTGCCGCCTCGTTGTGCCCGTGCAGCGACAGCAGGCGGTCACCGTGCGGGCCCTTGGCCGTAATGCCCGATGCCGACAGGAGGGCCCTGGTGCGGCGCGTGTCCTCGCAGCAGATCAGGTCCGCCGTCGCCAGCACCTCACGCGCCCGTGGCGAGAGATCCCCCAGGTTGCCGATCGGCGTGGCCACCAGCACCAGCTGGCCCCGCCGCTCGTCGCTCACGGCTTGCCGCTTGCTGCACCGTTCGAGACCTCGCGCAGCTCGAGCTGGTCCCCCAGTCGCACGCCCCAGCGCTCGAACGATCCGGCCTCGGTCTGGACGGCGCTCCGGGCCGTCCGCCCTCCGAGCGCCAGCCGCCACGGCTTGAGCCGGGAGACCCGCACCACGGTGAGATCGGTGGACAGAAATGCCACGTCAATGGGGAATTTCATGCCGACCGTGTGCACCGTCCGGAGCCCGTCGACGTGCAGCGCGCCCTCACACCCGGTTCGCCCGCGCAGCGCGGCGCGCTCGGCCGGCGAGTCGGCCAGCTCGAGCGCACACACCACCTTGCCGTCCCGCAGCAGCCATCCGGACCGCATCCGCTTGAGGCTACCGGACGTCCTGCGGCATTCGGTCTAAGCTCTCCCCCTCATGTCGAAGCGAACGGTCAAGCGCAAGCTCAGGACGAAGAAGAAGGCCAACCACGGCAAGAAGCCGAACTGCGGCCGCGGCTGACGCCACGCTGACGGCCTCGGCGTGACCGCCTGAGGCCTCATTTTCCGTTCCAGGCAACTCCCCGTGAGCCCAGCACGCCGCACAGCGTGGTGGGCACATCCGAGATGATCCCGTCGACCCCGAGGTCGAGCAGGCGCTCCATTGACGCGGTGTCGTTGACCGTCCACACGTGGACCGCCTTGCCGGCCCGGTGGGCAGCCGCCACGAACCGCTCGTCGACCACCACGAGATCGCCCTGGCGCTCTGGCACCTGAAAGGCCACAGCCGGCGTCTCGGGCAGATCCTTGCCGGCCTGCACCGCCTGCCACGCCTCGGCCGTTGCGATGGTGCCCGCCGAGGTCGGGACGGACGGGGCGAACTGGCGGAAGGCATCGGTGGCCGGGTCGAGGAACGAGGCCACGATCACGTCGTCCGTGCGGCCGAACTCGGCCAGGAGCCTGGCCAGGGCCTCCTCGTAGGGGGTCACGACGGGTGCCGTCTGCTTGATGTCGAGGTTCAGCACCACCCCGGGGAACTGCTCGAGGACCTCGCGCAGCGTGGCGATGCCGAACGAGCCGTCGTCCGGCGCCCGGCCGCGGAACGGGTAGTCGCCGGCGGGGCGCCCCGGCGTCACGTCCGCCCCGGGAATCCACCAATAGGAGAAGTCCATGGCACGCAGCTGCGCCAAGGTGAACGACGCGATGGTGCCCTGGCCTGCCGTGGTGCGGTCCACCGTGGCGTCGTGGCACACCACCAGTTCGCCGTCCGCCGTGGCGTGGACGTCGAGCTCGATGCCGGTGGCACCCACCTCCAGCGCATGGCCGATGGTGTGCAGCGTCGACGAGGGTGCCTCCCAGGCGCCGCCTTGATGCGCGTAGGCGATCACCCTGCGCTCGAGCCACGCTGATCCCTGAGCCATCGGCTCGACGGTAACAGCCGTCCTCGAAGCCCCCGACGTCCCCCCCTCCTGGGGCAGGACTCCTCCCCCTCTGGGGCAGACAGAGCCCCGACCTGGTGGGCCGAAGCCGGGGGATGCCGCCACGGGCCTATCCTCGTGCGGCGTGCTCGACCATCTCCTCGTCGATCTCATCGGCACCATCCGTTCCTCGTTCGATCGGGCGCTCCTGCAGCGCCAGGCGGTCGAGGAGCGTTTCCAGGTCGACGTCTTCCTGGGCGACGTCTCCTGGGAGACCTCCTACAGCCTCCCGGGTGAGGAGCAACCGCCCCGGGTGCGTGCCGACGTGTCGGTCGACTGGCCCACGTGGAGCCAGACCTCCTACCGCAGTTGGTCCATCGGCGAACCACCCGACGAGCTGCCCGAGGTCGTGATCGAGGTGGCCCTTCGTGTCCAGCGCATGGCCGAGGCACCGGACACCGAGAAGGTCCTCGCCGCACTGCCCGCAGCCGGGCCGCTGGGCGACCCCGCCGATCTCGTGCGGACCGCCACGACCATTGAGCAGATGCACACCGAGGACGACGAGGCGGACGGGGGCATCCGCTGGGCCGCCGAGGCGACCTACGAGGGGTCCCTGCGTTTCAGCGAGCAGCAGCTCGAGGAGCCCTCGATCCTCGTCCCGATCTTCGACGACCTCACCCGCTGGATCGCCTCGACGTTGATTTCGCTGGCCGATCTCCCCTTCACCTTCCTGCCTCCGGGGGAGGACGACGCCTGAGCCGCATCGCCTCGTGTCGAGCCACTCCCCTCTCCCCGCGCCCGTCCCCATGAACCTGCCCGCCCGTGCCCTCAGCAGCGCCCGCGCCCTCGGCGCGGTGCTCGTGGCGCTCGTCCTCGGCGTGGCGCTCGCCGCCTGCGGCTCGTCCGCGCCCGCCGCGCCACCGCCCAGCCAGGGCCTGATCCTCGACCGGCCCACGCCGCAGACCGTGTCGCTGACGAATCAGCAGGGGAAGGCCGTCTCGCTCGCCTCACTGCGCGGCAAGATCGTGGTGCTCGCCCCTTTCTTGTCGCTGTGCCAGGACGAGTGCCCACTGGTGACCGGCGCCTACATCTCGCTGCAGCGCGACCTGCGCGCCGCGGGGTTGGCCCAGCGCGTCGTCTTCGTCGAGGCCACCGTCGACCCGGGCCGCGACACGGTCGCCCGCCTTTCTGCGTACCAGAAGGAGTTCGGGGCGGACTGGGAGCTGTGGACCGGCACGCCGGCCAACGTCGCCGCATTCTGGAAGCCGTTCGGCGTCGAGTATCAGACGGTGCCCGAGGAGCAACCGCCGAAGACGGACTGGTTCACCGGCCAGCCGTTGACCTACGACGTCGACCACACCGACGGCTACATCCTCATCGACGGCGCCGGGCGCGAGCGCTTCGTCGACGCCAGCGCGCCGAACGAGAAGGGCGCGCTCGACGCGAAACTACGCGGGCTCCTCGATGACGGCGGCCTGCACAACCTGCAGAACCCGCAGGCGCCCGACTGGACCACCGCCGATGCCCTGACGTCCATCAGCTGGCTTCTCGGCACCACCATCGCGGCCGCGAGCTCCTGATGGGCAGCCGGCTGCGCCGCACTGCCTTCGTCGTTCCGGCAGTCCTGGCCGGTCTCACGCTGCTGCTCAGCGCCTGCGGAGGTGCCGGGGTCACGACGCTGTCGTCCCCCCCGACCACCGACACGTCGCTGACGCTGACGCTGCAGCACTCGCCTGTCGGGCCCATCCTCGCCACCGGCGGCGGCGACACGCTGTACGACTTCGTCCCCGACACCCCGACGCACAGCGCCTGCCTCGACGACGGCTGCGTGTTCCAGTGGCCGCCCCTCGTGGTCAGCGGGACGGCGCACCTCGGCAAGGGCCTGGACCGCACCTTGGTCGGCACGCTGCGCCGTCCGGACGGCTCGACCCAACTCTCCTACGGGGGCCACCCGCTCTACACCTACAACGGTGACGTGTCGCCCGGGGTGGTCATGGGACAGGCCATCGATCAGGACGGCGGCCTCTGGTACGTGATCAACGCCAAGGGCCAGCAGATCACGACGACCTTCAGCGTCACGCCGTCCAACAGCAACGGCTGAGGCGCACCCGCCTGCACGTGTCACGCACCAACCCGAGTTGAAGCCAACCCGAGTTGAATTGACCCGTTTGGCTCTTCCCTGGACACTGAAGCCATGACCGATCTGATCGGCATCTGTTCGAGGGCCGGCTGCGGGCGGGAGCTCAGCCGGGTGCACGACGCCACCGGCATCGACGCCGAGGGCAGGGTGGGCCCGTTGTGGACATGTAAGACCCACCGCACCGAGCTCTGGATGCAGATCGGCACCGGTCTCGTCCCTCCACTCGAGTGGTGGCCCGATTGACGAAGCGGCGCCGCGGGATTCCCGGCAGAGCTACGAGGTCAACATCCAGATGGCCCAGCCCACCAGCGCCCAGGGAACGACGACCAGAGCGACGGCCACCGCCAGAGCCACGCTGTAGTTCGGGCTCGATCGACTCGATCGACGAGCCACGTAGAGCGGCCTGAAAAACGACAGCTGTTGGTACGATCCATGTCGCGACACGACTCAGCAACCCCCAATGAGTTCAGCGCGGCGTCTTGGTCCAGTGTGTTGGGCAGCGTTCACAGGCCCGACCCCCTCGGTATGGCGTCCCTGAGGGGACCACGTTACCGAAATGCGTTCCAATTCACAACGTATGCACAACAAAAATCACCCGTCCGGGGAGCGTTGTCCGGCGGCAGCCCCCAGTCCGGCGTGGCGGCGGCGCCTGCCCGGAGATGGGGACGATCGTCGCCTTGTTGATCGGTGCAGGTGCCCTGACCAGGGACGGAGTAGAGAATTGGCCAAAACGGAGGTCCTCGGATTGGTCAAATACGATCGGCTTGGTCGGATTTCTCGGTCCCCCGAATGGCTCCTTCTGAGAAATTGATGGCGCTGGTTGATGGCGCTGGTTGATGGCGCTGGTTGATGGCGCTGTTGATGGCACTGACCCCGCTTCTCCCGCTGGCGCAGCAGGGAGCCTGGCGAAGGATTCGACCGCGTTCACACTCGCCACCATGGCGACCGGCCGTGCCGTCCTTGCACTCCTTCGAGAGCACGAACAGACCAACGACCTCCTGCGGCGGACAGCCTCGATTCGAGGCCCCACGACCGTCCCGGAGCTCGAACTCTCCGACGACGAGATGAGCCCGAGGTCGAGGCGGACAGCTCACGGCTGACGCTTTCCCGAATCACGCTGGCCTTGGCCCTCGCTCTGTTTCTTCTTGACCGACCACGCCGACGGGCTGGGTCTTCGCTGGAGCCATCGCGACAGTCGTTGTCGGGAGCTTCTCCTGGCCGCAAGGGCCACCACACGGTCCCGGGAGCCCACCAGGCAGGTGGATCAACAACGTGGTGGGTCAGAACACCGAGGGGGCGTGTTCATTCGGCGTGTCAGCGCTTCGTTGTGGACCTTTCTTTGATGAGTGAATCACAGATCGGTGTGTCGGGCGCTCGCTCCACTGGCAGGTAGGCGAGCGCTCCGAACTTGCCTTGCGGAACGGGCGCCCAGGCGAGATAGAGAGCTTGACAACGCCCTTTCACGAACAACGTGCCCACCGGTGCCGGTTCCGGAACTTGCGAGCTGACGATCACCTTGTGGTCGAGGGGGTGCCCAGTAACGTCGCTGAAGGCACGCTGGACTTTGATGTAGTTCGCCACCTGGGTGGAGCTCGCGTAAATGTATGGGGCCACACTGAAGCCCAGGTTGGCCCAGACGCTCCACAACGCCAGCGCCCCGACGACAAGGGGCACGAACCTCGTCGTGGACCTCGGCCGTGAGACCAGCCGTCGCCACACGTCCACCAGGCCGATCATGGCGGCGAACACGAGCAAGGGTACGAAGTCGGCGATGTAGTGCTCGTAAACCCACCCGAAGATCATCATGGCAGCCGCGGGCACCGCTGAGGCGATCAGCAAGAGACGCAAAGCGCGGAACGGCTTGCTCCGGCCCGGCATGAAGGTCGTCGTCACGCCAATGAGGCCGGCGAAGAACAGCAGAGGCATGGAGAGCGGGATGCCGGCCGTGGGTTGCCCTCCGAACAATCCATTCGATTGGCTCGGAAGATTGAGATAGGGGAAGACTGAACTGAAACTGAAATTCGCCGGGTCGACGTAATCAGACAAGGTGCTCGGGAGCCAGCGCAAGCTGAAGTAGTGCCCCCCGTTGATCCTCTGCAACCCTTCAATGTGGAAAAGCACCTGACTCGAGAAGGGCGCCCCGAACAAAACCCCGAACTTCACCATGTCGATGGCGCATCCGATCGCCATCGGCACGAACGCGGCGCCCGCTATTGGAAGAGCCCAGTGCCGAAGGGCCTGCCCCTCGCGCCCAAGGGCGAACCACAGCGCGACGAGAAACGTCGCAAGAACAGCGGCGTAGCCCGTCGTGCCCCGATTGAGGTCCGTAAGGAGTACGAGAGAGCCACAAAGCGCGATCCGCCTCCACGATGGACGTTCGATCACGCCGACAAGCGCGAAGAGAGTCCCGCAAAAGAGCGCAACGCTCCAGGCTTCGTCCTCGGTAGCAGTCGCGGGGCGAGAAGCCAGGAAGACGAGAACGGACCCGATCAAGATGGCGACCAGCAGTAGGCCGTACGACGAGGCTTCCAACCAACCCAGCGCGGCGTTGCCTCGAAGAAAGATCCGCAGCCGCCACAGGAGGAGAGAACAGAAGACAGCCGTGACGATCCAAGCCCCTGTTATGGATAACGCGGAGAGCCGGCCATCGAGTGAGCTAGTGAAGAGCAGCACGGGAATCCTGAGGAGCGAGGGAAAGATCCCGAAGTAGGTGTACTGGTGGCCGTGGGCGACGAAAGCTTCGTATTTGATGCTGCCCGGCGGAATCCACAAGTGACCGTGCATGATGGCTCGTGCCTGAACCTCGTAGATGGTATTGGGGGTACCCGCTATAGACCGCAACGGATCGATCCGCCCTGTCCACTCGTCCCAGGCCACCCAGAGGAACGGAATTGAGGCGCAGAGAATGACGACGATGTTGGTCGCGGCAAAACGACGGACGCCTGCGTGGGGGTCCGCCTCCATCTGCCGCGATGCCGATTTCTCCCGTGTCGATCCCCTCCGCCAGTGACACATCTCGAAGATAGCTCCACGACATGCACGACTTCTATGCAAATGGCGCCGGAGCCACGACCACACTGAACACCTACAGCCATCTCTTGCCTACCCGCGGAGGACCAGACTCGTCACGCCGCCGAGAGCTTGCTCCGTGACACCTTGGCGCCCGATCTCGCGGACGTTCCGCGAACGTTGACCCAGAGTCAGCCGTCTGAACAGGTGATTCGCGAGATCAGGTGTTGAAGCGGAACTCCACCACGTCGCCGTCACGCATGACGTAGTCCTTGCCCTCCATGCGCGCCCGCCCGGCTGTGCGTGCCGCGGCGACCGAGCCGGCTTCGAGGAGCTCCTCGAAACTGATGACCTCGGCCTTGATGAACCCACGCTCGAAGTCGGTGTGGATGACACCGGCCGCCTTGGGGGCCGTGTCGCCGATGTGGATGGTCCACGCCCGCGCCTCCTTCGGCCCCGCAGTGAGGAAGGTCTGCAGCCCGAGCGTGGCGAACCCGACGTGGACCAGCTGCTCGAGTCCCGACTCCTCCTGGCCGTAGCTGCGCAGTAGCTCTGCGGCGTCCGCAGCATCGAGGCCGGCCACCTCAGCCTCGATCTGCGCGCACAGCACGATCGACGGGGCCGGAAGCACGCTCTCGGCCAGACGGGCGGCCAGGGCAGCGTCCCCCAGGGCGCCCTCATCGACGTTGAAGACGTAGATGAACGGCTTCGCCGTCAACAGATGCAGGTCGCGCAGCAGGGTGACGTCCACTTCGCCCTTCGAGGCCGCCTCCGTGATGGTGCGGCCGGCACCGAGTATCCGTTCCGCCGCCGCGACGGCCTCGACTGCCGGCTTGAGAGCCGCATCGCCCTTGGCCTCGCGGACGAGGCGCGGCAAGCGCTGCTCCACCGTCTGCAGGTCGGCCAGGATCAGCTCCGTGTTGATCGTCTCGATGTCGCCCGCGGGGTCCACCCGCGCGTCGACGTGCACGACGTCGTCATCGTGGAAGGCGCGCACCACCTGGCAGATGGCGTCGGTCTCGCGGATGGCGGCGAGGAACTGGTTGCCCAGACCCTCCCCCTGCGACGCGCCGCGCACGAGGCCCGCAATGTCCACGAAGGTCACCGAGGCGGGAACGACGGGTGCCCCACCGTAGAGGTCCGCCAGCTGCTGCAGCCGCGCGTCGGGCACCGCCACCACCCCCACGTTGGGCTCAATGGTGGCGAAGGGATAGTTGGCTGCCAGGACTTCGTTGTTGGTCAGCGCGTTGAAGAGCGTCGACTTGCCGACGTTGGGCAGGCCGACGATGCCGATCGAAAGGCTCACGTGCCGGCCGGCTAGCCCGGGAGGAGGCCGGCGCCGGCGGCCAGCGCCTTGAGGTCGGCCTCGGGCCGGGCACCCGTGTGCGCGATCACTTCGGCGGCGCACAGTCCGCCGAGCCTTGTGCTCTCGACGGGTTCCATCCCGTGGGTCAGGCCGAAGAGGAACCCTGCGGCGAAGAGGTCCCCCGCCCCGGTCGTGTCGAGCACCCGCGCCACCGGCGCCGCCGCGACCTCCTCGGGGCCACGGGCGGTCAGGACCGTGGCGCCCTGCGCACCCCGGGTCATCACGACGAGCAGTCCCGTCTCCTCGGCCGCCTCGAGCGCGTCCGTGTAGGAGGACACGCCGAAGAGCATGGTGATCTCCTCCTCGTTGCCGAGCAGGATGTCGACATCGTCGATCAGGAGGTCGAGGAATTCCCTCTGGTGGCGGCCGACGCAGAAGGGGTCGGAGAGCGACAGCGCGACGGAGCCCTCTGCGGCGTGCACCGTCGCCGCGGCGTGGCGCATCGCCTCCTTGGCGGCGGGCACATCCCACAGATAGCCCTCGAGCAGCACAATGGAGGCTCGGGCGACGAACGCCTCCGGGACGCCCTTGGGTGAGAGCGTCGAGGCGGCCCCCAGATAGGTCCCCATGGTGCGGTCGGCGTCGCTGGTGATGAGCACCATGCAGCGCCCGGTGCCGAGGCCGTCTCCGATTGCCGTCTCGCTCAGGTGAGGTTCGAACTCGACCCCGGCCGCCCGCAGGTTCTCGGCGTAGGTGCGGCCCACCTCGTCGTCGGCGACGGCACCCACGAAACCGGCTGTGCCGCCGAGCTCGGCGATCCCGGCCGTGGTGTTGGCCACTGAGCCGCCCGAGACGTAGCGGGGCGCATCCATGCCCTCCTGCACCGTCGTGGCAGTCTCCAGGTCGATCAGGGTCATCGATCCCTTCTCCAGCCCGACCTGGGCTAACTGTTCGTCGGTCGCCAGTTCGATGACATCGAGCAAGGGCGAACCGATGGCCACGACGTCGAGATCACGGGCGTCGCCATTGTGGGCGGGTTGGGCTTCGTCAGCGGGCACGAAGCGAGAAACTACCCGCGGCACCGCGGGTAGCCTTCACGGATGCCTTCAGCTCCCACCCCAGCTGTCGCGTCCGCTTCCGAGCCGTTCCGCTTGCCCCGGACGATCGAGCCGGAGACGTACCGCATCGAAATCGAGCCGGACGTGGCCTCCGCCACCTTCTCGGGCACCGTCGGGATCGACGCCATCGTCCACGAGGCGGCCGAAGAGATCGTGCTCAATGCGGCCGAGCTGGCCATCAGCGACGTCGAGGTGCTGACGGCCGACGGCACCACCATGGCCTGCAGCGTCGTCTTCAACGACGACCTCGAGCAGGTCACCTTCCGGCCCCCTGACCTGCTCCCCCCTGGTCCGTGCACCATCAGCTGCCGGTTCAGCGGCACGCTCAACGACAAGCTCCGCGGCTTCTACCGCTCCACCTACACGGGCCTCGACGGCGAGCCCCAGACCATGGCCACGACCCAGTTCGAGTCCGTCGACGCCAGGCGGTCCTTTCCCTGCTTCGACGAGCCGGACCGCAAGGCCGTCTTCGAGATCGCCCTGATCGTCGAGCCCGATGTCGAGGCCATTTCGAACTCCCCGGTCGTCGGGATCGACGAGGTGGGCAGCAAGCGGCGCATCCGCTTCTCCCCCACCATGAAGATGTCGACGTATCTCGTTGCCTTCATCGTCGGCAAACTCGAGATCTCCGAGACCATCGACGTGGACGGGGTCCCCTTGCGCGTCGTCTGCACCCCCGGGAAGCTGCCACTGGCCGGGTTCGCGCTGGAGGTCGGCGCGTTCGCGCTGCGCTTCTTCACGGAGTACTTCAACATCCCCTATCCCGGTGACAAGGTGGACCTCGTCGCCATCCCCGACTTCGCAGCCGGCGCCATGGAGAACCTGGGCTGCATCACGTTCCGCGACACCGCTCTCCTCGTCGACCAGGACGAAGCGGCCCGCGCCGAGCTCGAGCGCGTGGCGGATGTCATTGCGCACGAGCTGGCGCACATGTGGTTCGGCGACCTGGTCACCATGGGTTGGTGGGAGGGCATCTGGCTCAACGAGGCCTTCGCCACCTTCATGGAGACGCTCTGCGTCGACGCCTTCCGGCCGTCGTGGGACCGCTGGATCGGCTTCGCGCCATCCCGGGAGGCGGCCCTGCAGGTGGACGCGCTGCACCTGACCCGCCCGATCGAATACCCGGTCGGCCCGCCCAAGGAAGCGGAAGGCATGTTCGACGTGCTGACCTACGAGAAGGGCTGCGGCGTCCTCCGCATGCTCGAGCAGCACATCGGGCCCGAGGTGTTCCGCGACGGCGTCCGGACCTATCTCAAGGCGCACGCCTACGGCAACACGGTGACCAGCGATCTGTGGGACGCCCTCGAGAACGCCAGCGGCGCCCCGGTGCGCGACGTCATGGACACCTTCATTCTCCAGGGCGGGCACCCGCTGGTGTCCCTGCGCGGAGCCGCCCTCAGCCAGCAGCCCTTCGCACTGGGACCAGTTCCCGCAGGCGCCACCTCGTCAATCGGGTCGGAATGGCGCGTGCCGGTGGCCGTGCGGGCGGTCCCCGCCGACGGTGAGCCCGGCGCGCCGGTGCGCCACTTGGTCCTCGACGCGGCACCCGAGACGATCCCCGAGGCCACGCAGGGACTGGCGGTGGTCAATGCCGGCGGTTGGGGCATGTTCCGCGTCGGCTACGAGACCGCACACCGCACGGCGCTGGCCGAGCATCTTTCCGATCTGACGCCCCTGGAGCGGGCGAACCTGGTGGCCGACACCTGGGCGACGACCCTGGCCGGCCACTCGACGCTGCAGGACTTCCTCGTCCTGGCGGCCCGGCTCGGCGAAGAGCCCGAGCCTGCCGCCTGGTCACCGGTCGGGAACGCGCTGGGCCTCACCAAGCGAATCGCTCTACCCGAGCACGAGGAGGCCCTCCACGAGGCCGTCGGCGCGCTCATGGGGCCCACGCAGCGTCGCTTGGGCTTCGACGCCACACCGGGCGAGAACGACCGCACGCCGACGTTGCGCGCGCTGGCCATCAACCTCCTAGGCACGGTGGGTGCCGACCCCGCCGTCCGGGCGGAGGCGGCCCGGCGTTTCGACGCCTCGCCCATCGGCGGCGGATCGGGCGACCCGATCCCGCCCGACATCGAGTCAGCGACACTGGCCGTCGTCTCGCAGCTCCTGCGGCCCGGTGACTACGACGCGCTGCTGGAGCGCTACCGGAACGCGGCGACTCCCCAGGAGGAGATGCGCTCACTGGGGGCGCTGTCCGGATTCCCCGACGTCGACCTGTGCCTGCGCACGTTCGACCTGGCCATGACCGAGGTGCGCAGCCAGAACGGGTTCGTCGTCCTCGGCGCGCTCCTCGCCAACCCCGTGGGCAACCAGGCGGTCTGGACGCGGTTGACCGAGAACTGGGACGCGGTCCTCGACCGCTTCCCGAAGAACGCTCCCCCTCGCATCGTGGAGGCGATCCCCGCCTTGTGCGGCGATGCCGACTTCGCCGAGGACGCCATCGCCTTCCTCGACGCTCATCCCCTGTCCTCCGGCCCGCGCCGGGTGGCCCAATCGGTGGAGCGGCTCCGGGTCAACCTGGCCTTCGCCTCTCGCGAGCGGGCCGGACTGGCGGACTCGCTGCGCGCGGCCCGCACATCGACCTCTTCGTGACCGGCGCTGTCGCCGGAGCCGGCGCCGGCGATTCGGCGCGTGTGCGGGCATTGTTCGCGCAGGCCCGGACCACGCGGGGCTTCATGCCCGACGACGAAGGCGAGGCGCTCTTCGCCGCTGCCCTGCGGGCCGGCGAGGCCGGCGTGGCGGCGGCCACGCCCACCACCTTCGTCGAGATCGGCGCCTGGTGCGGCAAGTCGACCGTGTACATCGGCGCGGCAGCGGAGGCCACGGGTGCCGCGCTGCTCTCCATCGACCACCACCGCGGCTCGGAGGAGAACCAACCCGGCTGGGAGTACCACGAACCCGACCTCGTCGACCCCGCCATCGGGCGCATCGACACGCTGCCCTTCTGGCGCCGAACCATCACCGACGCTGGGTTGGAGGGCTCGGTGATGGGGATCGTGGGCGACTCCCCCACCTTGGCGGCCCGGTGGGACCGCCCGCTCGCCTTCTGCTTCATCGACGGCGGCCATGGCGAGGGGCCCGCCTGGGCGGACTTCAACGGCTGGGCCCCCCACGTTGCGCTCGGCGGATGGCTGGCCATCCACGACGTGTTCCCCGATCCGGCCGACGGCGGGCGACCGCCCTACGAGCTCTACTGCGCCGCGCTCGATTCGGGTGCGTTCACCGACGACGGCGCCTGCGGCAGCCTGCGCGTGCTGCGTCGGATTTCGCCGCCGCGCTGAACGCGTCGAGGGCTGGCCGGCGCACAGCCGTCGGGTCAGGCGGTCGAGTCCGCCCCTTCAACCGTCGTCACCCCTGTCACCACGCCGCGCGGCTGGCCGATGGCGACTGCCCCTGCGTCCGAACGCAGGCCGACCGCAGCCACGAGGGCGGCGGCCAGCGTCGAACCGGCCGCCACGAACAGCGCCAGGTGGTACCCAGACACGAAGGCGGCCACTGCGTCGGGCCGGTACTGGGTGCCGAGCGCGTGCGTGACGGTCGTGATCTGCCCGCCGGCGACGTACTGGGCCTGCCCCGCCGCGCCCGCCACGCCGGCGGTGCGGGTCGCCCACGATGTCGTGGCGGCGTGCACGCCGATGGTCCCGAGCACCGCCAGCCCCACTGAAGTCCCGATCTGCCGTGCTGCGTTGACGAGCCCCGACGCGCCGCCCGAGACGCCGGGAGGCACGTCGCGCATGGCGACGTTGACGACGCCCGGGACCAGCGTGCCCCACCCCACGCCCACCAGCACGTAACCGACGAAGGCCAACGCGAACGGTGTGGTGTCCGAGAGCAGCGCGAGGACGGCGACCCCCGCTGCTCCCAGCAGGCACCCGGTGACCACGATCACGACGGGCTGAAATCGGCGACGGAACCTGCCGGCGGATTGGGCCGCCACGATGAACGGGATGTTCATGGACAGCCACGAGATGCCGGTGCGGAACGGAGACCATCCGTCCACGTTCTGGAAGAGCAGCGTGACGTAGAACATCACCCCGGCCAGCGCCAGGTAGGTGAGGAGATAGACGCCGCACCCGGAGACGAAGCTGCGGGCGCGCAGCAGGCTCGGCGGCAGCATCGGCGACGACGTCCGGCCCTCCCACAGGAGGAAGAACACCACCAGGACCACGCCGGCCACCAGCGGCCCGGCGACGTCGAGGGATGCCCAGGCGTGGCTCGACGACTCGATCAGCCCGAAGGTGATGCCGAAGAGCCCGAGGGCGATGGCGAGCATCCCCACCACGTCGAGCGCCCGCCCCTCCGGGTTGCGTGACTCGGTGACGGCCACAGACGCGAGGATGAGGCCGGCGACCCCCACCGGGACGTTGACCCAGAAGACAGAGGACCAGTCGAAGACCGACAGGAGAGCGCCACCGACCACCGGGCCCAGCCCGAAGCCGAGACCTGAGATGGCGGCCCACATCCCGAACGCGCCGGCGCGCCGTTCCACCGGGTACGTCTCGGTGAGGATGGCCAAGGTCAGGGCCGACATGAACGCGCCGCCCGCTCCCTGGAGGGCGCGCGATCCGATGAGTGCCAGGTCCGACGTCGAGAGGGCGCAGGCCACCGAGCCGACGGTGAAGACGACCATGCCGATGAGGAAGAACCGCTTCCGCCCGAAGCGGTCCCCCAGCGCGCCCCCGAGCGGGATGAAGGCGGCGAGGCTGAGGGCGTACGCGCTGATCACCCACTCGAGTTGGCCCGCCGTCATGTGCAGCTCTCGCTGGATGGACGGCAGCGCGGTGTTGACGATGGTGACGTCGAGCAGGGTCATGCCCTGGGCGATGCACATCGCCACCAGGGTCAGGCGGCGTCGCCGCGTGACACGCGGGTCCTCGGCGGCGGTCAGCCGGTCAGACAACTGGCGTGGAGCGTCGGCGGCGGGGGCTGCATCGGAATCGGGACCGAACCTACCCGCCCGGGTGGGCTTCCTGGCGCGTAGGCGCAGGCGCAGGGTGCTGGTCGGCGGCGCCGTTCGGACGGGGCCCCGTGGCCGCCGACGAGGTGGGCGGGTCAGCCGCGCGAGAAGTACTGCGGCGGATCAGCGACGGTGCAGCCCTCAATGGCATCCCCGCAGTGCGGCTCGGCCAGGTCGAGTGCGGCAGGCAGTCCTTCGCCCCGGAACAGCCCCGCGGCCGGGCTGGTGTTCGACAGCGCGTCGGCGGCCAGGACCATGGCGGCAAACGTATAGGTCGTCCGCTCGTGCTTGGGGAACGTCTCCAGCTCGGGGTAGACCATGCCGGTCCAGTAGGACCCGTCGGACAAGCGCAGGTTCTGCCCCGCCGCGAACAGGTCCAGGGCCGAGCCCTCCATGCCGAGCGCATCGAGCGTCAACACACATTCCGCCGTCTCGGCCGCCGTGACCCAGTCTCCCGTGGAGACGCACCGCACGCCCAGGCCCTCCATGACAAAGGTGGACCAACCCTCGGCGATGCGGCGCCGCCCGGCCTCACCCTCGAGCGCGCCCGACAACATCGGGTAGTACCAGTCCATGGCGAACTCGACCTTGGGGGCGAACGCACCCGGGTGATGGGCCACCGCGTGCCCGAGCCGCCCAGCCGCCAGCTCCCAGTCGGGCCGGTCCTTGGCCAGGCACTCGGCGACGGCGACGGCGCACCGCATGGAGTGGTAGATCGACGACGAGCCGGTGAGCAGCGCGTACCGCTCCGGGCGGCCGGTCGAGTCGAGCGACCACAGCACCGAGCCATCCGGCTGCTGCGACCGCAGGATGAAGTCGATCCCCTTCTCAATCGTCGGCCAGAGCTCGCGGAGGAATCCGACGTCACCGGTGATCAGGTAGTGGTGCCACGCGCCGGCGGCCAGGTAGCCGCAGACGTTCGTGTCGAGCCGGAGGTCCTTGACCGCGTCACCCTGGTAGTAGTTGAACCAGCTGCCGTCGGGAAGCTGGCGGCGGGCCAGCCAGCGGTAGGCGTCGACCGCCTCGTCGACGAGGCCGCACACGGTCAGTGCCATGGCTGCCTCGACATGGTTCCACGGGTCGCAGTGGCCGCCCTCGAACCACGGGATCTGCCCGTCGTGGCGCTGCACCGCGGCGATGGCGTGGCCGGTGGCCAGCACGTCGGCGCTCGTCAGGATGCCGGGCACCTCGGGCAGCGTGGCGGATCGGATGTCTTCGGTGGTCATGCGGCAGCTCCCTGGCTCGGAGTGGTGGGCCCGCGCCGTCCGGGCACACCGCGCGGCAGTGTGGGGCGCGAGTCGGGCAGGTCGGCCACGCCGGCGAGGGGCTTGGTCAGGTACAGCACCAAGCTCTTGCCGATGACGGGGCTCAAGACCCGGTCGGCGGTGCGCGTGACGAACGGTGCTTTGACGATGTCCCAGACCAGCACCTTGTGGTACGCCTCGACCGCTGGGTGCGTGTCGTTCGACGGCCCGACGAGGCACCGCAGCCACCAGTAGGGCGAGTGCAGGCCGTGGGCGTGGTGGAAGCCGGTCGCTTCGAGCCCGACCGAGTGCAGCCGGCGCTCCAGAGTCGAACGCCGATAGATACGGACATGTCCCCCGGGCGTGTCGTGGTACTCGTCCGACAGCGCCCAGTTGATGGCCTCGGGCACGCAACGCGGCACCGTAACCGCCATGGCACCGCCCGGGCGAAGGACGCGGGCGAGCTCGCGCATGGCCGCGGTGTCGTCCGGGATGTGCTCGAGCACCTCCGACGCGATCACGCGGTCGAAGGTCCCGTCGGGGAAGGGCAGCGACAGCGCGTCGCCCTGCACCGCCGTGACGGGATGGTCCGGTGCGATCTCCCCCGCCTCAATCATGGCGGCGAAGGTGCCGCGCACCTGTGCCACCTCCTCGGGGCCGGCGTCGAGGGCCACCACCGACGCGCCGCGGCGGGCGGCCTCGAACGCATGGCGTCCGAATCCGCAGCCGAGGTCGAGCACGCGGTCACCGGGACCGACGCCGAGTCGGTCGTAGTCGACGGTCAACATCAGGCTGCTCCTCGGGCCAGCGGCGTCTCCAAGCCCGCGACCTGGGCCAACGGGGCCCCCGGGAGGGGCTTGCCCTCAATGACGGCCTGGTAGCAGGCGGCGGTCCCGGCCGCGGTGACCTGCCACGTGAAGCGGCTCACGACACGCGCGCGCCCCGCCGCGCCGAGGCGCGCCCGCAGGTCGGCGTCGTCGAGCAGGCGGGCAATGGCGCCCGCCAGCGCGCCCGGATCGTCGGGCGCCACGAGGAGCCCGGTCTCACCGTCGGTGCCGACCACTTCGGGCAGGGCACCTCCCGTCGTGGCGACCACGGCCACGCCACAGGACATCGCCTCAATGGCCGGGAGCGAGAAGCCCTCGTAGAGCGAGGGCACGACCGCCACCTGCGCCTCGCCGTAGAGGTGTGCGAGCTCGTCGTCGCTGATGCCGCTGACGCAGCGCACGGCGTCGGCCAGCCCGAGCCGGGCGATGGCCCGATCGACCCGGCCACCCTCGTTGGGGCGGCCGATCACGGTCAGCTCGACGTCGCGCTCGGTGCGCAGCTTGGCCACCGCCTCGAGCAACGGCACGAGACCTTTCATCGGGACGTCGCTGCTGGAGGTCACCATGATGCGGCCGGGCACCGGCGTCACGTCGTCGAACGGGCGGAAGACGGTGTGGTCGACGCCGACGGGCACCACCGTCATGCGCTCGGGCCGGACATCCATCTGCGCCGCGATGTCCTGGCGGGAGTTCTGCGACACGGTGAGCACGGCAGGGAGGGCGCGCGCCACGCGTACCTGCATGCCCAGGAAACCGAACCACCGGCGTGTCGTGAAGCGCTGCCAGGGGTTGGTCGTGTGCGACAGGGCCAGCTGGCGGTCGACCGTGATGGGGTGGTGCAACGTCGTCAGCAGCGGCCAGCCGTCCTCGACCATGCCCAGCATCCCGTTGCCCAGGCACTGGTTGTCGTGCACGACGTCGAATTCGTCGCGGCGCCCCGCCAGGATCTCGCGGGCGCGCAGGGAGTAGGCCAGGGGCTCCCCGAAGCCGGCCGTGCACATGATGGCGAACTCGGTCCAGTCCTCCTTGGAGGTGAACTCGCTGCGGTGCGGGACCGGGAACGGGTCGGGCTGCCGGTAGAGATCGAGGCCCCGGACCGGCGTGAAGCCCACGCCCTCGTCGAGATCGGGCCAGGGCGGACCGGAGAACACCTCGACCGAGTGGCCGAGGGCGACCAGCTCCCGGGTCAGGTGGCGGGTGTAGACCCCCTGCCCGCCGCAACGGGGATTCCCCCGGTAGATGAGGAAGGCGACGCGCAAACCCCCAGGTTGGGGCGGTGCAGCGGCGATCGGGGCGGGCAGTTCGATGTGGCGCGAGCGTTCCCAGGATTCCTTGGTCTCGATCCACTTCTGGCGAGGCGTTTTAGGCAATGGATGTCCCGACTCGACTCACCATGACCCCCTAGCCTCCCCGAACCCCCTGGTCCTGTGCAAACGGCGGCTCCGGCGACCCCTCCGGCCTGCCGTTCAGCCGATGCCCACCCAGCCGAGCACGGTGAGCAGGACATAGACGCCCGCCACGATGGCGACTGCCACAATCGCCAGTCCCCCCACCCAGCGTGCGAACGGGCCGTTGGCGGCCGATCCGAGCAACGAGCGGCGGTTGGCCAGCACGAGGATCAGGATCAGCGTCATCGGCGTGATCACCCCTTCGAGCACCTGGGTGTTGAGAATGAGGGTGATCAGGTTGCCCGGGACGAGCACCACCGCGGCACCGATCACGATCTGGAAGGTGAAGATCCCGAGGAAGACCGGTGCCTTGCGGAAGCTCGAGGAGACCGAGCGCTCGACGCCGATCGCCTCGGCGACCGCGTAGGACGTCGACAACGGGACCACCGTGGCCGCCAACGCGGAGGCGCCGAGCAACCCGATCCCGAACAACGTCGTGGCAAAGGCACCGGCCACGGGCTTG
>CAVWBB010000019.1:0-66598 GCA_963753115.1 uncultured Acidimicrobiaceae bacterium
TCAGCTCGGGGCGCAGGGGGTGGGGTTGAACGACGGCGGCGGCGCCGTCGTCGGTGTGGTCGAAGCACCGGAGGACCCGCTCGAAGGGCTTCTCGGATTGGCCTGAGCAAGCGTCGTGGGCGTGATGGTCGGCGGCGGGTTGGGGTCGCCGTTGGCGTCGGGCGGCGGGTTCGTCGGTGTCACCAGGGAGTTCCCGAAGATGCTGACCAGCATTTGCTGCGCCTCGGGCTGCTGGACGGTCAGGACGTCACCGAGGTCGCCGAAGCCGTTCGTCGCCTCGGTCGGCAGGGTCTGGCCCGCCAGGTTGGCCGGATCGAACGAGTGGTAGGTGAGAGCCAGCCCGATGAGCTGGTTGAAGCCGAAGGTGTCGTCGATCGTCACGCCCTCGTGGATGGAGCCGATGAACGCGTTGACCGTGAGCGGGCTCACCTTCCCCTTGGCCGAGGTGATCAGCGATCGCAGGAACACGTCCTGGCGTTGAATCCGGCCGAAGTCACTCGTCCCGTCGGTATGCCAGTAGCCGTTGGTGTAGTACTCGTAGTGGCGGGCCCGGGCGACCGCTAACGCCTGCGCACCGTTCAGCAGCTGGCATCCGGGCGTGGTGATGTTCAGCCCCGAATAGGCATCTTTGGCCGGGTACGGGAAGTTCAGGTAGATGCCGCCCAGGGCGTTCACCGAATCCTGGAAGCCCGAGAAGTCGACCTGGACGACGTGGTTGATGGGGATCCCGAGGTTGGCCGTGATCGTCTTGACCAACTGGTTGGCGCCGGTGTTGTAGGCCGAGTTGATCCGGTTGTACGTGCCGTACTGCGCGGTGTCCGGCGGCAGCATGGAGACGACGGTGTCCCGAGGGATCGACATGACCTGAATCTGCTTGGTGGCCGGCGTCACCCGCCACAGCTGCACGACGTCACTGCGCTGGCCGGTGACCACCGAGGCCGAGCCGAATGCCTGTGCCCCGGCGGCCGACTCCCCCACCCGGCTGTCCGAGCCGATCACGAGCAGGGTGAATGGCCCGCCGCTCTGTGCCGCCACTTCGTCGCCGATGTGGACTTTGCTGATCTGGTTGTAGCGGTACCAGAGGTAGCCGTAGGTCCCGCCGGCCAGAACCGCCACCAGCACGATGGCGCAGCACAACGCGACCACCGTCTTCTTGCGGGCGCTCCACTTCTGCTTGCCGCTGCGTCGTGTCGTAGGCCGGCGGTTGTCGGAGTCGATGCGCGCTCCCAACGCCTTGAGGCCCGACTCGTTGGCCACCGTCTCGCCCGCTTCCCCGGAGCGCATCTGCTTTCCGAGCGCCGCCAACCCCTCTTGGTTCGCGTGCTTCCCGCGACGTCCCTGGGGGGAGCGATCCGACCCGTCGCCCGTTGGACGACCGTTCGCCATGAAGAAGAACGGTACCAAGTGCCGTTGCGCGATTGGCGGCAGGCGCCATGCGGGTGTCTCCCGCGCGCCGGCTCCCTGCGCTCAGCGTTTGTCCTGGTACCCGGCGTATCCGGTCTGCTCGAGCTCGAGGGCCAGCGCTGCATCGCCCGTGGCGACGATGCGGCCGTCGACGAGGACGTGCACCAGGTCCGCTTCCAGTTGCACCAGGAAGCGGCTGAAGTGGGTGATGGCCAGCAGGCCGACGCCCCATTCGGTGGTGTCGTGCTGCAGGCGGCGCGCCACTTCGCCCAGCGCGTCGACGTCGAGCCCCGAGTCGACCTCGTCGAGGATGCACACGGCGGGCCGGATCACGCCCAACTGCACCATCTCGGTGCGTTTGCGCTCACCACCCGAGAGGTCGACGTTGAGTGGCCGGCGCAGCAGCCGGGCATCGAGGCCGATGGCCTTGGCCTCGCTCTCCATGCGTGCCTGCAGGGTTGCCGCCGGTTCCGCGCCGACGTCACCCACGCTCCCCCCGGCGGCGGCAGCGGCAAGCAGCGAATGCAGGCTGACGCCAGGTACTTCCACGGGATTCTGGAGCGCGAGGAACAGTCCGGCCCGGGCCCGTTCCCAGGCCGGCCGACCGGTGAGCTCGAGACCGTCCATGGTGATGGAACCTGCGGTCACCTCGGTGCCCGGCCGCCCCATGAGCGCATGGGCCAGCGTGCTCTTGCCCGAGCCGTTGGGGCCCATGATCACGTGGACCTCGCCGCTGCGCACCGTGAGGTCGATGCCGTGCAGGACCTCCTTGCCGCCTGCGGAGGCATGCAGGCCCCGCACCTCGAACACGTGGTCGGCGGTCACGGCAGCACCACGGCGACGGTGCCGTCGTCCACCGTGACGTCGTAGACGCCGACTGGCTGTGTGGCCGGCAGCGAGCATGGCGCTCCGGTGAGCAGATCGAACGTGCTGCCGTGGCGAGGGCACTCGATCTGGCAATCCTCGGCCCACACCTCGCCCTCGGACAGCGAGTAGTCCTCATGGCTGCACTCGTCGTCGACTGCATAGAACGTGTCGCCGATGCGCACCAGAGCGATTCGGTGGCCGGACACGTCGAAGCGCCGCGCCTCACCGGAGGCGAGGTCGTCAGTCGCGCACAGCGCCACGGTCTCAGACACCGGCGGGAAGGGCTCGGCCGCCCAGCGCGACGGCGAGACGCTCGTGGACTTCACCCTGCAGGAACGGGACCACCTCGGGCACCGGCGAACGGTCGATGATGGCGTCGAAGAAGCCACGCACGATCAGCCCCTCCGCCACTTCGGGCGCCACGCCGCGTGACTCAATGTAGTAGCGCTGGTCCTCGTCGATCGGTCCCACCGTCGAGGCGTGCGAGCAGCGCACGTCGTTCTCCAAAATATCGAGATTCGGCACCGAGTCGGCGTGCGCCCCCTCGTCGAGGACGAGGTTGTGATTCGTCTGGCGGGCGTCGCTGCGTACGGCCCCTCGGTGCACCCGGATCAGCCCGCTGTAGACCGAGCGCGAGCTCCCGGCCACTGCGCCCTGGCAGAGCAGCTCACTCTGGGTGCGGGGGGCGACATGGTCCTGCAGGGTGCGGATGTCGTGCACCTGGGTCCCGTCGCCGAGATAAGCCGAGAGGATCTCGCTGTGGGCGTCACGACCCTCGACCGACACGTCGGCCCGCACGCGGTCGTAGGAGCCGCCGAGTCCGACGGTGAAGGTGCGCACGGACGAGTTGGCGGTGCCCCGGGCGGCCAGACGGGCGATCGACCAGGCGGCGTCACCGAGGATCTGCAGGGAGACATAGGACACGGAGGCGTCGTCGGCTGCGGCCAGCTCGGTGACCGGGACCACGAGGGTGCGCCCAGCCCCCTGCGCGCCGGCGAAGACCTCGACGACGGAGACGCGTGCCCCGCCACCAACCCGCACACATGTGCGGGGGAAGGCGGACGCCGCGTCACACCAGTGCACCAGGAGCAGCGGGGCGTCCACATGCAGGCCGGCGGGGACGTCGACGAAGACCGGGTCGGGGGCGAAGGCGTCGTTGAGGCGGACCAGGGCGTCACCACCCTCCTGGACCGCACCCAGCATGTCCGCGGCGCCCGGCACGTCGTCGGCCCGCCCGAACGCGAGCTGGGCATCTCTTCCCGCCCCCGTCGGGACCGTCGTGGTGAAGGCGCTGGCGCGCCCGTTGTGGACGAGCACGCTTCCGGCGATGGCGCCCAAACTCGTCGTCAGGGCGGCCAGCAGCTGGTCGCCCGCCGGTGCGGCGCCCCCGCTTCCTGGGGGCGCGAAGTCGTCGAGGACCAACTTGTCAATGGGCGTGTAGCGCCAGACCTCCTCGCTCTCCGAGGGCAGCACGGACGACGCAAACGCGTCGTAGCCGGCGGCCCTCCGTTCCTGGAGCCAGTCCGGTCCGGCCAGGCCCGCGGAGGCCTCAGCGGTAAAGGTGTGCGGGGTCACGTCCTCTTTCGGGATCGCCAATGTGGCCCATGCACTCTAGTGGCCCCCCGCTGGCTTCCCTACCAGGCGGATTAGCCTTCGGGGCATGGGAAAGACTGCCGATTTCGAGTCACCCGTGCTCCGCATCGAGCACGACAAAAATGAGGGCGTCGCCACCTTGTGGCTGGACCGGGCCGAGGCCCGCAATGCCATGGGTCTGGACCTGTGGCGGGACCTGCCCCAGGCCATGGATCTGCTGTCGGACGACCCCGCGGTGCGTGTCGTGGTGGTGGCGGCCCAAGGGCCGCACTTCTCGGTCGGGTTGGACCTCAAGGCCATGGGCGCCATGCTCACCGCCGGGGGTGACGAAGCCGGCGACGAGCGGTTCGTCGCGGTCCTCCATGGCCGCGCGGGCTCGGGCGGCGCGTACGAACGTGCTCCGCTTGCAGGACTCGATCACCGCCGTCGCCCGCTGCCCGAAGCCGGTGATCGCCGCCGTGCACGGCTACTGCATCGGTGGGGGCGTCGACCTCATTGCCGCGTGCGACATACGACTGGCCTCGGCCGACGCCATCTTCTCGGTACGCGAGGCGAAGATGGCGATCGTCGCCGACCTGGGGAGCCTGCAGCGGTTGCCGGCCATCATCAGCGCCGGGCACCTGGCCGAGTTGGCCTACACGGCCAAGGACATCAGCGCCGAGCGCGCCAGGGAGATCGGCCTGGTCAACGATGTGGCGGCCGACGCCGACGGCGTGCACAAGGCGGCCCTGACGCTGGCGGCGGAGATCGCGGCCAACTCGCCCATCGCCGTGCAGGGCACCAAGGCCGTCCTCGCCGCCAACGAGGGGCGGACGGTTGCCGAAGGGTTGGACTACGTGGCCACCTGGAACGCCGGGATGCTGGCCTCCGACGACCTGACCGAGGCCGTCACCGCCTTCATGGAGAAGCGTCCGGCGAAGTTCACCGGACGCTGAGTCGCGGCCCCTGGACTGCGCGCGTCGTCACGTTCACTCCATCAGGGGGACCAAGCCCTCATCCTTGCTGGTCCGTTCGCCGGAAGGGTCGGCACCGTCGGTCGCATTGACTCAGATTCGACCCTGAGCCGAGGGCACGAAACGAACGGGCGTTCACGAAATGCCCCGCCTGGCGGGACGTGCTCACTCCGGAGTGCGTCGCGGCCGTAGCGTTGAGGTGATGGAGAGCAGCGACGGGGGGAGACGAAAAGGTCCTGCCCACTCCCGAAAGCGGGTACTGCCTCGGGAAAACGAAGAACGCCTCGCCGAAATTGGCAGACAGCTTCCTCCGCCGAGCGAGGACGAGCTCGAGATCGTTGCCGGGCTACGCGCCTCGCGCCGGCGCCGGCGCCTCCTCACGTGGGGGACCGGGCTCATCGTCGTGGCGCTCTGCGCGGGCGCCATCGCACAGTGGGTACGACCGCTCCCCCACGCCACCCTCACGACCCAAGAAGTCCGCCTTCCAGGGGCCCCACAGTCCTTCGCGTGGCCAAGCAGCGGAGAGGCAGCGGCGACCGTCGTGGGTGTCGGGGCGGTTGGCCAGGTGCGTGGGTCCCAGTCGGTCCCGGTCGCAGGTTTGGCCGAGCTCCTCGCGGCCTACGTGGTCCTGTCTGATCACCGATTGGCGCCGGGGGACGACGGCCCGGTGATCCCCGTCACCGCCGACGCGGTCGCGGCGTTTCAGGCCGGCCAGGCGAGCCAGGAGTCCGAAGTCCCGGTCGCTGCTGGAGAGTCACTCTCCGAGCTCGAAGCTCTCGAAGGCCTGTTGGTCGACTCGGGAGCCGACATGGCGACGGTTCTCGCCGACTGGGACGCGGGGAGCGTCAGTGCGTTCGTGACGAAGATGAATGCTGCAGCGAGCCGGCTCGGCCTCAACTCGACACACATCACCGATCCGAGCGGCGTCGACCCGGCCACGACGAGCACCGCAGAGGACCTCGTCCGCCTGGGCGAGGCCTCGCTGTCCATCCCGGTCCTCCGACAGATCGTCTCGCTGGCCCAGGCGAGTGTGCCGATGACCGCCGTCGTCTACAACCCCAACTTCGACCTGGGCCACGACGGGATCATCGGCATCAAGACGGCGTCCGACTCGAGTGCGCAGGGTTGTTATCTCTTCGCGGCGCAGCAGAACATCGGCGGGAAGGACATCACGGTCGTCGGTGCCGTCCTGGGTCAGCCGGGCGGGGCGCTCGGCCCGAACACCGCCGCCGTCGATGCGGGTGACGCGCTGGTGAGGAGCGTCTTCTCTGGCCTGCGCAGCTTCACCATCTTCGCTGCCGGCCAGAAGGTCGCCGAAGTCGATGCAGCCTGGGGTTCGACGGCTCCCGTGGCCGTGGCACAGCCGGTCGACGTCATCGGATGGCCCGGCCTCGTTGCCACACTGGAAGTTCGACACCGCACTCTGGATGGCCCCTTACCCGGCGGAGCCACGATCGGGACGTTGCGGGCAGGGGTGGGACGCATCGCATCACAGGTGCAATTGCGGACAGCGAGTGCGCTCTCGGGCCCCAGCGTGTGGTGGCGTCTGACTCGGTGAGCAGGGCCACATCAGCACTCAGCACACCGCTTCCAGCCGGATGCGTGATCCGGTTGAACCGGGCACCGTTGCCAAAGCGCCCCTCCTCACATGCAGGACCCAGCGGCTACCCGGTCTGTCGCTACCCGGTCTGTGCTGCTCGGTCGTTCGGAGCGTGGACGAGGTCAGGCCCTCATATGGGGTGCGGCTGTGGCTGCCTCGACTCCGTGACGAGCAGGGGCGAGCTTCACAGTCCCCGGCGCTTGTGATCGTGGCCCGACCGGCCCCTGTATCGACAAATTGGGCGGCGTGACGTCCTCGACGAGGCAGGCGGCTCGAATCATGGGCGACCCCCCAAGGTGCGAGTACCCGCTCTGCGCTTGTCCCGGCTCGGGTCGGCCGAGCAGATGCCCCTGGCCTGCGTGAACGCCAAGACTGCGAAGGACGAGCAGCTCCCTTGGCTGCTCGACGCCCTCAGCGATGATCGTGACACCGAGAGAGTGAGACAGGAGGACCAAGGCCTGTATGGCAACTCGACGGACCTCGTCATCGGCTACTCCGTGAACGAGGGAGTGATCAATCTTTATGAAGTCCGGTCGCAACTCGACGATATGGCGCAGCGACGCGTATCCAGCTCCGGCATCGTCCACCGCAATGCGGAGACCCCGGTCACGTAGGGGGCCGAGAACTTCACGAAGATCGGCGTAGTTCTCCACGATCGTCTGCTCGGTGACCTCGACCACGACTTGGGAGAGCGAAACGTCCGGCCGCCTGTGGGCGACCTTGGCCAACCGAAGGAGCGACTCTGGACTGACATTGAAAGCAACGAACTGCTCGGGAGCCATGTGCTCGAGCTCCTTCCACGCCTCGGAGATGGTGAGGCGCTCAAGTTCGAGGCCCAGACCGAGTCGGTCTGCACTGGCGAAGAGCTGCTCGGGAGGGCCGAAAGAGACAGGAAAACGGGCAAGAGCCTCGACGCCGAGCGTTACCCCGGTGCGGAGGTCGACCACCGGCTGGAAGACCATCTGGACATCAGCGGTGGCTATCAGCTCCGACAACTCGTCCGTCGCCTTCTGCCTCGACCTTTCGGCATCGAGGTCGGAGACGATCATTTCGCCGAGCATGTTCATGAACCGCTGGTCCCGTTCCCCGAGCGTCGGGTCGGGAGCATGGCTGACGGCCGCCAGCGTGCCATAGATGGAGCCGTCAGAGAGCCGAAGCGGCACACCGATGTAGGCGCGCATCTGGTACCGCTCGGTCACCGGCAGTGAAGCCACACATGGCTCCCTCGACGAGTCCTTGATCAGCCCGGGGATGACGCCGTCGACGAGGCGCTGACTGTAGGAGTCGGCGGCGGGAATTCTGGTGCCGACGTGCACGCCGAACGATGGGGGCGTCTCCGGCGACCGCACGAACGACCAGGTCCTCCCGCTCCAGCTCAGCGAGCTGCACGGCATCGAGGCTCAGGTGAGTGTGGGCGCAGTTCCGACGACGCGCTTCGAGCCCGACCGGGCGAAGGGTCGACGCTGAGCAGACCTCGGATGATCCGTTCCACCCTGCGGTCATCGGCTCCTCGCCGGGGGTTGCACGGAAACCGGAGTCCAAATTGGCCCGGCTCGTCCTCGATGGCGGGCTCCACCAGGCTCCCGTGCACCCAGCCCACGTCGGCCATGCGGCGGTGGTACGAGGGGCAGTTCTCCGGGCAGCGCCACGGCGCCTCGGGGGCGAGGTCGAGCACACAGAACCGGGCAGCCTCACCCGAGGCGTAGGTCCGGCTTTGGAAATGAGTGCATTCCTCGCGCATCGGCACGGCTCTATGGTGCCACGTGACCGCAGGCGGGGTTGCGGTCGGTCAGCCGACCGAGCCTTCCATCTGCAGCTCAATGAGGCGGCTCCACTCCACCGCGTACTCCATCGGCAGGGTGCGGGTCACCGGCTCAATGAAGCCGTTGACGATCATGCCCATGGCTTGCTGCTCGGAGAGGCCCCGGCTCATGAGGTAGAAGAGCTGGTCGTCGCCGACCTTCGAGACAGTGGCCTCGTGGCCGATCCGGGCACTGCGCTCGCCGACCTCCATGTAGGGCTTGGTCTCGGAGATGGACTCGTCGTCGAGCAGGAGGGCGTCGCAGCGCACGAAAGACTTGGCGCCGTACGCTTCAGGGTCCACGTGCACCTTGCCCCGGTAGGTGGTGATACCGCCGTCCTTGGAGATCGACTTCGACACGATGGTCGAGGTGGTCTCCGGGGCGATGTGGTACATCTTCGCTCCGGCGTCCTGGTGCTGGCCTGCCCCGGCGTAGGCCACGGAGAGGACTTCACCGCTCGCCTTCGGGCCCATCAGGTACACCGACGGGTACTTCATGGTCAGCCGTGAACCGATGTTGCCGTCGATCCACTCGACATGCGCCTCCGCCTCCGCCCGGGCCCGCTTGGTGACCAGGTTGTAGACGTTGGTCGACCAGTTCTGGATGGTCGTGTAGGTGATGCGCGACCCGGGCAGCGCGACGAGCTCGACCACGGCCGAGTGCAGCGAGTCGGTCGAGTACACGGGGGCGGAGCAGCCCTCGATGTAGTGAACCTGGGAGCCCTCGTCGGCGATGATCAGCGTGCGCTCGAACTGGCCCATGTTCTCGGCGTTGATCCGGAAGTAGGCCTGCAGCGGCATGTCCACCTTCACGCCCGGAGGGACGTAGATGAACGACCCGCCCGACCAGACGGCCGAGTTGAGCGCGGCGAACTTGTTGTCGTTGGGCGGGATGATCTTGCCGAACCACTTGCGGACGAGGTCGGGGTACTCACGCACCGCCGTATCCATGTCGCAGAAGAAGACACCTTGCTGCTCGAGATCCTCGCGGTTGCGGTGGAACACGACCTCGGACTCGTACTGCGCGGTGACGCCGGACAGGTACTTGCGCTCGGCCTCGGGGATCCCGAGCTTCTCGTACGTGTTCTTGATGGCGTCCGGCAGGTCTTCCCACTTGTCCACCTGCCCGCCGGTGGGCTTGATGTAATAGAAGATGTCGTCGAAGTCGAGGTTCGGCATCTGCTTGGCGAACCACGGAGCCATCGGCTTGCGCTCGAAATGCTTGAGGGCGCGGAGCCGGAAGTCCCGCATCCACTGCGGCTCCTTCTTCATCTCCGACATCTCGCGCACGATCGACTCGTTCAGGCCCTTCTTGGGCTTGAAGACGTAGTCCTCGGCGTCGCTCCACCCGAGCTGGTACCGCCCGAGGTCGAGATCCGTGGTTGCCATGAGGCTCCTGAAGTCGGAGAGCGGGGGAATTTCCCCTATGGAGATAGTAACAACTACCTGGGCCAGCCGAAACGCCTTCTGCAGCTCACGGGCGTGTCGCCAGCCGTGGCAGGCTCTGAATCCTATGGCCAGCCCCCCCATTGCCCCCCGGCGCCCCCATGTCATCTCGGCCCACGGCGACGACCGCCAAGACCCCTGGTTCTGGCTCCGGGAACGCGAGGATCCCGAGGTCCTCGCCTATCTCGAGGCGGAGAACTCGTTCACGGAACAGGAGATGGCTCCGCTCCGCGCGCTGCGCAGCGGCCTCTTCGAGGAGATGAAGGCCCGCATCAAGGAGACCGACATGTCCGTGCCGGCGCGGCGCGGACCGTGGTGGTACTACTCGCGCACCGAGGAGGGGAAGGACTACGGCATCCACTGCCGGCGCCCTGCCCGCGGCCTTCAGGAGCTGCCGCCGGCCGGGGAGCCCGGTGAGGAGGAGCAGATCCTGCTCGACGAGAACGTCCTGGCCGAGGGCACGGAGTACTTCGCCGTCGGCAGCGCCGCGGTGAGCCACGACCACCACTGGCTGGCCTACTCGACCGACCACCGGGGCAACGAGAAGTACGAGCTGCAGTTCCGCCCGCTCGACGCCGAGATGGCACCCGCCCCCGAGGCCGTGCCCGAGACCGGGTACGGCTTGGCCTGGTCTGCCGACGCTGACTACGTCTTCTACGTACGCATGGACGAAGCGCAGAGGCCCTTCCAGCTTTGGCGCCACCGGCTGGGCACCGACCCGGCCGGCGACGTGCTCGTCTTCGAGGAGCTCGATCGGCGTTTCTCCCTCTCGACGGGCTCCACCCGGGACGCCGCCTTCGTGGCCATCGGACTCCACAGCACCAACACCACCGAGTGGCTCGCCATCCCCTCCGCCGAACCCCTCGCCGAGCCCCGCGTCGTGCTCCCACGGCGGGAAGGTGTGGAGTACGGCATCGACCACCTCACACCGGCCGGCGGCGGGAGCGGTTGGTTCCTGATCCTGACCAACGAGGAGGCGAAGGACTTCCGCGTGCTGGCGGCGCCCGACAGCGCGCTGGGCACCACCGCCCCGGCCGCCCTCTGGCGTGAGGTGATCGCACACCGGCCCGGCGTCCGCATTGAGGACGTCGACGCCTTCAACGGCGCCCTGGTCCTGAGCGAGCGGGCCGAGGCCCAGACGCAGGTGCGTGTCCTGCCTCTCCCCGCCCGCAGCGCCGGCCCGGACGAAACGGACGACCCCTTCGGCCCCGATCTCCTGCAGTCGGGCTGGATCGTGCCGTCCATGGAGAGCCCGGCGTCGACCTGGCTGGGGGCAAACCCCGAGCCGGACGCTTCCGCGCTCCGCATCGGGCGCATGTCGCTCGTCACCCCCTCGAGTGTCCTGCAGATCACGCTCGACGAGCGCGAGGAGACGCTGCTCAAGCAGGAGCCCGTGCTGGGTGACTTCGACGCGACGCGCTACACCACCTATCGGGAGTGGGCCGTCGCCCCCGACGGGACCCGCGTGCCGCTCTCGGTGGTCCACCGTAAGGACCTCGAGCTCCCCGCCCCGTGCATCCTCTACGGCTACGGCGCCTACGAAGTGAGCATCGATCCGGCGTTCTCGCCGCACCGGCTGTCGCTCTACGACCGCGGCGTGGTGTTCGCGATCGCGCACGTCCGCGGCGGCGGGGAAATGGGCCGAGCCTGGTACGAGGACGGCCGGATGGAGCACAAGGAAAACACCTTCTCGGACTTCATCGCCTGCGGGCGCCACCTGTTGGACATCGGCATCGCGCACCCCGGTCAGCTCGTTGGCCGGGGTGGCTCGGCCGGTGGCCTGCTGATCGGCGCCGTGGCGAACCAGGCGCCCGAGCTCTTTCGGGCGCTCGTGGCAGAGGTGCCGTTCGTCGACTGCGTCACCACCATGCTCGACGACGAGCTCCCGTTGACAGTCGGCGAGTGGGAGGAATGGGGAAACCCGCTGGCCGACGAGTCGGCCTATTGGCGCATGCTCGGCTACTCGCCCTACGACAACGTGACCGGGCGGAATCCCGACGGCTCGCCGCGGACCTATCCCGACCTCTTCGTCTCCGGAGGCCTCAACGACCCCCGGGTCGCCTACTGGGAGCCCGCCAAATGGGTGGCCAAGTTGCGGGCTGAATCGCCCTCCACCCGGGTGCTCCTCAAGACCGAGCTCGGTGCCGGCCACGGCGGCCCTTCGGGGCGATACGACGCCTGGAAGGAGGAAGCCCAGGTCTACGCCTTCCTCCTCGAGGCGCTGGGTCTGGCCGGGGTCGAGAAGGGCTGAGTCACCTGGCCCGATCGACGGCTACGTCGTCGGCGTGATGGACGGTGTCGACTGTCGGGGAGCTCGTCGACCCCGGCGAGGTCAGGGACGCCGGGGCGAAGTGGAGCGTGAATGGCGCCTGGTTGCCCGGCGGCAGCGTGACCGGCGAGCCGTTGACAGTGGCGCTGAAGACGCCGGGGGCGCCGGCGATCACCGTCACCGGCCCCGTGGCCGCAATGGTGTGCGACTGGCCGGCCTGGAGCGTCGTCGTGAAGAGCACCGAGCTCGTCGTGCTGTTGGTGACGTCGACCCAGCACTGCCCCGTCGTCGCCGCGATGTTCAGGGAGTAGCTGGTCGGGCCAACGACGTAGGTCGCCGCGTGGGCGGATGCCGTCGTCGGTGGGGAGACAGCAGGTGGGGCAGTCGTGCTGGTCGTGCTGGTCGCGGTGGCGTGCGTGGAGTGGTGATGGCCGGTCGCCGGGTGGGTGGTTGGCGTGGTGGTGGCGGCGCCGGCCTTTCCGGGGTGCTTCCGCGGGGTGGAGTGGATCCCGGTGAGGATCAGCACGAGGATCAACACCAGGACGGCGGCCACCGCTGCCGCCGGGCCACCCAACCGGCGGGGACGGTGATTGATGGACTGAATGACCCGGTCTTCGTTCCCGGTCATGAAGGTGGCGGGTACCGGGTCCGGGCTGGCGTCGTCGAAGGTCAGCGGCTCGGAAGGGTTGGCCACCGGCGGCGGGGGGACCGGCGGCACCACCGGCAGCGGGGACTCGGTCAGGCGGACCGTCGAGGATCCCGAGACGCGGAACGCGCTGGCGGGAAAGGCCTCGGGCTCGCTGACCTTCGGGCGCTCGTCCACCGGGTGCCCCCGTATCTCCTCCAGCGTGTGCAGCTGGCGGTGATAGTGCTCCACGGAGTGCACGTCGTCGTGCGATCGCCGCAGCATCAGCGCGGCCGCGACCACCCCCAGGATCACCACGACACCGATGAGCCCACCGATCAGCACCGCCTCTATTCAACAGGATGAATGGGGTGCGCAGCACCGCGGGGTGCACCTGCGGGTAACTGAAGGAACCGCGGGTCCTCCACGTCCGACGAGAAGCCGGCGCGCCAGGCGCCGGTCAGAGCGTCAGGTGGCCAGGCGGGGCCTGATGTCGTCGGGAATGTCGTCGCGTCGCGGGTTGCTCTGATCCCGCTTGGAGAGGATCGGGTCGGTGACCCCCCAGTCGGCGGCGACGGCAGGGTCGTCCCAGGCCAACCCGAGTTCGTCCGCAGGGTCGTAGTAGTTGTCCACGAGATATGTGAGCAGAATGTCGCTCAGCGCCGCGAAGCCGTGGGCCACTCCCGGTGGTATGTAGACGCCCTGATCGACATCGCCGTCGAGCTCGATCACCTCGGTGGCCCCGTCCGTCCTCGACCCCACGCGTAGGTCGTGCAGGACGACACGGATCTGACCGCGCAGGGCATACCAGTAGTCGGCCTGATGCAGGTGGAAGTGCAGGCCGACCAGCGCCCCCGCCTGCTTCTCGGAACGGTTTCCCTGCACCATCTCAGGCCGGTCAGGGAACCAGTTGCGCCGGTAGGTCTCGACAAAGCGGCCGCGCTCGTCGCCGTGCACGTCCGGGCGGACGAGCACCACATCGTCGATGACCGAGGAAGGGATCAGCTCTGGCATTGCGCGAACGGTAGCGGCTCCCGTGTCACTGGGCGAAACGGCCGAAGCCCGAGCGGTAGAAGAGCAGCGGGCTCCCCTCGCCGACGTCCGTGGCCACCACGTGGCCGGTGACGAGCTCGTGGTCGCCACCGTCGAAGATGTCCCCCAACCGGCACTCGACGACGGCGAGCGAGTTGTCGATGACAGGCGCGCCCGTAATGCCGTGCGACCAACCGACACCGTCGAACTTGTCGCCGCCCGAGACGGCGAAGGCCCGGCAGAGCGCCTCCTGGTGCTCCCCCAGGATGTTCACGCAGAACGCACCGGCCTTGGCGATGCGGGGCCAGCTCGTCGAGCTGCGGGCCGGCGCGAGAATCACCATCGGGGGGTCGAGCGAGAGTGCGGCAAACGACTGGCAGGTGAAGCCGACCGGCGCGCCTTCTTCGAGCGCGGTGACGATGGTGATCCCGGTGGCGAAATGCCCGAGCACCTCGCGGAACCGGGCCTGGTCGAGGCCCGACAAGCCTGGCTCCTTATGCCTTGCCGAGGTCGATCGTCTGGGATTCGTGGGCCGAGGAGACGTCCTCGACCTGTTTGGCCTCGGGGAGCCGGCGTGCCTGATTGAGGATGCGGTCGAGCTCCCGGTCGGTGTGAGACGGGTCGTGGTGCGAGAGCAGCAGCCGCTTCGCCCCGGTCTCGGCGGCCACGTGCACGGCGTAGGCCGCGGTCGAGTGGCCCCAGTCCGCCTTGGCCGCGAACTCGTCGTCGGTGTACTGGCCGTCGTGGATCAGCAGGTCCACTCCTTGGCAGAGCTCGCGCACGGCTTCGGGGATGGCCCGACGGTCGAGCGGGGCCTGGTGGTCGGACATGTAGGCGACGGACCGACCCTCGGCCTCGATCCGGAAGCCCAGCGTCTCCCCGGCGTGCGGGATCGGCCGCGCCATGACCTTGGCCGAGCCGATGGAGAAGTCCTCGGACCCGACGTCGACGGTGATGATCTCGCCGCGGAACTGCTCCATGTGAATCGGGAAGACGGGTGGCTGCACCGCGGCGTGCAGCGCGTCCTTCAAGGTCCCCTTGGGCTGTCCCGGTCCGTAGACCGTCAGGCGCGCGCCGGGGTCGTGCAGCGGGCTGAAGAAGGGGATCCCGAGTATGTGGTCGAAGTGGAGATGGGTGAGCAGCGCGGTGGCGTGCATCGGGGTCCCGAGGGCTCGCACCTCCCGCTGCAGGACGTCGCCGAAGGCGCGCAAGCCGGTGCCCAGGTCCACAATCAGGGGCTCGTCCCCCTCAATGTCGATCACGAGGCACGAGGTGTTGCCCCCGTAGCGCCGGTAGCGATCCCCCGAGCACGGGCAGGACCCTCGCACGCCGTAGAACGTGACGTTCACCCACGCGACGTTACCCTGCACCGGAGGGGTACGTTCTGCACCCATGGAGCAACGGACCATCACTGCGAACGGGCTGGAGTTCGCCTGCCTGACCGACGGCCCCGACGATGGGCCGCTCGCCCTGTGCCTGCATGGATTCCCCGATACGGCCCACACCTGGCGCCACCTCCTGCCCGAGCTGTCGCGTGCCGGCTTCCGTGCCGTCGCGCCGTTCCTGCGCGGCTATGCCCCGACCTCCCTTCCAGCCGACGGGCATTACCAGGTGGGTGCCCTGGTCAGGGACGCCAACGCGCTGCACGATGTGCTCGGCGGTGACGAAGACGCTGTGATCATCGGCCACGACTGGGGCGCCCTGGCCACATACGGCGCGGTGGCCCACCAACCCGACCGTTGGCGACGGGCGGTGACTGCGGCGGTGCCGCCGACGGCAGCCATCGGCATGTCGCTCTTCACCTACGCGCAACTGCAGAAGAGCTGGTACATGTTCTTCTTCCTTTCTCCGCTCGCCGAGGTGGCGCTCCCCCTCGATGACTATTCCTTCATCGACCACCTTTGGAGCGACTGGTCGCCCGGCTACGACGGCGCCTGGGACGTCGCCCGCGTCAAGGAGTCCATCGGCGACCCCGAGCGCATCGTGGCCGCCATCGGCTACTACCGCGCGATGTACGACCCCTCCCTGCAGGTGCCCGAGCTGGCCGACGAGCAAGCAGCAATGTTGCTCCCGACGCCGAAACCGACCCTCTACCTCCACGGCCGCGACGACAACTGCATGCTGCTTTCGTCGATGGGATCCCCGCTCGACTTCATGGCCGAGGGCTCCGCGCTGGAGGTGGTCGACGACGCCGGCCACTTCCTGCACGTGGAACGACCCGAGACCGTGAACCGCCGCATCATCAATTTCCTGACCGCTTCTTGACGACGGCCGGCCTGGTGCGGACACCTCGCCGGCCCACCGCTAGCGCAGCCGGAGGATGGGGTCCTTCCGGCCGGACCAACCGGCGAACCCCTCCGCCACAACGGCAGCCGCCACCCGCTCAGCCCGCGGCGCGTCCTCGGGCCAGCCGCAGGCGCCCGCGAGACCGCTCTGCCGCACGCCCCCCGCGCGCAGCGCGTCGAGCAACCGCCCCCTGCCCTGGCGGTCCGATCCGGCGAAGGAGCTCTGCGGTCGCGCCGTCGGGCTCAGCCGCCACGGATCCGCCCCGGCGTTGCCCTGGCGACGCCAGGTGCACTGGCGGCGCAGCGGGCAGCGCGTGCAGTCGGGGCGTGCCGCCGTGCACACAGCGGCACCGAGGTCGAACATCGCTTGGTTGAACTCCCACGACTCGCCCGCCGGCACGAGCCGGTCGCCGAGCTCCATTGCCTGGCGCACCGTGAGGGGCGCGCCCGACACCCCACGGGCCAGCACGCGCACGCCGTTGGTGTCGATCGCGGCCACGTCGTCCCCGAAGGCGAACGTGCGCACGGCCCGCGCCGTGTACGGCCCGATGCCGGGTAACGCACGCAGGGCGACGTCTTCGTGCGGCACGGCGCCGCCGTGGTCCGCCTCAATGGCCGTCGCGGCCCGGTGCAAATTGAGTGCCCGCCGGTTGTAGCCCAGCCCCGACCACAGGCGGACGACTGCCGCCGGTCCTGCGGCGGCGCAGGCTGCCGGCGTGGGAAAGGCAACCAGGAATCGCTCGTAGTGCGGCACGACGCGGTCGACCTGGGTCTGCTGCAGCATGATCTCCGACACCAGAATGCGCCACGGGTCGCGCGTGCGACGCCAGGGCAGGTCCCGACGGTGCTCCTCCCCCCACTCCAGCAGGCGGCGCCGGAAGCGCCGGACCCGGTCGGCCCGGAGCGGCCGGACCTCAGTCCCAGACGTCGTCGCCGTAGGGGCGCTGCCGCGCCGGCGCGGCCACCGTCTTCCACACCATCAGCTTGCGCCTGAAGTAGCAGACCTCCTCACCGCGCTGGTTGAAGGCCTTGGTCTCGACGGTCACAATGCCGCGATCGTCCTTCGACTTCGACGGCGTGGCGTCGAGGACCCGCGTCTCGGCATAGATCGTGTCACCGTGGAACGTGGGCGAGCGGTGGAGCAGCGACTCGACCTCCAGGTTGGCGATGCATGAGCCGCTGACGTCCGGCACGCTCATGCCGAGGGCGATGGAGTAGACGAGATTGCCCACGACCACGTTCTTGCCCTGCACGGTCTCGTGCTCGGCGAACCACACGTTGGTGTGGAGCGGGTGGTGGTTCATCGTCATCATGCAGAACAAGTGGTCGTCGTACTCGGTGATCGTCTTGCCGGGCCAATGGCGGTAGATGTCGCCGGGAACGAAGTCCTCGAGGTAGCGGCCGAAGGGCCGGTCGTAGACGGTCACTCGCCCAAAGGTTGGGGTCGGGGCCGCGTGGTGAAGCCGAGCGAGGCGCCGGGCAGCGACTCACCGTCGATCATGAGTCGCCAGGCGAAGCGGGTCCCGGGTGCCAGCGGGAGCGGCCCGAGGTTGACCGCGAGCGCCACGTCGATCGGCGAGCCCTCGGGGATCCCCTGTGGCTGGCTCACGGTGAACTCCCCGCGCACCTCCACCGGCTGGGTCCCCTCCGCGGTCTCCATGAGCACCGGCTGTCCGTCGGCGTCCTCCAAGAAGAGCTCCCAGTGGTGGGAGGTCTCCGCCTCGTGCCAATCGACATCGATCTTGAGCGCGACAGCGGAGGGCACCGGGTCGGGCCCGGTCATGCTCCAGCCGCCGCCCAGAATGAAAAGCTTGCCGTCGGACACCTGGGCCGCGTCGCACAGCAACATGGTTACTTTCACGAAGGGGGAGGTTACTGGTCGCCGACCGGGGCACAACGAGCGCCGCGGAGAAGCAGGGTGCGGACTCGCCTGCCCCGTAGAGTGCCATCCATGGTGGAGGAGTTGGACCCGGACGCCGTGGAGGAGATGAAGGGGCTGCGGGACGACGTCTACCGGCGGCCGCTGGCCACGGCCCTGTCCCGCCTGGGCCTCGGCGCCGGCTGGCGCTGTGTCGACGTGGGCGCCGGCGGGGGCGACGTCTCCGTGGCACTGGCCGAGATGGTCGGCCGGGACGGGAGGGTCTACGCCGTCGACAGCGACCCCGCCTCGCGCGACGAGGTGGCGGACGCTGCTGCTGCGCACGCGCAAGTGATCGCGCTGACCCAGGCCGGTGAGGACCTCTCCCTCCCCGAAGAGGTCGACCTGGCGTTCTGCCGCTTCCTGCTGCTGCACGTGTTGGAGCCCGCGGCCGTCGTGCGCATGATGGCAGCCGCCGTGCGCCCGGGTGGCTGGGTCGTGGCGCAGGAACCCATCACGTCGGCGGGCCGGATCGGCGGATCGGCCATGTCCATGCCGGACGCGCTCCATCCCGACGTCGGCGCGCTTCTGCCGGCCCTGGTGCGCGACGCCGGGCTCGAGGTGGTCGATGCCTGGGCCGAGGCGCCCGCCGGCGTCGGTCCAGGTCCCGTCGGCCGGTACCTGGAGTCACTCACGGGCGTTGACCCCGGGGACGACCCCGTCGTTCTTCCCCCGTTGGTGACGGTCATCGGCCGTCGCGCCTGAACGACCACAGCACCCTCCCACGACCCTGAAAAATGGGCACTTTGGGAACCCATTAGGGTCGCTCCCCGTGACGACGACCACCGCACCGGACCTCGCCGGCGCCGCGGAAGCGGTTGATCTGGCCCAAAACCTCGTGGATCAGGCCTGCGCAGCAGTGGGCCGCCGCGGCGGCATCGACGCCAACCAGGTCGTCGCCTATGACGTCGCCCACGCCGCTGCCGCGGTGGCATCGGCCCGGGCGACGCTCGAGTACGGCGCACGAGGGGAGGTCGAGGCGCGCATCGCCGCGGCCTTCGTCGCCGACGTCCTCGCCGATCTCGTCGGCCGGGTGTCAGGCCGCGAATCGCTCTGGGGCGTCGAATCCGGCTGGGACACGCCGGCGGCCGCCTTCCTCAACGAGCAGCGTGACCCCGCCGTTCTCGCCGGCCTCGCCACCATCGAGGGCCCACGCCACTTGGGCGAGGACTTCGAGCTCGTGCGCGAGACGTTCCACCGCTTCGCCGAGGAGAAGGTCCGCCCGCACGCCGAGCACGTGCATCGCGAGAATCGGGACATTCCCGAAGAGGTGATCGAGGGGCTCGCGGAGCTCGGGGGCTTCGGGCTCTCGGTCCCCGAGGAGTACGACGGCTTCGCCTCTGGTGGCGAAAGCGACTACATGGGCATGGTCGTCGCCACCGAGGAGCTGAGTTGGGGCTCCTTGGGTGTCGGGGGTTCGCTCATCACTCGACCCGAGATCCTCACCCGCGCCCTGGTCTACGGCGGGACCGAGGAGCAGAAGAAGTACTGGCTGCCCAAGCTGGCCTCGGCCGAGACTCTGGCTGCGGTCGCCGTGACGGAGCCGGACTTCGGGTCCGACGTGGCGGGCATCGTCACGGCCGCCACGCCGGTGGAGGGCGGCTGGGTGATCAACGGGGTCAAGACGTGGTGCACCTTCGCGGCCCGGGCCGACGTCTTGATGCTGTTGGCCCGGACGGACCCGGACCGCTCGCTGGCCCACCGTGGCATCTCCATGTTCATCGTCGAGAAGCCCCGGGGCGACGGCCACGGGTTCGTGTTCACTCAGGAGAACGCACCGGACCGACCGGCCGACTTGGACGCGGGCCGCCTGGAAGGTCGGCCGATCGACACCCTGGGATACCGGGGCATGCACTCCTACGAGTTGGCGTTCGAGAACTGGTTCGTACCCGAAGCCAACCTGGTCGGCGGCGCCGAGGGGCTGGGCAAGGGCTTCTACCTCCAGATGCAGGGCTTCGAGAACGGCCGGCTGCAGACGGCGGCGCGCGCGCTCGGCGTCATGCAGGCTGCCTATGAGGCTGCCGTCGCCTACGCCGCAGAGCGCAAGGTGTTCGGCTCGCCCATCGGCGAGTACCAACTGACGCAGGCCAAGCTGGGCCGCATGGCGGTCATCATTCAGGCCACGCGCCAGAGCTCGTACCACGTGGCGCGGCTCATGGCGCAGGGGGAGGGCACCCTCGAGGCGTCCATGGTGAAGGCCTACGTGTGCCGGGCAGCGGAATGGGTGACCCGCGAAGCCATGCAGATCCACGGCGGCATGGGCTATGCCGAGGAGTTCCCGGTGAGCCGCTACTTCGTCGACGCGCGCGTCCTCTCGATCTTCGAGGGTGCTGACGAAACGCTGGCGCTGAAGGTGATCGCCCGCCGGCTCATCACCTGAGCGAGCCTTTGCGGAGCACGGAAGCCGCTATCCGGCGCTGCGCGTCAACCCGGCGCGCTCTCCCCGGCTGACGAACTTGACCGCCATTTTGCGGCTGGCCTCGTCGATCATTTCGTCGCCGAACATGACTGCACCCTTGCGATCCTCGTCGGTGGCCTTGCGGTAGGCCTCGAGCAGATCGAAGGCGTGGTCGAACTGCTCCTGCGTGGGCGAGAACACCTCGTTGAGCGTGGTCGCCTGATCCGGCGTGAGGGCCCATTTCCCGTCGTAACCGAGCATGCGGGCGCGCATGGAATAGTCCCGCAACGCGTCGAGCTCGCGCACTTTGAGGAACGGGCCGTCGATGACCTGTAGCCCGTTGGCCCGACCGGCCATGAGGATGCGACTGAAGACGTAGTTGAAGTGGTCGCCGGGGTACTCGGGGATGGGCACGCCACCGGTGAGCACGGGCATCTCGATGCTGGCAGCGAAGTCCGCCGGTCCGAAGATGATCGTCTCGAGCCGGGGGGAGGCCGCGCAGATCTCGTCAACGTTGATGAGCCCGCGGGCCGTCTCGATCTGCGCTTCGATCCCTATGTGCCCGACCGGAAGCCCCGACGTCTTCTCGATCTGGGTCAAGAGGAGATCGAGCGCCACCACGTCGGAGGCGTACTGGACCTTGGGCAGCATGATCTCGTCGAGGCGCTCGCCGGCGTTGCTCACGACCTCGATCACGTCCCCGTAGGTCCACTCGGTGTCCCAGGCGTTGACCCGGACGCAGAGCACACGCTCGTCCCACGGGAGGTTCTTGATGGCGTCGACCACCTTGGGTCGGGCGCTCTCCTTCTCGAGCGGCGCCACGGCGTCCTCCAGGTCCAAGAAGGTCATGTCAGCCGGGACGGTTGGCGCCTTGGCCAGGAACTTCTCGTTCGAACCGGGGGTGGAGAGGCAGGAGCGCCGGGGCAGGTCACGGGAGCGTTCGGACATGACTCGATGGTAACAAACGGTCTCCGAGGACCAGCCCGGAGCTCCTCCGACCGGACCACTCCGTCGAAAGCGGCAGCTCCGCGAGGCGGTGCGCTGAGTTCGTGTGGAGAGCGGAGCTGCTCGGTCAGTCGGGGGATTCGTTCAGCTGAGGTGCTCGGTGAAGAACGCCAGCGTGCGGTCCCACAGCTCGCGCGACGCGCCCGCGTCGTGCACCTCGGGACGCGTGTCGTTGAAGAAGGCGTGGTCGACGCCGGGGTAGATGACGATCTCGACCGACTTGCCCAAGGCGCGCAGTTTGTCCGCCAGCTCGTTGGCGGCCTCCGGGGTGAAGAAGCTGTCGTTCTCGGCGTAATGGCCAAGGACCGCGGCCGTCATGGCCGAGTAGTCGGGCTGCGCGTCGGGCCACGGGATGATGCCGTAACACGGGACGACCGCCGCCACGGCGTCCGGTCGCTGCGAGGCAAGCACGAGCGCCAGCCCGCCCCCCATGCAAAATCCGATGACACCGACCTTGTCGCCGGCGCTGCGTCGCAACACCTCGTCGACGGCGCCGCTCATGTCCCTGCCGGCCTTGTCCAACTGCATCGCCATCATCGCCTTGCCTGCTTCATCAGGCTCGGTGGGTTGGACCTTCTTGCCGTGATAGAGGTCCGGAGCCAGCGCCACGAACCCCGCCGCGGCGAAGCGATCGCATACGTCTTTGATGTGGTCGACGAGGCCCCACCACTCCTGGATCACGATCACTCCCGGACCACTCCCGCTTTCGGGAGTGGCCAGATAGCCTCCCGCTGTCGACCCGTTGCTCGCGAATTCAACGATTTCACCCATGCGCTCGACCGTAGTTCCCTCGAGCTGTCCTCGTTATCCCCCCACAGTTCACAAAAAGTTCGAATTTCATTCATCTTCCCTATGACCTGCGTATTCGTACCTGCGGTACTACTGCACATACCCGTTTCGTACCTGGGGTGTTTGAATCGACGGAAGGCGTCCGGTAAGAATGTTGCCCATCGTGACTGACGTAGAGCGGGTTCACCACCACTCCACGCCGCGGTCTCCGAGGAGTGCTCGTGTGCTCCAGCGGGTCGGGATCCCCGCGTTGACCGTTGTCTCAGTGTTGACAAGCACTGTGTTCGTGGCGGCGCGCCCCGCCGCAGGTGATGCCATCTCCGACGCCAAGGCCAAGGCCGCCGCCATCGAGGCGCAGTTGACCCAGGCCCAAAACGAGATGTCCGCCCTGAGCCAGCAGTACGACGCGGCGCAGTACCACCTGACGCAGATCAACTCGAGCATCGCGACCACCAAGGCCAATGTGGCAGCCGACGAGCAGCAGGTTGCCAACGACAGGGCCACGCTCTCCAAGGCGGCGGTGGCCAACTACATCTCGGACGGCACTGCGGCCTCCCAGAACCCGATCTTCAGCGGCAACGAGCGGTCGCTGGGCGCGACCACGACGTACAACAAGATCGCCGAGGGCGACATCTCGCTCGCCGTGGACAACCTGCACTCCGCTGAGAACTCGCTGAACTCGCAGGTGACCCAGCTCCAGGGTGAGCAGGCGCAGGCGCAGGCCGCGGTGACCACCGAGCAGAACGCCGTGGCGCAGAACGCGCAGGCCATTCAGTCGCAGAAGAACGCGCTGTCCCAGGAGAACGGGCAGATCGCTTCGCTCATCCAGGCGCAGCAAGCCGCGGAAGCCGCCGCTGCAGCGAAGGCGGCGCAGGCACGCCAAGCCGCCGCCGCCGCTGCTGCAGCGACCGTCAGGGCCGTTCCTGCCTCGTCGGCTCGTGGGGCCGCTGCCCCGGCGGCCCTGAGCCAGGCCGCTCCCCCGCCCTCCTCCCCCGGTGGCGCCGGCGCCGTGCAGGCGGCCATGAGCCAACTCGGGGTCCCCTACGTCTGGGGTGCCGAGTCCCCCAAGGGGTCCGCAAGTCCCGGTTTCGACTGCTCCGGCCTGACTGCCTGGTCATGGGGGCAGGTCGGGGTTGGCCTGCCGCACTATTCGGGGGCCCAAATGGGCAACTCGACGCCGGTACCGATCAGCGATCTCCAACCTGGTGACCTCCTGTTCTACGGGCCCGGTGGCTCTGAGCACGTGGCCATGTACGTCGGCCCGGGCACCATGATCGAGGCGCCCTACACAGGAGCGTCGGTCTGGACCACGGGATTGCGCCTCGGGGGCAGCTTCGTGGGCGCCGGCCGGCCGTAGCCGGCTTCCACGCTTCGGTCTTTCCTGACCGCACGGGACTCACCGGCCTCGCCCATCGGTCAAAGTCCGCCCCTCGTGGAACCCGGGACCAGTCGATGCCCGTGCGGTCGTAACCTGGCCCGAGCCGAGCCATGAAACCGATCCCCGTCGACTTCCACATCGGGCCCCTGCAGGTCCATACCTACGGCATCGGGCTCGCGCTGACCTTCTGGTTCGGGTTCGTCTACTTCGAACGCCGGCTGCGCAAGAACGGCTACCCCACCGACTGGCTCGTCCCCGTCTTCCTCTGGATCATCCTGGCCGCCGTAGTGGGTGCCCGGGCGATGCACATCGTCTCGAACCTCACGTACTACACCGACAACCCGGGCGACATCTTCGCCATCTGGCACGGCGGCCTCTCGTCGTTCGGCGGCCTCCTCGTGGCCGTGCCGGTGGGCATCATCCTCACTCGGCGGCGCTGCCCGGAACTGCCGCTCGGGCGGGCCCTCGACCTGGTGACGCCGGTCCTCCTGGCCTGTTGGGCCATGGGTCGCCTCTTGGGACCCCAGCTGATGGTGGCAGGCGGCGGGCACCCGACGCACCAGTGGTTCGGCATGTACTACGCCGGCCAGGCCGGACCCCGGTTACCCGTGCCGATCTTCCAGGCGCTCGAGGATTTCACGGTCTACCTGATCCTGATCGCCATCGAGCGGCGCCTCGATCGGTGGCCGGACGGGACGCGACGGACCGGCTATCCCTCGGGGATCGTGTTGGGCACCGCCATGGTGCTGTGGGGCATTGAGCGATCGCTGGACGAGCATCTCTGGTTGGGTGAGGACGGGCGGCTCGGCTCGGACCTCGTGCAGCTCGCCGGCCTTCTCCTCTTCATCGCCGGCGCCGTCATCCTGCTGCGCACGCGAGGCCGCTGGAAGTACTGGCTCCTGACGCACCACCCGGACGGCGTGGTCGTACCAGTGGAGGCTGCCGAGCCGGTCTGACCCCGCAACGCAGGGGGCACCGTGGTGGCCGGTCTGCTGCCGTGCCGCTCTCAGTCGTCGGTCAGGTCGAGCGTGCCCGCGGGGCCCACACTCGAGTGCTCGCCCTGGCGCTCAATCGGGAGAGCGTCGCCGTCACGAAAGATCCATCCGACCTCACGCCCTGGACGCACCTCGGGGATCGCCTCCGCGTGCTCCACGCCTTCAGAATATGAATCCAGTCTCCCCGGAGGTGGTGGATCCGGCTCCGCGGGGCGACCTCTCCAAATCCTGCACCGAGGCCGCAACGTTCGTGCGACATCCGGGGACGCCCGCGCTCCGTATACGCGTCAGAAGGGCGTCGGGGCCCCTATCCCCCGTTTCGCACGAAAGACAAGGCATTCTCAAGGCTTCTCCTGATGAAACCGATATGGCGGGGAGAGGGAGGTGCGTGCACATGGCGACCGTCGAGCCGTGTACTCCGATGACCGAGAAGATCTGGACCGAAGAGGAGAAGGAGGCGTGGCTCCTCGATCATGGTGAGGGAGCGACCCACATCGTCACCTTCGAGCCGATGTACCAGATCGAGCTGCGCATCCCACCTTGGGAGCATCCCGACCGCCAGATCGCACGCTCGGCCGTGGCCTGGGGCCAGAGCATGAGCAAGGTCTTCACTGACGAGCCGCTCGGAGCGTCGGCCGTCGTCGCCGCCCACCACGAGGGGAACTCGTTGGAGGTCCACACCGCGGTCACGCCCAAGCCCCGCCTGCACCGGGTGGTCTGACCGACACGCGGCCGTACGCCGCCGGCATGTGGCGTGCGCAACTGGCGCGTCAGGCGTTGGGCTTTTCTCCCGATGCCGCTGCTTGGCGCATCTGCTCCAGGCGATCGATCATCGCCATGCGCTCCTGCCCGATGTTGTCGTCGAGGCGCGCCGCGATCTGCTCGGGCGTCCAGCGACCGTCGGCCCACATGGCGCGGACCTCGGTGGGCTGGTTCCACACGGCGATCTTGGAACCGACCACCGTGTAGACCTGGCCGGTCACGTGCTTGGCCTGGTCGCTGAGCAGGTAGACGACCATCGGCGCCACGTCCTCGGCATCGCCCATTTCGGCGAGCTCCGACGGCACATTGGCCGACATGCGGGTGCGGGCCACTGGCGCGATGGCGTTGGCCGTGACGCCGTAGCGGTGCAGGCCGACAGCCGCCGAGCGCACCAGTGACACGATGCCGCCCTTGGCCGCGGCGTAGTTGGCCTGGGCCACGCTGCCCTGGAAGGCGCCCGACGTGAAGCCGATGAGCGACCCGCCGCCTTCCTGCTTGCGCATGACCGCGGCGGCCGCCCGGAACACGGTGAAGTGGCCCTTGAGGTGCGTGGCGATGACGGCATCCCACTCGTCCTCTGACATGTTGAAGAGCATGCGCTCGCGCAGGATGCCGGCGACGGCCACGACACCGTCGATGCGGCCCCACTTCTCGACCGCAGTAGCGATCAGGCGCTCACCGGACTCCATCTTGGAGATGTCGTCGGCGACGGCGATGGCCTCGCCCCCGGCTTTGGTGATCTCGGTCACCACGGCCTCCGCCACCTCGCTGCTCGGATCCTCTCCCGCCATACCGACGCCGAAGTCGGCGACCAGCACCTTGGCCCCTGCCTCCGCGGTGGCCAGTGCGACGGCCCGCCCGATGCCGCCCCCTCCGCCGGTGACGGCGACGACCTTCCCTTCGAGGAATCCAGCCATGGTCGAGTCTTCTCCTGATCTCTGCGTGCCCGCCGGCGCGGGCCGGCCCGGGCAAATTGCCGTAAGTTAGAACACGTTCTAGCCTGCGAGCGGCGGGGGCTGCCATTTGCCGCCCCGCATCGCGATCGTGCAAGGAGACTGCTGATGGGTGACCTCGGCTTCTGGGCGCTGGCCCAGGAAAATCCCGATTACCTGGCCCTCGTGACGCCCGAGGGCGACGAAGTCACGGCCGGAGAGCTCCTGGGCCGGGCCAACCAGCTGGTGCACGCCTGGCGGGCCCAGGGACTCGAGGTGGGCGACGTGGTCGCCACCCTGTTGCCCAACTGCGCCGAGATGCTGGAGGTCTATCTGGCCGCTCTGCAGGCCGGCTGGTACCTCGTCCCGATCAACCACCACCTGGTGGCGCCCGAGGTTGCGTACATCCTCAAGGACTCCGGGGCCAAGGCCTTCGTCGCGCACGAGCGCTTCGGCGACGTGGCCACGGCTCGCCGCGGACGAAGCGGGCCTGGACGCAGCCGGCCGACTCGCCGTCGGGGAGGTGCCGGGATTCGCCTCCTACACCGCGTTCCGCGACGCGCAGCCGACGACGTTGCCCGAGGAACGCACCATCGGCGACGTCATGAACTACACGTCGGGGACGACGGGGAACCCCAAGGGCATCTACCGCAAGCTGATGGGCGTCACGCCCGAGCAGGCTGCGCTCGGGCTCTCCGGGCTGCTGTTCCTCTTCGGGATCCAGCCCCAGGACGACAACGTGCACATCATCGGCTCACCGCTCTACCACACTGCGGTGCTGCGCTTCGGGAGTGCGTCGCTGCATCTCGGGCACACGATCGTGCTGATGGACAAGTGGCTCCCCGAGGACATGCTCCGGCTCATTGAGGAGCGCCGGGTCACGACCTCACACATGGTGCCGACCCAGTTCCACCGCCTCCTGGCCCTGCCCGAGGACGTGCGGGACAAGTACGACGTGTCCTCGCTGCGGCACATGATCCATGCTGCCGCCCCGTGCCCCATCGACGTGAAGCACAAGATGATCGCCTGGTGGGGCAACGCCGTCGACGAGTACTACGCGGCGAGCGAGGGTGGCGGCACGCTGGTCAGCGCGGAGGAGTGGCTGCAGAAGCCCGGCACGGTCGGCAAGCCCTGGCCGATCAGCGAGATCGCCGTCTTCGACGACGACGGCAACCGGATCAACGAGCCAAACGTCATCGGCACCGTCTACATGGCGATGCAGTCCGCCGACTTCGAGTACCACGGCGACAAGGAGAAGACGCAGAAGAACCGCATCGGCGCCTTCTTCACGGTGGGTGACGTCGGCCTCATCGACGAGGATGGCTACCTGTTCCTGCGCGACCGCAAGATCGACATGATCATTTCGGGGGGCGCCAACATCTACCCGGCCGAGATCGAGAGCGTCCTGCTGTCGCACCCCAAAGTGGGTGACGCTGCCGTCTTCGGCATCCCCCACGACGACTGGGGCGAAGAGGTGAAGGCCGTGATCGAGCCGGCCGAGGGCGTCGTGGCGGACGACGCGCTGGCCCAGGACATCCTGGACTTCTGCGCCGGCAAGCTGGCCAAGTTCAAGACACCCAAGACGATCGACTTCACGACCGAGATGCCCCGCGACCCCAATGGCAAGCTCTACAAGCGCAAGCTGCGCGACCCCTACTGGGAGGGCGTGCAGCGGGCGGTCTGACCGCCGGCGCTCGCCACGAGTCGGCCGTTCGGTGTGACGATCCGGGTGCGGGAGGAGGGATCCGGCGCCATCTGCGCTGACGTCCTCGCCGCCCTGCCCGAGTGGTTCGGCTTCCCCGACTCGGTCGCCGCCTACGTCGAGGCAGCAGAGAGGAACCCGACCGTGGTGGCGTCCGTCGCCGGGCGCGACTGCGGGATCCTGACTCTCCGAGTCCATACTCCCTACGCGGCGGAGATCATCGTCATGGGCGTGTTGCCCGAGCATCACCGCGCCGGCATCGGGCTGGCCATGCTCGAAGCCGCCGAGTCCTGGCTGGCTGAGCGCGACGTTGCGTACCTGCAGGTCAAGACGCTGAGCCCCCGTCATCCCGACACGGGATATGCGGCCACCCGGGCCTTCTACTTCGGCTGTGGGTTCCGGCCACTGGAGGAGATGCCAGAGCTGTGGGGAGAGGAACAGCCGGCGCTCCAGATGATCAAGAGCATTTCCCCTCTCCCGCCCTTCGCTCGACCCGATCCCTGAGGGGGCGAGGGGGCGGCGACGCCCACGAGCGGAGTTCCTCGCGCCGTGAGCCAGACAGTGCAGCGATCCTCGTTGAGCATGCCGGGGGCGGAGTGATGCGATGTGGACGACGCGCCCTCGATGCTGATGTCCCCAGGCTGATGTCCCCAGGCCGAACTCCGGGGGCGGACAACCTCAACCCGGTGCAATCCCCGACTTCGGCGGCGCTGCCGCTCCGTCGTTGGCCAAGAGGACACCGCTTTCACACGTTCGGCGGACCATCAGTCTGCCGGCAACACGGGTGGGGTCCCCCCTTGGATCAGGCGATGGGCCTTGCTACCGCGTAGTCCGGAGCCCCCTGGTCGGCCACGAGAGGCGGGGCGACGAGATCGCGGTTGATCAACGCACCCAATACACCCGCCACTGCCAGTTCCGATTCTGTGAGCCCGTCGAACTCGATACCCAAACGTACGGCGCCGCCCGACGCCCGATCGGCATTCATGATCGTGCCCTCGAGCCGTACATTGATCGAGTCACCGACGGCGGGGGCCTCGACGGAGATGTGACGTCCTACCAATTCCGACGGCCAGAAGTGATGGAGCGTGATCCCAATCCCGAGCATCGAGATGTCGGCGACAGTGCAGTCTCGCCATTCCGGCTCTGACTCACCTTCGATGTGGCAGAGCCCAAACCAGCCCGCGGACCGACGTGCGACTCTACGGCGGTGTTCCATGCTGCTTCTTCCTTCCCCCCGTGCCCGAGGAACGAGGTTCGATCAATTCGTGATTCTCATCCCTCTTCCAGAGACTTCGGTACACCAGACCCTTCTAGTAAGGCTTCTTTCACAAAACTGCGACAAGACTCCACCAAACGACCCACATCGGCCGGTGTGCCGCCCCGATTCTGGGGCTCTGCAGGAGTCGAGCCAGGCAATCATGGGACCTCAGCCGGTTCCACGAGGAGGGCTGCTTCATCCCGACGGCACCTGCTCGGTCACGAGGATGCTGTCACGAGTCGGTTCGACGGAGGCGGTCCCCTCCCCCGAACTGCGTCATCGGCGACAAGCGCCTTCTCCTTCACCTGTGCTTCCGGCCGAAGGAGATGCCCCAGCCGTGGGGACCAGAACAGCCGGCCCTACGGGCGATCAACGATGTGCCGCCGGCGCCGGCTCGAGGTGCTCTGGTTCGACATCCTGTGCCCGGGCCGGATCGCCACGGCGCTTGCCGTGGCCCGACGAGTGCGTCGTGACGATCGCCGCCCTCTTGTCGGAGCCGGCCGAACCGCATGGTCGCCAAGGCGGGTCGGTTTGCGCCCCCCGATGGTACGGTCGCCGCATGGCCCGCACGTTCGCCTCCGACACGGTCGTCGACCGCGCCGGGTTAGAGGAATTCATCCGCCCTCGGCACCACGCCATCCTCAGTACGCAGCGGCGCGACGGAAGCCCCCAGATGTCTCCGGTCACCATGGGCGTCGGTCCCGACGGGGCAATCCTGATTTCGAGCTACCCGGAGCGCGCCAAGGTCCACAACCTGCGACGGCACCCCCCGGCGGGCGTGCTCGTTCTCTCCGACGACTTCGGCGGTGCGTGGGTACAGGTCTCGGGGACGGCCACCGTGGTCGATCTCCCCGAGGCGGTGGAGGGTCTGGTGACCTACTACCGCTCCATCAGCGGAGAGCACCCCGATTGGGACGAGTACCGCCAAGCCATGCTCGACCAGGGCAAGGTGTTGCTCCGCATCGCGGTCCAGCGTTGGGGACCGATCAGCAAGGGCGGTTTCCCGGCCCGGCTCGCCGACGCCTAGCCCGGCCGGGTCTCGGGTCTCGGGTCTCGGGTCTCGGGTCTCGGGTCTCGGGTCTCGGGTCTCGGGTCTCGTCGAGGATTTCAGTCCGCTCGGGAGCGGTGGATTCCGCTCGCAACTGTCGATTTTGGGACGGCCCGTACGTATCAGGCGTGACAGCCTGGCGTGAGGTCAGGCTGACGACCGACGGAGGTTCATCATGTCTCGATCTGTCCTTTACATGTCGATGTCGCTCGACGGGTTCATCGCAGGACCCAACGACGGTCCGGGCAACCCCGGCGGCGATGACTTCATGCGGTTGCACGAGTGGTATGGGTTTGCCTCCGAGCCCGGGCCGACCGAGAAGGCATCGGGTATGGGCGCCGTGTTTCTCGAGGAGGTCGAGGCGACCGGTGCTGTCCTTTCCGGCCGCTCTACCGTGGAGCAGGTCGACCACTGGGGCGGCGACCACCACGGCGGCGTCCCGATCTTCGTCCCCAGCCACCGGCCGCCAGATCCATCGGTGGCGAGGTATCCCTTGGTCACATATGTCACGGATGGCATCGCCTCTGCCATGGCGCAGGCCAAGGCCGTCGCAGGTGACCGCAACGTGCTCGTCCACGGCGCCTACACGGCCCAGAGGGCACTCGAGGCCGGCGTGCTCGACGAGCTGCAAATCCACCAGATCCCGGTCCTCTTCGGCAGCGGTCGGCGACTCTTCGAGGTGCTGCCCACTCGGATTGAGCTGGAGATCGTTCGCGTCATCGACACCCCTGAGGCCACGCACATCCGTTACCGGATCGCCGAGGCCCGACCCTGAAGACAGCCGGACGGGAAGGGTAGAATTCAGACCACGAGAGGGGAGGCCTGTGTGGACGAGGGACGCCCGGTGTCATACGAAGCACTGCCGGTCGGTGCGGCGGTGCTCAGCTCGACGGACACCCAATTCGGAACGGTCGAGCATGTGCTGCAGGTCCCCGAGCTCGACCTCTTCGATGGCATCGCCGTGAAGACAAAGCATGGTCTGCGCTTCGTGGACCGGGACCAGATCACGGCGATCACGACGACGCTCGTCCGGTGTGCCCTGACAGACGACGAGGCCGCAAACCTGCCCGCTCCCAAGGGCGCTCTGGTGCTCCATCCGGACACGGCCCACGACGAGGGGCCCTCGCTCACCGCCAGATTCGGTCGCCTTTTCGGGCGGGAACACTGGAAGGAACTGGAATAGGTGGTGGTTCCGTGAACGCACGCGATGACGGCTCCCGGTGGTCCCTGTGGTCCCGCAACTCCATCCTCTCAATTGGCTCTCGTAACTCGGTGCTCTCGGTCGGTTCGATCGGCTCCGTGCTCTCTGTCGGGAGCGTGGGGTCCGCCGGGTCCGTCCTCTCCATCGGATCGTTCGTGTCCATTGTGGGGGTCATGTCGGGCCTCTCGTTGTGGTCCGTGATGTCCTGGCGATCGAGGCGGTCGATTGCCGGTTCCGGCACCACGCGTTAGCGCGCTTGGGCTCACCCACAGAACGCTCGACGAGGCGGAAGGACGACACCCTCGTTCGGTGATCGCGTTCCGTTCAGACGCTGGATGCGGCGTGACGGCCGGCGCGCCGGCCAAAGAACGAGCCGTCGCCGAGGCTGATGCCGCTGGCATAGTGATGGGCCGCCAGGCTCGCCCCGGTCCGGCCGGCGGCGTACAGGCCAGGGATGGACCGGCCCATGCCGTCGAGCGCGCGGCCATCGGGGTCTGTCCTGAGGCCGCCCAGCGTAAAGGTGGCGTAGATCGCGCCGTGATCGACTCGGAGATCAATGGCGCCGATCCCACTTGCCGGCGGCACTCCGATGGGCTGCAGATAGGGCGCCCGCTTGTGGAAGACAGGATCCTCGCGCCGTGCCGCGGCTTCGTTGTACTCCCTGACCGTCCGTGCGAGAGCGTCAGGCGGCACGCCGAGGTCGGCCGCCAGTTCTTCCGGCGTCGCCGCGGCATGGCTGACCCGGAGTCCGAGGATGTTCGGCTCGTGGATCACGTCGTCGGTGAGCATGTAGACGAAGCCGCCCTGGTCACAGAGGGCGTGGGAACCGATCCGCCCCGTGTAGGTGTCCTCGTTGATGAAGCGTTCGCCGTGACGGTTGACGAGGATGCCGCGGGCGAGGCGGTGGGGCGGACCGAGGGGCAGCGCACACTCGAACACGTCGAGTCGGGTGGCCGCTGCTCCTGCGCCGACGCCCATACGGATCCCCCGGCCGTCGTCAGCCGGGGTGCCGATGCGCCAGGCGGGGTCGGGGACATGGGCCAGCGGGCAATACTCGGCGACCATCGCCTCGTTGGAGATGAACCCACCCGTGGCCAGGATCACCCCTCCACGTGCCCTGATCGTTCGTATCCCGTCTTCAGTCGACAGCGAGACACCGACGACCTCTCCCCCGTCGACGACCAGCTTCTCGGCGCGGGCATCGGCGGCCACCCGGGCGCCACTGTTCGACACGGCCCCACTGAGGCGCTCCATGAGGAACCCGCCGGCGGCGTCGATGTACTGGGGCTTGTGCCCACGCGGGACGGGGACCGCGATCTCGTCGAACGGGAAACTGTCCTCGCCGCCGCTGAAGAGGAGCCCGGCGTCGTCGGCCGATTCGCGATTCGGCTCGTCGCAGAACGCCGCCCGGAACGGCACGCCGATCGACACCAGCCAGTCGAAGTGGTCTCGCGATCCCTCGCAGTAGGCGTCGATGCGGTCGTCGTCCGCCCCCGGTCCCAAGGCAGCTCGGAGAAAGGCGGCCATGTTCTCCGGCGAGTCCTGGAAGCCACAGGCGACCTGGAGAGCGGTACCGCCACCCAGGTAGATCAGTCCGCCAGAGTTGGCCGACGTCCCCCCGGGCCCCGCATTCCGTTCGGCGGCGAGGACATCGGCCCCCGCCTGGCGCGCCGCCACGACGGCCGACGCGCCCGCCACCCCGAGACCCACGACGGCGACGTCCACCGTCTCGTCGAAGCGAACCTCGTTGACCTCAAGTGCCGGGATCGGCTCCATTCCCCTCCTCGCCTCCGGACGTTCATGGTCGCCGGTCCGTGCGCAACGCTTCGACAATAGCGAGCGCAGTACGAAGGCGAGGCGTTAAGACGCTTCATGATCTGGTCGATAGTGGACTCGATCTGGAATGGCAGACGATTCCAAAAGGGCTGGACGGGACGGAGGGCCTCCATGACGTACAACCGTCGAGTCAAGCGCCTGCGTGCTGACTGGGACGGGATCTGCCACATTGAGGGCGAGCCCTCCCAACTGCGCTGCCGCGTCGTCGACATCTCGATGCTCGGGCTCGGCATCACACTCGAGCACACCTCCCCCTCCGAGCTCGCCGGTCGCCGCATCTCCGTAGACGTTCCCGCTGTCACCCAGCTCCAAGGGCAGATCACCCACGCGGAACCGATCCTCGGGGGAGCCGTCAGAATCGGCGTGAGACTGAACGAGCACGCTGCGGCAGGGGATGCCGGAGATGCTTCCGGCACCACGATGGTCGAACGCAACGCAACGTAGGCGGGTTCGGAAAGACTCCCGCTGCTGGGCGGTCGCAGATCACCGACCGGAGGACCAGCGACCGCGGAGATCCGCCGTCCGTCGCTTCCCTCTTGCGCCAGAAGCAATCACGCGCTCTCCGGCGCGGGCCAGTTGTGCCCTCGGAGTTCACACACCAAGTGCTGCGGCGCGCAGCTGCGCTGCGAGTGCCGCGTCACCGCTGATCTCGACCCTGGTTGCCTCTTGGCGCCCCGCGCCGAACATCGTGAGCTCGCCCGGATCGCCGGCGACGATGAGCCGAGGCCCGCTGCCATGCTCCTTGGTTTCCCGTCCCGGCGACGTGATCACGATTGTCGCAGGGACCTTCTTCGCCATCCCGCCGGGTCCGACGCGTGCCCACAGCGCGTCGGACATTTCCTCGGAGATCGGACGCGGCTCCCAACCGACTTCCGCCCGACGAACGTCCTCCACGTGAATGAAGAACTCGATCGTGTTCATCGGTCCATCGAAAGGACGCAGCAACATCGGCGGACCGTGGCGCACGGTCTCCACGAGCTTCTCCCAGGGAGTGCGATCCCGAACGGCAAGCCGTACCTTGTCGGTGTACCCAGCGAGTGGGTGCCACACGAGGCCGGGACCCGTGTCGGGCCGCCGCTCACGGACAACGAGGTGCGCCGCCAGATCGGCAGTGGACCACCCCTCGCACAGGGTGGGCGCCTCTGGACCTCGCTCGAGGAACAGGTCGCAGAGATACGTTCGTTCCTGCTGGGCGAGGGTGGGCGGCGGCATGGGCGCAGTCTATGGAAGCGACGGATTGCCCGAGCCTCGCGATCTGGAATCGGGGTCACACGCTCCGACAATCAGGTGGACCGAGTCGTGGCGCCGTGGCCGACCAGCCCTCAGACTGTGATGACTCCGATTCTTGACCGCCTGACGCGAATCAGGAGATCGCCAACACGGCGATCAACGCGAGGCAACCGGCTAAGACACAGCTGGTCAGTAACGTTCTCCGCCAGAGCGTCCTCGTCACCCGACTCAGCGATTCTCTGTCTGACTCGACCTCCCCGCCATCCATGGTGGCAATATCGTCTGGCTCGGCCAATGACTTGAACCCATTCCCAGCCTTGCCGGCTTCCGGGAGCGCGCGGTTCCCGGTCGCGCTGGTCCGAGGTGGAGAAGGCGCCCCAACGCTGGGCACCGGAGAACGGCACACCCCAGAGGTGTTTCATCGCCTAGAAAGCAACCTATGCCCACAGTGATTGTCCAAGGTGTCTTCACGGTCGAGCCCAATGATCGCGATCGATTCGTAGAGATGAGCATCGAGTCGATGCGGTCATCTCGCCAGGAGGACGGCTGTCTCGAGTACGTCCTGGCCGGTGATCCCCTCGATCCCGAGCGCGTCGTCCTTTCCGAACGGTGGGAATCCATGGACCACTTGCAGCAGCACCTCTCTCAGCAGAGGAGTGCGCCTCCAGGGGGTGGGTCCCGGCCGGCCCCTCGGAGCATCGAGATCACGCTCTTCGAGGTGGCGTCGTCTCGTCCATTGGGTTGACATCGAGTCTTCTCTCTGCCGAGACCGAGTTTCGAACGCCGACGCTCAGCGCTACGTTGTTCGTTCCCGGAGCTCACAGGAACACGCGCACGGCCCCGTGGACGAGGCATGAGATCTCCGGCCAGCACCTACGACGACAAGGACATCTCTCATGACCCCTCCCCCCAGCGGCGTCCGCTTGATTGGGCACAAGGCTCGCTTCGCCGAGGCGATCGCTCAGATCGACCATCAGCTGGAATACGACTCGGGCAAGGTGGTCGCCGCCCGTCGGGACGAGGTGGTGGCGGCTGCACGCGCCGCCTACGGGCCGAGCGAAGACTTCCGGGGCGTGCGTGATGCCTGGGATGCCGTCTTTCCCGATGGTGTCTACAGCGCCGCAGGTCTCGCCAGAGCTCAGAAGCTGACATAGGTCTTGGGGCCGCTCGGGAGGGAAGGCGCCCAGTCGGAAGCGCCAGACGACCGGACCTCTTGGCTGACGACTGATCCCCGATAGTGTCCACGTCAAGCGACGATGAAGCAGTCGCCCGCTTCGTTTCGCCTTGCACACCCGCAGGGGAACGGGGCCAAACGTCAGCGAGCCCATACCGTGGCCACCAGAGTCGACGAGATAGCCCCTTCCATCTACAGGCTGTCCACTTTCGTTCCCGAGATCGGTCCTGACGGATTCACGTTCAATCAGTTCCTGATCGACGACGATGAACCATTGCTGTTTCACACTGGGCACCGGTCCATGTTCCAGTCAGTGTGTGAGGCGATTGCACGCGTGCTCCCGGTGAGCACGTTGCGCTGGATCACGTTCGGCCACGTCGAGTCTGATGAGTGTGGGTCCATGAACGAGTTCTTGGCCGTTGCCCCCAACGCTCAAATCGCGCATGGTGCACTGGGCTGCCTGGTTTCCCTCCAGGAGATGGCGGATCGGTCGCCCCGGGCGCTGGCCGACGGCGAGGTGCTGGAAATCGGCGCCAAGCGGCTGCGGCACATCGATACACCACACGTCCCCCACGGATGGGAGGCCAGGGTGTTGTTCGAGGAGACGACGAAGACGCTTCTGTGCGGCGATCTCTTCACACGACTGGGGAACGGCCCTGCCACCACGGAGGACGACGTCGTCGGGCCTGCCATGGAGGCCGAGGCGATGTTTCGATTCTCCTCCCTCGCTCCGGACACACCCGCCGTGATGCGGAAGCTGGGCGATCTCGAACCGTCGGCACTCGGACTGATGCACGGCTCCTCATTCGCCGGAGATGGCAAGAAGGCCCTCTCTGAGCTCGCGGGGGCATATGAGACGCACTACAGGGTTGTGAGGCGACTAGACGGGAGGTAGGCCAAGCACGGCTCGGAGCTGTTGGTCATCCCGGCGTACGGCGCTGGACCGAAAGATCTGGGCCAGGTCCGTCATGGACCCGTCCGATCGAACCCATCGAGTCATGTGCGTCTGGAGCGTTGCCTCATCGCTCAAGGTCCGTGCGATCAGAGGCTGCGCTGCAGAGGGCCATGCTTGCACCCTGATTTGATCGGCAAAATGGCCGTAGAACTTGGCCCACTGAGTGGTCAAGCTGCGCGCGGAGTCGATGGTCGGATGACTTCCAGGCAAGAAGAGCTCGGCGCCTGCGTACAGCGCGGAGTCGAGCTTCTCGGCATCAGCAAGGAATTGCCGCGCCGCGCCCGTGGCGGAAACGAGCGAGAACGCATCGTGGCGGACATGAGTCGGCACGAGGTAGGTCCCGCCCACGGTCGAGAGCGCGTGGCCGTCGGTGAACTTCAGGGATGGGATGCGTCCGTCCAAACGGAGACGCTGGAACGAGATCTCTGACGTGTCGGCGTACGGAACATCGGTGGACGTCACTTCGCCCGTGGCGGGATCTTCTTGGAGCCATTCACCCTGGTTGAATGTTTCGTCGGGTGCGTAGTGCACCTCAATTGAACGAGCCCATCCGGCCGAGATGTTCTTGACGACAAGCCGCCATCCGTCTTCGTTCTGCAGCATCTCGAACCTGATCAGATCGCCCGGGTGCTTGAGTCTGACGATTTCGACGCCCCGAAAGTGTTCAGCCGTGTCACTCCAGAAGAGTCCATACGAGGTGGCGAACGGAGGGGCGTTCCGCTCAGTGGACCTGGCCGTCAATTGTTGCTCCACGGCCGAGATAGGACCCGAGCTGAATGAAAGGGCCCGCGTCACCAGCACCTTGCGCTCCGATCCAGGTGACGGCGACGCCTGACCGCGCTGTGGTGGTTGCCGTCGGGACCCTCCACTCAGCGCTGATCTCCTTCATGTCGGAGACCTTCACGGTGTAGCCGCCGAATCCAGTGACCGGGGCAAAGACAGCCGACTGCGCTGTGCTCGGTCGGGTTCCGGGAGCCTGTCCCGCCCCGACCACGGCAGCGATGGCGACGCCTGCGGCGAGCGCACCGATCAGGCCCCAAGGAATCCAATTTCTCCGCCCCACACCCACCGTCCGAAGTATGCAGCATGAGGGTCCGGGCTGGTCATGGGCCAAAAGGCCCATGACGTGATCGATCCATTGCGTCGCGACCGCACGCCGCTCGCCGCACACCCGCTCGCCTCAGCCCGGCGGGACCTGCCAGTGCACGAGGTCGGTGCTCCGGGCAATGCCGATGCGGGCGTGGCCCCACCCACCGAACTGCGTGAGCTCTGTGCTGCCCGCAAAGGTCAGGTAGTCCTCACCTTGTGGCCCGACACAGAGGAAGGCGGAGTTGGCATGCTCGAAGCTCACGCTCGAAATCCCGCTGGCACTGTCGAAACCTTCACTCGGGACCGTCAGCGATTGCCCCGTACTCCAGTGCAACCAGGTGGACGCGATGGCCGGGTCACCCTGACCCAGCGTGAAGATGAAGGGCTGATCGAGCGTGTTCGACGTCGCCACCAGGTGCCACCCGCCGTCGAGCGTGACGAACTCATAGTTCTCGACCGTGTCGTCGTAGACGACGATGTCGGGCTGCCCCACGACGTGGAACACGCCCGACAGCGTCGGCGCCCAGGCGATTTCGAAGTGCTGGTTGGTCGTCCCCGCCTTGAAACCCAGAATCACCCCGTGGCCGGTGAAGGCCAGCGCGGCATCGATCATGCGGTGGGCCAGGCCGCGTGCGAGCGGATGCGGCGCAGACCACGACCGCAGCGACGCGGTGCTGCTCGTGCGGTAGGCCAGCCCCTGCGGAGTCTGGTAGGTGACGATGAACGTTCCCGACGGCGAACGCACGATGTCGGGCGACGCCGCATCCTCGGCGATGACCTGCGGCGAGGTCCAGTGTCGCAGGTCGCGACTCGACGACACCGCCACGCTGAAGTGCACGTGCGGGCGGGCCTTGGTTGCCGTCATGTCGCTGAAGAGCATGTGCCACTCTCCGCCCGACCACTGCAACGCCTGATCCTTCACGCCGACGGCGGGGAACGAGAGGATGGGGTTCCGCAGCGATGACCAATCGATGGACGGAGGCGGCGTTCCGACGATGCAGGCGTGCTCCTGCCCCGGCGCAACTCCGGCCGCGACGGCTCGGCCCGACCCGAGCACCAGGGTCCCGACCACCGTCAGGCTGACGAGAAGGGCGCGGCGCACGCCGGCACGTTACGGCAGACTTGGAGACGGATGCAGACCATCGAGTTGGACATCGACACCTCCAGGGAACGCATCGTGGACCTCACGGCGGAGCTCGAGCGCTTCTGCGCGGGCCTCGGCGACGGGCTGGTCAATGTCTTCGTCCCGCACGCCACCGCCGGCATCGCGCTCATGGAGACCGGGTCGGGCTCGGAGAGCGACCTGCTCCATGCGCTGGAGCGCCTCCTCCCCCGCGACGGCCGCTACCGCCACTCCCACGGGTCGCCGGGGCATGGGGCCGATCACCTGCTGCCTGCCCTCGTCAGTCCGTCGGTCACGCTGCCCGTCCTCGGGGGACGGGTGGCTCTCGGGACCTGGCAGTCCGTGGTCCTGGTGGACCTGAACGTCGACAACCCACGCCGGCACGTGCGCTGCAGTTTCCTGCCCGCCTCAGGTGGCTAAGTCGCTCTTCTTTGCGTGCTCGCGCGCCATGGCACGCTGCCAGTCGGGATCGACCAACGGCGCCTCGGTGCCGTGTGCGTTCCCCGAGACGATGTTGAGCATGCGGCCAGGCGGAACCAAGATGAAGATGCCTTCGGCTTCGGCCGTCAACTCGCCCTGGGAGTAGATGGCACCCCAGGCGTAGACCTTGCGGCCCTCCTTGCCGGTGTGGCGCGCCACCAGCTCGAGCGGGGCCAGGAGCGGTGTCGGCCTGCGGTAGCGGATGGTGAGCGTCCCGGTCATGGCGCCCTCGTCCACCAAGATGTTGCACATCCCCAGCAGCTCGTCGAACAGCTCAGCGATGACTCCGCCGTGCACGCAGGTCGGCGGCCCCTCGTACGCGTAGCCGAAGGTCACCCGGCCGCGGACTTCGCGCTGCCCGTTCTCGCCCTCCACCGCCCATACCTCCACAGGAGGCGCCACCGGGTTGGCGAAGCCGATCACCGGGCTCGTCGAAAAGAGGTCCTGGGGGTGCCCGTCCGCGCTCGGCTGGTTGCGCGGCCGTTTCTCCGCCTGCGCCGCCGCCTCCAGCCGGTCCGCCAGCGCGGCCACCTCGTCCGCTGCCTCGGTGACATCCTCCTCGCCGAGAGGCTGGCCCACCACCACCGCGGTGACGCGGCGCATCGCCGCGGCCAGACGGTTCAGTGGCTCGTCGCCCCACGTGACCGCATGGCCGTCGACGCCCGGGTAGCCCCCGCCCGGCGGAGGGTCGAACCGGTGAGAGGCGTCGCTCACGTGCGCGTGTAGTTGGGTGGACGCTTCTCGGCGAAGGCCTTCTGTCCCTCGGCGGCATCGTTGCTGGCGAAGATTGGCCAGCCGATCTCGAGCTCGCGGGCCAGGCCGTCCACCTCGGACATGCCCTCCGTCTCGCGGACCGACCGCTTGATCGCCTCCACCGCGAGCGGCCCGTTCGCCCCGATCACGGCGGCGATCTCCAGCGCCTTGTCGAGCGCGGTGCCCTTGGGGACGACATGCCCGATGAGGCCGATGCGCAGGGCCTCCTCGGCGGGCACCTCGCGGGCGGTCAGGAGCAGCTCCATGGCGAGGGTGTAGGGGATCTGCCGGCGCAACCGCACCGTCGAACCGCCCAGCGGGAACAGGCCGCGCTTGGCCTCGAAGATACCGAAAACGGCACCCTCCCCCGCCACGCGGATGTCGGTCGCTTGCAGGATCTCGGTGCCGCCGGCCACGGCCCAGCCCTCCACGGCGGCGATGAGCGGCTTGCGCAGGTCGTAATGGCGCAGCAGCGCCTTCCAGTGGAGATCGGGATCCTCGGCCATGCGCGCCTGGTACTTCTCGGCGTCGCTACCGCCCATGGCTTTGAGGTCCATGCCGGCGCAGAACGTGCCTCCGGCGCCGGTGAGGATGGCGCAGCGGATGTCGTCGTTACCGTCGATCTCCTCCCAGGCGTCCTTCATCCCGACCAGCATCGGCAGGCTCAACGCGTTCTTCGCCTCCGGCCGGTTCATGGTGACGATGGCGGTGGCGCCGTCGCGCTCGAACGTCAGGTGCTCAGTGGTAACCACGGTCCCCTCCAGAGGTAGGCGCCGGAATGAAAGTTGCGTGCTGCAGGTCTGGCAGGTGCCGCTTAGAGGCGCTCGATGATGGTGCCCGTCGCCAGCGCGCCGCCGCAGCACATCGACACGAGCCCGTAGGTCTTGTCGGTGCGCTCCAGCTCGTGCAGGATCGTCGTGATGAGGCGGCTGCCAGTGGCGCCGACCGGGTGGCCGATGGCGATGGCGCCACCGTTCACGTTGACCTTGTCCATGTCGGCGTCGTGCACGCGGGCCCAGCTCATGACGACCGACGCGAAGGCCTCGTTCACTTCGAAGAGGTCGATGTCCTTCATGGTCATGCCGGCCTTGGCCAGGACCTTGGTCGTCGCTGCGATGGGGCCGTCGAGGTGGTAGTAGGGATCGGAGCCCACCAGCACCTGCGCCACCACGCGGGCCCGGGGCTTGAAGCCTTCGGCCTTGGCGCGGTCCTCGGACATCCAGAGCACGGCGGCGGCACCGTCCGAGATCTGCGAGGAGTTTCCGGCGGTGTGCATGCCGTCGGGGAGCACGGGCTTCAGCTTGGCCAGGCCTTCGGCCGTCGTGTCACGCGGGCCCTGGTCCTTGGACACGACCATCTTCTCGCCGGAGTGCTCGCCCCGCGGGCCTTCCTCACCGACGATGGGCGCCTCGACGGAGACGAGCTCGCGGGCGAAGCGGTCCTCGGCCAGCGCGACGGCGGCCTTCTTCTGCGACTCCAGTCCGAGCCAGTCGACATCGGCACGGCTGATGTCGTACTTCTTGGCGATGCGCTCGGCCGCTGTGAACTGGTCGGGCATGTCGTAGGGCAGGTCGGCGGGAATGGCCCGGCCGACCCCGGCTGCGGCATTGGCCCCGAGCGGCACCCGGCTCATGGCCTCGACACCGCAACCGATGGCGGCGTCGACAGCGCCGGCGGCGATCAGGTTGTTCACGAAGTGGTTCGCCTGTTGCGACGATCCGCACTGGCAGTCGACCGTGGTGGCGGCGACCTCATAGGGCAGGCCGGCCAGCAGCCACGCTGTGCGGGTCACGTTGAAGCCCTGCTCCCCCGCCTGGGTCACGCAGCCACCGACGACCTGCTCGACCGACGCCGGGTCAATCCCCGCCCGCTTGACGACCTCGACCTGCGCGGCGCCCAGGATGTCGGGAGCCCGGAGCCCCGACAGCCACCCGTTGCGCTTCCCAATAGGTGTGCGGACCGCCTCGATGATTACCGGCTGCGCCATGTCCGACGTCCTCCTGCTGCGACTCCCGGCCCTCGGCCGGCTGCCCGCGATGGGCAATTACTAGAACCTGTTCTAACTTTATCACTGCCCTTGCGGGGGCGACCCCGGAAGTCTGCCCGGACCGGATCGCCGGGCGCCAACGCCGGACCGCCGGACCGCCGGACCGCTGGACCGCTGGACCGCTGGAGCCGGGCCGGCCTAGAGGTCCTTGAGCAGCTCTCGGGCGATGACCACCTTCTGCACCTGGTTGGTCCCCTCGTAAATCTGGGTCACCTTGGCGTCTCGCAGGAAGCGCTCGACGGGGAAGTCTTTGGTGTAGCCGTAGCCACCGAGCAGCTGCACGGCGTCGACGGTGACCGACATGGAGGCGTCGGAGGCGAAGGCCTTGGCCATGGCGCCGAAGCGCGTGAGCTCGCCGGTCGGATCGTCATCGACCAGGGCGCAGGCCCGATACACCAGGGCTCGGGCCGCCTCGTTGCGCATGGCCATCTCGGCCAGCATGAAGCGCAGCCCTTGCAGGTCGGCGATTGGGCCCCCGAAGGCCTGGCGCTGCTTCATGTACGCGCCCGAGTAGTCGATGGCGCCCTGGGCGATGCCGACCGCCTGTGCACCGATGGCGGGACGGCTGCGGTCGAGTGTGTGCATCGCAATCGTGAAGCCCTGGCCCTCTTCACCGATGCGGTGGGAAGCGGGGACGCGGACCTCGTCGAGCACCACCTCGCCGGTCGGGCTGGCGCGCAGACCCATTTTGTCCTCGTGCTTGGCGATGTGGATCCCCCACTCCTTCTCCACCAGGAAGCACGAGATGCCGCGCCCGCCCGAGTCGGGGTCGGTCTTGGCGAAGACGATGTACACGTCGGAGATGCCCGCGTTGGTGATCCAGTACTTCGAGCCGGACAGGATGTAGTCGTCGCCGTCGCGCACGGCCCTGGTCCGCATGGCCGCCACGTCGCTGCCGGCATCGGCCTCGGAGAGGCAGTAGCTCGCCTGGATCTCGCCGGCCGCCACCCGCGGCATGTAGGTGTGCTTCAGTTCCTCGCTGGCCCAGTTCATGACCGGGAGCATTCCGAGCTTGGAGATCACGATGGTCAACGCCGTGGAGGCGCAGACCCGTGCCAGCTCTTCGACGGCGATGGCCTGCGTGACGCTGTCCGCACCGGCCCCTCCATAGGCTTCCGGGATACCGAGCGCCGGCAGCTCCATCTCCTTGCAGGCCTCGAAGGACTTCCAGGGGAACTCGGCATTGCGATCTGCCTCGGCTGCGTTCGGGCCGACCTTCTCCTCGGAGAAGGTGCGCATCGTCTCGCGGAAGTCCCGCTGGACGTCGGTCAGGGCGAAGGTCGAGGTGCTCACCCCTCCATTGTCGCAGGCGTCGCCGCGGCGGCCCGCCAGCCCCGTCATGGCCCTTCGCCTTAGTTGGCCCGCAGGTGGCGGATCAACAGCCCGGACAGCTCAACCGGCGCCATCTCGGGGATCCAATGCGACACGTTGTCCAGCACCTCGAAGGTATAAGGCCCTTGCACGCACTCCGCGGTGTTCTGGGCGGCCGCCCAGCCGAAGGCCACGTCGCCTGTGGACCAGACGTAGAGCGTCGGCACGCACACCGGGTTCAGGCCGTGGAGGGCGGTGCCGTCCATGGCCCGATACCAATTGAGGGCCGCCGTGAGGGCACCCGGCTCGGTCAGGGCGGTGACATACATCCGGGCGTCCTCGTCATCGAGCCCGGTCTCCGCCAGCAGCGTGGCGAGGCCGCCACCTCCACCGTCGGCGCCGAGGAGCAGGCGCTCTGGGACCTCGGGGGCGCGATAGGCCTCCATGGAAGCGCCGTAGGCGGCCTGGGTGGGGTCGGCGCCGCGCAGCGCCTCCTGGAGCGCCAGCGGGTGCGGCGTCGACACGACGTTCAGCGTGCGCACCCGGCCGGGGTGCCGCGACGCCACGATCCAGGCGAGCATGCCGCCCCAGTCGTGGCCCACGAGGTCGAACGTCTCCATGTCCATGGCGTCGGCCAGGGCGATCACGTCGTCCAGCAGGTGCTCGGTGGCATAGGCGCCGACGTCGGCCGGGCGGGCCCCGATGCAGTAGCCGCGCTGATCGGGCGCCACGGCACGGTATCCGGCGCGTCCCAGCGCCCACAGCTCGTCGCGCCAGGCCCACGAGGTCTGCGGGAAGCCGTGGAGGAGGAGGACCTTGCGCCCTTCGTGCGGGCCACAGGCGCGACCGGTGAAGGTGAAACCGCCCGCCTCGATCTCGAGCCGGTCAATCGCCCCGATTGCGTCCACGACAGCCACCCCGCGCCGCGCCTAGGCGGCAGTACCGCCCCCTGCGCGGACGTCCTCGGGGCGCTGACGGAGCGCCTCCTCGGGGACGGAGTCGACGAGCGCACGCTGCGCCACGTAGTCGTGCGAAATGGACGAGAACGCCGCCCGGCGCGCCGCCCGGACGTCGGCCGTGGCGTCACCGAGGAAGTCCCACAGGTTCAGCGCAAGGCGGACGTCATGGATGGAGGGGCCCCGGCCGAACAGGGCCGCCCTCTTGGAAGCCACGAGGCCCACGCCGAGCAGCACATCGTGCGAGGACTCGCCCTCGCCCAGCTTGAGATCGTCGTGGAACCGTTGGGCCAGCCGGAGTGCGAAGCCCGAATCGGTTCCCGGGGTCCCGATGCCGGCGCCGCGACGGTTGGTCGGCCCGGCGGGCAACTCGGCGACGCGTGAGGTGGTCCATGTGCCGGGAACATGCAGGTGTCGGGCCGGCCGGACCTGATCCGCCTCGGCGATGGGCACGAAGGTGGGCTGCGTCATGCGCGGGAGACTAGCCGAGGGGGTCGGGCGAACCCATTCCACGCTCGCTTCCCCGCCCGCCCAGTGGACCGTCCTGCAGCAGGGGGACCACGTGCAGCGCAATCGATGACGGATGCTCGCCGTCGTGGAAGACCTCCTGGTCGGCCGCGCGCAGATTGGCTCCGGTGGCCAATGGCTCGCCGGTACCGGCGTTGCGGTTGAAAAGCGGATGGGCGCCACTCGACACCTGCAAACGGATGCGGTGGCCGGCCCGGAACGTGTTGGCGGTGGGCCACATGGCAATATCCAGCCTGCAGACGCCGTTCGCCTGCTTCTCCACCGAGCCAGGGGCCAGCCGGACGATGCCGTCGCTCAGGTTGTACGACTTCCCCTTCTCGTTCACGTCGCACAGCCGCACGAAGAAGTCGGTGTGCTCGAGCGACGAGCGCACGTAGATCGTGGCGGTCAACGGGCCGATGACGGTGAGGTCGTCGGTGAGCACCGGGCTGGTGTAGGTCAGCACGTCGCGGCGCTGCTCCCGCCGTCGCTGCTCCTTGCGGCCGGCCGTGGTCATGTTGAGCGACGGGCCGCCAACGGCCGGAGTCGGGTCGTTCGGGTTGTAGTGGTACTGGTCGGGAGCGCTCTCCGCCGGCACGCCCGGCGTGAGCGTGCCGCCCCGCCCGAGATACCACCGCTCGGTCTCCCCCGCCGGCGGCCACATGGAGAATTCCTGCCACGTGCGCGACCCCATGACGAAGACACGCACGGGCGCGTCCTGCGCCTGAGCCTGGCGTATCCCGAGCTGGGCGTCGAACCACCGGGGCCCGTCGCGCACGGTCTCGGCGAACAGCGCGGGACTGGCGTGCGTCCAGGGCCCGATGGTCAGGCGGGCCGTGCGCCCGGCGTGGCGCAGCGCCTCGTAGTCCTCCACCTGCGACCGGAGGAAGAGGTCGTACCAGCCACCGATGAAGCTGGCCGGCGGTATCCGCTCGAGGCGACGGCCGAAGTCCACTCCGTCCCACCACGGATCACCCGGGTCGCTGTGCGCGAGCCACTCTTGGTAGAAGTGCATCGGCTCGCCGATGGCGGCCGTATCGCAGGCGCCGAGGGGCAGGACCGCGCTCGACGAGGACACCACCCGGGCACCCCGCAGGTGCGTGCGCAGCACTGCCCGCCACCCGAGCTCCTGATTCTTGATCTCGTGCAGCCAGGCGAGCGCGGTCTCGAGCGCGAAGGCGCCACCGGGAAACACGACGGAGTCGCGAAAGTTCGATGCCGTCACCTGGGGGCTGATCGCGCGCAGGTAGTCGGGCGCGTCTTGCGCCACGGCCCACTGCGTCATGCCGAGGTAGCTGCCGCCCCACATGACGAGGCGGCCGTCGAACCAGGGCTGGGCGGCCACCCATTCGAGCGTGGCGCGCCCGTCGGCTTGCTCGTTGCGCACCGGGACGAACTCGCCCTCGGAGCCAAACGTGCCACGGCAGCTCTGGATGACCACCTGGTACCCGCGCTCTGCGTACAGCCGGCCGAGGGGGCCCATGACGGTTCGCCCGTAGGGAGTGCGGATGAGCACGGTCGCCAACTCGCCCGACTGCCGCGTGGGATACCAGCGGTCGGCGAGCAACTCGGCGCCGTCGGGCATTTTGGCGGTGAGGCCCCGCTCAACAGAGACCTCCATCGTCCGCGCTGGGGGGAGCTTGACGAGTGCTGCTGCCATCCGGCTCCACACGGTCATGCGCGACCCCCTTGTCCTCCCCCGGGCGACGTCACCGGTAGCCCCGTCCCCGCCTCAGGAGGCGTGGAGCAACCCGAAGACGATCGAATCGTAGAGGGCCTGCCAGCTGGCCTCAATGATGTTCTCCGACACGCCGATAGTGGTCCACGTGCGCTGCCCGTCCGTCGAGTCCACCAGGACCCGGGTGACGGCGCCCGTGCCTCGGCCTGTGTCGAGCACGCGCACCCGGTAGTCGGTGAGATGGATATGGCCGAGCGCCGGGAACTTGGCGCCGATGGCGGCGCGCAGGGCGCCGTCCAGCGCGTTGACCGGGCCGTTGCCCTCGGCCACGGCGACGATGCGCTCATGCCCGACGTGGACCTTGACCGTGGCCTCGGTCATGACCCCCGACACGGGTTCGGCACCCGCCGGCCCGGGCCCGGCGCCCTCGTCGCGCTGATCATGGTCGGTGATGACCCGGAACGACTCCACCGTGAAGTAGTCGGCCACCCACCCGGTGGCCCGGCGGAGCAGCAACTCGAGCGAGCCGTCGGCTACCTCGAAGTGGTACCCCTCGTGCTCCAGGCGCTTGAGCTCGTCGAGCACCCGGCCGATCACCTCGCCGTCGAGTTCCAGCCCCAGCTCGTCCGCCTTCATGGCCAGGGTCGACCGGCCGGCCATTTCGGACACGACGACGCGCGTCCCGTTGCCAACCAGGTTGGGCTCGACGTGCTCGTAGAGGTCGGCCCGACGCGCCACGGCACTGGCGTGCAAGCCACCCTTGTGCGCGAAGACCGAGTTGCCGACGTAGGGCTGTTGCGGATTGGGCGCGATATTGACGAGCTCGGCGATGTGATGCGCAACCGGCGTCAGGCGCTCCAGGCGCTCGGCCGGAATGGTGCGGATGTTGAGCTTGAGCGACAGGTTGGGGATGGCGGCCGACAGGTCCGTGTTCCCGGCCCGCTCGCCGTATCCGTTGATGCACCCTTGCACCTGAGTCACCCCGGCCTGCACGGCCACGAGGGAGTTGGCCACCGCGCAGCCGGCATCGTTGTGGCAGTGGATACCGAGCTGCGCGCTCGTGCGCTCCCGCACGTCCGCCACGGCCTGCCCGACGTCGTCGGGCAGCGACCCACCGTTGGTGTCGCAGAGCACCAGCGCCTCGGCTCCTGCTTCCTCCGCCGCCGCCAGGACGGACAGTGCGAAGTCGGGGTTGCGGCGGTAGCCGTCGAAGAAGTGCTCTGCATCGAGGAAGACGCGCAGATCGTGCTCGCACAGGAACCGCACGGAGTCGGCCACCATGGCCACGGCCTCGTCGAGGGAGGTCCGCAAAGCCTCGGCCACGTGGCGGTCCCACGACTTGGCAACGATGCACGCGATCGGTGCCCCGGCATCGATCAGATTGGCCAACACGGCATCGGCCTCCGGCTTCACACCGGCACGCCGGGTCGAGCCGAACGCCACCAGCGTCGCCGTGGACAGGCTCAGTTCTTTCTTGGCCCACGCGAAGAACTCGATGTCCTTGGGATTCGCGCCCGGCCAGCCGCCCTCGATGAAGGTGACGCCGAGGTGGTCGAGCTGCTCGGCCACCCGCAGCTTGTCGTCGACCGTGAGCGACAGGCCCTCCTGCTGGCTGCCGTCCCGCAGAATGGTGTCGAAGATGTCGACGGCCTCGGGCAGGTCGGGGACGGCGAAGTCGTGGGCGTGGGTGCTGTGACCGTGCGCGTGGGTGTGGCGAACTCCGCCGTGGCTGTGGGCGTCGCCGCCGGCTTCAGTCGACATGGTCCAACCATTCCTTGTACTGGTCCACTTCGCCGCGGACCGTGGCGAAGTAGGTCTGCTGGATCTCCTTGGTGATTTTGCCCGGGTGCCCGGGCCCGACCGGCCTGTCGTCCACGGCGCGGATCGGCACCACCTCGGCTGCGGTCCCCGTGAGGAACGCCTCGTCGGCCAGGTAGAGGTCCGTGCGGATGATGGGCTCGTGGCGCACCTCGTAGCCGAGGTCGCGGGCGATGGTCCTCACCGAATCCTGCGTAATGCCGTCCAGCGCTCCGGCGTCGGAGGTCGGCGGCGTGATGAGCACCCCGTCGCGCACGATGAAGATGTTCTCGCCGGTGCACTCGCTGACGTTGCCGTTCGGAGCGAGAAGGATTGCCTCGTCGTAGCCCGCCTTGAGCGCTTCCACCTTGGCCAGCGAGGAGTTGGCGTACATGCCGGTGCCCTTGGCCGCGGTGGGCACTGCGTTGGGGTCGTGGCGCCGCCACGAGCTCACCTTGCACGACACTCCGTTGACGATCCCCTCGTCGCCCAGGTAGGTCCCCCACGGCCAGGCGGCCACGGAGACGTTGACCGGGCACGGCAGCGGATTGAGGCCCATTTCGCCGTAGCCCAGGTAGATGAGGGGGCGGATGTAGCAGCCGTCGTTCAGGCCGTTGGCGCGCACCACCAACCGCGTCGCCTCAATCACCTCGTCGACGGTGAACGGCACGTCGATCATGAAGATCTTGGCCGAGGCGAACAACCGGCGGATGTGGTCGCCGAGGCGGAACACGGCGACGCCGCGGTTCGTCGGGTAGGCCCGGATGCCCTCGAAGACGCCGGAGCCGTAGTGCATGGTGTGGGTGAGCACGTGCACTGTGGCGTCGGCCCAGTCGACGAGCTCGCCGTCCATCCAGATCTTCTCGGTCGTGGTGATGGGCATGACGGCTACAGCCTTTCTGCGATCGCGTCGCCCACGGCGGTGGTGGAGAGCGCTTCGGTGGAGGTTGACGGCGTTGACATGGAATCGGCCTGGGCGCTGAGCGCCTTGAGAATGCGTGCAGCGGCGGCAGCCTCGCCCAGATGCTCCAGCATGAGGGCGGCCGAGTGGATGGCGGCAAGCGGGTTGGCGATGCCTTTGCCGGCGATGTCGTGGGCTGCCCCGTGCACGGGCTCGAAGAGAGACGGGCCGGTCCGCGCCGGGTTGAGGTTGGCCGAGGCGGCGAAACCGATACCACCGGCGACCGCGCCGGCCAGGTCGGTGAGGATGTCGCCGAAGAGGTTGTCGGTCACGATCACGTCGTACCGCTTCGGCTGCTCCACCATGTAGATGCAGGCGGCATCGACGTGGTTGTAGTCCCACTCGACATCGGGGTACTCGGTCGCCACCTCGGTGACGGTGCGATTCCACAGGTCGCCGGCGAACGTCAGCACGTTGGTCTTGTGCACGAGGGTGAGGCGGTTGCTGACGCCGACCGGCCAGCTCGAAGGCGAAGCGGACGCAGCGCTCGGCGCCCATGCGGGTGTTCACGGAGCCCTGGGTCGCCACCTCGAACGGGGTTCCCTTGCGCAGGAACCCGCCCTCGCCGGCGTAGGTGCCCTCCGTGTTCTCCCGGATCACGGCGAAATCGGCGCCTTCGGCGATGGACCCGGGCACCCCCTTGAAGGGGCGCAGGTTGACGTAGAGGTCGAGCTCGAAGCGGATCTTGAGCAGCAGGCCCCGCTCAAGGGTGCCCGGCGGGACGGAGGTGTCACCGACCGGCGGTCCGACGGCGCCGAGGAGGATGGCGTCGTAGCCACGGAGCTCCTCGAGGGTCTCGTCGGAGAGAACGGTGCCGTCGCGCAGGTAGCGGGCGGCTCCGAGGTCGAAGTCGGTCGTGTCGAGGTCCACCCCGGACGCGGCCACGACCTTGAGCGCCTCGGCGCAGACCTCCGGACCGATGCCGTCGCCGCCGATGACGGCCACCCGATGCCTGCTGCCCTGGTTCACTCCTGTGATCCTTTCTTCGTGTCGTTGCGTGCTGCGTGCTTGCGTGCTGCGGCGCTCCGGCGCTCCCCCGTGTGGGCGCAGCGGCCGGGAATTGAAAAACCGCCCACGCAGTGGACGGTTCGACGGCGCGCGGGGAGAGTGCGCGCCTAGTGAATAATGCCTACGAGGTGCTCGGGGCCGTGCATGACCCCTCCAGTCTCTCGCAGCGGGGCCCTCGCCGTCAACCAAGGCTGCACAGGCCGACCGCCGGCCCACCTGGGGCCGATTAGCCTTGGTACCCGCCGGCGCAGTGCACCGCACCGCCCGCAGATCCACCTTCCGGAGGACAATGCCGTGACCAACGCTTCCGCCAACCAAATTGAGACGACCAAGCTGACCCAGGCCACGTACGACCGCCTGGTGGCCGAGCTGGAGGACCTGACGACCAGGGGCCGGGTCGAGATTGCCCAGGCCATCGAGTCCGCCCGGGCATTGGGGGACCTCAGCGAGAACGGCGACTACCACGCGGCCAAGGACGCCCAGGGGAAGATGGAGTCGCGTGTCCGGCAGCTCCAGGCGATGCTCAAGGAGGTCGACATCGTCGACGAAGCGGGCGCCGACGATGGATCCGTCTCGCTGGGCAGCACCGTGACCCTCCGCTACGAGGGCGACGACGAGGACGACACGCAGCGCTTCTTCGTGGGTTCCATCGAGGAGCGCCAAGGTGACCTGCCCGTGATCTCGCCCAGCTCGCCTCTCGGCCAGGTGCTCATCGGGCGGGCCGCAGGCGACGCCGTTGAGTATCAGGCCCCGGGCGGCATGCTCAAGGTCCACATCACGGCTGTGGACCGCTGATGGCTGCGCGCACGCTCAGCGAGAAGATCTGGGACGCACATGTCGTCCACTCGGCCACGGCTGAGCCCGACCTCCTCTTCATCGATCTCCACCTCCTGCACGAGGTCACGTCGCCCCAGGCGTTTGACGGGTTGCGCCTGGCCGGGCGCACGGTCCGGCGGCCCGACCTCACGGTGGCGACGGCCGACCACAACGTGCCCACGACCGACATCGACAAGCCGGTAGCCGACCCGATCTCGGCCCAGCAGCTGAAGGTCCTCGATGACAACACCGCCGAGTTCGGCATCACCTGCTACCCCATGGGCCACCCCAACCAGGGCATCGTCCACATCATTGGACCCGAGCAGGGCTGGACCCAGCCGGGAATGACGATCGTGTGCGGCGACAGCCACACCTCAACACACGGCGCCTTCGGTGCGATCGCCTTCGGCATCGGCACGAGCGAGGTGGAGCACGTGCTGGCCACCCAGACGCTGCCTCAGGTGCGCCCCAAGACCATGGCCGTGACGGTCGAGGGCGACCTCGTTCCGGGCGTGACCGCGAAGGACGTGGCGCTTGCCATCATCGGCACCATCGGCACCGGGGGCGGCATTGGGCACGTGATCGAGTACCGGGGATCTGCCATCCGCAGCCTTTCCATGGAAGGCCGGATGACACTGTGCAACATGTCGATCGAAGGCGGCGCCCGGGCGGGTCTCGTCGCGCCCGACGAGACGACGTTCGCCTACCTCAAGGACCGCGACCACGCCCCGCAGGGCGATGAGTGGGACGCCGCTGTGGCCTACTGGCGCACGCTGCCGACCGACGACGGCGCGAGCTTCGACAAGGAGGTCGTCCTCGACGCTGCCGCCATCACCCCGCATGTCACATGGGGCACCAACCCGGCGCAGGTTGCGCCGATCTCTGGGAACGTGCCCGACCCCGAGTCGATGCCCGACCCCGGCGACCGCGAAGCCGCGCAGCGGGCCCTGGCCTACATGGGCCTCCTCGCGGGGACACCGCTGCGCGAGATCAGCGTCGACACGGTGTTCCTGGGCAGCTGCACGAACGCACGCATTGAGGACTTTCGGGCTGCCGCCGCCGTGCTGGAAGGCCACACCGTGCACGAGGGCGTGCGGGCCCTGGCCGTGCCCGGATCGCACCGCGTGAAACAACAGGCGGAGGCAGAGGGGCTGGACAAGGTCTTCACGACCGCCGGCTTCGAGTGGCGTGAGCCAGGTTGCTCCATGTGCCTCGCCATGAACCCGGACAAGCTCGCCGTTGGCGAGCGCTGCGCCTCGACGTCGAACCGCAACTTCGAGGGTCGTCAGGGCCGCGGCGGCCGCACACACCTCGTCTCCCCCGCCGTCGCCGCAGCCACTGCGGTGGCTGGGACGTTCGCCACTCCGGAGGACCTGCACTGATGGAACCCATCGTCGTCGTGACCGGACGCGCCGTGCCCCTCGACCGCACGGACGTGGACACCGACCAGATCATCCCCTCGGATTGGCTCAAGCGGGTGGAGCGGACCGGCTTCGGCGCGGGGCTCTTCTCCGAATGGCGTGACGACCGCGACTTCGTGCTGAACAACCCCGAGTTCGTGGGGGCCAACATTCTGGTGGCAGGCCACAACTTCGGAACGGGGTCGTCGCGGGAGCATGCGGTATGGGCATTGACCGACTTTGGTTTCCAGGCCGTGGTGTCGTCTCGCTTTGCCGATATCTTCCGGAACAACTCCACCAAGCAGGGGCTGCTTCCGGTCCAGGTCACCGAGGAGCTCGACCGCGCCCTGCTCGATGCGGTGACGCAGGACCCGACGCTCGAGCTGACCATCGACGTGGCCCGAGGGACAATTGAGGCGCCGGCCGCAGGGCTGTCCGGCACGTTCCCACTCGACGAGTTCACCCGCGAGCGCCTGCTCAACGGGTGGGACGACATCGGCCTGTCGCTGCGCCACGTGGACAAGATCACAGATTTCGAACGCCGGCGGCCTGCCTTCCTGCCTTCGGCCTGAGCGTCGTCCAGTGGTGACGTTCCGCCAGATGACGGAGGGCGACGTGCCTGCGGCTGTCGCGGCCTTCGAGAGCGGTCTCCTCGGCATCGCCGGCCACGGCCTTCCCGTGACGGGCAACTCCATTCAGGACGAGCGACGGCGCCAGGACCGTACCCGCCACTTCCTCGCTACCGACCCGGAGGGGTCGTGGGTGGCCGAGGAGGGCGAGACCATCGTCGGAATGTCCCAGTCATTCGTGCGGGAGGACTACTGGATGCTTTCGCAGCTGGGGACCGTGCCCGGTCGCCAGGGCCGCGGTGTCGGCCGCGACCTGCTCAAACTTGCCCTCTCGCACGGAGATCCGCTCAGCCCCGGGACGATCCAGTGCTCGCGTGATCCCAAGGCGATGGCCCTCTACACCGGATTCGGTTTCACGCTGCACCCGGTCGTGACCGCCTGGGGCGCCATTCGCCCCGGCGCCGTGACGCGCCCCGCGGAGGTCGACCGCTACGAAGCGGACGCTGTCGGCGAAGAAGAGCTGAACGTGGTCGCCGCCATCGACCGCACGGTACGCGGCTCGGCTCGCTCAGTTGACATCGTCGCAATGTTGGCCCAGCCGGGGAGCCGCCTTCTCCTGCACGCCGACCAGGGTTACGCCGTCGCCAAGGACGAGCGCATCGTGACGCTCGGCGCCCGTCAGGAGGTCTCCGCCGCGCTGGTGCTCCGCGCCATGCTGGCCGAGGCGCCGGCGGGCGAGACGATCGAGATCAACTGGCTCACCTCGGCGCAGCAGTGGGCGGTGCGCGAGGTTGTGGCGGCTGGCATAGAGCTGCGACCCTACGGACCGGTCATGGTGCGCGGCATGGACGGACCGCCCAGCCCCTACATCCCGAGCGGCGGGTTCGGCTGAACGCTCGCATCTGCCGCATCGGCCTCCCGGATGGATCAGCGACGGGAGCACTGCGACCAGGCGGCCTGACCGATCCGACATCAGTTGTGTGTCGCGATGCTCCCGACGTGTTGCGCGAACCGATGCAGCCCGAGGTCCCAGCCCTCTGGTGAACCAGCCGCGTCGCGCATTCCCTGCCAACCTTCGCCGTGGCGGTCCAGTCGGCGGTGTTCCAGTTCGACCCGTGTGCGATTCGATTCCTCAGCGATGAAGCGCACCTCCACTTCGCTCGTTCGTCCCGGGTCAGGTTCGATTTGCCACTCAAGGCTGATGTCCCAACTGAAGACCACTCAATGTGGAGGCTCATACGCCAGGACGCGCGCCCACTTGCACTCACTCCCGTCCGCACCGACGTCATAGACGCGACCACCCTCCCGTGTCTCGAAGACCATGGCAGTCAGGGACGCCTGCAGGACGTGGTGCTCGGGCGGCCGCCAGCTCCCCAAGTCCTCGGTGAAGACGGCGAAGGCGACCTCGACAGGCGCCTTGACAACAATGGTCGTTCTGACGGCCGTGGCCTGGTTGTCGGTCATTCGGACTCCTCCTGAATTTGTTCGACTCTCTTCTTGAACGAGAGCAGCGCGGTGTTCCAGAACTTGTCGAGGTAGTCACGCAGCCCGGCGATCCCGTCGGGGTCGACGCTGTAGATCCGTCGGGTGCCGACCTGTGTGTCCCGCACCAGCCCGGCCTGCTTGAGCACCTTGAGGTGCTGCGAAACGGCCGGCCGGCTGACCGGAACGAGCGAGGCCAGGTCGACGACGGCCAACGGTCGGTCTCCGAGATGCTCGAAGATGGATCGCCGGGTGGGATCGCCGAGTGCGTCGAGGGCTGAGTTAGCTACCACTTACCGTAAGTATTAACTTACGGTAAGTGGTAGGTCAATAAGCCAGGATCCGCGCTCCCCCGCAAACGCGGTCTGAAGCACCGTGCGGCCCGATCACCTCCGGCTGGCCACCAACACGGCATCGTGGATGATTGCATCGTCTCCTTCAGGCGTCATGGCCATCCGCGGCCGGGACTCGCTGACGACGACGGTCCACGAGGGGTCGAGCAGGCCAGCGATGTCGTCCGCTGTGTAGAACCGTTCCGGCATCGGGGGGCGCCGCACCCCGCTGGTCATGTCCGAGGGGTGGTGGCCGACCACCAACAGGGTTCCCCCCACTCGGGTGGACGCGGCGAGCGCGGAGAAGAGTCGGGCGCGCGGCTCCGGCGGCAGCTGCATGAACTGTGCCGAGACCAGGTCGAATGAGTCGCGCTCTGGCGGATCGGTGAGGAGGTCAACGTGGCGCCATTCGATGCGCTCCGACGCCGAGCGATCGGTGTCTTGCGCGTGCTGGGTCGCCCGACCGAGGGCCACAGTGGAGATATCGGTCGCCACTACGTCCCAGCCATGCTGGGCGAGCCAGATCGCGTCGGCCCCCTCGCCGCAGCCAACGTCGAGGGCCCGGCCGCTCACGAGACCCGCGACCTCGGCCACCAGCTGCGGATTCGGCTTGCCACTCCAGATGCGTCCCGACTCCCTATAGCGCTCGTTCCAGAAGTCCTCGTCAAGGAAAGCCTTGCTCGTACGGTCGTGCTCGTGCTCGTGTTCGCGTTCACCCATCCGTTCAGTATGACCAGACCCTGCCCTCCATTCTGAGGCCGTACGATCCGGTGCAGGTCCGTCCGGCGAGGAGCAACCCGATGGCAGTGGAGATGGTGGAGGAACCGGAGATCACGGCGGCGCGGGTCGCCTTGTGGCGAGCACTGCACGTCCTCGTTGACCCACCTCCCCACGTGCTCGAGGATCAGATCGGCCTCGAGCTCGTGGCTCCGGGCGACGGCTGGCGTGATCGCCCTGACATGGACCCGGCGGGGACGCAGGGGTTTCGCACATCGGTTGTCGCCCGTGCTCGTTTCATTGAGGATCTGGTGTCGGACCAGGCCGACCAGGGTGTCACCCAATACGTGATCCTGGGAGCTGGTCTCGATACCTTTGCGCAGCGTCGCCCGGACATCGCCCCCAGGTTGCGGGTGTTCGAAGTCGACCAGCAAGGCCCGCAGGCATGGAAGCGGCAACGACTGCTGGACCTGGGTTTCGGCATCCCTGAGTGGTTGCGCCTCGTCCCGGCCAACTTCGAGGTCAGTGGCTCATGGTGGCGGGAACTGACGGCCGGCGGCTTTGATCGCAACCTGCCGGCAGTCGTGGCCTCAACAGGAGTGAGCATGTACCTCAGCAAGAAGGCCACCATGGACGCCTTGCGCCAGCTCGCCGAACTCGCGCCGGGGTCGACGGTAGCAATGACCTTCTTGCTCCCTCCCGAACACCTCGACCAGGCCGATCGTTCAGGGCTCCAGGAGTCCAAGAAGGGCGCACAGGCGTCCGGCACACCGTTCGTCAGTTTCTATCCCCCGGATGAGATGGTGGCCATGGCGAGGGAGGCCGGCTTCACCGAAGTGCGCCACATCGCGGGGTCGGAACTCGGGGATCGCTACTTTGGAGATCGCACCGATTGCCTTCGCCCCTCAACCGGCGAGGATTTCGTGGTCGCCGCGGTCTAACTCTTCAGTATCTGCGCATCAGCCCGACCCCCGAGGCTCCGCCCTCCCGGCCCGTTCGGAGACGCGGTCCTCCGATTCCTGCAAGATCGCTTCCGCCTGACCCATCGGATCCTCGCTGGATCGCTCCTCGGGAGGCCTACCCTCAGCCCTTTTTGCCACCTCTCCGGGGTCGGGCGTTGCGGCCGCGGCATCGTCGACAGACTCTCTCTCAGCGCACACGGGTCGGACCTCCTGACAACGTCACGGTCGTGTCCATACCCAGACTCCGGGTGAACGATGCTCAGGCTCGTTCTGGAGCAGCCGACGCGACGCCGTTCGCAACGGCACTCCCGCGTGTGCTGCCTACTGCAGAGGTGGCTGCGGGTTCCGCACTGCGGCCAGTGCCCGATGAGCCGCGCCAAGCGTAGCGAAATGATCGGAGGTCGGTGTGGTGACCTCTCGTTTCGCAGCTCTGATGAGAATGGTCTGCGCCTGCCACTCGGCTTCCGGAATCTCTTCGGCGATGGAGGCCGCGCTGGTCTCCCCGACGATCGATCCCTTCGTCGAGACGCCGAGCGCGCCCGACCCGACGACGCTGCTCTCATACGCGTCACTCTGGTTGATCTGCTCATCGAGGACTTCAAGGGCGACCAAGAGGTGATTGCGCAGCGCCGCTGAGGGGTCCCTCAGATACGCCGCTATCGAAACCTCCACGGCGTCGAGGTCCAATGCAAGTGTGGCGTCGACGGCCACCTCGTCCCGCTCGCCTTCATGACCGAACATCGTCAGGAGACCTCCAACCGGTTCGCGTTGCGCCAGCCCTCTAGGAGAGCAGTGTACGGACCGCACCCGCGCCGCGCTCGGGCGTCAGCCCACGAGGGCCCGCCAGACGAGCTCGGAGACGCCGTTCACCGTGTCGATGCCGTACTGCTCCGACGCGTTGCCGTTGGAGAGAACTGCGATCAGGTAGTTGCGGCCTGCCCCGTTGACCCAGCCGGTGGTGTTGATCTGCCAGCCGGTGCTCATGGCAAAGCCGTTCTTGAGCGCCACTGTCACCCCTGGCGGCACGCCACCTGTCGCTCCCCAGTCCTGTGACGGGGTGATGTGCTCCATGAGGTCGAGGATGTACTCCCGCGAGGCATCCGTGAGGAGGGAGTTGGGCTCGACAACCGTCCGGACCATGGCGAGCCGGTCGAGCGCCGTGGTGGTCGTAGCACCCCACACGCCATTGGTGGCCGGCACGGTCGAGGTCATGCCGGCCGCCCGTTCGAACGCGCCGACGGCACCCGGCCCGAGGCGCGTCCACAAGGTGTCGGCAGCGCTGTCCAGGCTGTCCTCGATCATCGGGACGGTCAGGCTCTGTTCTTCGGGTGTGAGCTGCCGCCCGTCCGCCTGGGCCTGCGTCAGCAGCGTGGCCAGGATGTCGACCTTCAGCGTGCTTGCCGTGTTCTCGGTGACGCCGGGCCGGAATTGGTAGATCTGATTGGTGGTGAGGTCGTCCACCGCCACGGTCACATTGTCGGCCCGGCCGGCAACGAAGGCCGCGATCGACGGGATCATCTGCGCCCGCAGATCGACGCCGTAGGCGATCCAATACCCACCGGGACGACCAGCAATGCCGACCGCAACCGCCTGCTTCAGCGTACCGCCGTCAGACCCCTCGAACGGTGCGTCCCCGAAAGCGAACACGCCTCCGTCTGCAGCCGCCAGCCAGTAGCCGTGTCCATCGGGCGAGGGTCATGCCGACCACTGGCTCCGCCAGTGTCGTGCCACCCATGGAACCCTCGAACGGTGCGTCCCCGAAGGAGAAGATCCCGCCATCCGACGCCGTGATCCAATAGCCGCTCCCCTGTGGGCGTCGGCGCCATCCCCACAATGGGCTGGTTGAGGGCGCGGCCGCCCATCGATCCGGCAAACGTCGCGTCCCCGAACGTGAACACCCCACCGTCGCTGGCCACCAGCCAGTACCCGCGCCCCGAGGGCGTGGCGGCCATCCCCACAATGGGCTGGTTGAGCGGGCGCCCACCCATGGAGCCCGGGAAACCGGCGTCGCCGAAGGTGAACACGCCGCCGTCGCTGGCCGCCAGCCAGTAACCGTGTGCTGAGGGTGTGGCGGCGATGCCCACCACCGGCGCGTTCAGGTGGATCCCACCCGTGGAACCCTCGAAGGCGGCGTCCCCGTAGGCGAAGATGCCGCCGTCGGCGGCCACCACCCAGTAGCCGAGCCCGTCCGGATGTGGCTGCCGTCCCCACGACGGGTGCGGCCAGGCCAGTGAGCGTCGTCCCCGGCACCACCGTGGCGGCACCGAAGGCGGTCACAGCGTTGGGGCCCGGCGTACCGGACTCCAAGTGCCCGGCCACGGACGGTGCGGGCGCCGCCGACACCTCGGCGGTCGTGGCAACTGCAGATCCGGCAAGCAGAGTCAGCATGCCTGCCATGACAATCCGGTGAAGGCGCACTGCGTTGCGCAGTAGGTTCATGATGACAAGCCCGCGGGAACTAGCCCACTGTCGGCTGCAACGACCGCGCTATCTCGTCGATCGCGGCCTGCTCGGCGTCGCTCACGTCCCGGTCGCGCTCGCGGTGCGCCGCGGCTACTCGGTGGGACAGCGTCACTATGAAATTGCGATACTCGTCGACCTCGGCTGGCGTTGCCTTGCTCCCCAACAAGACGACCGAGTCGTGGAGCAGTTGCAGTCCGTGCTGCTTGAGTTCCTCTGTCGAGTGGTAATGGGTGTGGTCCCGCTCCGGTTTCGCCGCCACGATCGCGTCGAGGAGCTCGCTCTTGCCGTGCTGCTGCCGGGCCTCGACATAGGCCTTGGCCATGGCGATCGTCTCGCGAAAGGCGCCGCCCTGCTGGGCCGTGACCACGATCATCCCGGCACTGGGCGGCGCCTCCAGGATCTGCTTCCATTCGTCATCTGTGAAATCAGATTTCGAGGTCATCTCCGGTCTCCGATCTCCCGCAAGCCGCGGTCTTATCCGTCGCTCGCACCGTACCCCCTGGTCGCGATGCGGAGGATCGGTGGCCGTGCTGTTTGAATGATCGCCATGACTCTCTACGCATTGGGTGACGAGCGCCCGCGGATCCATCCCGAGGCCTTTGTGCATCCCGAGGCAGTGCTGATTGGGGAGGTCCACGTCGGGGCGCAGACAAGCATCTGGCCGAACACCGTCATCCGTGCCGACAACGGACCGATCGTGATCGGGGCCCGGACGTCCATTCAGGACGGCGCCGTCATCCATACCCAGCTCACGAACCAGACCCGGATCGGCACGGACTGTGTCATCGGTCATCTCGCGCACCTGGAGGGCTGCGTCCTGGAGGACCTGGTGCTCATCGGGTCCGGTGCCGTCGTCCTGGAGCGCGTGGTCTGCCGGTCTCCCTCCCTCGTGGGGGCAGGGGCCGTCGTGCCCCCCGGCACCGAGGTCCCGGCCGGGGCGATGGCCCTCGGCGTACCCGCCCGCATCCGGCTTGGGACCGTCGAAAGTGCGTCCGTGCGGAACAACGCCGAGGCGTATTCATCCCGGCATCTGCCGCAACACCGGGACGGCAGCCATGAGGTGACCATGGCGGAATGCCTCGTGGCCTGACGCCCACTCCAGTCCGACGACGATCGCCGCGCCCCTGGCAGATGGGCAATTTGGCCCTTGGCATCCGAGTGGCGTCGGCGCACCAGTGATCGAGGGCGACACCGTGTCCGGGTTCTCCGTGACGCCAAGCGCCGCCGAGGTGCAACAGAACATGCAGCAGGAGTTCGCCACCGGGCAGTTCTCCGCATTACAGGAACAGCTCCTCCAGAATAAGGCCAAGTCTCTCGGATCATTCACTGTTGACGTCTGGTTCGACGCGTCCGGCCTGCTCCGCCGGGAAGCAGCGACCATCAGTGGCGGGACCAGCGGTGCAACGGGCAAGGTGGACATGACCTTCCAGAACTTCGGAACCTCAGTCAGCATCGAACCTCCCGCCCCCGGCAGCACAATCTCGTTCTCTCAGTTCTTGTCAGATCTGCAGGCAATGGAGAACCGCACGCAGGGATGAGGGTGCTGCAACGAGCCGCACGGCCTCGTCTTCCAGGTCAGGCGAAACGAGACAAGAGTCCAGGTCGCGAGATGCTTTCATCTGCCTTCGTCCGAGCCGACGCCTCGACATCGCAGTAAGGGTCGCTCTAGATGCTGGACGAGCGACCGAGGTACTCGCGCAGGCGAACCCCCTTCCCGACGTCCAACTCGACAAGCAACGCATCCAGAGCGGTGAGCGGGGCGTCCCCGAGTTCGGCACGCAACTCGTCCTCGATCGCCTGGGCCGCCGCGCTCTGGTGCGCGAGGTAGTCGACCCCCAGAGAGGTGACTACGACAGACTTCTCCCGCTTGCTTGTGGTCGAATCGGCCACCAGGACATAGCCGAGATCACGGAGATGTGCCACGACCTTGCTGGCGCCCTGCCGGGTGATGCCGAGCTCACGTCCGATGGCCGCGATGGTCGATCCGCCTTCAACTGAGCACACTCGCAACACGCGCCCGTCAGGGAACTTTCGTTCGCCGAACCCCGCTTCGGCCATCGCTCGATCCACTCGAAGCTGATACCCGAGCCAGGCGCGCCTGAGCGCCGCCCCGAGTCCCACTGTTGTCGATTGAACGCTCGGCATGTCGGTGTCGGGAACCACAGGCAGATGTTAGCAAACTGTGAACTTGGTTGACAGTTTGTTGCCAGCACCCGATACTTCGAGCATGCGGCAAGCGGGCACAGCGATGTACGGAGTTTCGCCGCACCCCGATTCGGCCGGGCTTGGGAAGCCGCCTTCATGACGCCGCACCGCGGCATGTGTGTGTTTGGCTTCGCCCTGGGAGTGACAGTCGCGCTGATGGCGGCCGCGCCGTGTGTCGCCGCGGCTCCAGCCTCTGCTCCACCGGCCGCTGCCCCCCGAGGTCCGGGTGCCTCGTCTGCCGTCGCGGCACAGCGAGAGCCGCTGACCACGAACGCCCAGTCGCCCGTGGCACACGACACCGAGACCGAGGCGCTCGTGACCCACTCGGGACACATCTTCGCGGCAACGGGCCAATGGGAATATCCCGGTCCTTCAGCGTTTGGCCAGGTCCTGATCAAGAGGTCGAAGACCAGTCCATGGACGGTCGTCGAGCAGACACAGTCACTTCGGGTCCAGGCGCTGGATTCCTTCCCGATCCCGAGCGATCAGGGTCTCGGTAAGGGGCACTCCCTTCTCGTCACCCAAGCGATCGTCGCCGGGCACTCGCGGATCCAGTGGTTGCTCGACGGCGATCACGCATTCTCCCTTCGCAGTTCGTTCATTCTCCCGGCAGGTGCCGACATCCGTGCATTCGGAGCACACGAGTCAAACGGGGTCTGGTCCGTCTATGCCGGAGTCCGCCCGACGGGGCTTCTCCAGGGGGTCTGGTCACCAGTTCGCCACACACTGGTGTTCAGTTCCAAGCCCGAGCTCATGGTGGCCCCACCAGGATCGCCGGGTGCGGTGACCCAAAAGGTCACTGGCTTCGCTGACTGCGCGGGAGCCATGTATGCGACCATCAACACCACGCTCTATCGACGAAACGACGGCGCACTGCCGTCCAGGATCCCTCGCTGGGTACCGGTGTATCGAGCGCCGCCGGTCGGGCCGCACAACAGCGGCCTCCGAGGCATCACGTGCCTCGGTCATGGCGGGTCACCGGCGCTGCTCCTCTCGACTGAGGGCAACGGCAACGTGTACCGACTCGACGATCTGCCACGAAGCCAGCTCGATACCACGGCGGCGCCGAGCCCGGGATCGGTCTCCGACGGGTTGGTGCAGACGCTCGAGTTCCGACCCGCCCCCGCGATCCGCCAGATGCTGGGGATGCAGGGAACGATCATCCCAGCAACGGGACGAGGCTCGATCGCCTATGTGATCGCCGCCTACAACAATGGCGATTTCCAGACCATGCTGATCGGGGGCGTCGATCGGCAGGTGTTCGGGTTCGAGTGGGGCTACCAAGGAACCTGCCCGACGACGCAGACGTGTGGGCCAATCGCTTCCGGCGTCGTGCACTTCAACGCAAGCGCGTGCTTGGCCGTGCGCACCGATCTGGGTCGGTCGCCGGCCTACACCTTGCGCTGTCTGCGGGGGCCGACGGTGACGCCCTCGGCGCTGGTATCGAAGCCGATCCGCTCTGGGCAGGCCTTCGTCTCCATCAGGAGCATCGTGCCCTCACCCTTCGCAGGAGGCCAGATCTACTACGGCGGCTACGACTGCAATTTCTATCCCGCAGATGGCACGGCATGGGTTGCGACGTCCCTTCTCAGCTCCCTCCGCCTTTCCCTGTCACCGAAAGGAAGACAATCATGAAGCGACCAAAGAGATCGCGGCGACTCGGCGCGGCAGTCGCCACCGCCGCAGGCGGCGTCGCCGTGTCGGCGCTGCTCCTCAGCGCCTGCGGCAGCTCGCCCCCGCAGCCAGCCGCCTCCCCTGAACACGTGAGCGGTGGGGCGACGGGTCACTACGTGGTGGCGGCCGGTATCCACAAGATCAAGCACATCATCGTCATTGAGCAGGAGAACCGCTCATTCGACAGCTACTTCGGAACGTATCCGGGGGCCGACGGCATTCCCATGAAGAATGGAGCGCCAACTGTCTGTGTGCCCATCCCGACAGGTGGGTGTCAGGCGCCCTACCACGACACGGCCGACGTCAATGGTGGCGGGCCGCACAACGAAGGTAGTGCGCGCGTCGACGTCAACGGGGGGAAGATGGACGGATTCATCACCCAGGCGGCCAAGGGCAAGAAGGGGTGCGGAGCGAACACGGTCGACAACCCAGCGTGTTCGAATTCCACCGCGCCAGACGTCATGGGCTACCACACTGCGGCGGAGATCCCCAACTACTGGACCTACGCCAAGGACTTCACACTCGACGACCACATGTTCGAGCCTGTCGCATCGTGGTCGCTGCCCGACCATCTGTACCTGGTGTCGGGCTGGTCGGCACGATGCTCGAACCCGGATCCCAAGAGCTGCGTGAACGAGATCAAAGGGCCCTACACCCCGGCACAGATGCAGAAGTACGTGGACCAGGCCATCGACACCGGCACTGCCGATGTCACGAACGCGTGGACCGACCTCACCTGGCTCTTGTACAACAAGCATGTTCCTTGGGCGTACTACGTGCAGACCGGCGACCAGCCTGACTGTGACAACGACGCAGCGGTGTCCTGTCCACCGGTGGCGCAAAGCTATCTCACCCCGGGTATTTGGAACCCGCTCCCCATCTTCGAGGACGTGCAGAAGGACCACCAGGTCCGCAACATTCAGCCCCTGAACAACTACTTTTCGGCGGCCAAGAAGGGAACGCTGCCCGCGGTGATGTGGGTCACCCCCTCCCAGGCCGACAGTGAGCATCCGCCGGCCAGCGTCCACAAAGGACAGGCGTACGTCACTGCGGTGATCAACGCGGCAATGAAGAGCCCCGACTGGGACTCGACTGCCATCTTCTTGCAGTGGGACGACTGGGGCGGCTTCTACGACAACGTCGTGCCGCCCGCAGTTGACGAGAACGGCTACGGACTGCGGGTCCCCGCCATGGTGATCTCGCCCTATGCCAAATCCGGGTACATCGATAACCAGACACTCTCGAGCGACGCCTACCTGAAGTTCATCGAGGACGATTTCTTAGGTGGTTCCAGGCTCAACCCAAAGACCGACAAGAGACCGGATCCACGGCCTGACGTCCGCGAGGACGAGAAGATCCTGGGCAACATGGTCAACGATTTCGACTTCAACCAGACACCGCGAGCCCCGGTCCTCCTCCCGACCAACCCCCCCACGGACTCGCCGAGCATTCCGCCCTTCTTCAACGGACTCGGGCCGTGCGTCGGATGTACGACGACGCCGCCGAGCACCTAGAGCGCTTCAGCAGCCCGATGACGGACGGCACCGGAGAAGGCTGCCTGGGTCAAATGCATCCCCGGCAACGTGCCGCAGGCGGATGTGGCCCGGTCCTGCCGCTAGTGCAGCAGCCGAAAATTCCCGATGGCCGTGGCGTCAGCCGGGACCGGGCTCTCGACGCAGCGTGCACCGATGTCGGTCTGGAACGCGGCAAACGCCGGAGAGGACGAGAGCGGGTTGTCGTCCCCTTCGAGGATGGCAACGTGCACGAAGCTCACGCCGTCGTCGAGCCGGAACGTCGCGTACTGCAGCCCCTCGGGCTTGCTGTCGGCCAGTTCGGCGAACACGTCCCGTACCAGGCGTTCGTTCTCGTCGGCCCGCTCGGGTGTGGTGCGGTAGCGGACCACCTTGGTCGTCGTCATCAGTCCTGCTCCTCTCCTTTGTCTCGATCAGACGGCTCGCACGCTGTTGTTGCGCGCCTCATGGGTCAGCTCAGCGAGACCGAGTTCCTCCAGCAGTGGCGGGAGGTACATGCCGAAGCGGCCCCGGTAACCCTTGCGCTGGCCGTACCAGCCCCCGATCGGGTTGTCGGGCGATCGGCCCCACGCCTCCACCGTCCCATCCGCCGCCGGCTTCTTCTCGTCGGCTGCACCCAGCGGCACCCAATCACCCTGCTCGGACAGCCAGCGGTGCAGGTCATCGATCGCCCGCAGGTCGTAGGTGAGCTTCGTCGAGCCCACCTGGCACACCAACAGCGCCGGATCGGCCTGCTCGTCCCGGTACATCGTGTAGTCCGAGCTCCCCGGGGCGGTCTTGAGCACCCATGGGTCGTCCTTGCTCCCCGTCGCCATCACGCAGCTCCTCTCTCGACCGCTGCCACGAAGTGCGGGAGCAGTGCATCCCACCCACCACGGTTCTGATCACGCCACGCATCGGCCTCGTCGCCCAGGACCTCCCACCCCGTGTGCTCGATCTCGATGCGCGTGCGCGCCTCGTCCTGACCCTCGCCGACGAACGTGATCTCGACCTCGGTGGCCGCGTCACGGGCGCGGCCGATGTGCCAGAGGTACGCCAGTCGACGGGGCGGCTCCCACACCGTGACCTCGCCCCAGTCGTGCCGCTCGCCCGCCGCCGTCCGCTCGTAGATGCGCCCGCCGGGACCGCTCTCGAGGACGACCTCATCGGGATCCCCGCTCACCGTGTGGTCGCGGGGCCACCACGTCCCGATCTTCGACGTCCAGACCGTGAACGGTGCTGGGGCGGGCAGTCGACGTCGAAGGTGAGGCGCAGCGGCGTGGTCATGATGTCTCCGGTGGCACGGTGTTCTCGGCGAGGAGCCGGAACCGTGCGGCTGCCTCGCCCCATACGCCCTCCAGGTACTCCTGGACGGCGCGCACCCCCCCGTCCTCCAGGTGGTAGATCCGGCGGCTCCCCTCGGCCCGCTCGGCGACCAGGCCGGCATCCTTCAGCAGGCGCAGATGGCGGGAGACAGCCGGGCGGCTGATGGGGAGCGCGGCCGCGATCTCGTGGACCGGCTTGTCGCCCTCGCTCAGGAAACGGAGGATCTCCCGGCGGGTCGGGTCACCGAGGGCATCGAAAGGGTCAGCCTGGGGCCGCGGCATCCGTTCAGCGCTTCGGTCGGGCTTGCTGGAACCCGCCACGGGGCAGCCACTCCGGTAACATGTTCGTTACCGTAACAGAAAGGTTACCGATAGGCAACGCCCGCCGACAACCGGGACGGCGGGGCCGCAGGGCCCGCCGTCGGGAAAGCCTTAGGCCGCTGCCCCGACCAGGGTCCGGGAGGCGATCGTCTGGTGGACCTTGTCGGCCACCGACGGGGCGGCCTCGAGGATCCGGTGGAACTCGCTGGCCGAGCCGGCGTAGATCTCGGCGTCGGTCACCGCGGTCACGGTGGCGTTGCGCCGCCCGCTGCGATGGGGCTGCAGGAGCGCCATTTCGCCGACCAGATCACCGGGGCCGATGGTGGCGATGCTGCGGCCGTCCTGGGTCACTTCGGCCCTGCCGCTGACGATGATCATGAACTCGTTGCCGAGACCACCCTCGCGGACGAGGACGCGCCGGCCTTGACCTTCAGCCTGGTCAGCTGCTTCGCAATGACCGCCAGTTCGGACCGGCTGGCGTCCGAGAACAGGTCCAACTCTCGCAGGTCGTCCTTGAGCAAGCGCATTGATCTTCCTTCCGATTCACTCTTCCCACGGCCAGAGTGACGCTGGATGGATGATCTGTCAACCAGCTTTGGGAAGATTTCTACTATCTCTCTAAGAGATTAGCGGGAGTCATCCCTCGAACCAGCGG
>CAVWBB010000020.1:0-30990 GCA_963753115.1 uncultured Acidimicrobiaceae bacterium
CGGAGGCGTGGCCATCGACGGTCGCGGGGAAGGTTGCGCGCACATGAGCGAGCCCGATCGCCCACCCCAGCCCCTGGTGGTGACGCTGGCCGCCCTGACCGTCGTGAGCGGCTTCGTCGACGCGGTGAGCTTTCTCGGCCTCGGGCACGTCTTCACCGCCAACATGACGGGGAACGTGGTCCTTATCGGGTTCGCGGCGGCCGGTGCGCCCGGGTTCTCCATGGCCGCCAGCCTCTGCGCCCTGGGGTCTTTCCTCGTCGGCGCCGTCCTCGGGGGCCGCCTGCTGCAAAAGGTCACCTCGCCGCGGCGCCTCCTGCTCATGGCCATGGTGATCGAGGCCGGCTGCACCTCGGCCGCCGCCGCCGTCGCCGGCGTCGTCCCGGCGATCGGGACGGGGTGGCCCCGCTTCACCGTCATCGCCCTGCTCGCCGTGGCCATGGGCCTCCGCAATGCGGCCGTGCGACATCTCGGGGTGCCCGACATGTCCACGACGGTCCTGACAACCACCCTGACCGGTCTGGCTTCTGGTTCCCGGTTAGCGGACGGCACCAATCCGCATGCACGCCTCGGCGCGACGTCCGTCGTCTCCATGTTCGTCGGAGCGCTCGTCGGAGCCGTCCTGGTGTTGCAAGCCGGGGCGACCTGGTCGCTCGCGGTCGCCGCCGGCATCGTCGCGGCGACCGCCGTGTTCTTCTCCCGGGAGGCTCCGCTCGAACTGGGGCTCGCCCACTAAGGCGGGAGTCACCCGTCCGTGAAGCCCCACTGGTTCGAGGTGCTCCCGTCGAACGAATCGTCGCCGCCGTAGGTGGCGGTGACGACGTCCTGCGTGCCCGGTGTCGCCGAAGGCGGGACGACACACGACGCCGTGTCCGATGTGAGCGCGACCGCGTTCCCACCGGCACACTGCAACGACTCCCCCGATGGGCCCGAGACGGCGAACGTCACGGTGCCCGTGGGCGTCCCTGCGGTCACCGGATAGCCGGGCACGGTCGCCGTGATCACGGCGCCGTCGGCCGGCTGATGCTGCGGGGCTCACCCGAACCCCGACCTGCGAGCTCGCCTTGGCGACAGCCTGCGTGATCGTGGCGGAGGAGGACGTGACGCCGTGCCGCGCCGCGGTAATTCACGGAGACGGTGTACGGACCGTCGTCGGCGCGCAGAACACCCGGTGCCACTGTGCAAGAGGTCAGCACCGTCGTGCTCGAGGCGACGCTGTTGGCCCAGTGGCACGGAACCGAAGCGTCGGACTGGCTGGCGATGTTCCACGTGACCGCACCCGATCGATGCAGCCTCCACGGGTGGGTCGTTGCGATCACGGCGGTGAATTGGGCGCCCCGGGAGGTGACCAACGGGTCCGGCCCGGGCTGGAACGACACCGACGAGTCGGTGCCGCTCGTGCCCGGGAAGGCCGAGCCGGCCGATGGCGGTGACCACGTGCCCCAGGTCGATATCCAGTCCCCGTCGCCCCACGTGGGCCACGTCCTGGTCGGTGGGACGGTGGTCGTCGTCGTGGTCGTCGTCGGCGTCCCTGAGCCCGATGTGCCGCTTCCACGTGTCGTCGTCGTGGTGGTCGGAGGAACCGTCGTGGTGGTCGTTGACGGTGGCGGGCCGGTCACGGAGACGCCCGGTCCTGTACCGAAGTCGGCCACGAAGGCGGTGAGACTGAGCGGGTTGGAACGCGTGCTCAACAGACTCGACCCGTAGTCCCAGAACGTGGCGTCGTACACGTTGTGGGTGCTGATCCACTGCGCCATGTCGTTGATGAACGTCGGATCGTCGCCGCCGCTCACGTTGTTGCCGGGGTTGCTCACTGGCCCCCCGTCGTTACCCGGTCCCTCGCCGAGGCCCCACTCCGGCAGCGTGATCTGCTTGCCCTGTGTCGCGGCGAAGGAAGCCAACCAGTTCAGGCCGTAGGGCTCAGTGAGATAGGTATTCCACTGCGAGCTGATGCCGGGATAGTTCCCCCAGGCCTGATCGTAGAGATCGAGCCCGATGTAGTCGACGTAGGCGTTACCTGGGTAGTAGTTGGCGAGATTCCCGATGCCTTGGTCGCCGGCGGTCGGATTCCACTCGAACGTGAAGTTCTGGCCCGGAACCGACCGCATGGTGGTGACGATCTGCTGCCAGTAGCCGATGAACGCGGCGGCCTGCCCGTTGGCGGCCCATGAGTACCAGCCGCCGTTGAACTCCCAGCCCGGCCGGATGATCGAGTTGGCCTGCCCGCCGGCGACCATGTCCTGGGCCAACGTCAGGAAGTACGAGTTGTAGGCGCCTGCTGCCCCCTGACCGAGGCTGGGCCCACTTGCACCACCGCTCGACGACGCGTTGGGCAACATCGGGATGCCCCAGATCATCGTGTCGCCCGAATTCTTCCAGGCCGCCATGTACGACGGCGCCGAGTTCACGAGGGCCGACCACGAGTCCCCGTCCAAGAAATCCATGGCGAACGTCGGCTGGTCGCCCAGCGTGCGGCCCAAGGTGCTGACGAGGCTCGGGGCCTGGTAGCCCACGTACACGCCCAGGGAACTGGGACCGCCGACCGCCCCTGCTCCCTCTCCGGCGGTGAGGCCGCCGACGAGCGCCGCCGCCGCAACGGCCAGCATGGTGCACGCACAGGCAACCCGGCTGGCTCGAGATCGATGCAAGAGCCGGAGCACGCTCAAGAGTTCCTCTTTGCTCTGGGGTGAGTTGGGTGTCTGTTGTGATTCACGGGACGAGCGGACCCTACAGACGGAGGACGAATTTTCGGTGAACGATTCAGCCCCGAAGCGTGACCAGAGGGTGAACTACCGAACGTACGCAGGGATGTTCGACGAAAAGTAATTTCGGCAGTCTCTGTGGCATCTGTCCTACCCTTTGACGAGCACGTAAAAAGGCGGAAACGGACAGGTGACACGGCACGGAGTCAGAGCACGACACGCCATCGCGCCGGTGCTCGTTGCCGTCGGTCTCGCAGTCACGGCGTGTGGATCCGGACCGCACCTCTCGGCCCAGGAGAAGCGCGCGGTCGCCGGAATCCCGCGGGCCCCTCAGGCTTCGACCACCACGTCGACGAAGGCGACATCCGCCGACATCCGCCACATCCGCCACATCCGCCACATCCGCCACAACGACCACCATCGAGGCACCGTCTCCGCCACGTGGTTCGGGCGCGGGAAGTCAAGGCTCCTCCCCCCAGCCAACGTCGGCCACCACCGTTCCGACGGTTCCACCCTCAACGACGTCACCGGCACCGCCACCCAATGTGATGGGCCGGAGCCTCTCGTCCGCTGAGGCACAGCTGCAGGCGGCCGGGTACAGCATCTCTGCCCATCCGTGGGGTGGCAGCTGTCCTACGGCGAACGTGATCATGCAACAGGTGCCACCACAGTCGGGCAACGTGCAGATCTTCTACTGCGCCACCCCGTGACCGGACCTCGCCCGTGGTTGTCTGCCGCAACTCGGAACAAGTGTGTTGGCACCCGTGGAGACAGGCCCCCGACTCCCGGGCCTTCACGCCCGAGCCAAATCGACGCGGTCCACACCCACGCCAAAGAACGCGGGCCTCAACCACACCAAAAGAGGAGAAGCGTGCCGCCGAGGTCGACGCCGTCAGTCCTGTCGCCCGTCCTCCAGGTAGACGCACCCCGACCCGACGTTCAGCGCCGCCCCGACCCGGCGCCGAAGTGGGCCGCTGAGCAGTGAGAGCGCCTCAGCCGGATCCACCAGCCGGTGCTCGGAGAGTTCCTCTTCCTGCAACGTGATCCCGTCCAAGGCGGCGTCGGAGAGCACCCCGCAATGGAAGAGGAACCGCATGCCGCCGGGCTTCGACGGCTTGGGCCGCAGGAAGTCGACGGCGACCAGCCGGCCGTGCTCGACGACCAGGCCAACCTCCTCGCGCACCTCTCGCCGGCAGGCTTCCCACGGCGTCTCGCCGTCGGCCTCCATGATGCCGCCCGGGATCGTCCAGTGCTCCTTGTAGGTCGGGTTGGCGATGAGGAGCCGCCCTCGCCCGTCGAAGATCAGCGCGCCGGATGACGCCGGGATGCGCGGCAGGACGAACGGGGCGTCGCCGCCTGTCATCGGCACCGACTCCCGCAGCTGCTCACTCGATGCCCAGACGGACGAGCTGCTCGCCTGGGGCCTCGACCGATTGCAAGGCCACGCGCAAGAGCTCCACCATGTCGGCCTCGACTGCAGTGCCGCGCAGGTTCTCGTTCTCCTCCGGGTCGTGGCGGACATCGAAGACGAAGTGCGCGTCGACGGCGTTGTTGCCCACCCAGAAGGGGAGCCGGTCGCCCGGTTCGAAGGGTTGGCGGATGACGGGTACGTCCGATCCCGGCATGAAGTCGAGGCGGGCCCGGCGGTCGGGCGGTGGGAGTCGGACCTGATCCTCCAGGCCGTGCACGGGCATGGTCGACCAGCGATTGGACCACATGGAAAGCGGGAAGTTCTGCCCCGTGGGGCCGCGGGCGTACTTGCGCCGACCGTCTGTCACCTGCACCCAGTTCCCGTAGACGCCACCGATGGCCCACTCCCTGACGTCGGCGGCTTCGCCGCGCACCAGTGGAGCGATCGACGCGCCGTGCGCGTCCGCCCGGGGCGGCACGCCGAACACGTCGACGAGCGTGGCGTTGATGTCGACGTTGGTGGTCAACGACGGGCACTCGGCTCCACCACGGACGCCCGGCCAGGACACGAGCAGCGGAATGTGGCCGAGCGGCTCGTACTGCATGACTCCCGGCTTACCCCAGATGTCCTTCTCGCCGAGATAGTGCCCGTGGTCGGTGCAGACGATGACCGCGGTGCTCTCCCAGAGCCCGCGCTCGGTCAGTGCGTCGAAGATCCGGCCGACCCAGTGGTCGATCATGCTCAGCTTGGCGCCGTAGTTGGCCCGTATCTGCCGGCCCTCCCGCTCGCTCAGACGACCGGCGGCCACCGCGCCGACGTCGTAGGGAGGCCAGATCAACAGCTCGCCGTCCCAGTCCGGGTCGTACCGGCCCGCCCAGGGCTCGGGCGTGTCGAACGGCTCGTGCGGATCGAATTCGTCCACGAAGAGTAGGAACGGCGCGTCGTCCGGCGCGCCCTCGCGCAACCAGCGAGCCGCGGTGCGCATCGTCCTCGGGCCGGGGAAGTCCTCCTCGGCACGGAAGAAGGTGCGTGAGCGGTCATAGGCCCGGTCCTCCGCGTCGGCCCAACCCAGGCGGTCCCGCCAGAACCAGCCGCCGCCACGTGCCGGCAGGGCGGGCGTGCCGATGAAACTGGGATCGGCGTAGGTGCGCCACGGGTCCCCCTCGTGCCCGCGCACGTACTCCCATCCGCTGAAATCCGTGTGGTAGTTCTCGCCCCCGACCTCGAAGAGATGCGGATGGTCCGACACCAGCATGGTCGTGACGCCGGCCCGCCGAAGTCGTTGGGTGATCGGCTCCTCCCAGACCTCTATGGAACCCCACGGCCGCCAGAGGAAGTCGAGGGAGCCGCACAGGATGTCGTGCCGTGCCGGCATGCACGGGAGCGATCCGGTGACGTGCGACGTGAACCGCACGGCCCGCTCGCGGGCGAAGCGATCGAGATGCGGCGTCTCGAACTCCGTGCCGCCGTAGCTCCCGAGCATGTGCCGATTGAGGCTGTCGAGCAGCAGCACGACGACATTGCGAGGGGCACCGGGTCGTTGCGCGCCACTCGTCGCGAGCGGGCCGGGATCGGTCTCTCCGGACATTCCCTGCATCGTAGGGGGGCGCGCCCGCGTCACCGCAGCCCGCGACAGAGCGGCAGGGTGCAGGTGTAGGCCGAAGCCTGGTCGCCGTAGAGGCGGCGCAGCGCCAGCCTGCTCTGCCCGGCCGCGTGCTGCACCATGTCGCAGGCGGACACCAGCTCCTCTTCGCTCGGGGCGGAGACCGTGACGTAGCCCGAGTAGCGGAACGAGGCGTGACCTTCGGCCAACTCCGCCTCGCGACGCGCCAGCACCTCGGACTCGCGGGCGTGGCGCGCCGTCGAGACGAAGCCACCGCGGCGGCGCAGCTCGGTGTCCGCCAGGTCCGCCGTCCGCGACGCCTCGACCTTGCGCACCGCGGCGTCGGGACCAAGTGGTTCCATGACGACGGCAAAGGTGGAGCGGGCCGAGCTGAGGAGGATCGGCGCCAGGAAGTCGCTGCGCACCTCAATGCGCGGCCATTCGGCCACCCAGAACGTGGCGTGCACCATGCCGTCGACGCGCACCTCTGCCCAGGACTCCGCCATGGCCATGGGCCAGTGGTCCTGTGCGGGCGCGGTGTCCGGAGAGGCCGCGTGCGGTTCGTAGGTGCGCAGCAGCTGCTGGGCGAGGTCGTCCGCCGACAGCACCGACTCGACCTGCACGTCGGCGTCACCCAGCAGGCGCACGAGCGATCCCATCTCGCGGGCGAGCGCTGCGCACCCCACCTCGACCGACTTCGTCAGCCGGACCTGCACGGCCAGCACGACATCGTGCGCGCAGGTGTGCGAGTCCATGTCGTGCAGCAACGCGTCGTACGAGGCGGTGCAGGCCGAGCCCGCGTCAGGCGCCGCCTCGGCGGCGAGGAAGGACCGCACGCCCTGCCCATCGTCGGGGAACGAGGCGGCCACCCACTGCACCCGGTGGATCGGCGAGCCCTCGCGGGCCAATGACGCCAACACCGAAGCCCAGGCTCCCACCCGGCGATCCTGCTCGTCGGCTCCGAGGAGGGCGAAACTCCGGCCGCGCAGCAGCAGCGCCGCCGTCAACGTGCGTCCGACGCGATCGTGCACGACGCCCATGTCCCGCCAATCGGCGCGTAGAAGGCGCAGGCCGCGAAATGCGCCGAGGCGCCCGGCGCCCCGGAGGGCGAACCCGAACTGGCGCGCGCCCCAGCACACGACGACCGGCAGCCACTCATCGCCGGTCCGTCCGGCGAGGGGCACCGTGGCCAGCGCGCCGTAGAGGACAAGGATGCCGATGGCCGCCGCGACACCGGCCGCGTTGGGCTCCCAGCGCAGGACGAGCACCCCGAAGACGAGGCCCACAGCCACCGTCATGATCTGACCCGCCCGCCAGCCGGCCAGCGCACCCCCGCGCTCACGGGGGCCGAACCGGTAACGCGATCCCCGTTCGCCGCTCACGAGTCGGGGCCTTCACTCGGTGGCCAGGTCCGCGTGTCGCCGGGTGGCCAGGCCCGAGCCAGGCCGACGATCTGGGGGCCGTGGCCGTCGTCACCCATGTAGAAGCGCGGCTCGCCCGGCTCCACCTTCCCGATCAGGCTGCGGCCCGGCGGCACCCCCTCCCACATCCAGGCGTCCTCGGGGGATTGCGGCCCGGGCACGGTCGAGTCCCAGACGTCGGGCCCCCGCTGTGCTGCGGCTGCAGCCGGCGGACCGTCGGCCTGCGCCTCCGCCCCGGGTCCCGAACCCGACCCCGACCCCGATTCGTTACGGGGCAGGGCCAGGATCGGCTTGGGCCCCTTGTCCCTCGGCGTGACGCCGTCGGCCCGCATCTGGGCGACCGCCTCGTCGTAGGCCTGCTGCGATCCGGGATCGCCCGGGGCGAGGGGGATGTCCGAGACCGCCTCCCCGCCGCCACCACCGCCGCCGCCGCCACCGCCATTGCCGCCGCCGCCGCCACCATTGCCACTCGCCGCACCCTTGGCCGCTCCACCCGAAGCCGGCGTCTGCGCCAGCAATCGAGCATCACCCAGCGCACCCAGCCCCTCGTGCAGCGCATGGCTGGCCGCCGTCTTGGGCACCCGGGTCATGGCCGCCGTCCCCCGCTGCCGCAACCCATCGAGATGCGTCACGGCCCCGGCCTCCACCGCCGGGATCATGCGCAGGATGGCGAACGGGACGAAGGTCGCCATGACAAGGAGTGCGCCGCCGGCCAGGACGGACGAGAAGCCCGCGCCATGGCTGCCCGTGCCCGCCGTCCCCGACGACACCGCCCCCGCGGCCAGGCTCAAGGTGGCCACGATCACGAACTTGGAGATGATCAGGGCGGACAGGGTCTCGACCAGGCGTCGGCACCAGTGCGACACGGCTGGCCAGACGAGCGTCGCGAGGGCCAGCGGCAGGAACAGCACCGCCACGTAGACCGCCGCCGCCCGGATCAGGAGCTCCAGCCACAGGACGAACGCCGCCACGGCGATCAGCAGTGAGATGAGCAGCAGCACGAAACTGGCGATGGTCGGGTCCGCGGCGGCCTCGACCAACCCGTTGGTCACCCCTGCGAGGAGGGAACTCACGTCGGTGCTCGCCCCGCCGGCCACGGCGTTGCTCATGGCGTCCGTCGCCGAGAGGCTCAGGACGACGACCTGGATCGCCACCACCGCCAGCAGAAGGGCGAGCGGGAGCTGCACCAGGAAGGTCCGCACGAGCTGGCCCGGGTTCTGACGGATGACAGCCTGCAGGGTCGAGGCCAGCAGCATCGGGAGGATGACCACTCCGGCCAGGGCCGTCATCTGGCCGTAGTGGGTGCGGAACCAGCTCGCCCCGATGTCCACCGTCGTGGTGGCGCTGAGCACGTCCCCGATCTGGCCGAGCAGCCACTCGGCGCCGCTGGCGACCCATTGGCTGATCCCGCTGAGGACGGTCTCGAAGCCTGAGGACGCGATGGAGCCGCCGATGCTGCCGGCCTGGCAGATCGGGTTGAGGGCGTCGAGACCGGTGCAGCCGGCGGCGAGCATCGGGGACCCCGGCTCAGTGCAGGTTGGCCCCGGTGTGGAAGAAGAAATTGATGATCGGCGGGGCAGCCCCGATGAGGAGCGCCGCCAGGCCAGAGACCAGCACGGCCCGGCGCCCGACCATTGACTGCTGGAAGTTCTGGGCGTGGACGCCCAGCGCCCACGCGGCGGCCCCGATGAGCAGCCCGGCGAGGGACGCGATCAGGGCCCAGGCCCCGAGGCCGTTGGTCAGCTCCTGCAGCGTCCCCCCGCCCGGGAGGGAGTTCACGCTCGGGTTCAGCGAGACGTCGGCCAGGTGCCACACGACCATGGGTGCCCTCCGTGGGTGGATGCCGGCGCCGGACCCTCCGGAACGCCGTTCGGCGGAGAACGGTTCACCCGGGGACGGGTTTGGCCTTTCTTCTGCAATGTGGCAATGCGGAGATATGGTCCGTGGAGGTCCTCGGGGTTGCAGAAGGGCAGCTCAGGGCGCGGGTCCTGACAGAAGCGCCAAGTGGAAGGGGTGCACCGGGACGTCGTTCTCGCTCCGCTTGTTCGCCGCGGCACGCTCCAGCCCTGTCATATTGGGGGCGTGCCGCTCAGTGGGCCGGGGGAAGTCAATTTCGAGTATGACCCAGGCGATCCTCTTTGTTGCGGTCGCCGTTGCGGTCTGTGTCCTCGTCGGCCTGGTGGCCGCACTGCTCGGCCGGCGGTCGGGGCGGCGGGCCATCTCGCAGCGCCTCGCCTCCCTCGGCACCCGTCTCGGCCTCGATCCGCCCGAGGACGAGTACAACGTCGAGACCTCTCTCGCCTACCTGGAACAGGTGACCGGCGGCGCCGCGCAGGCGGTGACCGAGTCGAGCTCCGACGCCATCCGCCTCCGGCGCTCGCTCGACACCCTGACCCAGGGCGTGGTGCTGTGCGACGAGAACGGCACGGTGATCTATCGCAACGGTCGCGCCAACGCCTTGATGGTCAGCCGCCACGGTGACGCCCTGGCCGCACAGGCGGTGACCGACGTCCTGGAGGACGCCTGGCACGAGGGTTCGGCCGAGCGCACGCTCGACCTCTACGGTCCGCCCCGGCGGACGCTGCAGGTCCGCGCCCGCCAGATCGACGACGGGCGACGGCCGCTCGGGGTCATCGCGCTCATTGAGGACGTCTCGGAACGCCGCCGGCTCGAGGAGATCCGGCGCGACTTCGTGGCGAACGTGAGCCACGAGCTCAAGACGCCGATGGGTGCGCTGGGCCTCCTGGCCGAAACGCTGGTGTCCGAGCCGGACCCTGACATCGCCCAGCGCCTTGCCGGCCGCATCCACAACGAGGCCTTCCGCGTCAGCCGCATCATCGACGACCTCCTCGACCTGTCGCGGATCGAGTCCGAGGAGGCACCGCCGCGCGAGCCCGTCCTGGTCAACCTCGTGATGGCCGACGCCATTGAGCGCGTGCGCGCCACGGCGGACCAGCGCGGCATTGAGATCGTGCTGCACGAGCCCTCTCCCCCGGTTGCCGTCCTCGGTGACCGTCGCCAGCTCGTGTCGGCGATGCACGCGTTGTTGGAGAACGCCATCACGTACTCCTACGACAACTCCAAGGTGGTCGTGACCGGTGCCGTGCAGCGCTTCAACCCCAACCTGAGCCACCCTGCCGTGATCGGCGCACTCGGTGACGGCATCGATCTCGGCGGCGACAACACGGCCGCTGACGAGGGTCGGACCGACCCGATCACCGGGGAGATGCCGGCGGTCGGGGCGGGTTCCGGGTCGGGGTCCGGGTCCGGCGGCGACACGTCCTCTGGCGCCACGACCAGCGACGACGCGCCCCAGATGGACAGCCCGGTCGAGCCCGTCTTCGTCCCCGAGATCCTCGACCAGTACTCACCGCTGGACCAGACCGCCCCCGGTGCCTCGGCTGCCACCGGCACGACCGCGCCGACCATGCCGGTGCCTCCCGTCGTCACCGCCGAGGGTGACACCGTCGGAGCCGGACCGGGCGACGGCGCTGCAGCCGTGTCCCCCAATTGGCGCATTGAGGAGCGCGACAACGTGCGACTCTCCGTGCAGGATCACGGCGTCGGCATCCCGGCCCGCGACCTCGATCGAATCTTCGAGCGCTTCTACCGCGTCGACCACGGCCGGAGCCGCGACACCGGTGGCACCGGGCTGGGCCTCTCCATCGTGCGCCACGTGGCCAACAACCACCAAGGGTGGGTCGACGTCGAGTCGCGCGAAGGGGAGGGCTCCACCTTCACCCTCGTCCTGCCCGTCCAGGCGGAGCGCGTGGCGTGAGCAAGGCAGCGCCGAACAAGACCGCGAAGAAGGCCGGCCGTCCGACACCCGGTGAGGGTCCCGTCAAGGTGCTGCTGGCCGAGGACGAGGAGTCCTTCATCGAAGCCTTGGTGATCGGGCTCACCAACGAGGGCTTCCGGGTGACGGTGGCGCGCGACGGCAACGAGGCGCTGCAACTCTTCGACGAGACCGCACCCGACATCCTCCTCCTGGACCTCATGCTGCCCAAGCTGTCCGGCATCGACGTGTGCCGCGCCATCCGCACGCGCTCGCATGTCCCCATCATCATGGTGACAGCCAAAGGCACCGAGATCGACACCGTGGTCGCGCTCGAGGTGGGCGCGGACGACTACGTCACCAAGCCCTATCGCTTGCGCGAACTCGTCGCCCGCATGCGCGCCGTGCTGCGACGCGCACCGGGAGGCTCGGAGTCCGGCGACATGACGAGTTCCATCGAATTCGGCAGCGACGGCATCTGGGAGTCCAACGGGATCAAGGTCGACTTCGACCAACGTCGCGTGTTCGTGCGCGGCGAAGAGGTGCATCTGCGCCGCAAGGAGTTCGAGTTGCTGCGTCTGCTCGTCGAGAACTCCGGACGCGTGCTCACGCGCGACGTGCTGATCGACCGCGTGTGGGGTACCGATTACATCGGTGACACCAAGACGCTCGATGTGCACATCAAACGATTGCGCTCACGCATTGAGGCCGACCCCTCGACGCCCGTTCTCATCACGACAGTGCGCGGCGTGGGTTACCGCTTCGCCGCCGCCTGATCTCGTCGTTCCGCCGTTCGGGACATCTCCCCGTGCGGGTCGCACAGACACCAAGCCGAGGTCGCTGACGCCGGCGGCAGACTGCTCCTCTCGAGGGCACCCGGATCACTCAGTTTCTTCCTGGGAGTTGTCGAGGTTGTTGCATGGGCTTTGTCAAACATGTGGCCGTCTGCGTGGCGATCGCAGTGGCGGCAGCGCTCCCGCTCGCCCAATCCGATGCTGCGGGCGCGGCCATCGTCCCGCCACAGACGCCCTCGAGCAACATCTTCCCGGCGCCGGGCTACGTCGGGCCCTGCGGGAGCGTGGCTGCCCCGAATCCCTTCTGCCCGGCGGGCCTGACCACCGTGTACGGCGACCGGCAGGTCGAAGGGGTCAGCCCGATGAGCCTGCCCAGCACCTGGGGCACGCTGACCCCGCCGGAGCAGCTGTTCGTGCTCACCAACCTGGAGCGGATCGACCGGGGCCTTGCGCCGATTGCGGGGCTCGCCGCCAACCTCGACGCGTATGCCCAGGCCGGAGCGAACGCCGGCACCGATCCGCGCTTTCCGCCCTATGCCAAGAGCGGTGGGAGCACCTACGCCTCGACCTCGGAGCTCGGCACGTCCATGGCCCTGTGGATGTACGACGACGGGGCCAACAGCCCCAATGTGGGCTGCCCCTCCGCCGGTGCACCCGGCTGCTGGGATCACCGGCAGATCAACCTGGGCCAGTACGCCGCACCGGCCCTCATGGGGGTCGGCGATGGCCACGGCACCACCCAGCTCTTCGTGGGGGGAGACACGGTCGACGCGCCGTACTTCACCTGGTCGCAGGTGACGCCATTCCTCCCCGTCGGGGCATTCCCCTACGGGGTGAACGCCTCGGTCACGCCGGGCACGTCGCAGACGTCGACGATCCAGCTCTGGGCATCCGGTGAGAACCAGGACATCCACCTCGCCCAGAGCGGGGGCCAGGGCGTGTTCTCGCTCGACACCACCGAGTGCAACCTGCCGGCCGGCGGCACGTGCAACCTCGGCGTCAACTTCGACCCGCCGGCCATCGGCGTCTACAACGCCACGCTGGTCGTCAGCGGGCCAAACGGGAATCAGAACATTCCGCTGCGCGGCGTCTCGAGCCACGGCTACCGCGCCGTCGCCTCCGACGGTGGGGTCTTCAGCTTCGGCGACGCCAACTTCTACGGCTCCATGGGGGGCAAGCCGCTCAACGCGCCGATCGTCGCCATGGCCAAGACGTCGGACGGTCACGGCTACTGGCAGGTGGCGTCCGACGGCGGCGTCTTCAGCTACGGCGACGCCACGTTCTACGGCTCCATGGGCGGCAAGCCGCTCAACGCGCCGATCGTCGGCTTCGCGCCGACGCCGGACGGCAGGGGCTACTGGGAGGTCGCCTCCGACGGGGGCATCTTCAGCTACGGCGACGCCGCGTTCCACGGCTCCCGGGGCGGTCAACCACTCAACCGGGCCATCGTCGGCATGGCGACCGACGCCACAGGGCTCGGCTACTGGGAGGTGGCTTCTGACGGGGGCATCTTCAGCTACGGCGACGCCGCGTTCCACGGGTCGGCCGGCTCGCTCCCGCTCCTCCGGCCGGTGGTCGGCATCGCCGCCACGCCCGACGGAGGCGGCTACTGGCTGGTGGCGAGCGACGGGGGCGTCTTCACCTATGGCGACGCCAGCTTCGAGGGGTCGATGGGTGGCGCTCCCCTCGTCAGGCCCGTGGTGGGTATCGCCGCCACCACGACCGGCGCCGGGTACTGGCTCATGGCGTCCGACGGCGGGGCCTTCAACTTCGGGGACGCCGGCTTCTTCGGCTCCATGGGCGGCCAGCCGCTGAACGCGCCCGTCGTGGGCGGGGCCGCGGGCTGAGTCGCTGCCGGCCCGGGTGCAGCGGGGCCGACGGACACCCGAGGACGGTCAACCCCGGTCGGACCGCCTCTCAGACCGTCAGGCGCTCGAAGTCGTCCGGCACCGTGACTCCCGGCACGGACGACGTGTCCACTTGTTCTCCCAGGTGGGTCAGGATCAGGTGCACGTCGGGGTGGGCCGCCTGCAGCGTGCGCACCGACTCCTCGTCCATGTGCGAGGTGGGGACTCCGGGTGGCGTGTGCCGCCCGTTGCACTCCACCACGAGGACCTCCGCCTCACGGGCCAGCTCGCGCAGCCCCTCGCAGTCGGTGGTGTCGCCCGAGTAGGCGACCATCTGGTTCCCCCGGTCGAACAGGTAGCCGAAGCACTGCAGGTAGGGGACGTGCACGACCTCCACGCCGCGGAAACGCAGCGGCCCGGCCTCCTGCCAGCTCCCGTCGACCTCGGTGAAGCGCAGGTCGAGGTTGGCGGCGGCCATGGCGGTGACCGAGCCCACGGCGCCGGCCTCGTTGAGGTTGGTCAGGTGGTCCTCAATGCCGGGCGGCCCCACGACGTGCAGCGTGCGGCCGCCGCCGATCTCGGCGGCCGCCTCGAGCAGGAAGGGCCAGCCGAAGCAGTGGTCCGCGTGGAAATGCGACACGACGACGACCTCGATGGCCTCAATGGGGAAGCCGCAACGGCGCAGGTGCGGCAGCGCCGTCGGCGAGGGCTCCACCAGGACCGATGCGTCCAGGACGAAACTGTTCCAGTAGCGGCCCGGGGGGGCGAGGAAGTTGCCCGTCCCCAGGAAGGTCAGCTCGGTCACCGCGTATCGGCCAGCGACAGCAGCGCCGCCACCAGCACCGGGTCCCCCTCCACCGCGACATCGGGGACGGGCAGGCGCCGGTAGAGCATGAGGACCAGGTCCGAGGCCGTGGCCCGCAACTCGGAGACCCGGCCCCCGCGCTCGCCACCGCTCCCCGCGACCCGCCAACTCGCCCCCGTGTCGGTCGCCGTGAGCGTGACGACGCCGGGCAGCGACGCGAGGTCGGAGCCCACCATGATCTCTACGAACTCGGGCACGCCGTCGTCGGCCAGCCCGGGGTGCAGGGGCGCCGACGCACCGGTGACGCCCTCGGCATCCCAACGGTGCACGGACACCTCCTGCGCTTGGTGACGGCCCACGGCACCCGCCGTATGGGGCTCGGGCCACCAGGCCCAGCAGGGAGCGTCGGCACCCACCTCGCGCAAGGCGCCCAGCAGTGAATAGGTGCACCAGCCCAGCCAGGCCAGCAGGTCGCCGTCCTCGGGGAACGCGGTCAGCTCGGCCCCGGAGCGCTCGGCCGCGTTCTGCGCCCGGACGTTCTGACCCCAGTACCACTGCACTTCGCCGATGTGGTGGGCCAGGTCGCGCACCGACCACTCGGGAGTGGACGGCACCCGCGCCTCGAGATCGAGTGCCGCAACCGTGTCGGACAGGCGGCGGCTCTCCGCGGCGATGATCTCGAGCCTGTCGCCGAAGCCGAAATGCTCGGCCGGCCCGCTCCCTTCGACATCGGTCACCGTCATGTCATGGTGCCGTGCATGTCATGGTGCCGTGCATGTCATGGTGCCGTGCATGTCATGGTGCCGTGCATGTCATGGCGCCTTGATCAGCAGTTCCCCGCCGAGATACGGCGCCAGGCACTCCGGCAGCAGCACCGTCCCGTCGGGTTGGCGCCCGTTCTCCACCAGCGCGGCCCAGATGCGCGGCCAGGCCAGCGCAGAGCCGTTCACCGTGTGCACCAGCTGCAACGGCCCGGCCCCGTCCGGCCGGTAGCGGACGTTGGCCCGGCGGGCCTGGTAGTCGCGGAACCAGCTGACCGAGCTCACCTCGAGCCAGCGGTCCACCCCCGGCGCATAGGCCTCCAGGTCGAAGGTCCGGGCCGACGACCCGCCCAGGTCGCCGCAGCACAGGTCGAGCACCCGGTACGTCAGCTCGAGGTCCTGGAGCATGGATTCGGCCCGCCGCAGAATGTCGGCCTGCGCCTCCAGCGCGTCCTCGGGCGTCGTGTAGGCGAACAGCTCCACCTTGTCGAACTCGTGCACCCGCAGCAGTCCCCTGGTGTCGCGCCCGGCCGACCCGGCCTCGCGGCGGTAACAGGCCGTCGCGGCGGTGAAACGCAACGGGAGCTGGGCCTCCTCCAGGATCTCGCCGCGCTGCATGGAGGTCAGCGGGACCTCGGCCGTCGGGATCAGCCAGAGGTCGTCGCGCTCGAGGTGGTAGGCGTCGTCGGCGAACTTGGGCAGGTGGCCCGTGGACGTCATCGTCTCGGTCAGCACCACGGTCGGCGGGCGGATCTCCTCGTAGGCCGGCGAGTGGCGGTCGATGGCGAAGGCGGTCAGCGCCCGCAGCAACCGCGCGCCGGGACCCCGGTAGAGCGGGAACATGGAGCCGGCCAGCCGCGCCCCGCGCTCCATGTCGAGGATCTGCAGCGACTCGCCGATCTCCCAGTGCGGGACCTCCTGGTGTTCCGCCCGCCCGGGCTCCGGCCGCCCGGCTTCCTGCCCCGGCCACCACCGGCGGACTTCCACGTTGTCGGCCTCACCCAACCCGTCCGGAGCGTCCTCCGCCGGCAGGTTGGGGAGATAGAGCAGCCCCGTGCGGACCTGCTCGGACAGGACGTCGGCCGCGGCCGCCGCCGCCCCCGCCTCCTCACCGAGCTGGCGGCTGCGCACGCTGAGCTCGGCCGCCTTCGCCTCGTCTCCCGCCTTCTTGGCCTGCCCGACCTGCCGCGAGAGGTCCTTGACCTCGGCCCGCATCGCCTCGGCGCTCGCCACCTGGGCCCGCCACGCCGCGTCGGCTGCCAACACGGCGTCCACCTCGGCCGCCTCTACGCCGCGCCGGGCCAGGGCGGCCTTGACCGCGTCGGGGTCGTCTCGGAGCGCCCGGATATCGATCACTCCTGCTCAAAGTAGCCTGCGACGCCGTGCCAGCCGTCGAGGTCACCGGCCTTACCGTGCGCTACGGACCAGACGGCACACCAGCCGCGGTCGACGGCCTCGACCTGGCCGCCGCCGCGGGTGAGGTGCTGGTCGTGCTCGGGCCCAACGGGGCGGGCAAGACATCGACCGTCGAGACGTTGGAGGGCTATCGCCGCCCCGCCGCCGGTCACGTGCGGGTGCTCGGGCTCGACCCGATCGCCGACCATGCCTCGCTCAGCGGCCGCGTCGGGGTGATGCTCCAGCGCGGAGGTGTGTACCCCATGCTCGGCCCGCGCCGCGTCCTCACCCTCTTCGCCGGCTACTACCCCGAACCGGTGCCGGCCGACGAGCTGCTCGACCTGGTCGGCCTGCGCGCCGTCGCCGCCACGCCCTGGCGGCACCTCTCGGGCGGCGAACAGCAGCGGCTCTCCCTCGCCCTGGCGCTGGTCGGCCGGCCCGAGGTGGCATTCCTCGACGAGCCGACCGCCGGCGTCGACCCCGAGGGCCGTATCGCCGTGCGCGCCGTGGTGGCCGCGCTGAAGGAACGGGGCGTGTGCGTCGTCCTCACCACGCACGAGCTCGGCGAGGCGGAGAAGATGGCGGACCGGATCGTGATCCTCTCCGCGGGGCGCGTCGTGCTCGAAGGGACGCCCCACGGCCTGACCGCCGGCGCGGGTACCGGCGCCGGTGCGTCCGCCGGCGGCGGCCCCGTCATCTCGTTCGGGGCACCGCCCGCCCTCGACGTCATCGCGCTGGCCGAGGCCATCGGCCCGGGGACCACCGTGACCGAGACCGCAGCCGGGCGCTACCGGGTCGAGACCACGACGGTGGCGACGCCCGCCGTGACGGCGGCCGTGGCGAACTTCCTGGCCGCGCGCGGCGCCACGCTCACCGACCTGGTGGCGGGCAAGACCTTGGAGGACGTCTACTTCGAAACCGTCGGGACGGCGGCGGCAGCGGCCGACACCCCGGACGAGATCCCGGCGGGCGACGCTGGGTCGGCTCGCCGCCGGGGCCGGAGGCGGAGCCGGTGAGCACGACCGCGAACACGCCCGCGAACACGCCCGCGCACACGCCCGCGCACCCGCAGCACAGAGCGACCGGCACCCTGCGCCCGCTCACCGCGCAGACCAGCGCCGAGATCTACATGACGCTCCGCCGCGGCGAGACGCTGCTGCTGACCCTCGGCATCCCGGTCGTCTTCCTGCTCTTCTTCTCGAAGGTCTCGGTCGTCTCCACCCCCACCACCACGCCGGCCAACTTCTTCGTGCCCGGCATTCTGGCGCTCGCCGTCATGTCGACGGCGATGGTCTCCCTCGGCATCGCCACCGGCTTCGAGCGCGGCTACGGCGTACTCAAGCGCCTCGGTGCCACCCCACTCGGTCGCCCGCGCCTCCTCGGCGCCAAGATCGTCACGATCGTCGCCGTCGAGCTGCTGCAGGCCGCCGTCCTCCTCCCCGTGGGGCTCGCCCTCGGGTGGAACCCCGGTGGCGGGGGGCCCGCCGCCGTGGCGGGTGCGATCGGCGCCGTGCTCCTGGGTTCGGCCGCCTTCGCCGGCATCGGCCTCTTCATGGCCGGCACCCTGCGGGCCGAGGTGAACCTGGCCGCGGCCAACGGCCTGTACCTGATCCTGCTGCTGCTCGGCGGCATGATCGTCCCGATCTCGAAGCTCCCGAGCGGGCTGGCGGACTTCGCCAAGCTGCTGCCGGCGGAGGCGCTGTCCTCGGCGTTGCACGCCACCCTCGGAGCCGGCGCCGCGGTGCCGGCCGAGTCGTGGGCCGTCCTCGCGGTCTGGGCGGTGGCGGCGCCGGTGGCCGCCGCGCTCACGTTCAAGTGGGAATGACCGAGAACAATTCGGTGCACCTGAACGACCCCGACGGATCGCCCCTGCCTGCGCCGGGCGACGGCTGGCTCACCAAGCGCACCGCGTTCGCCCTCGTGGCCATGGGCCTCGCCGTGATCACGATCGCCAACGACTTCACCGCCTTCAGTGTCGCCATCCCCACCATGGAGAACCAGCTCCACGCCAGCCTCTCGACCGTGCAGTGGGTGCTCAACGCCTACGCGCTCGTCTTCGGCGTGGCCATCGTCACGGGCGGCCGGCTGGCCGACATGTTCGGCCGGCGCCGGGTCTTCCTGATCGGCACCGCCATCTTCGCCCTGTTCTCGCTGGCGTCCGGCCTGGCGCCCGACGCGCTGACGCTGATCATCTTCCGGGGACTGATGGGGATCGGCGGCGCCATGATGTGGCCGGCCATCCTCGGCCTCACCTTCGACCTCCTGCCCGAGTCGAAGGCGGGCCTGGCCGGCGGGCTCGTCATCGCCGCCGCGGGGCTGGGCAACGCCATCGGCCCGTTGGTCGGCGGCGCGTTGACCCAGGCGCTGAGCTGGCGCTGGATCTTCTTCGTCAACCTCCCGATCGCCGGGCTCGCCGCCGCCGCCACCTGGTGGACGATCCCCCACGACAAGGCGGTGGCGCCCGGCCAACGCCTCGACTACGCCGGCGTCGCCACGTTGAGCGGCGGGCTCATCGCGCTCCTGCTCGCCCTCGACTTCTCGAGCTCGTGGGGCTGGACGAGCAGCCGGGTGGAGCTCATCGTGGTCGTCGCCGTGGTGCTCCTCGTCGCGTTCGTGGTCCAGGAGCGGCGCGCCAAGGAGAGCGCCCTCCTTCCGCCGGACGTGTTGCGCAACCGCTCCTTCGTCGCCGCCTGCGCGTGCGTCCTGTGCATTTCGCCCGTCTTCTTCGGCGTGTTGCTCTACGTGCCCCAGATCATGATCAAGGTGCTGGGCTACGACCCGCTGATGGCAGGCCTCGGCCTGCTCCCCATGATGGCGACCTACGCGGCGGTGTCGCTCGTGGCCGGCCACTTCTACTCGCGCATCGGCGCCCGCCTGTCGGTCTCGGCCGGCGCCGCCTGCATCACCATCGGCATGGTCCTGCTGGCGCTGCTCCCCGCCCGTCCCACCTACCTGTCCCTGCTGCCGGGCCTGCTGATCCTCGGCGTCGGCGTCGCCTTCTTCTATTCCTCGGTGACGACGGCGGGTGTCACGTCACTCGACCCGAGCCGTTCGAGCCTGGCCGGCGGCCTGGTCTACATGTGCCAGGTGGCCGGCGGTTCCGTCGGCCTCGGGATCTCGACCGCGATCGTGGCGGCCGCGCCGAACGACTCGACCGACTTCGTCGGCGGCATCACGGACGCCTTCACCTTCGATGTCGTCATGGCCCTGTTGGCCACCGTCATCGCGTTCGTCGGTCTGGGCCGTCGCTTCGCCACGGCTCGCCTTGCCGCCGCCGCCTGACCCGACCCGCCTCCTGACCGACCCGTCTCCTGACCGACCCGTCCCTAGTGGGCGGAAGGGAGGAGCGCCCGCTCGTCGGCCGTGAGCGAGGCGGGGGTGAGCACGGCGCCGCGGACGATCTTGGCGATCGTGCCGTCGCCCTTGACGAACACCGCGTAGGGATCGCCGTCGAAGTAGAAGAGCCCGTTGGTGACGTCGGCCTGCTGGTCGTAGGCGACGGGAAACGTCACGCCGGCCTCGTGGACGAAGGCCTTCGCGCTCGATTGGGTGTCCTCACTGTCCACCCCGATGACGCGGATGTGCGAAAGCGCGCCGCCGGCCTGTTGCTGGCGCTGCACGGCGGCGGCCAGCGGCGGGAGCTCCTGATGGCAGCTCGGGCACCAGTTCCCGAAGAAGAGGAGGACCGCCGGCGTGCCGTTGCCGCCGCCGTCGGAGGGCACCGCGACCCGCGACCCCCCGCTGGGCCCGATGTTCTGCTGGCTGAACGCCGGCACCCGCCCGCCCACCTGCGGTGCGCTGGTCGAGCTCGGGCTCGTGCCGATGCTGGTGGTCACCCCGACGATGACGATGATCAGGAGGCCGATGCCGAGGCCGATGAAGATGAAGCGCTTGCGGGGCTTGCCGACCATCGGCACGGTGCTCGGCGCCGCGGCCGACGGCGGCGCGAAGGACGGCTCGGGGGAAGGCTCCTGGTCCGGAGGCGGGACGTCGGTCATACCGCCGGGGAACTTAGTGAATCTGGTTGCGAATGAGTACGTCGCCCGCCATCGCCACGAAGAGCACGGTCAGGTAGGTGATGGAGAACCCGAACACCTTCATGGCGTCGCGGCCGGTGACCTGCCCGTTCTGCGCCAGGCCCCACAGGCGGGTCACGAAGTAGAGGAACCCGGCGCCCAGCACGGCGGCGGTGATCATGTAGATCCAGCCGAGGTGCGCCACCGGACCGAACAGGAACGAGACCGCCACCAAGGCCACCGTGTAGTACACGATCTCGGTGGTGGTGCGCTTCATGGAGGCCACGACCGGGAGCATGGGCACGTCGGCGGCGGCGTAGTCCTCCTTGTACCGCACGGCCAGCGACCAGAAGTGCGGCGGCGTCCAGATGAAGATGATGGCGAAGAGGACGACGGGCGCCCAGGCCAGGCTGTCGGTGACGGCGGCCCAGCCGACGAGCACCGGCACCGCGCCGGCTGCGCCGCCGATCACGATGTTCTGGGTCGACCGGCGCTTGAGCCACAGCGTGTAGACGAAGACGTAGAAGAGCGTGGCCGAGATGGCCAGGACCGCCGAGAGCAGGTTGACGGCGAGCCACAGCTCCACGAAGGCCGCCACCTCGAGCGCGAGGGCGAAGACCAGGGCGGCGGTGGGCGTCATGGCGCCGGTCACCAGCGGCCGGTTCTTGGTCCGGTTCATCAGCCGGTCGATGTCGCGGTCCACCACCATGTTGATGGCGTTGGCCCCGCCGGCCGCCAGCGCGCCGCCGACCAGGGTGGCGGCCATGAGCCAGACCGGGGGCAGGCCGCGCTGCGCCACCACCATGGTGGGGAGCGTCGTGACCAGCAGGAGCTCGATGATCCGTGGCTTGGTCAGGGCGACATAGGCCCCGACGGTCGACCACGACCATTTCGCTCGCCGGACCGGGAGGGCAGGCGACTCGACGGACATCTCGGTGCACTCTACGGCCGCAACCCGCCCGGGACCAGCCGCACTCGCCCGGGACCAGGCGACCGGCGCCGGTACGCTTGGCCGGAGTGTCGCGACGCCGCACCCCCACCGTCTCGCCCTCGCTGAGCCATCGGCTCAACGTCCTGGCCCTGGTCCTGACGGCCCTGATCGTGGTGACGGGGGCCGCCGTCCGCCTGACCGGATCCGGCCTCGGCTGCGCCGACTGGCCGGAGTGCTCGGTCGGGCACCTGACCCCGGCGGTCCAGTTCCACGGCCTGGTCGAATTCGGAAACCGCCTGGTCACCGTGGTCCTGACCGTGGCGGTGATCGCCGCCCTCCTGGGCGCCATCTTCCGCGCCCCGCGCCGGCGCGACCTGATCTGGCTGAGCGGCGGCCTGGTGGCCGGTGTCGTGGCCCAAGCCGTCCTGGGCGGGATCGTCGTCTACACGAAGCTCAACCCCTATCTCGTCATGGTGCACTTCTTCGCCACGATGCTCCTGCTGGTGGACGCCGTCGTGCTGGTCCACCGCTCGACCCGCGACTACGGCCCGGGGTCGGCCCATCTCCTCGTGCCGCGGCCGCTGATCCGGCTCTTCTACGGCGCCCTGGCGATCCTGGCCCTCGTCATCGGGGCGGGCACGGCCACCACCGGCGCCGGCCCCCACGCCGGCGACGCCTCGGGTCAGCAGGTGGCCAAGCGCATCCCCATTGCCTTGCGCGACATGGCCGAGCTCCACTCGAGCCTGGCCCTCCTCCTGATCGGGGTGACCATCGGCCTCGTCGTCGCCCTGCACATCGGCGACGTCCCCGAGCGGGTGCGCCGCTCCGCCCGCATCCTGATGGTGGTGCTCGTGGCCCAGGCCGCCGTGGGGTACACGCAGTACTTCACGCACCTGCCGGCGCTCTTGGTGGAGGTGCACATCCTGGGCGCCACCGCATTGGTGATCGGGGCCGTGCAGACCTTCCTCGCCTGCACCTACCACGCGCCCGAGGCGGTGCCCGCCCCGTTGGTCCACGACACCTCGACGCAGGGGGTCCCGATCGGTGCCCATTAGGCTTGAGCGTTCCGTGTCAACCGCACGGCCCGGCCCCCATCGTCTAGCGGCCTAGGACACCGCCCTTTCACGGCGGCAGCACCGGTTCGAATCCGGTTGGGGGTGCTCTTTGGGCTTGGCCCCGTTCGGTGGACCGCAGTGATGACGATGCGGCCAGCGGGATGGTTGTGTGTAGGTTTGCGAATACGGTCGGGCTCAGGGTGTTCGGGCGCTGCGGGGCCGGGCCGTGTTGGAGATGTTTCGAAGTAGTCGGCCATGCCGACGGCCAGTTGGGGGTATCACACATCGACGGCGCCGCCATGGTCGGGGCAGACAGTCGACTCGACGCTCGACGACCTGGGAACCGGCGATCTACAAACGGGGTTGGTGGCCGTGACTCATGGCCCGGTCTCGCGCCATGGCGCACCATTACTTTGACCTTCTCGTCGTCCGACTGAGCGTCCTCGTCGCCACAGATCGGTTGCGCCACACGAGGCGGCTGCGGAAGCATCCCCACCCCAGGGCGACTTCACGTCGTAGGGCCTGCTGACATCACCGCCAGGTTGTCGAATCAACGGACCTGCGGCCATCAGCGGCACTGCTCCTGATACCTTCGGCGAATTCCGTATTCCCACCCACCTCCGATGACCGGGTCCACGGGGACACGGCGACACAGTGGCCGCACCCACGCCGGCGCCCTGCTGCTCGCTTCCGTGATAATCGTGCTCACGACCTCTGTCGGCTTTGACGCGCCGTCGGCCGCTGCCGCCGGCTCCACACGTCCGCTCCCGGCCGGTCGCACGCCTTCGGCGATCTCCAGGATGGTCTGTTCGCGCGAAGCCCAGAAGGAGATGGCCGAAGCTCTCGGAGTGAAGGCGGTCGTCTCGAAACCGACCTGGGTGAACCATGCCTATGCCTGCCGTTATCGATACCCGAACGGTTCGTTCGCCCTCACCGTGAAAGAGTTGTCGAGTTGGTCACAGACCTTGGCCCACTACGGCGCCCAGGCACGCCGACTCGGTCGGGTGAAGACCATCCGCAACCTGGGTCAGGGGTCGTACCAGACCAAGAATGGCACGGTCATCGTCCGGAAGGACTGGAAGATCCTGACGGTCGACATCTCGGGGCTACCGCCGCAGTTCGGTGATCCACCCACGAGGAGGAGCGACATAGCCGTGACGGTGGCTGATGTGATCCTGGCTTGCTGGGCCGGGGACTAAGCGGTCCGGCGAGTACTCGAACCGAGAAGGGAAGTTCTGGCTCGCCCGGTTAGAAGGTGACGGCGCCAGAGTCAACCTGCTTCGGCCAACCCACCGCGCCGACGGTCCCGGCGGGCGGAACGGTCATCACGAGGCCGAGGCACATCTCGTCGGACGAACCGTCCCCCCACGTGACATAACGCGGCGGGAGGTTCCGCAACGAGGGCAACTCCTGACGGAGCGTCGGATCGTAGGTACAGGAGACCTGGATTTTGTCCCCCGGTTTCACCGCGATCGGTGTCGCCAGGTCGTAGGCCTTCTGATAATGGAAGTTGTAGTTGGGAACGTTCAGGATCGTCCTCTGGTCCGGGGTGCCGGGATTGAGGGTGATCCGCATACTCTGGCCGAGCAGGTGCATGTGCGCCCCGACGCGGACGACGGTCCCCGCCTGGTTGACGGGCCAACTGCACGACGTGGTGTCGCCCGCCGGTGGGTTCTGGCTATTCCGCCCGCAGACCGCCTCAATCGTGTTCACGAAACCGACTGCGCCCTGTCCGAATCGCTGGCCCAGGTCAGCGAGCGAGGCGGTGCGGTTGCACATCGGACCGGTCACGCCCGTGGGGCATGGGATATCTGGTGGCGCCGGCATGAGGGCAAGGCTCAGGGGCCGCAAAGGCGTCGATGACGGCACGGTGTGGAGAACCAGCTTGGCGCGGACCGGCCTGTCGCCGAGCAGCAGGTTGTAGTGGATCTGCATGACGACGAGGCTGCCCTTCGGCAGGGGCTGCCCGACGCCGGCGGGCAGCACATCCTCGCCGTGCCCAGGTGCCCACGCCGACAACCATGGGGTCTCCCCGAGGTGTGCGAGGTCGGCTCCCGGCAACGCTGTCTCGCCGAAGCACGTCCACCCCTTCCCCCCGACGTCGTTCGCCTCCGCCTGGGCCGCGAGCGCCGGTGGCACGAGGAACAGGATCGCGTGATGGACCTCGTCGCTGTTGGGGTAGAACTGGCTCGACACGATGAACGAGTTCTGCGTCACGTGAGGATTGACGAGGGTGCAGTGGTAGTCGTCCGTCCCGCCGTTCGGCGGATGTGGCGTGTACGCGCCCGGTGCCTGCAGTGAGATCGTCGTCTGCGGCGGCAGCGACTGGCCCCCCGCCGGCACGGCCCCGAAGAAGACCGACCCGGCGAGCACGGCCAACGCAGCCACACGAACCAGGATCCCGCCCCTCACGACGGGGACTGTATCTGGTCTGCTACCCGCGTACCGTGCGAGCGACACTGAAGGTTTCGGTGTGATGGTGCAGCGTCGACGTCACCGAGAAATGCCAGGTCCCCGGGGTGGTCACCACAATGTCCACGTAGTGGCCCGGACTCAGCGTGAACTGTCGGAGCCGCTGGCGAGGGACGCCCGGCCCTGACGCGGTGACGATCGGGGTCGCCGAGGGCTCCGAAGGCAGGACCACGTGGAACTGGCTGGGGCCGGCCGACCCCGGGGACAGGTACACCTGTGCCGCGCCGCCCGTCGGCAGGTTGACACTCGTGATGTCCGGCAGAGTGGGCAAGAGGCTCTGACCCCTGGCCGGTGAGATCAGCTGCGCGCCGACGGTGATGGTCGCGAACAAGGCGATGGGGAGAGCGACGGCGGCGGCGAGGCCCCGGCGCCCGCGGACGAGCTGCGGCGGGCGCACCGAGGCCACGCCCTGGCGGCCCACGCGTGTCAGCCGCAGGCTGTTGGCGACGACCAGGAGGCTGGAAAGTCCCATGGCGACTGCCGCCACCAACGGATCGAGCAGACCAGCCGCCGCCAACGGCAAGGCCGACACGTTGTAGCCCATCGCCCAGCCGAAGTTCTGCAGGATCACCGAGTACGTGGCGGAGGCCACGCCGATCGCGGCCGGCACACCCAGAAGGTCGTTTCCGATCAACGCGACGTCACTCGTGGTCAGCGCGGCTTCAGAACCACTCCCGATCGCACACCCCACATCGGCGGCGGCGAGTGCCGGTGCGTCGTTGACGCCGTCACCGACCATGACGACCCCGCGGGAATTGCCGCGCAGGTTGCGCAGGGCCGCGAGCTTCTCTTCAGGATCGAGGCCGCCGCGGGCCGTATCGATCGACAGCGCCGCGGACACCGCGGTCACCGCTGCGTCGCTGTCTCCACTCAGAATGGCGGTGCGCATCCCGAAGTCGTGCAGCCGGCGGACGGCTGCGCCGGCTTCCGAACGAAGAGGGGTGGAGATGGCAAGGACACCAACCACCTCATCGTCCACCGCGACGGCCACCACCGTCTCGCCTCGCGCGCGGTACTCGCTCACCACCGGCTCCAACTCGTCCGGCAGGGGGTCCACCTGGGCCCGCACGACCCGGACAACCCGGCCGTCGACCAGGCCGGTGACCCCGAGGCCGGGGAGCATTTCGACCTGTTCGGCGCGCTGCCGGGGTTGGTGGGCCGTCCGGATAGCGCCCGCGATGGGGTGCTCGATGTCTGCTTCGACAGCAGAGGCCGCACCAAGCACATCCTCGGTGGAGTGTCCCGGGAGCGTCGACACCGCGACGACCGCGGCGGTCCCCATTGTGAGCGTTCCCGTCTTGTCGAACGCGACGACCTCGACCGAGGCCAGCCGCTCCAGCGCGTCGGCGTTCCGGATGAGGATGCCCAGCGCGGATGCGCGGCCGCACCCGACCATCATCGCCACGGGAGCCGCCAATCCCATGGCGCAAGGGCACGCGACCAGCAGAACCGCAATGGCGCTGAGCGTCGCCGTCCCCAGATCGGAGGCAATGGCCCACCATCCGACGAACGTCAGTGCCGCAAGGAGAAGGACGGCGGGCACGAAGACGGCACTCACGCGGTCGGCCAGCCGCTCGATCGGTGCCTTCTGGCTCAGTGCATCGTCGACCACACGTTGGAGCCGAGCCAGCACTGACTCCCCGGCGGCCGCCCGCACCTGGACCACCAGAATGCCGGAACCATTGCGCGTGCCTCCGGTGACGCGTGCCCCTGGGCCGCGATCGACTGGCAGGGGCTCGCCGGTCAGCATGGACTCGTCGACGGCCGACCAGCCCTCTACGACCTCGCCGTCGAGGGGGATGGTCTCTCCGGGCAGCACGCGCACCCGGGCGCCAACGGGGACCGCCTCGGGCGCGACCACCCGGTCGAAGATGACCCCTTCGACGGCCGGCGTGATGAGTCGCGCCGTCGGGGGACGCAGCGAGAGGAGCGAGTGCAACGCCCGCGCCGCGTGGACACGGGCGCGGGCCTCGACGGCGCGCCCGGTGGCCAGGACAGCGATGATCAGCGGCGCCATGGCGCCGTGGAGCCGCGCCGCGAAGGCCCCATTGCCGCCCAGGTGGAGGTGGCGGCCTCCCAACGCCACCGCCTCGACGGCGCTGACCGCCAGCGCAGCGAGCGTGCCCAACGTGATCAGTGTGTCCATGCTCGTCGCTCCGTGACGGAGCAGGCGTGCGGCGGTGCGGAGAAAGGGCCAACCGCCGATGATCTCGACGAGGCACGCCAGGAGGAACACGATCCAGCCGCTCGTCGCCGACTCGGGCGCAAGGAGGGCGATCAGCAGCGCGGTGAGTGCCAGCGGCCATGATGCGCCGGCACGCCACCACCAGCCGTCCCGGTCAACCGACTCGTCGGTCCCCGACGGCACATCTGGGGCGGGACTGGCGGAGTACCCGGTCGCGTCGACCACGGCGCACAGCTCCCTGGTCGACGTCGTGGCGGGATCGAAAGTGACGTAGGCCCGTTCGGTCGCCAGATTCACTGCAGCGCTCGCCACCGACGGATTCGATCGGAGCGAGCGCTGGACGCGCTGGGCGCAGGACGCGCAGTGCATGCCCCCGATCAGTAGTTCGGACGTCGCCAATTTCTCCGCGTCTCCGACCAGGCGATCAGCAGTCGGGAGCGCCGTGGTCACGGCGTGGGCGGCGGGTCCCCGTGATCGACCCGTGATGATCCGTAGCCGAGCTCGGCGATCGTCGACTGGAGCACGCCGATATTGGTCACGTCGTCGTCGAACATCAGCTGGGCGCGCGCGCCCCGAGATCCACCTGAACCGTGAGGAGCCCCGGCTGGTCGGCGAGGACCTCCTCGATGAGTGCAGCGCAGGACTCGCAGTGCATTCCGGTCACATCGAGTTCGACGGTCGTCATGGTCGCTTCTTTACAACCGTACCGGCCGGATCGATCACGAACCACTTGCCCCCGAGGTTGTTGATGTCTTGCCCCGTCGACTCCTTCGGGCCCGAATCGATCACCCAGAGATAGAGCGGCCACTTGTTGTAGGTGACCTGCACGGTTCCGTCCTTGCGCTTCGCCATGCCCAACAGCCTGGCCTTGATGCCAGGACCGGATGGCACCTTTGTCACTCCACTGGGAAGGAGCAGCGGTGGCCAAGCCGTCGCGCATTGTCCATAGCATTTCGAGCTGCCGGACTGCTTGTCCGGGGCGAAGACGTAGAGGGTGAAGCCCTGGCCGTCGAGCAACACCGTTCCCAGCCCGCGCACCTTCCCCGCATTGACCTCGTACACCGGAGCAGGCGCTGACGAGATCGTTCGTGTGGCCGCCAGCGTCGCCGGCGAGGACCCATTGTCTGTCTGGCCGTGCGGCGTCGCGGAGAACGCGGCGGTGCTCGTCATGGCCGAGCCGCCGACCGCAACGGACACGGTCGCAGCCAAACAAGTGATGAGCATTGAGCATCGCTGCAGTTGCAATCCGTCTCCGTTCCCTGACTCTCATCATGGCCCCGCCACGAGCTGCGCGGCGGTCGCCAAGGTAGCAGTCAGGATATTGCCGACCGCGGTGAGGACTCAGATGATGAGAACCAAGAGGACACCCATGGCCACCGCCATCAGCACGTGGGAGGTGTCGAGCAGGGCAGGCCTCGCAATTGCCGCGCGAATGCCGCCCGGATCACCAATATCCCTCCCAGCTTCGGGTTCGATGCCGGTCCCGGGACCGGGCGGCCCTGTCCCCCTGCAGTGCGTACCGAAATAGGTGGCACCGCGGTTTGGAGATGCGATGGTGAAGATCGCCGAGCCGAAGAGAAGCAAGGCCGTCGCGAAGGCCAGCCCCGGGTCGAGCCGGGCCGCTCCGGTCGCCGTGCTCATGCCCATCGACATGGACATGGAGCCGGGGAGCGAGCCGCCGGCGGGGAACCAGTACATGAGGAGCATCGCAAAGCTCATGACCGCGTGGATGGCCGTATGCGGGACGTGAAGACCCCAGACCTGCACTGACTGGATCGAGCGCACGACGAACCAGGCCAGGAGGGCAACAAAGATCACTTCCCAGAGCACGCTCGGGCCGGAAGCCCATGCGGGGACGAACATGCCCGCCATTGATACACCCATAGCCACGTGAGAGATCTCGACGTCCCGGCCCCCGGAGCGGCGGTCGAAGATTGACGTGAGTAGCAACACCAGACCGTAGGCGGCGGTCACCAGCATGAGGACGCCCAACAGGTAGTACAGGCCGACCGGGTTGCCGACCATCAGGTCTCGAGGTCGCCTGCCGTGTCGGCACCAGAGTCGGCCCCCGATTCGAACGCGGGGGGCAAGGGCCAGTACGCCACAATGAAGAGGAGCACCAGCAGCCCGGAGTTCGGGTCTGTCGCACCACCAGCGAGCACCCCTCCCATGTTCTGGATTGCGACCCAGATGAGGGCAAAGACGATGAACGCGACGGCCAGGATCACCTGCGTCAGCGCGGGTTGGAAGTAGACGCACGCTGCAACGACCATGCAGAAAAGTGCGAAGAGAACCGCTACCGTCGTCCCGTCGTGCAGCAGGATGGCCTGCGACCAGCGATCGAGACCAACAAGCCATCCCGGCTCGCCTGCTCGTGTCTCCTCCACTACGTCGTGCAAGGCAAGCGGTGAACGGCCGTGACCGACCACCGTGAGTACTGCCACCAGGGTCCATACGGACGCCCAGAGGATGCGGGCAGCGGGCACCCCTATCGATCTGGCGGCAACGAAGCGGCTGGGGGGCGCCGCGGCGGTCGCCGGCCAGAGGACCACGGCAAGCAGTGCGTAGTACAAGACAGCACCCGGTCCGCCGCCGAATGGACTCGCCCCGCCGGTGAACAGGCCGCCCAGACCCTCTCCCAACCACCACACCAGCAGTGACCACACCACCGAGAGAGCCAGTGCGGCACGGCACGTGGGACGCCACGCAATGCCGAACGCAATCAGGAATTGGACGGCGCTGAAGGTCCCATTTGTCAGGACGGGTTGGTGGGCGCTCAACGAAGCGCTCCAGGTGATCGTGTGCGCAATCCACGAGGGGTTACCCACCGCGGCAGCGAGGTAACCTCCCGCTGAATCCGTTGGGCCCCGCGGTGAACATGACTGATTGCAGTTGCAGCGCGGCGTCCATGAGCCACACGGTGGCGAGGAGTAAGCGAAGGGTCTGCTGCAGATCCCGATCGTGGCGGGCGGGTGCGGACTCGTGGATGCGCTTCGCCTCTGCCCGGGACTCGACCCGGTCGGCGATCGTCATCCGCCCACCTCACGTCTCGTCAGCTCGGTCCCTACCCTGCTGACGGTCACGTCGTTGCGCACGCCACGCACTACCTCGTACTACGAATGGACACGCGGCTGCAAGCGCCGTTTCTCCCCTCGAGTCCGAATTTGCCGCAACGTTCGGGAAGGCCAGACATGACCACGGCGGGCGTCGCTCTGTCGAGGATGAACCGCTTCGAGCCAGAACGTCGTCTGGAGGGAGTCTGCTGGACAGCCTTCTCCGGTCTGACGAGGCAGATGTCCACCTGGCCTGAGCCAACCGATCCTGGGTCTCCGTGCCTCACCGGTGGATCGGACCGGCGGGCCCGACCATCTCACACTTCCATTCGCGATTCGACACCTAAGCCAATGGGCTCCACAGCGGCCCGCGGCCGGCGGTTCACGACGAGGAGGGGCACGCTCCGGCCGTGACGGAGACGTAGACCCGCGTCGGGTGGCCCACGGCCTGCACGGTGAGATGGCTGGCTCCCGGCTTCGAGGTGATCCTTCCGTTCTTCGTCGCCGCGATGAACACGGTCCTCTCGACGTTCGCAGCCCGTGTCGGTGCGTACACCATGCTGAACGCCCCCGTGAAGGGGTTGAAGATCGTCGAGTTGGGTCGCCTGCGACTGCCTGCGGATGGTCGCGGGTGTTGGATCCGCTCCCTGAGCATGGATTGAAGAATCGGACGAATTCGGGATCACACAGACCATTCGTCAAGGCTGTGACCTGGCTCGCTTCCAAGTTTGGTGAGTTCGATAACGTCCTGTTGGGGGTGATCTTCG
>CAVWBB010000021.1:0-368554 GCA_963753115.1 uncultured Acidimicrobiaceae bacterium
TGCGCCCCTCGGGATTCGAACCCGAAACCTGCGGATTAAGAGTCCGTTGCTCTGCCGTTGAGCTAGAGGCGCACCGGAGAGTGTAGGCGAGCGGCCTTCACCATTCGGGCGAAACGGGCCAGATCGCCGGATGCCCCCCGCGCCGCCGGTCCGGGGCAGATGCCTCGGACCGGCGACCCCCCAAGGGCACACCAACCACGTCCTTCCCAGACAAACGGGGCGGCGTGAAGGTAGCACAGGGCTCCTGAGACTGACAGTGGCGTCAGGTACACTCGCCCCGGTCTGCCGGCGCCTGAGGCGCCTCGGAACAGCTGCAGAGGGCAACCGGGACGGCCGGGAAGGGAGTGGGGTGGAGCTCGAGTTCACGGGTGAGCAGGAAGAGCTGCGTGCCTCGGTCCGCTCGTTCCTCGAAAAGGAGTGCCCCATCGACCTGGTGCGAGCCGTCGTCGAGACCGGCGAGCCCCCCGAGAAGCTGTGGGGCTCCATGGTCGCCTTGGACTGGCCCGCCCTGGCCATCCCGGAGGAGTACGGCGGCATCGGCCTCTCCATTTTGGAGACCGCCGTGGTGGTCGAAGAACTGGGCCGGGCCGTCGCCCCGGGGCCCCTGCTGACCACAGTCACCGCGTTCGCCCCGATGATCCGCGAGGTCGGCACGCACGAGCAGCAGCAGCGCTTTCTCTCCGATGTCGCCTCCGGCGCCACTGCCGGGACCGTCGCCCTGGCCGACCACCCGCGGGCCTGGGCGCTCGACGACGTGACCATGACCGCCGAGAAGGCAGAGGGTGGCTGGGTCCTCGACGGGACCAAGGTCGCCGTGCTCGCCGGCGAAGGCATCACCGAGGTCATCGTTGTCGCCCGTGTGGGCGAAGGCCTGGGCGCGTTCGTCGTACCCGCCGCCGAGGCGGGTCTGGTCCCGGTGCACTCGCTCGATGCGAGCCGCCCGCTGGCCACCGCAACCCTCGACCGTGTCCTCGTCGGCGACGACCGCGCCCTCGGTGAGCCCGGGAGCGCGGCTTCGACGCTCGGGATTTCCCGTGCCGTTCAGGAGGCGACCGTCGGGCTCGCGCTCGAGACAGTCGGTGCCGTCGACGCTCTGTTCCAGTTGGTGCTGGCCTACATCAAGGACCGCAAGCAGTTCGATGTCGCCATCGGTTCCTTCCAGGCGATCAAGCACAAAATGAGCAACATGTTTCTCTCCTTGGAGCGTGCTCGTGTGCTGTGCTACTTCGCGGTGGCCGCCATCAACGAGGACACGCCGGCGCGGGCGACCGCCGTGGCCATGGCCAAGGCTGCCAGTGACGACTGTCAGAACCTGGTCTGCCGCGAGTCGATCCAGACCCTCGGCGGCATCGGGTTCACGTGGGAGCACGACGGTCACTTCTACGTCAAGCGGGCGACCAGCGACGGTGCCCTCTTCGGCAGCGCGGCCGCACATTCGCTGGCCGTCTTCGACTCGTTGGACGTGACCTCCGCCTGACGCACGGGCAGACTGGTGAGGTGCGCCCCGGGGAAGGTCTCATTGCCGCACTGCAGCTCGACCCTCACCCCGAAGGGGGCTGGTACCGCCGCACCTGGGTGGCCGATGCAGCCGAGGGGACCCGGCCCGCGGGGAGCGCCATCTACTACCTGCTGCTCGAAGGCGAGCTCTCGGCGCCGCACCGCGTCGACGCCACCGAGCTCTGGCACTTCTACGACGGCGACCCGCTCGAGCTCACGCGCGAATGGCCCGACGGCCGGCGCGATGTGCAGGTGCTCGGGCCCGACGTGGGGGCGGGCCACGCGCCGCAGATCGTGGTCGACGCGGGTGTCTGGCAGTCGGCCCGGCCCCTCGGGCGCTACACCCTGGTCGGTGCCACGGTGACACCGGCCTTCACCTTCGAGGGATTCGAGCTCCGTCAGGACCCGGCGGGACCGCATTGAGCGACGAGCTCGCGGTCGGCCGTGGGCAGGCGGACCCGTTGAACCAGCCGTCTGCGGGGTAGGTAATGATCAGAGGGAAGGCGTCCGGGCCACAAGGCCCGAGAGGAGGCTGCAGTGAGCGAGACCCGAGAGGAAGGGCTGTCCGCCCTTCTCCACGAGACAAGGACGTTCGCTCCTCCAGAGGACCTGGCCAAGGCGGCGAATGCCCAGCCGGGCATCTACGCCGAGGCCGACGCCGACCCTCTGGCATTTTGGGAGTCCCAGGCCAGGCAGTTGACCTGGGACACACCGTGGACGGACGTGCTGGAGTGGAAGCTGCCGTTCGCCAAGTGGTTCGTCGGCGGCAGGCTCAACGTGGCGGTCAACTGTGTCGACCGCCACGTTGCCGCCGGCCACGGGGACCGGGTGGCCTTCCACTGGGAGGGCGAGCCGGGCGACACCCGGACCATCACCTACGCCGACCTCTTGACCATGGTGAGCCAGGCTGCCAACGGCCTGACCGAGTTGGGTGTGCAGGCGGGGGACAAGGTCGCCATCTACATGCCGATGATCCCCGAGACAGTGGTGGCGATGCTCGCCTGCGCTCGTCTCGGCGCACCGCACACCGTGGTCTTCGGCGGGTTCTCTGCGGACGCCCTCCGCGGCCGGATCCTCGACTGCGACGCCCATTTCGTCATCACCGCCGACGGCGGGTACCGCCGGGGACGCGCCGAGCGCGTTGAAGCCGGCGGTCGACGAGGCGGTGCAGGGGTGCCCGGAGGTCCAGCGCGTGCTGGTCGTGCGCCGGACGGGTCAGGACGTCGTGTGGGACGCGTCGCGTGACGTCTGGTGGGACGAACTGGTGCCACGCCAGCCCGCGACCCATGCGGCCGAGGCCTTCGACGCCGAGCACCCGCTCTACATCATGTACACCAGCGGCACCACGGCCAAGCCCAAGGGCATCCTCCACACGAGTGGCGGCTACCTGACCCACGTCTCGGCCACCCACCGCCTCATCTTCGACATCAAGCCCGAAGAAGACGTGTTCTGGACTGCGGCTGACATCGGCTGGGTGACGGGGCACAGCTACATCGTCTACGGCCCCCTGGCCAATGGCACGACGTCGGTCATGTACGAGGGCACCCCGGACACGCCGGCCCGTGACCGCTGGTGGCAGCTCGTCGAGAAGTACAAGGTCAACATCCTCTACACGGCGCCGACCACCATCCGGACCTTCATGAAGTGGGGCGAGGACCTGCCGGCCGCGCACGACATGAGCAGCCTGCGGTTGTTGGGGTCGGTGGGCGAGCCCATCAACCCCGAAGCCTGGATCTGGTACCGCACCCACATCGGCGGCGGCCGCTGTCCGATCGTCGACACCTGGTGGCAGACCGAGACCGGCGGCATCCTCATCACGCCGCTCCCGGGGATCACCGCCACCAAGCCGGGGGCGGCCATGACGCCGTTCCCCGGCATCTCCGCCGACGTCATCGACAACGAGGGCAATTCGGTCGGGAACGGCGAAGGGGGCTACCTCGTGATCAACGAGCCGTGGCCCGGCATGACGCGAGGGATCTATGGGGACGACGAGCGCTTCATCGAGACCTACTGGAAGCGCTTTCCGGGGCGCTACTTCGCCGGTGACGGCGCCAAGCGAGACGAGGACGGCGACCTGTGGCTGCTCGGCCGCGTCGACGACGTGATGAACATCTCGGGGCACCGCATCTCGACGACGGAGGTGGAGCACGCCCTGGTCGGCCATCCGGCCGTGGCCGAGGCCGCCGTGGTCGGGGCCAACGACGACACAACGGGCCAGGCCATCGTCGCCTTCGTGACCGTCAAGGGCACCAGCGACGTCGACGGCGAGGCGGGGGAGAAGTTGGTGGCCGAGCTACGAGACCACGTGGCCCACGAGATCGGCCCCATCGCGAAGCCGCGGCAGATCCTGCTGACGCCGGAGCTGCCCAAGACCCGTAGCGGCAAAATCATGCGCAGGCTCCTTCGTGACGTGGCCGACGACCGGCAGCTCGGCGACGTCACCACCCTGCTCGACCCCACGGTCGTCAACGCCATCAAGGACCACATGGCGGCTGGCGGAGGCGAAAAGGAATAGCGTTCGTCACCGCATGGTGACCCTCGACCATCTCATCCTGACGGTCAACGACCGTGACGCCAGTGTCCGCTTCTTCACCGACATCATGGGCTTCGTCCACGAGGGCGAAGACGGCCCCTTCTCGGTGATCCGCGTCAGTCCGGACACCACGCTGCAGCTGGCTCCCTGGGGTACCGAGGGCGGCGGGCACCTGGCGTTCGCGCTCGCTCCAGCGGAGTTCGACGCCGCGTTCGCCCGTGTGCGGGCGGCTGGGCTTCCCTACGGCGACTCCTTCCACGACGTGGGCAACATGCAGGGGCCCGGCGAGGAGGTCGGGGCGCGTGGTCTCGGTCCGACGCTCTACCTCTTCGACCCCAACGGCCACCTGATCGAACTGCGCCACTACTGAACAGCGCCCCGAGCGGGCGGATCGCGCCCACGGCGCCGTTCGGGTAGATTTACCAGTAAATGGTGCGTACCCCGGCGTCGGGCGATCCAGCCCCCCATCCCCGTGCGGGGTCCCTCAGCCTCCAGGAGGCCGCGGACCGGCTCGGGGTGCACTACATGACCGCCTACCGCTACGTCCGCACGGGCCGGCTGCCCGCCGTGCAGATCGGTTCACAGTGGTGGGTGGACCCCCGAGACCTGCGTGGCGCAACCGGGAAGGAGGCGGTCGCCGGCCGGCCGCGGGCGGTGACACGGCAATCCTCCCGGCGGGCCGCGGCGAAGCGACTCGAGGGCAGGCTCGTGGCAGGGGACGAAGCGGGGGCATGGGCGATCATCGAGGCGCGCCTGGGCGCAGGGTCCTCGCCCGACGACGTCATCCTCGATGAGCTGGGCGAGGCCATGCGCTCGGTCGGCACACGCTGGAAGGCCGGCGAGTACACGGTTGACGACGAGCACCGGGCCTCGGGAGTGGCGGCGCGGTTGGTGGCCCGCCTCGGCGCCCGCTTCACGAAACGGGGCCCGAGCCAAGCGGAGCGTCATCCTCGGCACGCCTCCGCGCGAGCTCCACGGGCTGCCCACCGCCATGGCCGCCAACGTGCTGCGCGGCCGCGGGTACGACGTCGTCGACCTTGGCGCCGATGTCCCGGCCGATGCGTTCGGAGCTGCGGTCCGAAAGACCTCGCGCCCACTCGCGGTTGCGGTGGCGGTGACCTCGGGAAATCATGACCGCTCTCTGCGGGCGATCGTGCGTGCCGTGCAGTCGGCCAGCCCTGATCTGCCTGTGCTCGTCGGGGGTAGCGGCATCGCCGGCAGTGCGCACGTGGTGCCGCTCGGCGCTCGTCTGGAGCGGCGGCGACGCCCGGGACGCTGGCCGACGTCATCGAGGGTCTGGAACGGCGCTCCGGCTGACGGAGACGTCCGCACCCCTCGGGGAGCGACGCTCGAAAGGTCGACTGCGGCCTCGCAAGCACCAATTGGACGTCCGAGATGTGGCGCTCCATGAATGCCGCCTCGCAATAGGACAGGTACAGGGTCCAGAGCCGCCAGAAGCGCTCGTCGAAGCCGAGGCTCGTCACGCCGGCGCGGCACCGCTCCAGGTTGTCCCGCCATCGCCGCAGCGTTTCGGCGTAGTGCGGACCGATGTCCTCCAGGTCGACGATGCGCAGATCGGAGGTGCGTGCGACCGATGCCGCAATGGCTGCCAGCGACGGGAGGCAGCCACCCGGGAACACCATGGCGCGGATGAAGTCGTCGTGCAGCTTGGCCCGGTCGAAGCTTCCGTCCGCGATGGTGATGGCCTGCAGCGCCATCCGCCCTTCTCGTGTCAGCAATCGCCCGCACGTCGCGAAGAACTCGTCGTAGCGCCGCCAGTCGACGGCCTCGATCATCTCAATCGAGACCAGCGCGTCAAAGCGGCCCCGGAGGTCCCGGTAGTCGGCGCCGAGGACAGTCACCCGCTCGGTGAGGCCCCGCTCCGCCACCCGGGACAAGGCGAACGACCGCTGCTCCTCCGAGATCGTGGTCGTGGTCACCCGGCAGCCGTGTCGCTCGGCGGCGTGGATCGCAAAACCGCCCCAGCCGGTGCCGATCTCGACCACGTGGTCTGCGGGCCCGAGGCGGAGCTTGGTGGCGATGCGCTCGAACTTCGCCACCTGGGCCTGCTCCAGCGAGGCGTGGTCGTCCTCGAAGTACGCGCACGAGTAGGCCATGGTGGGATCGAGCATCAAGGCGAAGAGGTCGTTGGAGAGGTCGTAGTGGGCGGCGATGTTGCGCCGGTCGTCGCTCTTGCTGGGCGGCCGGAGCCATCGTGTGCCCGCCAGCAGCGGGCCGGCGTGCCTGGCCCAGGCGTCGAGGCGCTCGCGGAGCGGCGTCGTACGCCGGAAGGCGACGCGGAGCAGCGCGGTCAGGTCGTCCGTGTCCCACCACTGCTCCATGTAGCTCTCGGCGAGGCCGCGTGAGCCCCGCCTGAGCGCGGCCCGCCAGGCCCGGGGGTCGTGCACGACGACGGAGGCGTCCGGCTCGCCCGAACCCGTCACGATCGGTTGTCCACGCGGCAGCCCGGCGCCCTCGAAACGGAGCGTGCCGGGCCGCTCACGCGCGGCGCGCGTGGCCAGATCGACGATCAGGCGGGCGCGTGCGTCAGCCATGGAGATGTCCGACAGGTGCGTCATCTCTGGGCGGGGGGACCGGGCAGACCCCCGCTGCCGCGCGCCGGCCTTGGTGCTCGTGGAAGGGGGCACCCCGGGCAGCCAGCCGCACCGCCTGCGCATAAATGCGGGTCGAGACCCGCGTCGTCATCAACGGATGCGACCAGAGCAGGTGGCCCAGCCCGGCCCGGTCGAGCGGGTGCCGTCGGAGGAGCAGGCTCGCCGTGAGCTGCGGAGTGGGTTGGTCCGGAACGGGTTCGTCCCATCGACCATACGACACGGCCGCTGTCGGCGCGTCGACGTCGAGCACCACCTGGAGCCGTTCCGAGGGCGCCGAGTAACGCAAGGTGTAGGTGGCGGCGTCGGGCAGGAACGGCGACACGTGCATGGCCTTGGCGAAGTGGTGCAGCCCCGGCGGCCCGACGACGTAGCGGCATCGCTCGTGCCACGGCGTGTTGGACACCTCGAGCACGGTCGTCTCCACATGGTGTCCTGTGGCGTCGAAGCAGTAGTACAGCGTGACCGGATTGAACAGCCATCCCCAGGTGCGGACGTGGCCGAGCATGGCCACGGGACCGCGCACGGTGCCACCTGCGGTGGCGACCGCGTCGGTGACAGCCTGGAGCAGCGACTGGGAGTCCGGTGGCAGGAAGTCGGAGCGCCGGAGCCGCATCGCCGCCGGCCACCGGCGCCGGTGCGGGGTGGGGTCGAAGTCGACGAGCGGGTGGACCGATCGGAGCTCGGAGAGCTCGTCGAGATAGAGGAGCGGGAGCGCCACCCGGGAGCTGAACGCGTGTGGGGGGTCCGACCGCCGGTGGGTGACCGTGCCCTCATAGAGCGCGCTCCGGAGCGCAGGGGGCGAGGCCGGGCTCACAAGCGGGCGCCGAAGCGCCGGCAGACGGTCAGTGCACTCCGCACGCCGTCCTCGTGGAATCCATAGCCCCAGTACGCCCCACAGAAGGACACGGCGCCGCTGCTCAGGGACTCCTGGTGGCCCTGCACGGCGACGGCCGGTCCATCGATGACCGGATGTGCGTACTCCAGGCGCGCCACGACCTGGCGGGGGTCGATGGCGCCGTCCCGGTTGAGCGTCACCAGCACGGGCTGCTCGGCGTCGAGGCCTTGGAGCCGGTTGAGGTAGTAGGTCAACGTGGCCCGGTGCAGGGGTTCGTCGGTCCGCAGGTAGTTCCACGAGGCCCAGGCCCGTCGGTTGGCCGGCAGCAGGGTGGTATCCGTATGAAGCGTGGCCTGGTTGCGCTGGTAGCGGATGGCCCCGAGGACGTGCCGCTCCTCGTCGGTGGGGTCGGCGAGCAGTTTGAGAGCCTGGTCGCTGTGGGTGGCGATGATCACGTGGTCGAAGGTCGCCGGGCCCTGCGGGGTGAGGAGCTCGACGCCGTCCTCCAGGCGACGCACCTTGGCCACCGACGTGCCCAGGTGCAAGCTGCCGCGGTGGACCAGCGGCTCCAGGATCGCCTGCACGTAGCGCGTCGATCCGCCCGTCACCGTGCGCCAGGTGGGCTGGTGCCCCGGGCCGAGCAGCCCGTGCCGGCTGAAGAACTCGGCGAAGGTGCGGGCCGGGATCTGGGTGAATTGCTCCGGGTCGGCCGACCAGATCGCCGAGCCCAAGGGGATCAGGTACCAGTCGAGGAAGCCACGCGACCACCGGTGGTCGGCGAGGAGCTCGGCCAGGCTGCCCGAGGGGGAGTCGGGGTCGACGAGAAGCCGGCGGGCCAACCGGTTGAACCGGGCGACGTCGGCCAGCATGGCCAAGAAGGCGGGCCGGGCCACGTTGCGGCGCTGGGCGAAGACGGTGGAGAGCGAGGTGCCACGCCATTCGAGACCGCAGCGCTCATCGGACAGGCTGAAGCTCATGTCGCTCGGGTGCGTCGCCACCCCGAGCCGGTCCAGGAGCTGTGTGAAGAGGGGGTATGTCGCCTCGTTGTAGACGAGGAACCCCGTGTCTGCCGCCACCCGCCCCTCCGGCAGGTCGACGGTGACGGTGTGTGCGTGCCCACCCGGCCGGTCGTCCGCCTCGAAGAGGTGGACTTCGTGGCCTTCGTGCAGGAGGTGGGCGGCGGTCATGCCGGCGATCCCACTTCCGATGATGGCGAGACGCATGGAACTCCTCGGTCGCTGATCGGTATTTAGCACTAAACTAGCAGCGTTGTCCCGAGGACCCTCGGCGGCACGGGAGGAGCCCATGGCGACCTATCGCACGGAGATCGATTCACCGAGGAACCCGGGGGAGGTGTTCGAGTACCTGGCCACGTTCAGCAACGCCCGTGACTGGGATCCGTCGGTCGTGGAGGCGGCGGCCCGTTCCACCGGCCGGGCGGAGGTGGGATCGGTCTACCGGCTCGACGTCCGGACCGCCGGCCGGGTCGTGCCCTTCGAGTACGAGATCGTGGCCCTGGACCGGCCCCATCGGGTCGTGCTCGAGGCCCGCCGGGCCGGCATGGTCTCCTCGGACACCATCACCGTCGAGCCGCTCTCCTCAGGGTCCCGTGTGCGCTACGTCGCCGTGCTCAACCTCCGCGGGCTGCTCCGTGTCCTGGCGCCCCTCGTGGAGCGGGCGTTCGCCAAAATGGCCGATCGGGCGGCGGCCGGCCTCCGGCGCGCGCTGGCATGAGCCACGGCACGCGCAGCAGCGCCTCCCGACTGGTCGACGCCGTCCTCGAGGCGAGTGTGGCCGGGAGCTTCAGTCGCGTCGGCTTCGCCGTCCGGTCCCGCACGGAGCGCTGGGACCCTCCGGCCGGGCTGGCCGGCCGGGTCGCTGTCGTGACCGGTGCGTCTTCGGGGATCGGGCGTGCGGTCGCCCTCGAAGTCGCGCGCCTCGGCGCCACCACCTGGGTGCTCGGGCGCGACAGGGCTCGGACGGAGGCCGTCGCACGCGATGCCCGCGCGCTGGGTGGAGGTGGAGGCATTGAACCGGTGGTGCTCGACGTGAACGACGCGGACGCCGTGGGCGCCTTTTCCGGGCTGGTCTCCAGCGTCCACGACCGACTTGGACGTCGTGGTGCATGCCGCGGGCGCGCTCTACCCGACCTTCCGCAGCGCTCCCGACGGCAGCGAGCTCACCGTCGCCACTGCCGTGCTGGCGCCCTACCGCCTGACCCTGCTCCTCAGCCCCCTGCTCCGGCGGTCCGAGGCGGCCAACATCGTGACGCTGTCCTCGGGCGGCATGTACACGGAGCGGTTCGACCTCGACCACCTCGAGATGCCCCCCGACTCCTACCGTGGGACCACGGCCTACGCGCGGGCCAAGCGGGCCCAGGTCGTCCTCTCCCACGAGTGGGCCCGCCGCTGGGGCGCAGACGGCGTGGCGAGCTACGCCTCGCATCCCGGTTGGGTGGACACCCCCGGCCTGGCCAGCGGCCTTCCTTCCTTCGCCAGGCTCGGCCCGCTCCTGCGGACACCGGCCGAAGGAGCGGACACCGTGGTCTGGCTCGCCGCCGGCGCGGCACGCCGGGCCGACCCGGCTGCGCCGATGACCGAGGGTTTCTTCCACGACCGGCACCGGCGGGCCGAGCACTACCCGCCGTGGTCGGCGCGCACGTCCTCCGCCGAGGAGGGTCGGCTGCTGTGGGACTGGTGCGCATCCCGGACGGGCAACTCCGAGGCCCCGGGCGTGCCGCCGCGGGCACCGGCCTCGCCGCCCCAGGCACCGGCCTCGCCCGACGCAATGCCCTAGGCCGGAGCGTGGACCTCGAGCACCGTGGCCGAGCCCATGCCGCCGCCGGCGCAGAGCGTCCCGACCCCGATGCCGCCGCCGCGCCGGCGCAGCTCGTGGATCAGGGTGACCAGAATGCGGGCGCCCGACGCGCCCACGGGGTGGCCCATGCCGACGGCGCCACCGTTGACGTTGACGATGTCGTGGGGGAAACCCAGCTTGCGCGAGCAGGCCACCGCCATGGTGGCGAAGGCCTCGTTGATTTCGACGAGGTCCACGTCGGACTCGCTGAGCCCGGCCCGGTTGAGGGCGCGGGGGACGCAGATCGTGGGGGCCAACCCGGTCCGGGCCGGCTCGATCCCCGCTGAGTTCCACGACCGCACCGTCGCCAAGGGGGCCATCCCGTGCGCCTCGGCATAGGCGCGGGACACCAGCACGAGGGCGGCCCCACCGTCGGCGATGCCCGAGGAGTTCCCGGCGGTGACCTGCCCGTCGGGTCCGGTGAGCGAGCGCAGCGCCGCCAGCTTCTCCGGCGTGGTGTCGCGGCGCGGGTGCTCGTCCACGCTCACCGTCGTCGTCTCCCCGCGGCCGGTGGGCACGGTGACCGGCACGATCTCCTCGGCGAAGCGGCCGTCGTCGGTGGCGGCCACGGCGCGGATGTTCGAGTGGTAGGACCAATCGTCGGACTCCTCGCGGGTGATGCCGCACTCGCGGGCGGTGTTCTCGCCGACCGTGATCAACATGTTGGTGTTGGGTGCCTCGGGCGAGTCCGGGTGGCTGGGGGGCATGAACTGCCGGACGCCGCCGAAGGGGAGGGGTGACGTCTCGAACAGCATCGGGGTGCGGGTCATGGAGTCGATCCCGCCGGCGATGACGGCGTCGGCCATGCCGGACCGGATGTTGGCCGCCGCCTCCTGGAACGCCATCATCCCCGTGGCGCACTGGCGCTGCACGGCGCCACCCGGCGTGTCGGGCGGCAGCCCGAGCGCGTTGGCCACGTAGCGGGCCGTGCAGCCGCCCCCGCGTAACACCTCGCCGAGGATGAGATCGTCGATGTCGTCGGGGTCCAGGCCGGCCGCGTCGATCACGCCGGTCACGGTCTGCATGCCGATGTCAGCGACGCTGAGCCCGGCCAGCGAGCGGCCGGAGCGGCCGATCGGCGTGCGGGTGGCGGCGACGACGACGGCGTCGGTTGCTTCGGTCATGGGTATTCCTCCTCAGGCCCGCACGAAGACGGGGATGGTGAACTCGTCGGAGATGGGCTGGAACGTCACCTGCAGGGGCATGCCCACCCGCAGCTCCTCGAAGGGGCAGTCGACGACGTTGGTCATCATGCGCGGCCCCTCGGCCAGGTCGACGATGGCGGCCACGTAGGGCACTCGGTCGCGGAACGGGGGCATGTCGTTGCTGTAGATCACGGACCAGGTGTAGAGCGTGCCCTCACCGCTGGCCTCGTGCCACTCGACCTGCTCGCTCCAGCACTTCGGGCAGAAGGGCCGCGGGTAGTAGGAGTACGCGTCGCAGTCGAGACAGTGCTTGATCAGGAGGCGCTCCTGCTTGGTCGCGTCCCAGAACTCGATGGTGTCGCCCTCCGGTGTGGGGAGGTCGAAACGGACCGTGCTCAATGTCGCCTCTTCCCTCGGTCAGGTCCCGGCGGCCTCGGCCCCAGGCGAGCAGACTGTCAGCCGCATGTGCTGGTCGCCCCCGGATTGACCCCCGGAGGCGCATCGGCCATGCTGCAACGAACCTGACACTGGCGTCAACTTTCCGCACCAACCGAGCTCCTGGGGGACCCGCAATCGTGTTGATGGACGATCACCTGGCCCGTATGGCCGAGGAGTTCGGCGACCGCACCGCCTTCGCCGTCGTCGACGTCGGGTCGATGACCTTCGCCGAGTGGGACGGGGCCGCCAACGCCATGGCGCGCCGCCTCCTGGAGGCCGGCCTCGAGCCCGATGCCCGGGTGGGCATCCACCTGCATCCCGAGCTGGCCCTGCGCTGGCTCGTGTCGTACTCGGCGGTGCACCGGGCCGGGGGCGTGGCCGTCCCGATGAACCCCCGTCTCGCCCCGGCCGAGGTGGCCCACATGCTCGAGCACTCCGGCGCCACGGCGGTCGTGGCCGACGGGGATCTGCTGCGCAACGACATGGAGGCCGGGGGAGGCCGCCTCATCTTCCTGATCGATGCCGGCGCGGAGGACGGGGCGGTGCCCCCGGCCGGCGGGCCGGCCCGCGTGCTCACCTGGGCCGAGGCCACCGCTGGCGACCGCTCGCCCTTCCAGGCGCCGCGCCAGTCCGAGGACCTGGCCGACATCCTCTACACGTCGGGGACGACAGGGCGTCCCAAGGGTGTGGCCGTCCGCCACGCCAACGGGTCCATGATCGGCGCGGTCGAGCCGAATTGGAACGGGAACGGATGGCTGCACGCCAGCCCGCTCTTCACCTTCGCCGGCATCGCCCTGGTGTACACGCCGATGAAGCTCGGTCAGAAGGTCATCTACCAACCACGCTTCGATGCCGATCGCTGGTTGCGCGTGGTGGAGGAGGAACGCCCGACCGTCGTCTTCCTCGTGCCGACCATGGCCCACCTGCTCATCGACCACCCCCGCTTCGACGCAGCCGACCTGTCCTGCGTGCAGATGTGCTCGGTGGGCAGCGCGCCCCTCGCGCCCTACGTGGTCGAGCGCCTGCAGGAGAAGATGCCCGACGCCCTGGTCTCGAACAACTACGGCATGACCGAGGCCGGCTCGGCCTACTGCATCATGCCCAAGGGCGAGGCGGTCAAGCGCCCCGGCTCGGTGGGCCAGATCGCGCCGCCTGCCGTCGTGCGCATCGTCGACGAGCACGAAGCGGTGCTCCCGCCCGGCGTGGTGGGCGAGGTGCGGCTGCAGATGCCGGGCCGCCAGCGCGAGTACTTCCAGGACCCCGAGGCGACAGCTGAGATGTGGCGCGACGGCTGGCTCGTCACCGGCGACCTCGGCAAGCTCGATGCGGACGGCTATCTCTACATCGTCGGCCGTTCCAAGGACGTGATCATCCGCGGCGGCAACAACGTCCACGCCACCGACGTCGAGCACGCCCTCGTGCAGCACCACGCCGTGAAGGAGGTCGCAGTCGTCGGCGCGCCCCACCCGGTGCTCGGGGAGGACGTGGTGGCCTTCGTCGTCCTGCACCCTGGCGACGAGGCCGACGCCGAGGAGCTCCGGGCCTTCGGTCTCGAGCAGCTGGCCGACTACAAGGTGCCGCGCCAGTTCGTCTTCGTCGACGAGCTGCCCCGTAACCCGACCGGCAAGGTCGTCAAGCCCGAGCTGCGAGCCCGCCTCGCCGACACGCCGGCCTGATCCACCGGGGGATCACCCGGACCTGCCCGCAGCCGTCGAATGCGACAGCCGTCGGAAGCGACGTGTGACGCGCCGATGAACTCTGCTGGATCTTTCGCCGTAGTGGTCAAAGTGCGGCGACGCCGTCCCGTATACTGAGTTGATCATGACAGAGCAACGCGCGATGGACGCACAGGTGAATTGGTGTCAGCAGGAGGGCAACTCCCTGCTCCAGTCGCGCCTTGCCATGTCTGAAGTACAGATCTGTGGCATCCCCAAGCTGAGCCTGGGGGAGGTGGCCCCGACGCCCTGACGGACTCCTACCAGTCCCGACGTCGAGGAGCCGCTTCCCAGAGGGAGGCGGCTTTTTTGTATTCGGAGCCAGGTGCACACCGAGTGATGCCACCAGCCGGAAGGCAGGTCAGGCAGGCAATGACAGGTCAGGCAGGCAATGACAGGAATGACTATGCAGACGATCGAGAACTCGAATGAGAGGGGGAGTGGCGTGATGACAGCGGAGCTGTGCCCGCGTTGCCGATTCCACCCGGCGTCTCCGCGCATCGCGGGGTACTGCTCGTGGGATTGCTATGACGCCGACGACGAGGAAGACGAGGAGGACGAGGCCGAGCAGGCGGCGTGAGGCGCGTGCGTCAGACGATGTCGTCGGGGAAGCGGAGCCGGGCCAGCTGGGTGGACTGCGCCACCATGTGTCCCCGGCTATCCCAGACGACGCAGGTCTCGTCGACCATCCCGTCAGCGACGAGCCCAGCCGTCATCCGGATGGCGAGCCAGCCCGGTGCCGGGTGCGCCCGCACGAAGGCGGTCATCTGCAGGGTCGGCACCCACCCGGTGGACCCGATCATCAAGGTGGCCGGAGGGATGGCGTCGGCGAAGAACAGAAGCGACAGGGCGTCGGGCTCCTGCCCGTCAGCCAACCGGGTCCACCCGCGCAGCTCGGCAGGCGTGTTGGCCGGCGGCGGCGAGGAAGCGAAAGGGAGTGTGGACGGGTCGAGCCGGAGGTCGAGCACGTCCATGATCCCGACATAGACACCGCCCGGGATCTTCGGGACGAGGCGCACGCACTCTTCCGGATCCGCCGCGTGAAAGGGCTCCGTGCCGTCGTAGCGCGCGGTCGGTTCGGCAGAGAGGTCGCCCAGCACGAACACGGCATCCACCAGATCATCTGATCCCTGGGACAGGACGGTCCGAACATGTGCCGCGGTCCGACCGCTCCGGAGCAGCGTCGTCCGCACGGTGGCGGGACCCGCGGCGGGAGCCCGCAGATACGTGACAGAGGAGGACACGACCTCCCACGCAGGGCTGCCGGCGCTTCGCGCGCTGCGGCGGGCAGCTCGCCCGAGAATCGCCAGGAGGTACCCGCCGTTGGGCTTGTCACCGACCGCCCACAGTGGGTTGATGCCCGCTTCGAAGAGTGTGGGGTCACCGGTGTCCTGCAGCGCTGTCACCGCATCGAAGGAGAGATCCTCGGCTTCCGGCATGCGGGGGACCCTACCGGCGGCGATGATGGCGCATGACGTTCGACATGGAGGCCACGTTCGGGGACGACTACCTGTACTTCTACGAGGAGTCGATCGACGACGCACACTCGGACTCCGACACGGCGGAGATCCTCGGGCTGCTCGATCTGCCGTCCGGCGCCCGCATCCTCGATGCTCCGTGCGGTCACGGGCGCATCGCGCGGCGGCTGGCTGCGGCGGGCATGGAGGTCACGGGAGTGGATCTGACGCCGGCCTATCTGGACCACGCACGCAACGACCCGCAGCTGCCTCCGGGGACCGTGACCTACCTCGAAGGGGACGTCCGGTCCCTGCCCGTCGACGGCCCGTTCGATGCCGTGGTGTGCTGGCTCAACTCGTTCGGCTATTACGACGACGCCGACTGCCACCGGGTCCTGGACGAGTTCCACCGCGTTCTTCGCCCTGGGGGGAAGGTGGCGATCGACACCATGCACCACGACGGCGGCGTCCGGCACTTCATCCCGGCGCCCGATGCGGTGGTCGTCCAACTCGGTGACGACACCATGGTGGAGGTCTCGACGTTCGACCCCGTCCGGGGACGGATGGTCATTCGTCGCACGGTGCACCGGGACGGCGCTGTCCGCCGCGCCGACTATTTCATCCGTTTGCCCACACCGCCGGAGTGGGTGGTCTGGCTGGAGGCCGCTGGGTTCCGCGACGTCGAGTTCCACTCGGGCGGCGGGGGGCCACTGGAGCTCGACAGCTGGGAGCTCGTGGTGGTGGCCACGGCCTGAACGTGGGCGTCTCCGAAGTCGGGTGGAGAGCGAAAGCGGACACGGCCGTCAGCCAACGGCGCCGGGAAGATCCAGGCAGAACCGTTGCCAGGCAGAGCCGTTGCCAGGCAGAGCCGTTGCCGACGATCTGACGGACCGAGCGCGCAGGTCTGGGACCGCCTTGGGGCGGGCGAGGGTGTCGATCGCCTGACCGCCGAGGTCCGGGGAACCATGGGACCGTTTGTTCCGAGTACGTGAGCGTGGAGGACGCCTGCAGCGCCGCCCGGACCGCCCGCTGAGCGCCCTTGGCCATGGCTGCCGCACTCGCCGGGCGAGGGCACGGGTAGACCGGATGTGTGAGGCGTTCCCGGTTTCTGGGATGATCGTTCTATGAGCAGCGGCATTGCAGCCTGGGGCACATACTTGCCCTACTGGCGTCTCCAGCGGACCGCCATCGCGGGCGTCCTGGGCAGTGGCGGTGGCCGGGGGACCCGCGCCGTGGCCTCCCACGACGAGGACACCACCACCCTCGGCGTGGAGGCGGGCCGGCGTGCGCTGGCCGTCGGCCCGGGCGCCGGAGCGGTACAGGACCTGTTCCTGTCGACGCCGGACCCGGCCTATTTGGACAAGACGAGCGCCACGACGGTGCACGCGGCACTCGGGCTGGGACGAGCTTGCGGCGCCTACGACTTCGCTGGCTCATCGCGCTCTGCCGTGGGTGCGTTGGTGCAGGCCTTCGGCGCTGCGGGTGGCGGTGCCGGTGGTCGCACGGCATTGGCAGTCGTGTCCGATCTGCGGACGGGCCTGGCTGGTTCGGCCGAGGAGCGCGACAGCGGCGATGGCGCGGCGGCCTTGCTCTGCGCGCCGGACGGCGCTGTGGCGGAGCTCATCGGCCGCGGTGCGGCGAGCGACGAGTTCCTGGACCGCTGGCGGGTCCCCGGCGAGGAGGATTCGCACGTGTGGGAGGAGCGCTTCGGCGAGGAGGTCTACGTGCCGTTGGCCCGGGAGGCCTTCGCTGCAGCGTTGAAGGACGCCGGCCTGGCCGAAGGCGACGTCGACCACGCCGTGGTGGCCGGGCTGCACGTGCGCGCGGTCAAGGCCGTGACCAAGGGTCTCGGCGTGCGCGAGGGGGTGCTGGCCCCCGACTTCAGCGGTTCGTTGGGCAACCTCGGCGCCGCCCAGGCCGCCGTTGCAATCTGTGACGTCCTCGATCGAGCCCAGCCGGGGCAGGTGATCGCCGTGCTGTCGCTGGCGGACGGCGCGGACGCGCTCATCCTGCGCACCACCGAGGCGCTGACCGGGGTGCAGCAGGCCCGGGCCGCCGCGGGCGTGCCCACGGTGGCCGAGCAGGTAGCCGCCGGGCGGGACGACCTCGCGTATGCGACGTTCCTGACCTGGCGGGGCCAGATGCACCGGGAGCCGCCGCGACGGCCCGACCCCGAGCGCCCGGGCGCACCGACGGTGCATCGCTCCGAGGCGTGGAAGTACGCCTTCGCGGCCAGCCGGTGCCAGGTCTGCGGCTTCCGCCACATGCCACCGACTCGGGCCTGCCTGTCCTGCCACACCATCGACCAGATGCAGCCCGAGCGCCTGGCCGACGTGCCGGGCACGGTGGCCACCTTCACCATCGACCACCTGGCCTTCAGCTTGTCGCCCCCGGTGGTCGGGGTCATCGTCGACTTCGACGGGGGCGGCCGCTACCGCTGTGAGATGACCGACGTGGTGGCCTCGGAGCTGTCGATCGGTGACCGGGTCACCATGACGTTCCGGCGGGTGTGGACGGCGCAGGGCGTGCACAATTACTTCTGGAAGGCGCGCCCGGCTGTTGGGCGGGCTGGCGCCGGCGAGCAAGGAGCGTAGAAATGGGGAGCAGCGGCATCCGGGACCAGGTGGCCGTCATCGGGATGGGCTGTACGCGCTTCGGCGAGTTGTGGGACAAGGGCGTCGATGACCTTCTCACCGACGCCGCCACTGAGGCGGTGGAGTCGGCTGGCCTCCCTCTGCACGACATCGACGCCTTCTGGCTGGGCACCATGACGTCGGGTGTCTGCGGCGTGACACTGTCGCGGCCGCTCAAGCTCGACTACAAGCCGGTGACCCGGGTGGAGAACTACTGCGCCACCGGTTCGGAGGCCTTCCGCAACGCCTGCTACGCGGTGGCCTCGGGTGCCTACGACACGGCCATGGCCATCGGGGTGGAGAAGCTCAAGGACACCGGGTATTCGGGTCTTACCGGGATCCGCCTCGTCGGTGACGGGACGGACCCGGGGCTGTCTTCGCCGGCCGCCTTCTCCTTCTTGGCCCCGTCCTATGCCCACAAGTACGGCGTCGACCGGGACCAGCTCAAGGAGGTCATGAGCCGGATCGCCTTCAAGAACCACCAGAACGGGGCGCGCAACCCACGCGCCCAGTTCCAAAAGGAAGTGTCGATGGAGACGATCGCCAAGGCACCTCTGGTCGCGGGCGACCTCGGCGTCTTCGACTGCAGCGGCGTGAGCGACGGCGCGGCGGCGGCCATCATCTGCCGGGTCGAGGATGCCCACAAGTACTGCGCCAACCCGCTCTACGTGAAGGCGCTGGCTTTCGTGGCAGGCCCTGCAGCGGGACCGATCGACCCGGCCTACGACTACACGACGTTCGAAGAGGTGGTGCGTTCGGCCGCCGACGCCTACGCGCAGGCCGGGATCACCGAACCCCGGTCCCAGCTGGCCATGGCCGAGGTGCACGACTGCTTCACGCCCACCGAGCTCGTCCTCATGGAGGACCTGGGGTTCGCCGAGCGGGGCACGGCGTGGAAGGAGGTGCTCGAGGGCACCTTCGACCGCGACGGCGACCTGCCGGTCAACCCCGATGGAGGCCTGAAGTCGTTTGGGCACCCGATTGGCGCCTCGGGGCTGCGCATGCTCTTCGAGTGCTGGCTCCAGCTGCGGGGCGAGGCTCCCCCGGAGCGCCAGATCAACACCGTCGGACCGGGCCGGACCCTTGGCCTGACCCACAATCTCGGCGGCGCCCCCGGGGAGGGCGTCAGCTTCGTGGGCATCGTCGGCACCGAGCTCGGCTGATGAGCGGATCGCCGGACGCCGGCCCGGGCATCGACCTGCTGGCCGAGAGCGAAGACCAGGCCGCGCTGCGCCAGCTCGCCCGCGATGTGGCGGAGCGCGAGGTGGCACCCCGGGCCCACCAGGCCGACGAGGAGGGCGCCGTGCCGGCCGAGGTCCGCAAGGCCCTGGCGGCTGCGGACCTCTTGCGCATCACGGTGGGGGAGCGCTGGGGTGGCATGGGCCTGGGCGACGTGGAGGCGTCCATCGTGCTGGAGGAGATCGCACGGGCCGACGTGTCGTCGGCCATCTGCTGCCAGCTCACCTTCAACGGCCCGCCGCGGGGGATCGAGCACCTCGGGCCCGAGGCCATGCAGGAGCGCTGGCTCCCTGCGGTGGCCGACGGGGACGCTCTGATCAGCATCGGGATCACCGAGCCCGATGCCGGTTCGGCCGTGCAGAACATGCGGGCGGCGCTGACTGAGGACGGTCCGGGCCGTTGGCGGCTGAACGCCTACAAGAACTACTCGACCCTGGGCGACGTGGCCCAGGGCGTGCTCGTCTGGTGCCGTTGGCCGGGCGGGGAGGGTGCCAAGGGCATCGGGGCCGTCATCGTGCCGACCGACCGCGAGGGAGTCTCGGTCACGGGCCGCCACAAGGGCATGGGGATCCACGCCGCGACCGAGGCCGAGCTGGCCTTCGACGGCGTCGAGATCACCGCCGACGACATCTTGTTGGCCGGGGACCCCTCCAACACCGAGGCCTTCAAGGTCCTGTTGTCCCACCTCAACCACGAACGCTGCGGCAACGCCTCCATGTGCGTGGGCGCGGCGCAGGGGGCGCTGGAGCACGCGGTGCGCTACATGAACGAGCGCATCATCGGGGGGCGGCCGCTCTCCGACCTGCAGGGCCTGCAGTGGAAGCTGGCCGACATGGCCGTGCAGCTGGAGGGCGCCCGCATGCTGCTGGCCCGCGCCGTGCGGCTGGCCGGGCCGCACGGGACGCCGCCGGCGCTCGAGACGGCCATGGCCAAGACGGCCGCCAACTTGGCGGCCAAGTTCGTCTGCGACGAGGCGATGCAGATCCACGGCGGCTACGGCTATTCGCGCGAGTACCCGCTGGAGCGGGCCTACCGCGATATTCGGGGCCTGTGCTTCGGAGCCGGGACGGTGGAGGCGCAGCGCAACTACATCGGTCTGCGAGTGGGCGGCGGGGCGCGCACCGGGTCGCCTGGGTGGAGGGATCCGCTGGCCGGGTCTTAGGGCGCAGCACCGCAACGACGAGCGGGCGTACGCAAACGTCGCGCCTCACAGTTCCACCGCTCAATTGTCGACATGGACGGTGAAGAGCCGGCTTCGTCCGATGCTGCCTCCCGCGTCGGCCACACTTTGGATGGTATAGGTGCCATCCGGAACCGTCGTGGTATCCCAGACCCCGAGCCACACGAACGCGGACAGGCCAGCAGGGATCGTGACCGTTCGCGTGATGCCCCTGACCGTGAAGGAGACTCCCGTCGTAGGGAAGAGGCGATCGGAACTGCCCGCAATGATGTCGACCTTTCCGTGCACGTCGCTCCCGTTTCTCGGACTCACCAAGCGGGTGACCGGAGCAGGCACGATATTCGCCCGGTTGGTAGCCCCTCGTCGCAGGAGGACGATGTTGCCGCCTCCGTGGCCAATCGTCCACACTCGCACGATGCCGAAGCCTTCACGAAATGCGGCGGCTTCGACTGCACCCTGATGTATGGATGGGTAGTAGGCGCCGGGACTTGAGCCCGTGATCACCATGTTGACCCGAGCCAGATCCTTGATGGCCACCTGGGTACCGTCAGGAGTTGGGGGAGGAACGAGCAAAGGCGCCAACTTGCCTCTCCCGTTCCAGTTCAATCCGTTGACATTGAGGATGTTCGTGACGAGGGACACCAGTGTCGGCGAGGAACCGATGAGATGACTCGCCTGGTCGGCGATCAGATCGGTATTGGTCCGGGAGTTTCCACCTGAGGCGACCACCGCGTTGCGGTACGGTGCGGCGGGCCACCACGGGTCGCCACCTGCCGCCTCGTCCACCAGGCCGACGAGCAGTATGCCGGCGAGCGCAACCCCGAGCACCGGTAAGGCCCGCCACGACATCTGCCCGAGGACGGCTGCGGCCAACAGAATGAGAACGACGACGACCGGTAGGCCAAAGCCGGTGCCTCGGTTGCCACTGCTGGACAGGATGATGCTGGTCAACAGCACCCAGAGCGCGAGCATCCATAGGGCGGTGACGCGCAATGACCGCCGATGCAGCACCAGTCCCCAGAGTGCGGCAAGCAGTGCGATCCCCAATGCCCAGGACTGTCCCCACCCCAGTTCGGAAAGAGTCCAACTGGCCCGCTGTTCGATGGTCGACGCATCGAGCGTGAACCCACGGGACGTGAAGCCGGAAGACGACTGGTAGCCGGCGCTGTGCAGGTAGTGGATGGCGGCATGCCCCGATATCAGCCACCACGGGCCGGCCAGGACCAACACGGTCGCCCCAGCAGCGACAGCCGGCAATCGAAGGACCTCGCCGTGCCTCACCACGTCCACCACGAGGTCGCCTCCGACAACCAGCCCGAGTGGCACCAAATAGACGATGGACATCGATCGCGTCAGAAGCATGACAGCGATCGCCAGTCCGAAGAGCAGTGACCATCTCCATTCCCGCAGGTGCCCGCTCCGGATGTACGAATAGAACGCCCAAACCAACGCCGCAGCGATCGGCACGGCGAAGTTCAGCGTGGTGGCGTAGCCCGATACGGCCTCGTTGAGGCCAACGGCCATGGCGGCAACCGTTGCCGCCATCGGTGATATCCAGAACCGTGACAAAAAGAAGGATCCTGCTACGAGGAGCAGCAAGAAAGGGAGTTCCACGGTCATGGCGCCGTAGACCCCAGCCAATGTTGTCGCGGGCGCAGCGAGCGCGGGAACCAACGGCGACGTGGATCCCGTATGAAGAAACGCGCTCGCGGGGTCTTGACTGACCAACAGGTAGTGCGCAGTGTCGGCGTAGAGGTAGGAGTCCACGTCGGCCTGATGGGCTTGTACGCGGTAGACGAAGAGGACCAGCCACACCGCAGTGGTCATGACGAGGGCGACGATCAAGAAGAGGGTTGCACGTGCCTGGGTAGCGGACTCGACCCTGGGGGTTGCCCCGGTGTCAGTGATCGTCTGATCGGGAAGAAGGGTGCTCACGTCACTCTTGAATGTCGACCGGCGTATCCGTGTTGGCCAGATCTGGAGATGTGATCGTGCACCACGTATGGGACTGCGACGAGAAGCAACGCTGCGATTCGTCGTTTCGTTCCCCAAGCAGGTTGGCGTGGACTCCCTGATGAGGCGTACAAATGGTCCGTCGACCCGTCCGTTTCTGGGAGCAAAATTCCCATCGTCGCCAAGACCCACCTCGCTGTCGGTGCACACCGTACCGAAATCGGCCCCGCCGGGCGATGCGGTGACGAGGAGTCCTCAGACGTCTGTCGAGGCCATTCGCGGGGCCCATCCGGGGGGTCTCCGCCAATCAGCGGGGACGCCAAGACAACCCGATGAGGAAAACCTTCGTAGTCTGGACCTATGCCAACTCGACCGGTGGTCGACCACGGCCGCTGCGAGGCGAAGCGGGACTGCGTGCGGGCCTGTCCGTACGACGTGTTCGAGGTGCGCCGCATGGACCCGGACGACTTCACCAGGCTGGGGTTGTTGGGCAAGCTGCGCACCACGGCGCACCGGAGGATGACGGCGTACCCCGTCAACGCCGAGCAGTGTCACGAGTGCGGTTTCTGTGTCGCCGTCTGCCCGGAGGACGCCATCACCCTGGTGCCACAGCCGGAGGAGGGCTGAGTGGAGGAGGGCTGAGTGGAGCCGGATTGGCCCCTCCCTTGGCGTTCCGCTCTATTTTCCCCGCAGCACCCGCGCGTGGGCGATGTCCCGCTGGCGCGACTGCGCGGACAACCACTCACTCGAGCGACCGACCCGGTTCTCTTGGAGGACGTGGTGCCCGCCATCGGGCCCTTCGGTACGCGCACCGCACGTGTGGCAGACCGGGATGCGCCCGTTCGTCTCGGGTGCGTGGTCCTCGTCGAGCTGCGCGGCAACATGCATGCACTCGGTTGAGCTCATTGGTCCTCCTTGGTGCCCGCCCACTGCACCCAGGGCCCGAGAGTCGCCCGGTGCTCCTGATGGGCGTGACCCTCCACCCTATGCCCCGGATCGGCACAGCGCTCCGCAGGCATTGGGTAGCCGGGAAGGCCGGGGGATTGCGGGGGTCAACACCCGACGTTCGAGGGATTCTTCCCGCTCCGACCTGACCCGTGTGGCGACCCGGCGACCTGACGCTGGAGGAGCGCAACGTCCTTGGAGAGCGCCTGCAGGGCGCTTCGTCCTGCTCCGCCGTACGTGTAGCCCTGGGTGTAGGCGTTGCCCGAGGGGCTGTCGTCGGTGCGGGTGGGCGTGCCGCCGATCGGCTCAATGCCGGTGTCCTCGTTCCAGTCGTTCCACGACGTCACCATGACCATGGGCAGGGCGGGGTCCACCTCCGGGAGGGCGACACAGCGGAAGAGGTGATCGAGGGTGGACGACGGCCCGTCGCCGGCCATCCATTGCCGGGGTTGGGCGGGATGGTTCGTCGGGAGCCGGAACCCGCGGTCGTTGAATCCGGAGGCAACGTCGGGGATGACCGGCACCTTGCCCTGGGTGGCGGCGCGGTACTGGCTGAGGAGGTCCCGTTCGTCGGTCACGATGTTCGTGGTGCCGGGGTACCCGATGAAGTCCTTGGTCGGTCCGAGGAGCGGGAGGGGATCTCCGTAGTACAAGGCGTAGGACGTGATGGCGTCGAACTGCCGAATGCGTGTGGCCTGCGGTGTGGTGGTCAGAAGGGGGCCGGCGGGGTTGGGTTGCTCGGGAGTGACCCGCCAGTAGATCTCGTCCCCGACGAAGAATGGGTTGAAGCCGTGCGCCTTCAGCACGGTTCGGGCGCCCTTGATCATGCCCGCCACGTCGCCGGTGAGGGTCCGGGTCAGGTACAAGAAGACGACCGGGCGCCCGTCGATGCGCAGGTAGGAAGGGTTGTGGAAGTAGTGCTTTGCGAACGAGACCATGTCGGAGTCGAAGTGCAGCTCCATCTGGAAGGTGACAGGTGTGGACTCGCGGCCGGGATCGAAGCCGAGGTTCCAGGTCTCGTAGAACATGGCAAAACGCATCTGCGAGATGTTGGGCGCCGCCAGAAAGTCCTTCATGGCGGCATCGGCATGCCGGTAGTCCGCTCCCGAATAGCCGGCGTCGTAGGGCCACCAGTCGATGGCGAAGAAGTTGATGCCGGCCTTGCGGGCGTTGGCGATGTCCCTGGCGGCCGTGTGCGGACTCTGGGAGTTGACCAGCGAGTCCGCGGGCAGCTGGGGTGGCTCCAGATGGGAGCGCAGCGTCCCGCCGGCGAAGTTCTCGGGATTCCACAGGTAGTAGTAGGCCCCGACGAGAGGGTGCTCGCTGGACGACGCGGCGCCGGCAGGTGCAGGCACGAGTGCGGCGAGGAGGACGGCGAACGGCAGGACGACGACCAGGCAGCATCTCGCGCGCCGCCCGATCGTCATCCGCACGGCCGGATCCTAAGAGATGGGCAACCCGAATTGGTGCTTGGTGGTCGCTCCGCAGGCACGGCACCCATCAGTATGTTGGTCCGATGGGCGAGGACACCTGGGCCGCATTGGCCGACCTGTTCGCCGATGAGGCTTATGCCTCGGTGAAGGGGTACGTGCGGACGTACGTGATGCATCACCACCTGCTCGAGCATCTGCCCGCGGCACCGGCCACGGTGCTCGATGTCGGGGGAGGCGCGGGTCATCAATCATTCCCGTTGGCCCAAGCCGGCTACGACGTCACGTTGCTCGACCCCTCTCCGGCCATGCTGGACAAGGCGCACGAGCGACTCCAGCGCTTGCCTCCCGGGGTCCACCAGCGGGTCACGCTCTTGGAGGCCGACGGCGAGAGCGCCGACGAAGCCGTGCAGGGCCGGCGCTTCGATGCTGTGTTGTGCCATGGCGTGCTCGGGTACCTGGAGCAACCGGACCCGTTGGTCGACCAGCTGTGCCGGTGTGCTGCGTCCGGAGGCGTGGTCTCCATCATGACGGGGAACGCCAAGGCGTCGGCGGTGCGACCGGCGCTGGAACGTCGATGGGACGATGCCCTGGCGGCGTTCGACTCCAGGGTGGAAATCGGGGTGTTGGGCGTGCAGGGCCGGGCCGACACCGTGGAGGAGATCAGCGAGCTCATGCGGAGCGGTGGAGTGGAGCCCCTGTGCTGGTACGGGGTCTGGCTGTTCGTCGACTGGCTCGAATTCAGTGGCGCGGTGTTGGATCCTGGCGACACCGAGCAGGTCGCAGCGACCGCCGCAGTCGAACTCGAAGCCAGCCGGCGAGATCCCTACCGGCAACTCAGTCGCGTCTTTCACGTCGTGGGGCGCAAGGAGTAATTCTCTCGATCCCCGCGCTGGGGTGGAGAATGCCACATGGCCGTCGCTGACGATCCGGGGGGAAGTCCAGGCGATGCGCCGGCCTCGTCGGGACCGGAGGGACAGGCCGCACGCCCGACGGCACGGGAATCGGCCAGACACCGCCTGGAGCACCTGCGCGAGCGGGCGGAGCGCACCAGGGCCGGGATCGAAGCCCGCCGTGCCGATTCGGCCTCCATCGACACCGCCTTCGAGGCGGTCGAACGCGATGCCCAGACCGGCGGTGGCGTGCTGGCGGCCGCGCTGGCGTTCCGCCTCTTCATGTTCCTTGTGCCCTACGCCTTCGTCATGGTCACCGGCTTCGGGTTGGCGTCGAGCGCGGCCGGGCAGAATCCGGGCGATGCCGCCCGTTCCGCCGGCATCGGTGGGTTGTTGGCCAACGCAGTCGCCAGTACCAGCACCTTGTCGCTCTGGAACCGCATCGTTGCGCTCGTCGTCGGCGGGTTTGCCCTGGCGTTGACGGCGCGCTCGTTGGTTCGCGTCCTCTGGATCGTCCACCGACTGATCTGGAGGGTGGAGTCCAGCCGAAAGCCCACCGAATGGGGCGCACTGGGGCTCGTCGGGATCGTCACGGTGCTGTTCGGGATCGCGGACCTCGCCGCCTGGCTCGGATCGCAGTCGTTCCTCTTCCGGGTGCTGGCCCTGCTGCTGACCGCCGCCGCCGCCGGCGGGGCCTGGTACCTCGCCTCTTGGTGGATGCCTCGGGAGGAGTGTGCGTGGTGGGCGCTCCTGCCGGGGGCGATCATCATCGCCGTGGGTGTGGCCGTGCTGCACCTCCTCACCCTCACCTACGTCGCCCACGTCGTCTCACGGAAGTCGGCCCTCTACGGCGCGATCGGGATCGCCCTGGCACTGCTGCTGTGGACCTATTTCGCTGGCCGCCTGCTCACGGCGTCCATCGCGGCGAACGCCTCGTTGTGGAAGCACCGCTCCATTGAGGAGCAGCCGGACAATGACCCCGCAGTGCCGAGCTGAATCGATGGGACGTCAGGCTCGCACCGCGGTGTGTGCGAACTCCGACCAGACGCTGACCCACTCCTTCCAGACCGGAGGTGGGTAGTCATGGCCCATGCCGTCGATCTCGACGTAGCGGGCACCGGGGATGACCTCGGCCGTGCGGCGCCCGCCGCTCGGGTCGATGAGGGTGTCGCGGCTGCCATGGAGCACGAGTACCGGTAGGTCCAATTCGGCCAGCTCCTGGGAGCGGGACCCATCGTGCCCGATCGCTTTCATCTGCCGCCCCACCCCTTCGGGGCAGAAGCAGCGGTTGTAGGCGGCGGCCGCCCGATCACGCAAGGCGTCATCATCCAGCCACTCGGGCTTCGACCCGTAGACGTGGTGTGCGGCGACCTGACGCTCGATGTAGGCCTGGCGCGTGGGTGCCGGAGGTGCCAGGAGGAACTCCAGCGCTTCGGGCGAGCTCTCGCCGTACCCAGCTTCACCGGTGCGTGACATCACCGAGGTCATGGAGAGCAGGCGATCAGGGTGGTCGAGCGCGAGTCGTTGGGCGATCATGCCGCCCATGGAGCACCCCATGACGTGCGCCTTCTCCACGCCGACCGCGTCGAGGACGGCGACGGCATCATCGGCCATGTCGGCCAACGTGTACTCGGTGTCCTCGGCCTTGGTCGAGAGCCCGACATCGCGGTTGTCGAAGCGCACGACGTGGTAATCCTCGTCGCAGAACATCTGGCACCATTCGACGGCGTAGTTCAGGCATTGCGATCCGAGCCCGTTGATCAGCAGGAGCGTCGGCGCGTGAGGATCACCGAAGTGTTCGTAGTAGATCTCCACAGCACCGTTCCGCGCCGTGCTCATGTGCCCTCCCGCAGTGGTCCTCGCAAGAATTCGCCCGTGAGCGGGCGCCAGAGTGGCTGCCTCTAGCGCTGCATGGACTTGGTCTCGACGAACTCCTCGAGACCGTACTTGCCGCGCTCGCGCCCGAACCCCGACTGCTTGTAGCCGCCGAAGGGTGCGCTCGGGTTGAAGTTCCCGCCGTTGATGTCGACCTGGCCGGTGCGCAACTGCCTGGCCACGCGCTCCGCTCGGGCGCTGTCGCCGCTCCACACCGCGCCGGCCAGACCGTAGGGGGTGCCATTGGCGATCTCGATCGCCTCTTCCTCAGTGTCGTAGGGGATGAGGACGAGGACGGGACCGAAGATCTCTTCCTTGGCGATGGTCATGTCCGGCGTGACGTCGGAAAACACTGTCGGCTGCACGAAGAACCCCTTGTCCAGGCCCTCGGGGCGCTCAGCGCCGCCGACGATGAGCTTGGCTCCTTCGTCGAGGCCCTTCTTGATGTAGCCGAGGACCCGCTCACGCTGGACGGCGGAGACGAGCGGTCCGATGAGCTTGCCCGCTTCGAACGGGTCGCCGGGAGCGAAGCCGGCAGTGCCGGCGACAGCCATCTCCTCCACCTCGGCCAGCCGGTCCCGTGGGACGAGCATGCGGGTGAGAGCCGAGCACGTCTGGCCGGAGTTCATGTAGCAACCGAAGAGCCCGGCGGGTACGGCGGTTGCGAAGTCGGCGTCGTCGAGGAGGATGTTGGCGGACTTGCCGCCCAACTCGAGCGACACCCGCTTGATGCCCTCGGCCGCCAGCTCCATGACGCGCCGTCCGGCCCGGGTGGAGCCGGTGAAGGAGATCATGTCGACCTTGGGGTGTGCGGCGATCGCCTCACCGACGACGGGGCCGACACCGCTGACGAGGTTGAAGACGCCCGGCGGGAGGCCGACTTCATCGATCACGTCAGCCAGGATGAACGCGTTGATCGGAGCGACCTCGCTGGGCTTGAGCACAACCGTGCAGCCGGCGGCCAACGCCGGGGCGACCTTGAGGACGACCTGGTACAGCGGGTAGTTCCACGGAGTGATCGCGCCAACGACGCCGACCGGCTCGCGTACGACGAGGGAGTTCCCGACCTCTTCCTCCCACTCGAAGTTCTCGGCGGCGTTGGCCGCGTCGGCGAAGGCGCCAGCAGGCAGGCCGACCTGAATCGACCCCGAGAGGGTCATGGGCATGCCGACCTCGTGCGAGATGACCTGCGCGATCTCGTCGGTGCGGGAACCCAGGGCCTCGCCGATGCGGGTGAGGAGCTTGGCGCGCTCCTCGCGTGAGGTGGCGGCCCAGCTCGGGAAGGCGGCGGCAGCGGCCTGGACGGCCTTGTCGACATCCTCCGCCGTCCCCTCGGGGATGGTGGCAAAGACCTCTTCGGTGGCCGAATCGATGACCTCCAGGGCGCCCTTGCCGGTCGAGGGGACCCAGGCCCCGTTGATGTAGATCTTGTCGCGCACGAGCATGGGAGCCCTCCCTCGATGGTGTGTTCTCAGCCCTCCCACCCTATCCAGGCTGGGAGGGAGGCGTCCGGGTGGTCAGTCCTTCTTGCCCAGGAGGGGGTGCTCGCCCATTCCGACCGGTTGGAGATGCTGGCCCAGCACCTCGTGGAAGTGGTCGGCCACCTCCTGGGGCGTCCAGCCGCCCTCACGCCACATGGTGGCGATCTGCCGCGGGGTCTGGAACAAGGTGTAGGCGAAGCCCGTGCGCCCGAGGACCTGCCCGTTCACGTAGGAGGCGCCCTCGGAGGCCAAGAACGCGATGAGCGGGGCGTTCAGCGCGGGATCCTGGTCGGCCGGCGGTTCCGCCCCGGCATAGAGGCCCTCGGTCATGCGGGTGAAGCCGGCCGGCGCGACGGCGTTGACCGTGATGCCGTACTTGCCCAGCTCGAGGGCCCACACGAATGTCATCCCCATGATGGCGGCCTTGGCGGCTCCGTAGTTGGTCTGCCCGAAGTTGCCCCGCAGCCCGGCAGACGAAGTGATGTTCACGATGCGGCCGTAGCCGGCGTCCTTCATGATCGGCGCGGCGTGCCGGACGGTGTTGAACGTCCCCTTCTGGTGCACGGCGATGACGGCGTCGTAGTCCGACTCGTCCATCTTCACGATCGTGCGGTCGCGCACGATCCCGGCGTTGTTCACCACGATGTCGATGGACCCGAAGCTCTCCATGGCCGTCCCGATGATCCTGCCCGCGGCCTCGAAGTCGCTCACCGAGTCGTAGTTGGGCACGGCGCTGCCGCCCGCCGCCTCAATCTCCTTGCAGACCTGGGCCGCGGGGTCCTCCTCGGTGCCCGCACCACCGAGGGTCACGCCGACGTCGTTCACCACGACCTTGGCGCCCTCCGCGGCCAGGCAGAGGGCGATATCCCGCCCGATGCCCCTGCCCGCACCCGTGACCACCGCCGCTCGACCATCAAGAAGTCCCATGACCAGAGAGTACCCCGAGCACTTATTCCCTGACAGCCGTGTCAGGCATTGCCGCGCGCGCTGTACGATCTGGGCGACCGCCTGGGCGAGGACGTTCGCCCACTCAGCGTGAGGAGACCCCGGGCCATGGCCTTCATTGAGAACGCACCAGAGGAGATCGTCGCCGCGGCGAAGGAGCTCCTTGAGAAGGGACTCGTCGAGGGGACGTCGGGGAACATCTCGGCGCGGATGGAGGATGGCAACATCGCCGTCACCCCGTCCTCGCTCGACTACCGCGTGATGACGGTGGACGACATCGTGATTGTCAACCCGGCCGGCGACGTCGTGTCCGGCGAGCGTGGACCGACCTCGGAGAAATACCTCCACCTGGCGGCCATGAACGCCTACGAGGACATCGCGGTGTGTATCCACTCGCACGCGGTCTACGCCACCATGTTCGCCGTCGCCCACCAGGACATCCCGAGCTGCATCGACGAGTTCACCGTCTACCTCGGTGGCGACATCCGCTGCACCGAGTACTGCCCGAGCGGCTCGGCCGAGTTGGCCGAGCAAGTGGTGAAGGCGCTCGAGAACCGGGGCGCTGCGCTCATCGCCAACCACGGCATGGTGGCGATCGGCACGACCATGCAGAAGACGATGCACAACACAGCGCTGGTGGAGCGCTCGGCCAAGATCATCTGGGGCTCCAAGCAGCTCGGCGGCATCTTCCCGCTGCCCGAGAAGGTCAACGAGAACTTCATGAACGTCTACCCCTACATGCGGTAAGGACAGTGAGCGAGGGCAAAATCCGCGCCCGGCTTTCGGAGCTGGGCCTCACGTTGCACGGGCCCCATCCGCCGCACGACCCGCTCGATGCGGTGGTGGTGCACGGCGGTGTGGCGCGCACATCGGGCCAATTGCCCCGTATCGCCGGCGAGCTTGTGTGCCTCGGCCGCCTCGGTGAGGCCGTGACGGTGGATGAGGGCACCGAGGCCGCAGCGGTCTGCGCACTCAATGCCCTCGCCGTCCTGGAGGAGGCGCTCGGCTCCCTCGATCGGATCGAGCGCGTTCTCACGGTCACCGGCTACGTCTCCTCGGCTCCGGACTTCCACCAGCAGCCAGCGGTCGTGGACGGCGCCAGCAAGATCCTCGCTGATGTCTTCGGCGAGGCGGGACGTCACACCCGTTCCGCCATCGGGGTGGCCGCGCTGCCCCGCAACGGGGCGGTCGAGATCGAAGTCACGGTCGCCGTCAGCGGCTGAACGCGTCCCCGATCACGGGGCGGGCGACGGCGGCCAAGTCCCAGTAGCTCGCCGTGCCCTTGTCGCGGAGTTCCGTGACGGCGTTGATGGCGGCGCCGTAGGCCGCCACGGCGATCGCACCGCCGACGGAGATCCTGCTCACCCCGAGGTCAGCCAGCTCCCCAACGGTCGAGCCAGGGAGCAGGAGGACGCTGACGGGTCGGTCGACCGACGAGAGCAGCTGGCGGAGGTCGCCCGGCTCCACGACGCGTGGGGCGAAGAGCACGTCTGCCCCCGCCTCCTGGTACGCCTGCAGACGGGCGATGGTGTCGGCCAGGTCCTCCCGGCCGTGCAGGTAGTTCTCGGCCCGGGCCGTCAGCACGAACGGGACGGGGCCTGCATGGGCGGCCTCAGCTGCCGCCCGTACGCGCTCCGCGGCGTGGGCCAGTTCGTAGATGGGAGCGTTCCGGTCACCCGTGAAGTCCTCCACTGAGCCCCCGGCCAACCCGAGCTCGGCGGCAGACGTGATCGTGGCCGCCACGCCGGCAGGGTCGTCGGCGAAGCAGTTCTCGAGGTCGGCCGAGACCGGGATGTCGACGGCGGTAGCCAGGTCGCGGCAATGCGCCAGGACCTCGTCCTTGCTCATGGCCCCGTCCAGCCGGCCCCGCGTGGCGGCAAAGCCGCCGCTCGTGGTGGCGATGGCCTCGAACCTCAGCGAGGCGAAGAGGGCGGCGGACCCGATATCCCAGGCGTTGGGCATCAGGACGGGGCTCCCAGGCGTGTGGAGCGCGAGGAACCGCTCGGCCCGGTCGATCGCGGCCGTTTGACTGGTCATAGGTGAACGGTACCGGGAGGATGCTCGGACCGGCAGGCCTGTCAGTTGGTCTGTGCGGGCTCCGGAAACTCCCAGTACTGGAATTCCACCGTCATGGGGAGGAGGTAACGCACGTAGACCGAGTGGATCTTGACCATCTTCTGGTCGTCCACGTGCAGGTCGATGAGCTCCATGCGGTCGTCGACCTTGCGGAAGGCCTCCGCCCTCGCTTGAATGCCTTTCAGCTCGTCGAGCGAACCGACGGCGAACCCGTAGTGGTCCATGCGGGGGCAGCGCATCGGGTCGTCCTCGGCGATCAAGAAGATGAACTGGTCCCAGTGGACGCAGCTGAGGATGAGGCGGCGACGGTCCTCCGTCATGACCTCCATCTCCTCGAAGCCGAGCACCTCGTCGAAGAAGCGACAGACGTCGGCCCGGTTCTCCGCGTTCAAGAGATCGGCGGGCAAGGACATGGCCACGTGGTTGAAGCGTGGATTGCCGGTTGGATAAAAGGGATGAGCCATCAGGAACGCACCTCCGGGACGACCATGACTTTGCCGGCGATGCGCCCGCCGGCCAGCGCTTCGAGTGCATCGACGATGCCGTTCAACGGAATGTCGCCTGGATCGATCAGGCGGTCAGCCGGGAATCCGTCGGAGGCGAGGAGCTCGAGTGCCCGTTCGAAGCCACCAAGGTCGTAGACGAAGGAGCCGGTGACGGTGAGCTCGTTGAGGATCATGCGGTTGATGTCGAAGTTGGGGTGGTCGATGCCCGCACCGACCATCACCAAGATGCCGCCGCGGGTCAGCTGGCAGAACCCCGCCTCAATCGCGGCCCTGTGCCCTGAGCATTCGAGGACGACGTGGACAGCCCGTGACGACATGCGCTCGGGTTCCCAGGGTGGGAACACCTCGAGGTCGGCGGGGTCGACGAGGGAGGTGACGCCGAGGTCGGCTGCCAGCTGACGCCGTCCTTCGTGTGGCTCCACCACCGTGATGTCCGTGATCCCCATGGTGTGCAGTGCGGCAACGCTGAGCGCGCCGATGGGCCCTGCGCCGAAAATCATCACGCTGTCGCCGGGCGCGACGCCCGACCTGGTGATGCCGTGCATCGCTACCGACAGCGGCTCAGCTAGGGCGGCATGCCGTGGGGAGAGGCCTTCTGGGAGGCGGAGGACGCCCCCGGCACGGCACAGGATGTACTCGGCGAAGGCTCCATCCGCCTGCTCCGAAGTCATACTGTTGCGGTTCTCGCACTGTGATGGCTTGCCTTCGAGGCAGCGCCGGCAGGTGCCACAGCGCGGGGAGGCGCCACCGACCACCAGCTCACCGACCGACCACTCGGCGACGTCGTCGCCGACGGCCGCGATCGTGCCGCTCCATTCGTGGCCGGCGACCGCGCCGGGCGTGAAACCCCACCCGTCGCGCAGTTGATGGATATCGGACCCGCAGATGCCACAGGCGTGGACGCGCACGACGATCTGGTCCGGTCCTGGGCGGGGGACAGTCCGCTCCTCGACGGTGACGACGCCGGGCGACTGGTAGACGGCTGCCGCCATCACCTCGGGAAGCGAGTCCACGGACGATGACCCTGACATGAACGTCAGGTTAGGCGCTCTCGACCAGCCAGGCGAGGCCCCCGGCCAGGTGGCGGAGGAAGCCGGGGGTCTCCCACGCTCCCGGGAAGTGACCGAGGGCGCTATAGAACGTGCGCGAGGCCCCGTCCTCGACGCACCAGGCGAGGGGGAAACCGCAGGCAGGCACCCGCCCCCCGGGCACGGACAGGTCGACCTGATCGTCGGCCAGCCGGAGCAGGACCCGAGCGTCGGGTCGCAAGTCCGCAAAGAGGTAGACCTCGTCGCGCCACGGCCACTGTTTACCCAGATGGGCGGTGGCGGGGTGGTGGGTGTCCACGACGTCGATGACGAAGTCCTGCGTCCACGGATGGCCGTCGAAACGCGCACCAAGCATGGAGCCGTATTCGGGCCAGCCGTGGTTGGCGTCGGTCGCGGAGTGGACGCCGAGGATACGCAGCCCGCCACTGCGCCAGGAGTCGTGGGCCGACTGCTTTTGCTTCTCGGACCATGGGGTTTCGCCGATGGTGAAGAGGGCCAGGACGCGGGCGGCGGCAAGTGCGTCGGGGGAGACGTCACCGACGTCGCCGACGACGACGGGGGAGAGCCCGGACAGGCCAGCGAGCTCGGTCAAGCCGGTGACGGCCTGTCCCAGGACTCCGTGCACCCCTGCTGGCCCATCGGCGTAGGGGGCCACCTGCGTCACGATCAGCATGTTGTCCGCCACGTCGAGGGAGTGTAGGGCTGGTGCCGTGACCCTGCCCGGTGCTCGAATGCACCGGCACGGTTTGACTGACCAAGGAGGATCACATGAGTTCGGGAGATATTGCGGCGGCGCTGGCGCGCCTTGGTTCAGCCACCATCGGCGAGTCGGGTGGCCTCGCCGCCCATCGGAGGCTCCGGCCGGCTTGGGCGGGCGCCACCTTGGCCGCCCCTGCCTACCCAGTCGGCTGCACGCCGGGCGACAACCTGGCTGTGCACGTGGCCGTGACGACGGCACCGAAGGGGAGTGTCTTGGTCGTGGACGTGGGACAGGTGGCGGACCGTGGCTACTGGGGCGAGGTGCTGACCACAGCAGCGCAGGCGGCCGGACTCACGGGTCTGATCCTCGACGGCGGGGTCCGTGACGTGGCCGCGCTGGAAGCGCACGGCTTTCCGGTGTTCTCTTCGACCATTGCCCTCACCGGTGCCTCCAAGGACAAGCCGGGCACGGTCGGCGTCCCCGTACGGGTCGGCGGGGTGGAAGTGGCGGTGGGCGACTGGGTCGTGGCGGACGTCGATGGCGTCGCGTTCGTGCCGCGCGGGGCGGTGGACGACGTGCTGGTGGCAGGGCGTGACCGCGAAGCAAAGGAGGCCGGTTTCTTCGATGCGCTCAAGTCAGGCTCGACGACCGTAGAGTTGCTCGGACTCGATGCCTCACTGGTGCGCCAGGGCGAATCTGGGTAACGCATCGCCTCGGGTGGCACAATGCAACCATGAGCGAAGAGGCAGCGGCAACCGACGAGAAAGCGGAGCGCATGGAGGTGGCTCGGACGATTCCGGCTGAGCCGGGACGGATCTTCGCGCTCCTGAGTGACCCCAAAGGTCATGTGACCATCGACAGCTCGGGCATGTTGATCGATTCCACCGGGGTGCCCGCAACAAAGGTCGGCGATGAGTTCGTCATCCACATGGATCGCGAGGCACTCAACGATTTCCCCATGGGCCGCTACGACGTGACGGTCCACATCACGACGTTCGAGCCCGACCGCGAGATCGCCTGGACCATTCGGGGTCAGATCAAGCCGCAGATAGGACACATCTACGGTTACCGGCTCGAGCCGGCGGAAGGTGGGACCCTCGTTACCTCCTACTACGACTGGTCGACCATCGATCCACAGTGGAAGGAGGCCGACATATTCCCCATCATCCCCGAGTCGGCACTGCGCGCCACGCTGGGCATTCTGGAGCGAACGCTGAAGCACTCGAGCGAATGGTGAACGTGCGTCGTTGAGCGCCTGCGTCGCTGAGCACTACGTCGTGGCAGATTGGACGGCGGCCATACCCACGATCGGGCGGTTCAACTTCAACCCGCCGGCTGAACCGTAGAAGCCGGCGTCGCCAAAGTTGAAGATGCCGCCGTCGCGTCCGACCAGCCAGTAACCCTGGCCGTCGGCCGTTCGATTCATACCGACGACCGGCGCGTTGATCGGCGTCCCTCCGGTCGAACCGAAGTAGTCGACATCGCCGAAGTTGAAGATGCCGCCATCCGCAGCAACCAGCCAGTAGCCGCCGCCGTCCGGAGCGGCGGTCATGCCGACGATCGGCTTCTGGAGAGGGAGACCGCCCGTAGAGCCGTAGAACGCGGCGTTACCGAAGGCGAAGATCCCCCCATCGGATGCGACGAGCCAATAGCCGTGCCCGTCCAACGTCGACGCCATTCCGACGATCGGCTTGTTGAGCGAGAGCCCTCCGGTCGATCCGTAGAAGGCGGCGTCACCGAAGGCGAAGATGCCACCATCTGCGGCAACAAGCCAGTATCCAGCGCCATCCGGAGTCGGCGACATGGCGACGATCGGGGCATTGAGGTGTATGCCGCCGGTGGACCCGTAGAAGACAGCATCGCCAAACGAGAAGATGCCGCCGTCGGACGCCAGCAACCAGTAGCCGGCATCGTCCGGCGTCGCCGCCATGCCGACAATGGGTGCATTGAGGTGGAGGCTTCCCGTCGAACCGTAGAAATTGGCTCCGCCATAACTGAAGATCCCGCCATCACCCGCGACCTCCCAATAGCCGGGTGTGGCGGTCGGACCGATGGAGACATCAAGATCTGCCTGGCTCGACAATAGATTCGAGTCCGTCACGGTAAACGTGACGTGGAAGTCCCCCGGGATCGTGGGCGTTCCGCTCAGACCGCCGTTCGCTGCAAGATGGAGGCCGGGCGGCAAGCTTCCTCCCGTCACGGCCCATGAATACGGCGCCAACCCACCGCTGGCGGCAAGGGATGCCGCGTAGGGCACGCCGATGGTTCCGTGATTGAGCGTGGTGGTCGTGACGGTCGGGGGTGCCGAAAGCGTGGCAATCAAGCCGCCAGAGTTCGCCCCAGTTCCGGTGGCTTCGCAGTTGACAGGACTGGCGCACGCCACGCCGAGAAGGGCACCGACACCGGAGGGGCCAGATTCAATGGCCCAGGTGGCTCCTCCATTGGTGGTGACGACGATGCTCGTGCCGCCAACGGCAGTGCAGGTGGAGATGCTGATGCAGCTGATGGCGTTCAACGCGGTTGAACCGGCTGGGGCTCCGAGGTCGTTCCACTGTGAACCACCGTCGGTTGTCCCAATCACATGCGGTCCGACAGCAAAACACGTGGCGTCGCTCACACACGTAATCCCATTGAGAGCGGTCGCAGCGGCTGGAGGTGTCTGGGGGGCCCAGGTCGTTCCTCCGTCTGTAGTGTTCAGAATCACTGAGCCCGGCCCACCCGAAAGCAACCCAATTGCCATGCAATGGGTCGAGATCTGGACAAGGAATCGCCGCTGAATTCACCGACTACGTCCCGGGTAGCTCTCTGGGCGTCCACGTTCCACCGCTGTTGGACGGTCGCGATGATGCTGGGAGATGAGGTCTCGGAGTCGCTGACGGCGATGACATACGGCCGAACTGCTGCATGAGATAGCGGTCAGGACCCCGACTCCTGAGGGAGCGGGTTCGGCGTGTCCATGTTGTGCCGGCGTCGATCGGTTGCGATAATGACCGGGTTGCCGAAAATGCCGAATCCCACTGCAGTGCAAACGGAAGCAGTCGGACAAGAAATGCCGTTGAGGCCGTCCACTGCGGAAGGAGTCGACAGTGCCGTCCAGGCAAATCCCTTATTGACTGTCGCTCAGAACGGAGTTCCCGCCAACAGCGAAGCAATCGACACTGTCCGGGCATGAGGCCGCAATCGACTTGACTCGTTCCCGTTGGAGGGGACTGGGATGTCCACGAAGAGCCGCCCTGTTGTCGTTGACATGATTGTCGAGCCAGCCCCAGCATTTCCGTTGTTGCCTACCGCAATGCAATCTTCGGCAGCTGAACAAGAAATTCCGGAGAGATCAACTGCATTGACCGGTGGGTTCTGCGACGTCCACGTGGATCCGCCATTCGAAGTGCCGATTGCGTATGGTGTCTGGCTGAGGTTCGTGCCAACTGCTATGCAGGTGACTAGTCGACTTGACAAGTGACGCTGATTGAGTTGGCTCCCAGTGGGTATTGAGCTCGTGGGCTGTCCAAGTCGAAAAGTCCGCCGTTTGAAGTGCTGAGGTGACGTCGGTCCTCCCAGGCGTTGCTAGTACCAGTGGTCGAAGTACAGGACGACCTGAGAAGCAAGCGAAACACGTGGAGAGTGACGTCACGATGGGCTGCGCAAAGGTGCTCCGTTGTGCCGTTGGTTTGCCCAACTATCGCTGGTTCATTTGCGACAGTTACCGACTGCCACGCTGAGCAGGTGGTGGGGCGAAGAGACGACAGTCAGAGAGCCAGTCTGAAGGCGGTGGAGTCTGAGCGGTCCAAGAAGACGCCATCGGTGGTCTTCGACGATTTGGGCGCCACCCACAGCCGTGCACTCATCGATGGTGAAGCAGGAGATGGACTCAGCCGCGAACGACGAGTCCAGAACGCTCCAAGTGGTGCCGCCGTTGCTCGATTTCAGCAGTCCCGAACCTCCGCCGGCGTAGCAAACTGCGGCCGATGGACATGAAACGGTCGAGAGACTGGTGACGCCAGAAGGCGGAGCTGCATCAGTCCAGACAGCACCTCCATCATTGGTGACGATGATTGAGGCAAGCTGCCCACCATCGTCCCCGACGGCGACGCAGGTAGCGGAACTGGCCGTCGCGCTCGGAGCGCAAGAGACTGCGCTGACGTTGGGCAGAGGGCTGAAGCTGGCCGCCGTGTGCCATTGGGGGATCGCAGCGCCAGCGGGCAGTGTTGGCAGTTGACTTCCGAAGAAGCCGAAGGTGACGAACAAGGCAGCCGACACGGCGGTAAGGCTGATTCCTCGGACCGTGCGCAACGTCAACCCCCATGTGCTTGGAGACCCACCCAAATGACGGTGGGAACGTACCCATCGGCTCGCGCTGCTAACAGTGAGTTGTGGCCCCGTTGGGGAACGGTCCTTGCTACGTGAGTTTTTGCGCGGGAAGGACGACGTTCGCCGGAGTCAGTCCCGCGAGTACGTCACAGACGCCCTGACACGCCAGCCGTGCCATGCGCGTGCGTGTCGCGATAGTTGCACTTCCGATGTGAGGAAGCAGGGTCGTCCGAGGCGCTGTGAGAATCCGCGGATTCACGTTTGGCTCCCCGTCAAAGACGTCGAGTCCTGCGCTGTAGATGGAGCCCGATTCAAGCGCATCGACGAGCGCGTCTTCGTCGACGACTGGACCCCGGGCCGTATTGATCAAGACGGCGGTCGGTTTCATCCGGGCGAGTTCGACGGCGCCGATCAGATGGCGTGTCGTCTCGCTCAGCGGGACGTGGAGGCTCACAATGTCCGATCGCTCCAGGAGTTCCTCGAGCGTCGGAACGAAACCGGGCATCTTCGTGTCGTTCCGAGCGGTGTGGATGACCTCCATGTCGAAACCCTCCGCACGCTGAGCGACCGCTCGTGCAATCCGCCCGAAACCGACGAGACCGAGGGTGGCCCCGTGTACGTCACGGGCCAGATGCGTGCCGAATCCCCACCCCTTCCATCTGCCTTCCCGGAGGTCACGCTCGGCATCGGAGGCGAGCCGGGTCGCGGCGAGGATCAGCAGGAACGCGAGATCAGCCGTTGTGTCGTCGAGCACTCCCGGGGTGTTACACACGGTGATGCCCATGGCAGTGGCCGATGTGACGTCGATGTTGTCGTACCCGACGGCGGCGTTCGCCACCACGCGTAGCCTCCCGTTTCGCCCCGACTCCAGCACCGCAGCGTCGATGCGATCGGTCAGGTGGCAGACGATCCCGTCGAATTCGCCGGCCTTGCGGACGAGCTCTTCTGGAGGGAGAGCGGAGCCGTCATCGTGGAGCACGATGTCGTGGCCGGCTTCGAGCAGCGGATCGGTCCCGCCCTCGGTCAGGGGCCGGGTGACGAGGACTCGAGCCACCTAGTGCGTCGTGTAGTTGATGGCGCCAGCGCCCTTGACGCCGATGGCGAAGCAGAAACAGTGGATTGGAGCGTGGTCGCTGATCGGACGCAGTGAGTGGACCTTGTCCGGCGGGATGTACACGAGGTCACCTTGGGAGATGGAACGGTCCTCTCCGTCGATGGTCATGATCCCCTTGCCGTTCATGACGTAATAGAACTCGTGCGTTGGGTGGGAATGGGGGTCGACCAGACCGCCGCCCGGCACCTCGAACTCGTTCACGAGCTCCAGGTAGCCCCCGTCGGTGATGTCTTTGAACTCGCGGGACTCGATCATCCACCAGACTGGAACGGTGCCGTTGTGCTCGACAACCGGCGGCTTCGCTTCGATACTGCGCACATCCATCCTGTTGGCCTCCCGAGATTTCCTAGACTGACTCCGGTGTCAGGTTAGGCCGCGACGCGGCACAGGCGCACCGCCGATGGCACGGACCGAGGCAGACGAGAGGGAGCAATGTCCTCAGACGCACCCACCACAGAACGATCCCTGGTCCCCGAGCCACTCACTGAGGCCGCATGGTCGCCGTTCGGCTGGTTGCCTGTGGCCGACGTCGATCCCAGGGACGGCGCACAGACGATGACCTTCGAGTGGGCGGACGCCCATGTGAACCTGATCGGGCACGCTCGAAGCGAGGTCCCCGAGACGGCCCGTGGCCTGCGCTGCGAGATGCTGTTCCGCCACGACACCCACACCCAGGCGCTGATGCCCCTGAACGTCCCTGCCGTGATCGTGGTGGCTCCGGCCGCCGCCGAGTTCGTGGATGAGGTGGAGGCGAGCTCCATCCGCGCCTTCCGGATCGAGCCGCTCGAGTCGCTGGTGCTGCATCGGGGCACCTGGCACTGGGGGCCGTTCCCGATCGAAGGCCCAGAGGTGCGGCTGTTCAATGTGCAAGGGCTCCGGTACGCCGAAGACAACCGTCGCGTGGACCTGGCCGCCAAGGGTCTCTCGGTCGAGGTGGACCTGCCATGACGGCTCCCGATTGGGGGGCTGCGCGTGGAGCTTGACGAGGCAGAAGAGGCGGAGCTCATTCCCGCCACCCTGGCTGAGCTGGTCGACGCCTTCACGGCGCGCCCAACCGGGGCAGATCCGCTGGGGAGGCCGACCTTCACCACAACGAGTCCGAAGTGGTGGATGCATGGTCGTGTTTTCGGAGGCATGGTGGTGGCCCAGGCGTTGCATGCCGCCATGGAGACGGTCCCACATGACTTCGAGATCCACTCCCTCCACGGCTACTTCCTCCGGCCGACCAGTCCCGGTTCGCGGACAGATCATGTCGTGGACAGTGTGCGAGACGGGCGGTCGTTCCGCACTCGGCAGGTGATCAGTGAGGTCGACGGCCGGGAGACTTTCCGGATGATGTGCTCGTTTCACATCCCGGAAAAGGGTGACAGCTATCAGCTCCCCGTTGCTCCGGACATACCACCGCCCCGGGACATCGAGGGGTTCGAGGCACCGTTTCCGTTCGACGTCCGCGAATTGGGTGCGACCGAGCGCCGGGAGGACGGGACCTTCGAGTCGACACGGCGTTGCTGGTTTCGTACCCGTGAATCCCTGTCGGACGATCCCGCTGTGCACGCCTGCGCACTGGCGTACTTCTCCGACATGACTGGCGCGTCCTTTCGTCCCCTCAGCCTCGGCGTCTGGGGTACGCACACCGACGCCAGCCTCGATCATGCCCTGTGGTTCCATCGGCCCTGGCGGGCCGATGTGTGGAGCATCTTCGACCTTCATGCGCTGGTGAACGCCGGAGGGCGAGCCACCGTCCGGGCGACCATGCACGGCGACGATGGCACCCTGCACCTCAGCATGGCGCAAGAGCTGCTGATCCGGGAGCTCGACGAACCGCTGGAGATCACGACCCCGTCGTGGACGGGACCCGACAGGGAGACAGGAGGTGTCGATGGGACTGCTTGACGGCCAGAGGGCTGTGGTGACAGGTGGCGGCTCAGGCATCGGCCGTGCGACGTGCCGCCGCATGGCAGAGGAAGGCGCCCGGGTGGCGGTACTCGATGTCGACGGGGACTCAGCCGGCGCCGTGGCAGACGAGATCGGGGGGATCGCCATCGGCGTCGACGTCGGTGACCCAGACGTCTTGCGTCAAGCCGTCGATGCGGCGGCACTCGAGCTCGGTGGTCTCTCCATCATGTACAACAACGCGGGGACATCCGCCTTCGGCAGGCTCCATGAGCTCGACGTGGCCGATTGGGACCGAGTGCTCCGGGTCAACCTGACCGGCGTGTGGGCGGGCATCCGCGCCGCGGTGCCGCACCTCTTGGCGGGCGGAGGCGGTTCCATCGTGAGCACGGCGTCCATCAGCGGCACCAGGCCAGCGGCGGGGGAGAGCCCCTACGCCGCCAGCAAGGCGGCGGTCGCCGCCCTGACCGCATCGGCCGCATTGGAATACGCGCCGTCCATCCGGATCAATGCGGTGTCTCCAGGGATGATCAAGACGGCCATGACGGCCCAGATGTTCGAGTTCATGCCCAATCAAGTGGAGCGCTTCGAGAAGGGGACGCCCGTTGCCCGGATCGGGGAGCCCGAGGACATCGCTGACGTTGTTGTCTTCCTCTGTTCCGACTTGGCTCGCTTCGTCTACGGACAGAACATCGTTGTCGATGGCGGCCTGACCCTCCACGGTTCTGGCGTCGACGGCATCTTCGACATCGTGTACCCGTCGTAGGAGCCGACGAGGTCACCGAATTCCTCGCGCACGATCTCGACGAGCACACCCACGCGCCGTACGCCGAGCGGGCGGTGCCTGCGTCTCCGCCTCCACGGTGCTGCAGCCGTGCATGACGGATGTGTGCCCCGGTTCAGGCGCTCGAGTCGTAGAGGGCCCGGTACACCATGGTCGTGATGGTCTCGAGCGCCACGTCGTCGATGGGTTGCCCGACGAATTCGCGTAGATAGTGGAAGCGGTCCAGCATGGCCAACGCAGCCAGCCCAGCCGTATCAGGATCGATGTTGTGGCCTGAGGAATCAGGGCCGATCTGCTTGGCCAGTGCGCCGGACATCACCGTGAACGTGCTGCGAATCACGTCGATCAACTCAGAGTCGATGGTGGCGAGGTCGGTCCAGGCTCGGAAGAGGGGCGCGTAGCGAGTCCAGAGCTCGGAGTAGGCGCAGATCCATCTGTGTACGTCCTCCCACTGTGGTGCGCCGCCCTCGGCCGGCAGCGTGCTCAGCGCGTCATAGAGCTTTTGCGCCTCACCCGCTGCCTCTGCGACCAGCGCGCGCAACAGGTCTTCCTTGTTGGAGAAGTAGAGGTAGAAGGTGCCGTGCGAGGTCTTGGCGATCTCGACCACGTCGTTCACGCGCGTGGCGTGGTAGCCCCGATTGTCGAAAGCGACCATCGCCGCATCGAGCAGCTTGCGCATGGTGCGCCGGCCCTGGCTCCGCAGGACCCGCTTGCTGGCGGGAGCGCCGACCGCGTCGCCGTCGGCAGCCGGGACGCCGTCGGAAGGACCGTCGAGCCCACGGGGGGCACGGGTGTCCGCCCGGCCCGTACCCTGTGCGGTCGTGGCCTTCTTGGCTGCCCGGGACCTCGTGGGCTTCGTCGGGGCGGCTGCCGGGTCACGTTGGACTCTCGGCGGTCCCATGCCCGGTGCATGGTAGTGCCGGGCATGGTTGAAATGGCTAACCTGACACGGTGGTCAGGTTCAGTGGGGGTAAAAAATGAGGCGGGACCAGGAATTATGTGATTTCTGGTTCGCCGCGGGGCAGGATTTGTGACGCCAAAGGCCACGTCGTCGGGCGGGTCGGTCGTGATGACGCTGGAGGATGCCGTCGCACGGAGTGTGCGGCCCGGCGACTCCGTCCTCGTGATGATGGGGCACAGCCGATGGACTGCCTCGGCCCGGGAGCTGGCCCGGCAATTCTGGCGCACCGACCCCGGCTTCACCCTCGTCATGACCAGCCTCGGCGCGCTGGGCGCCGCCTTCTTCAGGGGTGGGCTCGTCCGCAGGGTGGTCACGGCGTATTCGGGGAACAGTTTCCCGACCTATACGCCCAACCCCATCTTCCGCCAGGCCTACGAGTCGGGTGAGGTCGAAGTGGAGCACTGGTCGATCCTGACCCTTTCGCAACGCTTGGAAGCTGCCGCCCGCGGATTGCCGGCCGCGGTCACCGGATCGCTCGTCGGCTCCTCCATGGCGGGCAATGATGCCTTCTCGGTCATCGATTCCCCGTTCGGCCCGCTCGGCCTCCTCCAGCCGCTGGTCCCCGATGTCGCGCTGGTGCACGCCGCGGCTGCCGACCCGGATGGCAACCTCGCCCTCTCCGAGCCGCTCCTTGATGGTGTGTGGGGTGCCTGGGCGGCGCGCCGCGGCGTCGTCGCGACCGTCGAGCGCGTCGTCGATGATCTGGAGGGCCTCGGCCACCGGGTCCGGATTCCGGCGCACCGCGTCCTGGCTGTCGTGGAGGCGCCCTATGGCGCCCATCCGGGTGGGTGCTACGCCCCTGGGTTGCCCGTCCGCAGCTACGGGGAGGACGTCGCGCACTGGAGCGCTGCCGCCGCGGCCGCCGCCAAGGACGAGTTCGACAGCTACGTCGACGAATGGGTGTTGGGTCCGGCCACGCACGAGGACTATCTCGGACGCGTCGGACCGGAGCAGCTCAAGTGGCTCGAGGGGCGGTCAGACCCCATGTCGTGGAAGGCCGACGCTGATGCCCATCCCGTCGTCGACGATCCGGCGATCACCCGGTGGGAACAGGCGGCTTCGCTCGGGTCGCGTGAGGTCGAGCGGGTGGTCACCGACATCAATGCCGACGCCGTGCTGGCGGGAGCTGGTGTGGCAAATCTGGCGGCTTGGGTCGCCGTGGGCCGGGCGCGGGCGGCGGGACGCCGCGTGATGTTGACGGCCGAGCTCGGGCTGTGGGGGTACCAGCCGACTCCGGCGGACCCGTACATCTTCAATCAGCGGGTCTTCCCGGCCACCCCGTACCTCTCCGATGCGTCGGCGGTCCTGGGTATGGTCGTCGGAGGCCCCGGCACGACCACCGTCGGCTGCCTCGGTGCGGCCGAGGTCGACCGCAACGGGGCCTTGAATTCGACGCAGCTGGCGGGGGGACGCTTCCTCGTTGGTTCCGGTGGGGCGAACGACGTGGCGAGCCGCGCCACCGCCTGCGTGGTCGTCACGTTGGCCCGGCCCGAACGACTCCCTGAGACCGTGGCCTACGTCACCTCGCCCGGGGAGCGCGTGGTCAGCGTGGTCACCGACAAAGGCGTCCTGCGCCGCGCCGACGGCGTCTTGCGGTTGGCTGCAGTCCCGGACGGGGAGGGCTCCGTGGACGATCGGGTGCGGGAGTTCGCCTCGTCGTGCGGGTACCAGCCTGAGGTGGCCCGCGGGGTCGAGGAGCTTCCCGCCGTCCGGTTCGACGAGGTCCGGGCGTTACGTGAGTACGACCGGCGGAGGTTGTTTCTGAACTGACGCGGCACGAATCGACATTTGCGAAAGACGCGCGGTGAAAGTGAATGTAGAGCAGTTCGGCGACGTGATAGAGCACAAGGGGTGAGCAATGGGCGTGAACGCCTACAGCTACAGTGACCGGCATCCTGGGGGGGATGCACGAGCGACGATTGGGGACGGTATGCGAGTGAGACATGGATGTAGGGCGCTGACAGCGGTGGCGCTGATGGGGACCTTGATCGGGGCGGCCATCGTCACGACATCGGCCTCCGCAGGTGCGGCCGCGACTGCCAGCACGGCGCCGGGAGTGACCTCGAACTCCATCACGGTGGGGACCATCTCGACCCAGACGGGGACCCTCGCCTCCAACTTCTCGTCGATGATCTACGGCGAGCGGGCGTACTACAACTACATCAACGCCCAGGGCGGCGTGAATGGTCGAAAGATCGACTACAAGTACGCGTTGGACGACGCCGGGAACCCGACGACGTTCAACCAACTGGCGAACACACTGATCAACCAGGACCATGTCTTCGCCGTGACCGGGGTCGCCACGGCCTTCTTCTCGCCCAACCTCTTCGTCGAGTCGGGGATCCCGACCTACGGCTACAACGTGACGGGCAACTGGGCCGGACCCCAGAACTTGTTCGCCGCGGGTGGCTCGGTGCAGTACTACCCGGCCGCCGGCCCGCAGGTCGCCTACGTGGCGCGCAAGACGCAGAAGAAGCCGTCCATCGCCTTCATCGCGTACGGGGTGGCGGCGTCGGCGGCCTCGTGCCAGTCGGAGCAGAACTCCCTGAAGGCCGCCGGCTACACCGTGAGCTACTCCGACCTCAAGGTCAACTATCCAGGGCTCCACGGTGGCCACGGACGTGCAGCGCATGAAGCAGGCCGGCTCCAACATGGTCGTGAGCTGTATGGACGTGCAGGGCAATGTCACCATGGCCAGGGCGATCAAGCAGTACGGGTTGAGCAACATGACCCAGCTGTGGTTCAGCGGGAACGACCAGTCCACACTCGACACGAACCAGAGCCTGATGCAGGGCGTCTACTTCGACATCGGGCATGTCCCGTTCACGGCGTCCCCGAAGCTCTACCCGGGTCTGAAGCTCTACTTCGCCCAAATGAAGAAGTACGAGCCGAAGTACGCCACGGACGAGCTCGCTCTGCAGGGATGGGAGTCGGCCGCCTTGTTCGTCCAGGGCGTCAAGATGGCCGGCGCCAACCTCACCCAGGCCAACGTGATCGCCACGGACAATTCCATCGACGTCGTTCACGGCCGGCGGCCTGAATCGCCCCGGTCAACTGGAAGTCCGCCGGTCACAGTGGGAACGCGCCGCCCTACTGCCTCGCCTACATCAAGGTGTCCGGAACCAAGTACGTGGCGACCCTCAACAAGGGAAAGAACGTCTTCAACTGCTTCCAGTCGACCAACCCGAACAAGAACCCCGTCTTCCCGCTGCCGCCCGGCACACCGGCCCCCGCCTAAGCGCGGGGGCAGGACAGGGCGAGGGCCGGCGCGTGGTAGCCGGGGTAGGCAGATGGAGCAACTCCTAGGGTTCGCACTCCCGGGCGTGCCGTACGGATGTACCTATGCGCTCGTGGCGGTCTGCCTCGTCCTGACCTATCAGGCAACGGGCGTCTTCAACTTTGCTTTCGGCGCCCAGGCGTTCGCGTCGGCCTTCATCTTCACGTACCTGACCCAGTACCACAATTGGTCGGGATGGGAGGCCTTCCTCCTGACCGTTGTGGTGCTGGGCCCGGTCATGGGCTACGCCTTCGACCGGCTTATCTTCCGGCACATTCCGAATTCCAACAGCACGGCAAAGCTCGTCTGTGGCCTGGCCCTCCTGGTCGGGATTCCCTCGCTGCTGCCGGTGATCTTCGGTCCCCAGAACCTCGACGCCACCACGACCATCTTCCCGTTCTTCAACCCGAACACCGTCTACTTCACCATCGGAAGCGGCACCTACGGGACCCCGATCAACGGGATCTACTTGGCCACCATCTCCGTGACGGTGGTGGTCCTCGTCCTCCTCACGATCCTCTTGCGCTTCACCGCGCTTGGTCTGCAGATGCGGGGTGCGGTCGAGAGCCGACGACTGGTTCAACTCGACGGCATCAACGCCAACGGCGTCGTCGCCGTGGCCTGGATCATCTCCAGCTTCATGGCTGCCCTGGCCGGCGTGCTGCTGGCTCCCGTCTACGGGGCCTTCAACTCGGACGAGTTCGTCACCCTGACGGTGACGGCCATCGCGGCAGCGGCATGGGCAATGTTGCGCTCGCTGCCCATTGCCGCCGGAGTGGCGGTCCTCATCGGCGTCGTCACGACCGTGTTGCAGGGGTACATCCCGCCGGACAGTTTCTGGAACGCGGCGGTCGTGCCTTCGCTTCCGTTCTTCGCCATTGCTGCCGCTCTCCTCATTTTGCCCGGATTGCGCAACCTCGACTCCAGCCGGGATCCCTTGGCAACCATCGATCCACCACCTGTGCCGATCGCGGCCAGCACGAGGGCACCCAGCATGGACCGGATCATCCGCACGGCGTGGTGGGTGGTCCTGGCGGCGTTCTGTGTCTCCATGCTGACCTGGATCCCGGTCACCTGGGAGACCGTTTTCAACAACGGCCTCACCCTGTCCATCATCTGCCTCTCGGTGACGTTGATCACGGGAATGGCCGGACAGTTGTCGCTCTGTCAGGCGACCTTCGCCGGCATCGGGGCATTCACGGCCGCCGTCTTCTCCGTGCACCTCGGACTCAACTTCCTGTCGGCGGGCTCATCGGCGCGGTCATCGCGTCCATCGTTGCCGTCGTGCTGGCGCTGCTCTCGCTGCGGCTACGTGGCCTGGGTTTGGCGCTGATGACACTCGCCGCAGCGTTGCTCTTCGACAACACCGCGTTCAACGACATCTGGGTGACTGGAGGTGCCCAAGGCACCAGCCTGCAATCGAAGTGGCTCGGCACGAGTGCCTTCTTCAACTTCAACGGCCACGCCATGTTCATCCTCTCCATACTCGTCCTCGCTGTCGCCGTGGTGATCGTCCTGCTCGTTCGCAAGGGGACCGTCGGCCGTAACCTGCCGCCATGCGAGGGAGCGAGACGGCGACGGCCGGTCTCGGCGTCAACCCGACCTGGCAGCGCATCGTCGTCTTCGCGTCTGTCCGGGGCGATCGCCGGCGTCGGCGGCGTGCTCTACAGCATTCAGCAGCAGCACGTATCTCCGGTGGACTGGAACACGACCTTCTCGCTCGTGCTTGTCGTGCTGGTGGTGACCACGAGCGTGAATACGGTCGAAGGTGCCATTCAGGCCGGTATCGGCCTCTTCGTGGTCGAGCAGCTCCTCACCTACCTCCCGTCTCGCTTCGGGGGCCCCAGCCTGACGATCGTGTTGTTCGCCTTCGGCGCGCTCGACCTACGCCCAGCACCCCGAGGGTGTGCTCGAGTACCAGAAGCGTCGTTCGACCCTGCGCTTCGAACGACTGTTCTTCCCGAGCGAGGCTGCCGCCGAGGAGACCAAGGCGCAGGCCATTTCGAGTTGGTGCCAATGGTTGACGTCGAACCACTCCTCCGTATCCATGGCGTCAGCAAGTCCTTCGGCGGGATCAAGGCCGTGCACAGCATCACCTTCGACGTCGGTCCGGGGGAGAGCGTCGGGCTCGTCGGGCCCAACGGCGCCGGCAAGACGACGTTGTTCAATTGCGTCTGCGGCCAGCTGCGACCCGAGGAGGGCGACATCGTCTTCGACGGCCAGCCGTTGACGGGGATGCCCACCTACAAGCGCGCCAGGTTGGGCATCGGCCGCACCTACCAGAGGGTGGAGGTGTTCACCGATATGACGGTGCGCGACCACCTTCTGGTGGCTGAGCGGTCACGGCGAGGGCGAGGGAAGGCTGTGGCGGGACCTCCTCAACATGAGCAAGCCGACCCCCGACGAGATGGAGCGGGTCGAGGCCACGATGGAGCTGGTGGGGATCTCCCATCTGGCGGACACATCGGTCAACGCCCTGGGACTCGGGCATTGCCGCCTGGTCGAGCTCGCTCGGGCGTTGGCCACCGAGCCGAAGATCCTGCTCGCCGACGAGCCGTCCTCGGGGCTCGACCTGCACGAGACGACCGAGGTCGCCGCAGTGCTCCGCACCGTTCAGCGTGAGCGCGGCACGGCCGTGCTGCTGGTCGAACACGATCTCACCATGGTGGCCGAAGTGGTCGACCGGGCGGTCGTCATGGACCTCGGGTCGATGCTGTTCGCGGGGACGTTCGACGAGTGCATGACCGACCCGGCGGTACGGGATGCCTATCTCGGACAGTTGGGGCACGTGTGAGCACGGCGACCGCGCCGGCCGCCGGCACCGACGTGCTCTCGGTCCACAACGTCAGTGCCGCCTATGGCCCGTACCGCGCACTGTTCGACGTGACATTCCGCGTGCCGGAGGGGGGCGTCGTCGCTCTGGTCGGATCGAATGGCGCCGGCAAGTCGACCGTGGCCCGCACCGTGACGGGACTGGTCACGGCTTCGTCCGGTCGGATCATGTTCTCTGGAGACGACGTGACCGCGCTCCCGGCGTACAAGATCGCCCGGCTCGGGATGGCCCACGTCGTCGAGGGTCGAGGGGTGTTCTCGAGCCTGACGGTGGAGGAGAACCTGACATTGGCCTTCCGCCAACGGGCAGGCCGGGGCAAGCTCAAGGAGAACCTCGAGCGCGCCTACACGGCGTTTCCCATTCTCGGTGAGCGTCGTCGTCAGTCGGGGGGCACCCTCTCCGGCGGCCAGCAACGCCTGCTCTCCCTGGCGAAGGTCCTCGTGGTGCCGTCCAAGGTCCTGGTGGCGGACGAACTGTCCCTGGGCTTGGCCCCGGTTGTCGTCGACACGGTGTACGAGGGGCTCCAGGAGATCAATCGCAACGGCACTGCGCTGGTGGTGGTCGAGCAACAGGTCAGCCGTGTCCTGCAACTGGCCAACTGGGCTGTCGTGCTCAATCACGGCAGCGTCGCCTACGAAGGTGATCCTGCGAGGCGCCAGCGCCGCCGTCGAGACCCTGATGGCCCGCCGCGAGGAAGCCGTCGCGTCGGGCGCGGCCGAGGCCGGGGAATCCGATACCTAAGCTGACAAGCGCAGCAAAGTCGAGGAGGCAACACATGAGAGAGCCCGTCATCGTCGATGTCGTGCGCACCACGTTCGGCAAGCGCGGTGGCGCGCTCGCCAATTGGCACCCGGCGGACCTTCTTGGCTTCGCCCTCACCACGCTGATCGAGCGGACGGGCGTCGATCCCGAGCGCATCGACGACGTGATCGGCGGGTGCGTGAGCCAGGTGGGCGAGCAGAGCACGAACCTCGCCCGCAATGGATGGGTCTCGGCCGGCCTGCCCCAGACCGTGCCGGCCACGACGGTCGACCGTCAGTGCGGCTCGTCGCAGCAGGCCGTGCACTTCGCCGCCGCTGGCGTGGCGGCCGACCACTACGACATGGTCATCGCCTGCGGCGCCGAGGTCATGAGCCGCGTCCCCCTTGCCTCCAACGCTCGAGGCGGGACGGGCCCCTTCCCTCCGTCGTTCATGGAGGCCGTCGACAACAGGCTCTGGACCCAGTTCCGGGTCAGCCAGGTCCTGGCCGACCGCTACGGGATCACGCGGCAGGAGATGGACGCCTACGCGCTCGAGTCCCATCGGCGGGCCGCCGAGAGCTGGGACAACGGCCACTTCGAGCGGGAAGCGGTGCCGGTGCCGATCAAGACGGAGGACGGCAGCCTCAGTGGCGAGTTTCTTCGCTCCGACGAGGGCATCCGGCGCTCCTCGACGATCGAGGCGCTGGCCGGGCTGCCCGCCGCCCAGCACTGGGAGCCCGACACGGCGCCCGACATCACGGCCGGCAACTCCTCGCAGACGACCGACGGTGCAGCGGCCATGCTGATCGCGGACAGGTCGGTCGCTGAGGCACTTGGTCTCCCGATTCGGGCCCGTTTCGCGCACTTCGCCGTGACTGCCGACGACGCGGCGATCGTGCTGTCGGCGCCGGTGCCGGTCACCCACAAGCTGCTCACGCGATCGGGCATGAAGGTCGATGAGTTCGACGCCGTGGAGTGCAACGAGGCCTTCGCCGCCGTCGCCCTGATGTGGCAGAAGGAGTTCTCCTACGACATGGCGCGCTTCAATCCACGCGGCGGCGCCATCGCCATCGGCCACCCCTTGGGCGCGAGCGGTGTGCGCCTGATGGGCACGCTGTTGAACCACTTGGAGGCGACGGGCGGTCGCTACGGCTATCAGACGATGTGTGAGGGCGGCGGCCAGGCCAACGGCACCGTCATCGAGCGGCTGGGCTGACTCCCGAAGCCGAAGTCGCGGCGGCCGCGTCCTGTGCGGCCATGAGCGGCTGGACTTTGCGGGTCACGATGATCCACTCGACGACGAACGTCAGGCCGGGTACCAGCCCCGCGGCGAACATCAAGATGATCCACGGGATGTGGAGGCGCGCCTTGAGCGCCAGGAATCCAGCGGCAATCAGGTAGACGATGTAGAGGTAGCCATGCCCCACCCCAAAGATGGCGAGCTCAACCTTGAAACCGCCGATCGCGTAGTGCAGGGCCGTGAAGAGGAAGAGCGGGATGATCAGCACGCCGACGATGTTCGCCATCAGCTGGTAGCGGAAGAGCGCCCCTTTCAGGCCTCGCTCGGTGAGCCGCCTCATTGCTCCCACCGGACGACGGCGGATTCGCGGTGACGCCATGTCTTTGGCCCCTGGGCCGCCAGTCCAGCGAGGCGCTCGTTGTACGCCGCAAGCTCCGGGTCCTCGCTTGCCGACGTGATGACGGGTGGCGGCTCGAGTGCCACAGCGGCGGTCGCAGTGGCATCCGGCTCCAGCCGAGACCGACTCCGCCTGTTGGCGCCGCATGCCCCTCAAGCCAACGGTCTCGAAATCGGTGTGGATGAGCATCCACCAGAAGTACACGGCCAAGAGCCCGAACACCGGCCACATGACCGAATAGAGGTAGCTGAGCTGGTTGCCGTCTGCCGCCCGGTTGATCTGCCACCAGGCCGCCAGCGCACAGGCCGGGACGAGCACGAGGACGGCCAGGTGGAGCGACACGGCTCTGCCGGAAAGCCACCGATCACGCACGAATGCCATGTTACCGGCCCTTTCTCGCCCGATGATTTCGCCGGTCAACCCGTTAGCCTGGGTCGGTGCTGCCTGCGGTGACCCGGCCGGATCCGCCCACGACCGGTGACGAGCGTCCGATGCTGTCCGCCTGGCTCGACTATCAGCGCTCGACCTTGCTCTGGAAGTGCGAGTCGATCGACGCCACCGCATTGGCGCGCCGCACCGTGCCCCCGTCCTCGCTCAGCCTGCTCGGCCTGGTGCGGCACATGACATATGTCGAGTGGCACTGGTTCGAGCACGTGTTTGCCGGGAGCCCATCGCCGCCGCCGATCTCACTCCAGCTCGACGTTGATGCGGATTTCAACGATCTCCGTCCGGAGTCCGCGTGGGCGGACCTCGAGCAATTCATGCAGAAGTGCGACGAGTCACGCGCCGTCGTGGCGGCCGCCGAGAGCTTGGACGTGTTGGCGGCCGCGGCTGACGGCCCTGTCTCGTTGCGCTGGATCATGATCCACATGGTCGAGGAGTACGCACGACACAACGGGCACGCCGACCTGCTGCGCGAGCAGATCGACGGGTCCGTCGGGGAGTGAGCACAGGCAAGGCCGGGGCGGATCCGGCGAACGAGCGAGCAGGCAGCATCACCACGGTGCATGAGTACGACCTGCCCCTGGAGCGGGAGGGTGTGTGGACGCTCATCAGCGACGTGTCGCGCTACCGCTCCTGGTGGCCCTGGCTGCGGGGGTTCCAAGGTGCCGGGCTGGAGGTGGGCGAGGAGTGGTGGTGCGAGGCGCAACCGCCAGTGCCGTATCCAGTGCGTTTCCGCGTCGGGATCGAGCACGTGGAGGCGCCGCTGCTCGTCCGGGCCGCAGTGAGCGGCGACGTGGTGGGCAACGCCACGCTCTCGCTCCATGAGGCAGAGAGTGGCTGCACGGTGAAATTGGAGAGTTCCCTCGCGCCCGGCAACACCGCGCTGCGCCTGGTCTCCCGTTTCGCGGCCCCCATCGCCCGTTTGGGGCATGACTGGGTTCTCGATACTGGTGCCCGCCAGTTCATCGCCCGCGCCGTCGATCCTCTCGCGAACGACTAGACAGCGCTGGCGTGAAGTTCTCTGTTCGCCAGATCCTGGCCTCGGCCGCAGGCGCGGTGATCGCCGCCGTCATCGCGTCCTCCTTCGGGGTCAAGGGCACCATTGTCGGCGTGGCCATCGGCTCGGCGGCCGCCACCATGGCCACCGCCTTCGTGGCGCAGTCGATCGAGCGGGGTCACGAAGCGGTCAAACAGGTGGTGGTCCGGGCCCCCGAGACGGCAACGTTGCTGCGCAAGCTGGGAGGGACCGGCGCCAGCGGTGACACGGCGTCGTCACAGGAGGCGACGGCGCCGACCGAGGTCGTCGGACGGCCGGCGCCGGCGGGCGGCGGGGCGGCGGACACGGTCGAGATGGCGTCGGCACCAGCGGGGGAGACCGAGCGCCTGGAGATCTCGGCGGTGGCGGACGCCCCCGCCACTGAGCACCTCCGGGCCACCACGCTGCCGCCGGGACGCCCCGGGCCCCGCCGGTCCGGCGCGCCGCTGGGGTTTTCGTGGGGCGCCATCGCGGCAACCGTCGGCATCGTCTTCGCCCTGGCCCTGCTCTTCATCACGGCCATCGAACTGATCTCGGGGAAACCGCTGGCGGACATCTTCGGCAACGCGGGCAGCGGGACCACGCTCAACGGGGTCTTCACACCCTCGCCGGCGCCCCCGGCATCGACGACGACGACGACGACGACCACGTCCACGTCCACGTCGTCATCGACATCCACGAGCAGCAGTACCACCAGCACGACCCTGCCGGCATCGAGCGGGACGACGACCACGACGTCTCCGTCGGCATCCTCTACACCTCGACCACCTCGACCACCGGGGGCGTGCAGGCGACGACGACGACCACGCTGGCGCCGCAGCCGTAAGGCGACGGGCTACCAGCCCTTGAATTCGGCGGGCCGGCGCTCCACGAAGCTGGCGATGCCCTCCTTGGAATCGAGCGTGTTCGTGACCAGTTCCTGGCCGACGGCCTCGTCGTAGAGCGAGGTGGCGCGGTCGACGTCGAGCGCCCGGTTCGTCAGCCACTTGGCGACCCCGATGGCCTTGGTCGGCCCGCTGGCCAGGCGCCCCGCCAGCTCCTCCAGCGTGGCCTGGAGCTCGGCGCGGGGCACGAGACGGGTGACGAGGCCGATCCGATAGGCCTCGGCTGCGGGGACGTCGTCGCCGAAGAAGAAGAGCTCCTTGGCCTTCTGAATGCCCACCAGGCGAGTGAGGATCCAGGCGCCCCCGGCATCGGGCGCGATGCCGCGGCGGACGAACACCTCGACGAACTTGGCTTCTTCTGCCATGACGACCAGGTCACAGGCGAGGGCGAGGTGCATGCCGCCCCCGGCCGCCGTGCCGTTGACGCCCGCAATGACCGGCTTCTCACAGTCGAGGATGGCCGTCACGAGGCGCTGCCAGCCGTCGCGGATCATGCGCGACGCATCGCCCACGACGTTGTCGGGCGCGTCGTCGGGTCTTGGCCTGGGGGTCAGCCGGCCGCCGCGCAGGTCGGCGCCGGAGCAGAAGGCCTTCTCGCCTGCAGCGGTGATGACCACGACGCGCACGAAGAGATCCGATGACGCGTCGAGGACCCAGTCGGCGATCTGGTCCCGCATGAACTGCGTCATGGCGTTCCCGGCATCGGGCCGGTTGAGGATGATCCAGCAGATGCCGTCCTCAATACGGCGGATCAGGTCGTCCCCGATCGGGCTCTCGGTGGTATCGCTCATCAGTCTCCTCGGGTGTGTCGTCGGTCCCTGCGGCCCGATCAGGCCAGCACGACGAGGGCATCGGCCGCAACCACGCCCACCGGCCCGGCCAGCAACGGGTCGGTGTCGACCTCGGCCACCTCTCCGGAGAGGTCCATGGCGAGTCGATGCATCCTCATCAGCACGTCGATCAGCCCGACGCGGTCTGACGCCGGCTGCTCGCCCACGCCGCGCAGGAGCGCCGTCCGCGGAGCTCCTCCAGCATGGCCGAGGCGCCGCGCAGCGCCCCTCGTCGCCTTGGTCCCCGTGTGCATGTCCCTCCTTGTGCCGACCCCATCCTGCGTCGTGCGCTCGTGCAGCACGGGGGTGTGCCCTGGTCGGCGCGATGCGGTGGGCCCCGGGAGGGCCATAGAGGTTTTCACCGTAGATGACGCCGCTGTCAGTGTCGATCCGGACCAGCCGCCGAACCTCCCCGGTAGGAGCCGAATTCATCGAGGATCGTTCTCCCTTCATGGCCCCCGTTACGGTAGATCACAGACGCAGCCCTCTTCAACTGTTGACACCCGGACGTTGGTTCGAGCGAATCGGAGAATCAGTCGCAGCGTGCGCGCGGCGGGAGACGCTCTATTTTGGCTGTCGTGACCATGACGGCCGAGACGCTGCAGTCGAGAGCGCCAACCCGACGGACACCCGACCGCAGGTCGGTGGTCACGGTGCTCGGATTCGGGCTACCAGTCCTTGTCTACCTCTGGTTCCTTCACCACTACAGCTTGAATGTCGTGCATGCGGACCAGTGGTCCGACGTGAATCTGATCCGTGCCTCCTACAACGGCCACCTCACGCTGGCGACTCTGTGGGCTCAGCACAACGAGAACCGGATGTTGTTTCCCAATTTGCTCGTGCTGGCAATGAGTCGTCTCGACGCATTCAACGTTTCCGCCGAGGAATACCTGAGCGCATGTCCTGCTCATGGCGGCGGTGGCGTTGATCATCGCCGCGCACAAGCGCCGGGCCCCCGATCGCCCGTGGGTCGCCTACTGCCCTGTGGCTATCTTGATGTTCTCGGTCGTGCAGGCTGAGAACACGCTGTGGGGGTTCCAGCTGGCCTGGTACCTGATCCTGCTCCTCCTCGCGGGCGTCCTGTTCCTCCTTGATCGTCCCACGTTGTCCATCGCCGGCAGCGTCGGCGCCATCGTCCTCGCCATAGTGGGGAGCTATTCGTCCTTCCAGGGGCTCTTCATCTGGGTCGCAGGCCTCCTGCTCCTCTTCTACCGCCGTCGCCCGGGATATCTCGTGGCGGTCTGGGTCGCGGCAGCAGTGCTGACGACGGCTCTGTACTTCTACAACTTCAACTCGCACGCCGCAGTGGCGCCTGAGCTGACGCCGATCCACCTGCCGACCCAGGCAGTCCGGTTCTACTTCGAGTCGCTCGGAGATGTGCTCGGGGTCCGGTTGAGCTCGTACGGGGTCAGGGCCGATCTGATCACAGCGGTTGGTTGTGTGATCTTCGCTGTGGCCATCTTCACGTTGTGGTCGAGTGGTCGGCGTCGAGACGCGGCAGAGCGCCGCCCCCATTGGCATCGCACTGACGGTCTTCGGCCTCCTCTTCGCCTTCTCGACGACCTACGGGCGCGCCTGGGCCGGGCCAGGGGCCGCGTCGGCTTCGCGGTACACGACCTACGACCTCTTGATCCTCGTCGGCGCATACTTGACGTACATCGGGACACCACCCAACGCAGACCGTGCACGGGGGCAGTCTCGTGCTCTCCGCAGGCTGGTCGGGACAACGCTCCTGAGCCTGATCGCTCTGGTTGCGGTCTTCGGGTTGGTCAACGGAATTCGATGGGCGAGAGCCTCTGTTCAGGTCGACGTCACAGCGGCAGCTGTCACCACCGACACCGCCCGCATCCCTGGGCCCGTCGTCCAGCGATCGCTTGAGCTCGCGATACCGGTGGATCAGCTGCGAGCAGACGCACAAGGTGCTGGAGTCCCATGGGCTGAGCCTCTACTCGGATGCTCAGGCCGTTGCGAGATACCGCCGCTTGGCGGCCAGCGACACCGAGGGAAGGGTTGTTCAAGTACACGGCGCCTGCACCGACCCAGGTCGAGATTCCATCGCCAGGCGCGGTCCTCTCGGGCAAGACCCTGCTCGTAGCGAGCGCAGGCGCAAGAGTCTGCACCCGGTCGGGGTCCATTTTGTGGTGAGCGGACGTATGCCCCGACCGCAAGTTCTCGTCGCGAAAGAGTCGCCGTTGGGTTGGGGTCATCTTCTGGAATGCATCGACGGTGCCAGACGGCGCGTACCAGCTCATGAGCGTCGTCGCAGAGCCAATCGGGCCGTGATGACGAGGAGCCTTCCTGTGTCAGTCGTCGTGCAGGCATGAGAAGTAGGTCAGATGTGGCCTCGGTACTTGACGGGCTTTGACGAGGGGGTGACGCCGCGTGGGCGACGTGCGGAGGACGAACCGTTCGGACGAGCCGCAAGACGGCACGTCAGCCCTGTGCTCAGACTTGTGAGGGGATACACTGGATCGTATTTTGCTGACAGACAGCCGACTCGGCGTGCCGAGAACATGCGCACCACGGCCTCTGACACTTTCGGCGGCCACGACAAGCTGGTGAACAACGCCGGGGATCATCCGGACACCCGGTCCTCGTCTCGGCTCACCGACGGAACAAGGAGCAGGAGAATCCATGGCGAACCGCCGCGTGGCGATCGTGGGCGCGTCGACGTCGGACTGCGGCCGTGTCGACGACAAGACAGCGTTCCAACTGAATTTCCAGGGCACGACACGAGCCTTGGCCGATGCGGGCATCGAGAAGTCCGAGGTCGACGGTTTCATGTCGCTGACCGGCGCGCTGCCCCCCGTCGAGCTGGCTGAGTACCTCGGCATCAGGCCGAACTGGGTGGACTCAACTGGCCACGGCGGCAGCATCTGGGAGTTCATGGTCGAGCATGCGGCGGCCGCCATCGCGCAGGGCCTGGTCGAGGTCGTGGTGCTGACCTACGGGTCGACCCAGCGAGCCGACCTCAAGAAGAAGCTGCGCATGGCCAATCTGTCCTTCGGGACCCGCGGCCCGATCCAATTCGCGGCACCGTTCGGCCACCCCGTCGGGTCGCACTACGCCATGGTGGCCCGGCGCCACATGCACGAGTTCGGCACCTCCATTGAGCAGCTGGCCGAGGTGGCCGTGTCCACCCGCTACAACGCCGGCTTCAATCCGGACGCCTACTACCAGGACCCCATCACGATCGACGACGTCGTCGACGCCCCGATGGTGTGGGACCCGTTGACAAAGCTCCACTGCTGCATCCGCACGGACGGCGGCGGCGCCATCGTGCTGACCCATGAGGAGCGGGCCCGCGACTGCGCCAAGGCGCCGATCTGGGTGCTGGGGACCGGAGAGGCCGTCTCGCACACGACCATGAGCGAATGGGAGGACTTCACCGAATCGCCGTGTGTCCGTTCTGGGCAGCTGGCCTTCGAGCGGGCGGGCGTCACCCCCGAGGAGATCGACACGCTGCAGGTCTACGACGCCTTCACGCCGATGGTGATCCTCACGCTGGAAGGCCTCGGGTTCTGCCAGAAGGGCGAGGGCGGCCCGTTCGTGGAGGACGGCAAGCTCCGCGTCGGCGGGGCGCTTCCGACCAACACCGACGGGGGAGGGCTCTCCGCCTGCCAGCCCGGCATGCGCGGGATGTTTCTCCTCATTGAGGCCGTCAAGCAGCTCCGGGGCGAGTGCGGCCCCCGCCAGGTTCCCGACGCCAACCTCGCGTGCGTGAACGGCACGAGTGGCTGGTTCACCGCAGCGGGGACCGTCATCCTCGGCACCGAATAGCCGGCGAGCGGGTTCGGGGCCGGACGCCCCGTAGCCTGGGTCGATGCCGGCGCCCTACGACCTCACGCGGGAGGAGCTCGCCGACCTCTTGCAGGGCGAGCCCGCCTACCGGGTGCGTCAGGTCTGGGACGGCCTCCATCTGACGCGTGCGGCGGCCCGAGGAGCTGACTGAGCTCCCGGCCGGGCTGCGTGCGGAGCTGGCGGCGGCGCTGCCACCCGCACTCCGTGAGGTCTCGCGGCAGTCGGCGGACGATGGGCAGACGACCAAGTGGCTCTGGGCGCTCGGCGACGGAGCCAGGGTGGAGACGGTGCTCATGCACTATCCCGATCGGGTGACCGTCTGTGTCTCGACCCAGGCCGGTTGCGCCATGGCCTGCCAGTTCTGTGCCACCGGGCAGTCCGGGTTCCAACGCCAACTGACCCAGGGTGAGATCGTGGAGCAGATCGCCGAGGCCATGCGCGAGGCCGGGTCACGCCGGGTCTCCAACATCGTCTTCATGGGGATGGGCGAGCCGCTGGCGAACTACGACCGTGTCTGGGGCGCGGTCCTCCGGCTCCACGGCGACATGGGTCTCTCGGCCCGGCACCTCACGCTCTCCACCGTCGGCATCGTGCCCGGCATCCGCCGCCTGGCGGCCGAGACCCTGCCGGTGAACCTGGCCGTCTCGTTGCACGCGGCCAACGACGAGCTGCGGGACGAGCTCGTGCCCATCAACCGGCGTTACCCGCTCGCCGTCCTGGCCGAGGCCTGCGCCGGGTACGTGGCAGCCAGCGGGCGTCGCCTCTCCATCGAGTGGGCCATGATCGAGGGCGTCAATGACCGGACCAGCGACGCGAGCGAGCTGGCGGCGTTCGCCCGCCCCTTGGGTGCGCACGTCAACCTCATCCCCCTCAATCCCACTCCCGGCTACCCCGTCGTGGGTTCCTCCCGGGAACATGTGCGACGCTTCCGCGACCAGCTGGGGGGGCTCGGTGTCAACGCCACCGTCCGCGTCACCAGGGGAGCCGAGATCGACGCCGCCTGTGGGCAACTCGCCGCATCGCCCGCCGTCACGCGGGGACCGGACCCCGTCCGGTTGCTGCCCGGTGCCCGGTCTCGCTAGAACGTGGGCATGGCACGGGCGAAGCGGTCGGGCGTCGTACGCCCTTCGTTGTTCTGGTTCCTCCTCCTCGATGGTGGCATCGTCGCGCTGACCAAGTTGGCGGTGAGCAAGACCGCCTACGACAAGGTCGAGGACATGACCGGCGACGCCTTGCCGCCACGCGAGACCCTGCAGCTGTTGCTGATCGGCACGGCCGTGGTGCATGCGGCCGAGGCTCTCGCCGCCGGGCGGATGGCGAAGCGGCGTGGGCTCTCGCCCGGAGGTTGGAGGCTGCAGACCTTCATCGTCGGCTTCCCCTCCCTGCGGTCGTTGCGCCGCTCCACTCGCGGCGTCTGAGGCGACCGCCGACCGCCGACAGCGCCGAACCGATCGGCGCTCGCCTGCGTCTCTGTTGCTGTCAGGCAGATGGAGATGCGGGAGGGCACCGGGACATGGCCGAGGGACGAGGATGGGGATGGGCACGCGGACGCGGGGGCCCGCGGCGCACGGCGCTCGTGGCGGCGACGTTGGCGACGGCGCTCTTCGGCGGGGCGTGGCTGGGCCCGGTCCTCACGTCCGCCGCGGGCGCCAGCCCGAGCACGGGTCCGTCCGGCTGTGCGGGATCCGACCCGCACCTCAAGGTCCAGGGCAGTGGGCAGGGGTCGGGGACGCCCGACGTCCTCACCGCGGTGTTCAGCTTCAGTTCGACGGCGAGCAGCTCGAGTGCCGCGCTGACCCAGAACAACGGCAAGGTCGCCCAGGCGCTGCAGGCACTGGCGGACAACGGGGTGGCGAAGCGTGACACGCAGACGACTGCGCTGAACCTCTCAGCCCAGTACGCCTACCCCCACGGCGTGCCCACCCTCACCGGCTATCAGGCGACCGAGACCGTCACCGCCACGTTGCGGCACCTGGCGACGGACGGGACGACCGTCGACGCCGTCGTCACCGCCACCGGCAACGCCGCGCAGGTCAACGGGCTCACGTTCTCGTTCGGCGACCCGTCGACCGTGCAGGACGAGGCAAGGACCGCAGCGGTCCACCAGGCTGTGGCGCACGCGCAGGCGATGGCCGCCGCGGCCGGCCGCAAGCTGGGAGCGGTGTGCTCGCTGACCGACGACACCCAGCCCGCGAACCCGCTGGAGCGGCAGGGCTTCGGTGACGCCGCACTGCCGTCGGCCGGCGTGAGCGCCGTGCCGCTCGAGCCCGGCACCCAGGTCGAGTCGGACCAGGTCACGATGGTCTATGCGCTGGGGCGCTGAACCCCGTGGCGGCCTCTCGCTGAACTGCTCAGGTCCTCAGCGGTTCTGCCATTTCGGCGCCCGCTTCTCGGCGAAAGCGAGGGGCCCCTCCGTGGCGTCGGCGCTGCTGAAGACCTCCCCGGAGATCTCCGACTCAATGCGGTAGGCCTCTTTCATGTCCGTGGCCAGGCCGCGCAGGACCGACTCCTTCGTCTTGCGGACGGCGAAGGGCCCGTTGGCCGTGATGCGGTGGGCGTAGTCGAAGGCGCGCGCCATCAGGTCGGCGGGCCGGCACACCTCGTTGAGCAATCCCATTTCGTAGGCGCGCTGGGCGGGCACCTGGTCGGCACACAGCAGCAGCTCCATGGCGGCGGGGTAGGGGATCTGCCGCGGGAGCCGCACCGTCGTGCCGCCGCCGGCGAACAGGCCACGCTTGGGCTCCATGACCCCGAAGGTGGCCGTGTCGCTGGCCACCCGGAGGTCGGTTCCGCCGAGCATCTCCATGCCGCCGGCGACACACACGCCGTTGATGGCGGCGATGATCGGCTTGTAGAGCTTGGTGCCGCGCAGCACCGCCTTGACCCCGTCGTCGAGCCGGTAGCCCCCGAGCTCTTCGGGGCGGGCGCCGCCCTTCATCTTCTTCTGCAGCTCGGTGATCTGGGGGATGTACGTCTTGAGGTCGGCACCGACGCAGAAGTCCTTCCCCACGCCGGTGATGATCGCCACGTAGGCGTCGTCATCGTCTCCGAAGCGGTCCCAGGCCTCGCGCAACCGGAAGAAGTGCTCCATGTCCATGGAGTTGCGCGCCTCGGGTCGGTTGATGGTGATGGTGACGACGTGGTCGTCCCCGGTGGCGTAGTCGATCGACATGTGGACTCAGCTTTCTGCGACACGCGGTCGCGGCCCTCCGGACGGGATGAGCCCCGCGCGCGTGAGTTCGGTCAGGTCTGGCGCCGGCGTCCGGCGCCGTGGTCAGTCTCGGTTGAAGCGCGTGGTGAAGCCGGTCACGCTGACGATGCCGTCCTCGCCCTTCTCGGTGTGGCCCCGCGCCCGCGAGACCAGCGAGGTGTCGACGTCGGCCGCCTCGGCCCGCAGCGCCTCCACGGTGCACTTCTCGCGGGCTCGCACGCTGAACGGGTCGAACTGGAAGTGTTTCATGGCGTTGAGGTGGGTCATCTTGTTGATGTCCTCGTCCGACACGCCGTCGAGATACTTCATGAGGGCCTCGGGAGCGGTGGGCCACGTCGAGTCGGAGTGCGGGTAGTCGCATTCCCATGTGATGTTGTCGATGTTCATGTACTCCCGGCTCTGAACGCCGAACGCATCGTCAATGAAGCACGTGATGATGCGGTCGTTGAAGACCTGGCTCGGGAGCTGGTCGCCGAAGTCCTGGCCGGTCCACTTGTGGTGGTGCTGGTAGACGTAGTCGAAGCGCTCGAGGGCGTAGGGGATCCAGCCGATGCCGCCCTCGGAGAGGGCGAAGCGGAGGTCCTTGTACTTGCGCAGGATGGGCGACCACACCAGGTCGGCGGCAGCCTGGACCATGTTGATGGGCTGCAGGCTGATCATGACGTCGATCGGGGCCTCCACCGAGGTCATGAGGATGCTGGAGGACGATCCCAGGTGCATGCACACGACGGTGCCCTCGTCGGAGCAGGCCTTCCAGAAGGGGTCCCAGTGCGGGTTGTGCAGGGAGGGCCAGCCGAGCTTCTCGGGGTTCTCGGAGAAGGTCACGGCGTGGCAGCCCTTCTTGGCCACCCGGCGCACCTCCTCGGCGGCGAGTTCGGGGTCCCAGATGACCGGGATCGACAGAGGGATGAAGCGGCCGGGCTCGGCGCCGCACCACTTGTCGATGTGCCAGTCGTTGTAGGCCCGCACCATGGCACGCGCCTCGTCCTTGTCCTCACGGCGGGCGAAGAGCTGGCCGCAGAACTGCGGGAAGGAGGGGAAGCACATGGAGCCGAGCACGCCGTTGACCGACATGTCGCGTACCCGCTCGTGCACGTCGTAGCAGCCGACCCGCATGTCCTCGAGCGACAGGGGCTCGACGCCGTACTCCTCGGGAGGCCGGCCGACGACCGCGTTGAGGCCGACGTTGGGGATCTCGTTGCCGTCGTAGAACCAGTAGTCGGTCCCGTCGGGCCGACGGATCAGCTGTGGCGCCTTGTCCTGGTACTTCGCGGGCAGCAGCCCGTCGAACATCCCCCTGGGCTCAATGACGTGGTCATCGACGCTGACCAGGATCATGTCTTCCGTGCGCATGCGGCCTCCCCTTCTGCCCTGCCGGTCGGTGTGCCGTTCTCTGACACCTGTGTCACCTACCTTATGCGACGCCCCTACCCCTGGTGCGAGTCGGGCGTCCGAGGCCCGGGCGATGTCGCCGCGGGGCACTGTCGTCGCCCCGGAGCGGGGTGGTCCGGCTGGCCCTGAGGGCCCTGCACCAGCCCGGGAGGCGGGGTCGGCCGGCCGCGTCAGAGGGGGATCTCGAGGAAGGGCACCACCGGCGTGACCCTCATTGCGGTTGGGGCGGCGCGGGCCGGGGCGGCGTCCTCTCCTGGACGGGCATGGCGTTCTGGGAGGGCGGGGCGTAGGCGAAGCCCTCGTCGAAGGTGCCGGTCAGCGCGTTGAGCACGACCTCCTCGTCGACGACGGGGACGGTGAGCGATGCGTCTGGGAGGAGTGGCGGCAGCGGGTGCGCCGGTTGGCCGAGCGCCAGCGCGCTGGTCATGTCCCCGACCGTGCGCCGCCGCCACGCCGAGATGTTCGGCGCGGTGACGCCGAAGAGCTTCTCCAAGAGCAGCAGTGTCGACGTGTGGTCGAAGACGTCGGTGGCCAGGTAGCCACCCGTGGTGAACGGCGACATGAGGATGCACGGCACGCGGAAGCCGAGACCGACGGGGCCGACGATGCCACCCGCGCTCGCCGGCAGCGGGCTCATGGAGAGATATTCGCCGGGCGTGCCAGGTGGCGGCACCGGCGGGGGGACGTGGTCGAAGAAGCCGCCGTTCTCGTCGTAGTGGAGGATGAACAGCGTGTGGGCCCAGATCTCGGGGTTCGACGTCAGGGTGTCGAGGACGTTCTGGACGAGGTTCTCCCCCCATTGCGGCGCCGTGGCCGGGTGCTCGCACTGCGTGACCGGTCCATGGATCCAGCTCACCTGGGGCAGCGTCCCCGCCGCCACATCGGCGACGAAGTCGGCGGGGTAGTTCGGGGGCGATCGCCTGCTGTTGGAGCTGCCGGCCGCGTGTGGTCGCCGGGTCGTTGTAGGCCTTGAAGTAGGGCAGCGGACTGAAGAGGGCGAGGCCGGTTGGATCGTTGTAGACCTTCCACGTCACGCCCGCGTCGAGCAGTTGCTCGGGCATGGTGGTCCAGTCGAACGCCCCGTACTGCTGGGGACGACCGCTGGTCTGTGTCACGAGGACGGGGCCGCCACTCGTGCCGGCGGGGTCGATGGTGCCCGACAGCGCCATGACGCGGTTGGGGTCGGTGGGCCCGAGCACCGAGCAGTGATAGGCGTCGCAGATGGTGAACGCGTCGGCCAGCGCGTAGTAGAAGGGGAGCTCGGAACGGTCGAAGTAGCCCATCGTCGCCACGAAGTTGGCGTCACCGTCCGCCTCGAGATGCGCCTGCACGAAGGCGTCCATCTTCCCGCCGTCCCAGCACTGGTGCTGCGTGGTCCATTCGTGCGAGATGTCGTTGGTGCAGTCGCCGTTGTCGGTCGGGAACTGCTGCTGGAGGTCGAACGGCTGCAGGTACCCCATCGGGTCGACGCCGACGCCGGGCTGGTAGCCGTACTGGTCCCACACCGGTACGCGCCTGCCGTTGACGCTGTTCGTGGCGACCCTGGGGTCGGAGAAGCCGCGGACACCGGACAGCGTCCCGAAGTAGTGGTCGAACGACCGGTTCTCCTGCATCAAGAAGACGACGTGGCGGATGTCACCGAGCGACGGCAGGCCTGAGGGCACCAGCGACAACGCGCGGTCGATGGAGGCGCCGGCCGACGAGGAGAGGCTCGCCAGTCCCGCCGTGCCTGCGGCACCGAGCGCCAAACCGCCCTTCAGCAGTGCTCGTCGACTGACCCGGTTCGTGTGGCGCGCCGCTTGGTCCCGTCGCGTCTCCGCTCCCATGCACCCTCCTCCTCGTGCCGTCTGCCCTGCGGCGACGGCGTTCCTCTCCCCTGGCGAACTTCCCGCTCGGACGTCAGGGAAACGGAGGTAGCGGGGGAATCCCCGCGGGATTTCAGCTCCTGTTCACGCGCTCGCTACCTGGAGTTCGGATTGCGATGCTCCAACCCCCAGTGCATCGGGCGCGCACAGGCCGCGGCGGGGGAGGATGATGTCGTCGATGATCCCGTAGTCGCGTGCTTCTTCTGAGGTCATGTAGTAGTCGCGGTCGATGTCCTGGGCGACGCGTTCGAGGGGCTGTCCGCTGTGGTGGGCGATGATCTCGGACATGCGGCGGGTCAGCGACATGACCTCGCGCAGCTGGATCTCCATGTCGGACGGCGCGCCGCGGGTCCCGGCCGAGCCCTGGTGGATCATGATGCGCGCGTTGGGCAGGGCGAAGCGCTTCCCGACGGCGCCCCCCGAGAGGATCATGGCGGCGGCGGACATGCCCATGCCCACGCAGATGGTCGAGACGTCGGGCTCCACGTGCTGCATGACGTCGTAGATGGCCATGCCGGCGTAGGCCACGCCGCCGGGGGAGTTGATGTAGAGGTAGATGTCCCGCTCGCTGTTCTGGGCCTCCAGGAACAGCATCTGCGAGATGATCAGGTTGGCCACCTGGTCGTCCACCTCCTGGCCGAGGAAGACGATCCGCTCGCGCAGGAGCTGGCTGTAGATGTCGAAGGCGCGGTCTCCCCGGTTGCCCTCCTCGATCACGGTGGGGACGAAGACCTGGCGCAGATGGTCTCCGGGGATGGTGGTGGTCGGGCTCATGGCGTGCTCCTCCGTGTCCGTGCTGGTTTGGGTCCTTCTCACGTTATATCAAATATGAGATAATCGTTCATCGTGAGCGCGCGCCGTCACCCCACCGTCTTCCCCGGCTTCCGCGAGATGGCCGAGCGCCGGCACTCGGTGTCGGGGCAGCTGCTGACGCTGCGCAAGGAGCTCGGGCTCTCCCAGGCGGAGGTCGCGGCGCGCATGGGGACCTCGCAGTCGGCGGTGGCCCGCTTCGAAGCGGGCGACCTCGACGTCCGGCTCTCGACCGTGGAGCGCTACACCTCGGCGCTCGGCGCCCGGCTGGAATGGAGGATCGAACATGCCTGATCGCGAGGAGCAATGGCCGTGGTTGCCGCCCGGTCCCGGGACGACCGGTACCGGCGGGGGTCCCGAGCCGCTGTCCGACGTCCTGGCCCGGCGGATGCTGGCCCAGCGGGTCGTGCTCCTGCACGGGACGCTCGACGAGGTCTCGGTCATGCGCGTCTCGGCGGAGCTGATGACGCTCGATGCGGAGGGCGACGATCCGGTGACGCTGCGCGTCGACTGCGGCGAGGCGGCCCTCGCCCCGGCGTTGACGCTCATGGACGTGATCGAGCTGATGGGCGTGCCGGTCCGGGCGCTCTGCCTCGGGCAGGTGGGGTCGGGCGCCATCGGTGTGGTGTCGGTATGCGCGCAGCGCGCCGCCATGCCCAGTACCCGGTTCTCCCTCTCGGAGCCGACCTCGCAACTGCAGGCGCACGTGCGCAACGTGGCCCAGTGGGCCGAGCTCCGTGCCGGGGAGCGCCAGCGCTTCTGTGCCCGGGTCGCTGCGGCCACCGGCCAGCAGCCGGCGACGGTCGAGGCGGATGTGGAGCGGGGACGCTTTCTCGGTGCAGACGAGGCCGTCGAGTACGGGATCCTCGACGAGGTGTGCCGGCCCGACGCCCCGGTCCGGCACCTGCCCGGATCCGGGCCCCCGCCCATGGGGTTCCGGCCGCTGCGCTGACAGGAGCAAGACCGGACCGGCCCTGCGTGCCTACGATGCGGCCATGACCACGACCGGGCCCCGCCTCCCGCCGCTCCAGGCCGGCGAGTGGGACGACGTCCTGATGCGGGTGCTGCAGAACGCACCGGGTGGCACGGACGAGCCGATGCACATCTTCACCACCTTGGGCCGGGCCGACCCCGAGCTGTTCCGGCGCTGGCTCGGCTTCGGCGGCGCGCTGTTGGGCGGGAGCCTTCCCGGTCGCCTGCGCGAGCTGGTGATCCTGCGCACGGCCGCGCGCTTCGGCGGCCGCTACGAGTGGGCCCAGCACATCGAGCTTGCCGAGGCTCAGGGCGTGACCCCCGCCGAGCTCGCTGCACTCGCGGACGGGCCGGGTGGCCTGGACGCGGTCGAGTGGGCCCCGGTGGAGCGTGCCGCGCTGGACGCCGTCGACGAGACAGCCGCTGAGGGGGCCGTGTCCGACGGGACCTGGGACGCGCTGGCCGACCTGTTGCGCGAGAGCGAGCTCATTGAGCTGCTGCTGCTGATCGGCCACTACCTGATGCTGACCACGGTCCTGCGATCACTCCGGCTGCCCCTCGAGCCCCGGGCCGAGGCGCTGGCCCGGCGCGTGCCCGGCGGTCCGGCGGCGTAGGGGTCGACGGTGGCGGAGGTGGTCGCATGACGGGGCTTCTGGCAGGGCGGAGCATCACGGTGGTCGGGGCGGGCACGCAGCCGTCCCGCGACCCGGACGCGCCGGTCGGGAACGGCCGCGCCATCGCGGTGCGCGCCGCCCGGGAGGGCGCCTCGGTCGTCTGCGTCGACCGCGACGAGGCCGCCGTCGAGGAGACCTGGCGGCTCATCACCGAGGAGGGCGGGAAGGCCGCCATTGTGGTGGCCGATGTCACGACCGAGGAGGGTTGCCGCCTGGCGGTGTCCGACGAGCCGGGCCTCGCCCCCGACGGGCTCGTGCTCAACGTGGGCACCGGCTTCGGCATGGGCGTCGCGGGCACGTCGATCGACGACTGGGACAGGACATTCGCCCTCAACCTGCGCGCCCACTTCCTCCTCGTGCGCCGCGCGCTCGTCACGCTGTCGGACAACGCGTCGATCGTCTTCGTCGGCTCCGTGGCGGGCCTGCGCCCGGGAAGCCGTATCCCTGCCTATGACGCGTCCAAGGCCGGGCTGATCGGCCTCAGCCGTCATGTCGCCGTCGAGGGCGCCCGGCGCGGTATCCGGGCCAACGTGCTCGCCCCCGGCCTGATCGACACGCCGCTGGGCCGCGCCGCCTCCGCCGGTCGTCCGTCGCGCACCCGTTCGCCGGTGCCACTGGGCCGCCAGGGCACCGCCTGGGAGGTGGCCGCGGTCACGGTGTTCCTGCTCTCGGACGAGGCCAGCTACGTCACCGGCCAGGTCCTGGCCGTCGACGGGGGGCTGACACTGGTATGACCGCGCATTCGGCGCGGCCGCGGTCGGGCGCGCAGGCGCCGCCGCGCCCGCCGCGCCTCGGCCGGCGGGTGGCGCGCTTCAACCGGGCGGTCACGAACAAGGCCGCCATCCATGTCGCCGGGTCGCTTCCCGGCCTGGGCATCGTGATCCACGTGGGCCGGCGGACGCGCACCGTCTACCGCACGCCCGTCAACGTGTTCCGCACGAAGGACGGGTTCCGCTTCGCCTTGACCTACGGCCCCGACGCGGAGTGGGTGCGCAACGCGCTGGCCCACGGCGCCGTCCGGCTGATCACCCGCGGCAGGGAGTACGAGCTCACCGACCCCGAGGTGGTGACGGACCCGCACCGCCAGCACGTGCCGGCCGCCGGCCGCGGCATCATGCGCCTCATGCGGGTGTCGCAGTTCCTCGATTTCCGCCGTACCGGCGAGGGGACCCCCCTCTAGACCCGCGACGCCGCGACCCGGTGGCGGTGGTTGTCGTGGTGGTTGTCGTGGTGGTTGTCGTGGTGGTGCGGCTCAGGCCACGACCTCCATCCGCAGGCCGCGGCCGTCCACGTCGCCGCCGAGTTGGAGGTGCTCCCGCGCGGCATACCGCCGCGCCGTCCAGGCTCCCGCGAACGCATCGAGCACGTCGTCGGGCTGGGCGCCGGGAGGGGGCCGCCCGGCGTGGTGCGCAATCGTCTCGGAGCCGAAGAAGGTGGCGAGGGCCCGCATCCGCTCGACGCGGCCGGCGCGGTGCAGCTTCGAATGGGACATCGGCGCGCCCGCGAGCAACGCCAGACTCAGCTCCGGGGACATCTCGACGAGCCGTTGTTGCCGGAGCGGCGTCATCAGCGCGTCGACTTCCCGGATTTTGGGGAGGATGTTGAACAGCTGCTTGGAGATCGCCTTGCCACACGTGGCCCGCGAAATCGCGCAGGCCTCCTCGTACGTGGTGGCCGCGAGGGCCGCCCGCACGGGAGCCGGGAAGATCGAGCTGCGCCGCCCGCCGAGTCGCCTCCGGGCTTCGATGTCGCTCCGCCGCGGGTCCTGCGGCGCCAGGCCGATCGGGATGTCGATCGCCGCGGCCGTCAGCGCGCCCGAGTCGATCCGTGCGACGAGCTGGTGGAGATCAGGCACGGCGGAGACGTCCACCGGGTCGTGACCGTCGGGGGCGATGCTGACGACGACCCAGCCGCCCCGGCAGCCGTCGACGCCGGCGACCAGCGGGCTGCCGGCGCTACCCGAGAACGGCGTGGTTGATCCCATCGGCGGGCGTCAAGGTGACGCGCCGCCCGATCAGTTCGTCAGCCTCGGCACCAGCCAGCACAGCAGCGTCGCCGTCGAGCAGTGCGTAGCAGCGCCCGCCGTCCGCCAGGTCGCAGATCAGGAGTGCCCGCTCGGGCCCGCCGTCCCGCCCGTGCAGGACCGAGTAGGTGGCGACGGTGGCGCGTCCCTCGGGCGCCTCCACAATGCGGCGCGGCTCCGTCGACGCAGGGGAGGGCGCCGAGTCGGCGAGCGGCCCGGCGCCGGGATCGCTGGACCACACGCCGTAGGCGTGCTTCTGCATGTGCATGCCGACGCCGCTCGTCACGCCGTAGGAACCCGGATCGCGGCGGAGTGTCTCGGCCATGGCCGCCAGCGCGTGGGTCATGTAATTCGAGCCGGGGCCACCGTGGTAGGGGAGCCCGCCGGTCTGGGTCACGGCGTGTGCCCGCGGGTCGTCCTCACTGATCCCGAGCGCATCGAGGGCGAAGCACACCGAGCTGGCGAAACACGAATACAGGTCGAGGTGCGCGACATCGTCTGCGTCGATGCCGGCACCGGCGAGCGCTGCATCTGCCGCCGCCGCCATGGCGGGGGAGCGCCACAGCTCTGGGTGACCCGCGACGTGGACCGGGTCCTCGGCGTAGGCCGCGCCACGGAGGTAGACCCGCTTGTCCTCCGGCACCCCCAGCGCGTCGGCCTTGGCCGCGCTGGCGAGGATCACCGCCGCCGCCATGTCGACGTCCATGATCGATGTCATCAACTTCGTGTAGGGGTAGGCGACCATCCGGTTGTCCGGCGCCGCCGTGACGATCTCACCGGCCTCGCGCGCCACGGGGAACCAGGCGTGGGGGCTGGCGGCGGCGATCGCCGTCATCGGTGCCAGCACCTGACCCAGCGCGGCGCGGTGCTCGTCCAGCCCGCGGCCCAGGTGCGCGCGGCGCGCGTTGTCGAACAGTGCGAACGTCAGGTAGGCCTCGAAGACGGCGTGCGTGATCTCGGACGGGTCGAATTCCATGTCCATCGGGAAGGGTCGCTTCTCGGCGGGCCGGAACGACCACTGTGGCTTCTCGCCCGCCTTCTTCAGTCGACGGACGGTGGCCAGCGCCTCGGCGCCGGTGAGCAGCGCCAGGTCGAGGTGGCCCTCCCGGATTTCGCGTGCGGCCTCGCTCGCGAGGACCTGGGGGACCGAGCCGCCGATGCCCGAGTAGCGCCGCCGGGCCGGCGACGCACCGATCCGCTCGGCCAGGCGGGCCACGGCGTCGTCGTACTGCCAACTCTGCGAGTACACGACGTCGATGCTCTCGAGCGCGCCGAGGACGGAGGAGGGGTCCGTCGTGCCGGTGTCGACGGCGGCGTCGCGCGCCATCTGCTCCCACATGTCGAGCGGCTCGGGCGCGCCGTCCGGTGCGTCGGCCGCGTGCCAGGTGTGGCGGGCGACGCCGATGATGCAGGTGGCGCGGGGGTCGGCGGGCAACAGAGCGGAGCGGGTCAGCCGCGCGACTTGCCGGGCATGGCGATGGCCCGGTCGGCGATGATGTTCTTCTGGATCTCGGTGGAACCGCCACCGATGGTCGAGTAGCGCTGGAAGGCGTACAGGCGGGTCCACTTGCCCCGGTCGACCGTGTCGGGCCCGCCCCGGGCCAGCGCGCCGGCCGGACCGAGCAGGTCGACGGCCAACTCAGCCAGCGTCTGGGCCATGGACGACCACGACAGCTTTGCGAAGGGGACCTCGGGCCAGTTCTTCTCGCCCTTCATGATCTTGGACAGCGCCCGGAGGGACAGGAGGCGCGCCAGCTCGATCTCGGTCCACACCTTGGCGATGCGGTCGCGCAGCGACGGATCCTCGAGAGCGCCCGGGTTCACGCTGCGGGCGGCCGCCACCATGGCGCGCAGGTCGGCGCTGAGGATGGCGATCTGCGACGCGATGCCGACCCGCTCGTACCCGAGGGTGCCCATGGCGACCATCCAGCCGGCGCCCTCGTCGCCGAGACGCCACTTGGCCGGGATGCGCACGTCGGTGAAGAAGATCTCGTTGAAGAGCTCCTCGCCGGCCATGTCGCGAATCGGCCGCACGTCGATGCCCGGTGTCTTCAGGTTGAGGATGAAGGCGGTGATCCCTTCGTGCTTCTTGCCCCGTTCGATGGCGGTCGGGTCCGTGCGCAGCAAGAACAGCCCCCAGGTGGCCAGGTGCGCCGACGAGATCCAGATCTTCGAGCCGTTGATGACGTACTCGTCGGTGTCCGCGTCATAGATCGCGGTGGTGCGCAGGTTGGCCAGGTCGTTGCCGGCCATCGGCTCGCTGAAGCCCTGGCACCAGTGCTCCTCGGCCTCGAGGATGGACGGCAGCCACTGCGCCTTCTGCTCCTCGGTGCCCCACGCGATGATCATCGGCCCGATCTGCCAGATCCCGTTCGTGTTGAACGTGCCCGGCGTGCGGTACTCCGCCATCACCTCGGAGTAGAGGAGGCGCTGCATGGCGTTGATGGTTCGCCCCTGGGCGTAGTCGGGTCCCCAGTGGATGGCGGCCCAGCCGCCCTCGTGCAGCTTGCGCTGCCACTTCTGGCGGCGTTGCTGGCTCGCCTCGCCCGACAGGCTGGCGTCGTCGGCCAGCTCTTCGGCTTGAAGGAAGGGGGGGAGGTTTTCGTCGAGCCAGGCCCGCAAGTCGTCGCGGAACTTCTCGTCCTCGGGTGCAAGGGCAAAATCCACGGGGGAAGGGTACCCGACCACCGTGTACTGTGACGCCAGTGTCAGGGAATGGCGCGGCGAAGAGCGAAATGTAGGGGAGGCCGTGGACTTCACGTACGACGACGAGCAGCTCGCGCTGCAGGAAGTAGCGCGTGGCGCGCTGGAGCGCGAGTGCGGCCCCGACGTGGTGCGCCAGCTGGCCGAGGAGGCCGAGGGCATGACGCCGGCGTTGTGGTCGACGCTCGTCGACCTGGGCTGGACGGGCCTGCTCGTGCCCGAGGAGTACGGCGGCAGCGGTGCCGGGCTGCTCGAAATGTGCGTCGTCCTGGAGGAGATGGGTCGCATCCCGCTCCCCGGGCCCTTCTTCTCGTCCTCGGTGGCGGCTGTCCTGGCCGCCCGGGCGTTGGGCGAACACGCGCTCCTGGGCGACCTGGCCGCCGGCACCCGCCGGGGCACCGTGGCGCTCGGTGAGCAGGGACATGGCGACCCTGTCCAGACCGTGCGGACACGGGCGCGCCGCCGGGCGGCGCAATGGGTCCTGAGCGGTGAGAAGCCCGTCGTGGTCGACGGGCACACGGCGGACTGGGCCATCGTGGTGGCGCGGAGCGAGGAGGGCGTGCGTTCGTACCTGCTCGAAGACCCCGGAGCCACGCTCGTCCCGTCACTCGACCCCACGCGCAAGCTGGCGCGGCTGGTCCTCGACGACACGCCGGTCGTCCCCCTCGGCCCGACGGGCAACCAGCTCGCACTGTGGCAACGGGTCCAGGACGACATCGCCGTCGCGCTGGCGGCGGAGACCGTCGGCGCGGCCCAGCGTGCGTTGACGGAGGCGATCGCCTACACGTCGGAGCGGATCGTCTTCGACAAGCCCGTGGCGACGTACCAGACCGTGCGCCATCGGCTGGTCGAGATGTTCCAGCAGGTCGAGATGGCACGGGCGGGTTTCCAGTTCGCCGCCTGGGCGTCGGACACCGAATCACCGGAGCGGGCCCAGGCTGCCGCCATGGCCTCGAGCTATGCCGCCGACGCGGGCGTGCGGGTCACGGGTGACGACATCCAGCTGCATGGTGGCGTCGGGTTCACCTGGGCCAACGACGCCCATTTCCTCTTCAAGAGAGTGAAGCAGAACGAGCTGCTCTCGGGCGGGGCCGGCGTGCAGCGCCACCGCCTGGCGTCGCTCTTCATCGAGTCGGCATGACGACGTTCGAGCTGCGCCCGATGCCGGCGGAGCTGGCCGAGCGCTACCTGGCCGAGGGTGCGTGGGACGATCGCACGCTCGGGGAGTTCCTGCGGGACTGCCTCCTGCAGGATCCGACGCGCCGTTTCCGGATCTGGTCGCCGACCCACCCGTACCTCGGGACCGTCGGGGAGGTCTACGAGGAGTCGCTGCGCGTGGCGGGCGGGTTGCGCGCGCTGGGCCTCGGGCCGGGTGACGTGGTCGCCTTCCAGCTGCCCAACTGGGTCGAGGCCGCCATCACCTTCTACGCCTGCAGCATGGTCGGCGTCACCCTCGTGCCGATCGTGCACTTCTACGGTCCCAAGGAGGTCGGTTTCATCCTGCGCCAGAGCGGTGCCCGGGCGCTCGTCATCGTGTCGCGCATCGGGCAACGCGACTACCTGGCCGAGCTGGCCACGGTGCGCGACGGGCTGCCGGGCCTGGAGCAGGTCGTGGTCGTCGGCGACATCGACGGGGATGCGTCCGGCTACGTCCCCTTCGACGAGCTGCGTGACGCCGAGCCCATCAGCGGGCCGGCACACGTCGACCCCGACACCGCCGCCGTCATCGGCTACACCTCGGGGACGACGGCCGACCCCAAGGGCGTGGTGCACACGCACCGCACGCTCGGCTGCGAGGTCCGCCAGTTGTCCAACCATCAGTCCATGCGCGACAAGCCCAGCCTGGTGGGCGCGCCGGTCGGCCACGCCATCGGCATGCTGGGCGGGCTGCTCTGCCCGCTCTTCAGCGGCCGGCCCGTCTACATGATCGACGGCTGGGACCCGCCGACCGTGCTCGACGCCATGGTCGAGGAGCAGATCGCGGCGGGGAGCGGGTCCACCTACTTCTTCACCAGCCTGCTCGACTGCCCGGGCTTCGGCCCCGAGCACGTGGAGCTCATGCGTTACGTGGGGTTGGGCGGCTCGCCCATCCCGAACGCGGTGGCCGAACGGGCGGACGAGCTCGGGATCTCCCTGGTGCGCTCGTACGGCTCGACCGAGCACCCGTCGATCACGGGGTCCCAGCACGACGCCCCCAAGGAGAAGCGCATCCACACCGACGGCCGGCCGATGGAGTGGGTCGAGATCCGCACGGTGGACGAGGACGGCCGCGACGTCGAGCCCGGCGAGCCCGGCGAGATCCTCAGCCGGGGGCCGGACCGCTTCGCCGGCTACACGGACGCCGCGCTCTCGGCCGAGGCCATCGATGCCGACGGCTGGTTCCGCACCGGGGACATCGGCGTGATCGACGCCGATGGCTACCTCACCATCACCGACCGCGTGAAGGACATCATCATCCGCGGCGGGGAGAACGTCAGCGCAGCCGAAGTGGAACAGCTCCTGGCGCACATGAAGGGTGTGGCCGAGGTGGCCGTGGTGGCCGCGCCCGACGAGCGGCTCGGCGAGCACGGCTGCGCCTTCTTCCGCATGCAGCCGGGGGCCGAGGCCCCCGATCTCGAGGCCCTGCGGGCGCACCTGGCCGAGGCGGGCCTGACCCGCCAGAAGTGGCCCGAGGAGATCCGGATCGTCGACGAGCTGCCGCGCACCCCCTCGGGAAAGGTGCAGAAGTTCCTGCTGCGCCAGCGCCTGCGCGACGGGGGCTGACCGCCCCCCAATTGGCCCAAGCCGGCGTGACGGCGGGGCGGTACGCTCCCTCTCACACCCGTTGCCGGAGGAGCCGGTGGGAAGGGGCAGGCCCTATGCGCAGTCGCATCCCCAAAGAGCAGGTCGACCTCCTGAAGGCCGTCCCGCTCTTTTCGAGCTGCTCGCACCACGAGCTGCGGGCGATCGCCCAGCTCGGGACGCCGGTCGAGGCCGAGGAGGGCGCCTACCTGACCGAGGACGGGCACCCGGGACGCGAGTTCTTCCTGGTGCTCGAGGGCAAGGCCTCGTGCCAGGTCCGCGGCAAGGAGGTCAATCGCTTCGGCCCCGGTGACTATTTCGGTGAGCTGGCGCTCCTCCACGGCGGGCTGCGCACGGCCGACGTCGTGTCGGTGACGCCCATGGAGCTCCTGGTGCTCGACGCCCGGGAGTTCCGTTCCATGCTCATGACGACGCCGAGCATCGGGGTCAAGATGCTGGCGCACCTCGCCGAGCGGCTGACGGAAGCGGACGCGCAGTACACGAACTGAGTCCGCCCGCGCGCGTGGCTCACCCGCCGTCGAGCACCTCTTTCATGAGGCGCAGCTCCATGCTGATCGAATTGAGGCTGCCCGCCGCCGCCGCGGCGCGCACCTCGTCGGGCAGGTCGTCGGGCAGCGCGACCCAAAGTGTGAGCGTCGCCTCGCAGCCCCCAGCGGGACTGGGCTCCACCACGAACTCTTCGTAGGCGTCGTGGCCGCCCGCCATGCCGGCGGCCACGAGCGTGGGGGAGACGGCCTCCACGGTCCAGAGCTCGACCGGGTGGTGCACGCCCGGACGGCGCGGGTCGGCCAGACGGAAGGAGTAGCGGGCCCCGGGGCCCAGCACGCCGGCCGGGCCGTCGTCGTTCCCGTCGGCGATGCGCGCCACGTCGCTCACGTCGGGGTTGTAGCCCGGCAGGTTGGCGAAGTCGAGGCGGTACGCCCACACGGTCTCGGCCGGGGCGGAGAAGACGGCGGAGGCGACGGCGGTCGGGGCGGCGGTGGGGGTGGCGTCGGGCACGGCGCCAGTGTGTGCCGCGGTGGCGGGCGCCGGCAAGGCCGGGCCGTCCCGTGCTCCCGAGGGTCTACGCCGGGGGCTCGAGGATGGAGGCCGCCTCGCGGGCCCTGTCGAGGGACAGGGCGGCGAGGTCATCCCCCTCCTCACCGAGCACGTCGGCGGCGTGCTGAATGAAGATCCCGACCACCATGGCGCTGAGGAGCCGGGCCACCGAGGCGGCGCCAGGTCCGTCTTCGAGGTCGGGCCGGTTCTTCTTGACCCAGTCCTCAATGCTCGTCTCGAAGGAGGCGAACAGGTCGAGGCCGACGGCGCGGGCGGTGGCCTCGCCGCGCATGGCCTCGCCCACCATGAGGCGGACGAAGTCCTCGACCTCGAACATGGAGGTCATGATCTCGGCCAGCAGCTGGGCCAGCGTCAGCGGCTCGGCGGGGGGCCCGTCGCCCTCGGGGGCCACGTGCACCGGCCTGATGGGGAGGAACCCCTGGTCGATCAGCACCGATTCCAGGAGGTCCCGCTTGCTCGGGAAGTAGTGGTACAGCGAGGCCACGTTGAGGCCGGCGGCCGAGGCGAGGTCGCGCATGCTCGTCCCGTCGACACCCCGCTGCGCCATCAGCGTCAGCGCGATCTGGAGAATCCTTCGCCTGGTGGCCGATCCCTCGCCCTGGGCGGTGCCACCGCGCTCGGCGGGCGTCCCACCCTCCGAATGCGAGTCGGCGGTCATCTTCGGTCCCATTTCTCCGCTCTCCGACCTCGGGTCTGCGAACGCTGCCCGAACGGTCCCCACTGCCCACGCAACCGGGGTGCTCGACTCCCTAACGATCGTTTGCTATACATGACATGGGAGTCAGGTCCCACCCGGTGTGACACCCGGAATCTAGGGGGTGGCGTAGCGACATGCCAGGACTGAATTCAACAGCCGATTCGACGGCCGCGCCATTCGATCCCTACGAGCTCAAAGACGTGGTCGGCGGCACCATCCGCAATCCCTATCCGGCGATGCACGCGTTGCGCCGTGAGAGCCCCGTCCACGTCGGGCCCATCGACCTCGGCGAGGGCGCTGAGATCGCCGACCCCACCAAGCCGGCACCCGTCACCGTCTTCGGCTTCGACGAGGTCGTGCAGGTGTTGCGCGACAGCGAGACGTACTCCTCGACCATCTACGAGGAGATCATGGGCATGGTGATGGGCCGCACGATCCTGCAGATGGACGAGCCCGAGCACCGCGCGGTCCGCACCCTCGTGGCCGGGAGCTTTCGCTCCAAAATGCTCGAACGTTGGGAGGAGGAGCTCGTCGCCCGCGTCGTCAACGAGCTCGTCGACTCCTTCATCGACGACGGCCGCACCGACCTCGTGCGCTCGGTCACCTTCAACTTCCCCGTCCAGGTCATCGCGCGCATCCTCGGCTTGCCCCTCGAGGACTATCCGAGGTTCCAGCGCTGGGCGTTGGAGCTCACCAGTGTCGCCGCCAACTGGGAGCGCGGCATTGCGGCCTCCGCCGCGCTGCGCGACTACTTCGCCGACGTCATGGACGAGCGGCGGGCCACGCCGGGCGACGACCTGATCAGCGACCTGGTGCGGGCCGAGGTCGACGGCGAGCACCTGACCGACGAGGAGATCTTCTCCTTCCTGCGGCTGCTGCTCCCAGCCGGCGTGGAGACCACGTATCGCGCCACGGGCAGCATGCTGTTCGCGCTCTTGCAGGACCGCACCCAGTTCGACGCGCTCTACGCCGACCGCTCGCTGTTCGCCCCGGCCTTCGAGGAGGTCGTGCGCTGGGAGCCACCCGTGACGGTGATTCTGCGCCGGGCCACCCGCGACGCTGAGCTGGCGGGGGTCAGCATCGAGGAGGGCGCCGACATCGCACTCCTGATCGGCGCGGCCAACCGCGACGAGCGCAAGTACCCGGACCCCGATCGCTACGACATCTTCCGGGAGCAGCGCCAGCACGTCGGTTTCGGGTTCGGTGTCCACGTCTGCCTGGGCATGCATCTCGCCCGCATGGAGTCCCGCATCGCCATCAACACCCTCCTCGACCGCCTCGGGCCCTTCACCTTGGACCCGGATGCCGAACCGCCGCACATTGAGGGGATGGCCTTCCGCTCGCCGCTGTCCCTGCCGGTGGTGTTCTCCCCCGGGGGGTAGTTTCAGGCCCATGGGCGGCAGAGCAAACCCGCTGCGGGATGCGGCGGCCATCGTGGGGATCGGGCAGACGGCCTGATGGGAGCCGGACCGCTGGAGCCGAGGATCGACTGGGACCGCTGCATGGGCTCGGGCAACTGCGTCTTCTGGGCACCCGAGACCTTCGACCTGAGCGACGACGGCCATGCGGTCGTGGTCGACGCCGCGGCCACCGACGAGGACCGGCTGCGCACCGCGGCGCAGGGCTGCCCCGTCGGCGCCATCTCCCTCTGGCGCGACGGCGCCGAGGTGCCACTCGAGAAAGGGACCTGATGCCGATCGCCGTCACCGAGGACCACGAATCGCTGCGCACCACCGCGCTGCGCTGGGCCCAGACCCACTGCCCGGCCAGCGTGCCGCGTGAGGTGGCCGAGACTGCCTCGGGCGCGAACGAGCCGCCGGCGGCATGGGAGAAGATGGCCGCCCAGGGCTGGCTCGGCCTGCACCTGCGCGAGGAGCAGGGTGGCCAGGGTTTCACGCTGGCCGAACTGGCGGTCGTGCTCGAGGAGCTCGGCCATGCCCTGTTCCCCGGGCCGCTCCTGCCCACGGTGCTGGTGTCCGCCGCGCTGGCCCGGGCGACCCAAGGGCCGGCCAGCGTGCCGGCGGAATGGGTGCGTGGCCTGGCGGACGGCTCCGTCACGGCCGCCGTGGCGTTGGGCGCCGACCCGCACCCCTGGCAACCGGCGGAGGACGGGGCGCTGCTCCTGTCCGGCACGGTGCGCCCGGTGCTCGGGCTCCCGACGGCCCGCCTCGTCCTCGTCCCGCTCGACTACGGCACCGGTACCGGGTGGCTGCTGCTCGACCGGGAGGCGCTGGGCGACGCCGTCTCCATCGACGCGCTCCCGGCCCTCGACGGCACGCGCCCGCTGGGGCAGCTCACCATCGCCGGCGACAGGCCGGTCACGGTGCCGCAGAGCGACCAGGTCATGGTCTCCGACGACGACGTGCGCGGCCTGGCCCTCACGCTGGCGGCGGCCGAGAGTGCCGGCCTCGCCCGCTGGTGCCTGGAGACGGCGTCGGACTACGCCAAGGTGCGTGTGCAGTTCGGCCGCCCGATCGGGCAGTTCCAGGCGGTCAAGCACGCGCTGGCCGACATGCTCGTCTCGGTGGAGCAGTGTGCCGCGGTGGCGTGGGACGCCGCGGCGGCCTGGAGCGAGGATGACGCGTCCGGGGCGGACGGCGTGGTCGACGAGTTGCGTGATCGCCATCTGGCGGCGCGCATCGCCGGCGCGGTGGCGCTCGGCGAGGCAGCGCGCTGCGCCAAGCAGTGCATCCAGATTCTGGGCGGCATCGGCTTCACCTGGGAGCACGACGCGCACTTCTACCTCAAGCGGGCCATGGCCAACCTGCAGCTGGTGGCCGGCGGCGACGTGGGCGCGCTCGAGCACGAGGTGGCCGGGCTGGCGATCGCAGGCGCACGGCGCAACCTGGCCGCCGACCTGCCGGCGGAGGCGGACTCGCTGCGCGACGAGATCCGGGCCGTCGTGGCCGAGGTCGCAGCGGCGAGCGACGCCGACCAGCGCGCCGCCGTCGCCGAGGCGGGGCTGATCATGCCGCACTGGCCGGCGCCCTGGGGTCGAGGTGCCTCGCCACTCGAGCAGCTCGTCATCGACGAGGAGCTGGCGGCCGCCGGAGTCATGCGCCCCCACCTCGCCGTGGGGGCGTGGGCGCTGCCCACCCTCATCGCGCACGGCACCACCGAGCAGCAGGAGCGCTGGGTGCGGCCGACGCTGCACGGACAGCTCAACTGGTGCCAACTCTTCAGCGAGCCCGGTGCGGGTTCCGACCTGGCCAACCTGAGCACCCGGGCCGAGCGCGTCGACGGCGGCTGGGTCCTCAACGGGCAGAAGGTCTGGACGTCGCTGGCCCAGACGGCCGACTTCGGCATCTGCCTGGCCCGCTCGGACCCCGACGCGGCCAAGCACGCAGGCATCACGTACTTCATCGTCGACATGCACGCGGAGGGCCTCGACATCCGGCCGCTGCGCGAGCTGACCGGCGCCGCCATGTTCAACGAGGTGTTCTTCAACGACGTGTTCGTCCCCGACGACGCTGTCGTGGGCGCCCCGGGGGACGGCTGGCGCATCGGGAGGACGACACTGGCCAACGAGCGCGTCTCCATGTCGTCGGGCGCCTCCTTCGGCAATGGCGTCGAGTCCCTCATCCGGACCGTGGCGCGCCGGAGCGAGCGCGGCGAACCCAGCCCCGCGAGCCTGGAGGACAGGCTCGGCCACCTGATCGCCGAGGCCCAATCCATCGCCCTGCTCGGCCACCGCTCCACGTTGCGGACGCTCTCTGGCGTCGACCCCGGCAGTGGGAGCAGCGTGCGCAAGCTGCTCGGCGTGGAACACGAGCAGCGGGTGCAGGAAATGGGAATGGCGCTCTACGGCGCGGACGGCGCCGTGCTCGACGGCAAGGCGCAACGCTGGGAGGAGGGCTTCCTCTCCACCCGCTGCCTCACCATTGCCGGGGGCACCAGCGAGGTGCAGCGCAACGTGATTGCGGAGCGGATGCTCGGCCAGCCCCGCGACCCCGAGCCCGGGTCCTGAGCCGGCGGAGCGCCGGTACGATGGCGACGCGATGAACCCTGGCAGTGACCCCGACGACGAATTCGACATCAACGTCGAGGACGATGTCTGGCCCTTCCCGTCGGACCGCTTCCTGCATCAGTTGGCGCCGGGCGTCCTGCAGGCGCAGAACGCGTGGATGGCCTCCATCGACTCGCTGCGCGCCCCGGACCGCAAGACCCACGAGCTGATCCGCATGGTGTGCACCGTGATCGCGCGACAGCCCGGTGGCGTGCAGCGGCACGCGCGCCTGGCCGCGGAGGTCGGCGCCACCTGGGACGAGATCGCCGGATCGATTCTCTTGACCGAGCCCGCCTTCGGGATCGTGCTCGCCATTCAGGCGCTGCCGTCGGCGCGACGGGGCTACAAACTGGGTTCGGCGATCTCGCACGAAGAGGACGACGGAGACTCGCTCGCAGAATGACACCCGTGTCATAGTTGGCCATGCGCCTGGCCCCTGACGACACGCTGAGCGACTTCCGCCGCGCATTCGAGACCTGGCTCGACGAGCACCTGCCCCAGCCCGAGGCGATGGCGGACGAACCCCGCCGCTCCTCGGCCCACCTGCCGGCGTGGGCCCGCGCGTTCCAGCGCGACATGTTCGAGGCGGGCTATCTGGTCCCGGGCTGGCCGCCCGAGCTCGGCGGCCGCAACGCCACGCCCGAGGAGCAGATGGTCTACTTCGAGGTCATCACCGAGCGGATGGCGCCGCGCTCGCTCAACCCGCAGGGCCTCTCGATCTGCGCGGCCTCCATCGTCGAGTACGGGACAGACGACCAGAAGGAGCGCTTCGTCCTCCCGACGCTCAAGGGTGAGATCACGTGGTGTCTCGGGATGAGCGAGCCCAACGCCGGCAGCGACCTGGCTTCGTTGCGCACCCGGGCCGAGCACCGCGACGGGCACTTCGTCGTCAACGGGCAGAAGGTGTGGACGTCGGGGGCCCACGAGGCCGACTACTGCATGTGCTACGTGCGCACCGACCCCGACGCCCCCAAGCACCGCGGCATCAGCGTGCTGATCATCGACATGCAGACCCCGGGCATCGTGTGCCGGCCGCTCCCCGAGCTGACCGACCCCCACCATGCGGACTTCAACGAGGTCTTCTTCAGCGACGTGGAGGTGCCCGAGGAGAACCTGCTCGGCACGCGCAACCACGGCTGGGCGGTCAGCCAGGGCTCGCTCCGCCACGAGCGGGGGATGCTCTGGATCATGAACGTCGCCAAAATGGAGCGGACGCTGCGGGGCCTGGTCCGCGTGGCGCGGCGTCCCGATGGTCGAGGCGGCACGCTGGGTGACGACCCCCGTCTGGCCGAGGCCATCGGCCGGCTGGCCACCGACACGGTGGCCATGCGCTGCCTGGGCTACCGGGGCTTCGCCAAGGCGACCCGGGGCGAGATGCCGCCCGAGCACCTGGTCCTGAAGCTCTTCACCAGCGAGGCCGAGCAGCGCGCCACCCAGCTGGGCCAGGAGGCGCTGGGCCTGGAGGGTCTGGACCTCGACGGCCCGGGCCCCAACCGCTTCACCGAGTGGGACCTCGCCCACTTCGCACCGAACCGGGTCGAGGAGAACGCCAACGGTTCCTTCTACGACGGCGCCTGGGCCCTGCAGTACCTGCGCTCGTTCTCCGGCACCATCGCCGGGGGCACCTCGGAGATCCAGCGCAACATCGTGGCCGAGCGCGTGCTCGGCCTGCCCCGGGGGTGACGTTGGTGCAGACCGAGCGGTGCGCCGTGCTGGTGCTGCGCGCGCTCCCTCTGACTGCCGGCGAGCGGGTCGATCGGCGCGCCCTCGAGGGGTTCATCGCAGTGGGCTGATCGGCCCCAGACGCCGACGGTGTTGTCGCACCGTTGGGCGCAATGGGTTCGACCGTTGTCAGAGTTGTTGTGATTCCAGTGGCCGTTGCGCCGACGTCGCGGTTGTGTCGCACGCGTGCGGCCTCGCCGCGTCTGCCCACGTCAGGTGCCATATCGGCGCAACGACCCGGCGGCCGACATCACACCGCCGCCCCCGTGCAGGGCACGTCCCGCAGGCCCTGGGCCTGCACAAATGTTGTGCCGGTCGGCAAAAAGACCCATACATTTCGCGCCATTCCTTCCGATACCCACTGTGGAAACAGTTGTCCAGAGGGGGAAGGAATTCGTGCCGCAACGTACCGGACGTCGTCTCGCGACACTTCTACTGCCCATCGGAGCCCTGGTCATGAGCTCCATCGCCGCGGGCCTCGGCGGCGCACCCGCATCGGCGGCCGGGATCCTGCCTCCCTCCAATCCGCCGGCGAACATCGCGCCCGACAGCGGTGACTGGCTGACCGCCATCGACCACGCCCGCGCCCAGGAGGGCGTCGGTCCGATGAACATCTCGGAGAGCGCGCTCACGACCTTGCCGATGGACCAGCAGATCTTGACGGTCGTGAACGACGAGCGCGTCGACCGCGGCCTGCCGCCGGTCAACGACGTCACCGCGCAGCTCGACGCGTACGCGCAGGGCGGAGCCAATGCCGGCAGCGACCCGAGCTTCCCCCCGAGTCTCACCGGTGGCGTGCCCATCGCCTTCGGCGGCGCGATCTGGGCCGGCGGCCTGACCTCGGTGCTCGAAGCCGACTACTACTGGATGTACGACGACGGCTACAGCGGCTCGTCGACCACCAACTCGGCGTGCAGCCTGTCGAACCAGAGCGGGTGCTGGGGCCACCGCGACATCATCCTGCACCCGTTCGCCAACTGCCCGTTCGGCCCGCCCATCCTCTCCATGGGCGGAGCCTTCTCGCCCAGCGGCTTCGCGGCCGGTTCCATCGCCGCGATCTTCGTCAGCTCGTGCGCGCCACCGAGCGACATCACCGTCAACTGGGGCCAGCTGGCCAACGCGGTGCAGTCGGGCTCGCGCACCGTGGCCATCACGCCGACTCCCAACGGGACCGGCTACTGGGAGGTCGAGGCCAACGGCACGGTGGCCGCGTTCGGCTCGGCCCCGAACCTCGGCTCGCTCAGCGGCCCCCTCAACGCTCCCATCGTGGGCATGGCCTCCACACCCGATGGCAAGGGCTACTGGTTGGTGGGCTCCGACGGCGGCATCTTCAGCTTCGGCAACGCGTCATTTCTCGGGTCGACGGGTTCACTCCGACTCAACCGGCCGATCGTCGGCATCGCCTCGACGCCGAATGGCCGCGGCTACTGGATGGTGGCCTCCGACGGCGGCATCTTCAGCTACGGCAACGCGTCCTTCTTCGGCTCCATGGGCGGCAGACCGCTCAACCGGCCGATCGTCGGCATGGCGGCCGACCCGGCGACCGGCGGCTACTGGGAGGTGGCCTCCGACGGCGGGATCTTCAGCTACGACGCACCGTTCTTCGGCAGCACCGGCAGCATCCGGTTGAACCGGCCGATCGTCGGCATGGAGGCATCGCCGAACGGTCAGGGCTACCGCTTCGTGGCCTCGGACGGCGGGATCTTCAGCTACGGCCAGGCGCCCTTCGAGGGCAGCACCGGCAGCCTGAGCCTGGCGGCCCCGGTCGTGGGCATGGCCGCCGACAATCCCACGAACGGGTACTGGATGGCGGCGGCCGACGGCGGCATCTTCACCTTCGGCGGCGCCAACTACATGGGCCGCGTCGACAGCACGCAGAGCTAGCTGGGCGGGGCGGTCCCGCCTGAGCCGCCTCTGTCACTGCGTCCTGGACCGCATCGTGGCTCAGACGACCCCGCGGTCGACCAGGTCGGCCAGTTCGTCCTCGCCCAGGCCGACCAGGTCGCACCAGACCTCGCGATTGTGCTCGCCCAGCAGCGGCGCGCCGCGTGGGACGGGAGCGGGGTTCTTGGCCAACCGGGGGAACGGGGCCTGCTGGCGCACGGGCCCGATGACCGGGTCGTCGATCGCCACGAGGTCGCCCCGGGCCGCCATGTGGGGGTCGGCGAAGATGTCGGCCGCGCTGTAGGCGGTGCCGATCGGGACGTCGTGCGCCACGCAGCGCGTCGTGATCTCCTCGGCGGAGAGGCCAGAGGTCCACTGCGCTACCACGCCGTTGATCTCGTCACCGCGCGCCGCCCGTTCGGCCAGGGTGGCGAAGCGCGGGTCCGCGGCCAGGTCGGGCCGCTCCATGGCCTTGCAGAGACGAGCGAAGTTGGCGTCGGAGCCGGCCACGATGCAGACGAAGAAGCCGTCGGCCGTGGGGTAGTTGTCGAGGGGGGCGGAGTGTGAGAGCCGGTTGCCTTCCCGCTGGCGCACGATGCCCAGGCGGTCATAGCCGGCCAGTGTCCACTCCAGGATGCGCAGGATGGAGCCGTAGAGCGGGGCGTCGATCACGTCGCCGCCGTGCCCCTCCTTGTCCCGCCCGTAGAGCGCCGCCACGGCGGCGAAGGCGGCGAAGGTGCCCGTGAGGTAGTCCGACACGGTGACGCCGGGACGCACGGGCGGTCGGTCGGGGTCGCCCGTGAGGTGGAGGAGCCCGCCGAAGGCGATGCCGAGCCGGTCCAGTCCGGGCCGGGGGGCGTACGGGCCGGTCTGCCCGAAGACGCTGATGCGCACGTAGACGAGCTCGGCGGGCAGGTCGGCGGGCCCGAGTCCCCAGCGCTCCATGGTGCCGGGCCGGAAGTTCTCGCAGAGCACGTCGGCCGTCGCCACCAGCCGCTTGAAGAGCTCCTTGCCCTCGGGCTTGCGGAGGTCGCAGGTGACCCCGCGCCGGCCCCGGCCCTCGACGGACCAGAAGAGCGAGTAGTCCGGTCCGTCGTCCACCGGCACGAAGGGCCCGATGTTGCGCATGAAGTCGCCCTCGCCCGGCAGCTCGACCTTGATCACGTCGGCGCCGAGCTCACCGAGCAGGCCGGCGCAGAACGGTGCCGAGATGCGCGTGCCGACGTCGACGACGCGGATGCCGGCCAGCGGGCCGGGTAAGGGGTCAGGCAGCGGGTCGGGCAACGGGTCGCTCATGCTTTCGTTTCCGGGTGGCCCTGCTCGCGCTCGGCCATGACGTCGCGCATGGAGCCCTTCTCCTTGCGGGCCGCCAGCGCGTTGAGGGCGGTGGCAGAGTTGTGCACCCAGTGGTGGGCCATGAAGTGGTACTTGAGGGCGTCACGCTTGCCCATCAGCGTGCCGGTCTGGTTGATGGTGTCCTTGACCGTCTGCGCGGTGACCGGCGGGACGAGGGCGACCCGGTCGGCCAGCTCCCGTGCCCGCTGCTCGAGTTCGGCCCGGGGGACCACGCGGTTGACGAGGCCCAGTCGCCAGGCCTCTTGCGCGTCGATGGTGTCGCCGGTCAGGAGGAACTCCTTGGCCTTCCGGATCCCGAGCTCCCAGGGCTCCACCAGCAGCTCGACCCCGGCCCCGGTGAGTCGGAGGACCGGGTTGGAGAAGACCGCGTCGTCGGCGGCGACGATGAGGTCGCACATGGCGGCCAGCATGAGCCCGGCGGCCACGCAGCTGCCCTGCACGGCGGCAATGGTCGGCTTGCGGAAGTCGTGGATGCGCAGGCAGCGGTCGTAGTACATCGTCTTCTCATGCTGGAACTTGCCCTCTGGGGTCTCCCGCAGCGCCACCCAGGGGTCGGTGTCGTCGCCGGCCACCAGCGCCTTCAGGTCGTGGCCCGAGGAGAAGTGCTTGCCGGCGCCGGCGAGGATCACGACCCGTACGGCGTCGTCGGCGTCGGCGATGTCGAAGGCCGCGTCGAGCTCGTCGATGAGCATCGAGTTCTGGGCGTTGGCCATGTCCGGCCGGTTCATGGTGATGGTGGCGACGGCACCATCGGTCTCGTAGCGGATCGTCTCGAAGTCTTCTGCCATGTCTTCCATCCTCCCTGCCTCGCCCATCCTGTCGCGCTGCCCGGCCACGCCGGGGGCGCTCAGCCCCGGGGGAGCCCCAGGACTCGCTCGCCGACCAGCGTGCGCTGGATCTCGTTGGTCCCGGCGAAGATGGACGACGCCTGGTAGTACAGCCACGAGCGCTGCCAGGCGCCGTCGGCTGGGTTCCCCTCCGCGCCCTCCCACAAGGGAGAGGCCGCCCCGAGCACGTCGAGCGCGGTCTGGTGCAGGCGCTTGGACATTTCGCTCCAGTACAGCTTCAGGGCGCTGCCCTCGGGTCCGGGAGCCTCGCCCTTGGAGAGCCGGGTGAGCGAGCGCCAGTTGTGCAGCTGGAAGAGGCGCACCTCGGTCGCCGCCTGGGCCAGCGACTGGCGGAGGCGCCAATCGTCGAAGCTCCCGTTGGCCTCGGCCAGGCGGAGCAGCTCCTCGATGAGCTGCGTGTGGATGACCAGCTGGCGCGGGTTGATGCCCCGCTCGTGGGCCAGCGTGGAGCCGGCGACGCCCCAGCCACCGCCCTCGGCGCCGACACGCCGGTCGTCCGGCACGAAGACGTCGTCGAGCTCGACTTCGTTGAACTCCGCCTCCCCGGTCGACTGCACCAGCGGGTGGACGACCACGCCCTCGGCGTGCATGTCGACGATGAGCGCCGTAATGCCCTGCTGGCGCTTCGGCGCGGTGGGGTCGCTCCGGGTCAGGCAGAGGCCCCAGTCGGCGAACTGGGCGTACGAGGTCCAGACCTTGCGGCCGGTGACCCGGTAGCCGCCCTCGACCGGCACGGCACGGGTGGTGAGCGAGGCCAGGTCGCTCCCGGCGTCGGGCTCGCTGAAGAGCTGGCACCACAATTCGGAGGCAGAGAGGATGCGGGGAAGGAAGCGCTCCTTCTGCTCGGGCGTCCCATGGCCCAGCAGCGTGGGCCCCACCAGGTTGATGCCGATCCGGCCCACCAGCTCGGGTGCCCGGGCCCGGGCCAACTCCTCGATCACGACGTAGTTCTCGAGCGCGCCGAGTCCGCGGCCGCCGTACTCCTGAGGCCAGGTCAGGCCCACCCACCCGTCGGCCGCCAGCTCGGCCTGCCACCGGCGCCCGAAGGCGACCGTCTCGGCCAGGTCGTCGAAGCGGGGCGGCAACCCGACGCCGTAGGGCCAGGGGAGGTGCTCCATGAGCCAGGTCCGGAAGGAGGCCCGCAGGGTCTCCTGCTCAGCCGTGGCGTGCAGATCCATCCGCCGCAGCATGGCACAGCCGCCGGACGAGGTGACACCCGTGTCAGCCATCGCCGTAGACTGCGCCGCCGTGGACTTCGACCTCTCGAGCGACCAGCAAGCTTTGCGCGAGGCGGCGGCCTCGCTCCTCGACGGGATGGCCGGGTCCGACGCCCTCCGTGCCCGTGTCGGGACCGGGGCGATCGTCGGGACACTCCCAGGGGCCGGGGCGGCATCCGGGGAGACCGCGGCGGATGCGCCGCGGGGCTACGACAACGCCGTGTGGTCGGCCATGGCGGAGCAGGGGTGGCTGGCGATCGAGCTGCCCGAGGACGAGGGCGGCCTGGGCATGGGCATGGTCGAGCTGGCCGTGCTGTGCGAGGAGATCGGGCGGCGGCTGGTGGCCGCGCCGTTCCTCTCCAGCATCGTGGCCCTCGGTGCGCTGTGCGGGGACGAGGCGCGAGCCGACGCCGGCACGAAGGAGTGGCGCGAGGCGCTGGGCCAGGGAGACGCCGTGGGGTGTGTCGCCGCGGCGCCAGGGCCCCGAAGTCTCACGGTGTCGGGGACGCAGGGCCAGGTGCGCCTGACCGGGAAGACGTCCCCGGTGGCCTACGCGCCCTCGGCCGACGTCGCCGTGGTCCTGGCCGACGGCGGCGTCTACGGGGTCGATCTGCGGACGGAGGGGCGGCCGGAGCCGCTCTCGGCCATGGACCGCACGCGCGAGCTCGGGGTCCTCGCCTTCGACGGCACGCCGGCCCGGTTCCTCGGCGACGAGGCGGCGGCCGACCTCCTGATCGATCGGGCCGCCACGCTGGCCAGTGCCGAGATGCTCGGTGCGGCCGACCACGTGCTCGCCTTGACCGTGCAGTACGCCAAGGACCGGGTGCAGTTCGGCAAGCCCATCGGCTCGTTCCAGGCCGTCAAACACATGCTGGCCGACGCGCTCGTCGACGTGGAAGGAATGCGGTCCACCGCGTACTACGCCGCGTGGTGCGCGGCGGCCGGCGATCCGGAACGGCCGCTCGCAGCCAGCATGGCCAAGGCCTGGTGCTCCGATGCCTCGCGCCGCGTCATGGCGGCCGGCCTGCAGGTGCACGGGGGCATCGGGTTCACCTGGGAGCACGACATGCACCTCTACCTGAAGCGAGCCCAGCTCGACCAGGTCAGCTACGGGGACGCTGCGGCGCACCGCGATCGCATCGCGACCTTGCTGCGCGCCCGCCTGGAGGCCGGCGAGACCCTCGCCTGAGGAGGGCACGGATCGGCACGATGCGGGTCCGCGCCGGGGACCGGACCCGCGTCGTCGAACCCGGGTGTCGACGCCGCTACTTGCCCAGTGCGCTGACGCGGGTGCCGTTGATGTCGCGGAGGACCAGCGCCTGGTTCTCGACACCGCTGGCCGCCTGCTGCCCGCTCGCCAGCTTCTGCGGCGGAACCACGACGGTGAGCCGCACGCCAACGAGATAGCCCGCCCGCACGGCGGCACTCTCGTGGACCGAGCCGAGCACCCCGGCCGGCTGCGGCTCGCAGGTGGTGGCCGTGGCGTGAGGCACCCGGGCGTCGTAATCGGCCAGGCTCTCCGTGCGCACGAAGGCTTTGCCGCTGGGTGTCCACGGCGTGGTGCCCCCGACGACAGCCCGGTAGGTGCTGAGGCTGCAGGCGACGGCGGATGGGGTGAGGACGGCGATGAGCTTCGAGCTCGATCCGACCTCTTGGTAGACGCTCATGCGGTCGGGCGCCTTGTAGTCGATCTGGCGCACCTGGCTGATCGTCCCGTTCGACCCGCCGGAGGAAAGCGTGTTGACCAGATCCAAGGTGAAGGAGTTCGAGAAGGTCAGGTCGGAACCGTTCTGCACCGTGAGCGTGGCGCCGCTCGGTGCCGACGACGCGCCGAGGACGGCGAAGACCACCGTGCCGACGCCAAGGAGCGCGAGCAGCAGGAACGGGACGAGGTTGCGGCGAGGCACGGGCCAAAAGCTAATGCGGGACCTCTGCCACGCCGTGGAATACGGGCTCGCTGGAGTCCCCGCCGCCCAGGCGGGGAGCAGGGGAGGCGGGCATCTTCTTCAAAACTGTAAACAAGTTTGCGTAGAGCTGAGCGCAGGGTCGCCGACACTCCGTTGACCTGCCGGAACGCTCGGTTCGTCAGAGAGAGCGGCGGCCAGGGTTCAGCTGCCGGCGGCGCGGCGCTGCAGCGCAGCCCGGTCGGGCTTGCCCGAGCCCAGCAGCGGAAGATGCTCGAGGCGCTCGACCTTCTCGGGCGTCTTGAAGACGGCCATGCCGCGGCCGGCGAACCAACGGCGGCAGGCCTCGAGATCGAACGGAGCGGCGGATTCGACGAACGCGGCGACCCGCTCGCCCATGAGCGGGTCGGGATAGCCGACCGCCACGGCGTGTCGGACGTCCGGGTGGGCCTCCAGCGCGGCCTCGACCTCCGAGGCAGAGATGTTCTCGCCACCGCGGATGATGACGTCCTTGAGCCGCCCGACGATGCGCACCCACCCTTCGCTGTCGACGGTGGCCAGGTCCCCCGTGCGGAACCAGCCGCCACGAGCGATGACAGTGCCGGTCTGGGCGGCGTCGGCGTAGCCGGCGAACATCTCGGGGCCGCGCACCCACAGCTCGCCCGGTGCACCGGTGCCGCAGCGGGTGCCGGTCTCGGGGTCTGACACGCGCAACTCGACCGCGCCGACCGCGCGCCCGTCCGTGTCGCGGGCCTTCTCGAATGGATCGTCGTCGGTGCTCGTGGTCACCGTCGGCGCCTCGGTCGATCCGTACGTCCGCTTGACCCTGCAGTCGAAGGTGCGCGCCGTGTCCTCCACGAAGGCCGGCGTCACCGACGCACCACCGCTGGACACCAGCCGCACCGACGACACGTCCACGCCGGGACCGTCCGCCAGGGCGCGGGCCATGGCGATGAAGAAGGTGGGTGGACCGGCGAGGAACGAGATGCGCTCTTTGGGCACCAAGGCCAGCGCCTGCTCGGGGTCGAAGCGCCGGACCAGGACAGAGCGCAGACCGGCGGCCCCGGGCACCAGCACCCCGTTGAGCAAACCCGAGATGTGGGCCATCGGCGCGGGCATGAGCACGGCGTCGGTCGGGCCGAGCCCGTGCACCCGCGCCATCAGGGACGCTTTCCAGCTCAGCCCGCGCTGCGTGTGCAGGACGGCCTTGGGGATGCCGGTCGAGCCGGACGTGAACAGGACCAGTGCCACGTCGGAAGGCCGGCTGGGCGACGTCCCGGCACGTATCGGGGCACCGCCGATGGCGTCGGCCAGCGCGACCGGGTCGGACAGCATCGCTGGCGCGAGCTCGACGACGAGCGCCGGATCGATCTGGCTGAGGGCGGCCTCGACGTCCGCTGCACCGAACGAGTGCAGGACGGGCGCGGCCACGGCGCCGAGTCGCCAACAGGCCCGGGTCAGGACGGCGGCGGCCAGGCTGTTGGGCACCTGCCACGCCACGGCGTCGCCCCGCCTGACGCCCCGCTCCCGCAATCCGCCGGCCACCGTCGCCACCAGCGCATCCGCTGCGTCCGCTGACAGGCGGGCGGTGCCGTCGACCACCTCCCCTCCGTTCGCCGAGAGCAGGGTGTCGAGCGTCGGCACGTCCCAGGGCCCGCCCGACCGCCGGTAGCGGCGGGCGAGTTCGGGAACCCAGGTCGGTCGGAGGCGGGCCGTCACGGCAGGGCACCATACCCGGGCCCCGATAACGTGACGCCGATGTCAGGGTGCTGGAGGGAGCCGGCGTGGATCTCGCGCTGAAGAAAGAGGACGAGGAGTTCGCCGCGTCGTTCCGGGAGTGGCTGGCCGCACACCTCCGCCGCCCTCCGGCGTTCGCCGATCTGGCCGACGAGGTGGCCTGGGGTCGCGACTGGCAGGCCACCCTGGCGGCCGATCGCTGGGTGGGTGTCCACTGGCCCAGCGCCTACGGCGGGCGCAGCGCCACGCCGGTACAGGTCGCGCTGTACCAGAGTGAGTACGCCCGCGCCCTGGCCCCCCAGCCGGTGAACCGGGTGGGCATCAACCTGGTGGGCCCGACGTTGCTGGCCCACGGCACCGAGGACCAGCGCCTGCGCTACCTGCCGGCGATTCTCTCGGCCGAGGAGATCTGGTGCCAGCTCTTCAGTGAGCCCGACGCCGGGAGCGACCTGGCCTCGCTCTCCACGCGGGCCACACCGGTCGACGGGGGCTTCGAAGTCACCGGCCGCAAGGTCTGGACGTCGTACGCCCAGTTCGCCTCATGGGGTCTGTGCCTGGCGCGCACCGACGCCGAGGCGCCGCGTCCCCAGCAGGGGATCACGGCACTCATCGTGGACATGTCCGATCCCGGCGTCGACGTGCGCCCGCTGGTGCAGATGACGGGCGACTCAGAATTCAACGAGGTCTTCCTGACGGACGTCTTCGTGCCGGCGGAGCACGTGGTGGGCATCGAGGGGCAGGGGTGGACCGTGGCCGGCTCCACGCTGGCGCACGAGCGGGGCACGAACTTCCCTTTCAAGGAGCAGGTGGTCCACGAGGGCTACCTGGCCCGGCTCTACGAGGAGGCGCTCGCCAACGGTTCGCTGGACGACCCGCTCGTCGCCGACGCGCTGGCGCAGGCCTCCATCGATCTCGCCGTGCTGCGTCTGCACAACCTGCGCACACTGACACGACTCGGGCGTGGCGAGGAGCCCGGCCCCGAGTCGAGCTGGATCAAGCTCTCCTGGACGACCATGACGCAGGCGCTCTCCGAGGCAGGCTTGCTCGTCACCGGACGCGACCCGGCGTCGGCGGAAGCCGGCCCGTGGGCGCGTCAATGGCTGTGGAGCAAGGCGGCGAGCATCGCCGGCGGGACGTCGCAGGTGCAGCGCGACATCATCGCCGGGAGGATCCTGGGCCTGCCGCGCTGAGCACAGCCGCAGCTAGGTCGCCGGGGAGGGACCAGTGGACGTCGTGGCCGGAGCCTCCGAGCCGGCGAGAAAGGCGATCCCCACCGCGGCCACGACGAGGCCGACGAAGGTCGACCCCGCGTGGCCGCTGCCGCTTCCCGGACAGCGTCTCGCCGTAGACCACCATGCCGAGAAGCACGCTCGAGAACAGCGTCACGGAATTGCTCGACGCCATGGCGGGCGCCAGCACGCCTGTCTTGAGGGCTGATTGCTGAAGGACGAACCCGCTCACGGCAGACAGGATCAGCACGTAGATCGACCAACTGGTGAGGAGCGCGAGCACACCGCCGCCGATCTGCGTGACGAACGTCTTCGTCACCGCCGCCTGCAAGCCGTAGCCGAGGCCGGCCGCTGCGCCGAACGTCAGCGCCTTGGCAGCTCCCGAGAAGCGTCGGCCGACCATGAACAAGACACACACGAGAGCGCCCGTGAGCAGGCAGGCCCACCACCAGGTGGCGGCGCTTGGATGGGACGTGCCGCCCTGGGGCTGACCGGCCGAGAGGAAGAAGACGATGCCGACGAGGGTGAGCGTGGCCCCGATCAGCTCGCGGCGCCCGATGCGCTGGTCCGTCAGCAGCGCGCCGAGCGGCAGCGCGAGCACGAGGCTGAGCGCGGTGAGCGATTGCACGACGACGAGCGAGCCGCGGTCGAGTGCCGCCGCCTGCACCACCCAACCCGCCGATTGGAGCGCGGTGCCCGCGACCCACACGGGCCGGTGCAAAATCTGCACGAGAAATCGTGGATCGTCTGCCGCAGCTGCGGTGGAGAGCGTGCCCTTTTGCTGCAGGACCGTGCCGAGTGCGAACAGCACGGCCGCCAGGATGGCGAGCGCCTCACCCATGGCCATCAAGGCTAGTGAGATGCCCAAGAACGGACCGGGTACGGCGTAATCTGTTCCATGCGCGGAAAGGAGCAGCTGTCCCGGCGGGCCGCGAGCAACCTTGCCGCGGCCGAAATGGACCTTGCCGGCGCGACCGAGGACGGTGACGAGGAACGGATCACGCTGCTGCAGACGCTGCTGTCCTCTGGCGGTGAGATCCTGGTCTACCGACCACAACTGCAGCACTATGCCGTCCTGTTCGGCGAGCTCGAGACGGCGGAACATGTCGCCGTGCTCGTGCCCGGAGTCGGGGACGGGACGAATCTCTGCCAGGACTGGATCCCCGAGGCCCAGAACCTGTACCAAGCCGCCGCGTCGACGGCCGTCGTCTTGTGGAAGGGCTACGACAACCCGGCTGACATCCTGGCCGCGGCAGCGGGGTCGATCGAGTGCAACGAGGACCTGGCAACGGCCGCCCACGACCTGACCGAGTTCGTCGCCTCACTGGCCCTGGAACCCGAGCAATCGCTGACCGTCGTGGCGCACAGCTTCGGGTCGATCGTCACCGGGGCAGCGTTGGCCGACGCCGGGCTGCACGTCACCGACGTCGTCGTGGCGGGCAGCCCTGGCATGACGGTGGACGGGCTTCGCCAGCTCCACCTGCAGCAGGCACATTTCTTCTCCGAACAAGCGCCAGGTGACGCCATCGCCGAACTCGGTGTCTTCGGCGCCGCGCCGGCCTCGCCGCGTTTCGGTGGCACGCGGATGAGCACCAACGCGCCCGAGCACACCCCGGTCACGGCGCACTCGCACTACTTCGACCCAGGCTCGGCCGCGCTGGAGAACATGGCCGACGTCGTGACCGGACAGTACGAGGAGATCCTGCGGCACCGGGCTGCCTTTCCCGAGATCGTCGGCGGCCTCGTGGCCTGGGCCCTCCGCATGCCGGCCGCGCCGCTCTGCGCGGCGGGACGGCACTACCGCGGGCCCGGGTTCCGGGTGTTGGTGAACTGGTGCCGCCTGGTCGACCTCGGGGCGAGCGAGACGGGCAACCTGGTCTGTGAGGTCCTCGACGAGAGCGAGCGCGCCCTCCTGTGGTTCGCGCATCGGGTCGGCGCGGTGCCGCACCACGTCGCCGAAGCGGCGGCGGAACCCGAGCCTGGGACCGGGTCGGAGGCGGAGAATCCCACTGACCCTGAAGTGATCTGACCCCTGAGGTGCCTCTGAGGCGCCTCTGAGGTGCCGGCGACTCGCACGGCGTCACGCGGGCCGATGGTGATGTCGTCGTGACCGTGCTCGTCGAGGGCCCCCGATCCTAACCTGACAGCAGCGTCAGCAAACGGGTCGCCGTCACGCTACGTTTGCCCGATGCCCGTCTGGCTGAGCGAACAGGAGTACGCCACGCTGCGGGCCGCCTGTGCCCAGATGCTGCCCTCCGGTGAGGGCACACCGGGCGCCGAGGAGGCCGGCGTGGCGGAGTACATCGATGGTTTCTTGGGGGCCTTCTCGTTCGACCCGCCCCGCATCTGGGCGGGCGGACCGAGTTCGGGGCGCCACGGGGGAGTGGATGGGTTCGCCACCTTCCACGCGCTGGCCCCGCTCGACGAGCTCGCCTGGCGCATGCGGATCGAGGGCTCGCAGGGCCTGCCCGAGCGCGAGTTCAACGGACCGGTGATCGGACTTCAGGAGCGCTACCGGGATGGGCTGGCCGCGCTCGGCGACGACTTCACCGAGGTGGACGGCCGCGAGCAGCGGCGCCGGCTGCGCGACAACGAGGAGTTCTGCGAGCTCCTGTGGGAGCACTGCTGTGAGGGGATGTACGGCGCGCCCGAGTACGGGGGCAACCGGAACGCCGTCGGCTGGTCGTACATCGACTACGAGGGCGACGTGCAGCCGCGCGGCTACAGCGACGCCGAGGTGTCGCAGCCATGACGCGCAGCGCCATCATCATCGGCTCCGGCCCCGGGGGCGCCACCGCGGCCGAAGTGCTGACGCGGGCCGGCTGGTCCGTCGTCATCATGGAGAAGGGCCGCAACCACCTGCTCGATCCCGACGACATGACCAAGCCGGCGGGTGACTACTCCAACGACGAGATCAAGTTCGTATCGCGGTACTTCCTCGGTCCTGACCCGCTCGTCGAGCCCAGGGCCTTCCGCCGCTCGGCGGACGAGGGGGAGCACACGCACGTCGGTGAGGTGAACTCAATCCCGACGACGGTCGGTGGTGGTGGCACCCACGCCGACGGCAAGGTGCCACGCTTCCGGGAGGAGGACTTCGGGATCTTCTCCACCTATGGTCCCCAAGAGGGCGCAGTGGTCGACGACTGGCCACTCGACTACGCGGAGCTCGAGCCGTACTACGCCGAGGTCGAGCGGGCCATCGGGGTCGCTGGCCGCGAGGGTGCGAATCCCTTCGCCGCCTGGCGCTCCGGGCCCTACCCGATGCCCCCGGGGGCGCCGATGTACGGCGCAGTGCTGTCCTCGGCGGCGGCCGAGAAGGTCGGGTTGCACCCGTACGAGGCACCGACGGCCGCGAACAGCATCGCCTACGACGGCCGTCCGGCCTGCAACAACTGCGGCTTCTGCGCGTTCTTCGGTTGTCCCATCCACGCCAAGGGCGACCCGGTGGCGCTGCTGACCAAGGCCATGGCCACGGGACGGGCGGAACTGATGTCCGAGACCTACGTGAGCAGGATCATCACCCAGGGCCGGCGGGCGACAGGTGTCGAGTTCATCGACCGGGACGGCGTCGCGCACACCAGGGAGGCAGAGCTCGTCATTGTGGCCGGGGGTGCCATCGAGACGCCGCGCCTGCTCTTGTTGTCCGGGTTGGAGCATCCTGCGCTCGGCAAGTACCTGATGGTGCACTTCCAGACGATTGTGGTGGGGCACTTCCCGACCATGCGCCTGCACCCGCACAAGGGGCGTGCGGTAACCCACGTGCACGACGACGCCATGGTCCAGGACGACCGCAGCCGGGAGGCGGCCGTCGGGGCGGGCCTCCCGTGGTTCCGCGGCGGCCTGGTCGAGCACAGCGGGGGCGGTCTCCCGATCATGGAGGCTCGTCACTCGCCCTGGGGCCGCCATCACGCCCGGGCCATGCAGGAGTCGAACCTGCGTGAGCGCATGTGGGCCTTCATCATGCAGGGTGAGGACCTGGCCTATGCCAGCAACGCGGTCGACCTGAGCCCCTCCATCCGTGACGCCCGCGGCTTTCCCGTCGCCCGCGTGACCTATCAGCCGGGACACCACGAGCTGGCGGCGTCGAAGTACCACGGCAAGATCCTTCAGTCCGTGCTGGAGGAGATGGGCGCCGAGTGGGTCATCCACACGTCCTCGCCCGGCGTCTCCTACCACGGGGTGGGTGCCACGCCGATCCCCGAGAGCCGGCACGTCATGGGGACGGTGCGCATGGGGGACAATCCGGGCACCTCGGTGGTGGACCGCTGGGGGAGGGTCCATGCGCTCGACAACGTGGTGGTCGCCGACTCCTCGGTCTTCGTGACGTCCAGCGGCTACGGGCCCACGCTGACACTGGTGGCCCTGGCGGCACGGGCGGCGCACCACCTGGCGGGGACGACGCCCGAGAGCGCCGGCGGGACCTGAACCGTCGGTCGAGAGGCACGCGACGTCAGCCGTTGGCCCGTGCGCCTGAGCTGGGGGCTGCGGACGGGAGCGTGGTAGGAAGACGAACTTCGGGGCGTCCGGGCCAGTGCCGGCGCCGGAACGGGAGGGGTGCAATGGGGAACCGGAGGTGGCGCGTCGCCCTGGCAGCCGGCGCGGGGTGCTTCTTGCTGGCGGCGTGCGAGCCGCAGGTCACGAACGCCGTGAACCAGGCTCGGGCGAGCGCGCACGTGGCCACCGTTCCCGTCACGAGCGCGCTCACCACCGCGGCCCGTGCCCATTCGCAGGCCATGTGCGCGAGCGGGACGGTCCTTCCCTCTCCTTCGCCCATTGCGCCCTATTCCGAGGGCACAGACGAGGTGCACGAGCTGGTCGGGCGCGCGCCCCTCGATACGACCATCTCGGATCCGCTGAGCCGCAACGTCTCGGCGACAGATGCGATCTGGGCCCAGTGGCAGCACGATCCCGAGTTGACCGCGCCGGGCTGGGTGGACCAGGCGGCAGGCGAGGCGCAGTGTGCGGATGGCTACCTCTACGAGACGCTCGTCCTACGCGAGGCGCCCACTGCGCCGTCGTCCGGACTCTACGTGACCCAGCAGTACCCGCTCGGGTCCGGCGCCATCGTCGACGGAATCCAGTACGGCAGCGCGGTCGACGTCACCGGCGCGACTGACGCCCTCCTCCTCGACCTGTACGTGCCGCCCGCCTCGGCACCGGTGCCCCATCCGGCCATCGTGCTCATCCACGGCGGCGCCTTCGTCGGTGGGAGCCGCAGCGACGACGCAGGCTTGGCCGAAGACTGGATGGCTCGCGGCTACGCCGTCATCGCCATCGACTATCGCCTCGACCCCAACTTGAACGGACCGCACACGGAGCAGGACCAACTCACTGCGGCCGCCGACGCCATTGCCGACGCCCAGGAGTCCGTGCGCTGGTTGCGGGCGCATGCCACGACGTACGGCATCGACACCACGCGGATCGCCGCAGTGGGCGATTCGGCGGGGGGCGCCATCGCCCTGGGTCTTGCCGCGGTGCCCGATACGCATCCTGCGACCAGTCCGTACGCCGGTGACGCAGCCTCGGTGGAAGCCGCTGTGTCCACCGGGGCGTACCTCACCCCGGGCCTCGAGGCGGGGCTCCTTCAGCTCACGGGTCACGAGGCGCCGATCCTCATGTTCCACTACGAGACCGACGCCGCCAGCGCGGCCGGGACCTACGCCTACGAGACCTGTACCGACTTCCACCAGGCGGGCGACACCTGTGACTACGTGAGCCAGGCTGGAGAGGGCCACACCACCGACCTGTCACCCGGTGGAGAGTGGTGGCACGACCCCCTGGGCCCGTTCCTGTACCAGCATCTCGACTTGGGCGGCTGAACGGCCGGCCGTGACGGGTGACGGAGGAGGGGGAGCCCCTCTCGGGGGCCGCAACGAAGCGGACTCTCAACCTCCACTTGAGAGTGAGGATGAGGGCGCTGAATCTCAAGGTAATCCTCTTGTCGAGGGTGAGATTTTGCTCAGGAGGCCCAGGTCAGAAGGTTGCGGACGAGAGGCCGTTCGGGCGGAGTTGTCTGGGGCGGGACGCGGGGGTTGCGTGCTTCCGGGAGGCGGGCCACCCGGGAAGGGGTATCAGTGAACGCCCCGGGTGAGCAGCATGGTGCCGGCAATTGGCCCACCACCGTTGGCGACGGCCGCCACTTCGGGATTGCGTCCGCCGGGGCGCACCACCTGGCGCTCGCCGCCCTCCCCCCGCAGCTGGACACAGGCCTCATGGATGAGCGAGAAGCCGTGGAGGCGCCCTCCTGAGAGCTGGCCCCCTGACGTGTTGAGGGGCAGCAGCCCGTCGCGGGCGATATTGGCGCCCCCCTCAATGAAGGGCCCGCTCTCGCCCCGGCCGCAGAACCCGAGGGCCTCGAGCCAGACGATGGTGAGCACGCTGAATCCGTCGTAGAGCTGCGCGGTATCCACGTCGGACGGCTTGAGGTCCGTGCGTTCCCACATTGAGGCTGCCGCATCACGCGCCGCCATCGTGGTCATGTCGTCGAACTGGTCCCAGCTCGGACGGCCGCGCAATGCGGTCCCGACCGCGTTGATCTGCACGGCGGGATGGCCGAGATCACCGGCGACATCGCGGTGGGACACGATGACCGCGGTGGAGCCGTCGCAGGGCGCGTCGCAGTCGAAGAGGCACAGCGGCGTGGTGATGATGCGCGCCGCCAGGTAGTCCTCCATCGACATGGGGTCCGTGTACACGGCCTTGGGATTGAGGGCGGCGTTGCGGCGCGCCGTGATGGCGATCTGACCGAGCTGCTCGCGCGTCAGGCCGAACTCGTGCATGCGGCGCTGGCCCACCATGGCGATCCAGTTGGCGGCCGAGACGGCGCCATAGGGGAGTGACCACTGCATGAAGCTGCCGAAGCGGGGAACCGAGCCTCCGCCTCCCGAGCCGCCCATCGGTTGGCGCCCACCCGTGCCCTGGGCGGAGCCCTCGGTGACGGTGCGATAGACGAGCACGTGCCGGGCGAGGCCGGCCGCCACGGCCAGCGAAGCCGCAATGACGGCGCGCATCTGGCCGGCGCCCTCACCCCCGCCGTCGTGCCAATTGAGCGAGAGGCCCATCGCGTCCTGGACTTCCGGCGTCGTCGGGCCGCCGAACCCCGGCGTCCCCGCCCCCATGCCGGGGTACGTCGAGATCCCGTCGATGTCGTCGCGGGTCAGGCCGGCGTCGGCGATGGCAGCCAGGGACGCCTCCACGGTCAGGTCGAGGTCAGAGCGCCCCAGTCGGCGCCCCACGTCCGACTGCCCGATGCCCGAGATGATGGCCCGCCGCTCCAGCGGCTCTTCGGTCGGTCGCGGGCTCACGATGCCTCCTCCACGGGCGTGAAGAGTGGCAACCACACGTCTTCGACGTGCTCGAAGAGCACGCGCACCGGCATGCCGATGCGCACGTCGTCGGGCTCGACGTCAACCAGGTTCGTGGTCAGGCGCAGGTCGGGCTGCTCGTCGATCGACACCCAGGCGATGATGTACGGGTCGCTGCCGGGGATCCACTGCTGATAGTTGACGGTGAACGTCTCCACGTGGCCTCGCCCGCTGACCTCCTGTGGCGCCACGTCGCGAGACAGGCAGCGCGGGCACACCGGACCCGGAGGATGGATGTAGAACCCGCAGGCGTTGCAGCGCAGCAGCCGCAGCACGCCGTCCTCACCGGAGGTCCAGAAGAACTCGACGTCTTCGCTGAGGCGCGGCAGGAGACGCAACATCGGGCCGTTGGCAACCATGGCGGCATGTTGGCACAGGCGCGGCCGTCGCAACCAACGGGCGGTCCGGCCCGCGGCCGGCGGGGACGAGGCGGCGTCGTCGGTGGGGGCGCCGTGCACGCGACCGGGGGCACAAGACGGCTCGGATTGCGGCGTCTCGGCTCAGGGTCACCCATCAGGGCAGGTGAGTACACTCTTTTGCCGGGGCAGGATGGGTGCCAGACAGAGGAAAGGGAGGACCGCGTGAAGCTGTCCATGACGTTGAATTACGCCGGTGGGTTCGCCGAATCGGCTCGCCAGGCCGCCGAGCTCGAGAAGGTCGGCCTGGACGTGGTCTGGGTGGCGGAGGCCTACAGCTTTGACGCCCCCAGCTTCATGGGGTACCTGGCCGCCAAGACCGAGCGGGTCGAGATCGGCTCGGCCATCCTGCCGATCTACAGCCGGACGCCGACGCTGATCGCCATGACGGCGGCCGGCATCGATGCTGTCTCGGGCGGTCGCTGCCACCTCGGTCTCGGCGCCTCGGGCCCCCAGGTGATCGAGGGTTTCCACGGTGTGCCGTACGACCGTCCGCTGACTCGCACCCGGGAGATCATCGAGATCTGCCGCGACGTGTGGGCGCGTGAGGCGCCGCTGACCCACGACGGCGCGGCGTACCACATCCCCCTGCCGGCCGGCGAGGGCACGGGCCTCGGCAAGGCGCTCAAGATCATCAACCATCCCGTCCGGTCGCGCATCCCGATCTGGATCGCCGCCCTGGGTGAGAAGAACGTCGCCATGACGGCGGAGGTGGCGGACGGCTGGCTGCCCATCTTCTTCGTCCCCGAGAAGGTCAAGGACGTCTTCGGGCCTTCGCTGACCGCAGGTGCGGCCAAGCGGGATCCATCCCTCGACACACTGCAGATCGCAGCCGGCGGCATCCTCGCCATCGGCGAGCTCGACGAGGTGGCCCCCATTCGCGACCTGGGCCGCGGTGGCGCCGCGCTCTACATCGGCGGCATGGGAGCCAAGGGGAAGAACTTCTACAACGCGTTGGCCTGCCGCTATGGCTACGAGAAGGAAGCGGCGGAGATTCAGGATCTCTACCTGTCGGGCAAGAAGAAGGAGGCGGCGGCGCTGGTGCCGGCCGAGTTGCTCGAGGCCACATCGCTCTGCGGGCCCGAGTCCTACATCAAAGAGCGTGTCGCCGCCCTGGCCGAGGCGGGCGTGACCCACCTCAACGTCACGCCCGTCGGTTCCGATCCCGTCGCCATGATCGAAAAGCTGCGAAGCTGGGTGTAGCGGTTCGCCGCCGAGAGGAGCACGTATGCACGACCTGATCATCCGTGGCGGCACCATCGCCGACGGGTCGGGGCAGCCGACGCGGACGGGTGACGTCGCCATCGACGGCAGCATCGTCACTGCGGTCGGCGAGGTCGAGGGGCCGGCCCGCCGCGTCATGGACGCCGAGGGCATGCTCGTCACTCCCGGTTGGGTCGACATCCACACGCATTACGACGGCCAGGCCACCTGGGACCCGGAGGTTTCGCCATCGGGCTGGCACGGCGTCACCACGGTCGTCATGGGCAACTGTGGCGTCGGGTTCGCGCCGGCGCGCGCGTCGGACCGCGACTGGCTGATCCAGTTGATGGAGGGCGTGGAGGACATCCCCGGCACCGCGCTGGCTGAGGGCATGAACTGGAACTGGGAGACCTTCGGCGAGTACCTCGACGAAGTGGAACGCACCGACCGCGTGCTCGACGTGGCGTCCCTCGTCCCGCACGGCGCATTGCGCGCCTACGTGCTGGGTGAGGGCCGGGCCAACGACACCGCCAGTGGCGAGGAGATCGCGGAGATGGCGGCGCTGGTGCGCGAGGCCGTCCAGGCGGGTGCCATCGGCGCGTCGACCACCCGGACCGTCCTGCACCGGGCCAAGGACGGCGAGCTGGCGGCGGGCACGAACGCCGCAGCCGAGGAGCTCATTGCCATCGGTGAGGCGCTGGGCAAGGCCGGTCACCGTGTCTTCTCTGTGGCGAGCGACATGTGGGACCTCGACCACGAGTTCGCCTGGATGTCGGAGATCTCGATCCGCGCCGGCGTGCCGGTGACCTACCAGGTGCTCCAGGCCGACTTCTCGCCCGATCTGTGGCGGGAGTGGATCGACCGCGGCGTGGCGGCGAACCGGCGCGGCGCCTGGTTGGTGCCGCAGGTGGCGGGCAAGCCCACGTCCCTCATGGTCGGATTTCAGTCCGTCACCCATCCGTTCGCGCATCATCGCGCCTACCAGGAGATCGCCGACCTGCCGCTGCCCGAGCGGGTGGCGCTCCTGCGGACGCCCGAGGTACGCGCCGCCATCCTCTCCGAGGAGCCCCGCCCAGGTGGCTTCGTCCAACTCCTCCGAGGGAACCTCCACAAGCTGTTCCCGCTCGGGGACCCGCCCGACTACGAGCCAGCCCCGGAACGCAGCGTGACCGCCATGGCGGCGGCGCAGGGGAGGACGACCGACGAAGTCCTCTATGACCTCATGCTCCAGCGCGACGGCAAGGAGCTCCTCTACCTCCCGCTGCTCGACTATTCGGCCTGCAACCTCGACGCCGTGCGCGAGATGCTGGTGCACCCCGCCACGGTCCTCGGCCTGGGCGACGGTGGCGCGCACTGCGGCGTGTTGTGCGACGCCAGCCTGCCGACGTTCATGCTGGCCCACTGGGCCCGCGACCGCAGCCGGGGCGAGCAGCTCCCGGTGGAGACCGTGGTGCACCTGCAGACCCGGCGCACGGCAGAGCTCTACGGATTCCGGGACCGGGGCCTCCTGGCGCCGGGCCACCTGGCGGACGTGAACATCATCGACCACGACGCGCTCGCCCTCGAGCCACCGGAGATGGTCTACGACCTCCCTGCGTCGGGCAAGCGGCTCGTGCAGAGGGCTCGGGGCTATGCGGCGACGGTCAAGTCGGGCGTGGTGGTGCGTGAGCACGACGAGGCGACGGGAGAGCGGCCGGGGCGCCTGCTGCGCGGTCCCCAACCTCAACCCGCGTGACCCGACCAGCCGGCGATCCGTCCTCAGCGGCTGTCCGCAGCTCGGAGGACGTCGGCAAACCCGCGCACCTCTAACGCGGTGATGCGCTGCCCGTCCGTTGCGAAGACGTCGCGCACGGACTGCGTGTTGCCGCCGAGGTGTACGTCGATGTCCACCGTCACCGTGGTGCCGTCGACCTGGAGCGGCCCGGGATCGGGGCGAAAGTCCTCGAAGACGAAGGTCTTCTCCTTGTAGTAGCGGAGGATGTCCTCGTGCCCGTGTCGCACGTCGCCGTCGACGTCAAAGGTGGCATCGGGGGCGAAGAGCTGGCGCAGCAGCTCGGGATCCTGCACCGTGACCGCAGTGAAGTAGTCACCGATGACGGCCGCCGGGCCGGTGCGGCGCGCCGGGAGGCGGTAGATCCCCCGGGCGTTGACCCCGAGCACCTTGGCCTGGGTGGCGGTGCTGCAAGGGGCCACGGTGGCGCGGATGGCATCGACCGCCCCGGGGAACGTGGCGTCGTGATGCGGGTAGTCGCTACCCCAGACGATGCGACCCGCGCCGACGAACGGGGCCAGCGCCGGCAGTGTTCGCTCGCCCACCTCGAAGCTGATGGCGCATTGCCGTGCGAAGTACTCGGACGGCCGCAGGGCCATGTCCGGGCAGAATCCACCGAAGGACTCCGCCTGTTCGTCCAGTCGCTCGAGCCAGAACGGCGCCCAGCCCCCGGAGGACTCCAGAAAGAGGAGGCGCAGTGCCGGGTGGCGTTCCAGGGTGCCGAAGGCGATCAGCTGGGCGCAGGCGAGCATCGATTCGAACGAGTGCGACACCGCGTGGAGCACGAGCGGATTGAAGGGACGGTCCGAGCCCAGCGTGGGAACGATCACCGAGCTCCCCTCGTGGATGCCGACGGGCACGTCGAGCTCCTCGGCCGCTTCCCACACCACGTCGTAGGCGCGGTCCGAGAGTGCGCGTCCCCGGCAGGGATTGGGACGGACGAAGCCGGCAACGAGCCCGAGCTCTGCGGCGGCCCGCCGAAGCTCCTGGGCTGCGGCCGCAGGGTCCTGCAGGGGGAGCATGGCCGCCCCGAAGAGCCGGCGCGGATCGGCGGCGCAGTACCCGGCGAGCCAGTCGTTGTAGGCGCGCGCCAGGGCGACCGCGGCAGCTGGATCCTCGACCACGGAGAAGTAGAGACCGATGGTGGGATACAGGACCGCCTGGTCGATGCCCTCGCTGTCCATGTCGCGCAGACGGGCCACGGGGTCCGACCCGCCCGGCAGGGCGTCGGCCAGCGGGCGGAACGCGTCTGGATCGTCGAACGTGGAGCCGGGGCGGGCGAGATTCCCGAGCGGCACAGCCAGGACCTCGGTGTCGCCCACGACGACGTGCTCGTAGCCCGAGCCATCCGCGCCGATGCGGGGTCGGAACTGCTCGGGCAGCGCCGCCCAGGCCGACTCGGGCTCGACGACGTGGCCGTCTGCGTCGACGACGGGGCCGGCACGCGGCGCGAGCGGAGGCCGGCCCCCCAACGTCACCCCGGTGCGGTGCGCCAGTCGTTGACGAGCGGCAGCCGGTGGTTGAACAGGCGGCTTGCGTTGCCGCCCGCCACGGCCCGCAGCTCGTCCTCGGGGAGCACCCCCCAGGTGGCGGCGAGCACGCGCTGCGTGTCGGGCCACGAGGAGTCGGCGTGCGGGTAGTCGCTCTCGACCATGATGTGGTCGATTCCGATCACGTGGCGCTGCGCGACGGCGGACGGATCGTCGATGGAACAGAACCAGAAGTTCCTCCGCAAGACCTCGCTCGGGAGGAGCTCCGACGGCCAGGCCGTGCTCTCGGTGCCCGACGCCGAATGCCCGAGCACGTAGTCGGCTCGGTCCATCAGCATCGGCACCCAGCCGATGCCGCCCTCGGAGAGCGCCACCTGCAAACCCGAGAAGCGCAGCGGGACACCCGACCAGAGCCATTCGCCCGCTGCCAGCAGCGCGTTCACGGGGAACACCGTCGGCAGCAGCTCGAAAGGCGGGTCCGGTGAGGGGAGCGGGGCCCACGACGACGAGCCGGTGTGCAGGCACACCACGGTGCCGGTCTCCTCGCAGGCCGCGAAGAAGGGGTCCCAGTGCCCGCTGAAGATGGAAGGCAGCTGCAGTTGGGCGGGGAACTCGGGGAAGCTGACCGCTTTGAAGCCACGGGCCGCGTTGGCGCGCACCTCGGCGGCGCCGACCTCCACGTCGACCAGCCAGGGCAGTTGCAGGGGGATCATGCGCGCCGGGTGCGTTCCCGCCCACACCTCCAGGTGCCAGTCGTTGTAGGCGCGCAGACACGCCAGGCCGAGGTCCTTGTCCCGTGCCCGTGAGTACACGGCGCCGCAGAACCCCGAGACGAGCGACGGAAAACACAGGGAGGCCCAGATGCCGGCACGGTCCATGTCCTGAATGCGGGCCTCGATGTCGAAGCATCCCGGCCGCATTTCGTCGAAGCGGGCCGGTTCCATGCTCCATTCGGCGCGCGGTCGCCCCACCACGGCGTTGAGCCCGACGTTGGGATAGAGGTTCCCTTCGAAGAGCCAGCTCTGGGTGCCGTTGTCCAGCTCCACGACGCGGGGTGCCGCGGCGGCGAGGGCGGCGGGCACTCGGCCTTGGAACAGGTCAGGCGGCTCAATGAGGTGGTCGTCGACCGAGATCACCGGCATACGAATCGGCCTGGGCTCAGGATCGGGGAGCAGTGTGGCCCGGCCCGGGGCGGGCCCTGTGTCGACGGTTCCCACGAGAAGGTGACACTATCGTCAGAAGTCGTCCGGCCCGGGGGTGCGCATGACCACACATGTCGATGACGTCACCACCCGTGTGGGCCTGGTGATCGACGGCGACGTCGTCGCTGGTGGCGGCGGCACCTACCCGGTGACGAATCCCGCCCGGCCGGCCGAGGTCGTGTTCGACGCCCCCTCCACGTCGCCGGCCCAGCTCGACCTCGCCGTCGGCGCGGCGCGCCGGTCGCAGCGGGGCTGGGCGGCCCTCCATACGGAGGTCCGGGCCGCCCGGGTGGTGGCCGCAGCGGAGGCCGGCGTGGCCGCAGCCGAGGGCCACGACCTGGCCCGATTGCTGACCCGCGAGCACGGCAAGACCCACCTGGAGTCGATCTTCGACACCGCCACCATGGGCGGGATGGCGTCGGCCTTCGCCCCGCTCGTGGCGGAGGCCCTTGCTCCCCATGACTTCGCCGGCGGCAGCACCCGCATCGAATGGCTCCCGCACGGTGTCGTGGCCGCCGTGCTGCCCTTCAACTGGCCGGTGTCGGTCATGGGGAACAAGGTGCTGCCCGCGTTGCTGGCTGGCAACACGGTGGTGGTCAAGGCGCCGCCGTCCTGCCCCGGCACCGTGCTCCTCGTGGCGGCCGCCATGGCCGAGGTCCTGCCGCCCGGTGTCCTCAACGTCGTGAACGGGCCCGACGCCGCACTCGGTGCCGCGCTGGTGGGCCACCCCGACGTGGACATGGTCTCCTTCACCGGCGGGGTCGGTACCGGCCAGGCCGTCATGGCCTCGGCGGCCGCCACCACCCGGCCCGTGGTGCTGGAGCTCGGCGGGAACGACGCCGCCATCCTCGCCCCGGATGTCGCCGGTGACGCCACACTGGCGGACCGGCTGGTGGAGGCGGCCTTCGTCACCAGCGGACAGGTCTGCATGGCCATCAAGCGCCTGTACGTGCACCGGGGGCGATTGGACGAGACGGTGAACGCGCTGGCGGGCCGCCTGGCGACGGAGCTGGTGGGCGACGGGCTGGCCGATGGTGTGACCATGGGCCCGGTGCACACCGCTGCGGCGCGTGATCGGGTCGAGGCAATGCTGTCCGAGGCGGCAGCGGCCGGCGCCGTCCTCGTGCGACCGGGCACGTTGCGGGGCGAGGACGAGGCGTCTGGGGGCTACTTCGTGTCACCTGCGCTCGTGGTGGCACCGCCGGCGGACACCGGGATCGTGCGCGAGGAGCAGTTCGCACCCGCCCTGCCGGTGATCCCCTACGACGACATCGACGAGGCGGTCGACGCGGCCAACGACAGCGCGTTCGGGCTCTGCGCATCGGTGTGGAGCAATGACGACGCGCTGTCGGCCGATGTGGCGTCGCGGCTGGTGGCCGGCACCGTGTTCCGCAATGCGCACGGCCTGTCTGCCATCGACATGTACGCGCCGATGGGCGGGTGGAAGCAATCGGGCTTCGGCGTCGAGCTGGGAACCGAGGGGATGCAGGCATTCGCCCGTCAGCGGGTCCACGTGCGCCGGCCAGGACCGGCGGAACAGGGGGGACAGACATGACAGTGGCAATCTGCGGCGGCACGGTGGTCGACGGCACGGGCGGCCCGCCCCTCCGCGCCGACCTCGTGATCGAGGGCGAGAGGGTCGTGGGCATTGAGCCGAGGGCCGATACAGCGGCCGCGGACACCGTGATCGACGCGACCGGCATGCTCGTCACGCCTGGATTCGTCGACCTGCACACCCATTACGACGCGCAACTGTTCTGGGATCCCAACGCCAGCCCGTCGCCGCTGCACGGCGTGACCACGGTGCTCGGCGGCAACTGCGGGTTCTCCTTGGCGCCCATGGCTCCGGAGCACGTCGAGTACATCTCGCGCATGATGGCGAGAGTCGAGGGCATGCCGCTCGCTGCCCTGCGCGCCGGACTGCCTTGGGACTGGAGGTCGTTCGGCGAATGGATCGGCCGCCTGGACGGGCGGATCGCCGTGAATGCCGGGTTCCTCGTGGGACACTCGACACTGCGCCGCCTCGTCATGGGCGAGCGTGCCGTCGGCGGCACGGCCGACGCCGGCGACATGGAGGCAATGGAGGCGGCGCTGCACGCGGCGTTACGGGAGGGGGCCCTCGGCTTCTCGACCTCGCAGGTCCATACGCACAACGACGGAGACGGTCAGCCGGTCCCCTCGCGGGCCGCGGCGCGGGAGGAGATGGAGCGCCTGGCCACCGCCGTTCGCCAGCACGAGGGCACGACGGTCGAGTTGATCGTGGCCGGCTGCCTCAACGGCTTCACCGAGGAGGACATCGACTTCCTCTCCACCATGTCGCTCCTGGCCGATCGCCCGGTCAACTGGAACGTCCTCGGTGTCTCGGCCATGAACCCCGAGGGTGCCTGGGGTCAGCTCGCGGCCGGCACGGCGGCGGCCGACCGCGGGGCCACCGTCGTCGCGTTGACCTTGCCCCACACCATGCAGCTGCGGCTGAGCTTCGAACACGGAGCCATCCTCGACGGCCTCCCGGGCTGGCGTGAGGTTTTCGCGCTCCCCGTACCGGAGCGCATCACGGCGTTGTCGGATGCGGCGACGCGCCGCCGCCTTGACGCTGGCGCACAATCGGACGAAGCGGGGATTCTGCGGCATCTGGCGGTGTGGGACCGGCTGATCATTGAGGAGACGTTCGCCGCGGCGAATGCCGGCGCCGAGGGCAAGACGGTGGGGGAGGTGGCCCGGGAGCGCGGCCTGACACCGTTCGATGCGCTGCTCGACGTGGTGGTGGCGGATGACCTGCGCACCGGGCTGCGGCCGCCCATTCCCGAATCCGAAGAGGATTGGCTCCTGCGGGCGCAGACGTGGCAGGACCCGCGGGCGATCGTCGGGGGATCCGACGCCGGGGCGCACCTCGACACCATGTGCGGCGCCATCTATTCGACGTCCATGCTGGGGGACGGGGTGCGGGCGCGAGGGTTGCTCAGCTGGGAGCAGGCGATTCGGCTCCTGACGGACGTCCCGGCCCGACTCTACGGATTGCGTGACCGTGGCCGGCTGGTTCCGGGCGGCTTTGCCGACGTGGTCGTGTTCGACCCCACGGCGATCGGCCACGGGGCGGTGCGGACCCGTGACGATCTGCCGGGTGGGGCGAGCCGCCTCTACGCCGACGCGGTGGGGATCGGGCACGTCCTGGTGAACGGCACCGAGATCGTGCGCGACGGCTCCTTCACCGGTGTCACCCCCGGACGCGTGCTGCGCTCCGGCCGCGACACCGACACCGTGCACGCGGGATCGAACTGGGCTGGCGCGTTCGCATAGTCCGCCGCACCACGAGCACGGCTCCTCAGCTCAGGGTGACAGAAGGCGGGTCTCCAGCGCGACCTCGCAGGTCTCGCCCCCCACCTGTGTGAGCGAGTAGGCCAGCTTGCCTTCGACCTCCGTGAACGCGCTCTGGAACTCGGTGCCGAAGAAGATGAGGCCGGTGCCGTTCTCGGTTGCGTACCCGTCGGGCAGCGTCCCCTCGGCAATGAGCCGATGGATGAGCGGGCGCCGCTGCTCCTCAGCATCGTGATGCGGGCTGTTCGACCACGGGAGGAAGGCGAGGCCGTTGGTCACCGGCACCAGCGTCGGGCCGAAGGAATCGGTGGTCCCGCCCACGTGCCAGCACAGTGAGCCGGCGGAGACCCCCTTCAGCACGACGCCGGACTCCCAGCACTCGCGCAACACAGCGTCGAGTCCGTGGAGGCGCCACAGCGCCAGCAGGTTGGCGGTGCTCCCTCCGCCCACCCAGATGATGTCCTGGGCCAGCAGGTGGGCGCGCACGTCCGGCACGTTGGGCATGGGGAACAGCGTCAGGTGCGAGCTGATGAATCCCAGTTTGGAAAACGCGTTGTGCGCGGCGGCCAGCCGCGACGAGTCGTCGCCCACCGCGGTGGCGATGATGCAGATGCGTGGGTGCTCGCCCGCCTGGGCCAGCTCAGCGGCCAGTTGATAGGACGGTCCGGGCCGCAGGTTCGCCGGATCGGGGCCCTCTGCCTGGAAGCCGATGGAGGTGGCGATGATCGTCGGTTGGCGTGCCGCCACGTCAGGAGGGGAGGACCTCAGGATTGACGATGTGCAGAGGCCGCGCCCCGGCCATGAGCCGGCACAGGTCCTCGGCGATGGTCCGCGTGTGGTTGGACTCCGTGTCGTAGGTGGCTCCGCCGATGTGGGGCGTCAAGACGACCTGGGGGAAGGTGGTCAGCGGATGATCCGTCGCCAGATGCTCGCCTTCGAAGTGGTCGAGGCCTGCGGCGCTGACCTTGCCCGATGCCAGTGCGGCAACCAGCGCGTCGGTGTCGTGGATCTTGGCCCGGGCCGTGTTGAGGTAGACGACGCCGTCACGCATCTTGGCGAAGGCGTCGGCATTGATGAGGCCGGTCGTCTCCGGCGTCACGGGTGCGTGAATGGAGATGACGTCCGAGCGTTCCAAGAGCTCGTCCAACGAGCTGGTGGCGTCCGGTGCGTACGGGTCGTAGGCGAGGACGTCCATGCCCAGGCCACGCAGGCGCCAGCGCAGCGCCCGCCCGACCGCCCCGAGCCCGACGAGGCCGACCGTCCTCCCGTTCAGCTCCCACGCGCGGTAGCGCTGGTACGGGATTTTGCCGTCTCGGTAGATCTCGCCCTCCCGCACGTCGCGGTCCGCGGGGACCACGCCTCTGGTGGCGGCGAAGAGGAGGGCGACGGCGAGCTCGGCCACGGCGTCGGCGTTGCGTCCCGGAGCCCGCAGGACCGGCACCCCGGCAGCGGTGGCGGCCGCCACGTCGACGTTGGTGGGATCACCGCGGCAGCTGCACACGGCCATGATCGGCTGCTCGTAGAGGTCGGCCCCGCAGACGTCGCTCTCCACGATGACGATGTTGGCGCCCTCCGCGGCCGCCCGCTCGGCCAGTTGGGCGGCGTTGTAGATGCGCAAAGAAGGCTGGTCCAGCCACGAATCGAGCACGAGATCCGCCAGTTGGTGGAGCAGGTCGAGGCCGGGTCCGCTCACGGCGGCGGTCACCAAAGCCTTGGGGCGTGAACCTGTCATGTCGGTGGAACTCTCCTTGTCGGGCGGGCTTCGTCCATAATGACGTGATCATGACACGCGTGTCAGATTCATGAGTCCGTCCGGAAGACCCGTGACCGTCGGCGTCGACGTGGGGACCACGTCCGTCAAGGCGCTGGCCGTCGATGAGAAGGGCCAGGTCGTGGCCCGGAGCAGGGTGCCGCACACCATTGAGGCACCCGAGCCCGACATCCTGCGCCACGACGCCAAGAAGGCATGGCGAGCCGGGCCTCGCAAGGCGTTCGAGCAGGTGACCGCGCAGCTCGAGGCGGAGGGGAACTCGCTGGCCGGCGTGGCGGTGGCCTCCATGGTGCCCTCCATGACCGCCGTGAGCGCCCGGGGAGTGCCCGTGCTGCCCGGGCTCCTCTACGGGGACCGCGAAGGCCGGCCCAGCGAGGACGCCGCAACCGATGCAGTCGTCGCGCTGGGCGCCATGCCCGACGCCGAGGGTTTCCTGCGCTGGGCTTCCACCGAGGTGCCCGACGCCCGGGGCTATTGGCCCTGCCAGGCCGTGGCGACGAACGCTCTTTCGGGGCTGCCCGCCATCGACACGGGAGTCACCGCGTCGCTGGGCATGTTGCACACGCACAAGGGCTGGAACACCGAGCTCCTCGGTTCCATGGGCATCAACGAGAAGCAGATGCCGATGGTGGTGCCCATGGGCGCGGCCGCCGGCACGCTGCCGGGCAGCGACGCCGTCATTACGGGCGGGACCATCGACGCCTTCTGCGACCAGATTGTGTCGGGCGCCATCCACAAGGGTGACGTCCTGGTGATCTTCGGCGCCACGCTGATCTGCTGGGTGATCTGCGACGAGTGGCTGACCATTGACGGGCTGATCAGCTACCCGAGCACGACGCCGGACCGGTATCTCGTCGGTGGCCCGAGCAACGCCGGCGCACTCTTCGTCGACTGGGCCCGCCAACTGCTGCGGGACACGCCCCGCCCGGGACCCAAGCGCGAGGAGCTCGAGCCCCGGCTCGGCACACCCGACCGGGTGCCGGTGTGGCTGCCCTATGTGCGCGGCGAGCGGACGCCCTTCGAGGACCACACGTTGCGCTCCAACATTTACGGGCTCGACATCGGGTCGGGCGCGGAAGCGATGGAGCGGGCCGCCTACGAGGCGAGCGGGTTCGTGGTGCGGCGGATGATTGAACGCTCCGGCGTCAAGGCGAGCCGCATTGTGGCCAGCGGCGGCGGCTCCCGGGTGACGGCGTGGATGGCCGCCGTGGCCGACGCCACGAACCTGCCGGTCGAGACGGTCGCCGTACCCGAGGGTGCCGCCTTGGGCGCGGCGTTCTTCGCGCGCCTGGCCGCAGAGCTCGAGACGTCCTTGAACGATTCGACGCGCTGGTCAGCGGTCGGGCGGACGATCGAGCCTGACCCGGCCTGGGCGCGCGCCGCCGAAGGGCGGTACGAGAAGTTCAGCGACCTGGGTACAGGGGCGTAGGCGCCTGCCTCCGGGCCCCGTGGGTGCCGGATCCGAGGCAACCACCTCGGCCCACCTCGTGGCCGGGCATATGCGGGAGGGATGAGACGGCGGCCATCGGGTTGTCGATGTCGCCCAGCACGAGCTTGCATCCGAGCCGCAGATACCCAAGAGGATCGGCTTCGTCACCACCCGGTAGGGGGGAGCCGGACGACGTCGATTTCGTGCGGGCCGAAGGGGATCTCGGCCAGCACCGTTGCCAGCTCGTCCTCGGTGTGGGGCGGACCTCGCTCTTGTCGGGCGGGGCGCCGAACAGCAGGGGCTTCACTGGGCCTCCGGCTGGTCGCTCAACGCACGCATGCTGGTGCAGAAGCCGTCGATGTCCCACGTCCGCATCTCAATGACGGCTTTCATGTCCGGCAAGCAATGCGTGAACTGCTCGCTGTCGATCGCATCGATCATGCCGTCGGCATTCTCCGCGGGGATTCCTCTGGGCCGTCATAGAGAGGTGCATCGTTATCCGGTTGGTCCCATATCTCAGTGTCGATGAGGAGGACGGGATCGAAGCCCTCGCTGAACGTTCGCACCGGCCGCCTTCATGTCCCCACCGGATCCCACCGGTCGTCGAGGTTCGTAGCATCGAGTTGCGGTGCCGGCATCCCTTGGCTCCTTCCCTCTTATCTCGTGGTCCTCTTGCACATTGCTCGTCACAAACGTGGCGATGATACCTGTCAGTTCTGCAACTGATCTGATGGTCAGACACACACGCATATAAAGACTTATCGTCGTCATGATTGGCGGAATAATGCGACATAGTGCTGACGCATACAGCTCTTATCTTGGGTATTCCTTTTTGCAGGAAAGAGCGCCGTATTGGGGTGTCACTTCACAGTGCAATACGTGTGCCACCTTGCAATTGGCGAATCACTCAAACGCCATTCGTGTAGTTAAAACCGCAGCCGTGTAACTACAAAGGGCGGCAGAAAACTTCTTCGTGACCACGATTGGAGCAAACAATTTGTGAATCACGCCCCTTGCATTTTGCGCGGCATTGCACTAATAGTTCACATCAGTTGTTGAAAACTTGTTGAAGAGTTGTTGGTCCATTGTCGGTAGTTAGGTGGGCGTTGTTGTTCAAGGCGCATGGAGTTCTCGGGGGGGGCACGTGATGGTGGTAACGGCGAGATTCATGACACAAACACAGAAGAGACAACCTCAAAACCTAAGTAAGGAGACCAGAAGATGAAACGTTTTATGAATAAGAAAGTGGTGGCGACAGCTGCAGTTGTCGGCCTCGCCCTCGGCGGTGCCGGCATTGCCTCCGCGTTCGTACTCGGGAGTGGCTCCGCCACAGGCAGTACGAGCGTCGGCAACGGTGCCGCAAACGGATTTTCGGTGAGCTCTCCGAGCCTCCAGGGTGGGCCGCTCAGCATCGACCCCAACAATTTTGACACGATTGCATCCTCGATCTCGAACTTCACCGGGCTGCCCTTGACCCTGAAGCAGATCCAGGTCCAGATCACCGGGATCACGGTGAATGCCGCCACCCAGAACCCAGCGTGGCCCGCCTGCACCGCGAGCCAATTCGTGCTGGCGGCTATCTCGGCCCCCGGCTGGGGAGGGCCACAGATGACCTCGAACAACGGGGTGCTGGAAGGCCCGGCGGCCGTGTGGACGTCCAACCTGCCCCTGACCGTTCCCAACGGGAGATACGTGACGGGTAGCCAAACCCTCTCGACGTCAGCGGTGAACGGAGTTCCGCCGGGCCTGTTCCTGGAATGGCTTGACCAGGGGTCAGGCACGGTCCAGAACAACTGCCTCGGCGCGACGGTGAACGTCACGGTGAGCGCGAGCTGACATCAGCGAAAGTCGGTACCGAACTCGCGAGTCGAGTTCGGTACCGACGATTCTGCTCGGCAAGGCCGGGCCGCGGAGCTGCCGGCTTCGCGGCTCGGCCGAGAGCAGGACTCCTGGGGGTCCCGGCCCTCTGTCGGCTCACCCACGAGCTGGAAGAGGGCGAACTGAATCAAGCGAATTCACGAACAGACGATGTGGCGGAATCCATGAGCGAGATCGATCGAGGGAAATGAGGCCGGTGGCGCTCGAGTGCGGCCTCGCGTCGTCCCGCACCTGCCGCTCGTCGCGAGAGATCCACGCGCCGGTCCTGCCCATTCTGACGAACCTCGGGAGCGAGGTGGAAACTCCGTGAGGCGCAGAGACAGGCACCGCAGAGACACGCACCCCAAGGATGCACCGATGTGGAGCATGAGCATGGCCCGGGAGGCCACGACGACACCGGACATCGACCGGGTGGTCAAACCCGGGAACCCGCCACACGGCATCCATGCCATGAAGAGCGAGCCACGGGGTGCCCACGTCATGAGGGGTTTCGCCCTCACGGATGAGCCGCGTGGCGCGCACGTCAATCCTTCGGATCCCTTCCGTTCAGTGGAGCAGAGGGCTCTCCACGCAGTCGAGGTCGAGTCTCTCGATGCAGTCGAGGTCGAGTCTCTCGATCTGCGGCAGGTCTCATTTGTCACGGCCGCCGGCGTCAATGCAGGTGAGACGGTGCCAAGGGCGACCCGAGCCTCCCGACGCAGGGTTGGCCCGACCAGGCGACCGAGCATCCCCACGACAAGGAAGCGTCGGTGGGGGCTGGCACCCGTCGTTGGGGCGGCCGGAGGCCTGGCGCTGGGCATTGGAGGTGGGGCGGCCTTCGCCTTCGTGGCCGACAGCTCGGCGAGTAACAACACCTCGACAGTGAACGCGGTGGCGGTCAAAGTCGTCGGGACGACCGGGAGCGCCGACCTGCTTCCAGGTCGCGCCGGTGCCGCATCCTTCACCCTTCACAATCCCAATTCGTTCGGCCTCACCTTTGACCAGGTTGCCCTTGGCGCCACGGTTGTCTCCGACAACGCCGAGCTCTGCGGCAGTGATTTCGTGAGCATTGCGCCGACGCTGCCGTTCACTCTCCCGACTCCGGTGACCGTAGGTCCCGACGGGACGAGCGGGACCCAGGTCATCCCGGACCTGGTGAAGCTCGCCTCCGACGCACCCAGCACGTGTCAGGGCGTGACCTTCACCGTGACCCTCACTCTCTCGGGGCAGTCCTCATGAAGGGGGAACGGGAACTGCAGGTTGGCAACGAAAGAGATCGGCGGCGACCCGGCCAGCGCTCGAGGCCGACGCGAACGACGTTCGGCCAACACGGTGCGCACTCCCGACGCCCCAGGCACGTGCGGACCCAGGCAAGAGGTATCCGTCGTCGGTGGGTGCCAATCGTCCTGTCCGTCGGCGCATTCGTACTCGCCTCGGGCTCGACAGCACTGGCGTATGTGACGACTTCGGGAAGCGGGACCGGGGCGGCCCAGGCCGTCACGTTGCAGTCCGCCGGCGCCGGCGCCGCCGCGAGCCCGACGCCGACCAGCTTGACCCTTTCGTGGGGGGCGTCGCCAGGACTTCCGTCGGGTGGCGGGTACCTCGTCTTGCGCAGCGCCACGTCCGAAGGCCCGTACGCCAAGGTCTCCAGCGGCACCTGTGATCAGACGATCACGTTGGTGTCGGCTACGACCGCGTGCACCGACACCGGCCTCACGGCAGGCACGACGTACTACTACGAGGTCGAGGCCGGTTATTACGACGTCAACACGCTCTGGGTGAGCTCCCCCAACCCCCAGTTCTCGGGTGTCACGAGCCAGGCGTCCTCCGGACCCGTTTCGACCGGCGCGGGCCAGAGCAACCCGACGAGCCCGACTCCGGGCATCACCAGTGCCAACTCGACGAGTTTCTCCGTCGGAACGCCGGGCACCTTCCAGGTGACCGCCTCCGGGAGTCCGGCGCCCACCTTCTCGAACGCTGCGTTCAGCGGCTGTACTCCGTCCACCTTGCCGACAGGTGTCACGTTCTCCAGTACCGGCCTTCTGTCCGGCACTCCTGCCGCTGACGCGGCTGGAACCTACACGCTCTGCATCACGGCTTTGACTGCATCCCAGGCAAGTTCATCGCAGACCTTCACTCTCACGATCACCACGGAAAGCCTGGTCATCACGTCGCCGGCGGTGTCAGGCGCAACGTCGAGCACCCCGAATCTCGGACCGATAACCGTGGCCCGTCAGACGGCTTCGGGTGCGCCGATCACCACCGGTGGTGCGCTGACCGTCAATCTGACGAGCAGCGCGGCCGGCGCGACGTTCGGATCGAGTCAGTTCTCGTCGACACCGCTGACGAGCGTGACCATCCCCAGCGGCCAAAGCAGCGGGACGTTTTGGTACGGGGCGGACGCCCTTGGCAGCCCGACGATCACGGCGTCCGCCCTGGGCTACGTGGCCGGCACACAACAGGAGACGATCACGACGGCGCCGACGGGTATGGGGATCACCCTTGGCACCGGAAGCACCGGAAGTCCGGTGATCTCCTGTGGAGCGCCTGGGGCGAGCTCGACCTGCACCGTCACGAGGGTGGGTCCCTCTGGTCACGTCGTCGTTGCCGTTGCCTTCCAGAACGCGAGTCAGGAGGGGATTGTCTACTCCGCCACCCAGGCGTCGGCACTCGAGGAGGCCGGTCCGATCACCGGCGCGGCGACAATCAGCGCAGGGTCGTCGGAATCGAGCCCCAACGCGCTGACTGCATCCGTCGGAACATCGACGCTGACCTTCGGTGCCTACACGTTGACGATCGACGTCAATGCTTGACGCGCTGATGACTCTTCCTCCTTGGTCCCCCCTGACCTGCAATCAGAGGCCAGCCGGGCCGAGGCTCGCGCCACGCGGCCGGGCGAGCTGATGAAACTCTGGGGGGGTAAGAGAGCCGCCGCGATCGCGGTCGTTGCCGCAGCGCTGGTCGTTGGACTTTCTGGAACGGCCATCGCGTACGTCTTCGAGAATGGATCGAATTCAGGGGCCGGGAGCGTCGGCTCCGGTGCCGCAAACGGATTTTCGGTGAGCTCTCCGAGCCTCCAGGGTGGGCCGCTCAGCATCGACCCCAACAATTTTGACACGATTGCATCCTCGATCTCGAACTTCACCGGGCTGCCCTTGACCCTGAAGCAGATCCAGGTCCAGATCACCGGGATCACGGTGAATGCCGCCACCCAGAACCCAGCGTGGCCCGCCTGCACCGCGAGCCAATTCGTGCTGACGGCTCGCTCGGCCCCCGGCTGGGGAGGGCCACAGATGACCTCGAACAACGGGGTGCTGGAAGGCCCGGCGGCCGAGTGGACGTCCAACCTGCCCCTGACCGTTCCCAACGGGGACTACGTCACGGGCAGCCAAACCCTCTCGGCGTCGACGGTGAACGGAGTTCCGCCGGGCCTGTTCCTGGAATGGCTTGACCAGGGGTCAGGCACGGTCCAGAACAACTGCCTCGGCGCGACGGTGAACGTCACGGTGAGCACCAATGGGCCTCCGAGTTCGGGCGGGAGCCCCTCGAACGCGCCGACCTTCACGGTCACGAAGGCGGCGGCGCCAGCCGCCGTGAACGCCGGCTCCTCGACACCCATCTCGTACACGCTGACGGCCCACAACACCGGCAGCGGCCCTGGAACTGTCAACATTGGAGACACAGTGCCCTCAGGAACCACTCTGATCAGTGGTTCCAACGCGTGCCCGGCGGTGACGCCACCCAGCACCTGTTCCACATCGGTGGCCGGAGACATTGTCAGATGGACGATCGCGAACGTGCCTGCCGGGGGTTCGGTGGCCGTCACGTTCGAGGTCACCGCGGACTCCGGGGATGCATCCGGAACCATCTCGAACACTGGCTACTGGAGCGGACCGGGCTGTACGTCGGTCACAGGGTGCCCAACCAATACGACCTCCACGAACGTAGCCACGCCTCCGATCGTGACCCCGTCCACGCCGCTCCTGATCACGGCGTCGTCCACCACGTCGATGTACGGCAGCGGCTCGCCAACGGTGACGTGGACATCCACGCCGTCCGTTGCGGGCCCGCTGCAGACACCGCCCATCTGCACGTCCACCGTCACCGCCGCGGCGGCCGTGGGCACCTACACCAGCGCGAATACGTGTTCTGGCGCCTCGGACCCGAGATACGTCATCACGTACGCTCCGGGCACAGCCGTGGTCGACGCAACCCCGCTGACCATCACGGCATCGAGCGGCTCGTTCGCAAAGGGAGGGACACCGCCCGCCATCTCGGCGACGTACTCGGGCTTCAAGAACAACGAGACCGCATCGTCGCTCCAGACCCCGCCCACGTGCTCGACGACGGCGACCAGCTCGAGCTCGTCCGGTACGTACCCGTCGACGTGTAGTGGCGCCGTTGATGCGAACTACACGATCACGTATGTGCCGGGAACCGTCGCGGTCACCGCGCCCGGCTCATTGGTTGCGACCACTCCTGTGACGACGCCGGTCTCGACCCCCAGCCCCGGGACTTTGCCACCGGCGGCCTCGCCGGCCACCAACGCGCAGATCGCCTTCACGGGGGCGCTGCTGTCGGAGGAGTGGCTGGCCGGGATGGCGGCGCTGCTGCTGGGATCTGGTCTGGTGGTCCTCGCCCGCTGGCGTCGGCGCACACCCGGCCACGCAGCCAAGTAGGTCAGGCCGAGGCACAGCTCTCTGGCCGGTCAAAGAGGTGAGTTCGGCTGCTTCGCAAACTCCACCTCAGAGCCTGCGCGGTCACACGTTTGGTGTGAAGGCCACCTTCAGTGCACCGCTCTGATCCTGGCGGGCCAGCGCTTTCAATGCGGGCCACCACTCTTCGAGCCCGAAGCGGTGTGTGAGCATCGGGGTGATGTCGAGCCGGCCGTCACGGACCAGCTCGAGGTAGAGGGCGATGGCGTGGAGGCGGCGACCCTCGAAGTCCTCCATGCCGAAGGCGTTCGAGCCGGCGATGGTGATCTCCTTGAAGTAGATCGGGGTGGACTCCCAGCGCTCGGGTGTGGCGACGCCGGTGTAGACCAGCCGGCCCCGCTCGGCCAGGACGCGCACGCCGACCTCGAGCGTCTCGGCCTTGGCGATGGAGTCGTAGACGACATCGATGTGCCCGGGGTGGGTGACGGGCAGCCCGTCCAGTGGCATGTGCAAGACGGCGCCCGACCAGTCGGCGAGCTCCTCGACGAGCTGGAGCCGGGGTTCGTGGGCGAACACGGCGTCGGCCCCGAACTGCAGGGCCATGTCGCGCTGGGCCTCGAACCGGGCGACGACGCCGACCTCGACGCCCGGGTAGAGCGACTTCAGGATGGCGACGCTGGTCAGGCCGAGGGCGCCGGCTCCGTAGACGAGGATCCTGCCTGACGAGGGCGGGGGGTGCCGCACGATGGCGTGGAAGGAGACCGAGAAGGGGTCGGCCAGGACGGCGGCTTCGTTCGAAATGCCGTCGGGGACCGGGATCAGCATGGAGTCGTGCGCCGCCAGCTGCTCGGCCCAGGCACCTGGCGCTCCGGTGATGACGCCCACGTGCACGCCGGGGCCCAGGTCACCCTTGGTGAAGCTCCAGCACAGGCTGAGGTCGCCGGCTTGACAGGGCGGGCACAACGGGGTGATGCCACGGGGCGCGCAGGTCAACCAGGGGTTGAGGACGACACGCTGGCCGACGTCGAGCCCATGGGCTTCGGGCCCGAGCGCCACGACCTCGGCGACCACCTCGTGCCCGGGCACGTGGGGCAGCGAGGAGAAGGCGGCCATCGGGTTGTCGATGTCGCCGGTGTTGAAGTCGCCCAGCACCAGCTTGGCGTCGGACCCGCAGATGCCAGAGAGGATCGGCCGTGTCACCACCCAGTCGGGGCGAACGAGCCGGGCGTCGTCGATGTCGTGCAGGCCGAACGGGATGCCGGCCAACATCGTCTCGAGCTCGTCCGCAGGCGTGGGCCGGACCTCTGCCTTGTCCGGTGCTGCGCCGAAGAGCAATGCCTTCACTGTGCCGTCCCTTCCCCTGCCGGGCCGCCCAAGCCGCGCATGCCCACGATGAAGCTGTCGATGTCGGACGTCTTGGCCTCAATGACCGCCTTCATGTCGGGCAGGTAGTGCTCGAATTGGTTGCTGTCGATGGCGTCCGCAATCCCGGCCGCGATCGACTCCGGCGGCTCCTTGGGCCCGTCGTAGAGGGGGGCGTCATTGTCGGGCTGGTCCCAGATCTCCGTGTCGATCGCACCCGGGATGATGAGCTTGACCGAGACGCCCGTCCCGTCGAGGTCGACGACCATGGATTCGCTCCAGCCGGCCAGGGCGAATTTCGATGCCGAGTAGGCAGCCTCCGCCGTGATCCCGAGGCGGCCCCCGAGGCTCGAGACGTTCACGATCGTGCCGGAACTGCGCTCGAGCATCCGCGGGAGCACGGCCAGCGACATGGCGACGGGGGAGAAGTAGTTGATGCGCATCGTCCGCTCGACCTCCTCCATCGTCAGGCGGGTGACGTGGCGGCGCATCGGGACGGCGGCGTTGTTGACCACGACGTCGATGCCGCCGTAGTGGTCCCAGATCTGCAGGGCCAGATGGGCGGCCGCCTCGGGTTCCGAGAGATCGGCCGCCCAGACTTCGGTGTCGGGCGAGGTCGCGAGGCACTCTCCGCGCACCGCCTCGAGGCGGTCAGCCCGCCGGGCGACGAGTGCCACCGTGTCGCCGCGGCGGGCGAGCTCGACGGCGAGCGCGGCGCCGATTCCCGATGACGCGCCGGTGATGAGGACCGTCCGGCCAGTCTGCGCAGCACTCACTCTCCGAACCTCCCCTGGCCGCGCCAACGTCTGTCTGCCGCGTCCCTCGACAAGAGGGGACGCGGCATCTTGGGGGTGAGCGAGGGGTCTCGAACCCCCGACCTCCAGGACCACAACCTGGCGCTCTAACCGACTGAGCTACGCCCACCGAGGGGCACAAGTGTGGCACACCCGCCGGGTCCACTTCGGCACCCCGCCCCCGGCGACGGGCGCTGCTGGGAAGGATGCGCACGGCCGTCCGACCAGCTATGTCAGGCTGTTCTCCGGCGCCTGCCTCCGTAGCTCAGCGGAATAGAGCGGCTGACTTCTAATCAGCGGGTCGCAGGTTCGAATCCTGCCGGGGGCGCCGATTTCGAGGGATTCCCACGAGCCTCGCGGGCACCCCGGCGCAGAACGACATGCCCTGGCGTCAGGCCGGCGATCCACCCTGGTGTGCCACGAATGCGGCGAGGTTGTCGACCGACTTCTCCAGCATGGCCAGCGGCACAATCGGGAAGTGCGGGCGCGCGAACTCGGGGATGTCCGGCCATGCGCAGTAATTGGTCACCCTTGTCTCACCCGGACCGACCGCGGCGATCTCCCACCCGTAGACGTGGCCGAACGGTCCCTTTCCGGGCAAGCCGACATTCCACTCCAGGAGCGAGTCGGGCACGATCCTCGTCACCGTGTTGACCGACGTGTACTTCCCCATGTCGACGTCTCCCAGGGGCTCCCGGTCCATCTCCATTTCGAACGTGTCCCCGGGTGCCTCCAGGCGCCGCGCGCCCGGCGCCGCCTGGAGCATGCCCGACCCGTCGATCTCGACCTGCAGGGTCGGGTCCGTGACGATCCGGAAGATCTCGGTGGGGGTCGCCGCAACGGTCCGGCTGGCGGCGATCCGATCTGGGCTGGACACGGCGGTTCCTCCGTTGGCTCGTTGGATCGTGACATTAGCCAGACGGGATCGCGAGAAGTCCCCGACTTCCCTCCGTGCTTCCTCCCGGCTCCCGATTCGCGGATACGTTGGCCGAAATGTCCGAGGCGCACGACACCTGGCAGGACTCCGTCAAGGAGACGCTCAAGCCGTTGCGGGACCGCGTGGTTCACGGGCTGGGCGGCACCATGCCGGAACCACCCTCGCGGGGCATCACCTACGATCAGCTCGTCGATCTGCTGTATCCGGTGCTGCCCGAGTACCTCCGCCCCACCGTCGACCAGGCGGCCGTGGGCGATCTCGCCAGTGTCTCGACGATCCGCCGGATGCTCGGGACGGTCGAACACCAGGCCGCGCCAACAGCGTTCACCGTGCAGCTGGCGGAGGCCGACGCTCTGCGCTGCACGGTTGGTGGCGTGGAGTTGTTCTGCGACGCCGCCGACGCCGCCGTGACGCCCGGGCTGCTCTCGGGCCAGTACGAGGCGCATCTGACCGCCGTCTTCGAGCGCTACTGCACGAGCGGGATGACCGTGATCGACGTTGGCGCCAACATCGGGTACTACTCGCTCCTGGCTTCCAGGCTCGTGGGCCCGACCGGCCGCGTGATCGCGCTCGAGCCGAATTCCGAGAACTGCCGCCTCTTGTTGTCCTCGCTGCGGTTGAACGGGATCATGAACGTCCAGTTGCTGCCGGTGGCCGCGGACACGGGGAGAGGGTGGGCGTACTACTCGACGCACGTCGGCTCAAACGGGGGGCTCGTGGCCGACACTGAGCTCCTGTCCCACCCGGGCACCGTGGTGCCGACGTTCCCGTTGGACGACCTCGTGGACGGACCCGTCGGGTTCTTGAAGATGGACGTCGAGGGGGCGGAGGGCCGGGTCGTGCAGGGTGCCACCCGGATCATCGAACGCGACCGACCCATCGTGACCACGGAGCTCAAGGACGAGATGCTGCGCCGCGTCTCGTCCAGCACGGTGGCGGACTATCTCGGCTTCTTCGAGAACCTGGGCTACACGCCGTCGGTTCTGGAGAAGGGGACCGGTGCCCCACAGGCCTTATCCTCGGTGGCGGAGCTTCTGGCCGATTGGGGCGACGCGGACGAGCTGCGTGACGTGCTCCTCCTCCCGGGCCCAGCCTGACTCCCGCGCTTAGCCTGAGCCCTCTCTCACGCCGAGGCCACATCGTCCGAGTCGCCTGCGAGCGCGTCGAGCAGCGCGTCGACGTCGTCGGTAATCACGAGTGCCTCGAGTTGGCGGGCCTTGATGAAGCCCCGGTCGACGGCGTGGCGCACGAAGGCCAGGAGGTCGTCGAAGAAGCCGTCGACATTGAGGATGGCGCACGGTTTGTCGTGAATGCCGAGCTGCGCCCACGTCACCGACTCCATGAACTCCTCGTAGGTACCGAAGCCACCCGGCAACATGACGAATGCGTCCGACAGCTCGGACATCAGGGCCTTGCGCTCGTGCATGGTGCTCACCACGTGCAGATCGCTGAGCGTGGCGTGGGCAATCTCATGGCCGGCCAGTGACTCGGTGATGACGCCCGTGACCCGTCCGCCCGCCGCCACTGCGGCGTCGGCCACCACGCCCATCAGGCCCACCGAGGCGCCGCCGTAGACGAGCTCGATGCCACGTTGGGCCACGCCCGCACCGAACCGCTCCGCCGCGGCAGCAAAGACCGGGTCCGCCCCGGGGCTGGAGCCGCAGAACACGCAGACCGTGTCCACGGTGGTCACGCCGGGCTGCCCTCGGGCACCGGCATCTCCACACGACCAGCCGGAGCGGACCGTCCCCGGCGGAAGCGCCGCACGATCGTCTCGGCGGCGTCGCTGTCGTGGATGGTGAGAGAGAAGACCACGGCGCCCAGGGCGAAGACCGCAGCAGTCAGGAAGGCGAGGCGGTAGGCAGTGATGTCCGGGCTTGACGAGCCACCGCTGGCCTGGGCCGAGCCCACCCCGATCAGCACGGTCGAGAGGACGGCCACACCCGTCGCGCTGCCGACTTGTCGCATGGTGTTGAAGAAGGTCGAGGCCCGACCCATGGACTCTGGCGTGATCATGGCGAACGAGGCGGCCTGGTTGGGCACCATGACCTGGGCCATCATCCAGCCCAACACGAACATCAGGCCGCGAATGAGCCAGAGGTTCGTCGTCAGCGTGATCTGCGTCAGCGCGAGCATGCAGACCGCCAGGCCAAGGAGCCCGCCGGTGATGTGCCGCCGGGGCCCGATGCGCGGATAGAGGAAGCGGCTGGCGAATTGCGCGCCGAGCATGACGCCGACGGCCTCCGGGAACGTGGAGAGCCCTGATTGCAGCGCCGAGAGGCCGCGGGCGTCCTGGAAGTAGAGGGGGATGAGGTAGAGCATGCCCAGGAAGGCCGCCGCGGCCAGGAACATCACGCAGTTGGTCGAGCGGAACAGCCGTCCCCGCAGCAGATGGAGGTCCACCATCGGTCGGCTCGTACGGAGCTCGACGAGGACGAACACGAAGAGGAGCGCGGCGCCGCTGACACAGGTGGCCACGACCGCGGTCGAGGACCAGGACTCGAGCGGGCCTTCGGAGATGCCGTACATCAACAGCCCGAGCCCGGCGCCGCCGAGCACGAAGCCGGGCACGTCGAAGCGGCCCGCGTCGATCGCCTCCGTCCGCTCCAAGAAGAGGAACCCGAAGAGCACCGCCACGATGCCGATCGGCAGGTTCACGAAGAACACCCAGCGCCACGAGAAGTTGGTGACCAGGAAACCGCCGAGCACGGGCCCGACGGCGGGCGCCAGGGTGGTGCCGAGGGTGATGAGGCTGGCGGCCCGGATCCGTTCGGCGGGCGGGAAGACCCGGTAGAGCATGGCCATGCCGACCGGCGCCATCATGCCGCCGCCCGCACCCTGCACGACACGGAACAGCACGAGCTCGGTCATGTTCTGGGCGAGACCGCACAGGGCCGAGCCGACGGTGAAGACCACGATTGCGGTCAGGAGCACGCGTTTGCCGCCGAAGCGGTCGCCCAGCCAACCCGACGCAGGGATGAACACGGCGAGGCTGACGAGATACGCGATCACGACACCGTCGACCGCGGTCGGGGCAATGTGGAAGTCGCGGCCGATGGTGGGCAGCGCGACGTTGACGATCGTGATGTCCATGATGTTCATGAACATCGCCGATACGAACACGATGCCGACGGCCATCTTCTGATTCATGCGGGCTACGGCCACGTTCTCTTTCGGCTCTCTGCTCTGCGGGTGCAACGGGTCACGGGTCGCGGCAGTGTCCGCACGGTCCAGTTGCGCCCTCGACCCTATGCGCTCGTCCGGTCCCCGCCGGCAGCCAGAGACGGACGCCGTACAGGGCCGCCCCCAGGCGTTCTAGGCTTCGTCTTCCATGTCACGAACGTCGGCACGGGGTCCGAGATGGAGGGGTGTGGTCGCCGTGGGGACGGGCGGAAGCCGCAGACCTGGGCCAGGCGTCCTCGCGGGTGCGGTCACTCGCCGGCCTCCTGACCGTCGGCCTGTCGGTTCCCACCGGTGCCGCGACGCGGCCGCTGCACGCCGCGTCGAGCACGGTGTGGCTGTGTCGTCCCAACCAGGCCGCAGATCCGTGCACGTCGAGCCGGGCGGCAACCGACGGTCGACGGGCAACGGCACGACCAGGCTCGTGCCGCTCCCCACCGTCACCACAGGCGCGGCGGTTCGACTGCTTCTACGTGTACCCGACGGTCTCGCCCGAACAGACCGACAACGCCGATCTGATCGTGCAACCGGCAGAGAGGGCCGCGGCGCTGCTGCAGGCGTCCCGCTTCTCGCAGCGTTGCACCGTGTGGGCCCCCATGTACCGTCAGGCCACGGCAGCCGCGCTGCGGACCGGCGCGGCACTGCGGCCTTCCGTCACGGCGGTCGCGTTCAACAGCCTGCTCTCCGCCTGGAAGGACTATCTCGCCCACGACAACCACGGCCGGCCGATCATCTTCATCGGGCATTCGCAGGGCTCGGCCATGCTGATCAAGCTCCTGCAGACACAGATCGACCCCTCTCCCGGCCTCCGGAAGCGGATGGTGTCCGCGATCATTCTGGGTGGCAACGTGCAGGTGCCGAACGGCAAGGTCGTCGGTGGCAGCTTCCAGCACATCCCGACCTGTGGCGCGGCGACCCAGACGGGCTGCGTCATCGCCTACTCGAGCTTCGGGTCGACGCCGCCGGCCAACTCCTTCTTCGGGCGGGCGGGGCGAGGGGTGAGCCTCCAGTCGGGCCAGGGCGGCGCCGCATCGCAACAGGTGGCCTGCGTCAACCCGGTGACCTTCTCGGCCCGGGTCGGAGGCCTGCAGCCCTACTTCCGGAGTGCCTCCTCGCAGTCGGCCGGCGTCCGGGTGTTGACGCCCTGGGTGACCTTCCCGGGCCTCTACACCGCGCAATGCGAGCAGCAGGGAGGTGCGTCGTGGTTGCAGGTGACGACCACACCGGCGTCCGGCGACCCTCGGCCCACCGTGACCGCCACCCTCGGGCCCGCTCTGGGGCTATCACCTCTACGACGTGAATCTGGCCCTGGGCAACCTGGTGAACGACGTCGGCGTCGAGGAAGCGGCCTACCGCTGAGCCCCGGCACCTGAAATTGGCCCTGGGAAAGCCGCCCGAGTCGGTTCTAGACTCCGGCGATGCTCAAGGTCATCGCCGTCGCGAATCAGAAGGGCGGCGTGGCCAAGACGACGACCGTGCAGTCCCTGGGAGTTGCCATGGCCCAACAGGGGCGCCGTGTCCTGGTGGTCGACCTGGACCCGCAGGCGTGCCTGACCTACTCCCTGGGGTTCGATCCGGACGAGCTCGATGCCTCGCTGCACGACGTGCTTGTCCGCCGGGCCCAGCTGGCGGACGTCGTCAGACCCGTGCCCCACGTCGCCGGGCTCGACCTCGTGCCGGCCACCATCGACCTGGCCGGCGCCGAGGTCCACCTCTTGAGCCGAACCGGGCGTGAGCACGTCTTGGCCCAGGCTCTGCTGCCCGTGCTCGACGACTACCACGCCGTCCTGATCGATTGCCCGCCGTCACTCGGCGTCCTGACGATCAACGGCCTCACCGCGGCGGAGGCGGTGATCGTGCCGCTGCAGTGCGAGGCGCTCAGCCACCGCGGCGTCGGGCAACTGCTCGAGACGATCGAGGACGTCCGCCAGTTCGCCAACGAGAAGTTGCGGGTGCTCGGCGTCATCCCGACGATGTTCGACGCCCGGACGACGCATTCCCGCCAGGTGCTCTCCGAGGTGGAGGATCGGTACGGTCTGCCGCTGTTCCAGCCGTCAGTCCCCAAGTCGGTGCGCTTCGCGGAGGCACCGGGGCTCGGGCAGTCGGTGCTGCAGCACGCGCCGACGTCACCGGGAGCCGTCGCCTATCGGGCGCTCTCGACGCGCGTCTACGACGCGATGCAGACCGCCTGAACGACGTGGCGGCTTCGCGGAGCGAACGGGCACCCGATCCGCTGGGGAAGCGGGCCCTGTTCTGGGTGCCGGCGCCGGGGGAGACGGGCGGTGCCGATCCGGGCGAGGCCGGTCCGGGCGGAGCCGGGACCGTGGCGCTGCCGATCGGCAAGCGGGCCCTGTACTCGGGAGCCGTACCCGAGCCGGACAGCCTGGCGATGACGTCGGGCAACCCGCTCGACGAGCGGGGCTCCTTCACCGTGGCGTGCGGGCGCTGCCGGCAGACATCGCACGTCGGTGTGCTCGACCTGCTCATCTTCCAGTTCCCGCTCGGGGTGTGGCTGCCCCGGGGGCGATTCGATCACCGCATGACATGCCCCTCGTGCCGCAAACGGGCCTGGTGCAGCGTCACGCTCAGGCGGTCCTGAACGCCGCTTTCAGAAGATTTGGGGCCGTTCGCCTCTCACGCTGGTTCGGGATCGGCCTCGGGTTCGGCCTCGGATCGGCCTCGGCTTCCGGGTCGGCGGCGTCCGCGTCGTCGTCGCCGGGTTGGACCGTGGGCAGCCGCCGGGTGAGCGCCAGCGCCACCAGCGCGATGAGGGCGAGCACGGCCAGGGCGGCCCGTAACCCGTTGATGCGGCTCTGCGTGTTCTCGTGCACGATGGCGTCGGCCGTCGCCGGGGGGACGTCGGCCTTCTCCAGGGTGGCCTGCAGGTCGGCATCGCTGACGAAGGGGATGCCCGCCGAGAGCTCCACCTGGGCCTGCGAGGTCATCTCTTTCGGGATGGCGGGGTTGGCGGCCGCCGACCCGAAGAAGGTCGACGTGAGCACCGAGATGAGGATGGCTCCGGACAGCGCCGTCCCAATGGATGCGCCCAGGTTCGTGACGGTGTTCTGGATGCCGCCCACCTCGCCGCTCTGGGAGTCGGGAACGCTCGAGACGGTCACGGCGCCGAGCTGTGAGGCCAGGGTGCCGATGCCGAGGCCGGCCAGGAGCAGCGGGCCCGTCACGATGTCGGCGCCTGCCCCGGCGTCGAGCGCCGTCAGCAGGGAGACGATGCCGAGGAACAGAAGGCCGAAGCCGATGCGCACGATCCGGCGCGGGGAGCCGTGGGGGAAGATCCTGGGCACGCCCACGGCACTGGCCAGGAGCGTCACGGAGAGGGGGAGAAGGCGCACCCCCGTGGCCACGGCGGACAGCCCGAGGGCCACCGACAAGAACAGCGGGATGACGAAGAACAGGCCGGCCTGCAGCATGAACTGGAAGAAGAACGAGGTCAGTCCGCCCTGGAGCCGCGGCACACGGAGCATGCGGGGATCGACGAGAGCCGACCGCCGGAGGCGCAGCTGCCGGCTTTCCCAGAGCGCGAACAGGACGAGCACCGCAGCACCGCCGAGCAGCAACCAGACGACCGGGGAGGTGCCCAGCCATTGCGGCGCGTCGGGCTTGGGCTGGACGAAGCCCCAGGTACCCGAGCGGATCACGCCGTAGACGATCATGCCGAGGCCCGCGGCGGACAGGAGCGTGCCGACGGGGTCGAGACGCACCCCGGGGACGGCCGGCGAGTCGGCCATGCGCCGCGAGAGGGCGAGGATGCCCAGCACGATGATGACCTCGCCCACGAAGACCCAGCGCCAGCTGAGATAGGTGGTGAAGAGGCCGCCGACAAGCGGACCCACCGCCACTGCGATGGCGCCCGCCGAGGCCACCAGCCCGTAGGCGCGGGGTCGTTCGGAAGCACCGAAGTTCGTCGCTACCAACGCAACGACGGCCGGCATGATCAACGCGGCGCCCAGCCCCTCAAGGACGGACCAGCCGGCGATGAGGACGGGGAGCGACTTGGCGAGCGAGGTGATCAACGACCCGCTCCCGTACACGACGCAGCCGATCATGAAGGCGCGCTTGCGGCCCAGGATCTGCCCGAGCTTGCCACCGGTGATCATGAAGGCAGCCATGACGAGCGTGTACAAGGTGATGGCCAGTTGGATCCCGGTGACGGTCGTCCCGACGTCCTTGGCGACGGTCGCGATCGAGACGTTCATGACCGAGCTGTCGAGGGTCATGAGGAACTGCGCCGCGGCGAGCGTGAGCAGGACCACCTGCCCACCGGAGGAGGGACGCGATGCCGTCCCTCCTCGGTGTCGGTCACGACCGCATTGTTGCCCAATGGGCGCAATCCGTGTGGCGACGAGGGGCGCAACCCCCTCCGAGGGGGCCACGTTGGTCGGGATGCGGGGATTTGAACCCCGGACCTCCTGCTCCCAAAGCAGGCGCGCTGCCAAGCTGCGCCACATCCCGGTGTGTGAATCTCTTGAATTTCGACGACATTTTAGCTGCCTGAACAGGTCTTTTCGGGACTAATCCTCACTGTTCGGTTTCAAGGCCTCCACGCAGTGGTTTCCCCCAGGTGGAGTTTCGGGGAGTTTCGGGGAAGCCGAGCAACGCTAGCCCGTGCTCTCCATCGGTTCGCAGCGTGTCTTCGCCGCGAGTGTCGGATCTTGAAGCAAAGCCGACGCTTCTGGCGCCCGCGGCGGATGACCGTTGGGCGGCCCTCGTGGCCCAAAGAGATCGGATCCCCATCTTCGGCTTTGGAAAAGGGGATTTCGGCGTTGTCAGCTCCGAGCCTCCGCCCTCTCCTTTGGGGGTGATGCCTGGAATGAAGATGATGATCGATTGATCGTCGGGTGATCGGGGTGGTTGAAGTCCCACACCGGCCGCTCGGAGCGGATCGGCGGGATCGAGTCGAAGTTGTGGTGCGGCGGCGGCGACGTCGTCGCCCACTCGAGCGGTCTGGCCGTCCCACGGGTTCGCGCCGCGAACTCCGGCTTTCGCCACGAGACGTAGAAGTTGACGAGCGTGATCGCGACCCGACGAAGATCAGCAACGCGCCGACCGTCGAAGATCGGTTGAGCTCGGTCCAGCCGTCCGATCGCCGAGTACTCGGCGATACGCCGCGGCATGCCGTGCAGCCCGAGGAGGTACTTCGGGGCAAGCATCACGAAGAACCCGACCAACATCAACCAGAAGCTCGCCTTGCCGAGGCCCTCGCGCATCATCCGGCCGGTCATCTTCGGATACCAGTAGTAGATCGCCGCGAACCCCCGAACATCAGCCGCGAAGAGCACCTGATGGAAGTGGGCGACGACGAAGTAGGTGTCGTGGGTGGCGAAGTCGATCGGCGGCGAGGCGAGGAACAGCCGGTGACGCCGCCGAACAAGAAGACGACGAGGAAACCGACCGCGAACAGCATCGGCGTGTCGAAGCTGACCGAGCCCCGCCACATCGTGCCGATCCAGTTGAAGAACTTGATCCCGGTCGGCACAGCGATGAGGTAGGACATAAGCTAGAAGAACGGCAGCAGAACACGCCCGGTCGTGAACATGTGGTGCGCCCACACCGCCGTCGACAGCGCCCCGATCGCGATCGTCGCGAAAGACCATCCCTCGTAGCCGAAGACCGGCTTGCGGGAGAAGACGTGGCGATGACGTCGGTGACGATGCCGAAGAACGGCAAGGCGAGGATGTAGACCTCCGGATGCCCGAAGAACCAGAAGAGGTTCTGCCACAGCACCGGCACCCCGCCGCCGAGCGACCGTGATAGATGTGCGCGCCGAGATGGCGGTCGCACCAGAGCATGATGAGCGCCGCGGTCAGCACCGGGAACGCGATGAGGATCAGGATCCCGGTCACGACCATGTTCCAGGTGAAGATCGGGACGCGGAACATCGTCATGCCCGGGCGCCCGCAGATAGAAGACCGTCGTCAGGATGTTCACGCCGGTGAAGATCGCCGAGAACCCGGTGAGGATCAGAGCCGACGATCCACATGTCCGGGCCCGCCCCGGCGAGTTCACCGCGTCCGAGAGCGGCGCATAGGCGACCCAGCCGAAGTCGGCCGCGCCGCCGACGGTGAAGAAGCCGCCGACGCATCGTGAGCGCCCAGGAGGTAGAGCCAGTAGGAGAGGGCGTTCAGCGAGGGAACGCCATGTCCGGCGCGCCGACCTGCAGCGGGACGATGTAGTTGGCAAGCCCACCGAACGCGAACGGCCCGGCGAAGAGATACATCATCAAGCTGCCGTGCATCGTGAACAGCTCGTTGTATTGCTGGAAATTGAGCAGGCTGTTGTGCGGCAACGTGAGCTGCAAACGAATGACGAGTGCCATCGCACCTGCAAAGAAGAACATGATGATCGAGGTGACGAGGTAGCTCATCCCGATCACCTTGTGGTCCGTGCTCGTCAGCCATTTGACCAGTCCCGAACGGGCGTCGCCTTCATCGACAGCGATTTGGCCTTGGGCATGTCCCTTGACCGCACGAGGTGTCCGAACCCGTGCCACGGCGCTTGTACCTCCCCGTTGCGTTCGTCCAACCATCTCAAGTCCCGTTGGGATGTGTGCTGGGCTGGTCGCTCAGCGCGGAGTGCCAGCTTCCGGATCACTCATGGAGCAGAAGCGGACAAAGGAATACGCGTCGTTGAGGAACTCATCGGTGTGGAGACACCGCACACGACGTAGGGCGTCATCGTCATGACGACTCCCGCACCGAGCGGCCCAGTGACCATGGCGACCGTTTGCCATTTCGTCGAGCTGATCGGGAACGAGGAGCGTAAGGTGACGTGCCGATCAGCCTGAACCCCTGGAGCGGTGACTTGCGCACCACCGTTCAATAGGACCTTTCCGGCCGGGCACGAGGTCTTGGCGACGAGGACAGTCCCGACTGCAGGGTCGGGTGCGGACTTCACCGAGGTGCTCGAGACGATCGAGGTGGCAACGACAGTCCCAGCCGCCCCAGCAGGGCCAGCATCTCCTTTCACACCTTGGGGTCCTTGAGCGCCGGTGGCTCCGACCGGGCCGGTTGGGCCCTGTGGACCCGACGTTTTGGCTGGCATCGTGACGACCGCATATGTGCCGACACCAAGCCCGGCAGCGCCGATCAGGAGAGCGGCGACGACTACCGGCACAATCCACTTCGGTCGTTTGATTGGGCTCACGACCGGAGCGCCATCGAGGGGCTGAGTGGTTGGTGGATCCGTCGTCATTGTCATGGTTTCCTCCCGTTTGCGTGCTGCTCGCGACGTCCTCGACTGCCTGGGGTGCCTTGCCACGATCGACACGACCGCGCCGAACGCGCATCGGGCCGGTTCCTGGCACAGTGACCTGCCCGTGCCAGGGCCCCCGGGCGCGGTGAGTACCCCGAGATCATTCGCATCGCCGCCAGCCCGAAGACCCAGAAGCTGACACGAAGAGGAGAGCGGCCAAGACCCAGACGACCGCCAAGAGCCCCGTCATGTGCGCCTCCTTCTGATCCAAATGTGACAGCTTGCGTACCTGTACCCAGCTACGGAATTGGACACGTACGTGACTGCAGAATCTGGGCGTGTGTGCGCCGCCGCCTCTATCGTCCTGAGAAGGGTCGCGGTGGCAGATCGCTTCGCGCATCGGCCTGAGTAACTGCGGTTGGATCAGTGGACCGGAGCGTCGGGGTTAGCAGGAGTGTCGACGACGATTCAGGTCGCAGCTCCTCGATTCCGAGATCCGTTTCTGCTTCGCCGTGACAGCGCTCGGATCGCTTCAAGCCCCGCATTGCTCGAGGCAAGCCGGCCGGTTTCGAAGAACGAAGCGTGTACCACGCGGTTGGCGCGGTCTCGGCCCATGGGGTCGATTCCCATCTCATGGCGGACGACTCCCTCGGGTTCAATGAGGAGAACGCTTGTCCCTGCTGCTCGCAATACGGCAACTTCCCGCTTGACCTGGCGATGTGCCCACCAGCGCACAGGAGTTCCCCACTCTCGGCTCTTCGGGTCACGGGTCGACATTGGGGCAATCACGACGGCGACGTCGAGCTCGCTCGCCGCCAAGAGGTCGGCATTTGTCGAAGAGTGAAGGCCACCGTCCACGTACTCCGCACCGGCCATCACGACCGGCTCGAAGTAGGTGGGAATGGCACACGACGTGGCGATAGCCTCAGCCAAGGGGACAGCAGGCGAGCCAGGAGCCCCGAAGGCGACCCGTTGACCCGAATCTCTGCGGGTCGCACATAGCCAAAGTCCTTCTGGCCAGGTCTGGCTCAAGAGGTCTCCCAGATGTGACCGGTATTCGCTCGTCGCATGAATTCCTTGCGGCAGCAGAGCGGAGAGTGGAGGAACTCTCAACCTCGCCGGACCACTGAGCATCTGCCCCCAGAACGCCAGGCTGAGCGCTGGCCAGCGTCGAAAGAGGCCGCGGACGCCGAGCGGAGGCAGTTCTTCTTCCATCTGGCGCAGCTGGGCCAATAGCGGTTCGTCCGAATCACCGGCGCACCAGGCAGCCATGTCCAGAGCCGAAATACCTGACCGCAACAACGTTGCGATCACCGCTCCCGCGGACGAGCCGACGATGATGTCTGCCTGCCGGGGGTCCCAGCTCAGATCATTCTCCAGCGCGGCCAGGCTTCCAGCAATGTGCGCCAACCCAACGAGACCTCCTGCACCAAGGACGAGGCCGACTCTCGGCTCATCGGTGGACCGATTGGACTCGTTCTTCTCCATCTCCATGATGCGTACACGTACCCGAGACTGTTTTGCCTACACGTCATCGACTCGCTAAAGCGATGGATCGGCAGGACCGCCGCGGAAACCCTCATCGCGCCGTCAGGCGCCTCCATGCGAAGAGTCCCGCCGCCGTCGAGGTGGGAAATTGTCAGTTTGTCGTTGGACAATTTGAGGTACTTCAAGAGCGTACGGATACGCAAGACAGAAGGACCCTCATGAACGGCGAGAGCGGCAGACGTCTCGGCAACTCAGTTGGTCAGCGAGGACGCAGTGCCGGGCGCAACCGCAGGCAGTCGTTCCAATGAGTGTGAGCGCGAATCCAACAAACACCTCGACGACAGGTCGGATCGTGCCCGAACTCGTTCGCGAGATTTTCCGTCGGGACAACGGCATGAGTCAGGGGCTCCTAAAGACTTGGTGGCACCATCAGAAATCACGGAGGTAGGTGAGAGTTGGCGATACGAAAATCCGCTCCAACCGGATACGCGGACTTCTGCGTTCAGCTGCGCACGGAGGACGAGGCGATCGTTGTGTCAATTTCTGGCGAGCTAGATGTGTCCACTGCCGGAGCACTGCGCGAAGTGCTAATCCTTCCCGAGTGATGGACGCGCCGAGTGTTCGACTCGAGCTGACCGAGGTCGTGTTTCTCGGGTCTTTGGGTATCGGGATGCTGGTCTCGATATGCAAACGAGTCAAAACCTCGGGCGGCAGGTTCTCAATGAGCTGTAGCCGGGAGACCAGGCGAGTTCTCGAGATTGCGGGACTTATCGATTACCTGCACGTGGATGGGGCCGAGTAGGGCTGCGCAGGGTGTCCGGCCACGATGGAGCTGCCAATGACACTTTTCAAACGGTCGATGCGTCGATTGCGCGCCCACTATTGCCGGTAAGTCTGAGCGTCGATTTCTTTGAGCGCGAATCCATGCCCGGGGCGGTCGCGGTCAGGGGTGAGGACCCCCCCGGTGGGATCGAGCGCCCCCTCGAAAAGGATCGAGTCAACCTTTTGATGATCATGGAAGTACTCGACATGGCGGAGATGCGGCACTGCCGCACCAATGTGAGCGTGCAGGTTGGGAGCACAGTGCGCCGATACCTCGACGCCCCGCGCCAGGGCCAAGTCGGCTGCGCGTAGCCAGGAGGTGAAACCTCCGCAACGGGTGACGTCGATCTGCAGGCAGTCCACGGAGCCACTGGCCAGCATGCGTTCGAAGTACGTTTCGTCGTATCCGTATTCGCCCGCCGTCACGTCCAGTACGAGCTGCTCCTTAACTTCTTTCAGGCCCTCCAAGTCGTCGGACGAAACGGGCTCCTCAAACCAGGAGACGTCGGCTTCGGCCATGAAGTGCCGACCCAGCCGACTGGCCTGTTTACGGCTGTAGGCGCCGTTCGCGTCAACGAAGAGCTCGACCTCGTCACCGATCACCTTCCGAGCCCACGAGGCCCGCTCAAGGTCGCGTCGTTCGCACCGACCCCAAGACTCACCTACCTTGATTTTCACCCGAGTGATGCCCCAGCCCTCCACCCAATGTTCGAGCTGGGAGGTGCTTCTCGCGTCGTCGTATGTAGTGAATCCCCCACTGCCATAGACAGCGACGTTGTCCTGAGCCCTGCCGATAAGGTCGGCGACGGCCACATCGAGAAGCCTGGCCTTGCAGTCCCAGAGTGCGATGTCAACGGCCGATATGGCCGAACTGACTATTCCCGGACGCCCGAGGTTGCGGCACGAGCGGACCATCGCTTCGTGCGCTTTAGGGACCGCCATCACGTCCAGTCCGGTCACCGCGTCCTTGAGCTGTCGCTCGATGACGGCGCAGCAAGCGGGAGACGAGTACGTCCATCCGAGCCCCATTTCTCCTCCGGCTGCTACGTGTGCCGTGACAACAGTCGTGGAGTCCCAGGCAAGGGTCCCATCAGCTTCCGGATAGTCGGTTGGAACGGTGAAGACCCGCGCCAACACGGAGGTAATGGGTGCGTCGAGCGCTTCAGGCATTTTGCAGAACTCTTACGAAATCGGTCATGCGAAGCTCTGCGAGCGCTGCACCATCGATCCAATCATTCCCGCGCCCGGGCAGTCGAAACGGCGCTCAAAGATGGCGACTGCAAGCGACAGTCCATGACGGTTACGTGCTTGAAGTGCGGGGTAAGTCCTCATCGTCCACAGGTTGAGCGTTATCGCCCACGAGTTTCAGCTTTTTGCGAGGCAGCCATGTCCAAGATCGCGTCCGAAGTGCTCATCGAACGGCTCGCCGACTGGGGAGTCGACACCATCTTCGGGCTTCCCGGCGACGGCATCAACGGGATCATGGAGGGACTGCGCCGCCACCAGGACCGCATGCGCTTCGTGCTCGTGCACCACGAGGAGGCGGCCGCGTTCATGGCCACCGGTTACGCGAAGTCGACCGGGCAGCTCGGCGTGTGCCTCGCCACCTCGGGCCCGGCGCCATCCACCTCCTCAACGGGCTCTACGACGCCAAGCTCGATCACCACCCGTCCTCGCCATCACGGGCATGCAGGAGACCCAGATGCTCGGCACGGGCTACCAGCAGGAAGTGCGCCTCGAGAAGCTCTTCATGACGTCGCCGAGTACAACGAGATGATCCACGTGCCGGCGCAGATCCCGACACTGGTCGACATCGCGGTCCGCCACGCGCTCGCCCGTCGCACCGTTGCTCACCTCACCATTCCCGACCGACATCCAGGTCGCCGATGCCGGCGCGAATCCTTGGAGCGCCCCGCGCCCGGCAGTCAACCAGCCACCGCGCCCATCTACCTGCCCGCCCGGGCTTGCCCCGACCCGACGGACGTCGCACGCGGCCGCCGAGGTGCTGAACGCCGGGCACCAAGGTCGTCGATGCTGGTCGGCGCCGGCGCACTCGGCGCGCCGCGACGAGGTGCTCGAGACGGCCGAGCGGCTGGCCAGCCCGATCGTCAAGACGCTGCCGGGCAAGGCCGTCGTCCCCGACGACCATCCGCTGACGCATCGGCGGCATCGGCCTGCTCGGCACCGGCGCCGGCGAACGAGGCCATGGAGGGGTGCGACACGCTGTTCATGGTGGGCACCAACTTCCCGTACACGAAGTACCTGCCCGACGCCGGGCAGTGCAAGGTCGTGCAGATCGAGGCCGACCCGCATCGTGCCGGCAACCGCATCCCGACCGAGGTCCCGATGGTCGGCGACGCGGCCGAGGGCCTGCGCGCGCTCGCTGCCGCTGCTCGCCGAGCGGACGGACCGCGCCTTCCTGGACGAGCATGCCCAAACGAGATGGACGAGTGGCGCGACGAAGCATGACTGCGCATCGAGTCCGATCGACGGCGGATCCCGATCCAGCCGCAGTACCTGATGGCGCGTCATCGACCGGCTCGCCACGACGACGCGATCTTGACGTCGGACTCGGGCACGATCGCGACCTGGGCGGCCCGCCACTTCGCCATCCGGGGCGACGCGAGCTTCTATCTGTCGGGCAACCTCGCGACCATGGCGCCCGGCCTGCCGTACACGATCGCCAACCAGGTCGCGCCATCCCGCACCGCCAGTGCATCGCCTTCGTCGGCGACGGCGGGTTCGCCATGCTGATGGCCGAGTTCGACACCGCGTGCCGCTACGAGCTCCCGATCAAGGTCGTCATCAACAACAACACTTCGCTCGGTCAGATCCTCTGGGAGCAGATGGTGCTCGGCTATCCCGAGTACGGCGTGCGCTTCGGCGAGCCGGCCCGACTTCGCGCCCTGGGCCGAGGCGTGCGGCGGCTCGGGCATCCGGGTGGACAAGGCGGCCGACCTCGAGGCCGCTCGTCAAGGAGGCGTTCGGCCACCCGGGCCCGCCCTCGTCGACGTGCTCCGTCAACCCCGACGAGCCGCCGATGCCGGCGAAGGTGCAGTACGAGCAGGCGAAGGGCTTCGTCAAGGCGTTCCTCGCCGGCCAGCCCCGCAAGGCCACGATCGCTAGCACGCTGTGTCGAGACAAGATCACCGAGCTGCGGTGCCATGAGCCTCACAGTCGCGGAAGCTCACTATCGGCATCGATCGCCTGCTGCGAACATCCGCCACGGGCGCTTCGAGCGCAGCTCTGGCCGCCCTCACCGGCGGTCGGTGCGCTCGATCACCGGCGTCGAGATCTGGCTCGAGCACGACCGGGCGAGCTTCGCCAATCGGATGATGTGGCTCCCGGTCGCCCTCACCCGGTCATCGGCGCCGGGGTCGCCGGCGTCGTGTCCAGCGCGGGCCGCCAAGACCGTGTTGCCCGTCGCTCTCGGCGGTCGTCCTCGCCAACAGCCTGCAGGGCCAGTACCTCCACCTGCGCGGCATCGCGCAGCGGCCCGGCGGGTGGCGCGATGGCCCGCTACAACGCCGAGATGGGCCGCCGACCTTCGCTCCCCTGCTGTTCGGCCTCGTCGGCGGCATGGGCCTCGTTGCCTCGATCTTCCGCCGTGAGGACTGAGCACGCAGCGGGCACGCACACCGGGCCGGCGGAGCAGCGGTTCGCCGGCTACGACGTCACTCGGCACGAGCCGGGTCGACTGGGACGGCCACCACGACGTGCGGTCGTGCTCGGCCGACTCGACCCGCCAGGGCCGCTGCGCTTCTTCACCCGCGGAGGAGCCGATCGTCGCGCGCACTGCTCGACCGGCTCCTCGCCCAGGACGACGACCCCCGGGTGCCCGTGTTCGAGATCGTCGACGCGCGCCTCGCCGACCGGCGAGGCGACGGATACCGCTACGACGACATGCCCGAGGACCCCGAGGCCTGGCGGCGCTCGCGTCGCGGCGCTCGACGACGGACGCCACGGCGACTGCCGGACTGCGGCTTCGCCGCGCTCGACCCCCGGCCCAGACGCGACATCATCGAGCCGGTGCGGCTGTCCGAGGGGCACTGGCACGGCCTCCCGGCCGCTCGCGTCTTCTCGCTCTGGATGCGCTACGCCTGCAGCGCCTACTACTCCCACCCCTGGGCGTGGAACGAGATCGGCTTCGGCGGTCCCGCCTACCCGACGCGGCTACAAGAACCTCGCCCTCGACGGCCGCGAGCCCTGGGAGGTCCGCGAGCGCGACGCCCAGGACCCGATCCCGTGGGTCCAGCGGGCCGAGGCAGCCAAGAAGCCGCGCACGCCGCCGGGCTCTCGGACCCGGAGCGAGGTCGGCGGTGAACGCGGGTCCGGCGCCGCAACGAGTCGGCCTGGCTGCTGCCGAACGACGGCTCCGCACCGAACTCACGCCCTGCTCCGCGACATGCGCCGCTACGACCACGACGACGAGGTCGACCTCGTCGTCGTCGGGTGCGGGGCCGGCGGCGGCGTGCTGACCCAGCGGCTGGCCCGCCGCGGATGGCAGGTCGTCGTCTTCGACGCCGGGCCGTTCTGGGACCCCGACCGCGACTGGGTGAGCGACGAGGCCGGCTCGCACGGCACTGTACTGGAACGAGCCCCGGGTCATCTCCGGCGAGCGACCCGGTGCCCTCGGGACCAACAACTCGGGCCGTGGCGTCGGCGGCTCGATGGTGCACTTCGCCGGCTACACCCCGCGCTTCCATCCGTCGGACTTCCACACGCTCTCCGACCGACGGCGTCGGTGCCGACTGGCCGATCGAGTACGAGCGATCTCAAGCCCTACTACGCGCACATCGAGGCGGAGCTGCCCGTGGCCGGGCAGCACTGGCCCTGGGGCGACCCTCACCGCTACCCGCACAGTCGCCGCACCCGATGGGCGGCAACGGGCTGGCCTTCATACGAGGCTGCCGCGCCGCCGGCATCGAAGTCCGCGTCGGCCCGGTCGCCATCACCAACGGACGCTTCGGCAACCGGCCGCACTGCATCTACCGTGGCTTCTGCCTCCAGGGCTGCAAGGTCAACGCCAAGGCCTCGCCCCTGATCACGCACATCCCGGACGCCCTCGCCCACGGCGCGGAGATCCGGCGCCGACTGCATGGTCGGTACGCATCGAGGTCGACGACCGGCGGCCGCGCCACCGGGGTCGACGTATTTCCACGACGGGCGTCGAGCACCGCCAGCGCGCACGCCTCGTGGTGGCGGTCGCCGGCTATTCGATCGAGACGCCCCGCCTGCTGCTCAACTCGGCGTGTCGCCGGTTCCCCGACGGCCTGTGCAACGACTTCGACCAGGTCGGCCGCTACGTCATGGTGCAGGGCGCGCCGCAGACCGCAGGCCGCTACAGCGAGGAGATCCGCTCCTACAAGGCACCGCCGCCCGAGGCCTCGAGCGGAGGCCTTCTACGAGACCGACCCGACAAGGACTACAGGCGGGGCTTCTCGCTGCAGTGCATCTCGCCGCTGCCCGATCGTCTTCGCCGAGCACGTCACCGCCCAGGGACACTGGGGCGAGATCTTCCGCGAGTACATGCGCGACTACGTGCACTGGGCGACCTTCGGCGCCCTGTGCGAGTTCCTCCCGCTCCCGAGAATCGGGTGACGTTGGCGGACGAGACCGACCGCCACGGCCTCGCCCGTCGCCAACTTCACCTACTCGCTGTGTGACAACGACCACGCGCTCGTCAAGGCGGCGACGGCAGTCATGGAGGATATGCACCACGCCGCGGCGCCGAGGAGGCAATCACGATCAATCGCTATGCCCACCTCATCGGCGGCTGCCGCATGGCGGCGGATGAGCGGCAAGGCGTGGTAGATGGCGACCTGCGGTCCTTCGCCATCCCCAACCTCTTCATCGTCGACGGCAGCGTCTGCCCGACCCAGGGCAGCGCCAATCCGGCGCTCACGATCATGGCTCTGGCCGCCAAGACAGCCGATTACTTGGAGCACCCAACCTCTCGAGTAGCGCTTGTGGCATCGCATCGGGCCAGGCGCACCTGTTGTTCCGCCTCACTCACAGCATCTTGTGGGGTAGCTGCAATGGGGGGACAGCCCTTGAAATCAAACCCGACAGCGAGTGCTCTGGCGGGACAAGGGACGGCCCATGAACGTCGTCAGCCCGCGGACCTAGGCGTGTGTATGTGCAGCCCCGCGGGCCCGTTCAAAGAAAGCTGCGATCGGTCCGAGCACTTTGTGCGCTGTCGGGCTCGAAGGCAAATGGGGGTGAGGCTGACTTGGAGCGGCCAGCTTGGCGCCCTTGAACTTCTGGGCCAAGTAGACGAGTCGTCCGGAATCCTCGTGAGCTAAGAACAGCGGGAGGACCTCGGCCTCTTCTGTGTCCGCGTGCTTGAGTACCGACTCGCGCAACTCAGTAAATGCGGCTCGGAATTCACCGCTTTTCGGATCCATGTCGCCCATTGAGGCCAGGAGCTTTTCAGCCTCAGCCTCCTCCGCGATTCTCGCTTCAGCCACCTGGCTCCCCCCGGGAAGTTCCTTTAGGGCTGGATAGACGACGACTTGCTCACCCACCTCGTGGCGCACCAACTGGTCGGTGAGCTTCCAAAACAGTTCGCCCCAGCTGTCTGAGCTCGCCGTGTCGAACTCGGATAACCGTTGACGCACAGCGGTGTGGTCTTGGGTAACGACGAAGACGATGTCGTCAGTGGGAGCAACGCTCATGAGGACCTCCGATCAACCTTGCTCTCTGCTTGCTACCCGAGGGGCTGACTCGCAAACGCCATGAGCGACCACTCCGTCTATTGGCGGGCTACTCCATTCGGGCACGTCGCAAACGCTAAGGCCCGGCGGCCAGCAGGCTCTCGAATGCTATGGCCAGTCACGGCCAGAGCCATGGACAAGCCAAAAAAAGACGAGACCGAACGTCGTCTGATCGACCTTTCGATGCAGGCACGGGCTGTCAGCCACGTAGCGTCTCAGTCGTTGACCAATCTGCTGGCGTGTTCACCTGCAGTCGTAAAATTCATCACTCGTTGCCGCCCACAATTTGACGCCTCCAACCCTAGATTCCGGCGCCCCCCTCACGATCAGAGAAAATACCGTCGAGCAGCAGCTGAAGTCCGACCTTGAACTGAGCGGGCGAGGTGAGCTTGGCCAACTGCCTTATGACGTCATCTGCGCGCTCGTCGTCGCTCGCTGCCGATTCCCCGCGAGAAGCTTCCAGGGCAGCGAATCCAACCGTGTAGGTGTGTATCACGCCAAAGGCGCGTCGTGCTTCTGCCTTACCGAAGCCCGCAGAATCGAGAACATCGAGCATGGCATCCATCCTCGCGATGGCCGCGGGGGAGACGACTGGATGACGCAAATAGGCGTGTAAGGCGATTGGCTCACGTACCAGCAGCGCACGAAGCCGATCAGCTGCTTCAACCGTCCAGTGGCGCCAATCATTCCGCCGTGACCTCGGTTTCCAGGCCTCCGCGAGGAGGCCGTCGGTGACCTCGTCGAAGAGATCGTCCTTGTCTCGGACATGTCGATACAGGCTCATCGGTGCGACGCCGAGCTCTGCCGCCAGGCCGCGAATGGTCATCTCATCGGATCTGCCCTCACGTACAGCCTGAGCTGCCGCGTCTACGACCTGTTCCCTCGAAATGCTTCCCCACGCGGCACGTCCTTGGGATCGAGATTTTGCTCGCCTCGGCTGCTTGCGTACTGCCATACGAAGACCATACCCACGAACGAGTACGTGTACGTGCCGCGTAAACGGGTACATGTACGCAAAGAAATCCAAGCAATACCCACTGCAGGAAACTCCCGCTGGTGGCGAATAGGGCCTCACTCGACGAGTGCTGCGGAAAGAAAGGATCGCGATGGCAACACGACCAATCGCAGTGATTACGGGAGCCTCTGGCGGAGTGGGCCGGGCAACATCTCGTGCGTTCGCGGCTGCCGGCTATGACGTGGCGCTGGTCGCGAGAGGGAGTGCAGGCCTCGAAGCCGCCGCGAAGGAAGTCGAATCGGTCGGAGCGCGTGCCCTGGTGATCGGTGCCGACGTCAGCGAGTTCAATGAGGTCGATGCGGCCGCGACCCAGGTGGAGAAGGAGCTGGGACCCATCGAGGTCTGGGTCAATGACGCGATGACGACTGTCTTCGCACCGTCATGGGACATTGCCCCCGACGATTTCCGGCGAGCGGTTGAAGTCACGTTCCTGGGTCAGGTCTGGGGGACGATGGCTGCCCTATCCCGCATGCGGTCGCGGGATCGGGGAACCATTGTCAATGTCGGATCCGCGCTCGCTTATTTGGGCATCCCTCTTCAAGCCGCGTACTGCTCGTCGAAATTTGCCTGTCGAGGATTCTTCGAGTCGGTACGGGCCGAACTCCTGCACGAGGGGAGCAAGGTACGTCTCGGCATGGTTCACCTCCCCGCCGTGAACACTCCACAATTCGACTGGTGTGAAACCACCTTGGACCGTCATCCGCAGCCGGTTCCCCCCATTTATCAACCCGAGGTCGCAGCCCGTTGCATCGTCGATGCTGCTCAGAATGGGCGCAGGACGAAGGTCGTCGGCTCGTGGAACAAGCTACTGGTCATGGCCGGGAGTCTGTTTCCCGGTCTCGGGAACTCCTACGCGGCATTCGGCGCCTGGGAGAGCCAACTCACCGATGTCCCGATTTCGCCGGGCCGCAAGGCGAATTTGCATGGTCCGGTCGACGCCGACCAAGACCATGGAGCCCACGGCATGTTCGACGACCGCGCCGGCGGCCTCCTCGATCCCAGTTTCCTCCGTTCCCTACCCGAAATCATCCGCACCTTTGTGGCGGCATTGAGGCGAACTGCGCAGGCAAAGGTAAGGCGCTATGGCAGGACCGCGGCGCTCAAGACGGCGAAGATCCGATGAAACTGCCCCATTTCACGCAACATGGAAGTCGAACAACCGGGGACGCGCTCGATCTGTTCGCCGACGAAACGGTTCTCCTGGAGCAGCTTCTTGCCAATTGGAGGTCGACGACGCCTGACCCTTCGATGGGCGAAAAGGTGGTAACCGCTAAATGGGATCACGGCACTATCGGCAAGCTGCTTCTCGAGCACACTGCCGTACGCCTTGCCGCGAGCGAAGACGTGGCACGCGTCCTCGCTGAAGAGGGGAGGGACGCTGCGGCTACGTTGCTCACCGTCGAGAACGAAGCCGTCCGACCCCTACTCGACCAGATGTATGACAGTGCCAGGGGAGTGCAGCCCATTTACGTCGCTACCACACCCAGTTTCGTCGAACCTGCTGACGCTCTCTTCGATCTGCTCGGGCCGGCTCTGGAAAAGGCGCAGCTGAATGAGACGATCGCCTTCTTGACGGCGACTCTCGGCTCGGAGCGACGTCGGCTCCGGAGCGCAAAGTTCATTCGTAAACATGCCCCGGCACATCCTGGACCACCAGGGCGCTGGTATGACCGGATCCCCGTTTTGTTGCGACTCCACGCTGCAGAGGACCGTCTGCGGGGTTTTCCTTGGGGGGAGAGCACCCTCGGTGACCGCAAGCTGGCGCGCCGCTACGACCGTGAGATCTGAAGCCCCAATCATCTCTGCCCGCCCAATGTCGGCCCGCCTGACGCTCGGTGTGCGCTACCTGATCCTCACCGGGGTCCTGGTCGGGGCGGTCGGCCTGGCCGGTCGATTTTTGGCCTGGCCCCTCCTGACCAGCACGATTGGCCCGACGGCCTATGTCTTTGCGGCGCACCCCGACACCGAAGCGGCACGCTTTCGTAATGCCCTGGCGGGCCACGGGGTGGCGTTCCTCTGCGGGTTCGCCGCACTGGTCGCCTTTGGGCTGACGCGGTACCCATCGATCAGTACGACAGGGTCCCCATCACTGCGTCAAGTGGGGGCGGCGGTCACAGGGGTCGGTGTCACCGTCGTATTGCTCGAACTCCTTGGCTCTCATCACGCGCCAGCCGCCGCAACGACCCTGCTCATCACGACCGGACTGGCCAAGCCGGGTGCGCCACTGATCGGACTCGCGGTGGGATTGGCGATCGTCATCGCACTCGGGCCGCTGGTTGGGCGTCTCCCACTTTCTCAGGCGCTTTCAAGGGTGTCGACTATGCCGCGAGCGTCCAGGAAGGTCGACGCGTGAAGCGCCCTCTGCGCGACGACAACCAGGCTCCTATTGCCGAATACGCCATTGTCGGCGACGGCCGCACAGTCGCGCTCATCGCAATGGATGGGCGCGTCGATTGGTGGCCATCTCCGACCCTCGATGCTCCACCCCTCTGCGCTGCCATCATCGACCCTGGCCAAGGAGGACATTTTGTGCTCAGCCCCGTGGGGCCCCACGAGGTTGACCGCCGCTACCTCTACCGGACAAATGTCCTCGAATCGACATACCGAACCGCCCAAGGAGTTGTCACGGTCACGCAGGCTCTGAACGTGGGATCCTCAGGTCGCCTGCCCTGGGTCGAGTTCGTGCACCGCATTGTCGCCCTGAGTGGGCAGGTGACGATGCACTGGGAGTGGCGACCGGGAGATCGCTTTGGGCGGGCAGCCCCTTGGAACACCAGCTATCACGGCACACCGCTGAGTGTCGTCGGTGATCAGGTCGTCGGCGTGATCACCGAGGATGCAACCGAGTGCATTGTCGCTGACGATGGCGGTGCTCTGCGCGGCGACCTTCACCGTAGAACCGGGAAATCACAGGACCATTGCGCTCGTCGCGAGCGACCACGAGCCGCTTTTCATACCGGACGTGGAGGCGGTGGAGGCACGCTTGGACCGGACTATTGAGTACTGGTGTCGCTGGAGTCATGGCTTGAACCATGCCGGTGCCTGGGCGAACGTGGTCGAGCGGTCGGCGTTGGCCCTCAAACTTCTCTTGGCCGAAGACACCGGCGCCATCGCTGCCGCCGCCACCACGTCGCTTCCGGAGCGCGTAGGCGGTGAAAAGAATTGGGACTATCGATTCGCATGGGTGCGCGACACCTCGTTCACGCTGGACGCATTCATCAACCTGGGGTTGCACGAGGAGGTTCAGCACTCGGTCGCCTGGCTCATCGACGCCATTGGACGAAATGGCCCTGGCCTCAATGTCTTTTACACCTTGGGAGGCGAAGTAAACACCGAGCAAGAGGAGCTCGCCGCACCGGGCTATGCGCACAGCAGACCGGTGCGGGCTGGCAACCGTGCCGCTGAGCAAACCCAGCTCGGGACCTACGGCGACCTTTTCGACACGATCTGGCGCTACTGCGAGCAAGGCCACGTGCTTGACGCATGCACAGCTCGTCTACTCGCCGATCTGGCAGACCAGTGCTGCGACATCTGGCGGAATCCTGATGCCGGAATCTGGGAACTGACGCAGCGTGAGCACTACACGATCTCGAAGATCGGCTGCTGGGTTGCTTTGGACCGAGCCAGGCGTCTGGCAGACGAGGGCCAGATCGTCGACGTTCGATCAGCACGTTGGCGCGATGAGGCAGAACACATCCGAAACTGGATCAACGCCAACTGCTGGTCGGATACCAAGAGCTCCTACACGTTCTTCGCCGGCACCGAGGACCTCGACGCTGCAGTGTTACTCGCGGCCCGAACGGGATTTGATCGCGGCGATCGACTAACAACCAGCATCACCGCGATTCGGGATGAACTCGGCGCAGGACCACTGCTGTATCGCTATACCGACGCCAACCTCGAAGAGGGTGCCTTCGTCGTGTGCACCTTCTGGATGGTGGAGGCCCTCGCACTGACCCGACAATGCGACAAGGCCACCGAACTGATGCACCAAGCGGTTGGGCTCGTCAACGATGTGGGGCTCTTGTCTGAAGAGATCGATGTTCGCTCGCTCGCTTTCCTCGGAAACTTCCCCCAAGGGTTGTCTCATCTGGGCCTCATCAACGCTGCGTTTACTCTTCAGCGCTGTGCCCGAACGGGAGGATCAGAAGCCGGGTGAAGCCTCCACGCAACACGACACTCAGTCCAGGAATCGGCGGCTGTCAAGAAGCCGAGCCTTCGATCCCGGCGCACCTGGCGTTCTCCATAGTTCGAGTCAGCTGGGGTTGCCTCCTGCTCGTAGGGCCCTCCGGGCTGATGCGCGCCCTCGGTCTTCCCTTCGACAGGCGTGTCATGGAGACGATGCGCGTGCTTGGGTTCCGACATCTCGTCCAGGGGGCGGTAGTGGGGGGCCGAGGCCGGCGCCTCCGGGTCGGCGTCTTGGTGGATTTGATTCACGGAGCATCGATGTTGCTTTTGGCGTGCGTCAATACAAAGAGAAGGAGAGCGGCACTACTTGACGCCTGTGTGGCGTTCGGTTTCGCTGCCGGCGGTCTCACGGCAGCGAGAAAGGACGTCGGACACTTGCAGATTGTCAACCGGAACCCTCGTGACGCATTTGGTCAGACGGTGCCTCCAGAAGCGCTCCAAAATCGTCATGGAACGTGAACATGAATCTCACATCTGCCTTATCTTTCAGCGCAAAATTAGAACATGGAGCCAATGATCTTTGAGTCGTGCCACGCAACCTGGCTGTTTGATACAGAGGCCATGTGCTTCCGTCGAATTCTAAAGGGTGTAGAAGTCGACGGCCACCCCATTGCGACTCAATGGCGCGCCTTCTACGGCATCGAACTTGATGAGCTCTCCGAAAGCTTTACAGTTGTGCTCAATCCGGATCACACGAGGCTGCTCCGATCTTGGCGTCACACGCACAACTGCACGCAGTGTGGAGGCAACGTCACAGCGGAGTTGTCACTCGAGGATCTCCAAGCTGCACTTGGGTGATCCGACCGACCTCCGTTACCTCCTCACGCCCGAGCAGCTGCAGATCGGACCAGCCCATTATCCGTCGTTCTCGACTACTCGAGCCCCCAATGGATGGCGTTCAGGGCCTGGTCGACCGTCCAGCTTCCGCCACCAGGATGCTTCAGGTCGTAGACACCTTGGGCAACGAGAAGGCGGCGAAGCGAGCTCTGCACGGTCGCACCGCTGACCATCCCCGCCGCGACGAACCGTTCGTGAAGCGTTGGGTCGATCAAGATGACCCGTCAGAGTGGTCGACGTCGTAGGTGTAGGACTATCCGGTCTGTCAGTCGATGCCGGCGGGTGACCCCTCGGGGACCACTTGGTAGTAGATCCCGAAGAAGTGCCACAACTTGGTGAGTGTGGCTGGTGATGCGGTGAGCAAAGGCCAGGTGACGCCGGTGAGCTTGGCGTAGGCAGCCATGCGGTCCGGTGTGTCGCGACCTGGATCAACCGTCACTTCGACGATGGCTGCTTTCGAGGTCAGGTGCTGCGCAGAGAGCTCGCGCTCGAGGGCGAGCAGGGCACCGGTCGTCACCGGGCACTCCTCCTGGCAGGAGGTGAGGAACGGGACCAAGAAGATCGCCTTGCCGGCGAACTGGCGCAACGTGACGGGCCGGCCCTCCTGATCGGTGAAGGGAGCATCGAGGAGCGAGGCCGGAAAGACTCGGTCCATCTGGTCGCCAATGGAGGCGAGTGGGGGGCCAACCGATCCCGCATCGAGCGACGACAATGCTCAGAGCAGCTATGGCCATGGTCCTTCCGTTTCGTGAACCACCGAAGGGCTGAAGGGTCGACACGCCGGACTGTGGCGCACCTTTGACGCCCGCAGATCTGACGTCCCAGTCACGTATCGGCTGGCCGGGAACGGAGAGCGCGACAGAGAAGAGTCGGCATGGTCGCCACGTCGCTCCAAAGCACCGCAGAGACGACGGCAATGAAGGCGTCCCAGACCACGGCCGACAGGATTAACGGTCACGCGAGTCCAGCCTGGAGCGTCAAGGACAGTCGGTCGCATGCCAAGGCAGTCGAGAGGTCGCATCGTTCGAAGTCGAGCTTCGGGGAGAATCAGGGGCCTCGGAGCGTTGCTCCTCGTCAGGACGCTAGAGCGCCCACTCCCAAGCCAGGCGCGCTGCCATCCGCCTGGACTGTCGGTCTGATCGGCAGGTTGGGCCGTGATCGTCGGCGCCATCGGCGGGGGGACGGTCAGCGTGGCCGGGTTGGCCCGGACGACTCCTCTTCCCTTTCGGCGAGGGTACTCCGACGCCTTTGGGTGTCAAGGGGCTGGACGGCCGTGAGGGGGCTGCGGCCCGCGAGGGGGCCGGCCGGCTCGACCAGTCGGACCGGGTCCATGGCACGCGCCGCGTCCGCGGCACGCCAGGTCTGATACCCACCATCGAGGTTGCGCGCCTCGTACCCGAGCTCGTGGAGCAGCGCCGTCGCCGTGTGGCCGCGTTGGCCGACCTCGCAGTAGACGACGAACGGGCCAACGCCGACGCTCGGAATGTCCTCGCGGAGCGAGTCGAGCGGCAGGTTGATGCTGTGGGGGATGGAGCCGTGGGCGTGCTCCTTTGGGGTACGGACGTCGACGAGGGTCCAGCCCGTGGCAATGCAGTCCTCGAGCTCGTCTGGTTCGACCACGTCGCACTCCCCAGTAAGCACGTTCTCGGCCATGTAGCCGAGCATGTTGACGGGATCCTTGGCGGACGAGAAGGGGGGCGCATAAGCCAACTCGAGGTCAGCAAGCGCATCCGCACGAAGGCCGGCCGCCATCGCCGTGGCGAGGACATCGATCCGCTTGTCGACGCCGGCGCCGCCAACCGCCTGTGCGCCGAGGATGGTGCCATCGTCAGGGTCGAAGAGGAGCTTGAGGGACATCGGTTCGGCGCCCGGGTAGTAGGCCGCATGACTCATTGGATGTGAGTGAATGGCGCGGAACCTTCTCCCGGCTGCCCGCAGGCGCCCCTCGTTCCACCCGGTCATGGCGGCGGTCACCCCGAAGACCTTGACAATGGCGGTGCCGAGCGACGGCGCCGGGCGAACCGCCAGCCCGCAGATGTCGTCAGCCACCCTTCTGCCCTGACGGTTGGCGATGTTGGCGAGGGCGATGAGCGACGAGCCGCCGCCGACGGAGTCATGCTTCTCCACGGCGTCGCCGACGGCGTAAATGTCGGGATCACTCGTGCGACCGTTCCCGTCGACGGTGATCCCTCCGCTTGGTCCGATGGCGAGGCCGGCCATCTCGGCGAGCCGGGCGTCAGGCCGGACCCCGATCGCCCCGACCACGAGGCCGCCGGCGATCTCCCGTCCGTCTGCAAGCACGACGCTCCGCTCGTTCACCCGGGCGACCGCGACCCCTGTTTCGACGGCGATGCCCTGGGCGACGAGCTCGGCGGCGACCAGGACGGCCAGTTCGGGGTCGAGCTGCGTCAGGACTTGCCCGGCCGCCTCAACGATCGTCACCTCAATGCCGCGGCGGGCCAGGTTCTCGGCTGTCTCGAGTCCGACGAACCCGGCGCCGATGACGACGGCCGTTCGCGGCATATCCGTCACGTCGTCCACCAACCGCTCAGCGTCCTCGACCGTTCGGAGGCTCCGAACCCTGTCGAAACCCGGAATGCGGGGACGCACGGGCGCGGCGCCAGGGCTCAGGACGAGCTTGTCGTAGGCGATGCGTGGGGACCTTCCGTCCTGCGTCGAGCAGACAGTGACCTCATGCGCTGTCGGGTCGATCGCCGCCACCTCGCAGCCGACCCGCACAGTGAGGCGAAATCTCTCGAAGAGGCTCTCAGGCGTCTGAAGGAGGAGATCGTCCTCGTCCTCGATCACCCCACCAACGAAGTACGGCAGGCCACAGTTCGCGTAGGACACGTGGCCTGACCGCTCGAAGACGGTGATGTCTGCAGCCTCGTCGAGGCGGCGCAATCGGGTTGCGGCCGACATGCCGCCGGCCACGCCGCCCACGATCACCACCCGGCGCGCCTTCTGGTCGTGCGCGTTCGCCGGGACCGACCGCGCGGTGTCCTTCGGAGGAGTCACAAGAGCATGGTCCCACCGACGCCGCTCGACCGACACGGACGAAGGTCACACATGACAGTGGGACATTGGTCCCTGGCTGGCCGGCGCCGGTCTCTCCATGCGTGCGGTCGGGCAGCCGGATCAGATCGCGCCGGGGCGATCGTGCCGGGCAGGCAGAACTCCGTTCGGAGAACCTCGTGCTCGCCGCTTTAGGATGGGCCCACCATGAAGCTCGTCCCGACGAACCGCACCGACTACGGCCTTCGAGCGCTCATCTACCTGGTCAATGCGGGAGGCCCGTGGACCAAGGCCGCGGAGATCGGGGCCGCCATGGACATTCCCGTCGGCTTCCTGCAGATCGTCCTGCAGGACCTCCAGCGTTCGCAGCTGGTCGCGTCCAAGTCCGGTCCGCGGGGAGGCTACGCGCTCGCTCGTCCGCCCGGATCGATCACCGTCTGCGAGGTGGTCGAGTCGCTCGAGGGACCGTTTGACACCGGCGACTGTGCACTGCGCGGTGGCCCGTGCCACTGGGACGACGTGTGCGCGCTCCACAAGGTGTGGTCGTCGGCGCGCGAGGCGTTGCGGGAGCGTCTGCAGTCGTCGACCATCGCTGAAGTCGCCGCCGAGGACCGGGCGTTGGCCAACCGCACGGTGACCGTCCCGGCCGATGCACACCGCCGCAGGGCGAAGGCGAAGACCTCCCGTCCCCCGTCGCAGTGACGCCGTCCCCCTTTCGATGGTCAGCCGGCCTGCGCGATGTCCGTGACGATCTGCCTGGTGAGTGGTCCTTCGACCACCCTGCAACGCTGCAGGTGGCCTCGGACGGACTCTGCTTCCTGCCGACCCGTCACCACGGCCACCGGCTTGTCGGCTTGGTGCGTGCGCTCGGTCGCATCCGCCACCGCAGCGCGTACGGGGTCGTGGGTTCCCAGATTGTTGATGACGAAGTCAGCCTTCTCCATGAGTTCGCAGTGGCCCTCTTCCACCAGCGGGCAGCGGGGACCGTGGCCACCGCTCGGCCCAGGGCACCACATGGTCTCGATTCCCATTCCGTCGAGGACGTGTGACACGGCGATGGCCTCGGCTCCGTCCGCGCCCTCGAACAGCGCACGCCGCGGCCCAAGGGGGGAGCCGACTGGCGGCGAGGCCAACCGGCGGCCTCGTCCCTGCCGAGATCCTGCTTCGTTCTGCACATGGTGACCTCCTCGACGCCGGTTGAGACAGCGATTGCCGATTCCCTGAACCTCAGGTTCACAGTTCTCGCAATCCTCAAGCGATGAACTTGAGAATACCAGCGGCCGACCGATACCGATAGGGACGAACGTCCCAAACATCGGCCACGGGAGCGCCGGTCACACACGTCTCTCAGGTGCGAGGGAGGCCGGAGGCATGCCCGGACGGTTCAGGACCCGACGGGACGACTGCGCCGGTCCAAGGGCGCCGGCTCTGTCGCCCTCAACCTGTCTGCGGGTGCGTCGGGGTGGTGCCGTTGGCAAGCAGAAGGTCGAAGCCGTCCGGAATGCTGAGCAGTCCCGGAGCGGTTCCCGAGGTGTCGGTGAGCCCGTACTGCCACACGATGCTGTTGTCACGCGGGTCGATGACGACGACGCGGTTGCGGTAGTCGTCGTTTGCCATGATCAAGCCGTTCGGCAGCCTTTCGGCCAATGACGGCTTCTTCAGCATGCCGTCGCCCGCCACGACGTCGTATTTCCAGACGACGGCGCCCGACCGGTGGATGGTCAGGATCCGGCCTTCGGCGGGCGGGTCGTAGTCGGCGAGAAGATAGAGATTCGAGCCGACCTGCTGCGGATCGGATGGGTAATTCACGTTCGGCAGCTGCACGGTCCACACCATCTGGCCAGCGGGCGTGTACTCCGTGATCCATGAGCCGTTGATTTCGGAGACCAGCACGTTGCCGTTGGCGAGCGGTGTGTCGCCGTTGGGGTAGCCCACTCCCGTCGGCGGGTTGTGCACGGCTACCCCGTTGGTCCCGATCTGGCTGATGGGGGTCCCGCTGGGCGAAATGAAGAGGATTCGGTCGTTCATGGCGTCCGCCACCGTGATCTCGCCGTTCTTGAGCAGGTAGGCATCGTCCGGCTGGTTCAGGTATTCCGCGGCCGTGCCCGGCCGCCCGGGATGGCCGTATTGCCAGAGGATCTTCCCCGACGGGTAGCCGATCTCGACGATGGTGTGGTTGTCCTCCTGGTTCGAGATGATCCCGGTCCCGTTGTGGAAGAAGAAGGCATCGTCAGGGAAGTAGAACCCGCCGGGCGGAGGTGGCATGGTGGCCGACGGGTACTGCCACTGCAGATTGCGGGCCGCGTCGATCACGAGCAACCGGTCGTTGCCCCGATCGGCGATGAGGAGACGGCCCTGGTAGGGCGCCCCGGCGGCGGCCCCGCCGACCGGGCCGCCGTAGGGGCTGGGCCGCAGCGAGATCACGCTGGCCAGCGATCCCGTGGCGACGCCGGCCTGGTCCGAACCCGACTGGTGGGCCACCTCACCCCCGACGAGGTACCCGACGGCGGCCGTTCCGGTGCCCACGGTGGCGTAGCCGCTGAAGGCGACGGCCTGAGGGAGCAGGCCGGCGTCGGCGACCCTGTGGGTGCGGACGTCGAACTCGTAGAGCTGTGTCAGCGTCTGCCCGCTGCCGGTCTGACCGCCGGCAACGTAGACGTGCCCGTCGATCACGAACGCGGCCGCGCCGTACAGGGCCTGCGGCAGGTTGCCGACCACGCGGGCGGTACGGGTGGCGGGGTCGACCTCTTGGATGGCCGCAGTGGCGGTGACCGCGCCACCGGCGCCGCTGCCGGTCTGTCCGCCGAACGAGAACACGTCGCGGCCGAGGGCGACGACGGCCGGGTAGCGGACAGGGACCGGGAGGTTCGCGACCGTGGTGAAGTGGGTGCCGTCCGACGTGGCCAGGACCGACGGCTCGTACGCCGCGCCGTCGTAGCCGCCCAGGACATAGACGGTGCGGCCGATCGCCGCGGTGGCCAGGTCGGAGCGGGGTTGCGGCAGCTGACCGGGCGCCGCACCTGAGCCGGACGCAGATCCCAGCGACTGCACGGTGGCGAACGTGTTGGGGGAGCCACCGCCGAAGACGTACGACGTGGCGCCGATCTGTGCGCCGGCGCCGTCGTGGACGACGTCGGCGAGTGAGCCCGCGGCGGTGACCGCCCCGCTCCGAGGGTCGACCCAGCTGGCGCCCTTCAGCGAGGTCCCCGACGGGGAGAGCCCGCCGAGGATGCGGAGCCGGTCCCCGACGGTCACGAGCGCCTCCCGCGAGAGCGGGGCGGGGAGCTGCCAGGGCTCGATGCCGGCCTCGAGCGACGGCGGGCCCGTCCCGGTGGCTCGGCCTCGCTGCGCTCCCGCAACCGTCGGGCCCGGGCCGGCTGCAGAGCCTGCCGGGGACGGTGCCGCGGCATGCACGCTCGTCGTGGACGTCGAAGTCGAAGAGGAACCGCGCCGTGCCGGTGCGCCTCCGGAGGTGAGGGTCACGACGAGCACGGCCACCACGAGAAGCAGGCCGAGCAGCACGACGGCTCGGCGCCTTCGTATCTGCACCTGCCGGTGCTGCCGAGCACTGCGCCCGACTCGGCTGCCGGGGTCGCTCATCGGCGGCCGCGGCCGAGGGCTGGAACAGCCGGACTCACGATGCGACGCGGCGAGCGGGCGACGGTGCAGACGGGTGGGACTGGACGGGCATGGCAACGAGGCCCTTCAGGCTGAGGATCGCTGGTGTCGGCGGGGCGAGCGATCGGTACCCTACTGCTCTGATCAGGTCTTTCGGTGGCAGATCCGGTGGTAGATTCGGTGGCGCGGCTCAAGGCCCCAATCGCTGCATTCCTGGGCTCACCGGAATGGCGGAATCGGAAGGGAACGCCCGTCCCAGCCCGCAGGGCCTTGGCGCGCCGGCGACTCATTCGCGCAGCGGAAGCCCGAGCAGCGCTTCGAGTTCGGAGATCGCACTGTCGGGATCGGTCACCTTGATGGTGTGCATCCCGAGTGTGCGCGCCGGCTTGAGGTTGACGCCGAGATCGTCCAAGAACACGCATTCGTCGGGTTCGACGCCGAGCGATTCGCAGGCGAGTTCGTAGAAGCGGGGATCCGGCTTGCGCACGCCCAACACGCGTGACTCGAGAACCGCGTCGAAGAGCGCATAGACCGCGGCGACCTCCACGGAGAGGACGGCCTCCGCTCGGGTGAAGTTGTTGGTGAGGCACGCAGTCTTGTGTTGCTTCCCGCAGGCACGGATGGCCGCGACCATCCGTGGACGTATCTCTCCGGCGAGACGCTGGAGCACCAGGCGCCCGTCCAAGTCGTGGCCCAAGGCCCGGGCCTCCGCCGACCACAGAGACCCGAAGGTCTCCACGTCGACCTCGCCCCGCTCGAGCTTCGCCCACGCGTTGGTGTCGGGATTGGTTGCGTTCACCGTGCGGATGAAGTCCCTCGGGAGCCCGCGCTCCACCTCCAGGTGGGTGAACGCTTCGAACGGGCTCGACGAGATCACTCCGCCGAAGTCGAACATGACGGCTCGAATCACTGCTGGCCTCCCAAGGATCGGCGTCATTCTCGCGTTCGGCGGATGGGAACCGAACGTCGGGCGCTAGGCCCGCTCCACCACCAGCACCTGCCACTCGTCCGGCAGGCCCTTGAGGTTGTGCCGTCCGCGGTCGTCGAAGACGATGCCCGAGCCGACGACGAGGTCGCGCACCGTGCCGGTGACCAGCACCTCACCGGGACCCGCCATGGCGCTCACCCGGGAGGCGATGTGGACGGCCAGGCCATTGATGTCGTCGCCGCGGAGCTCCACCTCGCCGGCGTGCAGTCCGGCCCGCAGCTGCAGTCCCGCGTTGGAGGCCATGGCCACCATGGCTTCGGCGCAGCGGATCGCCTGCGCCGGCGCAGCGAAGCGGGCCAGAATCCCGTCACCGGTCGACTTCACGAGTGTGCCGTCGTGGCGGGCCAGGAGCCGTCCGACGTTGACGTCGAACTCGTCGAGGACGGCGCGCCACTGGCGGTCGCCCATCTCGGCGGCGCGCACGGTCGAGTCCACGATGTCGGTGAAGAGCACCGCGGCGAGCAGCCGCGTGGCCGCGTGCGCCGCGCGCTCCCCGGTGACGAACTCCTCCATCTCGTCGACGATCGAGTCGAACTCGCCGGTCCAGGGGAGCAGGTCGAGCCCGGACGTGGTGACGAGGCGGGCGCCGGTGATGTGCTCGGCGAGGTAGCGGCCGTGCTCGCTCAGGCCGTAGGCGCTGTCGAGCCGCGCGAAGACCAGGGTCGGGCACGTGATGTTCGGCAGGCACCAGCGCACGTCGCTGGAGAAGGTGACGAGGTTGAAGGCGAGCGCCGTCGCCGGACTGGCGCCGCGCCGGGCCGCCCGCCCCCACCACTCCCGGAAGCCGACGCGATGGGCCAGGCTCGGGGCGAAGAGGGCGATGTCGTTGGGGATGTCCTCCTCGGTCAGCGTCACCTCGATGCTCCGTGCCTGCGCCAGATCCTCGTCGGCCACGCCGAAGCCGTAGTCCTCGGCCTGGCCCACGCGGGCCGTGCCGTTGACGATGATCAGCGACGTGACGCGCTCGGGGTGCGTGGCCGCCAGCCACAGTGCGGCCATGGCCCCCGCGGCCGAGGCCAGGACGACGGCATGCGCGCTCCCGGCCGCGTCCATCACGGCGAGGCCGTCTCGCCCCCACCCTTCAATGGAGGGATCCCTTCCCGTCGGCAGAGGATCGGACAGCCCGAGTCCGCCGGCGTCGAACCGCAGCAGCCGGGAGAACTCCGCCACCCGCTCGGTGTAGCGGAGCCAGTTGGGCTCGTCGACGGTCTCGTCGACGGAGATCATGAGCCCGCTGTTGAACTCGAGCACGTCGACCGGCGGTGTGCCGTCCACTCCGGTGCCCCGACCCCAGACCTGATAGCCGACGTGGACGCCGTCCCGGAGCGCGTACTGGGTCAGGGGCGCATCCATACGGGGTGCAGTCTGCCGTGCCGGGCCGCCCGACGAAGCGGGCTCGTCTGGGCCGGGGTGGGGGAGCGGGCCGGCGGAGTGTGGTCGGCTCAGCGGGCGCCGCGCACCAGGCGGCCCGGGTGTGCACCCGTCGGCTCGCCGTGCTCGAACGTGACGGTCCCGCGCTTGATGGTGGCCACGTACCCCGATGCCTTCTGGAGCAGTCGCCGCCCGCCCGCCGGCAGGTCGTTCGTCACGAACGGGGCACCCAGGGTCAGCGCGTCGTAGTCGATGAGGTTGAAGTCGGCCAGCGCGCCGGGCTCCACGGTGCCGCGGTCCGCCATGCCGTAGAGGCGTGCGGTGTCGTGCGTCTGCTTCTTCACCACGTACTCCAGCGGGAGCAGGTCGCCCCGGCTGCGGTCGCGCGTCCAGTGCGTGAGCATGAACGTCGGCATGGATGCGTCGCAGATGGTCCCGGTGTGGGCGCCGCCGTCGGCCAGCCCGAGGAGGCCCTGCGGGTGCAGCATCATCTCGCGCACGTGGTCGAGGTCGCCCGTGGCGTAGTTGAGGATCGGGATGTAGAGGAGGCCCTGCCCGCCGTCACGGGCCATCTCGTCGTAGGCCACCTCCAGCGGCGTCAGCCCCTGGGCGGCCGCCACTCCGGCCAGCGAGCGCTCGGGGCCCGGCTCGTAGTCGGGTGGGTTCCCGAGGATGAAGGTGCGCTCGTAGGCCTTCGTCATGGCGTCCGCCTGGGCCGGCGACGACGGCGTCCACGACACAATGGATCGCCGCACCTCGGGGTCGGCCAGCGCGGTCGCCAGCTCGGCCGGCGACCCGCAGCGCTCCCGCAGCGCCGCGTAGGCCGGGAACTCGGAGAAGAGGCAGAGCGTGGTGTGGTGGCCCGACAGGATGCCCGTCGGCCGCCCGGCGATCTGCGGGTAGAGGCGGGCCCCCTCGGCACAGGCGTCCAACGATGCCGCCAGCTGCTTGCGCCACAATTCGGGATCGTCGTCGGCCTGCAGCAGGACGTAGGACACGGGCCGGTCGATGGCGGCGGAAAGCCGGCGCATCCAGTCGACCTCCTGCCAGGCGTCCTCGAGCATCTCGCCGGCCGAGCCCAGCGGGGCCAGCTCGAAGACGCCGGCACCGGCTTCGCCCAGAGCGGATCCGAGGCCGAACAGCTCGTCTTCGGCGGCGAACGTCCCCGGCACCAGCTCGCCGTCGATGGCGCGGTGTCCCAGGGTGCGCGAGGTCGAGAAGCCGAGGGCGCCGGCGCGGATCGCCTCGAGCACGATGCTGCGCATGGCCGCGATGTCCTCTGCGGTTGCTGCCTCGTTGCGCGCCCCCCGCTCACCCATGACATAGGCCCGCACGGCGGCATGCGGCACCTGCGTGCCGACGTCGACCGTCCAGCGCCGCTGCTCGAGCGCGTCGAGATACTCGGGGAAGGTCTCCCACTCCCACTCGATCCCCTCGGCCAGCGCGGTGCCGGGGATGTCCTCGACCCCTTCCATGAGGCCGATGAGCCAGTCGTGGCGGTCGGGCTGGGCCGGGGCGAACCCCACGCCGCAATTGCCCATGACGAGCGTGGTGACGCCGTGCCACGACGACGGGGCGAGCTCCGAGTCCCAGGTGACCTGGCCGTCGTAGTGGGTATGGACGTCGACCCACCCCGGGGTCACCAGGAGGCCGTCGGCCTCGATGGTCTGGGTGGCGCCGCCCTGGACGGTGCCCACCTCGGTGATGCGGCCGGAATCGACTGCGACATCGGCATCGCGTGCCGCCGCGCCGGTTCCGTCAACGAGCGTTCCCCCGGTGATGATCAGATCGTGCACGTTGTGCATCGTTTCACGCCGGGCAGCTCGTTGCTCACTGCGCCGGCGTGCCCTGAATCAGACCTTGGCCTTGCCCAGAATCCGGTTCATCTTGGTGCCGCAGGTCGGGCAGGTGCCCTGGGCGGCGCGGCGGCCGTTCGCCAGCTCGACTTCCTGGCCGTCGAACTCACGCTTTTCCCGGCACTTCACGCAGTACCCCTCGTAGTTAGCCATGGCAACTCCTTCGGTCGTGTGATGGCCTTGAACGGGAGTCGAACGTAGTGGGGGGGTTCCGGAGAATGGGGGATGGTCGGGCGACTGCAGGCACGATCCGGGGGTAGGGTCGGCTTCGTGAGCGACAACGGTGCAGGTCAGGACGGTGACTGGCTCCGGCGGGGAAAATCCGTCCGCAACGCGCTGGCCGAGACGTGGGGGGCGCTGGCCGAGGTGTGCTTCGAACTGTCGGACCAGGAGTGGGCCATGCCCACCGAGTGCCCCGGCTGGGACGTCAAGGATCAGCTTTCGCACCTCATCGGGATAGAGCAGGCGATCATGGGCGAGCCGGTTCCGGAGTGGGACGAGCCCCTCGGCGAGCACGTCAAGAACGAATTCGCGGCCACCAACGAGCGCTTCGTCGCCGTGCGCCGGGCGCGACCCGGCGCCGCCGTACGAGCGGAGTTCGTCGAGGTCACCGGGACGCGGCTGGCCCAACTGGACGCCTTGACGGCGGCGGAGTGGGCCGAAACGGGGTGGAGCCCCGTGGGCGAGGTGCCGCGCGTGGAGTTCATGACCGTCCGGGTCTTCGACAGCTGGGTGCACGAGCAGGATGTTCGTCTCGCCCTCGATCGTCCGGGCGGGAGCGGGAACACCGCCTCGGACATCTCGCTGGACCGGGTCCAGGGCGCCATGCCCTACGTGGTCGGCAAGAAGGCGGAGTGCGCCGAGGGCACCGCCGTTCGTTTCGTCATCGCCGGTCCCAAGGACGATGCGCGTGCCTTCACGATCGCCGTCGAGGACGGGCGCGCAAGAGCGGTCGACGATGACGTGGCGCCGACGGTGACGCTCTCGTTGTCGAGTATCGACTTCGTGCGGCTCGGGTGCGGCCGGGTGACGGCGGCGCAGGTGGAAGCCGTCGGAGGCATCGGTGTGGAGGGAGATGCCCGGACGGCCCAGGCCGTCCTCGGCGCCATGAACTTCATGTTCTGACCCCGCCGGACGCTCTCAACGGACTGTGCGCCCGGGCCGTGGGGCGGCCGGTAGAGTGATCGGCTCGTGATGCGTGCGACAGCAGAGCCAATGGAGGGAAACCTCGTCCGCCTGAGTGTGGAAGTGGACGAGCCCGAATTCGATCGAGCCCTCGGGGACGTGGTGCGCACGCTCGCGCAGCAGGTACGCGTGCCCGGTTTCAGGCCCGGCAAGGTGCCCCGCAAGGTGCTCGAGGCCCGTATGGGCGGCGCCGGCGCGTTGCGGGCCGAGGCGTTGCGTGAGTCGCTGCCCGACTTCTACGCCCGCGCCGTCGTCGACACTGAGCTCGACCCGATCGCGCAACCGGAGATCGACATCACCGGCGGCGAGGAGAGCGGCGCGGTCACGTTCGACGCTGTCGTAGAAGTGCGCCCGATTGTCGCCATTCCGGGCTACGACGGCCTGCACGTCACGCTGCCGGGGCTCGCCGTGACCGAAGAAGAGGTGCAGAGCCAGCTCGACCGCCTGCGTGAGAACGACGCCGAGCTCGAGGTGGTGGACCGACCGGCCATCGACGGCGATCTGGTCACCATCGACCTGCACGGCAACGACGCCTCGGGCGCCGAGGTGGTCGGTGTCGACGACTACCTCTACGAGGTCGGGTCGGGCACGGTCGTCCCCGAGCTCGACAGCGAGCTGCACGGCGCCAAGGCCGGTGCGATCCTCGCCTTCGACGCCGCCAACCCGAACGAGCCTGAGGAGAACGTGGCCTTCCGGGTGCTCGTCAAGGAAGTGAAGGTCAAGAAGCTTCCCGAGGCCACCGATGAGTGGGCCGCCGAGAGCTCCGAGTTCGCGACCGTGGCCGAGCTGCGCTCGGACATTGAGACGCGGATCGGCCGCGTCAAGCTGATGCAGAGTCAGATGGCGTTGCGCCAGAAGACGATCGAGGCGCTCTCCGAGCTTGTGGCCGACGAGGTGGTCCCCGAGGTCCTGGTCGATGCGGAGGTCAACGAGCGCCTCCACGACCTCCAGCACCGGTTGGAGGCCCAGAAGCTCGGGTTGGCCGAGTACTTCCAGGCCACCGGCACCTCGCCCGACGAGCTCCTGGGCGCCGTCCGCGTGGACGCCCTGGCCGCCGTCAAGGCTGACCTGGCGCTACGCGCCTTGGTCGAGGCCGAGGAGTTGACGCTCAGTGACGAGGAGCTCCTTGCCGAAATAGTGACCATGGCGGAGCGGATGGGCACCACCCCGACCGAATTGCGCCGCCAACTCGACACGGCCGGCCGGACCGGCGCGGTACGCTCGGAACTGCGCAAAGGCAAGGCGCTGGAGTGGCTGTTGGACCACGTGGATCTCTTCGACGAAGAGGGCAACCCGATGTCACGGGACGACCTCAAGGTAGATGCCTCGGGAGAGGGCGACGTCGAGGAGAACGAGGAGAGCGAGTGAAGATGCAGAGTCCCGGGGAGCCGATGAAGGCCTACAACTATCTGGTTCCGACCGTGATCGAGTCGTCCAACCGCGGCGAGCGGGCCTACGACCTGTACTCGCGGTTGCTGCGTGAGCGCATCATCTTCCTCGGCACACCGGTCGACGATGCGGTGGCAAACCTGGTCTGCGCCCAGATGCTCTTCTTGGAGTCCGAGGAGCCCGACAAGGACATCCACCTCTACATCAACTCGCCCGGCGGCGAGATCACGGCGTTGTTCGCCATCTACGACACGCTGAAGTTCATCAAGGCGGACGTCTCCACCTTCTGCTTCGGGCAGGCGGCATCGGCGGCAGCGGTCCTGCTGGCGGCGGGTGCCAAGGGCAAGCGTTTCGCGCTGCCGCACGCACGCGTGCTGCTGCACCAGCCATGGGGCGGTGTCGAGGGTCAGGCCAGCGACATCGAGCTGCAGGCGAAGGAGATCCTCCGCATGCGCGACCTGCTCTCGGGCATGTTGGCCGAGGACACCGGGCAGACCCAGGAGAAGGTGGCCCAGGACACCGATCGCGATTTCATCATGACGGCGGAAGAGGCCGTGACGTACGGGATTATCGACGAAGTCATCACTGCGCGGACGGTGGCGCCACTCGAGGCCATCGGCGCCGCGTAGGACGAACTGGCACGGACGGGAGAGGCGATCTGGTGGCGAAGTTCGGAGAGGGCGGGGATCTCGTCAAGTGCAGTTTCTGCGGCAAGACGCAGAAACAGGTCAAGAAGCTGATCGCCGGTCCGGGTGTCTACATCTGCGACGAGTGCATCGACCTGTGCAACGACATCATCGCCGAGGAGCGTGATGAGTCCACCGAGCTGAGCTTCGAGGACCTGCCCAAGCCGCGGGAGATCTTCGACTTCCTCAACGACTACGTGGTGGGGCAGGAGTACGCAAAGAAGATCCTCTCCGTGGCTGTCTACAACCACTACAAGCGGGTGCAGGCCGGCCCTCCGACCGCCGAGGACGGCGTGGAGCTGGCCAAGTCCAACATCCTCCTGCTCGGGCCCACGGGCTGCGGCAAGACCCTGCTGGCCCAGACACTGGCCCGCATGCTCAACGTCCCGTTCGCCATCGCGGATGCCACTGCCCTCACCGAGGCGGGCTACGTGGGCGAGGACGTCGAGAACATCCTCCTCAAGCTGATCCAGGCCGCCGACTACGACGTCAAGCGCGCCGAGACCGGCATCATCTACATCGACGAGATCGACAAGATCGCACGCAAGAGCGAGAACCCCTCCATCACCCGCGATGTGTCTGGCGAGGGCGTGCAGCAGGCGCTGCTGAAGATCCTCGAAGGCACCACGGCATCGGTGCCGCCCCAGGGCGGGCGCAAGCACCCGCACCAGGAATTCATCCAGATCGACACGACCAACATCCTCTTCATCTGCGGCGGGGCCTTCGCCGGGCTGGACAAGCTCATTGAGGGCCGGATCGGCAAGCGCGGCATCGGCTTCCGGGCCGAGGTGCACCGCAAGGACCGCGATGACGGCGAGATCCTCCGCCACGTGCTGCCCGAGGACCTCATCAAGTTCGGGCTGATTCCCGAGTTCATCGGTCGCCTGCCGGTCGTGAGCGCGGTCTCGCCGCTGTTCAAGGACGCCCTGGTGCAGATCCTCGTGGAGCCGAAGAACGCCCTCACGAGGCAGTACGAGCGGGTGTTCGCGCTCGACAACGTGGAGCTCGAGTTCACCCCCGACGCGCTCGAGGCCGTGGCCGAGCAGGCGCTGTTGCGGGGTACCGGCGCCCGTGGCCTGCGCGCCATCCTCGAAGAGGTCCTCCTCGATGTGATGTACGACCTCCCCAGCCGCACCGACGTGGGCAAGTGCGTGGTGGACCGTTCGGTCGTGCTCGACCGTGTGGCCCCGACGCTGGTGCCGCTCGGAGGTGCGCCGGTCAAGTCGACCCGCTCGCGCCGCGCCGCGTCCTGACCGAACCGGAGCCGGTTCCCGTGGTCGAACCGGACGTTCCGTCCTTCGCCGGGGTCGGGGACGCCGTCGCCTGGCTCGACAGCCACGTCGACTTCGAGTCCACCATGCCTCGCCGCCGCTCCCTGCCGACACTCGACCGCATGCAGGCGCTCACCGCTCTGCTCGGCGAGCCCCAGGACGCCATCCCGTCGATCCACATCACCGGCACGAACGGCAAGGGATCGACCTCGGCCATGGCGACGTCGCTGCTCATGGCCAAGGGCTTGACGGTGGGCACGTACACGAGCCCCAACCTGCACGCCGTGGCGGAGCGACTGGCCCACAACGGTGAGCCGATCGACGACCGGTCCCTGACCGACGTCCTCGGCGAGCTGGCCCTGCTGGAGACAGTGCTGCCCGAGAAGCCGACCCGGTTCGAGCTGTTGACGGCCGCCGCGCTTTCGTGGTTCTCCACCGAGGCGGTCGACGCCATGGTGATCGAGGTTGGTCTCGGGGGGACGTGGGACTGCACCAACGTGGTGCACGGCGACGTGGCGGTGCTGACCAACGTGAGCTTCGACCACACCGACGTCCTCGGCCCGACGCTCGAGGGGATCGCCTCCGACAAGGCAGGCATCATTGAGCCCGGGAGCCGGGTCGTGGTGGGGGAGATGGACCCGGAGCTGGCTGCCATCATCACCAGGCGGGCCGAGGAGGTCGGGGCGTCGTCGATCTGGGTGGCGGGACGGGACTTCGGATCCGAGTCCAACCGGCTCGCCGTGGGCGGGCGGGTGGTGACGCTGTGGACCCCGGGCGGACGCTACGAGGACGTGCTGGTGCCGCTGCACGGTGCCCACCAAGGCCGGAACGCGTCAGTCGCGTTGGCGGCCGTCGAGGCGTTCTTCGGGGATCCGCTCGCCCCCGAGATCGTCGAGGAAGGACTGGCCGCGGTGCGCGTGCCGGGCCGTCTGGAGGTCCTCGGTCGTCGGCCACTGTTGCTCGTGGACGGCGCGCACAACGCCGCGGGCATGGCTGCGTTGGCCGACGCGCTGACGGAAGAGTTCGCCGTCGACGGTACGTCAGTCGCCGTCGTGGGCATGCTGTCGGGACGCGACCCGTCGGCGATGTTGGCGCCCTTGGCATCCATCGGCGTGGCGACGGTCATCGCGTGCGAACCGGACTCGCCGCGCGCCATGCCTGTCGCCGCGGTCTCCGAAGCCGGTCGCGCGCTCGGGTTGTCCGTCTACGAGGAACCCGACGTGTCGAACGCGCTACGCGTGGCGCGCGGCATGGTCGACGCGGATGGTCTCGTCGTGGTGGCGGGGTCGCTCTACGTGGTGGGTGCCGCCCGGGCCGAGGCGCTGGCCGCGTCCGTCCCGTGGGAGGAAGCGGGACGCTGAGGTCGCCGGTCGCCGGTCGCCGGTCGCCGGTCGCCGGTCGCCGGAAGGCGGTCGGACCTGTCCCCAGTCGTTGTGTAGTGTCCACCCCTCGTGGACCGCACCCTTGTCATTGTGAAGCCCGACGGCGTCGAGCGGGGCCTGGCCGGCGAAGTGTTGAGCCGCCTGGAGCGCAAGAAGCTGCGCCTCGTGGCGGCCGAGCTCCGGACGATCACCAAAGAAGTCGCCGAGACCCACTACGCCGAGCACTCGGAGCGGCCGTTCTTCAGCGACCTGGTCGCCTTCATCACACGCTCACCCGCGTTGATCATGGTGGTCGAGGGCCCGAAGGACACCTTCGCCGTGGTCCGCCTGATGATGGGAACCACCAATCCCGCCGAAGCCGCTCCAGGCACCCTCCGCGGCGACTTTGCGATCGAGACGACCGAGAACCTGGTGCACGGCTCCGACTCCCACGAGTCGGCAGCACGGGAAATCGCCCTCTTCTTCCCGGCCCTGGGCGCCTCATAAGCGCACGCACCGGGCCAACGCCGGTGTAATTGCAGGCCAGATCAGCGTTCTGCGCCGTCCGCCTTGTGGACCCCCTCGCGTTCCCATAGCCTGTGGGCGCACCATCACGGGCGCCGGTCATCATCGACGCCCATCAGGAATTCCTCGGGAGTGCTCCAACTATGGCCGAAAATCGCCTTTCCCTCCTTGGTCGTGACATGGCTGTCGACCTTGGAACTGCGAACACGCTGGTGTACGTCCGCGGCCGCGGGATCGTGCTCAACGAGCCGTCCGTGGTCGCCGTCGACATCAAGGACGGCCGACCACTCGCCGTCGGGGCAGAGGCGAAGCGCATGATCGGACGAACGCCGTCGAACATCCAGGCCATCCGTCCCCTCAAGGACGGGGTCATCGCCGACTTCGAGATCTGCGAGAAGATGTTGCGCTACTTCATCCATCGGGTGCACCAGCGCCGTTTTGCCAAGCCGCGCATGGTCATCTGCGTCCCGTCGGGCATCACCGGTGTGGAGCGGCGCGCCGTGATGGAAGCAGCCGAGTACGCCGGCGCCCGTCGCGCCTACATCATTGAGGAGCCCATGGCCGCGGCCATCGGCGCCGGCCTCCCCGTGCACGAGCCGACCGGCAACATGGTCGTCGACATCGGTGGCGGCACCACGGAGGTCGCCGTCATTTCGCTCGGCGGCATCGTGACGAGCCAGTCGGTGCGCATCGGTGGCGACGAACTCGACGAAGCGATCGTCTCGTTCGTGAAGAAGGAGTTCAGCCTCGCGCTCGGTGAGCGCACCGCAGAGGAGATCAAGATCACTCTCGGCTCGGCGTATCCGTTGGAGCAGGAGCTGCACGCGGAAATCCGCGGCCGCGACCTCGTGAGCGGACTCCCGAAGACGATCGTCGTCTCCACCGAGGAGATCAGGCGAGCCATCGAAGAGCCCGTGTCGGCCATCATCGACGCGGTGAAGGTCACGCTGGACCGGACCCCTCCGGAGTTGGCAGCCGACATCATGGAGCAAGGGATCGTGTTGACCGGCGGCGGCGCCCTGCTGCACGGGCTGGAATCCCGTCTGCAGCACGAGACGGGCATGCCGATCGTCGTGGCCAGGGACCCGTTGAACTGTGTCGCCATCGGCAGCGGGCAGTGCCTGGAAGAGTTCGAAGCGCTGAAGCGGGTGCTGATCACCACTTCTACTCGCTGATCGATCGACCGGTTTCTCCTGGGTGCCTCGGTCCCGGCGGTCGCGCCGCACCCTGACGGTCATCGTCCTGGTCGTGCTCTCGCTGTCACTGATCTCGATCGACCAAAACGGGCGGACCCACAGCCTGACCTCCGGGGTGAAGTCGGTCGCCAACGACGTGTACGCACCACTCCGTCAAGGTGTTCTCGACATCATCAGTCCCATCGGGAACTTCTTTTCCGGCGCTTTCAACTACGGTTCGGTCCAGGCCCAGAACGAGCGGTTGGAGCGCACGCTCGGCCAACTGCGCGCCGCCCAGCTCGAACAGGCCTTCGAGAAGAACCAGTTGCGCGAGATCACTGCGCTGCAGAACCTTCCCTTCCTGCAATCGCTGCCGACCGTCACCGCGCAGACCCAGGACGAGTACTCGTCCAACTTCACGGCAACGATCACGCTGGACAAAGGTCGCGCCGACGGTGTCGACGTCGGCTATCCGGTTGTCGGTGCGGGGGGCTTGGTGGGCCAGGTGATCCAGTCGTTCCACCACACCTCCGTCGTCCGCCTGATCACCGACGGGCAGTCGAAGGTAGGTGTGACGTTCGGCCCGACCAACCAGTACACCGGCATCGTCGACGGGCAGGGTCCGGCGAGCTCCATGACGGCGGACCTCGTGACGCCGGGCACCCCGTTGCGCAAGGGCGAACCCATGTACACCAGCAGCCTCGATGCGGCAGCCTTCCCTGCCGGCATCCCGGTCGCCATCGTGAAGAAGTTCCATACCGCGGCCGGGGCGAACCAGGAGACCATTACCGTCGACCCCGCAGCCGATTTGAGCCAGCTGGCATACGTCGACGTCGTCCAGTGGGTGCCCTCCCCATGACCGGGCGCTCCATGCTCCGGGTGGCGCTGGTGATCTTCGTTGTGCTGATGGTCCAGCAGACGGTCATGGTGGCCCTGCGCATCCGCGGCGCCCACCCGGACCTGCTCTGGCTCCTGCCCATCACCGCGGCGCTGCTCGACGGGCCCGAGACGGGTGCCATTGTCGGGTTCTGGGCCGGGCTGTCCTTCGACCTCGTGCTCCCCACGCCCTTTGGGCTGTCCGCCCTGGTCGGGTGCCTGCTCGGCTACTCCGTCGGCGCCCTGACGACGGCGGCGGACCCCCGCGCCGCCTGGCTCAAGCCGGTGGCCGCGCTCGCGGGGAGCGTTGCAGCGGACATGCTGTTCGCCGTGCTCGGAGCGATTCTCGGACAAGGTGAGATGGTGCAGGTGGACTTCCTCGCCCTGATCCTGGTGGTTGGCATCTCCAGCGTGGTGCTCGTTCTCCCCGTCAACCGGATGATGCGATGGGCCCTGGCCGGTGAGAGCAACCGCCGCTCGCTCGTTCCCGCCCAGGCCGACAGCAGGGCGTGGTGAAGCGCACACTTCGCCACCCGATCCGGGGCGACCGCCTCCATCCCAAGCCGGTCACGCGCTCGTCGCGTCGCTCGACCTGGCGGGGGAACACGAGCGGGCCGCGCATGCGGCCCCGCAAGAGCGTCAATGTGGCCTCCATCGTCGGCTCGCCCGAGGAGGAGGAGGCCCGACCCAACCTGCGCCTGCGCATCGTCGGGATCGTCGTGCTGCTCCTCTTCGGCGTCCTGGTGCTGCGGCTCTGGACGCTCCAGGTCGTCGAAGGGAAGAGCTACGCCGCCGCGGTGACGCGTAACCAGGTGCGCGTCGTGAGCGTGGCCGCGCCGCGCGGTGACATCGTCGACCGCAACGCCACGGTGTTGGTGTCCAACACCCCCCAGGAGGAGATCCTGTTGTCGCGGGCCGAAGCGGCCCAGAATCCGGCGATCGTCGGGATGGTGGCGGCACTGGTGGGCCAGACGCCCAAGCAGGTGCAGGCGTCGGTGAACAACGATCAGTACAGCCCCTACGAGCCGGTTCCGGTGGCGGTCGGTGTCTCCCAGGACACCGTCCAGTACCTTCAGACGCACCAGTCGGCATACCCGGGCGTGACGGTGCAGACCGTGGCGCAGCGCACCTACCCCCAGGGCGGGACCACGGGCACGCAGATCCTCGGGTACATCGGCTCCATCTCCTCCAGCTACCTCGCGGCGCACCCGAACCAGGGGTACACGCAAGGCAGCCAAATCGGTGTCTCGGGGATCGAGGCCCAGTACGAGCCCTACCTGAAGGGCGTTCCCGGGCGCCAGGCCCTCTCGGTCGACGCCAGCGGCAGCGTCGTGGGCACGCTCAGCTCCACGGCACCCCAGATCGGCGACACGGTCGGTCCTGAACATCGACAACGGGCTCCAGCAAGAGGTGCAGAACGACCTGCAGGCCCAGATCCTCGCCGACCGCCACACGCCCGATCAGGTGGACAACGGCGCACTGCCGCCGGCACCCAACGGTGCCGTCGTCGTCATGAACCCCCAGAACGGCCAGGTGCTCGCGCTGGCGTCGTATCCCAGCTACGACCTCAACCAGTGGGTAGGGGGGATCTCATCGGCCAACTTTGCTGCCCTGCAGGCCAGCGGCGCCGAGAACAACTACGCCATCGAAGGCCAGTACACGCCGGGCTCGACCTTCAAGCTGGTCACAGCCACGGCGGCGCTGCAGGACGGGCTCATCGCGCCGACGACCCCCTATGTCGACACCGGCACGTTCAAGATCAACGGGTGCCCGGCGCCCGGGGTGAACAATGACACCAGGCTGCATCCTGCACGACGACCCGGGCGACACCGGCGGCACCTACAACGTCTCCGGCGCCCTCGACCGCGTCCAGCGACGCGTTCTTCTACAACCTGGGCGAGATGTTCTGGGAGCAGCAGTCCAAGTTCGGCACCACACCGATCCAGAACGAGGCCACCCAGTACGGCGAGGGGACCATCACCGGCATCGACCTGCCCGGCGAGAGTCGCAGGGACGCGATCGACAGCTACCTGACTCGGGCCAAGCTGCACGCCGAGGCGCCCAAGGCGCTTTCCGTACGCCCCGTCGTGGTTCACCGGCGACAACATCGAGATGGCCTTCGGTCAGGGCGAGACCGTGCTGACGCCCATTGAGCAGGCCGTGGCGTACTCGACCTTCGCCAACGGGGGCACGCGCTACGCGCCGCAGGTCGCCTCAGAGATCGTTGATCCCCTGACCGGCAAGGTGATCAAGAAGCTCCAGCCGCAGGTGACGGGCAAAGTGGCGATCTCGCCCGCGAACTACAGCGCCATGCTGGCTGGGTTCGAGGGCGTGATCTCGAGCAGGAGCGGGACGGCGTACCAGGACTTCCAGGGCTTCCCGGCCTCGTGGAACCTGGCGGGCAAGACCGGCACCGCCTCGAACCAGAAAGGTCAGGAGCCGAACAGCTGGTTCGTCGCCTTCGGGCCCAACCCGAACCCCCAGTACCTGGTGCTGGCAGTCATCGACCAGGGTGGGTACGGCGCCCAGGCCGCGGCGCCTCTGGTGCGCAACATCTTCAACTACATCGTGGCGAACCCGGGGATGAACGGTGCCGTGACCACCCCCACACCGGCAAGCCCAGCCAATTCGACGGCGCCGGCGACCAACCCACCCCTCGGCACGCCGACGACGACCACCACGACGACGAAGCCGGGGTCCTCCGGCGGATCGGGCACGACGACCTCGACCACCGCTGGCGGTGGTTGAGCGTCCCGTAGGGTTGCTGGCAATGGACACCCTCTGGCCACAGATCGAGCGCATCCTGCCCACGGTCTCGAAGCCTGCCCGCTACATCGGAGGTGAGCAGGGGTCGGTCTCTCCCGAGCACGGGCCGGGCAGCGTGGCGTGGCTGCTGCTCTACCCGGACACCTACGAGATCGGGCTGCCCAACCAGGGACTGCAGATCCTCTACGAGATCCTCAACGAGCGTCCCGACGCGCTGGCCGAGCGTGCCTACGCCCCCTGGGTCGACATGGAGGCCGCCATGCGGGCGGCCGGTGTGCCGCTCTTCAGCGTGGAGCAGCACCTGCCGGCCGCGGCCTTCGACGTGCTCGCCTTCAACCTCTCGGCCGAGCTCGTCTACACGAACCTCGTCAACATGCTCGACCTGGCCGGACTGCCGCTCCACGGGTCCGACCGTGGCGGCGATGATGCGCTCGTCGTGGCCGGCGGGCACTGCGTCTACAACCCCGAGCCCCTGGCGGACTTCGTCGACGCCTTCGTCCTCGGCGACGGCGAGGAGGTCGTCGGTGAAATCAACGCCGTCATGGCTGACTGGCTGGCGGCGCCGGCGCACCAGCGCGACCGCGCCGCGCTGCTGCAGGCGCTGGCCGGCCTTGAGGGCGTCTACGTGCCGGCGCTCTACGACGCCACCTACGAGGACGGGCGCCTGGTGTCGACGCTTCCGGTCGACCCCGGCGTGCCTGCCCAGGTGACCAAGCGGACGATCAGCGACCTGGCCGACTGGCCCTACCCGTCGCGGCCCCTCGTGCCGCTGACCGAGGTGGTCCACGACCGGCTCAACGTCGAGGTGTTCCGCGGTTGCACGCGCGGCTGCCGTTTCTGCCAGGCCGGCATGATCACCCGGCCGGTGCGTGAGCGTCCCGCCGCCCAGGTGCGCGAGATGGTGCAGCGCGGACTGGAGTGGAGCGGCCACGACGAGGTGGCCCTGACCTCACTGTCCTCGGCGGACTTCTCCGGCATCGAGGGCACGGTGCGCGACATCGTCGACGATCCCGAGCACGGAGGAAGGGTCTCGGTGAGCCTTCCCTCGCTGCGCGTGGACGCCTTCACGGTGGGCACGGCGGCGGAGATCCAGAAGGTGCGCCGGACTGGTCTCACGTTCGCCCCAGAGGGCGGCACGTGGCGGATGCGCACTGTCATCAACAAGCTGATCACGGAGGAAGACCTCTACAGCGCCGTCGATGCCGCCTTCAGCCAGGGGTGGCGCCGCGTGAAGCTGTACTTCCTCATCGGCCTGCCCACCGAGCTCGACGAGGACGTGCTGGGGATCGCCGAGCTCGGCGCCCGTTGCGTCGAGATCGGCCGGAAGTACCACAAGGGGGTGACCGTGGTCGCCTCCGTCGGGGGCTTTGTCCCCAAGCCCCACACGCCTTTCCAGTGGTTCGGCCAGGACACCGTGGCCGAGCTCGAGCGCAAGGTGGCGCTCCTGCGCGAGGAGGCCCGCCGGACGCGTGGCCTCACCATCCGCTGGCACGAGCCGTCTGCATCCGTGGCGGAGGGTCTGGCCAGCCGGGGTGACCGGCGGATGGGCGCCGTGATCGAGCGGGTCTGGCGTGCCGGCGGCACGTTCCAGGAGTGGTCCGAACGGTTCGACCTGACCTTGTGGGAGGCGGCGCTGGCCGCCGAGGGTCTGAGCGTCGAGGAGGTGTGCCATCGGGAGCGGGGCGCCGACGAGCCCCTGCCGTGGGACCACATCTCGGCCGGGCTGCACCGGGACTTCCTCTGGGGCGACTGGCAGGACGCACTGGCCCGGGTGGCCGTCGAAGACTGCCGCTGGACCCCTTGCTACGACTGTGGCGCCTGCACCGACGCCGGCCTGGAGCACGTGGTGGCCTCCCCGGTCCCGCCGGCGGGCGGGAGCCAGGGCACCGGCCAGGACCTCAGCGTGGGGGACCGCATCCCCGTGCGCCTGGTCAGCCGTGTTTCCTGAGGGCCAGCGTCGTCTCCGCCTGCGCTTCACGAAGGCGGGCAAGATCCGCTTCACGAGCCACCGGGACGTGGCCCGCATGTGGGAGCGGGCCCTCCGGCGGAGCAGGCTGCCGATGGCGTACTCGCAGGGCTTCTCACCCCACCCGCTCGTCAGCTTCGGGCTGGCCCTGCCCACCGGATGCGAGTCGCTCGGCGAGTACCTCGACCTCCGGCTGGAAGTGGCTGGACCAGGGGAGACCCCGGTTGCAGAGCTTCCCGCGGCCCTGAGCGCGCTGCTTCCCGACGGGATCGACGTCGAGGCCGCCGCACTCATCGGAGAAGCGGAGGGTTCGCTCCAGCAGGAGGTAGCATCGTGCGATTGGGAGCTGGAGGTGCTCGGCGTGCCAGGTGAGGAGCTGCAGGAGCGGGTGGAGAAGCTGCTCGCTGCCCCCTTGCTCACCGTGCGGCGGGAGCGGAAGGGTCGTCAAGTCGACGACGACATCCGCCCGGCCATCCGCGCACTCTCAGTGATCAGCCCCGATGGTCACCTCAGGGCGGAACTGGCGACGCACCCGCGTGGCGTCCGCCCCGGCGACTTGGTAACGGCCCTGGGCACCGGTGCAGTGTCCGGACGGGCCTGTCGAACGCATCAATGGATCGAGCGCGACGGCGCACGGTTCGAGCCGCTCGCTGTGAGCAGGCTCGGGACCGATGCCGTCGCGACCACACAGAACGCGAGGAGGGCTATCCCTCATGTCCGAGACGGAAATCAGCCACCCGGAGGGTCTCCCCCCGGAGCGAGCGGGGGGCAGCAGCACCAGTCCCCCTGACGGGCCGCGGGTCGCCCGAGCACCGAAACCCAAGATCGGGGACACCCGACCAGCGCCAGCCGTGCCTCCTCCCGTCAGGACCGCAGCCGCGCCGCAGCCGAAGGCGGCGGCCCCCGTGGTGCCGCTCACGCGGCCAGAAGGCGCCGTCCGGCCGGAAGGCGCCGGCCAGCCGGAAGGCGCCGGCCAGGAGGCAAGCCGGACTGGCGCCGCAGACGCTGCTGCAACGGAAGGCGAGGGCGGGGCCAAGCGCTCCCGCAGCCGCCGGCGATCGGGCCGGGACGGGCGGGAACGACGTTCCAAGCAGGTGGGCCGGTACCTGGTCTGCGTCCACGTGCAACCCGAAATGACCCAGATCGCCATGCTCGAGGGGCGCTCCCTGGTGGAGCACTTCGTCTCCCGCTCGGCCGACGACACCAACCAGATCGACGGCAACGTCTACCGGGGCAGGGTCCAGAACGTCCTGCCGGGCATGGAGGCCGCCTTCATCGACATCGGCATCCCGAAGAACGCGGTCCTCTACCGGGGCGACGTGCGCTACGACCGGGAGGACATCGAGGGCGGAGCCTCCCAGCAGCCCCGGATCGAGGACGTCCTCAAGGCGGGCCAGACCATCCTCTGCCAGGTCACCAAGAACCCCATCGGCGCCAAGGGCGCCCGTCTCACCCAGGAGGTCTCCCTGCCCGGGCGCTTCGCCGTCCTGGTTCCGAACTCGAGCGCCTTCGGCATCTCCAAGCGCCTGGGGGACAACGAGCGGCGCCGGCTGCGCCGCATCATCGACGAGGTCAAGCCGGCGGGCCACGGCATGATCGTGCGCACCGCAGCCGAGGGCGTCTCGGCCGAGGAGCTCCAGCGCGACGTCACCTCCTTGCTCGACCAGTGGAACGTCATTGAGGCCGAGGCGAAGAAATCCGACGCGCCCGGCCTGCTCTACCGTGAGCCCGAGCTGTCGGTCCGGATCCTGCGCGAGGAGCTGAACGCGGAGTACCGGGGTGTCGTGATCGACGACCTGGCGCTCTTCGAGCAGGTGCGGGACTACGTGCGTGCGGTCAGCCCCGAGCTCTCCGACCGGGTGGAGTACTACGACCCCGAGGTCGAGGGTCTCCCCATCTTCGAGCGCTACCACGTGCACGAGCAGCTCCACAAGGCGCTCGACCGTAAGGTCTGGCTGCCTTCGGGCGGGTCGCTGATCATTGAGCGGACCGAGGCGTTGACCGTGATCGACGTCAACACCGGGAAGAACGTCGGCAAGACCAACCTCGAAGAGACGGTCTACCGCAACAACCTCGAAGCCGCCGAGGAGGTGGCCCGCCAACTGCGCCTCCGTGACATCGGGGGGATCATCGTCATCGACTTCATCGACATGGAGATACGGGAGAACCGCGACAAGGTGGCCGCATCCCTGCGCAACGCGCTGGCCCGGGACAAGACCCGCACCCAGGTCTTCGACATCTCCGAGCTGGGGCTGGTCGAAATGACCCGGAAGCGGGTCTCGGAGGGCCTGCTCGAGACGCTGTCGACCGAGTGCGCCGTCTGCGGGGGCCGGGGCGTGACCCTGGACGACTCGGTCCTGCGCTAGGATTTCGCCCTTATGTATGCCGTCATCAGGTCCGGAGGAAAGCAGGAGCGTGTGGCCGAGGGCCAGCGCGTCCGCGTCGAGCTGCTCAAAGAGCCCGTCGGCGCGGAGGTGTCGCTCGAGCCGGTCCTGGTCGTCGACGGCTCGACCGTGCTGGCCACCCCCGACCAGCTGGCGGGCGCCACGGTCACGGCCAAGGTCGTGGGCTCCGAGAAGGGCCCGAAGATCAACGCCATGACCTACAAGAACAAGTCGAACCAGCGTCGCCGGTGGGGCCACCGGCAGCACTACGCCACGCTGGAGATCACCGCCATCACGGCGGCCGGGTAAGTCCGAGGAGTCTGAAATGTCCAAGACAAAGGGTGGCGGTTCAACCCGCAACGGCCGCGACTCGGCGGCGCAGCGCCTCGGCGTGAAGCGATTCGACGGCGCTGCGGTGACTGCCGGCTCCATCCTCGTGCGCCAGCGGGGGACGAAGGTCTACCCCGGGGTGAACGTGGGCCGTGGCGGCGACGACACGCTCTTCGCCACGGCGGACGGCGTCGTGAAGTTCGGCGAGCGCCGTGGCCGCAAGAACGTGAGCGTCCTCACCGACTGAATCGGCTCAGCGCGCCTGGGTCTCACGCGCGCTGGTGCAACTCGATCCCGTTGCCCCACGGGTCAGCCGTGAACGCCTGCTGGCGCCCGGTCGTCCCCACCTTCACCGGATCACTCACTTGCAGGCCCCGGGCCCGGAGCTCGTCGACGGCCGCGCCCAGGTCCTCGAAGGCGAGGGCGAAGTGCTGCCCCACGTTGTCGGGCACCGCCGCCTCGATGAGGTGGATCTGCTGCCCGTTGGCCGTGTCGAGCCAGGCGCCGGCGAAGCCGAAGTCGGGCCGGGTGAAGTTCTGCACCAGGCCCATCTTCTCGGTGTAGAAGGCGATGCCGCCCGGGACGTCGAGGACGTTGATGGCGACGTGGTCGACGCCGGTCGGGGCCACTGGATCGGTCATGGCAACGAGCCTACGACGTGGCGGACGATGGCAGCCACGGCGGGCAGCGCTGCCGCCCCCACTTCGGCGATGGCCGCCACGTCGATGGTGGCGTCCGAAGCGGCGGCAGCGTTGGTGACCAAGGACAGCCCGAGGACCTCGGCGCCGTCCCGGCGGGCGGCGATCGTTTCGAGGGCCATGGACATGCCGACGACGTCGGCACCCATGGAGCGCAGCATGCGGATCTCGGCCGGGGTCTCGAACTGGGGTCCCGGCAGCTGGGCGTAGACGCCGGGCCGGGCGGCCAGCACCGATGCGGCGGGTTCGGGCGTCGAGAGCGCGAGTGTGCGCAGCCGGGGGGCATACGCGTCGGCCATGTCGACGAAGTCCGGCCCGCTGAGGGGGCTGCGACCGGTCAGGTTCAGGTGGTCCTCGACGACCATCACGGAGCCGGTGGGGAGGTCGTCCCGGATGCCGCCGGCGGCTGCGGTGAGCACGACGGTGTGGCAGCCGGTGGCGAGACCTGTGCGCAGCGGATGGACAACCTCGCCGGGGGAGAGCCCTTCGTAGAGGTGGCAACGGCCGCCGAGGACCAGGATCCGCCGTCCTTCGTGGCGAAGCGACCAGGCATGGGCCCGGTGCCCACCGGCCGAGTAGGGCGGGAAGAAGGGCAGCGTGTCGAGCGGGACCCCTTCCTCGCCCGCACCCAGGACTTCGGCTGCCCCGGAGAGGCCGCTGCCCAGGAGCACGAGCACGTCGTGGTGGTCGGTCCCGAGGCGGCGGGCCAGTTCCCCGGCACTGTGCGCCGCCCGCTCGACGGCGTCCTCCATGTGGCGATGGTAGAGGGTGGTCCGCCGAGGGGCGCGTAACATCAGCCGGGCATGCCCACCTCGCCCGCTGTTCCCGTCCTGCACCCGTTGGCCCCTCTCAGCGGCGAGGAGATCATCGCCGCCCGCGAGATCGTCTACGCCAGCGGCAAGGCAGAGGTGCCCAACGAGGCCCTGCGCTTCGCCTACATCGGCCTGTTCGATCCCCCCAAGGACATGGTGCGCGCTGTCGACGCCGGGCAGAGCGTGGCAATCGACCGCCAGGTGCGCCTCGTGCTCCTGCAGGGCCCGGAGGCCGACGTGGTGGAGGTCACCGTGTCGGTGACCCGGGGCGTGATCGACCGCTGGGAGATCGTGCGCGACGTCCGCCCGCCGCTGCAGATGGAAGAGTCGATCATGGTGCTCGCCGCGCTCCACCAACACCCGGAATGGAATGCCGCGCTGGAGCGTCGTGGCATCGTCGACACGTCCCTCGTGCAGATCGACCCGTGGCCCGCCGGGACCTTCGGCCTGGGCCACGAGGAGGGGCGCCGCATCACGCGCTGCCTGGCCTACCTGCGTGAGTCCAAGGAGGACAACGGCTACGCCCGGCCGCTCGAGGGGCTGCTGGCCTTCGTCGACATGGGACGGGGTGAGGTGCTGGAGGTGGTGGATGACGGGATCGTGCCCTTCCCTCCCACGAGCGGGAGCTACTACCCCGAGCACAACGGGCCCCTGCGGACGGACCTCAAGCCGCTGGAGATCGTGCAGCCCGAGGGCCCGAGCTTCGAGGTCGAGGGCAACCTCGTGCGGTGGCAGAAGTGGTCGATGCGCATCGGCATGGACCCTCTGGAGGGCCTCGTGCTCTGGACGGTGGGGTACGAGGACGGCGGTCGGATCCGGCCGGTCGTCTACCGGGCCTCGGTCAGCGAGATGGTGGTGCCCTACGGGCACCCGGGCCCGATGCACGCCTGGAAGAGCGCCTTCGACGCCGGCGAGTGGGGCCTGGGCCGCATGGCCAACTCCCTGACCCTCGGCTGCGACTGCCTCGGCGAGATCCGCTACTTCGACGACGTCTTCGCCGACGAGCGCGGCAAGCCGCACACGCGGGCCAACACCATCTGCATGCACGAGGAGGACTACGGCATCCTCTGGAAGCACGTCGACATGGTCTCGGGCCGGACCGAGGTTCGGCGCTCGCGCCGACTGGTGGTCAGCTCCATCGCGACGGTGGGCAACTACGAATACGGCTTCTACTGGTACTTCTACCTCGACGGCACCATGCAGCTCGAGGTGAAGCTGACCGGGATCATGTCGACCATGGCCGTCGAGGGGAACGATCCGGGTGACCACGCCCGCATGATCGCCCCCGGCCTGGCCGCGCCCTATCACCAGCACATGTTCAACGTCCGGCTCGACATGCAGGTCGACGGCCCCGACAACGAGGTCTACGAAGTGGACGCGGTGCGAACGGGCAATCCGGGAAGTGCCGAGAACCCCTGGGGCAACGCGTTCGGCACGGAGGCGACGCTGTTGGAGAGCGAGCTGGCAGCCCGGCGCGACGTCGATCCGTCGCGCAGCCGCACCTGGCGCATCGCCAACCGGTCCCGCCAGAACGGCCTGGGGCAGCCGACCGCCTACAAGCTGCTGCCCGGCTCCACCCCGACCCTGCTGGCCGACCCCACCTCGAGCGTCGGGCGCCGCGCCGCCTTCGCTTCGCACAACCTCTGGGTCACGCCCTTCGATCCCGAGGAGCGACGTGCCGCCGGGGACTACCCCAACCAGCACGGCGGCGGGGCCGGCCTGCCGAGCTGGACGGCGCAGGATCGCCCCATCGTGGACACCGACATCGTGCTGTGGCACTCCTTCGGCGTCACCCACATTCCCCGCCCGGAGGACTGGCCCGTCATGCCGGTCGAGTACACCGGGTTCACGCTGGTGCCCTTCGGCTTCTTCGACCGCAATCCCGCGCTCGACGTGCCCCCGTCGGCCGCGCACTGCCATGACTGAACAGCGGGGCGCCGACCACCAGCCCCAGGAGTACCACCCGCCCGTCGAGGAGTACCTCGAGACCATGTTGTCGCTCCGCGAGGAGGGCGTACCCGTCATTCAGGCCCGCATCGCGGAGCGCCTGGGCCGGTCCGCCCCGTCGGTCTCCGAGATGCTCGATCGCCTGCGCGAGGACGGGTACGTGGCGCGGGACGGCCGCCGGCTGACGCTGACGGAGAGCGGGGAAGCCCTGGCGGAGAAGGTCGTGCGCAAACACCGGCTGGCCGAGCGCCTCCTCGTCGACGTGATCGGCCTGGAGTGGCACAAGGTGCATCGTGAGGCTGGACGCTGGGAGCACGTGATCTCCGACGACGTCGAGGCCCGCTTGGTGGAACTGCTGGGCGACCCCGCCACCTGCCCGCACGGCAACCCCATCCCCGGGTCGCACTCGCCGGTCTCGACCACTCCCGTCCGGCCCCTGGCCGAGGTCGGCGCCGGCGAGCGCGTGCGCCTGTTCCGGATCAGCGAGGAGGTCGAGTTGAACCTCGGCTCCCTCACCCTGCTCGACGAGAGCGGCTTCATCCCCGGTGCCGTGGCGCGGGTGGGCGCCCGTGACCCAGAGGGCAACGTGGAGGTGGCGGTGGAAGGTGGTGGCGAAGCGGTGCAGGTCTCGCGCGATCTCTCCGACCGGCTGTTCGTCGGCGCGCCATGACCGTGCGGCTCGAGGCCGACGCCGTCTTCACCGTCGACCCCGTTGACAACGTGCTCGTCCCGGGGGCCGTGGAAATCGACGACGGCCTGATCTCGTGGGTCGGCGATCCCTGGCAAGAACCGCCCTCGAAGGACACCGAGGTGCACCGGCTCGGAGGGCTGCTCATGCCGGGCCTGGTCAACTGCCATGGCCACTCGCCCATGGCGCTGCTCCGGAGCGCGGGCGACGGGCTCCCGCTCCACCGGTGGCTGCACGAGGCGGTCTGGCCCCGCGAGGGCCGCCTGGAGGACGAGGACGTGTACTGGGGCATGGTGCTCGGCGCGTCCGAGCTCCTGGGCAACGGCATCACCACCACCTGCGAGCAGTACCGGCACCCCGAGCCGGTGGTGGACGCCGTGCTCGACGCCGGCATCCGCGCCATGTACACCCCGGCGATCTTCGACGTGCCCGACGCGGGTCCGGGAAGCAGTTGGGAGGCGCTGCTGGCGGCCTGCTGCGTGATCGTCGATGCCACGGCGGGGAAGGACGAGCGGCTCCAGATGGGATTCGGCCCGCACGCGGCCTACACGGTGCCACCCGAGGGCCTGCGCACCATCGCAGCCGAAGCGCGCCGCCGCGGTGCGCTGTTGCAGATCCATCTCTCCGAGACGATGGCGGAGTGCGGCATCGTGCAGGAGCGCTACGGGATGAGCGCCCCGGCGCTGCTGGCCGCGGAGGGGGTCCTCGAGGGCCGGGTGCTGGCCGCGCACGCGGTGTGGCTCGACGATACGGACATGGCGTTGCTGACCGAGTACGACGTGGCGGTGGCGCACTGCCCGGGATCCAACGGGAAGCTGGGCTCGGGGATCGCCCCGCTGCAGGCGCTGCTCGAGCGGGGCGTGCGGGTCGGGCTCGGCACCGACGGCCCGGCCTCCAACGACGATCTGCACCTGTGGGACGAGATGCGCCTCGCACCGCTCTTGGCCCGCGCCGTCGCCGCCGACCCCGACGTCTTGAGCTCGGCGGCGGCGCTGCGCCTGGCCACGCGCGGCGGCGGGGAGGCGCTCGGACTGGCAGTGGGATCGATCGAGGTCGGGCGGCCTGCCGATGTCATCCGGCTGCGGACCGACGACGCCCGCTTCACTCCGTCCGTGACCGACGCCGAATTGCTGGGTCACCTCGTGTGGGCGGGGGCGGGCTACCTGGTGACCGACGTCTGGGTGGGCGGCCACAAGGTGGTCGAAGACGGGCAGTGCACGACGGTCGACGGCGACCGGGCCCGTGCCGAGGTGGGTCAGCGCGCCCGCCGACTCCTCGGCTCGTAGGCTTTCCCCCCTATGTCCAGCTTCGTTGACCAGGCGCAATTGCACGCGCGCGCCGGCGACGGTGGAGCCGGGGCCGTCTCGTGGCGCCGGGAGGCCCACGTCGACCGCGGGGGTCCCGACGGCGGCGACGGGGGCCATGGTGGCGACGTCTGGCTCGTGGCCTCGTTCAACGAGTCCTCGCTGCTCGGCTTCCGGGACCACCCGTTCCGCCGGGCCACCGACGGCGTCCACGGCTCGGGGTCCAAGAAGCACGGCGCCCGGGGCAAGGACCTGGTGGTGCCCGTCCCGGTGGGCACGGTCGTGCGGGACAAGACCGGCGCGGTGGTCTGCGACCTCGACCTGGAGGGCATGCGCTTCATGGTGGCCGAGGGCGGCCAGGGTGGTCGCGGCAACGCGCGCTTCCTGTCCAACCGGCGCCGCGCCCCCGCCTTCGCCGAGCAGGCCGAGAAGGGGCAGGAGTTCTGGCTGGACATGGAGCTCAAGCTCATGGCCGACGTCGCGCTGGTCGGCTTCCCCAACGCCGGCAAGTCGACCCTGATCTCGACGGTGTCGGCGGCCAAGCCGAAGATCGCCGACTACCCGTTCACCACGCTGGAGCCGCATCTCGGTGTGGTGCGTGTCGGTGGCGTCCGCGACGGCACCGACTTCGTCATGGCGGACATCCCTGGGCTGGTGGAGGGTGCGGCCGAGGGCAAGGGCCTCGGGCATCAATTCCTGCGCCACATTGAGCGGGCTCGTGTGCTGGTGGTGCTGCTCGACCTCGGCGCGCCCGACGCCGGGGGCGTGTCGCCCGCCGAGCAGCGGCGTGTCTTGTTGTCCGAGCTCGGCTCCTACCGGCCCGAACTCCTCGACCGACCCCGCATCGTGGTCGGGAGCAAGGCGGACATCGGTGCCGACGACGAGGGTGCGTGCGACATGGTGCTCTCGGTGGCGGCGGGCACCGGCGTCAGCACGCTGGTGGAGCGCCTGGCTCCACTTGTCCAGGAGGTGCGGGCGGAAGCGGCCGCGGCCACCTCGAGCGAGATCATCGTGCACCGCCCGGTCCCCGAAGGGGTCGCGGTGGAGCGAGCCGGATCGGGCACCTGGGTGGTCCACGGGCGGGCCGCGGAGCGGGCGGTGGCCCTGTCGGACCTCAACGACGAGGGGGCGCAGGCCGAGGTGGTCCGGCGCCTGCGGCGCCTCGGCGTCGACCGCGCCCTCTCCCGGGCGGGCGCCCGCGACGGGGACGAGGTGACGGTCGGCACCATGACCTTCACCTGGGGCGACGAGCAGTGATCGCCGTCGTCAAGGTCGGCTCGTCCTCGGTGACCAGCGAGACCGTGCACCGGCTCTGCGGGGAGCTGGCCGCAGCGCGGGCCGACGGGCACACCCTCGTCGTCGTGACCTCCGGCGCCATCTCAGCCGGGTGGGACGCGCTCGACCGCGGCCCCAAGCGACCTTCGGACCCCGCCGTGCTGCAGGCCGTGTCCGCCGTCGGGCAACACCGCTTGATGCGCATGTGGCAGGACGGCTTCGAGCCCCATGACGTCCTGGCCGGGCAGGTGCTGCTGGCCCCACTCGACTTCGTCCACCGCACGCAGTACCTCCACGCGCGCGGGACGCTGCAGCACCTGGCCGATCTGGGCGTGGTCCCCGTCGTCAACGAGAACGACGCCGTCGCCGACGAGGAGATCCGCTTCGGCGACAACGACCGCCTGGCCGCGCTGGTGGCCCACCTGGTCGGCGCGCAGCTCCTCGTCCTCCTCACCGACGCGCCAGGGCTGCTGACGGCAGACCCTCGGCGCGACACGGAGGCGTCGCTCATCGAAGAGGTCGTGGAGATCGACCAGCAGCTCGAGCGCCTGGCCGGCGGTCCCGGCAGCACGGTGGGCAGCGGGGGCATGGCCTCGAAGCTGGCCGCGGCGAAGATCGCCACGTGGTCGGGGGTGCAGACGGTCATCGCCGATGCCGCCCGCCCTGGCGTCCTGGCCGCGGCCCTGGCCGACGAGGCGGGGGTGGGCACGGTCTTCCGAGCCCGCAAGAGCCGGCTCTCGGCCCGCAAGCTGTGGATCGCCTTCGCCCTGGGGTCGAGCGGCCGCCTCACCGTCGACGACGGCGCCCGCGCCGCGCTGACCGGGCGCGGGCGTTCGCTCCTGGCAGCAGGGGTGTCGGGGGTGGCGGGTGCCTTCCGGCCCGAGGACGCAGTCGAGATCGCGGGCCCGGACGGCGTGGTCTTCGCCAAGGGCCTGGTCCGGGTGCCGGCGGAGCGGGCCAGCGAGTGGATGGGGCGCCGCAGTCAGGTCGTCGTCCATCGAGATGACCTGGTGCTTGTAACCTGACCCGATGACCTCGCCCGCGTTGGAGCAGCTCGCGGGCCGCGTCCGGTCGGCTGCCCGGGTGGTGGCGCGGGCGCCGAGCTCGGTGCGCGACGACGCCCTGCGGCTGGCCGCTGACCTGTTGGAGGAGGAGTGGCCCTCGCTCGTCGAGGCCAACCAGGTGGACCTCGAACGGGCCGAGGCGGCCGGCATGGTGGAGGCGGCCCGGGACCGCTTGCGCCTCACCTCCGAACGGGTGCAGGGCATGGCGGGGGGGCTGCGCAAGGTGGCGGGCCTGCCGGACCCCGTCGGCGAGGTGACCGAGGGTTGGGTGCGCCCCAACGGGCTGCGAGTGACGCGGGTGCGGGTCCCTCTCGGCGTGATCGGCGTCATTTACGAGAACCGGCCCAACGTGACGAGCGATGCCGCCGGGCTCTGCCTCAAGGCCGGGAACGCCGCCTTCCTCCGCGGCTCCTCGTCGGCCATCGAGTCCAATCGCGCCATCGTGGCGCTGCTGCGGCGAGCGGCGGTGAAAGCGGGGCTGCCCGAGGACGCCGTCGCGCTGGTGGAGGACACCTCACACGAGACGGCCACCGCGTTCATGCGGCTGCGCGGCTACATCGACTGCCTGATCCCACGCGGTGGGCCGGCGCTCATCGCGTCGCTCATCGAGCACGCCACGGTGCCCTACGTCCTCGACGGGGACGGCAACTGCCACATCTACATCGACGGCGCGGCCGACCTGACCATGGCGCACGAGTTGGCGGTCAACGCCAAGACGCATCGCTTCGGTGTGTGCAACGCGGTCGAGACGATCCTGGTGCACGAACGGGTGGCGGCCGAATTCCTGCCCCGCCTGGCGGCGTCACTGGCCTCGGCCGGCGTGGAGATCCGGGCCGACACGCGGGTCCGGGCGCACGTGCCTGACGCCGTGCCGGCCCTGGAGAGCGACTTCTCGACCGAGTTCCTCGGACCGGTGGTGGCGATCGGCATGGTCGGCGACGTGGGCGAGGCGATCGAGCACATTGCGCGGTACAGCTCGGGCCACTCCGAGGCGATCGTGACGTCCGACGTGGCCGTGGCCGACCGCTTCGTGGCCGAGGTGGATGGGGCGGCGGTGTTGGTGAACGCGTCGACGCGGTTCGTCGACGGTGAGGAACTGGGACTCGGAGCCGAAGTGGGGATCTCCACCCAGAAGCTGCATGCTCGTGGACCCATGGGAGTGAAGGAGCTGACGACGTTGAAGTGGATCGTGCGTGGTGACGGGCAGGTGCGCCGGTGAGTGAGGGAAACGCAGCGTTGGGCCTGCCGGACAGCGGTCCCCCCCGGTTCGAGTCCTTGGACGCCGTGCGGGGCGGCCTCGCCCAGGTGGGCTATCTGGCCGACGAGTCGATCAGTGGCGTCGTCTACCTCTCCGACCGTCTGGCCAAGCCGGTGCTGGTCGAGGGGCCGGCAGGGACCGGCAAGACGCAGCTGGCCAAGTCGGTGGCCGAGCTCACGGGGGCCCGGTTGATCCGCCTGCAGTGTTACGAGGGGCTCGACGAGTCCAAGGCCCTGTACGAGTGGAATTACCGCAAGCAGCTGTTGCGGATTCAGGCGGGGGAGCACGGCAAGGGCGAGGAGGAGGGCCCGAGCTGGTCCGAGCTGGAGGAGGACATCTTCTCGGAGGACTTCCTGCTGACCCGGCCGCTGCTCGAGGCGATCCGGGCCACCGAGCCCGTGGTGCTGCTCGTCGACGAGGTCGACCGCGTCGAGCTCGAGACCGAGGCGCTGCTGCTCGAGATCCTCTCGGAGTACCAGGTGTCGATCCCCGAGCTCGGCACCGTGCGGGCGACCCAGCTGCCCATGGTGTTCCTCACGTCGAACAACACCCGTGAGCTCTCCGAGGCGCTCAAGCGTCGCTGCCTCTTCCTGCACATCGACTACCCCGACCTCGAGCGTGAGCGCGAGATCGTGCGGGCCAAGGTGCCGGGCATCAGCGAGGAGCTGGCCGACCAGGTGGCGCGTATCGTGCGCTCGCTGCGCACCCTCGAGCTGCGCAAGGCCCCGTCGGTCTCGGAGACCATCGACTGGGCCCGCACGCTCGTGCTGCTCGGCGTCGAGACGATCGACGCCGCGGACGCCAAGGACACGCTGCACATCCTCCTGAAGTACCAGGCCGACATTGAGCGGGCCTCCAAGGAGCTGCTGTCGGCCTCACAGGGCTGAGCCCATGCTCGACCTCCTCTCCGGATTCGTCACCGAGCTGCGCCGCGCCGGGCTGCCCGTCTCGCTGACCGAGCACCTCGACGCCGCCGAGGCGATCAAGCACATCCCGCTGGAGGACCGAGAGGCACTGAAGTACACGCTGGCCGCGACGCTGGTGAAGTCGTCCTCGCACTGGCGGGCCTTCGAGACCGCCTTCGAGGTGTTCTTCGCCGTGCGGACCAACCGGGCCACCGGCGAGGAGGGCGAGGAGGACGGCGAGGGTCTCGACGGCGAAACGGACGGCGAGCAGTCGGGACAGGGTGGCGCGCAGGGGCAGCGGCGCTCCTGGCAGAGCGGCGGTGGCGGCGAGGGCATGACACCCGAGGAGCTGGCCGAGATGCTCTTCAAGTCGCTGCTCTCGGCCGACGCCGGCCTCATGAACATGGTGGCCCGCAACGCGGTGGATCGCTATGCCGGCATGGAACCAGGGCGGCCGGTCGGCGGCACCTACTACCTCTACCGCACGTTGCGGAACCTGGACCTCGACGCCGTCCTGGAGCGGTTGTTGAGCCAGGCGCAGGCGGGCGCGGCCGGTGGCTCGCTGACCGAGCTGGAGGAGCGCCTGGCCGCCGACGAGTTCAAGGCCCGGATAGAGAAGTTCCGCCGCTCGGTCGAGACGGAGATCCGCCGGCGGCTGGTCGAGGACCGCGGGGCCGAGGCGCTGGCCCGGTCCGTGCGCAAGCCGCTGCCCGAGGACATCGACGTCATGCACGCCACCCGCGAGGAGCTGGCCGTGCTGCACCGCGTGCTCCAACCGCTGTCGCGCAAGCTGGCGGTGCGCCTGGCCCGCAAGCGCCGCCACGGGCGCAAGGGACCGCTCGACTTCCGCGCCACCATGCGGCGCTCGCTCTCGACGGGCGGGGTGCCCATTGAGCCGCGCTTCCGGCACCCGCGCCCGGCCAAGCCCGAGATCTTCGTGATCGCTGACATTTCGGGATCGGTGGCGAGCTTCGCCCGCTTCACCCTGCACCTCGTCTACGCCATTTCGTCGCAGTTCTCCAAGGTGCGCAGCTTCGTCTTCGTGGACGGGATCGATGAGGTGACCCGCTTCTTCGAGGGCGTGGTCGATCCGGCCGAGGCGGTGGCCCGCATCAACCTCGAGGCCGACGTCATCTGGGTCGACGGGCACTCTGACTACGGGCACGCGCTGACCGAGTTCCACCGCCGCTGGGGCGACCAGGTGACCTCGCGCTCGAGCGTGATGATCCTGGGCGACGCCCGCAACAACTACCACGCGTCGGCCTCGTGGGTGGTCGAGGACCTGCAGGCCCGGGCGCGCCACGTGTACTGGTTGAACCCCGAGCCGCGTGACTACTGGGGGTCGGGTGACTCCATCGTGGGCGAGTACGCAGCCCACTGCGACGACGTGGTGGAGTGCCGGACGTTGCGCCAGCTGGAGCACTTCGTCGGGAACCTGGCGTGAGCGGCGTTGCTGGCGGCGAGGCCGGGGAGTCCAGCGAGCCCGGAGCGAATGAGGCGCCTGGCTACGCCGGCGTCCTGCGGATCTTCCCCCCCGAGGAGGGCGCCACGCGGATCGTGCTGATCCGGCACGGTGAGGCCGAGTGCAACCTGAACCACGTCATCGGCGGCCCGAAGGGCTGCACGGGGCTGAGCGACCTGGGGCGGCGTCAGGTGGCCGCGCTGGCCGACCGCCTCTTCGAGAGCGGCGAGCTGCGGCAGGCGACCACGCTGTACTCCTCGGTGCTCCCGCGGGCCGTCGAGACGGCCGAGCGCCTCCGCCCCGTGGTGGGCCCGGGCCCGACGGCCCTCGGCCCGGTGCGGCAGCGCTGCGACCTCTGCGAGGTGCACCCGGGCGAGAGCGACGGCCTGGAGTGGACCGAGCTGATCGAGACCTACGGGGTGCCCGACTGGGACAACGACCCGGCCGTCCCCATCGCGCCGGGCGGCGAGAGCTGGACGTCGTTCGTGGCCCGGGCGTCGGAAGCCGTGCGCGACATCGTGCAGGAGCACCCCGGCGAGCTGGTGGTGGCCGCCGTCCACGCCGGGGTGATCGAGGCGACCATGATCGCCTTCCTCGGGGTGGCGCCGGAGATCTACCGGCGGGGCTGGGTGCGCATTGTGCACGCCTCCATGACCGAGTGGGAGTGGGTGCCCTCGGAGAACCGCTTCATCCTGCTGCGCTTCAACGACTGGTGCGGGGTGCCGCGGGCGCCTGAGAAGGGGCGGGTCGGGGTCGGGGTCGGGGTCAGGTGTCGCCGAGGAAGGCCTCGGGCCAGACGGTCGGGCGCACAGGCAAGCCAGGCATCCTCGATCGCCTCACGCAGGGGCTTCTTGGTGGCCGCCCGTAGATGGACGAGGACGGCGGCGTAGCCGTCGAAGTGCGGGATGGTGAAGAAGCCCTTGGCCCCGGTGGCCAACAGGGCGTCCTTGTCGGCCAGGTCGGCGGTGCAGAGCGCGAGGATCGGGCCCTCGGGCGGGGTGGCGTCGCCGAAGCGCTTGAGATCAGCCTTGGAGAACGGGCGCTCCCACGCGAAAGCCTTGCCGGCGACGAACCATGTCCGATTGCCGTGCCGGGCTCCCTCGGTCACCTCGGGCAACCGGGCGATCACCTGCTCGACGTCTGCGAACGCCGCCATGCGCGCAACGCTACCGCTACCGTGTATCGGTGCTCACGCCCATGCTGGTGCGCGTGTCGTTCGCGGCGTGGCCCCACGCCGAAGGCTGGGGTGTCTCTCCGGAAACTCTGCACACGCGTGTTTATAGTTTCCGAACAAAGGCGGGGACGTGACGGAGCACCGCGCACGCCGCTTTGACGCTCGGGCGGCACCACGCCGCGTGAGCGGGGCCATGACGTCGCCGCCCCGCCCACGCGTGGTGGAGTTCTGGGAAGCGGCCCATGTGGCGCACTGGCCAACTGAGCGGGCGGATCCGAACCGGTTCGGGTGGCCCGACTACGCTGATCGTTCCGGGCGAGAAGGGACGACGCGATGTACAAGACACTGGTGGTCGGAACAGACGGCTCTCCCACTGCTGACCAGGCGGTGCAGGCCGCGGCAGGGCTGGCCCGCTCGTTGGGCGCGGCACTGCACATCGTGACGGCCTTCCGCACGCCGCGCCCAGGTATGGGCGCGGCGGCGGGTGTGGCCATGGTCGACAGCGGCGCGGGCCAGGCCCTCGCCGAGGAGAGCGCCAAGGCGGTGGGCGAGGAGGCGATCAAGAAGTACGGGGACGGCCTCGTCGCCGAGGCGCACGGAGGACAGGGCAACGCGGACGACGTGATCCTGGCGACCGCGGTGGAGGTGGGCGCCGACCTGATCGTCGTGGGCAGCAAGGGGATGCAGCGGCGCTATCTCGGCAGTGTGCCGAACTCGGTGGCGCACGGTGCGCACTGCGCCGTGCTGGTGGTCAAGACCGACTAGTTCGCCTGGCGCCTGCATCGTTGGGACCCCTGCGCAAGGACTACTTCGCGGGTTCGACCGCGGCGACCTACGACGCCGACACGCAGGACTGGTTCGCTCCGGCCGTCATCGGCGCGACCGTCGACTTCCTGGCCGAGCTGGCCGGCGACGGCACCGCGCTGGAGCTTGGCATCGGCACCGGGCGCATTGCGCTCCCCCTGGCAGCACGTGGGGTGCCGGTGCAGGGGATCGACCTCTCGCCCGACATGGTGGCGCAGCTGCAGGCCAAGCCCGGCGGGTCCGCCATCGGCGTCACCATCGGGGACTTCGCCTCGACCGTGGTGGAGGGGACGTTCCGCCTGGCCTACCTCGTGTTCAACACCATCGAGAACCTGACGAGCCAGGACGACCAGGTGGCGTGCTTCACCAACGCGGGGCACCACCTCGAACCAGGCGGGTGCTTCGTCGTCGAGGTGGAGGTGCCCCCGCTGCGCCGGCTGCCTCCGGGGGAGTCGACCCTGGCCTTCCAGGTCACCCCGGAACGGTTGGGCTTCGACACGCTCGACGTGGCCCAGCAGCTGGGGGTCTCCCACCACTACTGGGTCGCCGAGGGTCGGGCGAGGACGTTCACCATGCCGTTCCGCTACGTCTGGCCGGCGGAGCTCGACCTCATGGCGCGGATCGCCGGGATGCGCCTGCGCGAGCGCTGGAGCGGGTGGAGGCGTGAGCCGTTCACCGGTGCGAGCACCTCGCACGTCTCGGTGTGGGAGAAACTGGCCGACTCCTGAACGGTCGCCGGTGCAGGCTCAGTCGGCGGGTCGTCGTGGCATCTCGATCGCAGTCCCATTAGTCGAGCAGAATGGCCGGCCGAGCTCCTGGTGCTGATAACCGGCCTGCCGGGCACCGGCAAGTCGACGATGGCCGAAGAGGCGGGCCACACCCTCGAGGCGCCCGTTCTCAGGCACGACTGGGCCATAGCGGCTGCGGCCCATCCCGAGCTCCAGGACGCGTTGGATCGCAGGGCCTGCGAGGGCACCGGGGCGTCGGCTGGTCCTGCTGTGGGCCCTAGCGCTCCCAGCTCCGGTGGGCTCCTCGGTCGTGCTCGACGGCGTGGCCCGTGGACCGGAGGTGGAGACGACCCGTCAGTGGCATCGGAGGCCGGCGAGCCTCGTGAGCCATAAAGTGCCGCGATGCCAGGCTGCATCGGAAACGGGTGGAGGGCCGCCAGCGCCAGATCCCCAACTGGTACGAGCTGGACTGGGCCCACGTGGCGCGATCGAGGGAGTCGTGGGAGCCGCCGCGCGGCACCGACCTCGCCGTGGAGGCCGCAGATCCGGTCTGGAGGAGAACGTCGAGCGACTGCGAGGTGGCCCGCGTGGGACTCAGCGCAAGCGCGATCAGGCCGGCCGGCGTCGGAGATGAACCCGCAGGACCCGAGATAGAAGTCGCGTCGCTCCTCCTCGAAGTCGACGTGGAGCCATTCGCAACCGGCCGCCCGGCTCTGGCGTTCGGCCACCTCCAGCAACCCTCGGCCGACCCCGATCCGCCGCAGGCGCTGCTCGACCAGTGGTGTCGAGGACGAAGGCGTGGACCCCGCCGTCCCAGGCGACGTTGACGAAGCCGACGAGGCGAGCCCGTTGCTCGCGTCGGTGGCGCAGACCCAGCCCAGGCTGTGCCGCTCGACCTGCGCCCGCCAGTCGATGTCGAGCTCGGGGTGCGCGAACGCCTGCGCGTGGAGGGCGTTGACGTCGTGGTTGGAGAACGTCGCCCGCCACTCGTAGCGGACGTCGCCGGTCGCGGGGTCGTCGGGCGAGGGGAGACCGCTAACAGGCGTAGTCGTCGTCGTAGTTGCCCGGGCTGCCCGGCACGGGTCCACTGAAGTACTGCACGATCTGTGGCGGGCTGGGCAGGTGTGCCCCATGGTTGTTCACCCAGTTCGAGTAGTCCGCGCACGATCCGGGGCCGCTGGGCGAGCTGAGGTAGTCGGCCATCCAGTAGGGGACCGAGGGGGCGTAGTTCCCGACGATGTTGTTCCAGACCCCGGGACTGGCGTAGATGCCGACGTCGGCGATGCCCTCGGTCTCGTGGAGTGCATTGAGGGCGCCCTGCACGAACATGGCGTTCTCTGCCGTGCTGCCCGACCAGGCCCCGATCGAAGGGCTGTTGTTCTCGACGTCGAGCCACCAGGGGATCGAGGTGGAACCGGCGCCGTCGGCATTGGCGGCGTTGTAGGCATGGACACCGGCGAGGAAGCCCGCATTACAAGATGTGTCGCTGTTGCAGCCCGGCTGATCGACGGTCGATGTGGTGTAGGTCAGGTAGGTGTAGAGGTTGAGCCCGCCTGCCGCCCAGTGCAGTTCCTCCGGGCCAGGCACTGTGTTTGTGTTGCCCCGACGAACTTCCGTCCACCTGCACGATGCTGATGGTGTGGGCCGACGTCGGCAGGCCGTTGCACTGGAACACGCTCACGTCGTAGCCGATCGCGCCCGACGGGTACGTGGAGCCCACGAACGACCCGTTCCCGGGGGCCTGCGCCATGCCGACGATCGGCCGGAAGAGGTTCGGGGGCGCGGAGCCGTAGTAACTGGCCGAGCCGAAGTTCGACACCAGTCCCGCGGTGTCGGTGAACCAGTAGCCGTTGTCACTCGGCGTGGCGGCCGCGGCGACGATCGGGTGCTTGAGGCTCTGGCCGCCGAGGGAGCCGTAGAAGGGCGCCGTGCCGAAGCTGAAGATGCCGCCGTCGGAGGCGACGAGGAAGTAACCGTTGCCGCCCGGTCCGGTGATCATGCCCACGATCGGCTTGTTCAGCCTGAGGCTGCCGGTGCTCCCCTGGAACTGGGCGTCGCCGTAGCTGAAGATGCCGCCGTCGGAGGCCACCAGCCAGTAGCCGTTGCCGCTCGGCGTGGCGGCCATGCCCACCACCGGCTTGTTCAACCGGATGCTGCCGGTACTGCCGAAGAACTTGGCCGACCCGTAGCTGAAGATCCCGCCGTCGGCGGCCACGAGCCAGTACCCGCCGCCCCCCGGCACGACCGCCATGCCCACGATCGGCTGGTTGAGGCGGATGCTGCCCGTACTCCCGTAGAAGGTGGCGTCGCCGTAGCTGAAGACACCCCCGTCGGAGGCCACCAGGTAGTAGCCGCCGCCGTCCGACGTGGCGGCCATGCCCACCACCGGCTTGTTGAGCACCATGCCGCCCGTCGAGCCGTAATAGGTGGCCCCTCCGAAGCTGAAGATGCCCCCGTCGGACGCCACCAGCCAGTAGGCGGGCGTGGAGGTCGCCGCCGCCGCCGGCGGAGCAGAGGTCGTGGCCGCCACGGCGACGAGCGCCAGCAGCGGCAGTGCTGTCACCAGCACGGCGAGGACGAGGCGGCGGATCAACTTCTGAGGAATTCCGCGACGCGGAAGGCAAGGTCGAGCGACTGGCGGGCATTGAGCCGCGGATCGCACGTCGTCGTGTAGCGGGCATCAAGGTCCACTTCGAAGATCTCCTCTGCTCCACCGAGGCATTCGGTCACGTCGTCGCCGGTGAGCTCCACGTGGAGGCCACCCGGCCAGGTTCCCTCGTCGCGGTGGACGTCGAAGAAGGAGCGCAGCTCCGAGAGGATGTCGTCGAAACGCCGGGTCTTGCGGCCACCCTCGCTGGTGAAGGTGTTCCCGTGCATGGGGTCGCAGGCCCAGATGACGGCGTGGCCCTCGGCCTCGACGGCGCGCACCATGCCGGGGAGGAGCTCGGTGACCCGCTCCGCTCCCAGCCGGGTGACGAGCGTGAGGCGACCCGGCAAGCGGTCCGGGTTCAGCCGCTCGCAGAGTGCCACCACGTCGGCGGGGCTGCAGCTGGGCCCGACTTTGGCGCCCACCGGGTTGTTGATGCCGGAGAGGAATTCCAGGTGCGCCCCGTCGAGCTGGCGGGTCCGGTCGCCGACCCAGACCATGTGGGCCGAGCAGTCGTACCAGTCGCCGGTGAGGGAGTCGACGCGGGTGAGGCATTCCTCGTAGGGGAGGATCAAGGCCTCGTGGCTCGTGAAGAAGTCGACCTGGTGCAGCCCCACCTCGGCGCCGAGGTCGATGCCGCAGGCGGCCATGAAGCGCAGGGCGCGGTCGATCTCCGAAGCGATGCGCTCGTAGCGCTGACCCTCGCTGGACGACGAGACGAACTGTTGATTCCAGATGTGGACCTGCGACAGGTCGGCGAACCCGCCCTTCGTGAAGGCGCGCAGCAGGTTGAGGGTGGAGGCCGACTGCTGGTAGGCCGCCACCATGCGGCCGGGGTCGGGCGTGCGTGCCTCCGCCTCGAAGGCCTCGTCGTTGACCATGTGGCCGCGGAACGACTGCAGTTCGACGTCGCCGATGCGTTCGGTGCCGGCCGACCGCGGCTTGGCGAATTGTCCGGCGATGCGTCCCACCTTCACCACCGGCACACCGGCCGCGTAGGTGAGCGCCACCGCCATCTGCAGGATGATCTTGAGCTTGTCCCGGATGGAGTCGGCGTTGAACTCGGCGAACGACTCGGCGCAGTCCCCGGCCTGCAGCAGGAAGGCCTCGCCGTTGGCCACCTGGGCCAGGTGTCCGGTCAGCTGGCGTGCCTCGCCGGCGAAGACCAGCGGCGGCACCGTGGCCAGGCGCGTCTCGGCCCGCTTCAGCGCGTCGGCGTCAGGCCACTCGGGCTGCTGCGCTGCGGGGAACTTCCGCCAGGACGCGGGGCTCCACGAAGAAGTCTCGGCGGGGCTCGTCACCGCACCAGGTTAACGCCGTAGGATCGCCCCTCATGGCCGCCTTCCGATTCGCCCTCCAGGCGTCGAAGGCCGCATCCCCGGCTGCCTGGCGAGACCTGGCCCGCAGAGCCGAGGACCTGGGGTACTCGACGCTCTACGTGCCTGACCACCTCGACGACCAGTGGGCTCCCATGATCGCGGCGACGGTGGCGGCCGAGGCCACGACCACACTGCGTGTCGGCACCCTGGTCCTCGACAACGACTTTCGCCACCCGATCGTCCTGGCCAAGGAGGCCGCCACCCTCGACGTCGTCACCGGCGGTCGGTTCGAGTTCGGCCTGGGCGCCGGCTGGATGACCACCGACTACGAGCAGTCCGGCATCCCCATGGACAGGCCCTCGGTGCGCGTGGCCCGTCTGGCTGAGAGCCTGGCCATCATCCGCGCGCTGTGGCGCGACGGAAGCGTCACGTTCGCCGGCGAGCACTACAGCGTCACCGAGGCCCCCGGCACACCGGTGCCGACGACGCCCGGCGGACCGCCGATCGTCATCGGCGGTGGCGGACGGCGCGTCCTCTCGCTGGCCGGGCACTACGCCGACATTGTCAGCATCGTGCCGAGCCTGGCCGCCGGGTACGTCGGGCCGGAGGTGGCCGCCGAGGCGGTGGTCGAGAAGTACGCCGACCGGGTGCGCTGGGCCCGCGAGGCAGCGGGGGAGCGCGCCGGCGAGCTCGAGTTCCAGTGCTGGACCGTCGCGGTGCAGGTGGTGCCGAACGCGGCCGAGGTGATCGAGTCACTCTCTGCGCTGTTCGCGTTGACGCCGGAGCAATTGCGCGCCGCGCCGCTCGCATTGATCGGGACGGTCGAGGAGATCATCGACACGTTGCGCAAGCGCCGCGAGGAACTCGGCTTCAGCTACATCGTCGTGCACGAGGCAGAGATGGACGCGCTGGCGCCGGTGATCGCCGAACTTGCCGGCACCTGAGCCCCCCAACCGGATCGGGATCTTCGGCGGCACCTTCGACCCGCCGCACGCCGGGCATGCCGCCGCAGCGCGTGCGGTCATGGAGCGGCTCGCCCTCGACCGCCTCCTCCTCGTCGTCGCCAACGATCCCTGGCAGAAGTCAGGGCAACGCGCCGTCTCGCCGGCGGAGGACCGGTTTGCGCTGACCGAGGCCCTTGCCCGGGACATCCCGGGCGCCGAGGCCAGCCGGCTCGAGCTGGAGCGGGGCGGTCCCAGCTACTCGGTGGAGACGGCGGAGGAGATCCTGTCGGAGGCCGGCGGCAAGCCCGTCGAGCTGTTCCTGGTGGTGGGGGCCGATCTGGTGCCCGAGCTGGACACCTGGCACCGCCACGAGGACCTGCAGCGACTGGTCACCCTGGCCGTCGTGTCCCGGCCGAGCGGTCCGGTGCCGGCCGTTCCCCCTGGCTGGAGGGCCGAATGGGTCGACGGGCCGCAGGTGCCGGTCTCGAGCTCGCAGGTCCGCGAGCTGCTGGCGGCGGGCCTGCCGGTCGAGGGCATGGTCCCCGAGGAAGTCATCCATTGCATCCGCCGCCGCGCTCTGTACGCTGTGCCTTGAATGAGCGCCATGCCGGCCGGGTGGACGGAGCTGTCGGAAAGTCAGAGTCCCCGTGTCGGAGCGCTGCCCGCCCAGGCGCAGCGCAGGGCGGATCGACGGGCCGAGCAGAAGGTGGCGCGCCGTTCCCGCCAGCGATGGGCGATTGCCGCCGGGGTTCTCCTCACGGTCCTCTTCTGTTCCACCGTCGTGATCCTGGAGTTGCTGCATTGACCCCAGGCGCAGACCTGCATGTCCAGATCCCACCGGCCGTCGCCACCGCCGCCGAGTCGGCCGACGCCAAGCTCGGACGCGACACCGTGGTGCTGGGCATGGCCGAGCTCTTCGGGGTGGTCGACGCGTTCGTCATCACGAGCGCGCAGAACACGCGACATGTGCGGACCCTCGTCGAGGAGATCGAACGTGGAGTGAAGGAGTCACACGGCATGCAGCCCGTCCGGGTGGAAGGGCTGCAAGATGCGACATGGGTCCTGATGGACTACGGCGACTTCATTGCGCACGTCTTCTTGCAGGAGACGCGGGACTACTACGACCTCGAGCATCTCTGGTCGGGCGCGCCGCGCCTGCCGTGGCGCGGCGACGTCGAGCACGCCGGCTGACCTGAGCTGAGCTGAGCTGCTGGGGCTCGGAGCGATCCGGGCACCGTGCCGTCGGTCTACTCCGGCGGCGAGGTCCGCTCAGGGAGCGACGTTGAGGAACTCGACGATGTAGACCGGATCGTTCACCTGCGAGCCGTTGGCGATCGGCACGCTGGTGCGCTGGCCGTCGATCTCGAAGAGGACGCCGGTGTCGAGGCCGTTCTCGCTGGACACCGTGGCCACGATCTGCGAGACCGCCAGCTCAATGCTGTTGCCGGTGATCGCGCCGAAGGCCTCGTTCATGTTCACCGTCACGATGTTCCCCTGCGTGGTGGTCGAGAGCACCGTCACGTTGCTCGGGATGGCGGTGGAGAGCCCGTTTGCCGTGTCGGCCTGCGTGGGGCCGCTGAGCAACGAGGTGATGATGGCGGTCAGCGGCGCCGGGGCGGCCACGACACGGGGCGACGATGCCAGCGCGTTACCGGAATTGAGGAAGAAGACCTTGACGGGGACGAGCGACGTCGGCGTCGGCACCGTGGTCGTCGTCGTGGGCAGATGCGGGTTGAGGAGGTGGAAGGGCACCCGGGACGACGACATGGTGCTGGGGTTGCTCTGCGTGGGGATGGCGCAGCCGGCGGCGACGATCGCCACGACACCGAGCAGCAGCGCCGCTGCGCGCCGCCTCACCCGCTCACTCCGCTCACGCTGCTCACTCCTCGCACTCGTCGTCTCCCGGTTCGTCCCCGTGGTCGAGCACCGGCAGCGTGAGGATGAAGCGGGCCCCGCCGCTCTCGGAGGACTCGACCCTGACGTTGCCGTGCATCACGCGCATGTGCTCGTCGACGAGCGCCAGGCCCAGCCCCGTCCCGGTCCCCGTGCCCCGTCGCCCCGAGGCGGAGCCGCGGTAGAAGCGCTCGAAGATCTTCAGGCGCTCGAGGGGGTCGATGCCGGGCCCGTCGTCATCGACGGTCACCTCGACCTCCAGGCCGTCCTCCCCGGGCCCGACGCCGATGGCCGTCGCGCCTCCCCCGTAGTGGTCGGCGTTCTCCATGAGATTGACCATGACACGTTCGAAGCGGCGTTTGTCGACACCCACGCGCCAGGAGCGCACGGCGGGATCGATCTGCACGGCGGGTGGTCCCCCCGGACCGTGGGTCACCATGTGCCCGAACCCCGAATCGACCGCGCGCTGGACGAGCTCGGAGACGTTGACCTCCTCCAAGAAGACGTCGACCGACCCGGCATCGGCCCGTGACATTTCGAGGAGGTCGCCCACCATGCGCTGGAAGCGGCGGAGGTCGTCGGCCAGCAGTTGCAGGGCCGCCTGCGAACGCGGCGGCAGCTCGTCCCGGTCGGCCTCCAGCACCTCCATGGCGGCGGCCAAGGTGGTGAGGGGGGACCGCAGCTCGTGGCTGACGTCGGAGTTGAAGCGCGCTTCGCGCTCAATGCGCTCCTGGAGCTGGTCGACCATGGCGTTGAACGACAGGGTGAAGCCCTCGAGATCGGGGTCGGCGGCCTCGAGGTCGAGCCGGGTGTCGAGGTCCCCGGCGGCGATGGCGCCTGCCGCCCGCGACACGTCGGCCAGCGGCCGCAGCGAGCGCACGCTGGCGAAGCGTCCCAAGCCGGTGCCGAGGAGCGTCGTGACCACGCCGGCCACGAAGAGCGTCAGACCCAGCACGCGCAGGGTGTGGTCAAGGTCCGAGAGGTCGAACACCTCGAAGTAGAACGCGTGCACCGAGGGGATGGGGGTGCCGATGCCGATCTCCGCCGTCCCCTGTGCGGTGCGATAGGTCTGTGTGGCCGCCGTCCCGCCCAGAACGTCCTTGCGCAGCTGCACCGGGATGGAGGCGCTGACCGACAACGACGACTCGTAGGCCTTGCCGCGGTGGTAGAGGACGGAGTGGGCGTCGGACCCGGCGTCGAGGCTGGCAAGCAGGGCCACGTACTGCTGCGGCTTGGTGCCCTGCTCGAGCGACGTGCGCACGAGCAGGGCGTTGTTGAAGGCCTGGTGCTGGGCCGCCGACTCCCGGCCGGCCAGCAGGAAGTGCCGCACGGTGAAGTAGGAGAGCCCACCCATGAGGATGGAGAGGATCAGCGCCCCGAGGCCGAAGACGGCCGTGATGCGGGCACCGATGCCCAGCTTCACGTCAGGGCACCAGCTTGTAGCCCATGCCCCTCACGGTGAGTATGTGCTGGGGCACCGCGGGATCCACCTCGACCTTGGTGCGCAAGCGCCGGATGTGCACGTCGACCAGGCGACCGTCGCCGAAGTAGTCGTAGCCCCAGACCCGGTCGAGCAGCTGCTCGCGGCTGAGCACCTTGTTGGGGCTGGCGGCCAGCTCGCACAGCAGCCGGAATTCGGTGCGTGTGCAGTGCACCTCGTCGCCGTTGAGGCGGCGCAGCACACCCTGCTCGGGCAGCAGCTGGAGGTCGCCGAAGGTCAGCGCGCCGGGCTCCTCCTCGGCGGGACGGGCCCGCCGCAGCAGGGCGCGAATACGCGCCGCCAGCTCCTTGGCCACGAAGGGCTTGGTGACGTAGTCGTCGGCGCCCGCCTCCAGGCCGGCCACGACGTCGTGGGTGTCCGAGCGCGCCGTCACGATGATGATCGGCACGGCGCTGCTGCGCCGCAGGGCGCGGCAGCACTCGAAGCCGTCCATGCCCGGCAGCATGAGGTCGATGAGCGCGACGTCGGGTGGGGCCTCGGCGAACATGTCGAGACCCTCTTCGCCGCTCGCGGCGTCCCTTACCTCGTAGCCCTCGCCCTCCAGCGCCAGGCGCATGGAAGATCGGATTCGCTCATCGTCTTCGACGACCAGAATGCGCCCGCTCATCAGCCTCCAGCTCAGCTGATCCAGATCTGGGTCGGCCAGATAGAGCCCCCGATCATGCCGTAGGCATGCTGGCCTTGCGGCGTCGTCGGGTTGTTGAAGTTCTGCACCGTCGGATCGCCGATGACGGCCCACACGGCCCGGTCGGTCCAGAGATAGGGGAGGTCGAGACCCGAGGCGCTTGTTCACCGTCTGGTAGGCGGTCTCGCGGATAGCCTTCTCGGTGCTGGACCGACCGGTCAGGAGCGCCTTCTCGATCGCCGGGTCGGCGTTGCGGGCCATGTTGATCGACAGCGCGCCCGAGCTGACTGTGGTGGTGCTCCAGAAGATGTAGTTGAGGTCGGGGTCGACCGCGCCGAACTGCCGCCAACCCAGCGCCTGGTACTTGCCGGCCAGTGCGTTGTTGATGGTGTCGTTCTGCTGCACGATGTTGGTCTTGACCGTGAACCCGACCTGCTGCCACGCCTGCTGCAGGTACTGGGCGGCACGGATGGCGGCGGGCGAGTTGGTCGAGCCGTAGGTGAACGAGATCGGTCCGCCGTTGGTCTTCTCGGCCGCCTTGACCAGCTTGGAGGCCTGCGACGGGTTGTAGGCGGGGTACTTGGTCGTGGAGTAGTAGGGCGACCCCGGGACGAAGAGGCCGTTGCTCACCGGGAGAACACCCTCGTCGATGACCTTGGCGTACTGCTGGCGGTTGATGGCCATGGCCGCGGCCTGGCGCACGTTGGCGTCGTTGAACGGCGCTGCCAGGCAGTTGAGCTGCACGCAGTTCATGTCGGGCTCGCCGGCGACGTGCGTGCTGTCGTCGATGTAGGCGTAGCTGTGGTTGCCGCGGAACTGCGTGATGATCTGCGGTGTGTCGGTGATCATCAGGTCGATGGTGCCCGACTTGAGCGCCTCGGCACGCGCCGACTCGTCGGGGATCGGCTTGTAGGTGATCTGCGACAGGTACGGCATGCCCTTGCGCCAGTAGTTCGGGTTGGCCGTCGCGGTGAAGTGGCTGTTGGGCACCCACTCCTTGAAGACGAACGGCCCGGTCCCGACGGGGTGCGAGGTGCCGTTGGGGTTGGCCAGCATGGAGGGCGCCGCGATGTAGGCGATCTGTCCGCCGATGCCACCGGCCAGGTAGTAGGGGAACGGCACCCAGGGGGACTTGAACGTGATGGTCACGGCCTGCGGGCCGGTCTGGGTGATGGAGACCAGGGTCGGGCTGAGCACGACGCCGGTCAGCAGCGACTTGGCCTGCGCCTGGAAGTTCGTGAGCAGGGCGGCGCCGTTGCAGGGCGTGCCGTCGTGGAACAGGACGCCGGAGCGCAGCGTGATGGTCCACGCGGTGTAGTCGGCGTTCGGCATGACGGACTCGGCCAGATACGGCGCCCAGTCCCCGTTGGCCAGGACGATGGTCAGCGGGTCGAAGACGGTGCGGGCGTACATGACGCCGACCTCGTCGAAGCGGGCCTGGGTCGGGTCGAAGCCCGATTCCTCCGCGTCGACGCCGAAGGTCAGCGAGCCGCCCTTCTTGGGCGTCTTGGTGGAGATCCCGTTGCGCCCGGGACCGTTGGTCGTGGCACCGGCGATGTCGTCAAATCCAAGCCCCAGCGCGCCCGCCCCCGCAACGCCGGCTGCAGCCGCCGCACCACCCAAGAGCACTGAGCGACGATCGAATCTCGAGACCATCGGTCCTCCATTTCAACGAACCCAGCGGACCCCCCGAAGGTTCCCGGGCGACGTTAGTGCCCAGGATCCCCTGCGTGGGGGCGGTACGGTTGCTTCGTGTCGGTCGAGTGGGATCTGCCGGGGTTTTCGGCCTGGCTGGCCGGCCGAGCGGCTGCCACCCGCACGGCGTACGTGAGCGACGTCACCGCATTCGCCGACTGGATGTCCCGCAGCGACATCGAGAGCCCGGCGGGCGTCGATCGCCTGCACCTGCGGCGCTACCTGGCGTCGCTCGGGACGCGGAAGCTCGCTCGCGCCACCATCGCCCGCAAGGCGGCGGCGCTGCGCTGCTACTTCTCCTGGCTGGTCCGGCAGGGTCGCCTGCAAGCCGACCCCGCCCGCTCCCTGCGCGCCCCGTCCGGGGGCGGACGCCTGCCCCGCGTGCTCTCGGGGGGCGAAATGTCGTCCCTGCTCGACGTCCCGGCCGACACCCCAGTGGACCGGCGCGACCTGGCCGTCCTCGAGCTCCTCTACGCGGCCGGGCTGCGGGTCTCGGAGCTCTGCGGGCTCGACCGCGGCGATATCGACCTGCGGGGCCGGACGGTCACCGTGCTCGGCAAGGGCGGGAAGCAGCGGCGGGTGCCGGTGCACGATGCAGCCGTCGCCGCCCTGCAGGCCTGGTTCGACGACGGGCGGGACGACATGGAGGGCCCTCCCGAGGCGGCGTTCGTCAACCGCCGCGGGGCCCGGCTCGGTCCCCGGGACGTCCGGCGCATCCTGGACCGCCGCTCGGCCTCGCCCACCCACCCGCACGCCCTGCGCCACACCTACGCCACCCACCTGCTCGACGGGGGTGCTGACCTGCGGGTCGTCCAGGAGCTCCTGGGCCACGCCAGCCTGGCCACCACGCAGGTGTACACCCACGTCAGCAAGGAGCGCCTGCGCGCCGTCTACGGGGAGACCCACCCCCGGGCCTGAGTTCTCCCTGCCCTCGGGTGCCGTGAGCGGCTAGCATGGTCCGGCCCACCAGGGGGTGGGCGGCAACACCGACCAACATCACCTGCGCGCGTTCCACGGTCGTCGCCATCGGGCGGCGCTGCGCCAGGGGAGCAACCGACTGGAGGAACATCTCTATGGCCGTCGTTTCCATGCGACAGCTTCTGGAAGCCGGAGTCCACTTCGGCCACCAGACGCGCCGATGGAACCCGAAGATGAAGCGCTTCATTCTTGGTGAGCGCAACGGGATCTATCTCATCGACCTGCGCAAGACGCTGACCGGCGTCGAGTCGTCCTACTCCTTCGTCCGGGATCTCGTCGCCGACGGCGGCACCATCCTGTTCGTCGGGACGAAGAAGCAGACCCAGGGCCCCGTGGCGGAATACGCCGAGGCCTGTGGCATGCCCTTCGTCAACCAGCGTTGGCTCGGCGGCATGCTGACCAACTTCTCCACGGTCTCGGGCCGGGTGAAGCGCATGCAGGAGCTGCGCGCCATGCAGGCCGCCGGCGACTTCGACGGGATGCCCAAGCGTGAGGCGCTGCAGCACACCCGCGAGCTCGAGAAGCTGAGCCGCAACCTCGGCGGCATCGCCAACCTCGACCGGCTGCCCAACGCGGTGTTCGTGATCGACACCAAGAAGGAGCACATCGCGGTCACCGAGGCGCGCAAGCTCGGGCTCCCCGTGGTGGCCGTCGTGGACACCAACTGTGACCCCGACGTGATCGACTACGTGATCCCCGGCAACGACGACGCCATCCGTTCGGGCTCGCTCATGTGCCGCGTGATCGCCGACGCCGTGGTGGAAGGGCGCTTCATCGCCGAGCACCGCCGCAAGATGGCACCGCCCACGCCGGAGGACAGCGGCCCGTCGTCGGCGCCGCGCCCCCGCCGGGCCCAGGCGGCAGCCGCGGCGCCCGCCGCTGCAGCAGCGCCCGCAGCGCCCGGCAGCCCCGGCCGCAACACCTCCGGCGACCCCCACCCCCGAGCCGGTCGAGGTGGCCTGATCGTGGCCAGCTACACCGCCAAGGACGTGGCCACGCTGCGTCAGATGACCGGCGCCGGCATGCTCGATTGCAAGAATGCCCTCGAGGAGACGGGGGGCGACTTGGAGGAGGCAGCCAAGCTGCTGCGCATGAAGGGTTTGGCCGGCGCCGCCAAGCGGAGCGACCGCGAGGCCTCCGAAGGCGCCGTGGCCGTGGCGCGCAACGGCGACGCCGCCGCCGTGGTCGAGCTGCGCTGCGAGACCGACTTCGTCGCCAAGGCCGACGAGTTCGTGGCCCTGGCCGACGAGCTGGCCGCGTTGGTGGCCGCCAAGGGCGAGGACGCCGCGTCCGAGCTCGACGACACCATCGACGGCTTGCGCGCCACCCTCAAGGAGAACATCTCCATCGGGCGGGTGCGCCGCCTCGTCGCCGAGTCGGGCCAGGTGCTCGACACCTACCTGCACCAGCAGGCGGGGCGCGGCGTCAACGGCGTCGTCGTCGTGATCGAGGGTGGCACCGACGAGCTGGCCCACGACATCGCCGTGCACATCGCGTTCACCAAGCCTGCCTACCTCAGCCGCGACGAGGTCCCTGCGGCCGACGTCGAGGCCGAGCGCGCCACCGTGGCCGAGATCTCGCGCAACGAGGGCAAGCCCGAGGCCGCCATGGAGAAGATCGTGGAGGGCCGCATGACCGGATGGTTCAAGGAGCGGGTGCTGCTGGACCAGTCCTACGTGCGGGACGAGAAGCAGACGATCGCGGGCATGCTCGGATCGGCGCGCATCGTGTCGTTCGCGCAGGTCGTCATCGGCGCCTGAGCGCTGCTGATCGTGGGAGAACCGCGCCGCATCGTGCTCAAGATGTCGGGGGAGGCGCTTGCCTCCGCCGCGTCCGACGAGACCATCGATGCCGCCACCGTCGAGCGCATGGCCAAGGAGATGGGCCGCGCCATGGAGGGCGGCGGGCTCGAGCTGGCCGTTGTGGTCGGCGGGGGCAACATCTGGCGCGGCACCACGGGGGAGAGCGGCGGCATGGACCGCGCCACCTCCGACACCATGGGGATGCTCGGCACGGTGATCAACGCGCTGGCCCTGCAGGACGCGCTCGAGCAGCAGAACCAGCCGACGCGCGTGCTGAGCGCGCTCTCCATGGCCGAGGTGGCCGAGCCGTACATCCGGCGCCGGGCCATCCGCCACCTCGAGAAGGGCCGCATCGTCGTCTTTGCGGCGGGCATGGGCAACCCGTTCTTCACCACCGACACGCCGGCGGCGCTCCGGGCGGCCGAAATCGGCGCCGAATTGCTCTGCAAGGGCACCCACTCAGGCGTGGACGGCGTCTACAGCGCCGACCCCAAGCTCGATCCGACGGCCACCCGCTACGAAGAGATCTCCTTCATGGACGTCATCAGCAAAGATCTCCGGGTGATGGATCTCACCGCGATCACGTTCTGCAAGGACAACAACCTGCCGATCCGGGTCTTCGACCTCATGGTCCCCGGCAATATCCCTCGTGCGCTCAGCGGCGAAGAGATCGGTACGCTGGTCCGCTGATGGACGAAGATCTCGCCGCCCTGGTCAAGGACGACACCAGGGACAAGATGGTGAAGGCCATCGACCACGTCCGCCACGAGATGAGCAACGTGCGCACGGGCAGGGCCTCTTCGGCGCTCCTCGAGCCGCTGATGGTGGACTACTACGGGACGCCGACCCCGCTGCGCCAGCTGGCCGGATTCAGCGTCCCCGACGCCATGCTCCTGGTCATCTCGCCCTACGACAAGGGCTCGCTGGGGTCGATCGAGAAGGCCATCATGGCTTCGGACCTGGGAATTAACCCCACCAATGACGGGACCGTGATCCGACTGGCCTTCCCACCGTTGACAGAGGAGAGGCGTAAGGAGCTGGTGAAGGTGGTCCGGCACAAGGCCGAGGAGGGGAAGGTGGCAGTGCGCAACCTGCGGAGGGCGGGGCGTCACGATCTCGAGGCGCTGCAAAAGGACGGAGACCTCTCGACCGACGAGCTCGAGCGCGTCGAGAAGGATCTCGAGAAGATCACCCAGGACCAAGTTGCAGTGATCGATCAGCTCCTTGCCCACAAAGAGCAAGAGCTGCTCCAGGTCTGAGGAGCCAGCCATGCCCGACGACACAGACGAGTTCGCGCAGTACGAAGAATTTGGCAAGGACCTCGACGACACCGCCGGGCCCGTCCCGGAGGACGTCGACGAGGAGCCGCCGACCTACCACTCCGGCCGCGTGCGCATCATCGGCGCCGAGCCGGCGGGGGACACCGTGCGCGAGGTGACGGGGCCCGTCGTCGACGACCACCCGGAGCCTGCCGCACTGGAACGACGCGCCGACCGGACAGGTGCCGGCCATCCTCGATACGACCAACGGCGAGGAGCAGCCCGTCGCCCCGCCCATGTGGCGCGAGGAGGAGACGGACTGGGAGGCGCAGGAAGAGGTCTTCGAGCCCTCCATGCTCTCCGACGACCTGCCGGCCGTGGGCGCGCTCCTGGGCGAGCGGAACGAGGACGTGGTGGACGTGGAGCGCCAGCCCTGGCACTTCGAGTCCGACGACACCCTGGTGATCCCGCCCGAGCCCGGCTACGAGCCCCTGCCCGCGCCGGGCTACGAGCCCCTGCCCGCGCCCGAACCGCTGCACGCGCGGGACCCCGAGCCACTGCACGCCCGCGCCCCGGAGCCCATCGTGGTGCTCGAGCCCGACGGCGTCGAGGAGGACGATGACGAGCCGGCCGGCGTGGCCGCCGGCGGTCCCGTCCCCGTCTCGGGCGCGGCATCCGTCGCCGCGGCCCGCCTGACGCCACCCCGGCCCCCGGAGCCCCGGACGCGCGCACCGCGGACGAGCCGCACCACCGCCAACACCCGCACCGGCAACGTGAACACGGCGGGCACGGGCGGCCGCGACATGCGGGTGGCCATCGGCTCGGGTGTCCTGCTCGGCGCGCTGGCGCTGATCTGCTTCGCCGCCGGCACGGTGGCCAGCATGGTCATCGTCTGCGTCGTCGTGCTGCTGGCGACCGCCGAGGCCTACGCCGCCTTCCGGCGTGCCCAGTACCACCCGGCCACACTGCTCGGCCTCGTCGCCGTGCTGTCGCTCATGGTGGAGACCTACAACAAGGGCGTGGCGGCGTTGCCGCTCGTGCTCGTGCTGCTGGTCGCCGGCTCCTTCATCTGGTACCTGGCCCGGGTCGAACCCGCGGCGGAACCCGTGTCCGGGATCTCGTCGACCGTCTTCGTCTTCGTCTGGGTGGGCGCCTTCGGCTCCTTCGCCGCACTGCTGCTCAATCCCAACCTGTTCCCCGAGCGGCACGGGATCGCCTTCGTCCTCGCCGCCGTGATCGTGACGGTGGCGGACGACGTGGGCGCGCTCCTGGTGGGCGCGGCCTGGGGACGCCACCAGCTGGCGCCCTCCATCAGCCCGAACAAGAGCTGGGAGGGGCTGATCGGCGGCGCCGTGGCGGCCATTCTGGTGTCCGTCATCGTCGTCCATTTCATCCACCCCTGGACGATCGGCAAGGCTGCGCTCTACGGCGTCGTCGTGGCGATCGTCGCCCCGCTGGGCGACCTGAGCCAGTCCATGATCAAGCGGCACCTCGGGCTCAAGGACATGGGACGGCTCTTGCCCGGCCACGGCGGCATCCTCGACAGGGTCGACGGCCTGCTCTTCGTGATCCCCGCCACGTACTTCGTGGTCAAGGCGATGCATCTCGGGTGAGCTGACCCTCGTGCGCACGGTCAGCCTGATGGGCTCCACCGGGTCCGTCGGTACCCAGGCGCTCGACGTCATCCGAAGGGAACCCGCGCGCTTCCGCGTGCACGCCCTGGCGGCGCAGCGCTCCGTCGACGAGCTCCTCGCCCAGGCGGCCGCCTTCGGCCCCGCGCTGGTCGTCATCGGCGACCCGGACCGCTACGCCGAGGTGCGCGCCGGCGTGCCTGCCGGCACCGAGGTCATGGTGGGGGAGGAGGGCATGGTGGCCGCGGCACGGAGCGCCGACGTCGTGCTCAACGCCGTCGTGGGCTTCGCCGGCCTGCCGGTCACGATGGCCGCGCTCGAAGCCGGGAAGCGGCTCGCGCTGGCCAACAAGGAATCGCTCATCGCCGGCGCCCCCGTGGTGCAGAAGGCGCGCCGCACCCCCGGGGCCGAGATCGTCCCTGTCGACTCCGAGCACTGCGCCGTCCACCAGTGCCTGGCCGCCGTGCAGGCGACGACCGACGTGGCCCGCCTGTTGCTGACCGCGTCCGGCGGCCCGTTCCGCGGCTGGACGGCCGAGCGCCTGCGCTCGGTGACCGTGGCCGACGCGCTGGCCCACCCGACGTGGTCGATGGGGCCCAAGATCACCATCGACTCCTCCACCCTGATGAACAAGGGCCTCGAGGTGATCGAGGCCCACGAGCTCTTCGGCATCGGCTACGACCGGATCGACATCGTCGTGCACCCGCAGTCGATCGTGCATTCCATGGTCGAGCTGCGCGACGGGTCGACCCTCGCCCAGCTCTCGAATCCCGACATGCGCCTGCCCATCGGCTACGCGCTCGGCTGGCCCGACCGGGTGGCGACGCCCTTCGGCGCGCTCGATTGGTCCGGCGCCCAGACGCTCACCTTCGAGCCGCCCGACCGCTCCGTCTTCCCCTGCATCGACCTGGCCTACGAGGCCGGCCGGCACGGTGGCTCCGCCCCGGCCTGGCTCAGCGCCGCCAACGAGGTGGCCGTCGAGGCCTTCCTGGGCAATGCGCTGCCCTGGGGCGGCATCGCCGACGTGGTGGCCGAGACGATGGCGGGGTGGGTCGACGACCCGGTGGACCAGGTGGAAGCCGTGTTGGCGGCGGATGCGGAGGCCCGGGTCCGGGCCCGCCTCGCACTGGACCGACGCCTGTCGCTGGGTGGCGACCGGTAGCGTTGTCCCTGATGACGACGCTCACCGAGAAGGAGGCGCCGGCGGCGGAGCCGCCAATCGAGCCGGATCCGGCACCGCCCGCTGACGCCACGCGGTCGCGGGTCGTCCAGCTCGTGGTGTCGCTCGTCCTGATCACCGCCATCTTCATCGCGCTGGGCTGGGGCTACCTGCTGCTGTTCATCGCCATCCTGTTCGCCATCGTCATGCTGCACGAGTTCGGCCACTTCATCACCGCCAAGTGGGCCGGCATGCAGGTGACGGAGTACTTCGTCGGCTTCGGCCCCCGGCTGTGGTCGGTCCGCCGCGGTGAGACCGAGTACGGGGTCAAGGCCATTCCGGCCGGCGGGTACGTGCGCATCACCGGCTTCACCTCCACCGAGGAGGTGGCCGAGGAGGACGAGGCCCGGGCCTACCGCCAGCAGCCGTTCCACCAGCGGATCATCGTGGCGTCGGCCGGCTCGGCCATGCACATCCTCATCGCCTTCGTCCTGGCGATCATCCTCGTCCTCAGCTTCGGCCACTCGACGAACAACATCAAGGTCGCCGGGCTCGACAAGTGGGCGGGCAAGGCAACGCCGGCGGCCGTTGCCGGCCTCAAGGCCGGTGACACCATCGTGTCCATCAACGGCAAGCCGTTCGCCGGCCCCGAGACGATGATCAACACCATCGGCAGCTCCATCGGCAAGCCCCTGACCCTGGGGGTCGAGCGCGACGGCAAGCTGATCGACCTGCACGCCACCCCGGAGAGCGGCAAGGGCATCAAGGTCCACGGTGTGCCCTTGACCAAGAAGGGCTACCTCGGCTTCACCATCGGGGGGTATGCCAGCGAGCCGGTCTCCGTGCTCGGCAGCCCGGGAGCGGCGCTCTCGACGATGTGGAGCCTGACGCACGAGGAGGTCACGGGGCTCGGCCAGACGTTCTCGCCCAGCGGCCTGACCTCCATCTACCACCAGGTGACGAACGCCAAGGACGCCCAGGCGGTCGTGAACAACCCGGGCTCGGCGCCGCGGCCCGTCTCCATCATCGGCATCGCGCACCTCGGTGCGCAATCGGAGCAGGCGGGCTTGGAGTCCGTGCTGCTGCTGTTGATCGCCATCAACCTGGTGTTCGCCATCTTGAACATGCTGCCGATGATCCCGCTCGACGGCGGGCACGTGGCGGTGGCGGCGTACGAGTGGATCCGCACCAAGAAGGGCGAGCCCTACTACCGGGCCGACATCACCAAGCTCTTCCCGGTCGCCGCCGTGTTCATCGCCCTCCTGCTGGCGTTCGTCCTGAGCGCGATCTACCTCGATATCACCCACCCGCTCCAGATACCGCACTGACCGGCTGGTCGCCGTGGATCTCTCCTCCTCTCTGCTGACGCCCCGGCGGCCGACGCGCCGGATCACGTTGGGCGGCGTGCCCATCGGCGACGGGGCGCCGGTGACCGTGCAGTCCATGACGACGACCAAGACGGCGGACGTCGACGGCACGCTGGCGCAGATCTACGCGCTCGCCGCGGCCGGAGCGGACATCGTGCGCTGCACCTGCAACGAGGAGGCGGCGGCCGAGGGCCTGGCCCACATCGTCCCGCGCTCGCCGGTGCCGATCGTGGCCGACATCCACTTCCACCACGAGATGGCGTTGGCCGCGCTGGAGGCCGGCGTGCAGGGCCTGCGGCTGAACCCGGGCAACCTGCGCAAGGAAGCCGAGATCAAGCAGGTGGCCGCCGAGGCGCGCGACCGCGGCGTGCCGATCCGCATCGGCGTCAACGCCGGATCGCTGCACCCCGACCTGTACAAGAAGTACGGCGGGGCCACGCCCGAGGCGCTGGTGGAGTCGGCCCGCAACGAGCTCGCCTTCTTCGAGGAGGTCGACTTCACCGATGTGAAGATCTCCGTCAAGGCGTCGTCGGTGGCACTGATGATCGCCGCCTACCGGCTCGCCTCGGAGACCTTCGACCACCCGCTGCACCTCGGCGTCACCGAGGCCGGCCCGCCGCCGGCCGGTCTGGTCAAGGGCACCGCCGGCATCGGTGCGCTGCTGGCCGAGGGCATCGGCGACACCATCCGCTTCTCGCTGACCGCCGACCCGGTGGAGGAGGCCCGCGCCGGGCGCCAGCTCCTGGAGTCGCTCGGGCTGCGCGAGCGCAAGGGCCTCGACCTGATCGCCTGCCCGTCGTGCGGCCGGGCCCAGGTCGACGTGATCGCCGTGGCCAAGGAGGCCCAGGAGGCGCTCGAGAAGCTGAATCTGCCGATCCAGGTGGCGGTCATGGGCTGCGTCGTGAACGGGCCCGGTGAGGCGCGCGAGGCCGACATCGGCATTGCGGCGGGCAAGCAGAAGGGCCATCTGTTCATCCGCGGCAAGATCATCCGTGTCGTCCCCGAGGCGGACATGGTGCAGGCACTCGTGGACGAGGCGGAGCGTCTCGTCGCCGAAGGGGTCGAGGCCCGCATCGCGGCGGCGGACTCCAACGCCGAGGCGGAGGCGGAGGCCGACCGGCGCGCGCTGCTCGACTCGACGGGCGCGGACCCGAACCACACTTCGGAGAAGATCGAGATCATCCGGCGCCGGACCGAGGACGACGCCGCGGGCTGACATGCCCGGCTGGAGGTCTGCTCCGCGCCGACGCTGGCGAAGCTGGCCGCCGTCCTCGACCGCGCGTTGGCCCGCCTCGACGGCTGACCGGCGGTCCAGTCCTGTCCTGTCGGCTCGTGCCGGCCAAGTACCCTGCACGGATGCCAAAGGGTGCGATCGTCACGCGGGAGGAGGACTTCCCGCGCTGGTACCAGGAGGTGATCGCCGGCGCCGAAATGGCCGACAACGGCCCCGCGCGCGGCACCATGGTCATCCGGCCCTGGGGCTACGGGATCTGGGAGCTCATGCAGTCCGAGCTCGACCGCCGCATCAAGGAGGCGGGCGCGGAGAACGCGTACTTCCCGCTCTTCATCCCCGAGTCCTTCCTGAAGCTCGAAGCGGAGCACGTCGAAGGCTTCGCGCCCGAGCTGGCCGTGGTCACGCACGGCGGCGGCAAGGAGCTCGAGGAGCCGCTCGTGGTCCGGCCCACCAGCGAGACGGTGATCAACCACTTCTTCTCCAAGTGGGTGCAGAGCCACCGCGACCTCCCGCTGCTGATCAACCAGTGGGCCAACGTCGTCCGCTGGGAGCTGCGCCCGCGCCTCTTCCTGCGCACCAGCGAGTTTCTCTGGCAGGAGGGGCACACGGCGCACGCCACCGAGGAGGACGCGCTGGAGTACGCGCTGCGCATTCTGCGCGACGTCTACCGCTCGACGATGGTCGACGTGCTCAACATCCCCGTGCTCACGGGCCACAAGACCGCCCGCGAGCGCTTCGCGGGCGCCAACCGCACCTGGACGTGCGAGGGGATGATGGGCGACGGCAAGGCCCTGCAGATGGGCACGAGCCACGAGCTCGGGCAGAACTTCGCCAAGCCCTTCGACATCACCTACGCCAACGCCACCGGCGGCACCGAGTACGTGTGGCAGACCTCCTGGGGGGTCTCCACCCGGCTGGTGGGGGCGCTCGTCATGGGACACGGCGACGACTTCGGCCTGCGCCTGCCCCCGGCACTGGCGCCCACGCAGGTGGTCGTGCTGGTGGTCAAGGACGACCCCGAGGTGGGGGCGGCGGCCGAGGCGCTCGCCGCGGAGCTCACGGCGTCCGGGCACCGGGTCCGCCTCGATACCCGCACCGACACCAGCTTCGGCCGGCGCAGCGTGGCGTGGGAGCTCAAGGGCGTCCCGGTGCGGGTGGAGGTCGGTCCGCGGGACCTGGCCGAGGGGAACGTCACCGTGGTGACCCGGCACCGGCGCGAGAAGCAGAACGTCGCCGTCGGTGCCGTCGCGGGCACGGTCGGCGCCATCCTGGCCGCGGCCGGGCCCGAGCTCCTGGCGGAGGCCACGGCGGCCCGCGACGCCAGGACGGTGGATGCCGCGTCACTCGATGCCGCCGTCGAGGCGGGGTCGGTCGGCTTCGCCCGGGTCCCTCTGGCGGCGCTCGGGAGCGACGGCGAGGACCGCCTGGCCCAGCACGCGCTGTCGATTCGCTGCCTCCAGAGGGCGGACGGCTCGTTGGCCGAGCCCGGGGACCCCGACGACGACCTCGTGGCCGTCGTGGCCCGGTCCTATTAGCCCTGGAATTGCTATAATCCCTTCTGCTGTCCATTTTTGAAGATCAGTACCTCGTTGAAGCGTGGGCTGCGGCCCACGCTTTCGCTTTGCGGGGGCAAATCAGGACCAAAGGCCAGAACAAGGGAGGTGACGGCGATGAGAGGGAGCACGGACACACTGACCGACGCGCTGTCGCCGATCCTCCAGGCGCGCGGGCTGGACCTGATCGACGTCGAGCTCAACGGGGCGCAGCTCACCGTCTTCGTCGACCGCGAGGGGGGCATCGGCCTCGACGAGCTCGGTGACGCCACCCGGGACGTCTCGGCCGCCCTGGACGACATCGACCCGATCCCGGGCCGGTACACGCTGTCTGTCTCGAGCCCTGGGCTGGAGCGGCGCCTCCGCACCCCGGCGCACTACGCCCGGGCGGTGGGGGAGAAGGTCACGGTCCGGGTCGACGCGGGGTCGGAGCACGTCCGCCGCGTGACCGGCACGCTCGCCAGCGCGGACGAGTCGGGGTGCACCCTGACCGGTCCCGAGGTGCCCGAGGGCGAGATGCGGATCGCCTACGACCAGATCGAGCGGGCGCGGACGGTTTTTGAGTGGGGGCCGGAGCCCCGGAGAGCGAAGAGTGAGAGGGTGAAGCGGCAATGAGCAAGACCAATTTCGAATTCCTGGACGCGCTGGGTCAGATCGCGCGCGACAAGGGGATCTCGGTCGAGACGCTGCTCGACGCCCTGGCCAACGCGCTGGTGGCGGCCTACAAGCGCCGCCCCGACGCGGCCGAGGAAGCCGTGGTGACCATCGACCCCGACTCGGGCGAGATCCGTGTCTACGGGCAGGAGCTCAACGAGGAGGGCGAGGTCGTCCGCGAGTGGGACGACACGCCGGACGACTTCGGGCGCATTGCCGCGCAGACCGCCAAGCAGGTGATCCTGCAGCGGATCCGCGAGGTGGAGCGCGACATGAAGTACGAGGAGTACGCCGGTCGCGAGGGTGACATCGTCACCGGGATCGTGCAGCAGACGGACAACCGCTACACCCTGCTCGACCTGGGCAAGGTCGAGGCCCTGCTGCCCCAGGCCGAGCAGGTCTCCTACGAGCGCTACGAGCACGGGGCGCGCCTCAAGGCGTACATCGTGGAGGTCCGCAAGACCACCAAGGGCCCCCAGATCGTCGTGAGCCGCACCCACCCCGGGCTGATCAAGCGGCTCTTCGAGCTCGAGGTGCCCGAGATCGGATCCGGCGTGGTCGAGATCAAGGCGGCGGCCCGCGAACCGGGCCACCGCACCAAGATCGCCGTGTGGTCGAACGACCCCAACGTGGACCCGGTCGGGGCCTGCGTCGGCGCGCGCGGCTCGCGGGTGCGCATGGTGACCAACGAGCTGCGCGGCGAGCGTGTCGACGTCGTCCCGTTCTCGGACGACCCCGTCGAGCTCATTCAGAACGCGCTGGCACCGGCGCGCGTGCGCGAGGTGCGGCTGGACGAGGAGACCGGCACCGCCACGGTGATCGTGAGCGACTTCCAGCTCTCCCTCGCCATCGGCAAGGAAGGGCAGAACGCCCGCCTGGCGGCGCGCCTCACCGGATGGCGCATCGACATCAAGAGCGAGACGCAGCTGGCCGAGGAAGAGGCCGGCGGCTACGGCGAGCAGGACTGGGCCGAGGGCGAGTGGGTCGAGGACGAGAGCGGCGAGTTGGTGTGGAAGCCCGCCGAAGGCGGCGAGGCCATGTCCGCCGAGGAGTGGACGCACCAGGCGGAGGACCCGACCGAGGCGCCCGCCGCCGAGTCCGGCGCAGCCGACGGGGCGACCGAGGCGGCAGCCGAGGCGGCAGACCCCGCCCCCGCCGCCCAAGCGGCCGCAACTCCCGCCCCGGCCGCAGCGCCCCCGGAGCCGGCGGAACCCGCCGAGGCCGCAGCGGAGGCAAGCACCGGGGGGCCCGCCGTGGCAACCGAGGTGACCGAAGAGGCCGAGGCATAGCGCCGACACGGACCTGCGTCGGTTGCCGGAATGCCCTGCCGGCCGACCAGCTGATCCGAATCGTCCGGCTGCCGGGCGGGGCCCTGTCGGTGGACAGGCATGGAGCAGGGCGCGGGGCCTGGTTGTGCAGGGACTCGCCCGGTTGCCTCGACGAGGCGGTGCGCAGGCATGGCTTCCAACGGGCCTTCTCGGCGTCCGTCGACGCCGGGGACCTGCAGCAGTTGCGTATGCACCTGGGTGAGGCGTGGGAGCGCCCGGCACCTGATGTGCGAGGATAGGGGGCTGGGTTGACGCCGCGCCCCATCACAAATCAAGGACAAAGAGAACCACTTGCCGAAGAAGATCCGCGTCTATGAGCTGGCCAAGGAGCTAGGCCTCACCAATAAGGAAGGGCTCGAACTGGCCCTTTCCCTTGGGATCGGGGTCAAGAGCCACTCGTCCTCTATCGAGGACGCGCAGGCCGACCGCGTCCGCCGGAAGGCCGACGCCGAGGGTTTGCGCCGCCCGGTCCAACCTGACGAGCCCGCGCCCGCCAAGAAGGCGGCCAAGGCCACCAAGGCTGCCAAGTCGAGCGCTCCTGCCGGGGGCGCGGAATCGGGCCCTGGGTCGGGCGACGGTGGCGAGGCTCCGGCCCGTCGACCGCTTACCTCTGTATCGAGCAGCCCGGCCGCGAGCAGTGCTCCGGTCAAGAAGGCTCCGGCACGTACGGAGTCGGCCCCGGCCGCTGCGCGGTGCCGGTGCCGGTGCCGGTGCGGTGCGGTGAGGCACCCCCGGCCCGCTCCCCCCGTCTGATCAGCAGCAGTCGTCCTGCGCCGGCTGCGCCTGCCGCTGCTCCGGCTGCGCGCCCGCCGGCTGCCCAGTCCCCGACGACCGCCCCGTCGGCCCCGGCTGCGGCTGCGGGCCCTGCTCCTACCGCACCGCAGACCCAGTCGCCTCCGTCAGCCCCCTCTGCTCCGGCACAGGCGCCAGCGCAAGCTCCGGTTGCGTCTCCTTCGTCAGCCCCGGCGTCGCCCTCGACTCCGGCCGCCCCCGCGGCCCAGTCGCCGGCGCCGCGCTGCGGCCGCCGCTCCGGCTCCGGCTCCGGCGGACACCGCTGCGCCGCCCGCGCAGCAGCGCCCCACCCGCCCGCCGCTCAGTCCCTCCGGCAAGCCCGTACCCCCTCCGCCCGGTTCGCGGCCTCCGCTCGGCCCCAGTGGCCGGCCGATCCCGCCACCGCCGGGCATGGGTGGACGCAAGCCCAGCCCAGCGCAGTCCTCCCGCCCCGGCGGCGCCTACCCCCAACGCACCGGCGGTCGTCCCGCGGGCGGCGCGGGCCGTCCGAGTACCGGCGGCCCGTCCGGCGGTGGCTACGGCGGCCGACCAGCGGGTGGTGGCGGCTTTGCCGGCCGACCCGGCGGTGGTGCCCCCACGGGAGCCCCGCCCCCCGGCGGTCGCGGTGGGATGCCCGGCCGTCGGCCGCCCCAGCGCAGGGCACGTCGGCGTCGGCGCAATCTCGAAGAGCTCGAGCCGACGCAGCTCACCACGTACCAGCCGTCGACGGCCCCGGTCCCCGACGGCGAGATCATCATTGAGCGCGGCTCAACGGCCCGCGACCTCGGCCCCAAGCTGAACCGCAGCGCCGGTGACATCGTCCGCTTCCTGCTCCTGCAGGGCGAGATGGTCATGGCGACCCAGTCGCTGACCGACGACATGATCGAGCTGTTCGCCGCCGAGATCGGTGCCGAAGTGCGCCTGGTCGACCCCGGCGAGGAGCAGGAGGCCGAGCTCCTGGCCCGCTACTTCGACGAGGAGGACGAGGAGGACGAGGAGGACCAGCGGCCCCGCCCGCCGGTCGTCACCGTCATGGGGCACGTCGACCACGGCAAGACCCTGTTGCTCGACCGCATCCGTTCGACCGACGTCGTGGCCGGCGAGGCCGGCGGCATCACCCAGCACATCGGTGCGTACCAGGTGGTCTGGCAGGACCACCGCATCACGTTCATCGACACCCCGGGCCACGCCGCCTTCACCGCCATGCGGGCCCGTGGGGCCCAGGCGACCGACATCGTCATCCTCGTGGTGGCCGCCGACGACGGCGTGATGCCGCAGACCATTGAGGCCATCGACCACGCCAGGGCGGCCGACGTGCCGATCATCGTGGCCGTCAACAAGATGGACCGTCCCGACGCAGACTCGTCGCGGGTGCTCCAGCAGCTCTCCGAGCGCGGGCTCGTGCCCGAATCCTGGGGCGGCGACACCATCGTGGTGGAGGTCTCTGCGCTGCAGGGCACCAACATCGAGGTGTTGCTCGAGCAGATCGTCGTGGTCGCCGAGGTCGAAGAGCTGACCGCACGGGTCGAGGGAGAGGCCAGGGGCGTCGTGCTCGAGGCCAACCTGGAGGCCGGTCGTGGCCCCGTGGCCACCGTGATCGTCCAGCAGGGGACCTTGCGTGTGGGGGACCCGGTTGTGGCCGGGGCCGCCTGGGGCAAGGTCAAGGCGCTGGTCGACGACCGCGGTGACCACATCAAGGAGGCGCTGCCTTCGACGCCGGTGCAGGTGCTCGGCTTCTCGGAGCCGCCGCACGCCGGTGACGAGATGCGGGCGGCGAAGGATCTGGCCCGGGCCCGCACGCTCGGTGAGGCGAGGGCGCAGCGTTTCCGGCTCTCGGGTCACCGGCCGGTGGCCGCGGCCGCCGGGGCAAAGCTCGAGGACCTGTTCGAGCAGATCTCACGTGGCGAGACGGCCACGCTCAACATCGTGCTGAAGGCCGACGTGCAGGGTTCGCTCGAAGCGGTGACCGAGTCGCTGAAGCGACTGGAGCGCGACGACGTGAAGCTGAGCTTCGTCCTGCGCGGCATCGGTGGCATCACGGAGAACGACGTGCAGCTCGCGGCCGCCTCCAACGCCACGATCATCGGCTTCAACGTGCGCCCCGACAAGCGCTCGCGTGAGATGGCGGAGTCGTCCGACGTCGAGATCCGCACCTACGAAATCATCTACAAGCTGCTCGAGGACCTCGAGGCCGCAATGCTCGGACTGCTCTCCCCGCTGTACGAGGAGGTCGTGACGGGCGAGGCCGAGGTGCGCGAGGTGTTCCGGGTGCCCCGGGTCGGCGCCGTGGCCGGGTGCTACGTGCGCGACGGCAAGATCACCCGTGGCTCCAAGGTGCGCTTCCTCCGCGAGGGCACGGTCATTTGGAAGGGTGCCATCAACTCCCTGCGCCGCTTCAAGGACGATGTCCGCGAGGTGGCCTCGGGCTTCGAGTGCGGTATCGGGCTGTCGGACTTCCAGGACCTGAAGGATGGCGACATCATCGAGACGTACGACGAGCGCGAGATCGCCCGGACCTGAGGCGGGGCGGCCGGGCGGCCGGGCGCTCCGGGCGTGGCGTCGAGCCGTGGCCGTGGCCGTCTCGGAGGTCGGAAGATCGCGGAGGGGTCGGAAGGCCGGTGGTGCAGTCGAAGTTCAGTGCAGTTCAGTCGATTCGAGTTGAGGAGCTGAAGCTGTGAGACGGCGCACTGCGACATACCCGCGTGCATTGCGGGTCAACCAGGTGTTGCGACAGGTGCTGGCGGAGGAGCTCGAGCGGCTCGCCGACGCCGACGAGCTCCCCATGGTCACCGTGACGTCGGTCGACGTTGCTCCCGACATGCGGACCGCCGTCGTGTACATGGCCACCCTCGACGAGGCGACCTCGGAGGTGCTCGAAGAGCGCCGGGTGCATTTGCAGCGCACCGTGGGCGCACAGATGACCATGAAACGCACGCCCCGCCTGACCTTCAAGGCCGACCCCGCCATCGCCGCGGGCTCCCGGGTGGAGGAGCTGCTGCGGGGCCTGCACGAGGGGGAGTCCTCGGCCGAAGAGTCGTGAGCCGGGTGCGCCGGGCGAACCGGGTGAACCGGGCGAATCGGCGAGTTCGACGAGTTGGGCGAGTGCAGCGATGAGCGTCACCGGCCTGGTGGTCATCGACAAGGAGGCCGGCTGGACGTCACACGACGTGGTCGCACGATGCCGCCGCATCTTCGGACAGCGCCGAGTCGGCCACGCGGGCACCCTCGACCCCGACGCCACGGGGGTCCTGCTGGTCGGGCTGGGCCGGGCGACCCGCCTCATGCGCTTCCTGACCGCGTTGCCCAAGACCTACACGACCGACATCGTGCTCGGCAGTGCCACCTCGACCCTCGACTCGTCCGGCGAGGTCCTCGCCACCTACGACATGTCGCACGTCACCCCGGAGGCAGTCGCGGAGGCCGCCGCCGCCTTGACCGGTGACATCGAGCAGATCCCCCCGATGGTCTCCGCGGTGAAGGTCGGGGGACGCCGCCTGCACGAGCTGGCGCGTCAGGGCGTGGAGGTGGAGCGCGCGGCCCGGCCGGTCACCGTGTATCGGTTCGACACGCAGCCCGACCCTGACCCCGCACGCGCCGGCGCCGGCGTCTACCGGGCGGAGATCGTGTGCTCGTCGGGCACCTACATCCGGGTCCTGGCCCACGACTTGGGCCGGGCCCTCGGCGGCGGGGCGCACGTGGCCAACCTGCGCCGCACCCGCATCGGCTCGTTCGGCAGCGACGACATGCACCTCCTCGACGCCATCGGGCCCGACGCCGTCCTCACCCCCGCCCAGGCCATGCGCGACCTCGACTCGGTGACCGTCCCGCCGGACACGGCCGCGCGCCATCCGCACCGGGTTGCCGCTCGACCGGGTACCCCTTGGTGCCTTGGGCGAGGGCCCGTGGGCGATGCTCGATGAGCACGCCAACCTCCTCGCGGTCTACGAGGCGACGGACAGCGACCGCATCCGGCCCGCCGTGGTGCTGGCCGCGGAGTGACGGACGGCCGGTTGCCCCGACCGCCCCGACTACCCTCGGTCGCGATGCCGCCCGGTGAGGGAACAGCTGTCACGATCGGGGCCTACGACGGGGTCCACCTGGGGCACCGCGCCCTGCTGCGGGACCTGTCCGCCCGCGCCGACGCCGCCGGCCTCGCCACCGTGGTGGTCACCTTCGACCGCCACCCGGCAGCAGTGGTGCGCCCCGAGTCGGCGCCCAAGCAGCTGACCGGCCTCGAGCAGAAGCTCGAGCTCCTGGCCGAATGCGGCATCGACCGCACCGTGGTCATCCCGTTCGATCTCGTCCGGGCCGAGGAAACCGCCGAGGACTTCGTCAAGGAGGTTCTCGTCGACCAGCTGTCGGCGCGCCTGGTCGTGGTGGGGGAGGACTTCCACTTCGGGCACGGCCGCCGGGGCAACGTCGACCTGCTGCGCCGCCTGGGCGGCGAGTACGGCTTCGAGGTCGTCGGCGTCGGCCTCACGGGCGACGGCCACGATGCGGTGTCGTCGACCCGCATCCGGGGCCTCCTGGCCGAGGGCGACGTGGAGGCGGCGGCGCGGCTCCTCGGACGGCCCCACGAGGTCCGCGGCCCGGTGGTCCGGGGCGACGGGCGGGGCGGCCCCGAGCTCGGCTTTCCGACCGCCAACCTGTCCGTGGCCGATGACATTGCCCTGCCCGCCGATGCTGTCTACGCCGGGCATTTCCGGCGGGCTGACGGTTCTCTCCACCAGGCGGCGATCTCCGTGGGGCGCCGGCCGACCTTCTACGAGCCTGGTTCCGCCGAAGTCCTGGTGGAGGCCTACCTCCTGCATTTCGACGGCGATCTGTACGGCGAGGCGGCCAGGGTGTCCTTCGCCCACCGGCTGCGCTCCGAGCAGCGCTTCGACTCCATCGAGGCCCTGGTGGCCCAGATGCGGGCCGACGTCGAGGCCACCGAGCGGGTGCTCGCCTCGGCCGATCACCCCTGATCAGCGGGCGGCTGATACAATATTTGTCGGCCGGGGCAGGTCTCCGCCAACTCCAACAAGCTCTTCGAGGTCCTTCCTACATGCCCGACACGCAGGCCACCATCTCCGAGTACCGGTTGCACGAGAGTGACACCGGCTCACCCGAGGTGCAGATTGCCCTGTTGTCGGGCCGTATCAACCACCTGACGGAGCACCTGAAGGAGCACAAAGGGGACCACCACACTCGGCGTGGACTGATGAAGCTCATCGGCCAGCGCCGCCGGCTGCTCGACTACGTCCGCAAGAACGACGTCGAGCGCTACCGCTCCATCATCAGCCGACTCGGCATCCGAAGGTAGCGGCAGCACCAAAGAACCGGGCGTCTTCAGCCACTGGCTGCCAGTGGCCGGTCACTTCGGGTGCGAGGTGGTCGACTACTGGGAACCAGACACGAAGATGCCCCCAAGACACGAGGAGCATCATGGCTGACGCCATTTCCGTGTCGGGCCCCATCAGTGGGACCGACCGAACCATGTCATTTGAGGCGGGGAAACTCGCCCAGCTCGCCGACGGGGCCGTCGTGGCCCGCATCGGCGACACCGTCCTGCTGGCCACGGCCACCGCAGCTCGGTCCGTACGGGAGGGCACGGACTTCTTCCCCCTCACCGTCGACATCGAGGAGCGCACGTACGCCGCCGGCAAGATCCCGGGCTCGTTCTTCCGCCGGGAGGGCAAGAGCTCGGACCAGGCCATCCTGACCTGCCGGCTCATCGACCGCCCCCTGCGCCCCTCGTTCCCCGAGGGATTCCGCAACGAGGTGCACGTCGTCGGAACGATCATCGGCGCCGACCAGGTGAACCCGCACGACGTGCTGGCCATCAACGCCGCTTCGGCCGCGCTGATGTTGTCGGGCATCCCCTTCGACGGCCCCATCGGCGCCGTGCGTGTGGCGTACACGACCGAAGGCGAGTGGATCCCGCACCCGACGTTCGAAGAGGGCGAAGAGTCGACCTTCGAGCTCGTCGTGGCCGGCCGGGCCCTCACCGAGGACGCCGGCAGCGAAATCGCCATCATGATGGTCGAGGCGGGCGGGACCGAGAAGTCCTGGACCTACTACGACGAGGGCGCCCCCAAGGTCACCGAAGAGGTGCTGGCGTCCGGCCTGGAAGCGGCCAAGCAGTGGATCCGTGAGGCGATCAATCTGCAGCGCGACCTGGTCGCGGCCTACTCGGCTGCGCGCGGCCCGATCGAGACCATCGAGTTCTCGACCTTCAGCGACTACCAGGACGACGTGTGGGCCCGGGTGGAGGCGGTCGGCACCGACCCCATCGCCAAGGCCAACCTGGTCCGGAGCAAGGCCGAGCGCAACGCCGCGCTCGACGCCGCCGGCGCCGAGATCCGTGCCGCCCTCGGCGACGAGTTCGCCGACCGGGCGAGCGAGGTCAAGGGGGCAATCCGCTCGCTGACCAAGAAGCTGGTGCGCAAGAGCATCGTGGAAGACGGCGTGCGCGTGGACGGCCGGGGCATCGCCGACATCCGGCCGCTCTCCGCCGAGATCGACCTGCTGCCGACGGCACACGGCTCGGCGCTCTTCCAGCGCGGCGAGACCCAGGTGCTGAACGTGACGACGCTGGGCATGCCCCGCATGCAACAGCAACTCGACACCATCACCCCGGTCGACCACAAGCGCTACATGCACCACTACAACTTCCCGCCCTTCTCCACCGGCGAGACCGGCTTCATGCGCGGTCCGAAGCGCCGGGAGATCGGGCACGGGCTGCTGGCCGAACGGGCGCTTCTGCCGGTCGTCCCGCCGGTCGAGGACTTCTCCTACACCCTGCGTGTGGTCTCCGACGTGCTGGCCTCCAACGGGTCGACCTCCATGGCTTCGGTCTGCGGTTCGACGCTGTCGCTGATGGCCGCCGGCGTTCCGCTGCGGGCGCCCGTGGCGGGCATCGCCATGGGCCTCGTCTACGACCAGGGCACCTACGTGACGCTGACCGACATCCTGGGTTCCGAGGACGCCTTCGGCGACATGGACTTCAAGGTGGCGGGCACGGCGGACGCGGTGACGGCGCTCCAGCTCGACACCAAGATCGCCGGCCTCCCCGCCGACGTGCTGGCCAAGGCGCTCCTGCAGGCCAAGGAAGCCCGGCTCACCATTCTGGAGGTCATGGCCGGCGCCATCGCCGAGCCGCGTGACCACGTGGCCGAGAGCGCGCCGAAGATCGTCTCCATGGAGATCCCGATCGACAAGATCGGTGAGGTCATCGGGCCGAAGGGCAAGGTCATCAACACGCTGCAGCAGGAGACGGGTGCGGACATCGCCGTCGACGACGACGGTGTGGTCGGGACGGTCACCATCGGCGCCAAGGACGGCAATGCCGTCGAAGAGGCGCGCCGCCGGATCTCGCTGATTCTCGACCCGCCCACCGCCGACGTGGGAGTCGTCTACCCGGGCAAGGTGGTCAACATCACCAAGTTCGGTGCCTTCGTGAACGTGCTGCCCGGCCGCGACGGCCTGCTGCACATTTCGAAGCTGTCGTCGCTGGCCGGTGGCAAGCGCATCAACAACGTCGAGGACGTGTTGACGCTCGGCCAGGCGGTCGAGGTCCGGGTCGACGACATCGACCCCCAGGGCAAGGTGTCGCTGTCGCTGGCCTCCGCTCCCGAGGGTGCGTCGCAGTCCTCGGGCAACGGTTCCTCCAACCGTGACGCCGGTTCGTCCTCGTCCGGCTCGTCCTCCGGCTCGTCGTCTCGTCCGGCTCGTCTTCCGGCTCAGGATCCGGCTCGTCGTCGTCCGCACCGGCCAAGGCCGACGGGGCATCCTTCGAGGACGCTTTCGAAGCTGAGCTCGTGGCGGACCTGGGTGACCTCGGCCCGGGTGCGGCCGACTCCGGGAGCGACCGCGGTGACCGTGGTGGCGACCGAGGTGGTGACCGCCGACCCTCGCGTGGGCGCTCGCGCCGTCGTTGATCGAGACGTCCGTACTGCCGTGTGGCATCCGTCTGGTCACCGAGACCATGGCGGATGTCCACTCGGTAGCGGTCGCCTACTGGGTCGGTACCGGCTCACGTGACGAGCCCGGCGAGCTTGCCGGGGCCTCACACTTCTTGGAACATCTGCTCTTCAAGGGCACCGAACGGCGCTCCGCCGCGGCGATCGCCGAGGACCTCGACGAGGTCGGCGGCGACTGCAATGCCTTCACCACCAAGGAGTACACGACCTTCTACGTGCGCCTCCTCTCCGAGCACCTGTCGCTCGGGCTCGACATCCTGAGCGACATCATGTGGGAGCCGGCGCTCCGACCCGACGACATCGAGGCCGAACGCACGGTCATCCTCGACGAGATCCTCATGCACGCCGACGAGCCGGCCGACTTGGCGGCGGAACGGTGGCAGGCGGCGCTCTTCCCCGAGCACGCTCTCGGGCGCGACACCCTGGGCACGGCTGCATCGGTGCAGCGCATCACCCGCGAGGACATCCGTGCCTTCTTCGACGAGCACTACCGGCCCGCCAACATGGTGGTGTCGGTTGCGGGCGACTGCACCCACGACGCGGTGGCAGCCGACCTGGAGCGCCGTTTCGCCGGCACCCCGGGCGGTGTGGCGCCGACCCGCGCGGCTCCCGGTCCCGACACCGTCTCCCTCGACGTGGTCCGCCGCTCCACCGAGCAGGCGCACCTCGTCTACGGCATGCGCTCGGTGTCGCGCTTCGACGAGCGGCGGTGGGCGTTGGCCGTCTTGAACCACGTCCTGGGCGGCGGCTTGTCGAGCCGGCTGTTCCAGAAGGTCCGTGAGCAGCGCGGCCTGGCGTACTCGGTGTGGTCGGAGCGGGCGGCCTACCAGGACAGCGGATCGCTGGCCGTGGTGGTCGGCACGGCGCCCGAGCATCTCGACGAGGTGCTCCACATCGTCAGCGCGGAGCTCGAGCTCCTCGCGGCCGACGGGGTCACCGACCGGGAGTTGGCGGTGGCCAAGGGCAGCCTCCGCGCCGAGATGCTCCTTTCCGGGGAGGACTCCGGGGCCCGGATGAGCCGGATCGGCGCATCGCTGCTGCTGCATGGCGAGGTCCTCTCGGTCGACGAGGTGCTGGCCCACATTGAGGGCGTGGAGCGGGCAGACGTCCTGGAGGTGGCCGCCGAGTTGGTCAGTGCGCCACGGACCATGAGCGCGGTCGGTCCCTTCGACGGACGCGACTTCGAGTCCCACCTACCCTCCATGGCCGCCCGGTAGCCTGCAGAGCATGCACAAGGTCGGTGTGGTCGGCGCCGGCGGCCGCATGGGCCAGGAGGTCTGCCGCGCCGTGACGGAAGCGGCCGACATGGAACTGGTGGCCGCCATCGATCCCGGCCATGTCGGCGGCGACGCCTGCGGCCGGACGATCATCGGGGAGGTCAACGCGCTCGCAGACCTCGGGGCCGAAGTCGTGGTCGACTTCACCATTGCCGAAGCGGTGCGCCACAACGTCGCCCACTACGCAGCCGAGGGCATCCACGCCGTGATCGGGACGAGCGGGCTCTCCGAGACCGACGTCGCCGACTTGGAGGCGCGTTTCGCGGCCAGCGCCGCCAACGTCGTCCTGGTACCGAACTTTGCCATTGGTGCGGTGCTGTTGCTGCACCTCTGCCGGATTGCCGCGCCGCACATGGACGGCGTCGAGATCATTGAGCTGCACCACGACGCCAAGCGCGATGCGCCGTCGGGGACCGCCATGCACACCGCCGCCGTGATCGCCGAGGCCCGCGGCGCTGCCGGCAGCGGTCCGCTGCCGGCCGACCCGACGACCGATGTCGTGCTGGCCGGGGCTCGTGGTGCGGAGTCCGCCGGCGGCGTGCACGTGCACTCGGTGCGGTTGCCGGGGTTGGTGGCCCACGAGGAGGTCATCTTCGGGGCAGCGGGCCAGAGCCTGAGCATTCGCCACGACTCGTATGACCGCCGCTCTTTCATGCCAGGCGTGCTCCTCGCCGTGCGCGCCGTGCCCGACCGGCCGGGACTCACGGTTGGCCTCGAGGCGTTGCTCGGGCTGTGAACCCCGACGTCCGGGAACGCCTCCTGCAGGCGACCTACGACTGCGTCGCCCGCTGGGGGCTGGCCAAGACGACGGTTGAGGACGCGGCCCGTGAGGCGGGGGTGTCCCGGGCGACCGTCTACCGGTACTTTCCCGGCGGCCGCGACGAGCTGCTCTCCGCAGTGGTGGGGTGGGAGTTCTCCCGCTTCTTCCTCCGTCTCTACCAAGAGGTCTCCGACGCCGACACCTTGGAAGAGGTCATGGAGCGCGGGCTCATGTTCGCCCACCATGCCCTGCTCGAGCACGAGGTGCTCCAGCGGGTCCTGGTCACCGAGCCGGACATCCTCCTCCCCAGACTGTCCACCGAGGCCGATCAGACCCACACGCTGGTCGCGGCGTTCCTGGCGCCCTACCTCGTGCGCCACGGGATGGCGGAAGGCACGGACCTCGACGCGGCAGCTGATTTCCTGGCCCGCATGGTGCTCTCCTACATCAGCTCACCGGGCCGCTGGGATCTGGACGACCCGGAACAGGTGGCGCTGCTCGTCCGGTCCGAGCTCCTGGCTGGGATCCGGTGAGCGACCCCCAGCTGCAGCCGCAGCCAGCGCCACCGCCCGGGTGCTACCGCCATCCCGAGAAGGCGGCGTCGGTGCTCTGCGCGCACTGCAACCGCCCGATCTGCACCGACTGCATGATCGAGGCGCCAGTCGGGTGGCAATGCCCCGAGTGCATCGCCGAAGGGGCCAAGCGCTCCCGCCAGGTCCCTGCCTTCACGCACACCAGCCGGGGCCGGACCGGCGTGGTCGGGTCGACCAACCCGACCCCCATTGTGCTGACGATCATCGCCATCAACGTGGTGGTGTTCTTCCTCGAAGGATTCGGCAACAACAACCGCGTCGTGGACCGCTACGCCATGTGGCCCGACGGGGTGCACGGGCAGCACGAGTACTACCGGGCCTTCACCTCCATGTGGCTGCACGCAAGCTTCACCCACATCTTCTTCAACATGATCACGCTGCTCATCGTCGGCCCGGCCCTCGAGGTGCTCCTGGGCAAGCTGCGCTTCGTCGCCCTCTACCTGCTGGCGGGGCTCGGGGGGAGCGTGGGCTCGTACCTCCTCGGGCCGCACAACGAGATCGGGATCGGCGCCTCCGGCGCCATCATGGGCGTCCTCGGGGCCTACGTCGTGGTGGGGTTGCGCCGCCGGCTCCCGGTGGCGCCCGTCGTCGGCCTGCTGGTCCTGAACCTCGCCCTCGGCTTCACGGGCAACACCGACTGGCGGGCGCATCTCGGCGGGCTGGTGACGGGGGGCGTCCTGGCCCTCCTGTACGACTATGCCGGCGACCTGCGGGACCGCACGACCGGCCTGATCCTGACGGTCGGGGGGAGCGTGGTGATCCTGGCCGTCCTGGCCCTCCTGATCACGTCCATCGCCCCGGGGCACTTCAACTACAGCTGACTCAGCTGGCTTCCCGATCCCGTCGCTCTCCCGATCCTCCGATTCCCCCTGGTCACCACGCATCGGCTCGGTCGCCCATCCGTCGGTTCGGTCGCCCCCGCTGGTTGACAGTGAGACAAAAATCGCCATACTGTTTCATGAGTGGGCGCAACCGCGACACGAATTGAAGGCGTAGAGGCCACCGGCGCGCCGACCGGGGGGCGGGACAACGTCGTCCGACACCTGGGAGCGGACGACCGCACGTCGACGCGGGTCCGGCTGGTCGACGGAGCGCTGCGCTGCCTGGCCCGCCAGGGGATCGCAAAGACCACCGTGGACGACATCGCCCGCGCCGCCGGCCTGTCCCGCGCCACCGCCTACCGGACCTTCCCCCGGGGCAAGGAGGGCATCCTCGCCGCCGTCGTCGAGACGGAGGTAGCCCGGCTCTTCTCCTCCCTGGCGGTGGCCATGGGCGAGGCGGGCGACCTGGAAGACGTCCTCGTGGCGGGCATGGTCGAGTCGGCCCGCTGGCTCCGCTGGCACGAGCCGCTCGGCTACCTCCTCGAACACGAGCCCGAAGCCGTCCTGCCCTATGTGACCTTCGGCGGATTCGACCAGGTCATGCGAGTGGCCAGCGACCTGGCTGCACCGTTCTTCGCCCGTTGGCTCGAGCCCGAGCAGGCATCCCGGGCAGCCGAATGGGCCGTGCGGATCGTCCTGGCCTACTGCTCGGACCCGTCGCCCTACGCCGACCTCACCGACCCGGCCGACACCCGGGCGCTGGTGCGGACGTTCGTGCTGCCCGGCATCCTCGCCCTGCGGGTCGACGCGTCCACCACGGCTACCAGTTCCAAGACCAAGTCCAAGTCCAACACCAAGTCCAAGACCAACTTCAACAAAGCACCTCATTCCGACAAAGCATCCGATTCAACCCGAGCACCCAGATCCACCAGACCATCCATCAAAGGGGCGGCACAATGACCACACTCGACGAGAACACCGAGCAACTCCGATCCAACCTGGACCTCATCGGCCGAGAGGAGATCAACGACCTTGAGGCCGTCCTCAACTTCGTCGGCGAGTACGACGCCGAGGGATTCCACCGGGTCCCCGACAATTGCCCCGCCGAGTTCACCTGGGACTACGAGAAGGGCGCCAAGCCCCAGCTCGACAAGCTCTACGAGAAGGCCAAGAAGGCGCAGTGGAACGGCCAGACCGACCTGGACTGGTCCATTGAGGTCGACCAGGAGCGCGTGGTCATCGCCAACGCCGAGGCCAACCCCAGCCAGATGAACTTCGACGAGACTGCCATCGCCGGCACCGTGCTGGAGAAGTGGGACGAGAAGCGGTTCCTGCAGTTCGGCGTGGAGAACCAGAACTGGCTGTTGTCGCAGTTCATGCACGGGGAGCAGGGTGCGCTGCTCTGCACGGCCAAGATCGTCGAGACCGTCCCGTGGATCGACGCCAAGTACTACGCCGCCACGCAGGTGATGGACGAGGCCCGCCACGTCGAGGTCTTCTCCAAGTACCTCGACGAGAAGCTCTCGGGCCACTACCCGATGAACGCCCACCTCGGCCTGCTCCTCGACGACATCGTCGCCGACTCCCGGTGGGACATGACCTATCTCGGCATGCAGATCATGGTGGAGGGCCTGGCGCTCGCTGCCTTCGGCTTCATCCACATGATGACGACGGAGCCGCTGCTCAAGAAGCTGCTGCGTTATGTCATGGCCGACGAGGCCCGCCACGTGGCCTTCGGCGTGCTCAGCCTGCAGGAGTACTACCAAGAGCTCAACGCATCGGAGCTCCGGGAAAGGCAGGAGTTCGCCTTCGAGGCGGCCATCCGGATGAAGGACCGCTTGGTCATGCAAGAGGTCTGGGAGCGCATGGAGGTGCCCACCCCGGACGTGATCAAGATCATGCAGGCGGCTCCCGAACGCGACGACTTCCAGATCCTGCTCTTCTCGAAGATCGTGCCGAACCTCAAGAAGCTGGGCCTGCTCGATGCCGCCGACGGTTGGCTCCGGACCAAGTTCACCGAAATGGGTGCGATCGCGTTCGAAGACCTCACCGATTCCACGCAGGACGAGGATGCCTTCGCCGACGGATCGCCGGCCGAACGCAACGTCGCCTGAGCGGCGCGCAGCTACGCCGGCAACGCCGGCAACGCCGGCAAGGCACACAAGCAGTACTCCCTCCGGAGGATACGGCTGGTAGCGTGAGAGGGCGATGAGCCCCGGTCCACAGGACTCGCCCCGTTTCGGGCGGGTGGTCACCGCGATGGTGACCCCGTTCGACGACGAGGGCGCGCTGGACCTGACGGCCGCGGTCGAACTGGCCCGCTGGCTGGCCTCGCACGGCAGCGACGGCCTCGTTCTCAGCGGCTCCACCGGCGAGAGCTCGGTCCTGACCGACGAGGAGAAGGTGGATCTCTGGCGGGCCGTGGCCGAGGCCGTGACCATCCCGGTCATCGCGGGCAGCGGCTCCAACGACACCGCCCACTCCATCACCATGACGAAGCGGGCCGCCGAGTGCGGGGTCGACGGCGTACTCCTCGTGACGCCCTATTACAACCGGCCGTCGCAGGCAGGGATCTTCGAGCACTTCCGGGTCACGGCCGAGGCGGCGGGGGACCTCCCGGTCATGCTCTACGACATCCCGGTGCGCTCCGGACGCCGCATCGCCACGCCGACCATGCTGCGACTGGCCCGTGACGTGCCGGCCATCGTGGCGCTGAAGGACGCGGCAGGCGACGCACCGACCACGGCTCACCTCGCCGCGCAGGTCCCTGCTGGTTTCGAGATCTACAGCGGCGACGACGTGATGACCCTGCCCCTCATGGCAGTCGGCGCGATCGGCGTCATCAGCGTGGCGGCGCACTGGATCGGCCCGCAGCTCCGCCAGGTCGTCGACGCCTTCGCAGCCGGCGATCTGGCCGCCGCCATCACCGGCAACGCCGAGCTGCTCGACTCCTTCGATTTCGAGTCCACCGACGAGTTCCCCAACCCGTTGCCGGCCAAGGCGATACTCCGCGCGCTGGGCCTGCGCGTCGGTCAGTGCCGCCTGCCCATGGGCGCGTCGACCCCCGAGCTCGACGCCCAAGCGCAGAAGATCCTGGCTGCCGTCGGGCCACCTGCGGTCACGGTCGCCCCGCTTGGCTGACCGCGGCAACAAGCCGAAGGTGAAACCGGTCCGGGTCGTCTTCCTGGGCGGGCTCGGCGAGATCGGGAGGAACTGCGCCTGCATCGAGGTCGAAGGGCGCATCATCATCCTCGACTGCGGCATCATGTTCCCCGACCCGGACATGCCCGGCATCGACCTCGTCCTGCCCGAGTTCACCTATCTGTACGACCGCAAGGACCGGGTCGACGGGATCGTGCTGACGCACGGGCACGAGGACCACACCGGCGGGCTGGCCTTCCTGCTCCGCGAGGTCCACGCGCCCATCTACGGCTCCGAGCTGACGGTCGGCCTCGCCCGCCACCGCGTCGAGGAAGCCGGCTTGGCCGGCAACACCAAGTTCATTTCGGTGGCCGACGGTGAGCGCGTGAAGATCGGCGCCTGCGAGGTCGAGTTCATCCCGGTGACCCACTCGGTGCCCGAGGCAATGGCCCTCGCGTTCCACACGCCCCAGGGCGTGATCCTCCACTCGGGTGACTTCAAGCTCGACCTGCAGCCGGTCGACGGCCGGCGCACGGACATGGCACGGATGGGAGAGCTCGCCCGCACCGAGGGCATCCGCCTCCTCCTGTCGGATTCCACCAACGCGGAGGAGCCCGGCTTTACCGACTCGGAATCGTCGGTGGGCGTCACGCTGCGCCGCGTCTTCGCGGCCCAGGCGGGCAAGCGCATCGTGGTGGCCTGCTTCGCCAGCCACATGCACCGCGTGCAGCAGATCATCGATGCCGCCGTGGCCAACGGCCGCAAGGTGGCCACCCTCGGCCGCTCCATGGGCAAGAACGTCGAGCTCGGGTCGCGTCTGGGCATCATCAGCATCCCCGATGGGGTGCAGATCGACATCGAACATGTCGACGACGTGCCGGCCGGCGAAATGTGCGTGATCTCGACGGGATCGCAGGGCGAGCCCATGTCCGCTCTCTCGCTCATGGCGACGGGGGAGAACAAGTGGCTGCGCATCGGCGAGGACGACGTGGTCGTCATCAGCGCCCACCCGATCCCGGGCAACGAGTGGTCGGTGGGCCAGGTGATCGACGACCTGCACCGAAGAGGCGCCGAGGTCGTGCACTCAGGGTCTGAGAAGGTCCATGTCAGCGGCCACGCCCGCCAGGGGGAGCTGCGCACGCTGATCTCGGTGACCGAGCCGGAATGCTTCGTCCCCGTGCACGGCGAGTTCCGCCATATGGTGCACCACGCCCGCCTCGCGCTCTCCATGGGTCTCGACCCGGCCAAGGTCCTGCTGTGCGAGGACGGCGACGTGATCCAGCTCGATGCGAAGGGCATCTCCCGCGACGGGAACGTACCGGGCGGGTACGTCTACGTCGACGGCACCGTGGGCGACATCGAGCACGGGGTGCTGCGTGACCGCAAGAAGCTGTCCGAGGAAGGCGTGGTCATGGCCGTGGTCACGGTCGACCGCCAGCACAACAAGCTCAGCTGCCCGCCGGTGATCGAGACCCGGGGCTGGGTGTACGCGCCCGAGGCCGAGGAGCTGTTGGGAGAGGCGAGCGAGGTGGTCGGTGCCGCGGTGACGCAGGCGCTGCGTGACGGCGCCCATGACATCGAGGTGCTCAGCCGCCACACGCGCAAGGCGTTGGGGAAGTTCGTCGGCGACCGCACGAGGCGCCGTCCCATGATCGTCCCTGTCGTCCTCATCGTCTGACCGGAAGACCTCTCAGACCCCACCCGGCTCGCTGGGCTCGGCTCCGCCGGCCCCACCGGCCTCCACCGGCGCTCGGCAGCGCCCAGCGGCGGCCCGGCCGCTTCACCATGCAGCTCATGCCCCCACCGGAAGGACGGGGTGTACATCCCGACCAGACGGGCGACGAGCACGACCAGGAAGATCTGGCCGATCAACGCCTCGAGCACTGCATTGGTGCGGGGGAGACCCGTGGCCGGCGTCAGATCGCCGTACCCCACGGTCGCCATGGTGATGTAGCTGAAGTACGCGAAGTCACCGGGGCCATGGTCCCCCGGTTGGGCGAAGAACGAGTGCCCCGAGACGAGTTGGACTCCGTAGTCGGCATTGGCGAACACCAGCCCGATCAGCACGTAGATGCACAACGCCCCAAGAACGGTCTGCGTCGTGACGCGCGTGTGGTGCAAGAGTCGCCAGCCGATGGCGATGGGACTGGCCAGGACGAGGAGCGACGACAAGATCACGATGACGCCGTACTCCCGGTCGCCTCCACCGGCGGCAACCCCGATCGCACTCGCCACGACCACCGCCACGGCGACCCGGACCACGACCATCAACCGGTGCGGCACCTGGGAGGTGCGGAAGGCCAGGAGAACGGTGAGCCCGAGCCAGATGGCGGTGACGATGAGGGCGGCGCTCCCGCTCCAGCCCACGGTGAGGAAGATGTAGTCGACGAGGAGGAACAGGAACACGATCCCGTAGGAGTCCGTTCCCAGCACGATGTCCCGCAGGGCCTCCCACCGGGTGCGCCCACCCTCCTCGTTCGGGGAAAGAGGCCCCTCGGAGGGCGTCGGCGTGGAAGGGCTCGCCATGGGTCCATCATGGCCAACCGGCGCCGCTCCCAAGGGGATGTCCCGAAGTGCGCGCCCAGGGAGGCTGCGCTCTCCTAGGATGACCGCCGAGGGGATTGGGGGGAACGGCATGATCGAGCAACTCACGACCGACGAAGCCACGGTGTGGACAGTCGCCGGGGGAGCGGTACTCGCACTGGGTGCGGTGGCCGCCTTGCAGGCCAAGCGAATCGCTGCGCAGGCGAACCGCGCCCGGATCCGGGTCCGCGCACGCGTCCCGTCCCCACGCGCACACCGCCGGCGCGAGGAATAGCCCGCCCCCCGACACGAGGAGTGCCGGCCGCAGCCCCCGAGTCACGTGCGGCCAACGAGCAGTGGCGATTCAACGAGCGGGTGGGGGAGACGCTGCTCGGTGTCGGGCCGGCTTATCTCTTCGGGCTGGTCCTGCCGCGCCTCGTGCCCGGCACGGCCGATTGAACCGCCGAAACTGCTGGGCCGCTGAGCCGCCCCGCTACGAAACGAAGCGCTTGACGAACCCGAGCGCCGTGTCGGCCACCTCGCGCCACCCGCTGTCGATGGTCAGCGCGTGTCCGCGGCCCGGGATCTCGACGAATTCGGTCACACCCTTGTTCTTCTGCTGCTTCTTGAAGGTGGCATCCGAGATCGCCCGCGGGACGGTGTGGTCCTTTTCGCCGGACACGATGAGCATGGGGCCACGGTCGGGGTTCTCGTGATCCACCTTCGCCTCGGTCCACGGGTTCAGGTTGGCGAATGCGGCCTGGAAGAGGGGTTCACCGGGAGCCGGCACGGCGTAGGTGTCGAAGAGCTCCTTTGCTTCGTCCTCACTGACCGCGTTGGCGAACGCGTAGCGGAATTGGTCGTACGTCAGCGGAATGGCACGATGCTTGTTGCGCGGGTTTTCGAGCACCGGCTTGGAGGACCGCAGCGCGGAGATCGGCAAGGGGAGGACGCCCCGGAAGGGTGCGGCGTCGACGGCCACGGTGACCGCCGAGAGTCCTCGGCCCGCCACCATCTGGGCCAGCAGCCCGCCGAAGGAGTGTCCGATGACCGCGGGCCTCTTGTCCAGCGCCCCGATCACCGATGCGTAGTGGTCGGCCACGTCACCGATGGACTTGTTGGCGAACACGTCGGGATTCGCCTTCGCCTCCTCGACCGTCTGCGGGTCGTCGGGCCATCCGGGCGTGAGCGGGGCGTAGCCCGCGTCGGCGAAGACCGCCGCCCATCGGTCCCAGCTGCTGGGAAGCAGCCAAAGGCCGTGGATGAACACGACCGGCGTCTTGCCGGACGCGTTCGCCTCGTCGATCTGTGCTTGTTCCTCGTCGGCGATGGTCGTCATGGTGTTCCCCTTTCTGCGACTGATTGGCACACGAAGGCATGCGCGGCCCAGTACAGCAGACGGCGCGCTGCAGATCGAGAGGCAATTTCGCGTTGTCATCGCGCCGGACAGCCGCGCGTCACGCAGCGTCCGCTCGCGTCAGGGTTCCCAGGACTCTCCCAGATCGGGCCCGTTCACAGCCGCAACTCAGTCCTCGACCCGCGTCCACGCAGGGTTCGACCGACCGCTCCAGTAGGCGACCGCACCCACGACGACGACCACGCCCAAAGCGATCGTCAACGGGAGCGCGACGTGCACATGCAGCACGAGTGCCGCGCCGATCAGCGCCCCGATGAACATGGCGGCGACGGACAGGAGACGCCGGCCTGACTTCGAACCCTTTCCTCCGCCGAGCGCGCTGTCTGCGCCGATTCCGGTCACCGTCAGCGTGAGCACGGTGGTCGTCAGGTCGGGGACGGCCAGCTTGCGCACGCTCGAGTTCTGCACGCCCATGGCCAGGCTGAGCGCGACGATGAGCGAATAGCGGACAGCGGGGCCGAAGGGATGCGATCCGGCGAACGCCAGGATGACCGAGATCCCCAAGAAGAGCGCCTGGGCGACAGTGGCCACCGCAAGGTGCTGGCCACGGTGGTGGCCGAACCGGGCCACGATCCGGCCCCCGAAGACAGACCCGATCCCGAACGCCACGAGCGCCACGAGGGACGCGGCGATGGAGAAGCCCTGTGCTCCCGCCACGGCAAAGCCGAGGAAGACCACGTTCCCCGTCATGTTGGCGACGAACACATGGCCCAGCAGGAGGTAGCTGAACGAGTCGACGAGCCCGGTGACCAGGGTCATGGCGATCAACAGCGGGGGCAAGGGGCCGAACCCGTCCGCCCGGTTGGGGGCCAACGTCCCGCGGACCTCGGCGAGAAAGGTGTTCATGTCAAGGTTGCTCCTCTCTGGGTTGCGGTGCCGGGAGGAGGCGCGACGCCAGGTCAGAGGGTCTTGATGAGCCCTCCGTCAATGGTGAAGTCGGCTCCGGTGATGTTCGCGGCACGGGCACTGGCGAGGAACACGATGAGGTCCGCCACCTCTTGGGGAGTGGTGAAGCGCCCGGTGGCCGAATCGGAAGCAGCGCTCTTGGCGACGTCCTCCGCGTTCCCGCCCGTGGCGCGGGCCACCGTCTGTGCGACGCCGTCTTCGCCGAGCCAGAGCGCCGTGGCGACGGGCCCCGGGCTCACCGTGTTGACCCGTATCCCGTGGGAGGCCACTTCTTTGGACAACGACTTCGAGAAGTTCGCCACGGCTGCCTTGGCCGCGCTGTAATCGAGGACGGCGGGGTCCGGAAGGAAGGCGTTGACCGAGCTCGTGGTGACGATGGAACCGGCACCGGCCTCCAGCATGGACGGCAGGACGGCGCGCGTCGCCCGCACGGTCGCCATCAGGTTGAGGTTCACGGATGCGGCCCAGTCCTCGTCGGTGATGCTGAGGAAGCCGTCGAGGCGTGTCCGCGCCGCTCCGACGTTGTTGACGAGGACGTCGATCCGGCCGTGGGCGAGCGCCGCGGCGGCGAGGTCGGCCGGAGCGGACGGCGAGCCGAGGTCGACCGCGACGAACTCGGCCGATGCCGCCTTGACGAGAGCATCGAGTTCGGCGGAGCTCGTGCGCGCCCCGGCCACGACGTGCACGCCCTCCGCGGTCAGTGCCTGCGTGACCGCAAGGCCGATGCCGCGGCTGGCGCCGGTCACCACGGCTACCTTGCCTTCGAGTCCGAGCTGCACGGCACACTCCTTCGAAATCGAGACGCGACGCAGCTTAGGGCTGCAACTCCAAAACGTGCGCCCCGAAACAGTAGGGTCACGGCCATGAACTACTCGGTGACGTACCCGATGACGACGCACCCGTATAACCCCGAGCTGGTGAACAAGGCCGCGCTCACCGAGTTCTGCCAGGTGGCCGAAGCGGCTGGATTCTCCGGCATCGGCTTCACCGATCACCCCGCCCCGAGCGAGAAGTGGTTGAAGGCCGGAGGTCACGACGCCCTCGATCCGTTCACCGCCCTGGCCTTCTGCGCCGCCGTCACCGACCGGATGCGCCTGATCCCCAACATCGTCGTGCTGCCCTACCGCAACCCCTTCGTGGTGGCGAAGATGGTCGCCACGTTGGACGTGCTCTCGGGCGGCCGTTTCACCCTGGCTGTCGCCACCGGCTACATGCGCGGCGAGTACCTGGCGCTCGGCGTCGAATTCGAAGAACGCAATGCGCTGTTCGACGAGGCAATCGAGGTGCTCCGGGGCGTGTGGAGCGAGGACGAGTTCGCCTTCCAGGGGACGACGTTCACGGCCAAGGGCCAGTCGGCCAACCCGAAGCCCTCGCCGCACCCGCCCATCTGGATCGGGGGGAACAGCCGCCTCTCACGTCGGCGGGTGGCCCGCTACGCCGACGGCTGGAGCCCCTTTCCGGCGCCTCGGGTCCTGGCCACCACCGCCAAGACGCGCCCCCTCGAGTCCCTGGACGATCTCCGTCCGATGCTCGATGAGCTCTGGCAGTTCATGGAGGAGGCTGGCCGTGACCCCGCCAGTATCGACGTCGCGTTCGGCTCCAGTGCCGGCGGCGATCCGGGCGGCGACGCATTCAACCCCGACGCCCACCTGGCGGCCATGGACGAGCTGGCGGCCCTGGGCATCACCTGGTGCGGCGTGGGCGTGCCGGGCGATTCCCTGGCCCACGCCCTCGAGACCCTCGAGCGCTTCGGCAAGTCCGTCATCGCCACGCAGACCTAGTCCTCGCCCGCCCCGCCCGCGCCCAGCCCCCGGCTCGACCCCGAGCCCCGGCGCCGCCCCGGGTCCTATATTGACCCTCGTCCTTCGTGACGAAAGGGGAACGAATGCGTGACCGTACATTCGAGCGCATCGGTGCGCTGAGCGGCCTGGCGTTCGTGGTGCTGGCCGCACTCTCCGGTTTCATCTACCCCCAGCAGCCCCGCGTCGATTCGAGTCCGGCCAAGACGCTCGCCTGGGTCCACGATCATCACGCCGCGCTCCAAGCGGGCATGATCTTCGACTTCTTCGCCGCCGGCGCGCTGCTCTGGTTCGTGGGCTATCTGCATCGCGTGCTCCGCCGCGCCGAGGGCGACGTCGAGTCGCTGTCGCCGATCGTGTTCGGCGCCGGCATCGGTGTCGCGATCACCACGGCCATGGCAGCCCTCCCGACCGTCCTTCTCGCGTTCATGGACGCACAGCCGGGCGGCGTGAACGATCCGTCTCTGGTGCGCGCGCTCGGCGACCTGAACACCATCTTCTTCTCTGCCACGTCCATCATGACGGGGGTCTTCCTGGCCGCCCTCGGGTGGGCGATGCTGCGCGGCCAGCTCGGGATGCGGTGGCTCGGCTGGGTCACCCTGGTGGTCGCCGCTTGCAACGCCATCGCCGTCTGGATCGGCGTCACGTTCAGCAGCTACCACGGCCACGCGTGGCTGATCATCGGTTGGGGCGCCTACGTCGGCTTCCTCATCGTGATGCTGATCGCCAGCGCCTCCATGCTCCGCCAGCCCCGCCCGACGCATATCGCAGCGACCCTCACGCCCACCTCCCCGGCCGAACCCCCCGTCACAGCCTCCGCCCCGTAGCGTCCGCGCTGCACTTCGCCCTTTGCCGCGGACCGTTCGTCCGTATGGCAACCGCCGCCCGCCGCCCTGATCCGGCCCGCACCGGCGGCCTCACGTCGACCCGCCGGGCCGCCCCGACGACGCGCAAGACTCGGCCCCTCAGTCGGGACTACGGCAACGACTCCCGCTCAGGGGAATTGGCGGAGAGCATCGGGCGGCATCAGCGGGTCATCTCGGAGCACGAAGGCGCCATGCTGCGCGACATCGCCGAGTTCGACCAGAAGGAGGCCTGGCGTGGCGACGGCTCGCTGTCCATGCGCGACTGGCTGATCGCTCATTGCCACGTCAGCCGTGCCCGCGCCCGCACCCTGGTCGATGGTGCCACCAAGGTGAAGGATCTCCCGGCCCTCTCGGGCGCGTTGGCGGACGGGCGCCTCACGCTCGATGTGTTCGCCCCGCTCGCCGCCGTGGCCACGCCCGACACCGACGCCGACCTCGCCCGTCTGTCTGAGCACTGGACGCCCAAGCAGGCCCGGCAGCTGGTGGCCGAGGTCAAGGGATCGACGGATGCCGAGGCGGCCGCGCACGTGCAGCGTCGCTTCGTCCGCTTCGACGACGAGCGCCGCCTGGTCTGGGCCCAGCTCACCGGCGACGCCTACGCCCTGGTGAAGTCCGCGCTCCTGGGCCGGGCCCGCCGCCACGACCATCCGAGTGCGAACGACCCCGATTACGTGCCTTTCGAGAGCCGTTGCGCCGACGCCCTTCTGGACATCTGCATCGAACAGGGCCGAGGCAAGCGCCCGCCCCGCACCGGCACGACACCCGGTCCGGTCCACGGTGGCGGCCAGACGACGATGATCGTGCACACCGACCTCGACCGGCTCCTGTACGGCGACGGGTACGGCCACGCCTCCATCCAGGGGGTCGGTCCGATCTCCGCCGAGGTCGCACGACGGCTGGCCTGCAACGCCGACATCACGCTGTCGTTCGACGCAGCCGACGGCAGCAGCCTCGACCAGAAGAAGTTGCAGCGTGACCCGAGCGACGCGCAGCGGATCGCCATCGGGCGGCGGGACAACGGATGCCGGTTCCCGGGCTGCGGCTGCCGCAACGTGACCGACGTGCATCACATCGTGTGGGCCTCGAAGCAGGGCCCGACCGTCATGTCGAACCTCCTCACGCTCTGCGTGGCGCACCACAGCCGGGTACATGAGCTCGGGTGGAAGATGGACGGCGACGCCCAATCGGAGGTTCGCTTCACCAGCCCACAAGGGAGGGTGTTCGTGTCAGCTCCCGCACCGGCCTGGCGCCCGCAGCGGAAATGAGTCGGCGCCCTCACGCTGTCTTCGATCTTCACGCGCCCGGGCGCCCGCGCGCGGCTGCGCGCCCGCGCGACTGCACTCCCTCGGCGCGTTCCTCCTCAGCCCTTGGTCGCCCGCACGATCTCGTCGGTGACCGCGTCGGGTTCTTCGAGGGGCAACATGTGCCCCCTGTTCTGCAGGGTGACGAGTCGCGCCCCTGGAACGGTCGCCACGATCTGATCCGCCTTCACGGGCAGGGTCAGGGCGTCGCGTGTGCCCACCATGACCGTCGTCGGCACATCGATCGTCGCCACGCCCTCCAAGAGATTCATCGTCGCCAGCGACCGCAGGAAGTCGCCCCGCACTGTCCGGTGGCAGCCCCCGAAGAGGTCGCGGGTCAGATCCATGTGGGCCCGCACCGGGCTGTCGCCAAAGGCGAAGCGCACGAAGACGTGGCCGCCCCTGGCCCGCATTGCCCGGGTGACCACCGGCGAGGACACCATGGCGCCCGCGACCCGTGCCCCTTGGGCTGAGCGGTCGCCCAGGCTCGTCGCGGCGGTCGACACCAGTACCGTCGCCCTGGCCCGTTCCTTGAGCACGTCGGGGCGGTGCGTGGCCAGCGACATGATCGTCATGCCGCCCATGGAGTGGCCGGCCAACACGGCGTCATGCACGTCGGTGGCCTCGAGCACATCCGCGAAGTCATGCGCCAGCGTCTCGATCTCCAGCGGCGCAGTGCCCCGGGTGCTCGCCCCGTGCCCTCGCTGGTCATAGAGCACGACCCGGGCGCCTTGCTCGCGGAGCCGGCGCGCCACGGGAAGCCAAATCTCGTGGCTGCAGCCCCAGCAGTGGGGGAGCACCACGACCGGCGCATCGGGGCCGCTGCCCGGAAGGTCCCACACGGCCAGCTGCGCGCCGTCCGGGGTCTGCACGATCTGGTGCTCCGGACGGCTCACGCCCTCGCCCCACCCGAGCGAAACGCTCCCGTCGCTCGGCCCGGCATCGCCGACCCCCTCCGCGGCAAGACGCTTGTACGCCGCCCCCGCGGCGCCGGCCGCAGCCAGGGCCGCACCGACGAGCAGCAGGCGGCGGGACCGGGAGCGACGGCCGCCACCCGATGCCGAGTTCGAGGAGGGTGGGGGGAGCGACGTCATGCCACCCGAGCGTATGTGCCGCGGTTGCGGCCAGGGCGATCCCACCACCCCAACCCCAACCCAAACCCCAACCCGGATCGGAGGAAATAGGGATTTCAGCGAAATGCTTAGATTCATAAGAATGCGGGCATGGTTGCGGCCATGGACACAGCCACGACGACGACCCGCACCGTCGATCAGCGCATCGAGCGCCTCTCGACCGCCTCCCTCAAGCGCATCTTGGAGCCCGACACGGACGTTCCCGGCGCCATCGGGGACGGCCAGGTCCTCCCCGACGAGCTCGTCACCCTGGCCAACGTCCCGGAACTCTGGAACAAGCTCACCGAGGAGCAGAAGCGCACCCTGGCCCGAGAGGAGTTCGCATCCATCGTGGACACCGGCGTCCGCTTCGAGTCGGTCCTGATGGCTGGATTCAGCCTCGACATCCTCTCCCGCCCCGACCTCACCGACCCCCGGGTGACGTACCTGCTGCACGAGATGGGGGAGGAGACCCGCCACTCGCGCCTCTTCGTGCGGCTCCTCAGCCAAGTGAAGCCGAAGGCGAGGAACCCACTCGACAGCACCATCGGCCGCATCGCGCAGCGCGTGCTCATGCCGATCCTCACCGGCATGCCGTCGCTGTTCTGCCTGCTCGTCCTCAGCGGCGAGGAAGTCCCCGACCTCTTGCAGAAGCTGGCCAGTGAGCACCCCGACACCGACCCGATGATCAAGGCGGTCTCGAAGTACCACCGCCAGGAGGAGGCCCGGCACCTCGCCTTCGGCCGCCTCCTCTTCCCCGAGCAGTGGGCCGCCGCCGGCCCGATCGAGCGCACCCTGGTGCGCTACCTCGGCTCCCGCATCGCCGTCGCGATGTTCGACACGATCGTCCACCCCGGCGTCTACGGCACCGTCGGCCTCCCGACCTGGGCCACGTGGCGCATCGTGAACCGTTCCGCCGGACGCACGGCCATGCGCCACCGGGCGCTGCGCCCGCTGCTGACCCCGCTCGTCGAGGCGGGAGTCTTCCGTGGCGGTCGGATCCCAAAGGGTTGGCAGGTCGCCTGCGGCGTCGACCGCGCCGGTCGCGACGTTGCCCCGGCTGTGGCGGCCTGACCGAGTGCCGCCCTCCCAAAGCAATCAGACCAACCCGATCGCGGAGACGAAGGGCGATCGCACCCGCCAGTCCCTCCTCGAGTCGGCGGTCGTCCGCTTCGCCCGCGAGGGATATCGCGGCACGTCGGTCGCTGACGTCTGCCGCGATGCGGGGCTCTCCACGACGGCGTCGTACCCGTACTTCGCCAACAAAGAGGCGCTGTTCATCGCTGCGGTCGACGAGGACGTCGCCGGGCTGATCGACGATGCCGTTTCGCTCGTCGTGATCGACGAGGACCCCGATCAGTGGGGCCGGGTCATCATGCGTGCCCTCGTGGCGCACGTCGATGCGCACCCGCTGGCGGGCCGGATCTTGCGCGGGCTCGAGCCGGACTTCACCATGCGACTGCTCCACATCCCGGCGCTCCAGGAGTTGCGCAAGACCGTGACCGAGCTCATCCGGGCCCAGCAGATGGCCGGCGACGTGCGTCGGGACATCGAGCCGGGGCAGACCGCCAGCGGCATGGTCGTCATCGTGATCTCCCTCCTCATGGCCACCATGCAGACGGGGGCCGACACGGGGGAGTACGAGCTGGTGGCCTCGGACGTCGAGTCCGTGCTGCACGCGGCGACCCGACCCCCGAGCTGACCGATCACGCCGATCACGCCGATCACGCCGATCACGCCGACCGAATCCGAACCGAACTCGCCTCTCGTGCGTCTGAGAACCATGCGGCCCACGAGACCGATGCGGGCCGCCGGCATCGTCACTGCATCCGCGGCCCTCGGTTTGCTCTGCATAGGGGTGCCGGGGGTGCCGCGGGGGACGATGCGGCGGCGGGGGAGACCGCGGCGGCGGGGTCCGCGACGACCACCATCACCCGCTCCGCCCACGTCCCCTTCGAGAACTGCAGCGCGCAGCACATCGTCCTCAGCGTCACCATCCCGCGCCACGCTTTCACCCCGGCCGAGCCCGTGACCTACACGGTCCGGCTGCGCAACACGGGGAGCACGGCGTGCGGCGCCCGGCTCCAGCGACAGGCCCCGCCGTTCCGCCAGGCGCTGATCGTCGGCCCGTGCGGGTCCCTCTCGGCGACCGTCCGGAACGCCCGGGGCGTCGCCGTCTATCCCGGCCCCATCTACTACAACTGCCCGTTCCTGACGAGCTTCCAACTGGGCCCGCACGCCACCGCCCGCGCCACCGGCACCTGGACCCAGAGCGAGCTCCTGGGCCCCGGCGCCACCCCTCGGCACGCACCCCCGGGCACCTACCGGCTGGTGGTGGACAGGGCCGTCGCCGTCCCGGTCACCCTCGCCCCGGGCTGAACCCGGACCAGCCTCGATACAATCGATCCTCCCACCTGCCCCAGAGCAGCGGGGCACCACGGTGGAGAGAGGAACGAGGGGAACATGTCGGGTCACTCGAAGTGGGCGACCACCAAGTACCGCAAGGGCGCCCAGGACAAGGCCCGCGCCAAGGTCTTCGCCAAGTGCATCCGCCTCGTCGAGGTCGCGGCGCGGGACGGGGGAGGGGACCTCGAGGCCAACGCCACCTTGCGGACCGCCTACCAGAAGGCCAGAGCGGCCAGCGTGCCGCTCGACACGATTGAGAAGGCCATCAAGCGCGGCACCGGCGACCTCGAGGGCGTGCGCTACGAGGCCATCAACTACGAGGGCTACGGCCCCGGCGGCGTGGCCATCATGGTCGAGACGCTGAGCGACAACCGCAACCGCACCGGCGCCGAGATGCGCAACCTCTTCAGCCGCAACGGCGGCAACATGGCCGAGCCGGGCGCCGTCGGATGGCAGTTCGAGCGCAAGGGCATCGTCACCGTGAGCCTCGACAACGACGAGGACAAGGTGATGGAGATCGCCATGGAGGGCGGGGCCGAGGACATGACGAGCAACGGGTCCGCCTGGGTCGTCACCAGCGCGCCGGCCGACGTGGAGTCGGTGCGCCAGGCCCTCGACGACGCCGGCATCACGCCCGAGTCGGTCGACCTCAGCCTGGAACCCACCCAGCTCGTCCCCGTCCCCGACGAGGCGGAGGCCAAGAAGGTCCTGCGCCTCCTCGAGGCCATCGACGACCACGATGACGTGCAGGCCGTCCACTCCAACGCCGACATCCCCGACGAGGTCCTGGCCGCCTTCGAAGGCTGAGTCGCAGGCCTTCGGGAGGCCGCCGCCACGGTTCCGGCAGCACCGGTCCGGCGGCCTCACCCAGATCCGCCCCCTGCGCCGCGCCCCCGACTATCCTGCGAACGCATGTTCGTATTGGGCGTCGACCCCGGCCTCTCACGCTGCGGCTACGGCCTGGTGGCGCGGGCGGAGGGGAGCTCGGCGCTGCGGGCCCACGCGGCCGGGGTGATCGAGACCGACCCCGAGGCTCCGCTGGCCGAGCGGTTGTTGATCCTCCACACGGAGCTGCGGGCGCTCGTCCAGGAGATGCGACCGCAGGCGGTCGTCGTGGAGCGGGTGTTCTTCCAGGTCAACGCCAAGACGGCCATGTCGGTGGGCCAGGCCAGCGGGCTGGCGCTGCTCGTCGCCGCCGAGGGCGGGTGCGAGGTCCAGCAGTACACGGCCAACGAGGTGAAGCTCAGCCTGGTCGGCTACGGCGCCGCCACCAAGGACCAGGTGGGGCGCATGGTGGCCCAGGTGCTCGGCCTGCCGGTGGTGGACGGGCCGCCCGATGTGGCCGACGCCCTGGCCCTGGCCATCTGCCACCTGACCACCGTGCCCCTGCGGCGGGCCATGGATGTCGCACTCGCACGCACTGAAGGACTCGTCAAGGAGGGATCGTCGTGATCGGACTGCTTCGTGGAGCGGTGGTGGTGCGCACCGGTGAGGGCGAGGTGATCGTCGACGTCGGGGGCGTGGGCTACCGGGTGGCCGTCACCCCCGCCACGGCGGCGACGCTGGTCGTCGCCGGGACCGGGGCCGAGGCGACGCTCTACGTGCACACCCATGTGCGAGAGGACGCCATCGTCCTCTACGGGTTCGTGCACGACGACGAGCGGCGCTGCTTCGAGGTCTTGTTGGGCTCGCACGGCGTCGGGCCCGCGTTGGCGCTGGGGATCATGGCGGCGCTGTCGCCGGCGGCGTTGTCCACTGCGGTGCTCGAGGAGGATCTCGACACCTTGTGCACGGTGCCGGGTGTCGGGCGCAAGACGGCGGCCCGGCTGCTGATCGAGTTGAAGAGCCGGCTGGATCTGCCGGACCTGTCCCTTGGCGGGGCCGGGGGTGCCGGCGTCGGGGGCGCCGGTGCGGCCGGGGTGGACGGGCCGGCCACCCGGACGTCCCGGGCAGAGGCCCGTGCGGCGTTGAGCGAGCTCGGGTACGCCCCCGACGAGATCCGCGGTGCGCTCGACGGCCTACGCGACGATGTCGGGGTGGAAGAGATGCTCCGCCTCGCCCTGCGCGAGCTGGCCTCGAGGTGATGTCGACGGCGACGGTGCCCTTCGCGGGTGGGCCGGTGAGCCGGTGAGCCCCCGCGCCCGGCGGGAGGTCCTGGCCGTGGATCCGGAGTTCGACGAGGCGTCGGCCGTCCGGCGTCGGCGTCTGCCTCGGCGTCGACAGGTGACGGCTTCCCGGGCCAGCGGGTCGTAGACCCCGCGGCGTCGAGCGGTTCCGAGGAGCTCGAGGAGGTCGGGCTCCGGCCCCGTTCCCTGTCGGAGTTCCTGGGGCAGCCGCAGCTGGTCGAACATCTGGGGATCGTGCTGCAGGCGGCCCGCCAGCGGCACCAGCCCGTCGACCACATCCTCTTCGCCGGGCCGCCTGGGCTGGGCAAGACGTCGCTGGCCGGGATCGTGGCCACCGAGATGGGCGCCGGCTTCCGCATCACCGCCGGCCCCGTCCTGACGCGGGCCGGAGACCTCGCCGCCTTGCTCACGGACCTGCAGGACGGCGACGTGCTCTTCATCGACGAGATCCACCGCCTGCACCGCTCCGTGGAGGAGATGCTCTACTCCGCCATGGAGGACGGGCGCCTCGACATCCTGATCGGCAAGGGCCCCACCGCCCGTTCCATCCGGCTGGAGCTCCCGAGCTTCACGCTGGTCGGCGCGACAACCCGGACCGGCCTGGTGGCCGGCCCGCTGCGGGACCGTTTCGGGTTCGTCGGCCGGCTGGACCTCTACGAGCCGTCCGACCTGCGCGCCATCGTGGAGCGGTCGGCCCGGATCCTGAAGGTGCAGATCGACGCAGAGGGTGCCATCCGGATTTCGGAGCGGTCCCGGGGCACGCCGCGGGTGGCCAACCGGCTCCTGCGCCGCGTGCGGGACTTCGCCGAGGTGCGGGGGGAGGGCTTCATCGACGGCGCCACGGCCAGCGACGGCCTGGAGCTCTTCGGGGTGGACGAGCTCGGGCTGGACAAGGTCGACCGGGCCATCCTGGCCACGTTGTGCAGCCGTTTCGGCGGCCAACCGGTGGGCCTCACCACGTTGGCGCAGTGCGTGGGTGAGGAGACCGACACGATCGAGGACGCCTACGAGCCGTTCTTGTTGCAGTCCGGACTGATCCAGCGCACGGCACGGGGCCGCGTGGCCACGCAACGCGCCTGGACGCACCTCGGTCTTGAGCGGCCCGCGTCGGCCGCCGACGCAATGAACACGCCTCCACTCTTCTGACGAGGCCCTCGTCCTGCGTCGTCGGCGCGTCAATTCACGTTTCTTGCGCCATTCGGCGAGCTCGTGGGCTACCGTTGCGGGGTTGCACCACAAGACGGAAGCGAGGTGACCACATGGCAGGAATGACGACACGCCCGACCGCAGGACAGTCGGCGCTGTGCGCGTTCGCCATCGCGGTCCAGCCGCCCGCCTTTGCGCTTGGTGCCGCCGGAGGGAGGTCCCGAATCGTCGGGCCCGACCTCTGCCCCACTGGCCACTGACGCCGGCCACGACACCGCCGGGCTGACCGCCCGGACGCAATCCGAGCTTCGCTGCGCACCACCGGTGCGCCCGCGTCCTCGACCCGCCTGCTTCACCTCCCACCTGGAGATTCCCATGGGTGAACGCACCCTCTTTCCCAATGCATCGACCAAAGACACCCTGGCGTACTGCTGGCGCCTCATGCAGCCCGACCGCGCCGCCTTCACCGGTGCCTGCACGGCGATCGTGCTCGGCACGCTGGCCAATGCCGTCGCGGCACCGCTCCTGTTCGCCGCGTTGTTGAGCCGCATATCGCATCTCGAGCCCAATGAGGGATTGTGGCAGTCGTTCGGGCCGCTGCTCGTGGCCTACGCCGTCGTGCTGGTGGCCGCCACGATCTTCGGCCGCATCGGCGGCTGGCTGAACTGGGGCGCCGTGCTGCGCTCGTTCGGTCGCGCCATCACCAGCGGCTACGACCACCTGCTCGGCCTGAGCCACTCGTGGCACACCGACCGGCCCTCGGGCGAGGTCATCGCCACGTTGGAGACGTCGACCTGGGCCTTCGCGGACATGATCGAAGCAATGGTCTGGGGCATCCTGCGGATCAGCGTGACGACGCTTGGTGCCATCGTCGTCCTCGGGATCGTGGCGTGGCCGGTGGCGCTCGTGATGGCGGGGCTCGTCGGCGTGTTCGCGCTCGTGCTCCACCGCCGGATGGGTCGGGTCGTCGCCGCCGAGAAGGAGTTCTCGGACTCCCACTCGCGAGCGACCGGGGTGATCGCCGACACCATCGCCAACCTCACCACCGTGCGCTCACAGGCCGCCGAGGAGCGGGAGAAGGAGCACGTCGACTCGCTCGTGGGGGCCTCCATGGCCGCGGACCTGCGGGCCAGGAAGGTCTTCACCACGACGCGGATCCAGATGGAATCGTCCATGGCTTTCTTCAACTGGGCCTCCATCCTGGTTGGCGTCGTCCTGGCGCTGCACCACGTGGCGGCGGCCGGCGCGGTGTACCTGATCCTGTTCTACGCGACGTTCGTCGGCACCAGCCTGGAGGAGTCCTTCGAGTTCATCCGGTTGATTTCGCGGGCCATCGGCCGCTGTGCGAAGTTCGCCGGTATCGCCGCCACGCTGCCCGACATCGTCGACGCGCCCGGTGCTCCGGACATGGTGGTGCCCCACGGGCGGGTGGAGTTCCGGGACCTCCGGTTCTCCTACCGCGCCGGCGCGCCCTTGTTCGAGGGGCTGGACTTGCGCATCGAGCCGGGCGAACACGTCGGCCTGGTCGGGCCCTCGGGCTCGGGCAAGACGACGCTGACGAAGCTGATGCTCCGCTACGCCGACCGTGACGGTGGGTTGATCGAGATCGACGGCCAGGACATCGCTTGTGTGACGCAGCACTCGCTGCGGGGGCACATCGCGTACGTCCCCCAGGATCCCCAGATGCTGCACCGCACCATCGCCGAGAACATCTGTTACGGCATGGACGACGGGCGCGGCATCGACATGGAGCTGGTGCGCAGGGTCGGTCGGGCCGCCTACGTGGACGAGTTCGTCGAGCGCTTGCCCGACGGGTACGAGACCCTGGTGGGGGAGCGCGGCATGAAGCTCTCGGGCGGTCAGCGTCAGCGGGTCGCCATTGCACAGGCCATGGCCAAGCGGGCCAAGGTGCTCGTCCTGGACGAGGCGACCTCGGCCTTGGACTCCGAGTCGGAGTCGCTGGTGCAAGACGCGCTGTGGCATCTGATGGAGGGCACGACCGCGTTGGTGGTCGCCCACCGTTTGGCCACCATCGCCCGACTCGACCGGATCGTGGTGCTCGACCGCGGTCGGGTGGTCGAGCAGGGCACCCACGCCGAGCTGCTCGCAGCCGGTCGCGCCGGCGTCTACGGCCGCCTGTGGGCCCACCAGTCGGGAGGGTTCCTGGCGGCCTGAGCCCGGCCCTGGGTCAGCCGGCGACCGGACCTCGTTGCTCGAACACGCCGTGAGCACGCAGCAACGCAGCGAACGCAGTGAACGAAGCGAATGCGTGAATGCGTGAATGCGTGAATGCAGCGGGGTCCGGTTAGCCGGTCCGGACGACGGACGCCACCGACGTCCGCAGGGGGAGGTGCACCCTGAAGGTCGTCGACCAGCCGGGGGTGTCGACGATGTCGACGAAACCTTCGTGGGCTTCGGCGACGGACTTGGCGATGGCGAGCCCGAGGCCCGTTCCCGGCACGCCCATCTCCGTCGAGGACGCCAGCCGGTAGAAGCGCTCGAAGAGCTGGTCACGCTCGCCCTCGGGGATTCCGGGTCCTTCGTCGAGCACCTGCACCCTGGCGTAGGAATCGACGTTGTCGACGATCACATGCACGCGGCCGCCGCGGGGCGAGAACTTGATGGCGTTGGAGAGGAGGTTGCCCAAGAGCTGATGCAGCCGAGTGGGGTCGCCGAAGATCGGCTCCTCGGGTCCCGGGTCGATGGTCAGGACGACGCCGGCCACAGTGGCCGACGTCTGAATGGCGTGTACCGCATCCTCGGCCAGCCGGCTCAGGTCCAGCTCGGTGAACGCCACGCGCAGGCCCCGCCCGGCGCCCGGGTCGGCCAGCAGGTCCTCGGCCACCCGCTGGAGGTGCTCCGCGTTGCGCTCGATCGTCTCGAGCATCCGTATCTGGCTCTCGGTCAGCTCCGAGGAGGCGTCGAGGAGCAGCTCCACGAAGCCCCGGATCGACGTGATGGGCGTGCGCAGCTCGTGGGAGACGGTTGCGACGACGTCGTCCTTCATCTGGGTCAGCTCGCGCAGCCGGTTGTTCTGCTCGATCAGTGACTGCGTCACTTCCTTCTGGATGGCGTAGAGGCGCTCCCGGTCGGCGGCCAACTCCTCGCGCTCGGTGACGTCGATCGCCACCACCACGTAGCCGCCGTTGGCCGCAGCGAGCCCGTTGTCCTGGGGTGTCCACGCGTCGGGCGTGGCGTCGGCCTCCTTCTCGACGGCCTCGGCCTCGTCGCCCCACTCCTCGTCGAGCGAGTGGTCGGGGGTCGGCACGGGGAGCGCCCGCACCCGCACGACGCAGCGGCGCAGCTGTCCGTCCTTGCGCGTGGCGGTCCAAGGGACCTCGGCCGCCGTCTCCGCATCGACCGGTTCGAGCGCAGTCCGCATGGCGTCGATCGTCTGGCGCCGCTCGTCGATCTGTGCCGGGTCGATGAAGTCGGCGATGGAGTGGAAGCCGACCACCTCCGCTGCCCGGTAGCCGAGCATCTGCTCCGCACCCGCTGAGAAGAACGTGACGGTCCCGGCCGGGTCGACCCCCATGATGGCGCTCCCGGTGGCGGCGCGCAGGAGCGTCTCGAGCCGGTCGCGGGCGTAGTCCGCTTCGCGGGCGTTCCGGCGGGCCATGCGCGACTGCTGGGCCAGATCGGCGAAGAAGGCCCGGTCGCGCGAGACCATGGCGAACACCGTCGACACGACGACCGTCGTGACCGTGGCCATCACGGCGACCTGGCGCCATTCGAGCGTCGGGTACTTGGGTGGGCCGACGATCAGGACCGGGACGAGGAGCGCCAGGTCCATGCAGAAGAGCCCGATGAGCAGATGCAGCCGGCGCCCGTACAAGGAGAGCCAGACGATGGGCAAGAGATAGACCACGACCAAACCCGAATTCGACCCCCCCTGGGCGTCACGGATGATGGCGATGACCACGATGTAGCCGATCGGGATGATGAGCCAGGCCCACTCGGGTAGGCGCTCCCAGGGCAGCAAGAAGGCGGCGGCTACCAACGCGAAGAAGATGACGCCGGCGACGGAGATCTCACGGCGGGCGTCGTGGGGGAACGGGATGACTGCGATGAGGATCGTGCCCACGACGACCAGGGCGAAGACCGGCAGGCGGACCTTCATGGAGCCAGAGAACCCGAAGGGCACGGCGGATTCCGACAGCTGTGGATCGCGGCGCCCTTGTGCGCCGGGCGAGTTCTTGGCCGACTCGGTCACCGGTTCCGCGAGCGGTAGCGGTAGCCGAAGCCTCGGACGGTCTCGATCGGCCCTTCGTCGCCCTCGTCCCAACCGAGCTTGCGCCGGAGGCGCAGCACTGCGTACTTGACCCGGGACGGGGCCAACCCGCTCGGGTCGTCCCAGGCCAGCTCGATCAGCTGGTCCGAAGAGAGGACCTGGCCCTGGTGGCGGGCCAACGTGGCCAGGAGGCGGTACTCGGTCGGGGTCAAGATGATCGTCGCACTGTCGACGGTGACCTCCTGGTGGGCGAAGTCGATGTGCAGGGTGCCGTCGTCGAACGTGGTCACCGGCTCGCCCTTGGAGACCTGGCGCCGGCTGACGGCCTGCAGGCGGGCCAGCAGCTCGACTCTGCTGAACGGCTTGGTCAAATAGTCGTCGGCGCCGGAATTCAACCCCCGCACCTTGTCCCTTTCGGTTCCGAGCGCAGTGAGCATGAGCACGGGCACGTCGCTCATGTCCCGGATCCGCTCCAGGACCTGCCAACCGTCCAGGTCGGGGAGCCCGACGTCGAGGATGACGATGTCAGGGTGGCTCTGGTGGAACTGACGGACCCCGTCACGGCCCTCGACGGCCTCCGCGACCGTAAAGCCCTCCCGTTCGAGGAGGGTCCGCAGGAGTTGACGGATGTCCGCCTCATCCTCAATGACCAGCACTGAGATATGACCATCTCGCATCAGGCTGCAACTGTACTGGGCAAATGGCCATCTGAGTGGTTAAGGGTGGGACGCAGCGATTTGGAAACTGCCTGTTCAAACCCGGTATTGAGTCTTCCGTTGGCAATCCGTTGATAAATGGGGGCCATAGGCACTCCCCAGGAGCCGCTACGGGACGGCAGGTGGCTGGCTCGGACGAACCAGGCAGGTGGGGCTCGGCCCAGGGGCAGCGGGGGTTGAGCAGGGCGTAGTGGGGCCCCTCAGGGCGAAGCGGCGCGGATCAACGGATCCGAGCGAGCGTTCAGACGGACTCAAGGGAGCGAAAGGTGCGCCGACCCAGCTCGTCGGCTCCCCCGGAGATTCTCCGACCGACGGCCTCACGAGGCCGGCGCACCTCTTCGCTGCTCCTTGTTCCCCCTCGGTGTTCCCCCTTGTGAAAGCCCGTTCCCCTCCATCGGACTCTCACGCCGGTCGCCCCCCTCTGAACGACCTTCACCGTGGGGATGCTGTAACTGATGGGGCGTACTTTGCAGAAGGGCTGTCGCAACCTGGGCCACATTGGGTTGCAGTCGGGTTGCCCACTCGAAGAGCCCCGCCATTCTGTGGCAAAAGGGCCGTTACACCCGCCGGGAGGCGAGCACCGGCGACGGACTCCACCGCCGTTCCCACCCGAAGCCTCGTCACGGCCCGAAAGACGCCGCGTCACAGCCGGAGAAACGACCAGAGGGCCCCGGCCGGCAAACAGACCGAGGCCCTGGCCGGCCAAGCGACCGAGCCCCTGGCCGACGATGAGTGGGCCCTGCCGGGCAAAGCAAGCCAACCACAGCGCCTGCCAGCCAAGGCGGGAGGGCTGACCACGTCGTGGCACCTCAGGCCACGGCGTGCTTGACATGCCCAGGCCACGGCGTGCTTGACATGCCCAGGCCACGGCGTGCTTGACGTGCCCATCTCCGTGCGACGAGGCCTTCTGGTGCCCGAGAGACCCGGAAGCAAGGCACTAGGGTGGCGCGTCGCAACCGATTCCGGTCCAAGGATCCCTCATGACACCAACCCCGGCGGTGGCCCACCTCGTGCTGGCCGCAGCTTCGAAGTCGAATTCCAATTCATTGCTGACCCTCTTGCCCCTCGTGGCGATCGGGCTCCTCGGCTATTTCTTCTTCATCCGACCCCAGCAGCGAAAGGCTCAGGCTGCCCGGCAGTCGCAGGGCTCGGGCTACGAAGTCGGCGACGAGGTGCAGACGGTCGGCGGTGTGATCGGCACCGTCCTCGAAGTACACGGTGACCGGTACACCCTCTTGACGGGCGCCCTGGGCGACGACGGGAACCTCGACGGCCCCCAGCCGACCCGGATCGTGTTCGTCCGCCAGGCGATCGCGAAGAAGATCGAGCCCATTGAAGACGTGCGCGTCGACGACGAGCCGGTGCAGGACATCAAGCCCCGTACGAACGGCAGCGGTGGTCGCGGCAGCAGTAGCAGCAGCAGCACCAGCGGCGCCGGCAGCGGCAAAGCCACCGCTGACGCGCCTGACGACGACATCGACGATGTGGGTGGGGACGGCGCCGCGAGCAGCGGCGACCTCGGTGGGGAGGCCGAAGAGGCGTGAGCCCGAAGTCGGGGGGTCGGGCCCAGCGGCGTCTGCGACGCAACCTATGGATCAGCGTGCTCGTCGTGGTGGCGATCTGCGTCGGTTCGTTCGCGGCGGTCTTCGCCGCCCAGTGGTCACCCCGTTTGGGCCTGGACCTCGCCGGCGGCGTCTCGGTCGTCTACACGGCTGAGGGCCACAACGTGTCGCAGGCGGACCTCGATGAGACCGTCAACATCTTGAACCTGCGCGTGAACGGGCTCGGCGTCTCCGGCGCCCAGGTCCAGACGTCGGGCAAGAACCAGATCTCGGTGTCCATTCCGGGTGTGACCGACGCACAGCAGGTGCTGAACCAGATCGGTCAGACGGCGCGCATGTACTTCCGGCCGGTGCTCTGTTTCGGGTACCCCCAGAGCGTGCCGAAGGGGTCGAAGGCGAAGGTGCTCCCGCCCGGCGTCGAGTCGATTCCCGCCTGTACGCCGTCCTCCGAAATGACCGCGGCCAACCTGAACATCAACACCACGACCGGGCAGGCCACGAACAACGTCCCGCCTGATCCCCAGTACGCCACCTACGCGACGACCAGTGTCGAGAAGCCGGGGTACGTCACCGGCAACGTGCTGCTGCCCAGCGTTCCCGGCTCCGGCGCCTGTGGCCAGTCGGGGCTGCGCTGCGTGCTCGGCCCGAGCCAGATGACCGGTCGGTCCATCTCGAGCGCCCAGGCCACGCAGAACCAGACCGGTGCATGGGTCGTCGACTACACCCTGAACGGCGCCGCCGGCTCGGCCCTGTGGGACAAGGTGGCGGCGGCCAACTTCCACCAGCTGCTCGGCATCGAGCTCGACGGGCAGGTGTACTCGGCGCCGATCATCCAGCCGACGCAGGGCACGTTCACGTCGTTCGACGGCAAGGGCGAGATCTCGGGCAGCCTGACGCAGGCGGACGCGCAGAACCTGGCCCAGGCCATGAACTTCGGTGCGCTGCCCGTGGTGCTGAAGGCGGCGACGTCGGAGACGGTCTCGGCCACGCTGGGGCACTCCGCGCTCGTGGCGGGCCTGGGCGCCGGCATCGCCGGGCTGGTCCTCGTGCTCCTCTACGTGTTGCTGTACTACCGCGGTCTCGGCTTGGTCGTGATCTCGGGCCTCGTGCTCACGGCCATGGCGCTGTGGGCGATCATCTCGGCGCTCGGGCACACCACGGTGGCGCCGAGCTTCGACCTCGCTGGGATCACGGGTCTGATCGTGTCCATCGGCATCACGGTGGACTCGTACATCGTCTACTTCGAACGATTGAAGGACGAGACCAGATCGGGCCGCTCCGTCCGCACGTCGGTGGACCGCGGGTTCAAGAGCGCCTGGCGCACGGTGTGGGCCGCCGACTTCGTGTCGCTGCTGGCGGCGATCGTGTTGTATCTCGTCGCGGTGGGCAACGTGAAGGGCTTCGCCTTCTTCCTCGGTCTCTCCACCATCATGGACATGGCGATCACGTGGTTCTACACGCGGCCACTCGTGATCCTCCTCGGACAGAGCGCACGGATGCAGGGGAGCGGGAGATTCAGCATCGCCACCGGCCTCGGTGCCGGGCCGCAGTCGCCGGCCGGGGCGCCGAGCGCCGGCGCCGGCGCCGGCGCCAATGTGCCCGTGGGAGCCGCCGCCGGCGGTGGGTCGTGAGCGATCACAGCGGCGGCAACGGCAAGGGGAACGACGACGGCTCCTCGTTGGACGACGTCCCCGAAGAGGACGTCGAACGCCTGGAAGAGGACGTCGACACGGGCAGTCTCGACGAAGAGGAGCTCGTCAGCCTCGATGACGCCGCCCGCGCCCTCCTGGCCCAGCCGCGGCGGGGTCACGGCCCGATCGCCCGGCTGTATCGAGGCGAGACCCGCTTCGACTTCGTGGGCAAGCGCAAGATCTGGTTCAGCATTTCGGCGGCGATCATCGTTCTCGGGATCGTCTCGATCGTTGTGCGGGGCGGGCTCAACCTCGGCATTGAGTTCAAGGGCGGGACCGAGTGGACGGTTGCCGCACCGGGGGTCACCCAGACCCAGGCGACCGATGCCCTGAACGGCACCGGGCTGGTGAACCCCACCGTCGAGCTGCTCGGCAGCGGGAACAAGCAGACGCTCAACGTCCAGTCCGACCTGAACCACCTGTCCCCGGACCAACAGGACGCGGTGAACAAGAACGTCGAGAAGGCGTTGGTGACGTTGACGGCCGCCCATGCACCGACGACGCCGCCGACGACCACGACCTCGACGACGGCGAAGCCCACCACCACGACGACGGCCAAGGCGGGGGCCGCGGCGGCTGCGTCGACCACCACGACGGTGCCCACCACCACATCGACCACGACGCCGGCCGACAAGATCAGCGTCACCAACGTCGGGCCGACGTGGGGCTCCTCCATCACCAACAAGGCGATCGAGGCGCTGATCATCTTCTTCATCGTCGTGGCGATCTACATCAGCATCCGCTTCGAGCCCAAGATGGCGCTGGCCGCGTTCATCGCCATGATCCACGACGTCCTGATTGCGATCGGCATCTACTCGATCTTCAACTTCCAGGTGACGCCGGACACCGTGGTGGCCATCCTGACGATCCTCGGTTACTCGCTCTACGACACCGTCGTGGTCTTCGACCGTGTCCGCGACAACACCAAGGGCATCGGCAGCAGCGGGCGACTGACGTACCCGCAGCTCATCAACCTGTCCATGAACCAGACCCTGGCCCGGTCGATCAACACGTCGATGGTGGCCATCCTGCCGGTGCTGGCCGTGCTGCTCATCGGCGCGCAGCTCCTGGGCGCCACGACGCTGCAGTCCTACGGCCTCGCCCTCTTCGTCGGTCTCCTGTCGGGGGCCTACTCGTCGATCTTCATCGCTTCGCCGGTCCTCTGCATGATGAAGGAGCGCGAGGACCGCTGGGTACAGATCGCCAGCCGCCTGGCCAAGCGTGGCGACGCCGGGAGCTTCTACTCCGCAGCCGACGCTGCTTCCATGAGCACGGCCATGAGCGTGGCCGCCTCGGGCCAGGTCAACCGGGGCGGTGCGGCGGCCGCTGCCACGAAGAAGTCCGGCGGCACCAAGCGCAGCGGCCCGATCCGCCCCGGCTCCGGGAGCGGCTCCACCGGCGGCACGGCGGTCATGGACCGCCAGCCGGGCGGTGGGGGGTCTGGGAAGCCGGGCGCCGCGGCGGCTGCCCCGGCGTCATCGGCGGCACCCGCGGCGAGCGCCTCGGGGGACGGGCAACCGGCTGCGGGGCCGCGGCCGCGCAAGAAGAGGTCCAAGCGCCGGCGCTGAGCTGAGCCGAGCCGAGCCGAGCCGAGCCGGCAGCAGCGCACATGCAGCGCAGATGCAGCGCAGATGCAGCGCAAACGCCGGTATGCGCGATCCTGCATTTCCCCTGGCGGGTAGCCTGTATGGATGGTGGCCCTGACGCGGGTGACTCCATCCGACACAGACACCGAGACGAACGCTCGAGACCTCGGGCAGGGGCAAGCAGACGAGCCGATGCTCCGCGACCTGTTGGCCCCGCTTCTGGCCGAATTCGCCCGCCACCGTCCCGACGACGACACCTCCATGATCGTGGCGGCCGGCAGGACCGCCGCCGCGGCCCACGAGGGCCAGTTCCGGCGCTCGGGCGAGCCCTACATCACCCACCCGGTGGCCGTGGCCACGATCGTGGCCGAGCTCGGCCTGGACGAGCAGACCGTGGCCGCCGCCCTCCTCCACGATGCCGTGGAGGACACCGGCCTGACGCTCGAGACCATTGAGGAGAAGTTCGGCGAGGGGGTGGCCCGCGTCGTCGACGGGGTGACGAAGCTGGACCGGCTCCAGTTCAACTCCAAGGAGGCGCAGCAGGCGGCGACCATCCGCAAGATGCTCGTCGCCATGGCCGACGACTGGCGCGTCCTGCTGATCAAGCTCGCCGACCGGCTGCACAACATGCGCACGCTCGCCGTCATGCCCGAGTGGAAGCAGCGGCGCACGGCCCAGGAGACGTTCGACGTCTACGCGCCGCTGGCGCACCGGCTCGGGGTCCAGCAGGTCCGCTGGCAGCTCGAGGACCTCGCCTTCGCCACGCTGCACCCGAAGCGCTACGCCGAGATCGAGCAGATGGTGGCGGCGCGGGCGCCACAGCGGGAGGAGTATCTCGAGCGGGTGCTCGTCCACGTGCGCCAGCGCATGAGCGACATGGGCGTGGCGGCGGACGTCACGGGGCGTCCGAAGCACCTGTGGTCCATCTACGAGAAGATGGTCGTGCGGGGCAAGGAGTTCGACGACATCAACGACCTGGTGGCCATCCGGGTCGTCGTCGAGTCCGAGAAGGACTGCTGGGCCGCCCTCGGCGCCATCCACGCCATCTGGGCCCCCGTCCACGGGCGTTTCAAGGACTACATCAACACGCCCAAGTTCAACATGTACCAGTCGCTGCACACGACGGTGATCGGGCTGGACGGCAAGCCGGTCGAGGTGCAGATCCGGACCTCCGAGATGCACCACCGGGCCGAGTACGGCATCGCGGCGCACTGGGGCTACAAGTCCAAGGAGGACCACTCCTCGGAGATGGCGTGGCTCCAGCGCATCGCCGACGTCGACCGCCAGACCGACGACCCGATCGAGTTCCTCGAGGCGCTCAAGCTCGACCTGGAGCAGGACGAGGTCTACGTCTTCACGCCCAAGGGCAAGGTCATCGCCCTGCCTGCCCGCTCCACGCCCGTCGACTTCGCCTACGCCATCCACACCGAGGTGGGGCACCGCTGCATCGGGGCGCGGGTCAACGGTCGCCTGGTACCGCTCGAGACGCAGCTGAGCAGCGCCGACACCGTCGAGATCTTCACCTCGAAGTCGCCGACCGCGGGACCGTCGCGGGACTGGCTGCAGATCGTCGCCTCGACCAGGGCCCGCAACAAGATCCGCCAGTGGTTCTCGCGGGAGCGCCGTGAGGACGCCATTGAGAACGGGCGGGAGGACCTGGCCCGTGCGCTCAGGCGGGACGGCCTGCCGCTGCACAAGCTGCTGAACTCGAGCGCCCTGCAAGAGGTGGCCGATGCCATGAACCTGGCCGACCTCGATGCGCTCTACGCCTCCATCGGCGAGAACCAGGTCTCGGCCCAGTCGATCGTCCAGCGCCTCACCAAGGCGCTCCGGGGCGGCGGCGAGGCCGACGAACAGCTCCCCACCATCGCCCTGCCGGGCACCACGCGGCCGCGGCAGGGGCGCCGCACCGGCACCGGCGTCTACGTCGAGGGCCTCGACGACGTCATGATCCACCTGGCCCGCTGCTGCACCCCGGTGCCGGGCGACCAGATCGTGGGTTTCGTGACCCAGGGCCGAGGCGTCTCGGTGCACCGGGCCGACTGCGCCAACGCGGCCGCGTTGGCGGACCGCTCCCGCGAGCGCCTGATGGAGGTCGAGTGGGACCGGGGCAATGACGGGGTCTTCGTGGCCACCATCGAGGTGCAGGCCTTCGACCGGGCCCGGCTCCTGGCGGACGTGTCGCGCGTCGTGTCCGAGCACCACCTCAACATCGTCGCCGCCCGCACCGCCACGACAGCGGACCGGGTCAGCCGGATGGCCTTCGACGTCGAGCTGGCCGACCCGACCCACCTGCACTCACTGATCAGCGCGTTGAAGCATCTCGACGGGGTCTTCGACGCGTATCGTCAGCTGCCTGGCAAGAAAGTCTGACCCCCGATCCGTGAGGAGCCTTCTGTGAGCCCGGGATCGTCCGCGCCCACGCCCGCGCCCCGCACCCCCAAGGGCATGCACGACGTGCTCTGGCCCGAGTCCGCCCGCTGGGAGGGGACGGTCGCCCGTTTCGCCGGACTGGTCGAAGGCGCCGGGTACGGGCTGACGATCACGCCCACCCTCGAGCACGCGGGCGTCTTCCTGCGCGGCATCGGGGAGGGGAGCGAGGTCGTCGGCAAGGAGATGTACGTCTTCGAGGACCGCGACGGCCAAATGATGGCCCTGCGCCCCGAGGGCACCGCCCCCATCGCCCGGGCCTTCGTGCAGCATCACCCGGTGCCGCCGTGGAAGGCCTGGTACGTGGCGCCGTCGTTCCGCCACGAGAATCCGCAGCACGGCCGCTACCGCCAGCACCACCAGCTCGGGGTTGAGGCGCTGGGCGTGGAGGACGCCGACCTCGACGTCGAGGTCGTCTCGTTGGCCCACGACTTCTTCGCCGGTCTCGGACTGCGCCAGGTCACGCTCAAGTTGCACTCCATGGGCGACGGCGTGTGCAAGCCGGGCTACGTGGCGCTGCTCGGCGCCTTCCTGGCCGAGCGGGTCGACCAGCTGTGCCCCGCCCACCGGGTGCGGCACCTGGACAACCCGTTGCGCGTCCTCGACTGCAAGACCGAGGAGTGCCGCGCCGCGACCGCCGACGCGCCGCACTTCTTGGACCACCTCTGTGACCCGTGCCGGGAGCACTTCGCGCGGGTGCGGGCGGGGCTCGATGCGCTCGGCGTCGGCTACACCATCGACCACCGCCTGGTGCGTGGCTTCGACTACTACACGCGCACCACCTTCGAATTCGCCGCCGACGCGCTCGACGCGGCCCAGAACGGCGTCGGGGGCGGCGGCCGGTACGACGGCCTGGTCGAGTTGCTGGGCGGGGAGGCGACCCCGGGGATCGGGTTCGGCATCGGGGTGGAGCGGGTGCTCCTCGCGTGTGACGCCGAGGGCGTGTTCTCGACGGCGTCCGTGCTGGCGGCCCACCCGCTGCACGCCTACGTGATCGACACCGCCGGCGGGGAGTCCGCCGTCGTGCTGACGGCCGAGCTGCGCCGGGCGGGGCTGCGGGCCGACCGCGCCTTCGGCGGTCGCTCCATGAAGTCCCAGATCAAGTCGGCCGACCGCTCGGGTGCCCTGGTGGCGCTGGTGGTCGGCCCCCAGGAGCTCGAGGCCGGCACCGTGGGGTTGCGTCCCCTCCGCAGCGACGTTGCGCAGCGGAGCGTGCCCCGGGCTGCCATTGTGGACGAGCTGAAGGCTCTCCTCCTGGCCGAAGCCGGCACCTGAGCTCCGCCGACACCCCGACACCCCGACACCCCGACACGCTGAGCCAGCCGAAGCCCGCAGACCTGCCCCGCCCCGACCAGACTGAACGCCGAGACCCCCCACCATGACGACCCCGACCCCGACCCCGACCCCCGAAGAGAACCGACCCACCGCCCTGCGCACCCATCTCTGTGGCGTGCTGCGCCCGGCCGACATCGGCAGCACCGTCACCGTGTGCGGCTGGGTGGCCCGCCGCCGGGAGCACGGCGAGCATCTCGCCTTCGTCGACCTGCGGGACCACACCGGGATCATCCAGTGCGTGATCGACCACGCCACCGACGTGCGCTCCGAGTGGGTCATCGCCGTGACCGGCACCGTGCGGGCACGGCCCGAGGGCACCAGCAACCCCGGCATCGGCACCGGCGAGGTCGAGATCGGCGACTGCGTCGTCGAGGTGCTCAACGAGGCCGAGCCCCCGCCGTTCTCGGTCGACGACCGCGACGAGTCCGACGAGCCGGTGCGCCTGCGCCACCGCTACGTCGACCTGCGCCGCCCGCGTCTGCAGCGCAACCTCCGACTACGCGCCCGGGTCAATGCCGCACTGAGAGCCGCCATGGACCGCCAGGGCTTCGTGGAGATAGAGACGCCGCTGCTGTGGGCGCCGACACCGGAAGGCTCACGGGAGTTCTCGGTCCCGGCCCGCCAGCACCACGGTTCCTTCTACGCGCTGCCGCAGAGCCCGCAACTGGCCAAGCAGCTCCTCATGGTGGGCGGGTTCGACCGCTACTTCCAGATCGCCCGCTGCCTGCGTGACGAGGACCTGCGGGCCGACCGCCAGTTCGAGTTCATGCAGCTCGACATGGAATGCTCCTTCGCCTCCCAGGACGACGTCATGGGCTTCGTCTCCGATGCGGTCCTCGACGCGGCCGAGGCGGCCACGGGGGAGCGGCCGCCGCCGATTGAGCGGATGACGTGGGCCGAGGCGCGGGACCGCTTCGGCACCGACAAGCCCGACCTGCGCTTCGGCATGGAGCTCGTCGATCTCTCGAAGGCCTTCGAGCACACCGAGGTCACCGCCTTCTCCTCGCCGGCCGTCAAGGCGATCGTCGTGCCCGACGGCGCCACCTACCCCCGCAAGCGGCTCGACGACCTCGTCGATCAGGCCAAGCGGGCGGGCGCCGTCGGCCTGGCCTGGTTCCGCGTGGTCGAGAACGGCCCCTCGCTGGACGGGCCGCTTGCCCGCCATGTGTCGGAGCAGGAAGCTGCGAGCGTCCTGGCGGAGACGAAGGCGGAACCAGGCGACCTCATCCTGGCGGTCTCGGACAACTACGCGAAGGCCTGCGAGGTGCTCGGCACGCTGCGTGTGGCGATCGGGGCGCCTCCCGTGGCCGAGGGCCCGCATCGATACGTCTGGGTCGTCGACTTCCCCATGTTCGAGGTGGGTTCCGACGGCACCCCGCAGGCGGCGCACCACCCCTTCACCATGCCGTACCCCGAGGACATCGCGCTGTTGGCGACCGACCCGCTCGCCGTGCGCTCGCAGGCGTACGACCTCGTGCTCAACGGGTGGGAGCTCGGGTCGGGCAGCGTCCGTATCCACAACCGGGGGATCCAAGAGCAGGTGTTCGCCGCGCTGGGCATCAGCGCGGAGGAGGCCGAGGCGCGCTTCGGGTTCCTGCTGGGCGCGTTCCGTTATGGCGCACCGCCGCACGCGGGGTTCGCGGTGGGCATCGACCGGTTGGTCGCGATCCTCTCGGGGGAAGAGAACATCCGAGAGGTGATTGCGTACCCGAAGACACAGTCCGGGGCGGACCTGCTGACCGGCGCGCCCACACCGCTGCCGGCGGCGACGCTGGCCGAGTTGGGCATCAGGATCGTGGTCCCGCCGAGCGCCCCGACCCCACCCGCACCGGGCTAGGGGCGATGCGGTGAGCCTCTTCGCCGACGCCGCCGACCGACGCCTCCAGCGCCAGGCACCCCTCGCCGCCCGTCTCCGCCCCCGCACCCTCGATGAGATCGTGGGCCAGGAGCACCTCGTCGGCCCCGGTGCGCCCCTGCGCCGGCTGGCCGAGTCCGACCGGGTCACGTCGTCGATCCTGTGGGGCCCCGCCGGCACGGGCAAGACCACGCTCGCCCGCCTGCTGGCCGACGCGACGGCCAAGCACCTGACGACGCTGTCGGCCACGGCCGCCGGCGTCAAGGACGTCCGCGAGGCCCTCGCTGACGCCGAGCGCCGCCTGGGCGAGCAGGGCCAGGGCACCATGCTCTTCATCGACGAGGTGCACCGCTTCAGCAAGTCCCAGCAGGACGTGCTGCTCCCCGCCGTGGAGGACGGGCTCGTCGTGCTGATCGGCGCCACCACCGAGAATCCCTTCTTCGAGGTGAATCCGCCCTTGTTGAGCCGGGCCTCACTGTGGCGGCTGCACCCCTTGTCGCCGGACAACCTGCGCACGCTGATCCGGCGTGGTCTGGATCTCGAAGGGGCGGACGCCGAGGACGACGCGGTGGACGCGGTGGTGGCGGCCTGCGAGGGCGACGCCCGCGCCGCGTTGACCACGGTCGAGGTGGCGGTGGCGCTGGCCCGTGCCGGCACCGGCACGGACGCCCGGGACGCCGGGACGCCCGGGACGCCCGGGTCGTGCTCACCATGGACGACATGGCGCGCGCCCGCGACGGTCGCCTCTTCCATCAGGGCGCCGACGAGCACTACGACCAGATCAGCGCGTTGATCAAGAGCGTGCGGGGATCGGACCCCGACGCCGGGCTGTACTGGATGGCCCGCATGATCGAGGCGGGCGAGGACCCCCGTTTCCTGGCCCGCCGCATGGTGATCCTGGCCAGCGAGGACATCGGGCTCGCCGATCCCCAGGCCCTCCTGGTGGCGGAGGCGGCGGCCCGGGCGGTCGAGTACGTGGGGTTGCCCGAGGCGGCGCTGAATCTGGCCGAGGCCGTGATCTACCTGGCCCGGGCGCCGAAATCCAACGCCGTGGTGGTGGCGCTCGGGCGGGCCCAGGCCGACGTGCGCTCGAGTGTCAGCCAGGAGGTCCCGACGCATCTCCGTGATGCCCACTACAAGGGCGCCGCCACGCTCGGGCACGGCGAGGGCTACGTCTATCCCCATGATGACCCCTCCGGGGTGGTTCCCCAGCAGTATCGTCCTGACGCGCTCGAGGGACGGGTGTACTACGAGCCCACGCCCCGCGATGCGGAGAGCGGGGGCGAGACGAGCCGGGGCAGCCGGGGCAGGGAGGGCGATTCGTGAGTCGGGGTCGCAGGAGCGCGACGGTGCTCGCCGCCGCCTGCGGGGCGCTGCTCCGTCGGCTCGTTGGCTCCTGCCGTGCTGAGTGCGGGCGCCGGTGCCGCCCAGCCCGACCGCTTCGTCCTCCCCCAGGGGGCGCCGCAGCTGCCTGCGGGCACCCACCAGTTCGGCGCCGCCCCGGCCGGCCAGCTCCTCGACCTCGACGTCGTCCTGGCCGGGCAGAACGCGGCTGGGCTGGCCCAGGCCGTGGCCGCGGTCTCGACCCCGGGATCGCCCGACTACCGCCACTACTTGACGCCGGCGCAATATGCGGCGCAGTACGGGCCGAGCCCGGCCGAGGTGGCCGAGGTGACCAGCGCCTTGCGCGGCGAGGGGTTGACCGTCGGGACGCCTGATCCCGGGAGCACGCTGCTGCCCGTGCGCGGCACGGCCTCGGTGGTCTCTGCCGCGCTGGGCACCCCGCTGGTGTCGGTGCAGGCACCGGGCGACTCCGCCCGGGCGATCGTGAACACGGCCTCCCCGCAGGTCCCCGCCTCGCTCAGCGGCGCCGTGACCGGGGTGATCGGCCTCGACGGCTTGTTCCAGGAGCACTCCATGGTCCGGCGGGCCCCGGGCCCGACGACCGAATCGCCGGAGGCGCCGTCCGGGGGGACCCCGACGCCGACGCCGTCCACCGCCTCGCCGCCATCCGGCTCCGGCTCCGGCACCGGCTCCGGCACGCAGACCCCGAACGCCATCGCCCACGCCCCCTCACCGCAGGCATGCCCCGCGGCGCAGGCGGTCGCGTCCAACGGCACCTACACGTCGACCCAGATGGCGTCCATCTTCGGGCTGGACCAGCTCTTCGGGCAGGGCCGCACCGGCCTCGGGCAGTCCATCGCCATCGTGGAGTTCGAGCAGTACGCGCAGAGCGACTTCGCGACCTTCGCAGCGTGCTACGGCCTCTCCAATCCGATCCGCAACGTCGCCGTCGACGGTGGATCGGGCGGCCCGCCCAGCGGCCAGGCGGGCGAGGCGGCTCTCGACGTCGAGCTCGCCGCCGTCAACGCTCCCTCCGCCTCGCTGGTCGTCTACGAAGCGCCCAACGGCAACGATGCCCAGGCCTTCGACCTCTTCAACCGCATCGCGAGCGACGACAGCTCGCAGGTCGTCACCACCAGCTGGGGCGTGTGCGAACAGGACATTGCCGCGAGGGACCGCCAGACCGAGAACGGGATCTTCCAGCGCATGGCGCTGCAGGGCCAGACGGTCATTGCCGCCTCGGGCGACTCGGGCTCCGAGGACTGCCTGCCGACCGACGGCACCTCCGTCCTGGCCGTCGACGACCCGGGGTCGCAGCCCAACGTCGTGAGCGCCGGCGGGACGTCCATGAGCAGCGCTTCGGCCGCTTCGCAGACGGTGTGGAACTGCCGGATCCTCTGTCGTTCCCCGGGCGCGGGGGGCGGGGGCTACTCCGAGGAGTGGCCGGCCAACCCGGGGCAACCCGCGGCGTCGGGCAGCGGCACCGATCCCTGTGGACTCGCCACCTGTCGGGCGGTTCCCGACCTCTCCTATCCGTCCGACCCGACGGCCGGCGCCGTGGTCGACTTCTGGAACGGGGTGTGGGGCGGGGCGGGCGGCACCAGCGTGGCCGCACCCGCCAACGCCGGGCTCTTCGTCGACACCAACCAGGGCTGCTACAGCACGCTCGGCCGTGTCGGGCCTGCGCTCTACGCGGCCCAGCAGGCCAGTGGGTCCAACTTCACCGACATCACGTCGGGCGACAACGACTTCACCGATACCAACTTCGGTCGCTTCGCCGCCGCCCCCGGCTTCGATGCGGCCAGCGGCCTCGGCACACCCGTCGACCAGAACCTGGCCATCGCCCTCCAGGGGGCCGACGGCTGCCCGTCTGTCGCCGCGGTGAGCCCGAACACGGGTCCCCTGAACAACCCCGGCGCCATCACGATCTCCGGGGGCGGGTTCGCCAACGCCAGCTCGGTGACCTTCGGGCCGGCGGGCAACGGACGCATCGTCTCGCAGTCCGAGACCTCCATCACGGTCGTCCCGCCGAACGCGCCGAGCGCCGTCTGCGTGGATGTCACGGTGAGGAACTCGCAGGGCGCCTCGGCCCAGTCCGCCGACGACCACTACGGGTTCGGCGGGGACCTCAACTGTGGTGAGGGCTACCGGTTCGTGGCCTCGGACGGCGGTGTCTTCAACTTCGGGGACGCCGGTTTCTACGGCAGCGCGGGGGGCACGCCGCTCAACTCCCCGGTGGTGGGGATGGCCGACACCCCCAGCACCAACGGCTACTGGCTGGTGGCCTCCGACGGGGGCATCTTCAGTTACGGCGACGCTCGCTTCTTCGGTTCGATGGGTGGGCATCACCTGAACAAGCCGATCGTGGGCATGGCCGATACGTCCGACGGCGGTGGTTACTGGCTGGTGGCCTCCGACGGAGGCATCTTCAGCTTCGGCGACGCGCAGTTCTTCGGGTCCACCGGCGCCGTGCACCTCAACAAGCCGATCGTCGGGATGGCGACGACGCCCGACGGGGGTGGCTACTGGCTGGTGGCCTCCGACGGGGGCATCTTCTCCTACGGCGACGCGCAGTTCTACGGGTCGACGGGTTCCCTGCACCTGAACTCGCCCGTGGTGGGCATGGCGTCGGGGCCGGGTGGCGCCGGCTACTGGCTGGTGGCCGCCGACGGCGGGATCTTCACCTACGGCAGCGCCAATTTCTTCGGCTCCGCCGGTTCCCTGCACCTGAACAAGCCCGTGGTCGGCATGGCCGCGGCCCCGGACGCGGGCGGCTACTGGCTGGTGGCCTCCGACGGGGGCATCTTCACCTACGGCAGCACGCTCTTCTACGGGTCGACGGGCAGCATCCACCTGAACAAGCCGATCGTGGGGATGTCCTCGGCCTGACCGGAGCCGGAGCCGGAGCCGCCAGCCAAGCCTGAGCTGCCGCCCGCCCAGCCTGACCGTCGCCGCCGCCCGCCCGCACCGCCCCGCCTGGATCTTTTCGGACCCCACAGCGGCCCCGGATCCGTTTTTCGCCCCGGTAAGCTGCAGTGATGGACGCCAACGGACTGCGGGCGGCCTTTACGCGCTTCTTTGCGGATCGCGGCCACAGCGTCGTCCCCTCCGCCAGCCTCATCCCTCACGACCCCTCGGTCCTCTTCACCATCGCGGGCATGGTGCCCTTCAAGCCGTACTTCGTGGGCGAGGAGCCTGCGCCGTGGCCCCGGGCCACCTCCATCCAGAAGTGCTTCCGGACCCCGGACATCGAGATCATCGGGACCGATACGTACCACTGCACCTTCTTCGAGATGCTGGGCAACTTCAGCTTCGGCGACTACTTCAAAGCGGAGGCCATCCCGATGGCCTGGGAGCTGCTCACCGAGGTCTTCGGCCTCGATGGCGACCGCCTCTGGATCACGGTGCTCGAGCGCGACGACGAGGCGGCGGAACTCTGGATCGACAAGGTCGGCGTGCCGCCCGAGCGCGTCCAGCGCATGGGCGACGAGGACAACTTCTGGGCCATGGGCGAGACCGGACCCTGCGGGCCCGACTCCGAGATCTTCATGGACCTCGGCGAGTCCTACGGCCACGAGGGCGGCCCCAAGCACGGCGGCGACGCCCGCTTCGTCGAGATCTGGAACCTCGTCTTCATGCAGTACAACCGCGACGCCGACGGCACGCTGAGCGACCTGCCGCGCAAGAACATCGACACCGGCGCCGGACTGGAGCGGATCCTCCCCATCCTGCAGGGTCACGATTCGGTGTTCGACACCGACCTGTTCGCGCCGATCATCGACACGGCGGCCTCCATTCTCGGCACGGCCTACGGGACCGACCCCACCACCGATGTCGCGTTGCGCGTGCTGGCCGACCACGGCCGGGCCTTCTCCATGTTGGTCGCCGACGGCGTCCTGCCGGCCAACGAGGGTCGCGGCTACGTGCTGCGCCGCGTCGTGCGCCGGGCCGTGCTGGCCGCACGCCGCGCCGGCGTGGACAAGCCCATCACGACGCGGCTGGTGCAGGCCGCGACCGACGTCCTGGGTGAGGCCTATCCGGCGCTACGCGCGCAGCAGGACCTCATCGTCAACGTGGTGGCACGTGAGGAAGCCGGGTTCGACCGCACCCTGCGCGCCGGGTTGAGCCGGCTCGAGGAGGCGTTCGCCACCGGCACGAAGGTGCTCGAGGGCGACGTGGCCTTCACCCTGCACGACACGCACGGCTTCCCGGTGGAGCTGACCGAGGAGCTGGCGCGCGACGCCGGCGTGGAGGTCGACCGGGCGGGCTTCGATGCCGCCATGGCGGAGCAGCGGGAGCGGGCGCGGGCCGCGGCCAAGTCCACGCGCGCCGGTGACGAGGCGGCGTACCGCGCGCTGCTCGATGCGGAGGGGTCGACCGCATTCGTCGGTCGGGACCCCGAGCACTACGAGGTGCCGGCGCGGGTGTTGGCGGTGCTCGAGGGCGACGCCGGTGCGGGCGACGAGGATGGGGGAAAGGGCGAGGGCGACAAGACGAGCGACAAGGCGCGCGAAAAGGGCGAAAAGAAGGCCAACGGCGGCGCCGAGGAACGGGTGGTCGAGATCTTCTTGGACCGCACGCCGTTCTACGCCGAGAGCGGTGGGCAGGTGGGCGACACGGGGACGATCGTGACCGAATCGGGCATCGCCGAGGTGTACGACACCGTGCTGGCCGTGCCGGGGCTGGTGGCGCACCGGGCCCGCCTGACCGGTGAGGTGCGGGCCGGGCAGGACGCCCTGGCCACCATCGACGGCGAGCGCCGCGAGGCCATCCGGCGCAACCACACGGCGACCCACCTGTTGCATGCCTCGTTGCGGGCGGTGCTGGGCGACCACGTGCGCCAGCAGGGGTCGTTGGTGTCGCCCGACTACCTGCGCTTCGACTTCTCGCACCACGCCCAGCCGAGCCGCGAGGAGCTCGACGAGGTCTTCGCCCGGGCGAACGAGGCCGTGCTCACCGCCGTAGGGGTCGAGACCACCGAGACGTCGCGCGAAGAGGCCGAGAGCATGGGTGCCATCGCGTTCTTCGGCGACAAGTACGGGTCGTCGGTGCGCGTCGTGCGGGCGGGGTCGACCTCGTTGGAATTCTGCGGCGGCACCCACGTGGACTCGCTGGGGCAGATCGGGCCGATCACGTTGTTGTCGGAGGGCTCCATCGGGTCGAACACACGGCGGCTCTTCGCGCTGACCGGCTTCGCTTCCCTCGACCGGGCCCGCGAGCGCGAGCAGTTGGTGCACTCGGCGTCCGAACTGCTGCGCACGGAGCCCGACGAGCTGCTGACCGCCATCACCCGGATGGCCGAGCGTCAGCGCGACGCCGAGAAGGAGTTGGCGCGCCTGCGCCAGCAGTCGAGTGAGGCCGACGCCAAGGCGTTGGCCGAGGCGGCGGCGACCGACGGGGGAGTGGTGGTGGCCCGGCGCGACAAGGAGGAAGGGGATGACCTGCGCACGCTCGCCCAGGCCGTCCTGCGCCACGAGGGCGTGCGCGCCGTCGTGCTCGGCGGGTCTCCCGACGGGACCAAGGCGGCGATCGCGGTGGCCACGGACGGCACGCCCGATGCCACACAGCTCGTGCGTACCCTCGGGAAGATGGTCGGCGGCGGCGGTGGTGGCTCGGCCGAGGTGGCCACGGCGGGCGGCAAGGATCCGTCCCAGATCGAGGCGGCGCTGGCCGAGGCGCGACGGCTGCTCTCGGCGTGAGTGACGGAGGGTCCGGGCGCGGGCCCGGCCGGGTGGCCGCGCTCGATCTCGGAGCGCGCCGGATCGGCGTGGCCTACAGCGACAGCGGGCGCAGCTTGGCCAGCCCATGGGGGACGATCGAGCGCAGCGGCGACCCCGTGCGGGACCGCACGGCCGTGGTCGACGCAGTGCGCGAAGTCGAGGCGCTGACCGTGGTGGTCGGGCTCCCCCTGAGCCTCTCGGGTGGAGTCGGTCCGGCGGCCCGTTCGGCTCTCGACGAGGCGGCGGCACTGCGCGCGCTGCTCGAGCCACTCGGGGTCACCGTCGAGACCGCCGACGAGCGCTTCACCACGGTGGAGGCGGAACGATCGCTGCGCGCGGCGGGGCGTACCGGGAAGAAGGCCCGCAAGGTCGTCGACAGCGCGGCGGCGATGGTCTTGCTCCAAGCCTGGCTGGACAACGCATGAGCGGGCCGACCGGACCCTTCGACGGCGACGACGCCGGCGAGGACGCCGACAACGACAGCGAGCAGGACCTCCCGTGGCCCCGACCGGAGCCTCCGGCGCAGGAGACCGCCGCTATGGGGGGAGAGCCGGGAGAGCCGGGCTCGGACGCCGGCGACACCGACGAGGGGGCGGAGACCCGGAGCGGACGCCGCGCGGCCCGTTCAGCCCGGGTGCGCCGCCGCCGCCGGGTCCTGGCGGTCATCGGCGGTGGCCTCCTCATCATCATTCTGGGCTTCGTGCTCTGGTACGAGCTCGAGGCGCACGCCCTGGGACCGGCCGGGCCGCAGGTCGTCGTCACGGTGCACGAGGGCCAGTCGACGAATTCGATCATCGACTCGCTCAGCCAAAAGGGTGTGATCGGGAGCTCGTTCGCCTTCCAGATCTCGGAGGTCTTCCACGGCACGCCGACGGTCCTGCCGGGGAGTTACGCGCTGCACAAGAACCTGAGCTTCTCCGAGGTGCGCGCCATCCTGAGCGCCGGGCCGAACATCTATCCCGTCGATGTCCACCCCGGGTTCACGCTCTCCGAGGTGGCCCAGGAGGTGGACAGCCTGCCCGGGCACAGCGCGGGCGAGTTCGCCAAGACCGCGGCGAGCGGCGTCGTGCACTCCATGTTCTCCCCCCCGGGTTCGAACAACCTGGAGGGCATGCTCGGGACCGGGAACTATCTCGTGCTCCCGGGAGAGACCGACACCACGATCTTGACCAACATGGTGCAGCGTTTCGACCACGTCGCGCAGGCGGCGGGCCTCAGCACGGCGTCGGCGGCCGCACTGGGTCTGACGCCGTACCAGGTGATCACCGCCGCCTCGATCGTGGAGAAGGAGGGCTACTACACGTTCAACATGCCCAAGGTGGCCCGGGTCATCTACAACCGGCTGGCCCGGGGCACCCCGCTGCAGATGGACTCGACCGTGCTCTACGCGCTCGGTCAGGACGGTGGGCCCGTCACGTCGCAGGACCTCAAGATCCAATCCCCGTACAACAGCTACCTCAACACCGGCCTGACGCCGACGCCGATCTGCATGCCGTCGCCGACAGCGTTGGCCGCGGCCGTGCACCCGCCGGCGGGAGGGTGGCTGTATTTCACCCTCGTGCAGAAGAACGGCGTGATGGCCTTCTCCGACACCTACGCCGAGCAGTTGGCGAACGAGCAGCTGGCCAAGTCCCGTGGCCTTCCGTGAGCAGCGTGCCGACTGGAGTGGCGCGCCCGTGAGCATCGACGGGGCGCGCGCCGACGCCGGTCCGCGCACGCGACTGGTCGGGGTCATCGGGAGCCCGATCGCCCATTCGCTGTCGCCTCTGCTGCACAATGCAGCCTTTGCCGCGCTCGGGCTCACGGACACCTGGCGGTCGCTCGCCTTCGAGGTGCCGCCCGGGCAGGCAGCGGACGCGCTGGCCGCCATGCGGCGCGCCGACGTCACCGGACTGTCGGTCACCATGCCGCACAAGGCGGATGTGGCGGCCCTGGTGGACGAGTGCACGGAGGTGGCGCGCCGGTTGGACGCAGTGAACTGCATCGTGAACCGGGACGGGAGGCTCCTGGGCACCAACACCGACGGCGAGGGTTTCGTGGCCTCGCTGGCCCGGGGCGCCTCGTTCACCCCGGGCGGGAGGCGGTGCCTGGTCATCGGTGCCGGCGGGGCCGCCCGGGCCGTGGTGCTCGCCCTGGCCGAGGCCGGAGCGAGCGAGGTCGCCGTGTTCAACCGCACCCCTGGGCGGGCGGCGACGGCCGCCGCCCTGGCGGGCGCGGCGGGGTCCGTGGTGGGGTCCGCAGACGGCGCGCTGGCCGAGGCTGTGCAGGCCGCTGACCTGGTGGTCAACGCCACACCGGTCGGGATGGCGGGCGCCGGCGCCGGGGCCGGGACTGGAGCCGCAGCCGGGACCGAGGCTGCCTGGCCCCTGGACCCCTCGCTGCTGCATGCCGGCCAGGTGGCGGCCGACCTGATCTATGCCCCCCGGCCGACGCCCTGGCTCGTGGCGGCCGGGGCGGCGGGTGCCACCGGCGTGGACGGGCTGGGCATGCTGGTGCACCAGGCGGCAGCGCAGCTGGTCCTGTGGACCGGCATGGACGCACCGGTCGAAGCCATGTGGCAGGCGGCGGAGGCGGTCGATCCCCCGACGGCCTGAGGAGGGAGGCGCCGCTCAGGCGGTGGACGCGGCGGGCGGTGGTGCGGCATCGGCCGGCCACAGCTCCGCTTTGGCCAACGCCTCCAACGTCGCCTCGCGCAGGGCCCGCGTCAGCGCGTCGCGCTGTGACGGGACGGTGAGCAGCATCACCCGCACCGTGATCGTCGTGGAGTCGGCCGACTGCAACCCGACCACAGTCGGTGGTTCGGTGACGTGGTCGGCAAACGTCGGGCTCGTGGCGACCTCGTGCGCCGCAGCCCCGATCACGCCGCGCACCGACTCCAGGTCTGCCGCACTGGCACCGGGCAGCGTGAGGTCGACGATGGCGCGGGCCCAGCCGCGCGACAGGTTGCCGACGAGTCGGATGTCGCCATTGGGGATCACGAAGATGGTGCCGTCGACGCCGCGGAAACGGGTGAGGCGCATGGTGACCTCTTCGACCACACCGGTGACGCCACCGACCGTGACGGAGTCGCCGACGTTGTACTGATCCTCCATCGTCATGAGGATGCCCGAGAAGTAGTCGCGCACGATCTGCTGTGCGCCGAACCCGAGGGTCGCTCCGATGATGGTGGCGCTGGCGAGCAACGGTGTGAGGTTGATGCCGAGCATGCCGAGCACGATGGCGCCCGCAACCACGAACACGAAGAAACGCCAGATGTTGGCCACGACACCGGACATGGTGGCAACCCGCGCCCCGGCCCTCGACGAGCCCGAGCGGTTCGCCGCCTGGTTGGCGACACGCTCGAGGACCCGGCGGATCACCCGGGAGCCCAGCCTGGCCACGATCAGGGCGATGACGACGACGATCAGGATGCTCAGGGGCCGGACGATCAGGTCGGTCACCGTCGAGGCGGAGTCGGGATTGACTCCGAATTTGATCAGAAGGTGGTAGAGCCAGCCCCCGCCCTGATCCACCTGTGTGCTGCTGCCGGCGGCGCGCAAGGTGTCCACCAGGGCAGGAAGCGGCGCCAGAGAGGGAGAGGTCACGGCCGGTATTCTGTCCCCGAATCCGCCTTATGACCACACTTGCCCGAACACACGTTGCCGCCCGCCGCAGCGTGCCCCCGTTCGACCTCATCCTGGTGGTCGCCACGCTGCTGGTTTCGATCATCGGTGTCGTGATGGTCTATACGGCCACGCGAGGGTCGCTGCTGGCCCAGGGCGATGATCCCAAGACCTTCCTGAAGAAGCAGGGCCTCTTCGTCGTGCTGGGCATCGTCGTCATGGTGGTGGTGGCCCTGATCGACTACCGGCGGCTCGAACCGGTCGCCAACATCCTCTACTGGCTCATCGTCCTCTCCCTGCTGGGTGTGTTCGCGATCGGGAGCAGCGCCCAGGGTGCGGCGCGCTGGTTCAGCCTGGGCCCGCTGCAGTTGCAACCATCCGAATTCGCGGTGCTGGCGCTGATCCTGGCCGTCGCGGCGTACTGTGCGCGCCGCGAAGAAGAGGGCTTGGCCTGGCGCGACGTCTTCCGCCTGCTGATCATGGCCTCCCTCCCGATCGTCCTGGTGCTGCTCCAGCCCGACCTCGGGACGGCGATGATCATGGTGATCGTGCTGCTCGTCCTCCTCGCCGTGGCCGGCCTCCCGATCCGCATCCTGGTGATGCTCCTCGTGGGCACGGCGCTCGTCGCCTTCATCGCCATCGCCGGCGGCCTGCTGCACCACTATCAGATCGCCCGGCTGACGACGTTCTTGAACCCGAACTCGCACAGCACGAACCCCTACGTGCAGTCGGCGATCTACAACACCCAGCAGGCCAAGAACGCCATCGGCTCGGGTGGCCTGTTCGGATCGGGCATCGGACACGGAGTGGAGACGAATCTCGGCTACGTGCCCGAGCAGCAGACCGACTTCATCTTCACGGCGGTGGCCGAGCAGCTCGGCTTCGTCGGAGCCGTGGGTGTGCTGTTCCTCGAGGGCGTGATCGCCTGGCGGGTGCTGCACGCCGCTGTCGTGGCGCGGGACATCTTCGGCCGCCTGATCTGCGCCGGCCTCTTCGCCTTCATCGCCTTCAGCGTCTTCCAGAATGCAGGGATGACCATGGGCATCATGCCGATCACCGGGATCCCGCTCCCGTTCGTCAGCTACGGCGGGACGGCGGTGCTGGTGTTCTTCAGCGCCGTGGGCCTCGCCCTCAGCGTGAGTGCACGGCGGCGTTTCCGGTGAGCGACCTGGAGGGGCTGGCGACCGCAGCGGATGCGGCGGCGGCGACCGATCCCGAGGTCGAGGCGGCGACGGGCGAGGGAACCGAGGGAGCGGAGGGAGCGGAGGGAGCGGCGACCCAGCAGTACGCGGCCTTCCGGGTCATGGACGTCGAGGACGTCTCCCTCGATCTGCCCTCGGCCTACCCGGCCGTCACCCTGGTGGAGTCGGAGCCCCCGATGCGGGCGCTCGTCTTCCCGGTCGGCCTTCCCGAGGGCACCGCCATGGCCCAGGCCCTCCGGCGCATGGACTCGCGCCGGCCGATGACCCACGAGCTCTTCATGCAGGTGCTGCAGCGGGCGCGCATCGAGGTGATCGCGCTCCGACTGGTCGGCCGCGACGAGGGGAACCTGCTGGCCGAACTCGATCTCATGACGCCGGCGGGCCGAGAGCGGATCGACTGCCGGCCCTCGGACGGGATCGTCCTGGCGCTGCGCATGCCGGTGCCGGCGCCGATCCTGGTCGACGAGCGACTGCTCGATGAAGCGGGCGACGTCGTCCCGATCACCGACGACCCGGATCCCGCCGGGATCTGACCGACCCGACCACGACCGTGAGCACCTTCGTCTTCAGGCTCAAGGCTCCGCGTCCCACGTTCGCCCTCGACATGACGGACGAGGAGCGGGAGATCATGGCCCGTCATGCCGCCTACTGGCAGCCGATGGTCGACTCCGGCCGCATGGTGATCTTCGGCCCCGTGCTCGACGACAACGGGTCGTGGGGACTCGGCGTGGTCGAAGCCGAGGACGAGGAGGAGATCCGTGCCTTCGCTGGTGGCGATCCAGTCGTCACGTCGGGCACGGCAGACATTGAGGTCGGCAAGCTGCTTGCGGGATACGTTCGACCCAGGTAGCCCCCGGCGGTCGCTCGTCGCCCGTCGCTCGCCCGGCCGCCCTGTCGCTCGGCCGCCCGGTCGCACAGGCTCGCAGGGTCAACGGCGACTCTCCGGCAGCTCTGACGGATACTCGTCGTGCCGATGGAACCACGAGAAGTCTCCTTCGTTCCGACCCAGGGGCGCACGGTCCAGCCACTGCCACATCGACCACAGCGCGTCGAAGCCGCGGGAGTAGGCGGAGTAGGTGTGGAACACGTCGTCGCCCTCACGCGCGAAGGCGCTCATGCCTGGTTGCTCGCCCGACCAGTCGCGCCAGGCCACATCCTCCGCCTCGAGCTGCTCTTGGTCCTTGTAGTTGTACGCAACCGGTGCGACGGCCGGGTCGATCGTCACGTGGAAGTCGTAGTTGAAGCTGCTGCCGAACGACGACACCCAGCGGAACTCCCATCCCATGCGCTTCTTGTAGGCGAGCACCTGGTCGAGCGGTGCGCGTGCGACCACGACGAAGGCGACATCGTGGTGCTCCATGTGCGGAACGCTGCCGGCGAAGCCGTCGGCGAGCGCCGAGCAGCTCGGGCACCCCTCCTCCCAATCCGGTCCGAGCATGAAGTGGTACACGAGCATCTGCGAGCGACCGCCGAACAAGTCCGAGAGAGACGCATCACCGTCCTCGGTCGCGAACCGGTAGTCCTTGTCGACTCTCACCCACGGCAACGCGCGGCGCTGCCGGGCGAGCTCGTCGCTGCGACGTGTCAGTTCCTTCTCCGCTTGGAGCAACTCGAGGCGTGCGGCGAGCCATTCTTCTCGTGTGCCCTGTGCATGGGACGTCATCCGCATCTCCTTCTGCTGAGTTCCGCTCTCTCAGCTCGTGTACCCACCGGTCCCTGACCCCGAACCCGTCATGGGACATGGTGCGCCGGCGAGGCCCCCGTGTCGAGCACGTGCGGCCGGGCGGGTCCAGGCCTGGCAAGATCTGGCGTTCCCGAATCGTTGGTGAGGTGCCATGAGTACAGGTGAGAGACCCGCAGTCATCAAGATCAACGCCATCACGGTCCCCGCAGATTCGGGCGACGAGTTGGCCCGTCGCTTCGCGGCGCGGGCGGGCGCCGTCGACAACCAGGACGGCTTCGAGGGCTTCGAGCTGCTGCGCCCCACCGACGATCGCCTGCAGTGGCTGGTCGTCACCCGCTGGCGCGACGAGGAGTCGTTCCAGAGCTGGGTGTCCTCGCCGGCCTTCGCCCACGGCCACGCCGGCGCCGACCGGCCCTCGCCCCACGGCGGACCGGTGTCGGTCTCGTCCGAGCTGTGGTCCTACGAGGTGGCCGGCGGTTCGGCGGGCACAGAGGAAGCAGACGGCGCAGATGGGCTCGGCCTAGCGCACGACCGAGAAACGGTTGGAGGCCGCCGCGCTGATCCCGGCAGAACCGGTGCGGCGGCCCGACCTCAGCGCGCCGGAACCATGGGGCTCTCGCCCGGACCGCCGGCGGAACCGGCAGCGATCATGGCGGCCTGGGCCACCGCGCCTTCGTCCGAGATGCGCAGCATCAACGCGATCAGGACGTAGTTCGCCAACAGCGAGGACCCCCCGTAGGCGACGAACGGGAGCGTGATCCCCGTGAAGGGCAACAGCCGCACGACCCCCGCCATGATGAAGAAGGCCTGGAACCCGAGAATCAGCGTCAGCCCCGTCGCCATGAGGCGCGAGAAGTCCGACCGGGCCGTCTGGGCCACCCGGAAGCCCGAGCCCACCAGGAGGATGAAGGCCATCACCACGGCGACGCAGCCGACCAGGCCCATCTCGGTGCCGATGGCGGCGAAGACCATGTCGCTCGTCAGCTCGGGGATGTACCGCATGAAGTAGTCGAAGCCAAGTCCGGTCCCACCGACCCCGCCCGTGCCCAAGCCGTATTGCGCCTCCGCAATCTGGGTGACGAGCGGCTTGGCCGTGGTCGGCCAGGGGTTCTGCCATTGTTCGACCCGCAGGTGCACCTGGCCGAAATATCGTGCCGCGATATAGGCCCCGATGCCGAACAGCACCAGCCCGAGCAGCAGGTAGCCGACCCGGCCGGTGGCCACCCAGAGCAGGCCGATGAAGAGCACGAAGAGCAGCGCGGCGAAGCCGATGTCGTCCTCCAGCCCGATCACCGCCATGGCGGCGCCCCAGGCGACCAGGATCGGGATGAGCGGCCGGGGGTCGAGGATCAGGCGGTTCCCGAGTTGCGCCGTCGGGATCGTCAGCATCTCTTTGTTCTCCGCGAAGTAGGAGGCGAAGTAGATGCACAGGAGGATCTTGGAGAACTCGATGGGCTGGAACGACAGGCTGCCGAAGTGCACCCAGAGCCGCGCGCCCCCGATCGGTGAGAAGAACAACGGGACGACGAGGAAGATGCCGGCCACCAGCAGCAGCAGGTAGCGGTAGCGCTCCAGGTCCCGCGAGTAGCGGACCACCAGCAGGGTGAGGACGTAGAGCCCGATGCCCAGCGCGGCCCAGGCCGCCTGCCCCTGCGCCTGGCCCGGGTCCCAGCGGGCGATCACGACGTAGCCGATCCCGTTCAGCAAGACGGCCAGCGGGAGGATGACGGCGTTGGCGTTCGGGGCGAGCCAGCGGTTCGCCATGTGGGCGCAGAGCGCCAGACCGAGGACGACGCCGAGGAACACACCGATGTTGTCGGGGATCTTGGACTTCTGACCCAGGACGGCGATGATGTAGAGCGCGACGATCAGCAGCGCGCCGAAGAGGAGCAGGCCCAGCTCCGTCCGTCTCTTGGGCTTGGGGCCGAAGACGTAGCGCGGGAGAACAGTGCGGCGGGCACGGACGGCAGACGCAGGCGGCACCGGGCGAATCGTAGTGGTGGGGGGTAGGATCCGGGGTGACATCCCGCTTCGGATGCCCCCCGCTGGACCACTTCACATGACCCAGACACAGCCCCAGCACCAACCCCCAGCGCAGCCCGAGCCCCAGGTCACAGGCGGGCCGGGGCCCGGAGCGGGGGAGCAGCGCATCGGCGAGGAGGTCGAGCACCCGACCCCTCCGACCTACCAGCAGATCGAGGCGTTCGGCTACCAGCGCTTCACCAACCGGGAGCAGTCGCGGCTCGACTTCGGCGCCCGCCTGCTCGATCTGGCCGAGGACGACGGCGTCCCCCTGCTGGAGCGGGCCAAGTTCCTCGCCATCTTCTCCGAGCTGCTCGACGAGTTCTACCAAATACGTGTCGCCGCGCTCGAGGACCAGGTGGCCGCCGGCGTGCGCACGCGCTCGGTCGACGGGCTGCGCCCCGGCGAGCAGTTGACCATGATCCGGGCCCGCGTCGAGGAGCTGGTGCGGCGCCAGGATCACATCTTCTTGGACCTCATTGTGCCGGGCCTGGCCGACGCCGGCGTGCGCTTCGCCAGCTGGGCCTCGCTCAATGACGAGGACCGCCGGCACCTCGTCGAGGTCTTCCAGCGCCAGATCTACCCCGTGCTCACGCCGCTGGCCGTCGATCCCGGCCACCCCTTCCCCTACATCTCGAACCTGTCGCTCAACCTGGTGGTCGAGGTGCAGGACCCGTCCTCGGGTGAGGGCCGCATTGCGCGGGTCAAGGTGCCGCCGGCGCTGCCCCGCTTCGTGGTCATGCCCGACGGCGAGCGCTTCGTGCCCCTCGAACAGGTGATCTCCGCCCATCTGGACTCGCTCTTCCCCGGCATGACGATCGGCCATCACCACGCCTTCCGGGTCACCCGCAACGCCGACCTCGCCCTCGAGGAGGACGAGGCGGACGACCTGCTGGTGGCGATCGAGATGGAGCTGCGCCGCCGCCGCTTCGGCAAGGCCCTGCGGCTCGAGATCGAGGCCGACATGGGCCAGGAGCTGGCAGACCTGTTGGCCACCGAGCTCGAGGTGGGCGCCGACGGCGTCTTCCGGGTCGGGGCACCCCTCGACCTGAGCGGGCTGTGGGGCGTCTACGCGCTCGACCGACCCGACCTGCACGGCGAGAGCTGGACGCCCATGACCCCGCCGCGCCTGGCGCAGGCGGCGCACGACCCCGCCGAGTTCTTCGCCATGCTGCGTGAGCGCGACGTGCTGGTGCACCACCCCTACGACTCCTTCGCCACCTCCGTCGAGGCCTTCGTGGCGCAGGCCGCCGAGGACCCGTCGGTGCTGGGGATCAAGCAGACGCTCTACCGCACCGGCGGCGACAGCCCGATCGTGGCCGCGCTGATCCGGGCGGCCGAGAACGGCAAGCAGGTCGCCGCCATCGTCGAGCTCAAGGCGCGCTTCGACGAGGAGGCCAACATCGGCTGGGCCCGTGCGCTCGAAGAAGTGGGCGTGCACGTCGTCTACGGCATCGTCGGCCTCAAGACGCACTCCAAGACCGCGCTCGTGCTGCGCCGCGAGGAGGACGGGGTGCGCCACTACTGCCACGTGGGCACCGGCAACTACAACTCCAAGACGGCGCGCATCTACGAGGACATCGGGCTCTTGACGTCGGACCCCGCCATCGGCGCCGACGTGGGCGAGCTCTTCAACTACCTCACCGGCTTCTCGCGCCACGCCGACTACGAGCAGATCCTCGTGTCGCCGGTGACGGTGCGCAAGCGGATCATGGCCATGATCGAGGAGCAGGCGGCGGCGGGACCGGCGGGCCGCATCGTCCTGAAGCTCAACGGCCTGACCGATGCCGCCATGATCGACGCGCTCTACCGGGCCTCGGGCGCCGGCGTCGAGATCGACCTCGCCGTGCGCGGCCTGTGCCGGCTGCGTCCCGGCATCCCCGAGCTGTCCGAGCGCATCCGCGTCCGTTCGATCGTGGGCAGCTTCCTCGAGCATTCGAGGATCTACCGCTTCGGCGGCGCCCCCGCCGACCCGGCGGCCGGACCCGGTCTGCCGCTCAAGATCTTCATCGGCTCGGCCGACCTCATGGGCCGCAACCTCGACCGCCGCATTGAGGTCGTCGTCCCGGTGCACGACCCCGAGCTGCAGTCGCGGCTCTTCGAGGTGCTGGACCTCGTCTTCGCCGACGAGACCAACGCATGGGCGTTGGGCTCGGACCGGCGCTGGCGCCGTGTCCCCAACCGCCACGGGGTGAGCTCGCAGGAGCGGCTGAAGGAGCTGGCCCGGGAGCGGGCCCGCCGCCGCCTCGACACGGACCTCCGCGTCGGCGAGGGCGACGAGACCAAGCCTCCCGCTTCCGCCTAGCGGGGCGCGGGCATCGTCGGGGCATGATCGGGGCACAGACCTGGAGGTGCAGGTGCAACGTCGTCGGCGGTCGCCGATGAGTTCGCGCGCCGTGGGACGGGACGCGCTGGCACTGCGCTTGGGCGCGGTCGCCGCGGACCGCGGCTGGGGCTGGCCGGCCGCGTCGGCCGCGGTGGCGTTCGTCGGGGCGACCGTCCTGGCCATCTTCCACCAGCAGCTCGACCTCAGCACCTACCTGTTGGGCGGGGCGCACGCGTCCTCGAACGACCTGTTCACCGTCACCTACCCCACGGACCACCTCGGCTTCACCTACCCGCCGTTCTCGGCCCTGCTCTTTGCTCCCTTCGCCCACTTCCCGCTGCGCGCCACCGAGGTCCTCTTCTCCTGGGTCAACCTGGCCGCGCTCTTCGGGATCATCGTCGTCAGCCTGCGCGCCGTGTGCGCCGCCCTCGACAAGCGGACCATCCTGTGGTGGGGACTCGCTCTCGTGCTGCCGGTGCTGCTGTTCGACCCGGTGCGCCAGACCTTCCTGCTCGGGCAGGTCAACATCATTCTGGCGCTCATGATCGTGGCCGACCTCACCTTGGATCTGCCGATCCCCCGCGGGATCCTCGTCGGGCTGGCGGCGGCCATCAAGGTGACGCCGATCATCTTGATCCCGTACCTCTTCCTCACCCGCCAGAGCCGCTCCGGCATGCGGGCCATTGCCGCCTTCGCCGGCGCCGCGTTGCTGGCGACCGCGTTCAACGCCTCGACCTCGTGGTCCTATTGGACCCACTACATCCGTGACCCCGAGCGGGCCGGGATGCTCTCGTGGATCGGGAACCAGGGCCTCCTCGGCGCGACCGAGCGCATGCTGGGCCACACCGTGAGCACGCCGACCACGTTCGTGATGGTGGTCAGCGTCGGCGTGGTCGGGCTCGTGCTCGCCGCCGGCGCCTACCGCCGGTCCTCGCCCGTCCTCGGGCTCCTGGTGGTGGAGGCGACCGAGTCGCTGGCCAGCCCCGTCTCATGGTCGCACCACTTCATTTGGATGGTGTTGCTCGTGGCGTGGCTGGCGTTGGCCGAGGACCGGCCGCGCTACGGCGAGTGGTACGCGCTGGGGACGGCCGTGCTCCTGTGGGCGGCGCCCTACTGGTGGGTGCCGCACGGGCCTGCCGTCCAGTTCGCCGGGAGGGGGTGGCTGTCGCCAGTGGGCGATGCCTACGTGCTGGTCTTCATCGTCCTGCTGCTCGGGACGGCCGTCCGGGTCGGGCGTTCCTACGTGGAACGCCCCGTGCGCCTGGGCCGGCGGACGATGGCGCCGAGCGGCGCCGGGTCCTGAGCGGTTCAGCGTTCAGCCACTTCCGCCAGTTCAGACGGGTTCAGTCCGTCAGTCAGTTCAGATCAGTCCAGTCAGTTCAGACCGTTCAGGCTTCGACCCCGCTCACACGCCGCGAGCGGCGTCCGGCTCGCACACGACGAGGAGCGTGTGGGCGCCCGGGTCGAGCCGGCGCTCGGCCGACGACTCGGTGTGCGTCACCCGCCAGCCGGTGACGACCATGAGCTTCTCGGGGTCGCCGGGACGGAACTCGTTGGGCCGCGGCTCGTCGGTGGCGTGGCGCAGGAGCGCGGAGGCGGCGCGGAGGGCGCGCACCGGGGCGCCGGCCTCGGGCGCCACCGAGAAGGTGGCCACCAGCACGCTGCCCGTGGCTGCCCGCGCCCGCAACGCGTCGCACAGGGACGCCGTCGTCGCGAGCGTGAGCGCGTCGAACAGGCCGTCGCACACGAACAGCGAGGCCGCGCCGGCGTCGTGGCCGGCCGCACCCAGTGCGGCGTCGATCTCGTCTGCGGACCGGTCGGGCAGCTCGAGCGCGACGCTCGTGACCCCTCCGGGCACACAGCCGAGCTCGGCCAGTCGGCGCCGTTTGTCCTCGAGCGTTGCCGGCCGATCCACCTCGAACCAGCGGGCCGTCCCGCCGCCGAAGCGCAGCGCCCGGCCGTCGTAGCCCGCGCCGAGAAGGACGATCTGGGTCGTGCCGCGCCCGATGGCGCGTGCCACCTCGGCGTCCACCACCTGGGTGCGCAGCGCCAGGACCGACGAACGGCCGACCGGCGCGGCGCCGCCTGCGATGGCGCGGTAGAGGCGGTGCTCCGCCGCAACGTCGCCCCCGGGAGTGGACGGGCGCGTGGCCTCCAGGCGGAGGCGTTGCGCCGCGACCCAACGATCGGTGAGCGATGGTTGTCCGGCGCGCATCAGCGGGAGAGGGTCGGGGAGAGCGTCAGGACGGGAGCGCCTTGGCCTGCGCCGTCCTGGGGTGCCCGAAGCGCAGCGACAGGTAGGACGCACCGCCGAAGGGGATGGGCAGCCAGAAGTTCACCAGGCGCCAGCTCAGCACGCCGGCGGCGGCCACGTCGCCCGGGACGCCGAAGCCCTTCAGCACGGCGATGATCGTGATCTCGACGACGCCCAGGCCGCTCGGCGTGATCGGGATGACGGCCAAGATGTTGGCGAGTCCGTACGCCACGAGGACGTCGATCGGCGAGACGTGGGCGCCGAAGGCGAGCAGGAACACGTAGAGCGAGGAGCAGTCGAGCAGCCAGTTGGCCGCCGCCCAGCCACCGGCTTTCCAGAGCAGCTGTGCGTTGGTGAAGAGGATCTTCATGCGGTCCGCCACCTTCTGGACCAGCGACGTCACGGTCTCGGCCCGCACGAAGGGCAGCCGGTTCGCCACCTTTGTCACGAAGATGCTGGCGTGCCTCTCGCCCCGGGTCAGGAAGAAGACGACGCCGGCGAAGATGGCCAGGAAGAGCACGCCCAGAATGGCGGCGAAACCGTAGAGCGGGTTGTAGCCCTGCAAGGGGATGGAGATCAGCAGGGACAGCCAGAAGATGACGTTGAGCACCACGGCGGAACCGATGCCCTGGGTGGCCAGCCCGAAGGCGGCGGTGCTGCCCGAGACCTCGGCGTCGGTGAGCAGCTTGTAGCTGGCGGCGGTTCCCGGGACCTGGCCACCCGGCAGCGTGTGGCTGATGGCGAGCGCCCACATGTTGATCCGGAACAGGCGCCAGCGGTCGGGTGCGCCGGGGGACAGGACGGTATGGGTCAGCTGCGTGTAGGCCACCAGTGCCGCCACTTCCAACAGCGCGCCGAGGATCAACCAGATGAGATTCAGCTGAGTGAGTTGGTGCGCCTCGCGCCGGGCACTGGCGAATTCGGGGAGGAGGATGTACTCGCCGATGAAGAAGAGCAGCAGCACCATCAGCGCGATCTTCACGTTGCGCGGCAGGAACCTCCTGCGGACCCGGGGTTGCGGGGCTTGCGGGTTGCTCGCTGCGGGTTCGTTCGAGCTGCCCACTGCGGGTTCGGTCGAGCCGGCCGCTGCGGGTCCGGTGTGCGGCGATGGCGCGGGCTGGTCCCGGGGCGTCTGCGGCTGCGACGCGTCGTCCCCCTGCTCGTCCTGAACCATCGGACCTTCATGCTTGCACGTGGGCCATCCGAAGAACCGCCTTTCGCGACTCCTCAGCTGCCAAGCTGGGCGCCATGCCCCCGGATGCCCACGAGACGTGGCGTTCAAAATTCTCGGGGAGCGCCGATCGGCGCGGCATCCCGCTGGGGACGATCGTGGTCTCGGTCGTCACGGTCATTCTGCTGCTCGACCTCAACGCCGCGCTCATCCTCGGCCTCTGGGTCCTCCGCAACATCATCGTCTACGCGATCATCGCGTTCTTCATCACGCTCCTCCTGACGCCGGCCACGCGCTTCCTGCGCCGGCGCGGGATGAGCCATGGCGGCGCCACGTTGACCGTCTTCTTCATCGGCTTGCTCGTCTTCATCGGGCTGGTGTACCTGTTCACCGAGCCGCTGGTCACGGCCGCGGTCCACTTCGGACATCAGGTGCCGGATCTGGTCCGCGAGGCCAAGAAGGGACGCGGGCCGCTCGGCCGCCTGGTCTACCGCCTGCACCTGCAGAAGTACCTGTCGGAGGGCTCGAGCAAGCTCACCACGCAGATCACCAAGGTGCTCAAGCCGGCGACGGCGCTCTCCGTCGGCGCCGCGGCGCTCTCGACCCTCATCACCATCGTGACCATCGGAATCCTGACCTTGTTCACCATGCTGGAAGCCCCCCGCATGTGGCGGGGCTTCCTCGGGCTGTTCCAGCCCAGCACCGCCGACCGCCTGCACCGGGTCGTCGACGAGTCGATGCGCTCGGTGACGGGCTACATGTTGGGCAACGGGGCGACGTCGGTCATCGCCGGCATCATTGTGGGCGTCACCCTCGAGATCCTCGGCGTGCCCTTCGCGCTGCTCCTGGGCGTCTTCGTCGCCCTGGTCGACCTGCTCCCCCTCGTGGGCGGCCTGCTCGCCGGCTTCCCCGTCGTCATCATCGCCGCCATCCACTCGGTCCCCGCCGGCATCACCATGCTGATCGTCTTCATCGTCTACCAGCAGCTCGAGAACCACATCCTCAACCCGATCATCATGAGCAAGACCGTGCAGCTCAACCCCTTCTGGGTCCTGATCGCCGTCTTGGTCGGGGCCACGTTGGGCGGGCGGGTCGCCGGCGGGCTGGGCACGTTCGTCGGCGCGCTGGTGGGCATCCCGGTCGGCGGGGCGATCCAGGTCATCGTCCGGGAGCTCCGGCGTGGTCCCGAGGGCGACGTGGACCCCTCGGAACTCGGAACGTCGCCCGCCCCGGATCCGGTCGACATCTGAACAACTTCTGCTGCGCCCGGGGATGCACCCCGGCGGCCGCAGGGCGTCGGGGCAGGTCAGCGGCGGAACCAGGCCCGGCCGCCACGCGGGCCGGTGAAGGGGCCGGGGCGGCAACCTCCCCTAGAATGCCTGCATGCGACCGCTGGTGGTCATCCCGACCTACAACGAGTCGGAGAACATTGAGCGGATCCTGCACCGGATCCACGAGTGCTTGCCCGGTGCCGGCGTGCTGGTGGTCGACGACGGAAGCCCCGATGGCACGGCCGACCTCGTGAAGGGCGTCGCCGCCGAGCTGCCCGACGTCCACCTGCTCTCCCGCACCTCCAAGTCCGGGCTCGGCAGCGCCTACCGGGCCGGTTTCGGCTGGGGCCTCGAACGCGGCTACGACGTGTTCGTCGAGATCGACGCCGATTTCTCGCACGACCCCGCCGCGCTCCCCGGGTTGGTGGCGCCGCTCGACAACGGCTTCGACGTGTCGATCGGCTCGCGCTACGTGGAGGGGGGCACCATCCCCAACTGGGCGTGGCACCGCCATCTCCTGTCGCGCGGCGGCAACAGCTATGCGTCGGCCGTGCTCGGTCTCGGTGTCGCCGATTCGACGGCGGGGTTCCGCGCGTACTCGGCCGAGATCTTGCGCCGGATCGACCTGCAGCGGATCCGCGCCGAGGGGTACGGCTTCCAGATCGAGATGACGTACCGGGCGCGCCAACAGGGCGCGCGCATCACCGAGGTGCCGATCAGCTTCGTCGACCGCGAGGCCGGCGAGTCCAAGATGTCCTCCGTCATCGTGGTCGAGGCGCTCGGACTGGTGACGTGGTGGGGCCTGGGACGGATCGTCCACGGGGTGCGGCGCGGCAAGAACAACCGCACGGGCACGGGCACGGGCATGGCCGGCACGGGCACGGGCGCGGGCACGGCCGCGGTCAACGGGTGCCGCTGCGGCGCCGGCGTCGGTCGGCCCCACGCCGACGGGCCAGCCCCGTGCCGAGAACCCGGTGGGATCGGCGTGACGGTCGAGGCCCCGGCCGCCCGCATCCTCGTCGTCGACGACGAGCCGAACATCGCCGACCTCCTGTCCGCCGCGCTGACCTTCGAGGGTTACCAGGTCGGTGTGGCGGCGACCGGCGCCGAGGCGCTCGAGCAGGTGCGCTCGTTCCGGCCGCATCTCGTCATGCTCGACGTCATGTTGCCCGACTTCGACGGCAACGAGGTGTGCCGCCGCCTGCGCAACCAGGGCGAGCAGATGCCCATCGTGTTCCTGACGGCGCGCGACACGACCGAGGACAAGGTCGAAGGCCTCAGCATGGGCGACGACTACGTCACCAAGCCCTTCAGCGTGGAAGAGCTCATGGCGCGGGTCGGGGCCATCCTCCGCCGAGCCGGCGAGATGGCCGCCGCCGACACCTCCACCTTGCAGTTCGCCGATCTCGCCATGAACGTCGACACCCACGAGGTCTGGCGCGACGAGCTGACCATCGAGCTGACGGCGACGGAGTTCAACCTCCTGCGCTACCTCCTCGAGAACGCCCGCCGTGTCATCTCCAAGTCCGAGCTCCTCGACAACGTCTGGGGCTTCGACTTCCACGGCGATCCCAACATCGTGGAGACCTACATCAGCTACTTGCGCAAGAAGATCGATGACCGCGAGCCCGCGCTCATCCACACGATCCGACGCGTCGGCTACACCCTCCGCCTGCCCCGGGACGGATGAGCCTCCAGAAGCGGCTCGTCGCCGTCGTGGCGTTGCTGCTCGTCATCGGCCTGGCGGTGGCCGACGTGGTGACCTACGCCTCGGTCCGCTCCTTCCTCTACGGCCAGGCCGACAACACGCTGGCCCAGAGCGAGTCGCTGGGGTTCAACTACCTCAACTACGCCGCCGAGCGCGGTGTCCCGATCACCCAGGCCGACCTGTCGCGCCGCATCTCCTCCGACGTCTACGTGATCCTGCTGAACCGCAACGGGAAGGTCATGTTCACCCGCCCCTCGGGGTCGGCCACCCGACCCGACCCGTCGCCGATCCTGACCAAGGGCATCCCGGTGCAGCAGGTGCCCGACATTCAGCGCCACGTGCGCGTCGGCCGGTTCGCCGGGACCTTCCACCCCGACCCCGACGCCGTGGTGCTGGGGAGCAAGGGTGACCCCGACGGCGCCTACCGGACCGTCGCCGTCACGGTGCCCCAGGGCACGCTGATCACCTCGCTGTCGCTGAACCCGACCAACGACACGCTCGCCTCGTTGCGCAAGGTGGAGCTGACCGCCAGCCTGGCCGTGCTGCTGGCCATGGGTGTCCTGGTCCTCGTCGTCGTGCGCCGGGGGCTCCGCCCGCTGCGCCAGATGGCGGCCACGGCCGACGCCATCGCCTCGGGCGACCTGACCCGCCGTGTCCCCGAAGGACGCCCGGGCACCGAGATCGGCCGCCTCGGCTCGGCCCTGAACCAGATGCTGAGCCAGATTGAGGTGGCGTTCGACGAGAAGTCGGCCTCCGAGGAGCGGTTGCGCCAGTTCGTGGCCGACGCCTCGCACGAGCTGCGCACGCCGCTCACGTCCATCCGGGGCTACGCAGAGCTGCTCGGGCGCGGTGGCTTCTCCGACGAGGCCGGGCGGCACAAGGCGTTGAAGCGCATTGAGGAGGAGGCCACCCGGATGGGCGGCCTGGTCGAGGATCTGTTGCTGCTCGCCGAGCTTGACCGGGGCCGACCGCTCCGGGCGGAACCGGTCGATCTGCACCGCATCTGCGCCGACGCGGTGGGCGACTCCAACGCGGTGCCGCACGCCCACCACCTCACGCTGGCGCCGGGCCGGCCGGTGGTGGTGACCGGCGACGCCGAGCGGCTGGCCCAGGTGGCGCACAACCTGGTGCGCAACGCCATGGCCCACACACCGCCCGGCACCGATGTCACCGTGTCGACCGGTGTGGCCCAGCAGATGGGCTACATCAAGGTGTCGGACAACGGCCCGGGCATCCCGCCCGGCGTGGCCAGCCGGGTCTTCGACCGCTTCTACCAGGGGGATCCCTCGCGCTCGGCCTCGGGGACCGGACTGGGGCTCGCGATCGTGCGGGCGATCGCCGAGGCGCTGCACGGGACGGCCGAGGTGGTTTCGACCCCGCGGGGCGGGGCGACCCTGATGGTCAAGATCCCGCTGGCCTCGGCCGATGGCGCCGGGAGTCCGGCCTCCTGGCCGGTTGCTCCCACAAGGGGTCCTGCCCCAGCTCCCGCTCCAGAAGAGGCGCTGCCGCCCCGCTCACCGCAGCTGCGCTGACACCCCGGGCACCACGGCATCGAGGACGGTCGCCAACTTCACGTTCGTCTCCGCCGCCTCGGCCTCGGCCTCGGAGTCGGCCACGATGCCCGAGCCAGCCCGCAGGGTGACCGACACCCCGTCGCCGTCGAGGCGGGCGCTGCGGATGCCGATCATCCACTCCCCGTCGCCATTCGCGCCGGCCCATCCGACCGGACCGGCCCAGTAGCCGCGCCCACCGGCCTCGTGGGCGGCGATGAAGGCCAGCGCCTCGGGACGCGGCGTGCCGCCGACGGCCGGGGTGGGGTGGAGCCGCTCCAGCAGCTCGAGCACGCCCGTCGGCCCGGCGAGCCCACCCTCGATCCGCGTCCCGAGGTGCGCCACGGAGCGGAAGGCGACCAGCGAGGGCTCCTCGGGTACCGACAGATCCGTGCAGAAAGGGGCGAGGGTGGCGGCGATCTCGTCGACCACGTAGCGGTGCTCCTGGCGGTTCTTGGCCGACCGGGCCAGGTCGCGTTGGGCGTCGGCGTCGGAGCGGGCGGTGTCGCCCCGCGCGATGGTGCCGGCCAGCGGAAAGCACGACACCCGCGGGCCGTGGCGGGCCACCAACAGCTCGGGGCTGGCGCCGAAGAAGGAGCCGTCGGGGACGGGCATGGAGAAGATGGTGCAGTTGGGCTCGCCCGCGCGCAGCCGGCGGAGGACGGCGGACAGCTGGAGCGGCCCCGCCAGCCGGACGTCGACCGGGCGCGACAGGACGACCTTGCGCAGGGTGGCCCCGGGCGCGCCCATGGCGGCGACGGCGGCGGCGACCATGGCGGCGTACTCGGCCGTGTTCATGGCGCTGGTCACCACCGGGGCGGCGCCGGTGCCCTTGGCGCCGCCTCCTTCGGAGGCGGGCGTCTGGCCGTACTGCCAGAGGACCGCGTCGAAGAGCTCGTCGGTGTCGGGCAGTGGCGTGTCAGCCGGCCCGACCGCGGTGGCCCAGCGCCGGGTCACGCCGTCGGCGTCCCGCGACGTGCCCAGGGTGAAGCGCGGGATGACGAGAGAACCACCGAACGCGTCCGTAAACGGAAGCGCGCCCAGCGCCACCGGGCCCGAACCCAGGGTGTCGACCTTGTCGTCGCAGGGGATGGCCGCCAGGGCGGCCGCGGCCTCGGTGGCCTCCACCAGCTGGGCCGTGCCCCAGCCGACGAGCGTCAGCCCCGGGCGGTCGAACAGCACGGTCGGGCTCCCGTCGAACTCCAGGGCGTCGGGCCCGTACTCGAGCGGGACGGTGCGGGCATGCAGCCCTCCGTCGGCCACGCCCGCCACACCCGCCACGCCACGCCCGTCACGCCCGTCACGCCCGTCTCGTGGACGGTCACGGCGTGCCGGCGCGAGTGGCCACCACCATCTGGCTCAGGCCGCCGGCCAGCGGACGGATCCCCACGGCGGAGAAGCCGGCCTCGCGCAGCATGGTGCGCAGGACCGGGGTGGGGGGCAGGTAGGCCACCGATTGGGGCAGGTAGCTGTAGGCCTCCTTGTCGGACAAGGCCCCGCCCAGGGCGGGAACGGCCTTGGTGAACCAGAGGTCGTAGCCGGCGCGCCACAGCGGAGCGGTCGGGGTGTCGACCTCCAGCACGGCGAGGCGCCCTCCGGGCCGCAACACACGGGCCGACTCGGCCAGGGTGGCGGCCAGGTCGGTGAAGTTGCGCAACGCGTAGCCGCAGACGAGCCCGTCGAATGCCCCGTCGACGAAGGGGAGCCGGCTGCCGTCCGCCTCGACGAGCGGCGTCGCCGCCCCGTTGGCGCCGAGCATGCCCGCGCTGAGGTCGGCACCGACCACGCGGTAGCCGTGCCGCAACGCCAGACGCGAGAGGTCCCCGGTGCCACAGGCCAGGTCGAGGACGCGGGAGCCCTCGGGCAGCGCCAGCGCGGCGACGGTACCGCGTCGCCAGGACTGATCGAGCCCGAAGGTCATGAGGCGGTTGATGAGGTCGTAGCGCGGCGCGATGGTGTCGAACATGGCGCGCACGCGCGCCGTCTTCTCGTCCCCGGTGGGCAGCGGTGGCGGTGATCCGGCCCGGCCTCGCGCCACGGCGTCCGTCGGTGTTGGCGTCAGCGTCAGCGTCAGCGTCAGCGGTAGTAGCGGTAGACGACTTGGGCCACGCAGGCGGGCTTGGGCGCGTCCTTGACCTCCATCACGAGGTCGTAGGTGACCTGCACGCCTCCGTCCGTGTCGTCGACCGCGGCGATGGTCACGCCCATGCGCAGCTCCGAACCGACCGGCACGGGGGAGGGGAAGCGCACCTTGTTGCAGCCGTAGTTGACGCCGAACTTCGTGTTGTCGACCCGGATGACCTTGTTCAGGAGCACGGGGGCCAGCGAGAGCGTCAGGTAGCCGTGCGCGATGGCCACGCCGAAAGGACCGCTCTTGGCCCGCTCGGGATCGACGTGGATCCATTGATGGTCGTCGGTGGCGTCGGCGAAGAGGTTCACCCGCTCTTGGGTCACCGGCTGCCACTCCGAATAGCCGAGCTCCTTGCCGACGAGCTCGTGGAAGCCGTCGACGCCATCGATGACGGTGATCATGAAGCGCTCCTCGCTGGTCAGGGTCTGATTCCGCTGCAGGACGCTACCCGCGTGGGGGCACCTCACTACGCTGACCCAGGTGAGCTCAGTGCACGAGCACGATACGACGCCGCCCCATCAGCACCGGGACCTCCGCGGTGGCGGGGCCCGGGCGGCCGTCTTCGGGGTGAGCGACGGCCTGGTGACCAACGTCTCCCTGGTCCTCGGCATGGCCGGGGCCAACCCTGGTGGCTCGATCGTGCGCCTGGCGGGGGTGGCCGGACTGATCGCCGGCTCCTTCTCCATGGCGGCCGGCGAATATGTCTCCATGACTGCCCAGCGCGAGCTCATGGAGCGCGAGCTGGAGGTCGAGCGCCGCTCGCTCAGGCACAGCCCGGAGGGCGAGGCGGCCGAGCTGCGCGGCATGTACGTGCGCCGGGGCATCGACCCCGTTGTCGCCACGGACATGGTGAACGAGGTCATGCAGGACCCCGAGCTCGCGCTCGAGACGCACGCCCGGGAGGAGCTCGGGATCACGACGCAGGGCCTGGGCTCGCCGTGGCAGGCGGCCGCCGCCTCCTTCGTCACGTTCGCCATCGGCGCCTTCATTCCCCTGGCGCCCTGGCTCTTCACCGCGGGCACCACGGCCATCGTCCTCTCCGTCGTGCTGTCGGCGGTGGCGTCGCTCGCGGTGGGCGTCGTGCTGGCCCGCTACACCGAGCGGTCCGCGGTCGTGTCGGCCCTGCGGCAATTGGCGGTGACCGTCGTGGCCGCCGGCGTCACCTTCGGGGTGGGCAAGGCCATCGGGACCGGCGTCAGCTGAGCGGCGCGCGCCGGTAGGAACGGTCGATGTGATCGACCGTGAACCCGAGTGAGCGGTAGAGGGCGACCGCCGCCACGTTGTCGGCGTCGGTGTAGAGCATGCCGACCGTGATGCCCCGGCCGGCGAGGTACACCAGCCCCGCCACCGTCAGCGAGCGGCCCCAGCCGTGGCCGTGGTGCCGGGGGTCGACGTCGATGACGTAGATCTCACCCAGGACCGGCTCTGCGGCGCGGTGGATCTTCGTCCAACAGGCCCCGATGAGTCCCGGGCCGTCGGGATCGTCGGCCACCAGGAAGCCGTCGAGGTCGACCCAGTCGGCGGCCATGCGTTCGTGCAACTGCGCGACGGTCCAGCCACCCTGCTCGGGGTGGTTGGCAAAGGCCCGATTGTTGGTCTCGACCCATGCCTCCTCGTCGCGGCCGGGGACGAAGGCCCGCGTCACCAAGGGGCGGGTCGCCGTCACGACGTCGGCAGCGAGCGGCAGCGGGACCCGCATCTGGAGCAGGTCCCGCTCGGAGACGAATCCCTCGGCGGCGGCCCGGTCGTCGTCGGCGGGGGTGGCCTGCATGACCCACAGGTGGACGGGCGACCCCGCCGGCACCTCCTGCACCGCCCGGCGCAGCAATGCCGTCTCAAGCCCGGATCCTGCCTGCGCGGGGTCGACGGCAAGGTGCAGCACCGTCGAGCCGTCACGGGCCTGGGACAGGACCGCACACCCAGCGAGCTCCTTGCCATCGCCGTCGCGGGCGAGGACGATGCGTTCGCCTGCTGGCGCCTCGCCGTGATGGGTGGCGGCCAGCAGCTGCGGTTCGGGGAGCGCAGGGTGCCGGCGCGCCGCAGCCGCCCGGTCCAAGAGCGCGCGCAGCGAGACGCCATCGGGTGCGGGCAACTCCCGCAGTGCGACCACCGTCATGTCCACACCGTCCACTGCGGCCAACGTAACCCGGTACCGTGAACCGGTGGCGAAGCCCAGGACAGCGAAGGGCCGGGCCCGCCTGACCGTCGAGCGCCTGGCCGAGGTCTACCCCGGCACGGCCGCCGAGCTGTGCGCTCTGGACTTCAAGGATCCCTTCCAGTTGTTGGCGGCCACCATCCTCTCGGCCCAGAGCACCGACGCCCGCGTCAACATGGTCACGCCCGCACTCTTCGCCGCCTACCCCGATGCGGAGTCGCTCGCTGCAGCCAACCCCGAACGAGTGGAGGAGCTCGTCAAGTCCACCGGGTTCTTTCGGGCGAAGACCCGCAGCCTGATCGGCATGGCCTCCGCCGTTGCCGATCGCTTCGGGGGCGAGGTGCCGACCAGCCTCGAGGATCTGGTCACCATCCCGGGCGTGGGCCGCAAGACGGGCAACGTCGTCCGCAGCGTGGCGTTCGGGCTCCCGGGTCTGCCCGTCGACACGCACGTGTTGCGGGTGAGCGAGCGGCTGCGCCTCACGGAGGCCTTGGTCGGGCCGGCCAAACGGGACGCCGTCAAGGTCGAGCACGAGCTCAATTCGTTCATCCCGGCGGCCGAACGGGGGGCCTTCAGCCTCCGGGTGATCCTGCACGGGCGGAACACATGTGTTGCTCGAAAGCCCCGCTGCGGCGCATGCCCTTTGGCCGATTACTGCCCTTCGGTCCAGTAATCGGCGCAAGCGAGACCATTCCGCGCCATTTCGGCAATTCGTTGTACTCAAGGTGAAATCGCCGTTCTCAGGAGCTACCATGATTTTGGAACCGGTTCCCGCCACCTGGTTCCAAAAGAGTCCGTGCTGGGATCCGCCTCCCGGCCGACTCGCCCAATGCCGGCCTTCGGGCCGGCATTGGTGTTTCCGGCGCAGGTGAGAGGGTCGGGGCGGGGTGGTGCTACTTCAGGTGTTACCCTCGAATCATGGTCACCAAGCGCTCCGTCTCCCTCGATGACGAGGTGGCGTCCTCCGTCGAGGAGGCCGCGAAGCAGGACGGGGTCTCCTTCAGCGCCTGGCTCTCTTCCGCAGCTGAGAAACAGCTGCGAGTGCGCCAGGGACTGCGGGGCGTGGCCGCCTGGGAGGGCGAGACCGGGTCACTGAGCGCGGAGGAGCTCGCGGCCGGCGAGGCCTTGTTGGCCCGCCTGCGTTCGGGTGTGTCCGGAGTGGCCTCGCGCGTCCGGCGCCGGTGACCGCGGCGACGCGTCGGGAGGGCCTCGTCTACGGACTGGGCGCACTGCACGCGGCGGCCCGGGGCGATCGCATGATGTGGGCGCTGCACCGCGCCGCGCTCTCCAATGGCATTGTGCCGGTGATCCCGGCCGTGACGGTCGCCGAGGGCTACCGGACCGAGGCGCGCAGCGATCGCATCGGCGAGTTGCTGGCGGGGACGGAGGTCGAGCCCTTCAGCGGGGAGGCCGCCCGCCGTTCGGGTGAGATCGCGGCCCGGTGCGACACCTCGGACCTCAGCGTCGTTGCGGTGGTCGAGGTGGCCGAACGGCGCAACTGCGCCGTGGTGGCGCAGCGCCAGACCGTGCTCCGCACGGCTGCATCGCTGCTCGGTCACGAGCTCGTCCTCTACGCGGTGTAGCGCCTCGCCCGCCGCCGCCGCACCCGTCGCACCGCCGCACCCGCCGACGCCGCACCGCCGCACCCGCGCCGCAGCCCTCAACCGCGGCGAGCGTTCTGCCCTTGCTCGAAGCGCCGAAGTCGGCGCAGCGCCCCGCCCAGGGCGCGCTCGACGGCGATCAACTCGTGGGCCATGTCCTCGTCGCCGCTGGCCAGCGAGCTCTCCGCCAGAGCCGTGACCCGGCCGTGCAGTTCCGACAGGGTGGAGGAGAGGGAGGAGATCTCGGCGGCGGATGTCATCCCACGATGATGGCCGATGCCGGGAGCCTCCGGGACGCCTGAGGCGGCAGGCGGGAAGGTGCGAGCGAGGCCCACCGGTAGCCTTGTGACCTCATGTCCCTCCGTACCCTGGACCTGCGCGGCACGGCGCCGCCGTTCGAGGCGGTCCTGCCGCGCCCGGTGGCGCCCGGGTCCGACGTCCACGACGTGGTGGCGTCGATCCTGCGCCACGTCCGGGCCGAGGGCGATGAGGCCCTGATCCGGTACAGCGGCCGAGCTGGACAAGGTCGACGTGTCCGATGGGCTGCGGGTGCCGCCGGAGGAGATCGAGAAGGCCTGCGCCGACGCCGACCCCGCCCTCTGGCAGGCCCTCGAGGTGGCCTTCGGGCGCATCTTGGCGTACCACGCGCACGAGGGGCAGCCGCCGGATGACTACACAGAGGGCGGCGTCACCGTCGGGCACCTGACCCGGGCCGTGGAGCGGGCGGGCATCTACGCGCCCGGCGGGCGCGCCCGCTACCCGTCAACCGTGCTCATGTGCACGGCGCCGGCCCGGGTGGCCGGTGTGGGGAGCATCGCGCTGTGTGTGCCCCCGGCCGCCGACGGCAGGATCGACACGGCGACACTGTGCGCCGCCGCCATCGCCGGAGTGGACGAGGTGTACCGCATCGGCGGGGCGCAAGCCATCGCCGCCATGGCCTACGGAACGCGCAGCGTGCCCGCGGTCGACGTCATCGCTGGACCGGGGAACGCCTACGTCGCCGAGGCCAAGCGCCAGCTGTCCGGGGTTGTGGGGGTGGCGTCGGCCTTCGCCGGGCCTTCTGAGATCGTGGTGGTGGCCGGCCCGGACACCCCACCGGCCTTCGCCGCGGTCGACCTCGTGGTGCAGGCCGAGCACGGACCCGACGGGCTGGCCTGGCTGGTGACGTGGGACGGCACGCTGGCCGCCGCGGTCTCGGCCGAGGTCGACCGCATGGTGGCCGCGTCGAGCCGGCGGGCCGACCTGGAGGCGACGCTGGCCACCGCCGGCATCATCTGCCTCGTCGACGGACCCGAGGAGGCGTTGGCGGTGTCCAACGCCATCGCGCCCGAGCACCTGCAGCTGATGGTGCCCGAAGACGATGGGCTGGCCCTGCTCGGCCAGGTCCAGAACGCCGGCGCCGTCTTCATCGGGCCGTGGTCGCCCGCCAGCATGGGCGACTACATCGCCGGTCCGAACCATGTGCTGCCCACCAACCGCACGGCGCGCTTCGCCTCGGCGCTGCGGGCCGACGACTTCCGCAAGCACGTGCACGCGGTGCGGGTGTCGCCCGACGCGCTGCGCGTGCTGGGCCCGCACGTCGTCACCCTGGCCGAGACCGAGGGCCTGCCGGCCCACGCCGACTCGGTGCGGCGTCGCCTCGACGCGCTCGACGCGCTCGACGCGCCCGACGCGCCCAACGGTCCGACGCGCCCGAAGCCCGCGACCAGCCCAGCGGACCGACCGCGCCATGAGCGCCGTCCCGCCGGTGCGCCCGGACCTCCAGTTGACCGAGGGCTACCACTCGCCACAGGTCGACGCCGAGGTGCGCCTCAACACCAACGAGTCGCCCTTTGCACCGCCTGACGCCTGGCGCGAGGAGTTCCTCGCCGCACTGGGGGACGTCTCCTTCCACCGCTACCCCGACCGGCCGGCCACCGAGCTCCGGCAGGCCGTGGCGGACCTGCACGCGGTCACGCCCGACGAGGTGTTCTGCGCCAACGGGTCGAATGAGGTGCTGCAGTCGCTGCTCCTCGCCTTCGGCGGACCGGGCCGGCGTGCCCTGGTGTTCGAGCCGACCTATGCGCTGCACTCGCACATCGCGCGGATCGCCGGCACGGAGGTCGTCGAGGGCGCGCGCGACGACGACTTCCTGATCGATACCCGCGATGCGCTCGAACTCCTGCAGGCGCGGCGGCCCGACATCACGTTCCTCTGCTCGCCCAACAACCCGACCGGCCGGGCGGAGCCGCCGGAGACCGTCGCCGCCGTGGTCGGCGCGGCGCCGGGCCTCGTCATCGTCGACGAGGCCTACGGCCAGTTCTCCCCCTCGTCGGCGCTCGCCCTGCGCGGGCCGGCAAACCCGGGCCTCGTCGTGACCCGTACCTTTTCCAAGACCTGGGCCATGGCGGGTGCCCGCCTGGGCTACCTCGTGGCCGATCCTGCCGTCGTCGCCGCCTGCGAGGCCGTCGTGCTGCCGTATCACCTGTCCGCGCAGACGCAGATCGCCGGGCTCGTCGCGCTGCGCCACGTGCCCGAGATGGAGGCGCGGGTGGCCCGCATCTCCGAGGAGCGGGGCAGAGTGGCCGCCGCGCTGGGCGACCTGCCGGTGGACAGCTGGCCCTCCGACGCCAACTTCATCCTGTTCCGCCCCCGGGATCGCGACGCGTCCGAGGTCTGGCAGTCGCTGCTGGACCACTCCATCCTCATTCGCAACTGCGCCAGCTGGGAGGGTCTGCGCGGCTGCCTGCGCGTCACCATCGGGACGGCAGACGAGAACGACCGCTTCCTCCACGCATTGAAGGAGAGCCTGTGACCACCGACGCACGCCGTGCCGGCACCGTCCGCACCACCAAGGAGACGACGATCGAGGCCGAGCTGGTCCTCGACGGCTCGGGTCGTACCGACGTGTCGACGGGCCTGCCGTTCTTCGACCACATGGTCGAGCAGCTGGGCCGCCACGGCGGCTTCGACCTGACGGTCCACGCCAAGGGAGACCTCCACGTCGACGCGCACCACACGGTGGAGGACGTCGGTATTGTGCTCGGCGCCTGCCTGGCCGAGGCGCTGGGGGACAAGGCCGGCGTGCGGCGGTTCGCCTCCATGCTGCTCCCGCTCGACGAGGCGCTCATTGAGGTCGCTCTGGACCTGTCGGGCCGTCCCTATCTGGCCTACTCGCTCGACTTCGCGCCGGACACGCCCGGGCTGGGCACGCCGCCCTTCAACCCGCAACTGGCCGAGGAGTTCTGGCGCGCCTTCGCCACCGCCGCCAACCTCACGTTGCACATCCGTCGCTTGGAGGGGAAGAACACGCACCACATGCTGGAGGCCAGCTTCAAGGGGGTGGCCCGTTGCCTGCGCGACGCCGTGCGCGTGGAGGGGGGTGGCATCCCCTCGACCAAGGGGAGCCTGTGACGGGAGCGCCGCGCATTGCCGTGCTCGATTACGGCATCGGCAACCTGCGCTCGGCCGAGAAGGCGCTGCAGCACGTGGGTGCCGCGGCGCGCCTGGTCGACGACGCCGCCAGCGTGGCGGCGGCCGACGCCGTCGTGCTCCCGGGCGTCGGCGCCTTCGGTGCCTGTGCGCGGGCGCTGCGTGACAGCGGACTCGAGGACGCGGCCCGCGCCGCCGTGACGGACGGGGTGCCGTTCTTCGGCGTGTGCGTCGGGTTCCAGTTGCTCTACGAAGGCTCGGTCGAGAGCCCGGGCGTGGCCGGCCTCGGCATCTTTCCCGGCACGGTGGCGCCGCTGCCCGCGGGGGTCAAGCACCCGCAGATGCAGTGGAACACGCTCGAGGTGCGGGGCGGGGGCCAGCCGGCGCCGCTCCGTGGGCTGGGCGAGCGGCCATGGGTCTATTTCGTGCACTCGTTCGCCCCTCCGGTGGGCGACGAGACGGTGGCGGTCTGCGACTACGGCGGCGACGTGGCGGCGCTGGCCGCACGCGGCACGCTCTGGGGCGCGCAGTTCCACCCCGAGAAGTCGGGGACGACCGGGCTGGCGCTGCTGGCCAACTTCGTCGACACGGCCCGGGCAGCGGCGTAGTGGAGCTCCTGCCGGCCATCGACCTGCGCGCCGGGACCGCAGTCCGGCTCACCCAGGGTGACTTCGGGCGCGAGGAGCGCTACGGCGACCCGGCGGCGCTCGCCGCCAGCTACATCGCCGGGGGCGCGCGCTGGATCCACGTGGTCGATCTCGACGCGGCCCGCACCGGCGTGCCGCACGAGCGAGCCGTCCTCAGCCGGATCGTGCAGCTCGCCGCGGCGGCCGGGGTCAGCGTCGAGTTCGGCGGGGGCATCCGCTCCGAGGATGACGCCGACGAGGTGCTGGACTCCGGTGTGGCCCGCGTCGTCCTGGGGACCGCGGCGCTCGAGGAACCGGCGATGGCGGGCCGCTGTGCTCGCCGCTGGCCGAACCGGGTCGCCGTCGGGCTCGACTATCGCGTCGGCGCCGACGGGGTGGCGGAGGCCCAGGCCCAGGGTTGGTTGGCCGGGTCGGGGCTCGCCGTGACCGAGCTGCTCGAGGTCTGGGAGCAGGAGCCCATCGGCGCCGTCGTCGCCACCTCGGTGGCCCGCGACGGCATGCTCGAAGGCCCCGACCTGGCGGGACTGCAGACCCTCCTGGAGACCACGTCGCTGCCGGTGGTGGCCTCGGGCGGCGTGTCGGGTGCCGAGGACCTGGTGGCTCTGGCCGGCCTGGCGGCCCGCGGCCGCCGGCTCGCCGGGGCCATTGTGGGCAAGGCCATTGTGGAGGGCCGGCTCAGCGTCGCAGAGGGAGTTGCCGCGTGCGCAGCATCCGCCTGATCCCCTGCCTCGACGTCACCGGTGGCCGTGTGGTCAAGGGCGTGCAATTCGTCGACCTGACCGACGAGGGCGATCCCGTCGAACTGGCTGCCCGCTACGACGCCGAAGGCGCCGACGAAGTCACCTTCCTCGACATCACCGCGTCGTCGGACGGCCGCGACACCATGGTCTCGGTCGTGGCGCGCACCGCGGAGCAGGTCTTCATCCCCTTGACGGTGGGTGGTGGGGTCCGGGTGGCGGAGGATGCACGCCGCCTCCTCCGAGCCGGCGCGGACAAGGTCGCGGTGAACACGGCAGCCGTCGAACGACCGCAGCTGGTGCGCGACATCGCGGACGAGTTCGGCGGCCAGTGCGCCGTCGTGGCCATCGACGCCCGGGCGCGCCCCGACGGCGGCGGGTGGGAGGTCCACACCCACGGCGGGCGCACACCGGTGGGCCGGGACGTGGTGGCATGGGCCGTCGAGTGCGCGGCCAACGGCGCCGGCGAGATCCTCCTCACCTCCATGGACCGCGACGGGACGCGGGACGGTTTCGACCTGGCGCTGATCAAGGCCGTCGTCGGGGCCGTCGACATCCCCGTGGTGGCATCCGGGGGCGTGGGCGAGCTGCAGGACCTGGTCGACGGCGCGGTGGAGGGCGGCGCCGACGCCGTCCTTGCGGCCTCGATCTTCCACCGGCACGAGTTCACCATCGGCGAGGCCAAGGCCTACATGGCGGCGCACGGGGTCACGGTCCGCCCGGCCTGAGGCGTGCCCCCTGACCTGGGAGGGCGCAATCGTGCGGTACCGTGCCAGTGTGCCCACGTCGACGACGAAGGACGGGTTGAGCCGCGCGAAGTCCGAGAAACCCGAGGTGACCGAGGACAAGCAGCCGATCTCGGTGCTCTTCGACCGCGTGATGGTGCAGATCTCGCAGACCGACGGGGAGCGGCGGTCGCGCGCCGGCATCCTCATCCCGGCCACCGCCCAGATCAGCCGCCGCCTGACCTGGGCCGAGGCGGTGGCGGTCGGGCCGCACGTGCGCACCGTCAAGGTCGGCGACACCGTGCTCTTCAACCCCGAGGACCGCTTCGAGGTCGAGGTGCACGGCGAGGAGTACGTGATTCTGCGCGAGCGCGACATCCACGCCATCGCGTCCCCCCGCAACGACAGCGGCACGGGGCTGTATCTGTGAGCGCGTCCGGCACCAACACCGTGCCCGAGGGCGTCCCGTTGACGTTCGACGAGGAGCTGGCGCGCTTCGTCGACTTCGACAAGGACGGCGGCCTGGTGCCGGCCGTCGTGCAGGATGCCGCGGACGGGACGGTGCTGACCGTGGCCTACATGGACACCGAGGCGCTGCGCCGCACGCTGGAGACCGGCCGCACGTGGTTCTACAGCCGGAGCCGCCAGGAGTACTGGCAGAAGGGCGAGACCTCGGGCGACCGCCAGTACGTGCGCGAGGTGCGCGTGGACTGTGACGGGGACGCCCTCGTCGTCCTGGTGGACCAGCACGGGCGCGGGGCCTGCCACACGGGGGAGCGGACCTGCTTCTACCGGACGGTCGGCAGCGGCCCGGGGGTTCCCGCGCCGTGACCCCCGGAGGCGGTTCGGGCGCCGCGCCGTCGGCGGGCGCGCTGGGCTTCCGCCCCGACCCGGCCGAGTTCGCGGCACTGGCCAAGGAGCACACCATCGTGCCGGTCTGGTGCGAGGTGGTCGCCGACACCCTGACTCCGGTCACCTGCTTCGCCAACGTCGTGGGGGAGGGGGACGGCTTCCTCTTCGAGTCGGTCGAGGGCGGCGAGCGCTGGGGCCGCTACTCGTTCGTCGGCCGGCGCCCGCTGGCGACGCTGACGGCGCGCGGCCGGCGCGTCGAGGCCGCGGGGCGGCTGGGCATCGAGAGCTCGGACGACGGCATTCTGGCCGCGGTCGAGGACATGGTGGCGCGCTTCCGATCGCCGTCGCTGGCGGGGCTGCCGCCGCTGCACGGGGGGCTGGTCGGGTATCTCGGCTACGACGTGGTGCGCGAGGTGGAGCGCCTGCCGAACGTGCCCGACGACGACCTGGGCCATCCCGACGCCGCGCTCGTCGTCATCGGCCAGTTCTGCGCCTTCGACCACTGGCGCCAGCGCATCGTCCTCGTGGACAACGTGGTGGTGCCCGAGGCACCGGACGGCCAGCTCGACGCGGCGGCCGTGACGGCGGCCTACGAGGCCGCCTGCGCCCGCCTGGAGGAGCTGGCCGCGGACTGCGCGCGGCCGGGCGACGGATCGGACCCCCGCCCGATGGTGGCTGCCCCGCCGCCCGGGCTGGCCAAGGCCGAGGCCACCCGCACGGTCACGTCGGAGGCGTACAAGGCGTCGATCGGCGCCGCCAAGGAGTACATCCGGGCCGGCGACATCTTCCAGGTGGTGCTGTCGCAACGCTTCGACCTGACGCTCGAGGCCGACCCCTACGACGTCTACCGGGCCCTGCGCCTGCTCAACCCGAGCCCGTACATGTACTTCCTGCGCTTCCCGGAGGTCACCGTCGTCGGCGCCTCGCCCGAGCCGATGGTCCGACTGCGTGACGGCACGGTCATCTCGCGCCCGATCGCCGGCTCGCGGCCGCGTGGGGAGAACGAGCAGCACGACCGCCTCCTCGAGGGGGAGCTGGCCGAGGACCCCAAGGAGCTCGCCGAGCACATCATGCTGGTGGACCTGGCCCGCAACGACGTGGGGCGCGTCGTCCGCTTCGGGACCGAGAAGGTCGACGAGCTGCTGACGATCGAGCGCTACAGCCACATCATGCACATCACGTCGCAGGTGTCGGGCGAGTTGGCCGTGGGCAAGGGCCCGATCGACGTGCTCCGGGCCACGCTGCCCGCCGGGACGCTGTCCGGCGCGCCGAAGGTGCGCGCCATGGAGATCATCGACGAGCTGGAACCCACCAAGCGCGGCATCTACGGCGGCGTCGTCGGGTACATCGACTTCTCGGGCAACGTCGACACGGCCATCGCCATCCGCACCATGGTGGTCACGCCCAACGGCCGGGCGAGCGTGCAGGCGGGCGCGGGCATCGTCGCCGACAGCGACCCGCAGAGCGAGGACGAAGAGTGCGCGCACAAAGCGGGCGCGCTGCTCGTCGCGGTGACGGCGGCACGGCGCATGAGCGCGGCGGCGCAGCGCCAGGCGCCGGCCGGCACCGTGACGACGACCACGCTCGTCGCCGAGACCGAGGCCCTGCGCACCGGTGCGGGCGCCTTCCGCTCCGGCCGCGACGTGCTGGCCGTGCGCGGGCCCGACGCCGAGGCCTACCTGCAGGGCCAGCTGAGCCAGGACGTGGCCGCGCTGGCCGTGGGCGCGTCGGCGGACTCCTTGCTGCTGGAGCCGGACGGCAAGCTCTCCGCGCTGGTGCGTGCGACCCGCACCGACGGGCAGGGCTTCGTGCTCGATGTGGACAAGGGCTACGGCGAGGCCGTGGCCGCCCGCCTGCGCCGCTTCCTCCTGCGCTCGAAGGTGGAGCTGGAGCCACTGGACTGGCGCGACCTGTCCCTGCGGGGCGCGGGTGTCGGCGAGGCCGCGGCAGGGCTGCTGACGGTGCTGGCCGAACGCGGCGTGCTGGCGTTGCCTTTCGAGTGGAACGGCTGGACCGGCGTCGACCTGCTCGGACCGGCAGACGTGGTGCTCGGGCCCGACGCCGCCGCACTCCCGGAGGGAATCACGGCGTGCGGCGCCGAAGCGGTGGAGGCCTGTCGCATCGTGTCGGGCCTCCCCGCCATGGGGACGGAGCTCACGGGCAAGACCATCGCGGCCGAGGCCGGTCTGGTGGCGCGCACGGTGAGCTTCACCAAGGGCTGCTACACGGGGCAGGAGCTCGTGGCCCGTCTCGACTCCCGCGGCTCGAACGTGCCCCGCCGCCTCATCGGCATCGTGGGCGCGCAGGGCGAGGACGCGCCGCTGACCCGCGGGATGACGCTGCACGGCGGGGAGGCACCCGCGGGTGACAAGGCCGCCGACGACAAGGTGGTGGGGACGATCACCTCCGCTGCATGGAGCGTCGAGCTCGGGGCCTGGGTGGCCCTGGGCTACCTGCACCGCACTGTTGATGCCCCCGGTCCGCTCCGGGTGCGCACGGGCGACGGGGTCGGCGGCTCGCGCCCGGCCCGGGCGGCCCTGTTGCCACTGACCGGACCCCCCGGCCCCGTGCCAGGCTGAAAGCAGCGATCGGCGACGGTGCCCGCAGCGAAACGGCCGGGCGGGCACCGGCACCGGATCGGGCACCGCACGTTCCGCGCCGTTGTCGGGGTGGCAGCGGCGGCCTACGCCCTGGTCGCGGCGACGACGACGCCGTTCAGCACGGCGGCCAATCTGCTCACTGGGGTGCCGATCGTCGTCCTGGCGGTCCTGGTCGTCATTCGGTGGCCCCTCCGCCCCCGACCACTGACGTTGGCCCCGGAGCGCAGCCATCCGTGGCGGGCCTGGGTCGTCCTGTTCGCCGTCCTGGTCGCATGGGAACTGTTCGAGTACACGGCCAGGGGCAGCCGGGCCGACCATCCGACAGAGAGCTCCATGCTCAATGCGGTGGATCGCCAGTACGTCCTCAAGGCCGTGGTGTTCTTCCTCTGGCTGACGCTGGGTGCGGCCATCATCCGTCACGGGCGCCGGCGGGCCGTGCCCGACCATCCCGCGCTCCGAGCCCGGCGAGGGTGCCGCGGGCAGGCGCATCGTGAGCACGAGCGCACCCTCCTACGCCGTGTGGGCGCTCCTGGGTGTGGCGACGATCGCCCTCTGGGCCCTTTCGCACGCGCCCGGGTCGTCGCTGGCCCGCCCCGCCGAGGTCCTGGCCCGGCTGGCGACGGGACCGTTCCTCCGCGTCGTCCTGGTGTTGGGCTGGATGTGGGCAGGCTGGCACCTCTTCGCTCGCTGACCAGGCGCAGGACGGAGCCGAACGTTGTGCACGCAAGCACCGGGATTGCAACCGGACGCCCACCGCACCTGAGACGCCGGGGGCGCACCCTTTGGGCATGGGGAACAGCGACGACGACACGGAAGACGTGACCACGCCGAGTGGGGAGGCGCTGCCCGACCTCAACCCGTGGCGCGAGGCCGGCTGGATCTTCCGCGACGGGGACTGCGTCGCCATCGCACGACACGGCAGTGACGAGCCGCCCGCCCAGCTCCTGGCTGAATGATGGTCAGGGTGGTGCAACTGGCGGACGACGGCACCGAGGTGGCCGTCGTCGAGCTCGACGACTTCACCGTCGAGGTCGTCTACGCGGGACTCTCCGACATGCTGCGCGCCGCCACCACCACCCATCGGCCGCGTGCGACGCCCGCCTGCGAACTGTCGCGCGAGGCGCGCCAGCGCCGGCAGCGGGTCCTCGGCCGCATCCGCGACTGACCCCGGGATTGGCGCCGGTCTGGCCCGCGTCGGGGGAGTCGGGGGAGTGGACCGTGGGCGAAAGGGCGCGCCGCTACGCTGAAGCGTCATGCCCACCTACCTGGCGGACATCCTTGCTGCCCACCGGGCCCGCGCCCGGGCTGATGGCCGCGCCCTTCCCGACCTGGTCGAACAGGCGGCCGGGATGCCTCCGCCCCGGGACTTCCTCGGCGCCCTGGGCGGTCCGGGCCTCTCGTGCATCGCCGAGATCAAGCGGCGTTCGCCGTCCAAGGGCGACCTCGACCCTGGGCTCCAGGCCGACCTGGTGGCCAAGGACTACGTCGCGGGGGGCGCCTCGTGCCTCTCCGTGCTGACCGACGTCGACTTCTTCGGCGGCTCCGTCGCCGACCTGGCTGCCGCCCGCCAGGCCTCCGGCCTGCCGGTGTTGCGCAAGGATTTCACCGTGCAGGAGGCCGACGTGGCCGACGCGCGCCTCATGGGAGCCGACGCCGTCCTGCTGATCGCCGCCGCACTGTCGGATGCCGAACTCCGGTCCTGCGCGGCGCTGGCCGCCGAGCTCGGACTCGCCGCGTTGGTCGAGGTCCACGACGAGGAGGAGTTGGCGCGCGCCCTGGACGTCGGTACCGGCCTGGTCGGGGTGAACCAGCGCGACCTGCGCACGTTCCAGGTCGACCACGAGCGCGCCTGCGCGCTGGGTTCTCGCATTCCGGCGGGCGTGATCGCCGTCGCCGAATCGGGCATCCGCAATGCCGACGACGCCCGCCGCCTGGCCGCGGCCGGCTACGACGCCATCCTCGTCGGCGAGACGCTGGTGCGGGCGGACGACCGCCCGGCCCAGCTCCGAGAGTTGGTCGGGCACGCCGTCGGGACCCGATGAGCGACGACCTGTTCGTCAAGATCTGCGGCATCACGTCGGAGGCCGATGCGCTGCTGGCGGTGAGCCTCGGGGCGTCGGCGGTGGGTTTCATTTTCGCCCCCTCGCCGCGGCAGGTCTCGGTGCAGCTCGCCGGTGACATCGCGAAGCGGCTGCCCGAGCACGTCCTCACCGTCGGCGTCTTCCGCGACGAGGCACCGCAACGCATCGTCGAGACCATCCGGGTCGCCGGGCTGGGCGCGGCGCAGATGCACGGGCACGAGACGGCGGAGGAGACGAAGTGGGTGCGGTCCCGCGTCAACACGGTGATCAAGGCGTTTCCCGCCGGGGATCGCACCATCATGCGCTTCGATGAATTCGGCGCTGACTTCCTCCTGGTCGACGGCGAGAACCCGGGGTCGGGCCAGGTCTTCGATTGGCGCCTGGCCGAGGGGGTCACCGACCCGAAGCGGATGATCGTCTCGGGCGGCCTGCGCCCGGACAACGTGGCCCAGGCGGTCGCCCATCTGCATCCGGGCGGGGTGGACGTGGCGAGCGGCGTCGAGTCGGCGCCAGGCCGCAAGGACCCGCTGCTCCTGCGCAGCTTCATCGCCAACGCGCGCCAGGCCCAGGCCGCGACTGCGGCGCGGGACCCATTGGACGCTCCGGCTGCTGAGGAGCCCTACGACTGGAGGGACGCATGAGCGACGAGAGCCTCATGAGCCGACCGGGCGAGGACGGCCGCTTCGGCGACTTCGGCGGGCGCTTCGTCCCCGAGTCGCTGATGCCGGCCTGCCTCGAGCTCGAGAAGTGGTTCGACGACGCCTGGGACGACCCGGCCTTCCGGGCCGAGCTGGACGGGCTCCTGCGGCACTACGGCGGCCGCCCCACGCCGGTCACGGAGTGCGTGCGCCTCTCCGAGCGCCTGGGCGTGCGGGTCCTGCTGAAGCGGGAGGATCTGGCCCACACGGGCTCGCACAAGCTCAACAACGTGGTGGGGCAGGCGCTCCTCACGAAGCGGATGGGCAAGGCGCGCATGATCGCGGAGACGGGGGCCGGCCAGCACGGCGTGGCGTCGGCCACCGCGGCCGCGCTCTTCGGGCTGGAGTGCACGGTCTTCATGGGCGAGGTCGACACGCAGCGCCAGGAGCTGAACGTGTTCCGGATGGAGTTGCTCGGCGCGGAGGTCCGCACGGTGACCTCGGGGAGCCGCACGCTGAAGGACGCCGTCAACGAGGCCATGCGCGAATGGGTGGCCACGGTGGACACCACGCACTACTGCCTCGGTTCGGTGATGGGGCCGCACCCGTTCCCCTACATGGTGCGCCAGCTGCAGCGGGTCGTCGGCGACGAAGCACGCGTGCAGTGCGGCGAATTGCTCGGTGACGGTGTGGCCCCCGACGTCGTCGTGGCGTGCATCGGCGGCGGCTCCAATGCCGCCGGGACGTTCGCCGGCTTCGTGGACACGCCGGCCCGCCTGGTCGGTGTGGAGGCAGCCGGCGGGGCTGCGATCACCAATGGCATTCCCGGCGTGCTCCACGGCATGCATTCCCGGTTGTTGCAGGACGAGGCGGGGCAGATCCTGGAGGCCGAGTCGATCTCGGCCGGGCTGGACTACCCCGGCCTGGGACCCGAGCACGCGCACCTGGCGGCCATCGGGCGGGCCGAGTACTCCATGGCGTCGGACGCCGAGGTGCTCGACGCCTTCCGGCTCCTCAGCCACACCGAGGGGATCATTCCCGCTCTGGAGTCGGCGCACGCGGTGGCCTGGGTGGCGCGGAGCGCCGGGACAAAGGCGCTGCCGGCCGGTTCCACCGTGCTGGTGACGCTGTCGGGTCGCGGCGACAAGGATGTCGCCCAGGTCCGCGAGATCTTCGGGCGGGGGAACAATGCCTGAGCTCGAGAAGGAGCTCCGGTCCCGCCGTGAGCAAGGGCGCAAGCTGCTGATCCCCTACCTCATGGGCGGCATGACCGACGACTGGACACAGTCGCTGGCCGCCGTGATCGCGGCCGGGGCCGATGCGGTCGAGGTCGGCATCCCGTTCTCTGACCCGATGATGGACGGGCCGGTGATTCAGGAGGCGGCGCTGCGCGCGCTGCACGCGGGGCACCGTGCCCGACCAGGTCCTCGACGGCATCGCCCGGGCGGAGGCACCGGTCCCGGTGGCGGTCATGACCTACTACAACCTCGTCTATCGGGCCGGGCACAAGCGGATGGCCCGGTCGATGGCGGAGGCCGGCGTGAGCGGGGCGATCATCGCCGACCTGCCGATCGAAGAGATCACGCCCTGGGCCATTGAGGCCGATGCCGCGGGCATCGACACCGTCCTGCTCGTGGCGCCGTCCTCTCCGCCCGATCGGGTGGCACGCATCTGCGGGCGGGCGCGCGGCTTCGTCTACGCCGTGGCCCGCATGGGTGTCACGGGTGAACGCGTCGACCTCGGGTCCGACGTGGCCAAGGTCGTCGAACGGATCCGGAGCTGCACCGATATGCCGGTCTGTGTCGGCGTGGGCGTGTCGACGCCGGATCAGGCGGCGAAGGTGTGCGAGGTGGCGGACGGCGTGGTGGTGGGCTCGGCGCTGGTGCGCCGCCTGCTCGAGGGCGAGGGGCCTGACGGCGCCGCCGCCTTCATCGGGTCCTTCCGCGACGCCATCGACTAGCCGCGACCGCGGAGCTGGTGCTCAACCAGCGCCGCAATGGCCCGTTGCCCCGCCGCCGTCGGGTGGGCGGCGCGCCACACGTAGTCCTGCAAGCTCCGCTCGGCCGCGAGGGCGGACGCGGTCAGAGCCGCACAGGACACCGCCCCGTGCAGGGCGGTGGTATCCGAACACGCCTTGGCCGCCAGAACGTGCTCGGCGTCGGTGGCCAGGGTCGTGTCGGACACGAGTTCCCCCGAGAAGGCCCAGGGATCTGCCGTGCAGATGCCGTGGCCGTCGAAGGCCTTCGTCAGGTCCACCAGGGTGACGTTCTTGACGTGATGCAGGCGGGCGTCGGCCACCGCGCCGGCGACGGCCTTGTTCAGCGCGGTCAGCACGACCTGCGCCGCGGCGTACGTGCCCGCTGCGTTCGGCTTGAGGCCGCTGCAGACCAGGTTCGTGTGGAGCCCGGACGTCGCCGTGCCGTCGGCGAGCTGCGACGGCTCGGGGATCGGCTGGTAGTAGTCGAGCACGGCGATGGCCGACGTGTGCGGCGAAAGGGTCTCGATGGCGCTGGTCAGGCTGTGGCGGACGTTCGCCAGGTCGCGGGCGATCGCGGGGGTGACGGCGCCGTTGGCGACGCAACTGTGGCCGAGCCCGACGCCGACGTGGAGGACTTGGGCCAGCTGGTACTCGAGGCAGGCGCTGAAGTCGATGTCGTCGGCCCCGTCCTGCAGGAGGACGAGGCGCGCGGGGTCCTTGTCGAGGTTCGTGGCCGCAATCTCGTCCGCCAGGTTGCGTGCCTGTTGGGGCGGGTCGGGGCACTGCCCGTCCCGGGTGGTGTTGTCGACCCCGTCGGCCACGGCGCCACTGATGGCGAGCTGGTCGCCGGTCAGGTGGCAGTTGGTCGCCCGCACCGACATGGTGAGCCCGAGGCTCCGGGCCACCAGGCTCGGGTAGGCCTGCGTCGAGGGACCCTGCGAGACGTCGGCGGCCGGGAGCCCGATCTGGGGTGTCAGATAGGGGTTGGCCAGGCCATGCCCGTAGGGGACGGAATCGCCGAGGGCCACGGCCCGGGTGGGGACGGGCGGCGGAGGCGGGACAGACGGCGGGGGAGCGCTGCGGGTCACCAGGACGATGCCCCCTGCCACCAGGGCCAATGCCAGGACGGCCGCGGTCACCTGGGCCTTGCGGGAGTGACGCGCCGCGGCACCCCAGGTTTGCAGCCTTCCCATCGACGAACCTCACGAGTCGCTGCACCGGTGGCAGCGGAGGTGCGACCTTACCGGCTGGTCTCAGCCAGGGGGCAGCAGCACGAGGCAGCCGTTGTGGCCACCGAAGCCGAAGGAATTCGACAGGACGGCGGTGGGCTCCCAGGGCCGGGGCTCGCCGTGCACGATCGGGATCGTGATCTCGGGGTCTGGCTCGGCATAGCCGGCCGTCGGTGGGATGGTGGCACGGGCGATGGTCAGCACGGCGGCCACGGCCTCGATGGCACCCGCTGCCGCCAGCCCGTGTCCGGTCACCCCCTTGGTGGAGGTGACGAGCGGACCGGGCTCCCCGAACACCTTGGTGATGGCACGCGCTTCGGCCAGATCGTTCAGGGGTGTGGACGTCCCGTGGGCGTTGATGTGCCCCACGTCGGACGGCCCGATGGCGGCGTCCGCCAAGGCCAGCTCCATGCAGGCGACCGCGCCCGAGCCATCGGGGGCCGGTGCCGTGATGTGGTGCGCGTCGGCGGTGCTGGCCGCCCCGCCGATTTCGGCGTAGATCGTCGCCCCGCGGGCGACGGCGCGATCCCAATCCTCGAGCACCAGCGCCGCGGCGCCCTCGGTCATGACGAAGCCATCGCGCCGGATGTCGAAGGGGCGTGAGTGACCCGATGTCGACAGTGCGGTCATGTTGGCGAAGGCGGCCAGCGCAACCGGATGCATGCTGGCCTCCGACCCGCCGCCGATGGCCACGTCGCAGCGGCCGGAGGCCACCAGTCGGGCGGCCGCGGCGATGGCGTGGGTCCCCGCCGCACACGCGGTGCAGATGACTTCGGATGGGCCGCGCCAGCCGAGGCGCATGGAGATGCCGGCCGCGCCGGCGTTCGCCATCATCATCGGCACGAGCCGCGGGGAGACGCGGTCAGGTCCCTTCTCGTTGTACACGCCGACCTGGGTGGCCAAGGTCTCGAACCCGCCCACGCCCGTGGCGAAGACGACACCGGCCTTGGCCGGGTCGACGGCCAGGTCGCCGGCTGCGGTGACGGCCTGGTCGGCCGAGACCATCGACAGCTGGGCGAAGCGATCGAGTTGGCGTACCTCTTTCGGGCCGAACCAGTCGGTGGGCTCGTAGTCACGCACGGCGCCACCCACGACCGCGGGATGGAGCAACCCTTCCCACAGCGCGTCGATGCCGACGCCGCAACACGTGACCGCGCCCAGGCCGGTGACGGCGACCCGCCGCCCCCGGATCGGGCCTTCGGCGCCGATCCCGATGTGCATCAGAGCTTGGCGGAGATCAGGTCGAACGCCTGCCCGATGGTGGTGATGTCCTCGAGCTCGGTCTCCTCGACGGTGATGTCGAACGCCTCTTCAAGTGCCATCACGAGTTCGACCAGGTCCAGGCTGTCGGCGTCCAGGTCGTCGGCGAACTTGGCTTCCTTGGTGATCTTCTCTGCCGGCACCTGCAACACTTCCACGGCGCACTCGCGAAACTTCTCGAACGCTGCGTCGCTGTCCACAATCAGCTCCTTTGTCGTCGGTTCTCTGAACGCTACAGGCCCATACCCAGGCCGCCGTCGACCGGGACGACCGCCCCGGTCACGTAGGCCGCCGCGTCGGAGGCCAGGAAGCCCACCACGGCTGCAACGTCGGCTGGCTGGCCGGCGTGCCCGAGCGGTACCTGGCCGGCCATCAGGGCCACCCTGTCCGCGCCCAGCGCGGCTGTCATGTCGGTGTCGATCAACCCGGGCGCCACCACGTTGACGGTGATCTGCCGGCTGCCCACCTCCCGGGCGATGGCCCGGGCCATGCCGACCAGGCCGGCCTTGGAGGCGGCGTAGTTGGCCTGCCCGGGGAGTCCCACGAAGGCGCCGACCGAGGAGATGAAGACGACGCGACCGGTGTGCAGGCGAAGCATCTTGGCCACGGCCCGTTTCGCGACCCGGAACGACCCGGTCAGGTTGGCGTCGATCACGTCGTGGAAGGACTGGTCGCTCATGCGCAGCATCAGCGAGTCCGAGGTGATGCCTGCGTTGGCCACGAGGACCTGCACCGGCCCCCAATGTTCCTCAATGGAGGCGAAGGCCGACTCGACCTCTTCGGCGTTGCGGACGTCGCAGCGCACGGCCAGGAAGCGCTCGGGATCGGCCCCGGCAGGCGGCCCCGGCGGCTCGGCCGACCGGTACGTCGTGGCGACCTGGTCCCCGTTGGCCAGGAACCAGCTGACACAGGCCGCTCCGATGCCGCGGGTTCCGCCGGTGACGAGGACGACGGCCATCAGCGGGCGTCAGGCACGCGGAGCCAGACGAGCGGCTGGCCTTCTTGGACCCGTTCGCCGTCGGCCGCCAGCCAGCCGATCACCTGACCGGCGAAGGGCGTCCGCACCTCCGAGACGCCGACCCGACCGACGAGCTCGCCGACGTCGATCGCAGAGGCCGGCTCGGAGCCGCCGTCGGTCCCGGGCAAGAGCCCCGTCCCCGGCGCCTGGAGGGACGACTGCGGGCTGAAGATGCCGCTCGACGGGCTCACCACGACGCGCTCGGACATGTAGAGGTGCTCACCCTGGTGCAAGGCCGGTTCGGCCCGCCAGGTCCCGGCGGCGCTGACCTGGTCCATCAGGGCGTCGAGGTCCTCGGGCTTGGAGACGGCCAGGGACTGGATCTCGGGCAGGCTGCGCTTGGCCAGCCCGCTCAGCACGCCGCCCGGTCCCAGCTCCACCAGCGAGGTCAGGCCCAACCCCGCGAAGGTCTCGAGGGTCTGGCGCCAGCGCACAGGGCTGCACAGCTGTGCGGACAGCAGGCCGGGCCAGTCGGCCGGGTCGTCATGGACGTGGGCGTCCACATTGGCCACGACGCGGACCTCCGGGGTGAGGAAGGTGACCTCTGCCAGCGCCTTGCGCAGGTCGGCCCGGGCTCCCTGCATGAGCGGCGTGTGGAACGCGCCGGAGACTTGGATCGGCATGACGCGCTTGGCCCCGAGACCCTTGGCCAGTTCTCCGGCGAGCGCCACGGCGTCGGCGGTGCCGGCGATGACCACCTGGCCCGGTGCGTTGTAGTTGGCAACCCACACGTCGCCCTCGGCCCGCATGCACGCCGCCTCGGCGTCGTCGTCGGCGATGCCCAGCAGGGCTGCCATGGTGCCCGGCGCTTCCTCGCCGGCCCGGGCCATTGCCTCGCCACGGGCGACGACGAGCTGGATCCCGTGTTCGAAGCCCAGAGAACCGCTTGCCACCAGGGCGGTGTACTCGCCCAGGCTGTGGCCGGCGCAGGCGGCCGGCGTCAGGCCGATGCGCTCGACCGCGTCGAGCACGACAAGGCTCAGCACGGTCGTGGCCAATTCCGCGTTCTCGGTCTGGGTCAGCTCCTCAATCGGCGCATGCAGCAACAGGTGGGCGAGGTCGCGATCTGCTGCGGCGGACGCTTCCTCCACCACTTCCCACGAAGGATGGTCGACCCACGGTTCACCCATTCCGGCTCGTTGTGATCCCTGTCCGGGGAAGGTGAAGACCAACACGTGTCCGACGGCTCCAATCGACGGCGGGCTGAGGAACCCACAGTGTGGCATGTGGGCGCGCCACGGGGCCGCACGCAGGTGTCGGATCGCACCGCCGGTGCGATCCGACACACGGTCGACCAGCACAGTGCTGGTTACCCGGTGGAAACCCGGTGCGACGCGAGGTGGCACCTGAGCCGTGCTGCGACCGCGGTTGCGGCGAATCGACCCCTTGCAGGGCACGTGTCCAGGCCGGCTGTCACCCCGCGCTCCCGATCCGACCGTGCCGCGCGAGGTGGGAGCGCAGTGGCCGAGGGCATCGACCGACCTCGCCGGGGTCGGGGTGCGCCGACAACCACCGTCCGGCGACGACCGCGGTCAGCCGGGTCCCGGTTTGGGGATTTCCCACTTCGGCGGGCTGGCCCGGCTGCCGATACGAGAAGAGCGGCCGCGGAATGAACGACCGTTGGACAAATCGGGAACAAGTCGATGGCAGGCGCCAATATCCCTGGTGAGGGGCATTATCGTTGCCCGCCTGGGTGGGCGGCCGTGGAGGACGCACAGATGCAGGTGGATCGAGGGGGGTGTGTTCGGCTGGGCCGTGTCGCCGCGGGCGTGCTGGGCACCGCCCTCGTCCTCGCCAGCACGGTGGTCCTCGCCGTCCCCACCGCTTCGAGCGCCGCTGCAGCCGGCTCCGGCCGCGCGCGGCTGCCCGGTCACCAGGGCCTCGTCCCGCCGGGGGCGACCCTCGTGGGCCCCGCACCGACGACGACGGCGTTGCCCCTCGTCGTCACCCTCAAGCCCCGCGATCCCTCCGCATTGGCCGCAGAGGTCCAGGCGATCGCCAACCCGGAGTCGCCCGAGTACCGCCACTTCCTGACGCCGACACAGTTCGCCCAGCGCTTCGGGGCGACGCCGGCCACCATCGCCCAGGTCACGTCCGCGCTCCAGCAGGAGGGCTTGACCGTCGGGACGCCCTCGGCGACCGGATTGTCGATTCCCGTCACGAGCACGGTGGGTCAGGTCCAGTCCGCGTTCAACACGCCAATCTCGAAGTACCGCCTCGCATCGGGCAGGACCGGGTACGACAACGCCGCGGCACCCGAGGTCCCCTCGACGGTTGCGCCACAGATCCAAGGCGTCCTCGGGCTCGACACGCTCAGCCCGCCCCAGCCGTCCACGAGCGTGCCCGAGGCCAATGGGGCTGCCGCCCGTCCCGAAACCGGGGCCTCTCCGGCAACCCTGGCACCCGGCCAGCCGGCGCCACAGACGGGAAGCTGCGCCAGCAGCATCGGTTCGGTTCAGGGGACGTACGGCGCCCTCGACGCCCCCCAGCTCGCACAGGCGTATTCGTTCGGCTCCCTCTACACGGCCGGCCACTACGGAGCGGGCGCGACCATCGCACTCGTCGAGATGCAAGGGGCGGGGTATTCGCCGAGCGACATCAGCACATTCGCCAATTGCTACGGGATCACGCTCGGCAACGGGCAGATCACCGAGACGAACATCGGCACCGGGGCGGGCAACCTCGGGCCGGCGACGGCGGAGGCCGAGCTCGACATCGAGACGGCGCTGTCCCTCGCACCCCAGGCGAACATCGACGTCTACGAAGGCGGGACGTCGAACAGTCTCTACGACGTCTTCAGCCGGATCGTGAGCGATGACACCGCCAAGGTCGTCAGCGCGAGCTGGACGAACGGCTGTGAGGCCTATGTCGGCCAGTCCGTGCAGAGCTCGGAGAACACGCTCTTCCAGGCGGCCGCCACAGAAGGGCAGTCGATCTTCGTCGCCACGGGGGACCAGGGCGCAGAGGGCTGCAACATCAACGGGGAGATCGCGGCGTCGACTGGCTCCAACCCCGTGGCGCAAGCCGTCGATCCCTCGACATCGACCCTGTACGTTGCCAACAAGGGCGCCAACACGGTGAGCGTCATCAGCGAGGGAAGCGCCAACAGTCCGGCGTCGTTCGTCAACGCCGCGCTCGGCGCACACCGGGGCGGGTCCCGACGCGGTGGTCCTCGACGCACCGGACGGAAAGGTCTTCGTCGCCAACGCGGTCAGGCACGCTCACGGTGATCCCGACGGCGACGTGCAACCAATCGACGACCAGCGGGTGCGGCTCGCCCACCCAGATCTCCACCGGCCACCTCGTCGCTCCGGCCGCGCTCGCCGTGAACGGGAACACGCTCTACGTCGGCAACGGCGACGGCACCGTCGCCGTCTACAACGCCACGACCAATCAGTTCGTGACGACCCTGAGTCTCCTGTCCGGGTCCACACCGACGGCGCTCGCGGTGGATACGACCAACGGCTTCGTCTACGTCGCCGACGGTGCAAACGGCAGGGTCGAGTACTTCAACGCATCGACATGCAACGCCACCACCACGAGCGGCTGCGCGTCTGTGCCGCTCGCCGTCACTGTCGGCGGCGACCCTGTGGGCCTCGCCGTGGACAGCGTGGTTGGCGACCTCTACGTGGCCAACACGGGCGCCGCGGGCGGGATCCCAGTCGATCAGCTTGAGCAACCACACACTGCTCTCGACCATTTCGACCAGCCAGCCACCATTTGGGACGGGCGCGGTCCAGTCGATCGGCCTGTCTCCGGACGGCAACGAGGTCCTCGCCGTCCTCAACGGCCTGCAATTCCCGGGTGACGTGCTGGCGACGATCAACCCCTCGACCCAGGCGATCACCTCGACGGTGTCGCTCGAGACCGGCGCCGACGCCATGGGCCAGCTCGTGAGCGACGGCACCCTCAACTATGTGTGGACGACCGACGTGACGAGCGGGAAAGACGTCATTCAGAACCTGAATCTCGGCCGTCTCCGACCCGGCCGCACAGCCCTACGTCACCGCCGTCGGCGGAACGTCGTTCGGGCACGGGACCAAGACCCTCGGCCCACCCCCGACCGAGCAAGTCTGGAACGACGCCCTGTACTACTCCGATGGGGCCGGCGGGGGCGGCATTTCGAAGACGTTCACCATGCCCTCGTACCAGCAGACCCTCGGCACGGTCAGCGGCAGCAGCGGGACCCCCTGCGCGGCCAGCAGCGGCGACTGCCGGGAGATCCCCGACGTGTCGGCCGACGCCGACCCGAGCAGCGGGTACGTCATTTACGACAGCGTCAACGGCCTCAACTGGAACGCGCTCGGCGGCACCGAGCGCGGCGGCACCCCTCTGGGCCGCCGTGGTGGCGGTCATCGCTTCGGCCAACGGCAACACCGCCGGTTACGGGGTCTTGAACCCTGCCCTGTACCTGCTGGCTGAGCAGTCTCCGGGCACCTACCTCAACGACGTGAGCATCGGGAACAACGACTACAACGCGACGGACGGGGGGCAGTATCCCGGCTCTCCCGGGCTACGACATGGCAACCGGCCTCGGCACACCCGTCGTCTCGGCGCTCGCCGCCGGTCTGACCACCATCCCACTTCCCGTTGCCGTGTCGGGCAGCACAGACATACGGAGGCTCGCCCAGCTTCTCTGGCTTTGCCAACTTCTCCGGCCCGGGGACGACGCCGCCCGGGGTCACCCTGGACACGAGCGCCCTGACGTGCACGACGGTCGGGAACTTCACGACGATCAGCACCACGCTGACGCCCGGCAGCTACACGTTGCAGGCATCATCGTGCACCGGAGGTGCGCTCGGCGGCCCCAACGCAGCCAACTACACGATCGTCTACACCTCAGCCGCCAACGACTTCGTGGTCACCCCGATCCCGGTCGACGTCGCGGTGAGCGGCACGCAGACATACGGAGGCGGCCCGAGCTTCTCCGGAACGGGCTCCCCACCCTCGGGTGTCACGTTGGACACATCTGGGCTCACCTGCACGCAAGCCGGTCTCTCGACCATCGCTCCGACCATGCCTGCCGGCAGCTACACGGTCGTGGCGAACTCGTGCAGCGGGGCCACATTGTCCGGCAATGCGACCGATTACGGCGTGGTCTACACGAGCGCGGCCAACGATTTCACGGTGACGACAGCGCCCCTGACGGTGACCGCGTCGAGTCCCACCATGGTGTACGGCGCTTCGCCACCGACTGTCACACCCAGCTATTCGGGCTTCGTGAACACCGACGCTGCCTCGTCATTGACCACCAGGCCCACGTGTTCGACGACTGCGACGCCCACGAGCACGGTGCAGGGAGGCCCCTACGCGTCGTCCTGCAGCGGTGCGGTCGACCCGAATTACGCGATCGCCTACGTGGGCGGCACGACGACGGTGACGCCCGCGCCGATGGCGATCGCCGTCAGTGGCAGCCAGGCCAACAGCGGAACACCCAATTTCGTCGGCAGCGCAACCCTGCCCCCCGGCGTCACCATCGATTCGAGCGCACTGACCTGCAGCCAGGTCAGCCCCGCCACCCCCATCAGCGGCTCCTTGCCGTCCGGCAGCTACACGTTGGTCGCGGGTTCGTGCTCGGGGGCGCAGCTGACAGGGTCCGCGGCGACCAACTACTACCCGACCTACACGAGCAGTCGGGCGACTTCGCAGTGACAGGTGGCCCGGCGCCTCCCGCGCCACCGGCACCCGCGACACCGGCACGCCCCGACGGCTATTGGTTGGTCGGCTCCGACGGCGGCATCTTCACATTCGGGTCCGCGCAGTTCTACGGGTCGACGGGCAGCCTGACCTTGCAACGACCCGTGGTGGGCATCAGCCCGACCGCGGACAGGTCCGGGTACTGGCTGGTTGCCTCCGACGGCGGCGTCTTCGCCTTCGGTGACGCCGGCTACTACGGCTCGATTCCGGGGGCCGGACTGCATCCGGCCGGTTCAGGTCTGCCGCACAGCCTCAACGCCCCGATCGTCGGCATGGTGCCGTCGTCGGACGGGGGCGGGTATTTCATGGTGGCCACGGACGGGGGAGTCTTCGCCTTCGGTGACGCCCGGTTCGAGGGCTCCTGCCCGGGCATGGGCGGCTGCTCGGGCGCCGCCGTCTCGGTCGTCCCGGATGCCACCGGCAACGGGTACTGGCTGATCACCCAGTCGGGCAGCGTCTACGCCTTCGGCGACGCACCCTTCTACGGCGCACCCGGGAATCAGGGCTCTCCGGTCACCTCCGCCGTGCGCACGGCCGACGGGCACGGTTATTGGGTCCTGCTGGCCAACGGCGCGGTCGACGCCTACGGCGACGCGGTGGCCCGCGGCGGCCCGACCGGTTCCGTCGGGGGGTTCAACCCGGCATCGGCCATCTTCTCCGACGCCTCCGGGAACGGCTACTGGGTGGCCTCGGCCCAAGGTGCCGTGTTCTCGTACGGCGATGCCCCCAATGACGGATCGATGGCGGGCAGCCACCTCAACGGCTCCATCATCGCCGCCTCGGGCTTCTGATGTCCGTCGGCTGAAAGGCCGCAGAGAAGCCGCAGAGATGGGTCACGCAGAGCCCCGGGGCTCGCACGCGGCGAAACGCCGGGGGAGTTCCCCCGTACGTCAGCTCGCCGCTGGCGGAGCGAAGGTCGCGATGCAGCCCTGCAGCGCCGAGACGCCCGGGGCTTCCGCAGGTGGTGCGGTCGAAGGTGCGACCGCGGTCGACTGGGGGCGCCGTCGTCGTGGTGGTGGTGGTGGGCGGCACGGTCGTGGTGGTCGTCGTCGGCGGCACCGTGGTCGTGGTGGTCGTCGTCGTGGGGGTCTGCGAGCCCAGCGGGATGGTCGTCGGCACGGTTGTGGTGGTCGTTGTGGTGGGAGGCACCGTCGTCGTGGTCGTCGTCGGTGGGACGGTCGTCGGCGCGCCGCGGATGGCGCCGTCGTTGGCGTGCTCGTCGTGGCGGTGGACCCCGACGCGGTAGGCGTCGGTGGCGTGATGGCCACGGTGGCGCACGCGCCGGCGTGCTCGAGGGTTGCGACGTCGGTGATGAGCTGGGACAGGGCGTTGTTCTCGGCGGCCTCGTCGGACGTGAGCGCGACGGAGGCGTCGGTGACGGCTTTGGCCGCGTCGCTGCGGTGCTGCTCGGAGCCCTTGAACGCGTCGGCAGCCGATTCGTTGCGGGTGATGAGGTTGGTTGCTGCGACGCCGAGATACTGCTGGACCACCACGCCGTCGGAGTCCTGCGGGGTGCTCGGCGCGAGCGGCTGGTTCGCGCCGTTGCTCACCAGCGGGGCGCCCGAGTACAAGCCGCTGCTGACGTACTCGCTGATGGCGAACCCCTTGAGGGCGCGGGATGCGGCGCCGAATTGGTCCTTTGCGCTGGAGACCTGGGACTCCGACGCCGCCAGGGCCAGCTCACGCGACGCCAGTGTGGACTGATCCGTCGCCACGGTTGCGATGGACTGCTGGTACGACTGCAGATCCGTCTTGACGCTCCCGTAGACGACCAGAGCGGAGGATGGCGCCGCCACAGGGAGTGTCCCTGCCGCGCTGAGCACCTGGTTGAGGTAGCACGGCACCCCGTTGGACGGGGCGCACCAGGCGCTCTGGTCGACCACGGCGAGGAACGCGCCGGTGGGCGTGACGTTCCCCGCCCGGAGCCCGGCGGTGATGACCCACATGTTGGGCTGGACCAGGGTGGCCACCGTGGCGGCACAGCCCGCGGGCCAGTTCGTGTACGCCGGGAATCCATTCGCCGAGGTGGTTTCGGGGATCGGTGCCCCGGTGACGTCGGTCGTCCGGAGCGTGTTGAACGGGTTGAACGCCGCGGTGTTGTTGGTGGAGCCGCCTTCGGCGGCCTGCCATTCGTCGAGGTTCGCGATATTCGCCTGGGTCGCCGGAGCAGAGAGGCCCCCGAGGACGCACAGCTCCCAGCCCGGCGGGAGGGGCGTGACGCCGCCCGACTGCGCGCCCGCCGTGGCACCGCCCGACCAGGCCAGCGCGCCCGCGCCGAGGCCCACTGTTGCCAGTGCCAGGACGAATCCAACGCTTCGGAAGATGCGAGTCATGAGAGGTCGATCAGGATCGGGTGCTCCGCCAATGGAGTGCTCAGGTCCGCGATCCGCCCGCACGGGCGCCTATGGACCGCACAAGGTTGGCACGTTCTGTGCTGTCGCTCCGACGCGGGTATCGGCTGAAGGTGCATCCCGTGTGATCTCCGTTGTGCGAAACATGAGAGTCGGAGGCCCTGGCCGGCCTCTCAGCGCGTCCTCAGCGGCGATTTCGGCGAGATATCCGCTGCTCAGGCGGGCGGGATGTCGGGAAAGTCTCCGTATTCGTGTTCACAGTTCTCCGGAAAGGACCGCCGGCTGTCAGAACCGGACTCGACCCTGCCGGGCCGGCGTGCCAGATCCTGCCGAGGTCTCCCGGGTCCGGCCAAGGCTGGCGGGTCCGGCCAAGGCCTGCCTCAGCTGGCAAATGCAACGGCCAGCACGGCGCTCAGGGATCCCACCACGACGCGGGTGCGGGGCGACGTGTGCGTGTGGGCCACGGTCTCGTCGAAGGAGAAGGACTCGTCCGACGGGCTGACGGTGAAGGTCGAGACGTTGATGGTGTGCCAGCCGTCGGCCAACTGCACCTCTGACACGTTGTCCTGGTCGATGCTCGCCAGCCACTCGATGCTCATATCGCGGGCCTCCCAGCCGAACGCAGACGACGTGAGCACTGTAGATCTCATGCCCGAGAGCGAAACCAGAGCCCGGATGGCCACCAGGAGCCACGGGAAGGCTGCCCCGATGAAGCCTCTTCAGCCTGAGCCCGACGCCGGACCGAAAATCACCCGACCGGGTGATTGTCGGGGCCGAGCCCGATAGGCATAGTGCTGATGCACCTAACCACGCCGGCTGGGTGTGCGTGAGCGGCTCCTTCCCTGAAGGAGCCCAGCTCCGCGTCTGGCCCCGACCCGTTGCTGTTGCGCTCCGCGTCGCATCTACCGGTCGGTGCCCGGAGCGGGACTCGAACCCGCACGCCCTTTCGGACAGCGGCTTTTGAGGCCGCCGCGTCTGCCATTCCGCCATCCGGGCGAGAACGCTTGATCGTACAAGCTGGCATCTACGGTGGCGGTGTGGGAGCGCCCCTGCCGTGAAGCTCTCCGGCGTCGAGCTCGTCCACGTCGACCTCCCGTTCCGCCAGGCGATCGGCACCGCCGCCGGCGTGCACCGGGTCCGCCCCCTGCTCTTCGTCCGCGTGGTCGCCGAGGGCGCCGAAGGCTGGGGTGAGTGCGCCGCCCTCGCCGAAGGCACGGCCGTGGACCCGCCCCTCCACCGGGTGGAGCAGGCCGCGGAGGAACTGGGCGTCCGGCGCCTCCGCGAGGCGTGCAAGGCCCGAGGGGGCGACCTGCCCACGAACGCCGAGGTGTCGCAGCTGTTCGGCGGCTCGCCGGTCGACCGCATGCTGGCCGCCACCTTCGAGATGGCCGTGGCCGATGCCGAGTTGCGAGCGACGGGACGATCCCTGGCGGACGAGCTGGGGGTCGCCGAGGGGTTCGAGATGCAAGCGGTGGGCGCCGTCGTGGGGATCCCCGACGGGCACGACCTCGCCGCGCTGCGGGCAGAGGTGCGGACCGCGGTGCAGGCCGGCGCGGCCCGGGTGCGCCTCAAGGTCGAGCCCGGTTGGGTGCTCGATCCGGTGCGTGCCGTGCGGGCCGACTACCCCGACCTCGTCGTGCAGGTCGACGCGAACGGCTCCTTCACCTCCAGTCCTGAGGACGTCGCGGTGCTCAGCCGGCTGGCCGACTCCGACGTGCTGTGCATCGAGCAGCCGCTGCCGCCGGCCGACCTCGTGGCCCACGCGCAACTGGCGAGCCGGCTGCCCGTCCCGATCTGCCTCGACGAGTCGCTCTCGACGCCACGGCGCGTCCGTGACGCGCTGCGCAACGGCGCCTGCGCCATGGCCTGCCTGAAGCCGGCCCGACTCGGGGGCGTGCGGGCCACCAGGGCCGCGCACGCCGAGTGCGCCGAGGCGGGAGTCCCCGCCTTCGTCGGTGGCTTCTTCGAGGCCGGACTGGGCCGGGCGTCGAACCTGGCCCTGGCCGCCCGGCTGAGCCAGGACGCGACGGGCCTGGTCAGCGACGTCGGTGACCCCGCCGACTACCTGGCGCTCGACCCCTGCGGTTACCCACCGGTGGCCGGCGGGTGGGTCCGGGTCCCCACCGCGCCGGGGGTCGGGAACCCCCCCGAGGGGCCCGTTCTGGAACGGCTCGAGGCGCAGCGTCGCTGGTTCCCCGCCACCTACACTTGACGCTCCATGCATCGCGTCCTCTTAGAGCGGCGGATCAGAGATGTCCACACCCGGTTGGTCCGGGCGCGGGAGGAGTTGGCCGTGCTGAATGAGCAGTTGGCGGTTGTCCAAGAGTCAGCCGACGAGGCGCGCGTGCGCGCCCTCGTCTCGGAGACCCCGCTCGCCAGCCAGGAGCACAACGAGGCCGCCCGCCACGCCGACGCCATGGTGCGGGCGCGCGATGCGCTCTGCAAGGTCGTGGGCGACCTCGAGCGCCGCCAGGACGAGCTGCTCGCTGCCGTCGCCACGGGCAAGCAGTGACGGCACGCAGCAGGGCGGTGACGGCGGAGGATCAGCGGTGACGGTGACCGAGGGCTCGACGGCGGCGCTCGCCCGCGTGGTGATCGCCGAGGACGAGGCCATCGTGCGGCTCGATCTGAAGGAGATCCTCGTGACCGCCGGCTACGAGGTCGTCGGGGAGACGGGCCGTGGTGACGAGGCGGTGACCCTGGTCGAGGAGCACCGGCCCGACCTGGCCATCCTCGACGTCAAGATGCCCGGCATGGACGGCCTGCGGGCCGCCCGGGAGATCACCTCGCGGCACCAGGTGGCCGTCCTCCTCCTCACGGCGTTCAGCCAGCGCGACCTCATTGAGGAGGCGCGGGACTCCGGCGTCTCGGCCTACCTGATCAAGCCCTTCCAACCCCGGGAGCTCCTGCCGGCCATCGCCGACGTCCTGGCCAAGGCGCGCCAGGACTGGGCCATCGCCGCCGACGAGGCCGAACACTCGCCCGACGGGGCCGAGGACAAGATCGCCACCCGCCGCGTCGTGGACGAAGCCAAGCAACTGCTGATGGACCGCGACGACCTGCCCGAGGACGAGGCGTTCGGCTTCATTCAGCGCACCGCCATGCAGACGCGCGCCCGCATGCGTGACGTGGCCCAGCAGGTCGTCGACGGCACGCTGACCCCGTAGTGTCGAGGTGATGGCGTCAGGGCAGGAGCGAACAGGTCCGCTGCTGCTGCTCGACGGCATGTCGCTTGCGTTCCGGGCCTACTTCGCGCTGCCTGACACGCTGGCCACCTCCACCGGCGTGGTCACCAACGCGGTGCACGGATTCACCTCCATGCTGGTGTACCTGATCCGCGAGCAGCGACCCTCGGCGCTGGCGGTGGCCTTCGATGCCCCGGGCGCCACCTTCCGGGACGAGATCCTCGAGGACTACAAGGCCGGGTCGAGCCGAGACTCCCTGGTTGCTCCCGCCCCAGTTCGACATGATCCGGGAGGTCATGGCGGCCCTCGCCATCCCGGTGATCGAGGCGCCGGGCTTCGAGGCTGACGACGTCCTCGCCACGTTGGCCACGGAGGCGGTGGAACGCCAGACCGAGGTCGTCATCGTCACCGGCGATCGTGACAGTTTCCAACTCGTGCAGGACCCCTATGTCCGCGTGCTCTACAACAAGCGCGGCGTCAGCGACTACACGCTCTACGACGAGTCGGGCATCTTCGACCGCTGCGGCGTGCCACCCTCGCAGTACGTGCTGCTCGCGTCACTCCGCGGCGACCCCTCCGACAACCTTCCCGGCATTCCGGGAGTGGGGGAGAAGACGGCGGCCAAGCTCCTGACCAAGTACGGCGACCTCGACGGGATCTTCGAGCACCTCGACGAGCAGACGCCGAAGCTGCGCGAGAACCTGGCGGACAACGAGGAGCTGGCGCGCTCGAACGCCCGCATCATCCCCCTCGTGCGCGACGTCCCGCTCGATGTCGACGTGACGCACCTGACGCTCGGCGCGTGGGACCGTGCCACGGCGGCCGCGACGTTCGAGCGCTTCGAGATGAAGACGGTGTGGAGCCGCCTCGAAGAGTTGCTCGACGCCGGCGCGCTCGGTGAGCCCGTGCCCGGAAGTGCCGGCCCCGCCGCCAAGGGTGCCGAGGCAGCGGTCGCCGCCGCGACCCGGGGGCAGCCCGGAACGGCGGAACCAGCCCCTCCGCCCTTCGAACTGCACGACCTGGCGCTGCCGACCACGGCGTCCGAGGTGACCACGCGGCTGACCGAGCTCGGCACCGGGCGGCTCGCCCTGGCGGCCCGCTGGAACGGCATGCCCGGACGGAGCGAGCTGGTGGCGCTCGTCCTCGTCGCGACCGAGGGCGAGGAAGCCGGCCGGGGCGTCCTGGTGCCGGCCGCACAGCTCGGTGCGGGGTCGGTCGTCAAGAAGCTCAACAGCATGCTGGCCCGCCCCTTCGTGGGGCACGAGGTCAAGGAGGCCATGCGCTCGCTGCTGCCGCTCGGCATCGACCTCACCGGACTCGAGATGGACACCGGTGTGGCGGCGTACCTTCTCGACGCCTCGACGGGCGAGTACCAGCTGTCCCAGCTGCGCGAGCAGACCGGCCAACTGAGCCTGGACATCCTCGACCCCGGCGAGACGGCCCGGGACGTGGCCCAGGAGGCGGGCGGCGAGGCGGCCGACGTGGCCGCCATGGCGCTGAACTTCCGGCAGCGCATCGCGTCCGAGGGCATGACCATGCTGCACGACGACATCGAGACGCCGTTGGTGCGCGTGCTGGCCAAGATGGAAGTCGCCGGCATCGGCGTCGACCGGGCCGAGCTGCAGACGATCGCGGACTCGCTCAAGGAGTCCGCCGCCGCGCTGCAGCGTGAGGTGCAGGAACACGCCGGCCACGAGTTCAACGTCAATTCGACACCCCAGCTGCGGACCGTGCTCTACGACGAGCTCGGCCTCACGCCGGGCAAGAAGACCAAGACCGGCTTCTCGACCGACGCGCAGACGCTGGAGAGCCTGCGCGGCGCCCATCCGATCATCGACGCGCTGCTCTCGTACCGCGAGGTGGAGAAGCTGCGCTCGACCTACGGCGAGAGCCTGCTCGCCGAGGTGGCCGCCGACGGGCGCATCCACGCGTCGTTCGGGCAGACGGTGGCCCGCACGGGCCGCATTTCGTCGGATCGCCCCAACCTGCACAACATCCCGGTGCGCACCGACCTCGGCAAGCAGTTCCGCCGGGCCTTCGTGCCGGCGGAGGGGTGCACCTTCTTGGTGGCCGACTACGACCAGGTCGAACTGCGCTGCATCGCGAACCTGTCGCAGGACCCCGGCTTGATCGACGCGCTGACGAGCGGGTCGGACGTGCACCGGATGGTGGCCGCGGCGGTGTACGGGATCCCGCCCGAGGAGGTGACCCACACCCAGCGGGAGTACTCGAAGATGGTCTCCTACGGCTTGGCCTACGGCATGGAGGCCTACGGACTTGAGCCAGCGCCTCGGCGTCCCCGTCGAGGAGGCCGCCGCCATCATGGAGAGCTACTTCGGCGCCTTCCCGCTCGTGAAGCAGTACATGGACCATGCGGTGGCCGACGCCAAGATCCGGGGCGCCACCCGGACCATGTTCGGCCGCATCCGCCCGTTGCCCGACCTCGAGTCGTCGAACTACCGGGTGCGCCAGGCGGCAGAGCGCCAGGCCATGAACGCCGGGATCCAAGGTCTGGCCGCCGACATCTTCAAGCTCGCCCTGGTGCGCCTCGACCGCGACCTCGAGGCGGAGAAGCTGGCCAGCCGGCTGGTGCTCCAGGTCCACGACGAGGTCATCGTCGAGGTGGCGGCCGGGGAGGAGGACGATGTGCGCCGCCTCACCGACTCCGCCCTCACCGGGGCGGCGGACCTCAACGTCCCCCTCACCATCTCCGTCGCGACGGGACCGAGCTGGGCGGCGGCCAAGGGCTGAGTGCGAGGACCGGCGACGCCCAAGGCCGGCGCACCGGCGGAAGATCGCTCCTGAGCAGCTGCTACGCTGGCTGACCTTGCCCGCCGGCACCGGTGGCGGCGCATTCCATATTTCTCGAACTGACCCCGGCGCGGTCCTGCGGGTGCAAGTCGCACCCGCCGCAAGGAGCTTCACCATGGCTGACGCAGCACGCACCTCCCTCCTGTCCCCCGAAGCGATGGGCAGCTTCGACGCCGAGGGGAACTACACCCCCCGCACCATCGTCGATGACGACCTGGGTGACGCCGATCTCGAAAAGGCGATGGGTGACTCCATCATCGAATTCGACGACGGCGACGTCATCGAGGGGACCGTCGTCAAGATCGACCGCGACGAGGTCCTCCTCGACATCGGCTTCAAGTCCGAAGGGGTCATCCCCGCCCGAGAGCTCTCCATCCGCAACGACGTCGACCCGGCCGAGATCGTGTCGCTCGGCGACCACGTGGAGGCCCTCGTCCTCCAGAAGGAGGACAAGGAGGGGCGCCTCGTCCTGTCCAAGAAGCGCGCGCAGTACGAGCGGGCCTGGACCACCATCGAAGAGAAGAAGAACAACGGCGAAATGGTGTCGGGCCCGGTCATCGAGGTCGTCAAGGGCGGCCTGATCGTCGACATCGGTCTGCGCGGCTTCCTTCCCGCCTCCCTGGTCGAGCTCCGCCGCGTGCGTGAGCTGCAGCCCTACGTGGGCAAGGTCATTGAGGCCAAGATCATTGAGCTCGACCGCAACCGCAACAACGTCGTGCTGTCGCGCCGGGCCTGGCTGGAAGAAGCCCAGAAGGAGCAGCGGGGCGACTTCTTGCAGAACCTCAAGCCCGGCGAGCGCCGCAAGGGCGTCGTCTCCTCGGTGGTCAACTTCGGTGCCTTCGTGGACCTGGGCGGCATGGACGGACTCGTCCACGTGTCCGAGCTCAGCTGGAAGCACGTCGACCACCCGTCGTCGGTGGTCTCGGTGGGCGACGAGATCGAGGTCGAGGTGCTCGACGTGGATCTCGACAAGGAGCGGATCTCGCTGTCCTTGAAGGCCACGCAGTCCGACCCCTGGCAGGAGTTCGCCGACAGCCACGCCGTCGGCCAGCTCGTCTACGGCCGCATCACCAAGCTGGTGCCCTTCGGCGCCTTCGTGCAGGTGGGTGACGGCATTGAGGGTCTCGTGCACATTTCGGAGATGGCCGTGCACCACGTGGACCTGCCCGAGCAGGTCGTCACGCCGGGCGAGGAGCTGTGGGTCAAGATCATCGACATCGACCTGCAGCGCCGCCGCATCTCCTTGTCGATCAAGCAGGCCGCCGAGGGTGGCGAGGTCTCCGAGGAGTACCGCGAGGCCTTCGGCGAGCACGCCTACGACGAAGAGGGCAACTACATCGGGTTCGACTACGCCGAGGGCGAGTTCACCCCCGAGACCGAGGCCCAGGCCGCCTGGGCGGACTTCGCCGAGGAGGCGGGCACGCACGTCGTGCCGAAGGACGAGCACGGCAACGACATCCCCCAGGCCGGGGGCGAGACTCCCGCCGAGGGCGAGGCCACCGCGGCCGCAGCGCCGGAGGCAAGCTGCCGGAAGCAGCGGTTGCCGCACCGGCCGAGGCAGCGGCAGAGCCGGCAGCTGAGGCCGCCGCGGAGCCCCAGGCCGACAGCGTCTAGGGCTCGGGCAGGCCTCTCCCGGCGAGGGCCTCGACCAAGACCCGGGCCAGCAACGCGGCGCCCTCTGGGTGCAGCGTGAGGAACAGGACCGGGTCGAGGAGCTCCAGCTCGAGCAGCGCGGGCCCGCGGTCCGCCGTCTCCACCAGGTCGACCCGGGCATAGGTGGGAGGGCCCAGGATGTCCTCGGCGGCGGCCAGGGCCTGGCCGGCGACCACGAGCTGCGCCGGCGTCGCCGTGGCGCCCGACATCACCTGGTTGTCGATCAGGCTGTCCAGGGGCCCCGTGCCGCGTCGGATCATGGGGTCCTTGTGCACGGCGTGGCTGAAGGCGCCCCCGACGTAAATCAGCGCGGTCTCACCCTCCGTGTCGACCCGCGCCTCGTAGGGCTGCACCATCGCCGTGCGCCCCGCCGCGACCAGCTCCGCGATGTGGGCCCGGGCCGTTTCGTACTCATGGGGCTGGTAGCGCGCCGTGCGGTAGCCGCCACCGGACACTGATGGCTTGACCACGATCTCACCTGGCGGGAACGCCAGGGCGCCGGCGTCCGGCGCCGGCGCCGGCGTCGACCGACCCCGACGCCGAGCCCGAGGGCGCCGGCTCCACCCACACCGTCGGCACCGTCGGGACACCGGACCGCTCCAGGTCCCGCAGGTACCGCTTGTCGATGTTCCAGCGGAGTGTGGCGGGGGAGTTGCGTACGGGCACGCCCATGGCGTCCAACCGGTCCGCCCAGGCAAGGAACGCATCGACGTGGTGAATGTTGTCCCAGGCGCCCATGGCCAGCACCAGGTCGAAGGCGGACCAGTCAACGCCGGGGTCGTTCCAGACCGCCGTGACGGCGTCGACGCCAACCTCTTCCAACGCGCGACGGAGGAGCGGCCAGTCGTCGTGCAGGTCAGGAAGCGCGGCGCAGGCGGCGCAAGCCAGGCGAGGCCGAACACGAGTCCCGCCCGCGGCGGAGGGACTCAAGTGCCGATGGGGAAGTGGCAGGCCACCTGGTGGTTGGGCCCGATCTCCCGCATCTCGGGGACCTCCTCGGCACAGCGGGCCTCGGCCCGCGGGCAGCGGGTGCGGAAGCGGCAGCCGGACGGCGGGCTGATCGGGCTCGGGGGCTCGCCCGTGAGGGCGGCCTGGGTGCGCGGCGCCTCGGGGTCGGGCTCCACGGCGGAGGCCAACAGCGCGGCCGTGTAGTGGTGCGCCGGGTTCTCGTACAGCAGATCGGACGGTGCGATCTCGCAGAGCCGCCCCAGGTACATGACGGCCACCCGGTCGCTCACGTTCTTCACGACGGCCAGGTCGTGCGCAATGAAGAGGATGGTCAGGTTGTACTCCTGCTTCAGATCCTGCAGGAGGTTCAGGATCTGCGCCTGCACCGACACGTCGAGCGCGGACACGATCTCGTCGCAGACGAGCAACTTCGGCCTGAGGACGAGGGCGCGGGCGATGCTGATGCGTTGGCACTGCCCCCCGGAGAACTCACGCGGGCGCCGGGAGCCGTTGACGTAGGGGTCGATGCCGACCTGGTCGAGCATCGCGTTCGCCGTCTTGATGCGCTCTTCCTTGCTCCCGATCTTCCAGATGGTCAGGGGCTCCGAGACGATGTCGACCACGCGGCGGCGCGGGTTCAACGAGGAGATCGGGTCCTGGAAGATCATCTGCACCTGGGTGCGCAGGGTGCGCAGGTCGCCGCGGCTGATCGACGTCAGCTCCGTCTCGCCGAAGCGGATCTTGCCCGATGTGGCCTTCTCGACCTGGACGATGGCGCGGCCGGTCGTGGATTTGCCGCAGCCCGACTCGCCGACGAGGCCCAGCGTCTCGCCCTGGCGCAACTCGAAGCTGATGCCGGCCACGGCTTGGACCATCACGTTGCCGCGGCCGAAGGAGACGTGCAGGTCTTCGACGGCCAGGAGGGGCTCGGTGGCGACCGCCGACGATTCCACCTGGGTGTCGGTCATGCCGTCACCGGGTCGGGCTGGGGCGGGGGGCTGTCGGTCGCCGCCGACGTCAGGGGATACCAGCAGGCGTAGCTGTGGCCCGGCTCCGCCTCGACGAGGGGCGGCTTCTCGACATGGCACTTGTCCTGGACGTAGGGACAGCGTGGCGAGAAGGGGCACCCGGCCGGCGGGTTGAGGAGGTCCGGAGGCCTGCCCTCAATGGCGGTCAGCCGCGTGTGGCTCGGCTCGGCGATCCGCGGCGTCGACTTGAGCAGCGCCTCGGTGTACGGCATGGCCATGCTCTTGAAGAGCACGTTGGTCGGTGCCCGCTCGACCACGTTGCCGGCGTACATCACGATGATCTCGTCGGTGCGGGTGGCAACCACGCCGAGGTCGTGGGTCACGAGGATCATGGCCATGTCACGGTCGTGCTGCAGCTGACCCAGCAGGTCGAGGATCTGCGCCTGCACCGTGACGTCGAGGCCCGTGGTGGGTTCGTCCGCCATCAGCAGGCGGGGGGCGCATGCGAGGGCGATGGCGATCATGACGCGTTGGCGCATGCCGCCGGAGAGCTGGGCCGGGTAGGCCTCGTAGCGCTCGACGGGGGAAGGGATGCCCACCTGCATGAGGAGCGAGAGCGCCGTCTCCTTGGCCTCGGCCTTGGAGAGCTTCAGGTGGATCTTGAGCGGTTCGGTGATCTGGTGGCCGATCCGCTGCACCGGGTTGAGCGACGTCATGGGGTCCTGGAAGACCATGGCGATGTGGGTGCTCCACAGCTTGCGCAGGTCGTCGTTCGGCGCGTTGAGGATCTCCGTGCCGTCGTAGCGGACCGACCCGGTCTGCGTGGTGGACGACGCCGGCAACAACCCCATGATCGCCCGGGACAGGACCGTCTTCCCCGAGCCGGACTCACCGACGATGCCGAGCGTCTTGCCCTGGTCGAGTGTGAGCGACACGCCCTGGACCGCCCGGAGTTGCCCACGGCTCGTGGCGAAGGAGACGTAGAGGTCCTCGACCTCCAGGAGGCGGCGTCCGGTCACAGCTTGATGTCCGAGACGTCGAAGTACGCCCGCAGCTTGTCGGCGATGACGTTGAGGCTGATCAGCAGGAGGAACATGGCCGTCGCGGGGAAGATCACCAACCACGGGTTGGTCTGCCCCTTCGCTCCCGTGAGCAGGGTCGAACCCTCGTTGAGCATGTTGCCCCAACTGGGCGTCGGCGGTGGCACGGAAAGCCCGAGGAAGGCCAACGATCCCTCCAGTACCACGATGGTGGCGACGGCGATGAGCCCGAAGGAGACGATGGTCGGCATGATGTTGGGCAGGATCTCGCGGGAGAGGATGCGCGTGTCACTGGCGCCGAGCGCCTTGGCCGCCAACACGAAGTCCCGGGTTGCATACGACAGGGTCGAGGCCCGGACAACCCGGAAGATCAGCGGCGCGGCGAACAGGCCGATGACGAGCGTGATCTTGAACAACGACTTACCCCAGAAGGACACGATCGCAATCACGGCGACGATGGCAGGGAAGGCGAGCACGATGTAGGAACCCGTGTTGAGGGCCGTGTCGATGCGGCCCCTGCGGTAGGCCGAGATCATGGCGGGGATGCCGCCGACGACGAGGCCGATCAGTGCACCACCGAAGCCCACGACCAGGGAGACCCGCGCCCCGTAGACGAGGCGGCTGAAGATGTCCCGGTAGAGGTCGTCGGTGCCGAGGATGTGGCCCCACCCCGGTCCCGCGTTCTGCACGCTGTTGTAGTTCCCCAGGTTCGGGTTGGGCAGCGGGAGGAGGCTGGCGAACGTCGCGCCGAACGCCACCAGGACGATCCAACCGACACAGATCCAGAACAGGACGCCGAGCTTCTTCTTGGTCGGATCCGCCTCTTCTTCGGCGACGATCTCCCCCTTGATGTCGGCGAAGGCCTCGTTTGTCGGGTGCGTCAGGCTCGTGCTACTCACGGGCAATCCTCGGATCGACGATGGTGAACAGGAAGTCGAAGATGAAATTGATGAGGACGATCGCCACTGCCACGAACAGGGTAATGCCCTGCACGACCGTGTAGTCGTCCTGGTTGACGGCCGAGATCAGCTGATACCCCAATCCCGGCATCTGCAAGAGCAGCTCGACGATGAACGTGCCGGCGATCAGGCTCCCGATGGTGACGCCGGCCGACGCCAGCAACGAGATGGAGGACGGCCGGAGGGCGTGGCGCCACATGATGCGGCGATCGGAGAGGCCCTTCGAACGGGCCATGGTGATGAAGTCCTCCTGCAGCGTGGAGATGAGGTCGTTCCGCAGCAATCGGAAGTAGACCACGATCCCCCCGAGCGCCAAGACGATGGAGGGCAGCAGCATCGTGTGGATGTTCGACCAGAAGTCCTGGCCGAGTGGCACATAGGACGCCGGCCCGGGGAACACGTGCCAGTGCACGGCGAAGATGAGCACCAGGACCGGCGCGATGACGAACGGCGGGAGCGCCAGCATGGCGAACGTCGTGCTGTTGGACGCCTGATCGAACAGCTTGTTGGGCTTGCGGGCCGACTTCATCGCCATCGGGAAGGCGATGGCGAAGGCGATGATCTGCGAGATGATGATCAGTTCCAGGTCGATCGGGAACGACTGCTTGATGATGGTCGCCGTCGACTGGTGCGTCGTGAACGACTGGCCCAGGTTGCCCTGGAAGACGTGACCGATCCAGATGAAGTACTGCTGCCACAGCGGCTTGTCGAGGCCGAGCTGGTGGTTGAGCGTGGCCACGTTCTGGGCCGTGGCGTTGGGGCCGAGGATCGTGTCGGTGGGGTTGCCCGGAAGAAGGTGAACCAGGAAGAAGGTCGCGATGGAGACAAAGATGATGATGATGACGAGCAGTACCAACCGCTTGATGATGTAACGGGTCACGGCCCCCCTTTCCCCCCTTGCCTGTGTCGGTTGCCCTCGCTCTGCACCGGCCTCCTCCGGCGGCGGATGATCCTAGACCTCTGGCCCATTGTCCTACCATGCGGCCCATGTCTGAGGAGGCTCCCGCTCTCACCGGTCGCACGCGCCTCGTTGTCGGGGTGGGGGTGGGGCTGGTCGTCGCGGTCGGATTGTTCCTCCGCTTCTGGACCCGGTCGGGTCTGTGGCTCGACGAGGCGCTGACCGTCAACATCGCCCGACTGCCGTTGCACGAGATCCCCAATGCGCTCAAGCACGACGGGGCGCCGCCGCTCTACTACTACCTCCTGCACTTCTGGATCGTCCTCTTCGGGCAGTCCAACGATGCGGTGCGGGCTCTCTCCGGCGCCTTCGCCGTGGCGACCCTCCCCGTGGGCTGGCTCTGCGGGCGCCGGCTCGGCGGCCGGGCGGTGGCCTGGACGATGCTCGTCCTCCTGGCCAGCGCGCCCTTCGCGGTGTACTACGCCACGGAGTCCCGCATGTACGCGCTGGTCATCCTGCTGACCGGCTGCGGCTATCTCGCGTTGGCCCGCGCCGTCAGCGCGCCCCGTCCGGGGAACCTGATTGCGGTGGCCGTCGTGACGGCGGCGCTGCTCTACTCCCAGTACTGGTCCATCTACCTGGTGACCATGGTCGGCATCTGGCTGCTGGCCTCGGTGGTGCGCACCCGGCGGCGGGGGCATCCCGAAGAGGCACCGTTGGCCGCGCTCGTCGCGGTGGCGATCGGCTGCCTCCTCTTCGTGCCCTGGGTGCCGACGTTCCTCTACCAGGCCAAGCACACGGGGACGCCGTGGGCGGCACCGCCGAACTTCTCCGCCGTCATCAACGCCCTCACCGGCTTCACGGACAACCAGGGTTCCACCCTGCAGACGGCCACCAACCAGGGCCGCCTGCTCGCCGTCATCTACTTCGCCATGCTGGCGCTGGCGGTGTTCGGCGTGGGGAAGTCCGGGCGCATCATCGAGCTCGACCTGCGCACCCGGCCCCGGGCCCGCAGCCTCGTCTTCGTGGTGCTCGGGACACTGTTCGCCGCCATCGCCGGCGGCATCGTCACCGCCAGCGCATTCTCCTCGCGCTACGCCGCCGTCGTCTTCCTTCCCTTCATCCTCATCGTCGCGCTGGGCACGGTGACGCTGCTCAATCCGAGGGCCCGGGTCATCGTGGTCGGGTTGGCCGTCGTGGCAGGGCTCGTGTCGTCGGCCCAGAACGTCACCACCCAACGGACCCAGGCCGGCGCCGTGGCGGCCGCCATCAACGCAGAGGCCAAGCCCGGGGACGTCATCGCGTTCTGTCCGGACCAGTTGGGCCCGGCCGTCTACCGCCAGATACAGAATCCGTCGCAGTACGACATGCTCACCTTTCCCCGCCGCACCGGGCCCGCCATCGTCGACTGGGTCGACTACGCCGACGCCGTCCACCGGGCCAGCCCGCAGGGCTATGCCGACGCCGTCTTCGCCCGGGCCGGGTCCACGCACCACGTCTGGTTGGTCTGGATGTCGATGTACGAGACCTTCGGAGTGAAGTGCGAGACGATCGCCACCGACCTGCTGAACGCGGCCACCAAGAACGGTGGGGGCGCGCGCAACGTCGTGACCAGCCACCCGAAGCTCTACTACGAGCCGATGAACCTCACCGAGTTCGCCACCTCGGGCTCCTGACCGGCCGAAGGGCGCGGGGCGTCTCAGCGGCCGAAAAACCGGTCCACCCTCCCCGAGAGGCGTTTGGGGGTCCACTAACCTGCCTTCGTGGCCCCGCAACTCGAAGCACCCGTCGTCATCGTTGGCGCGGGCCCAGGAGGCCTCACTGCGGCGTATCTCCTGACCAGGCGGGGTGAGCACCCGGTCGTGCTCGAGGCCGACGACGTCGTGGGCGGCATCAGTCGCACCGTGGAACGTGACGGGTGGCGCTTCGACCTGGGCGGACACCGCTTCTTCACCAAGGTCCCCGAGGTCGAGGCCCTCTGGCACGAGATCCTGCCCGAGGGCGACTTCATGCTGCGCCCCCGCATGAGCCGCATCTACTACGAGGGCAAGTTCTACGACTACCCGCTCAAGGCGGCGAACGCCCTTCGCAACCTGGGTTTGTGGGAAGCCATCCTCTGCGGCTTTTCCTACATCTGGGCCCGCATCCGTCCGCCCAAGGGCGAGCCCAACTATGAGAAGTGGCTGGTGGCCCGCTTCGGCTGGCGCCTCTACCGCACCTTCTTCAAGACCTACACCGAGAAGGTGTGGGGGGTGCCCGTCTCCGAGATGCCGGCCGACTGGGCGGCCCAGCGGATCAAGAACCTCGATCTGCGCAAAGCGGTGATGAACTCCATCCTGCCCAAGCGCAATCAGACCGACATCACCACCCTCATTGAGGAGTTCCAGTACCCCAAGTACGGCCCCGGCATGATGTGGGAGGTGTGCGCCGGAGAGGTGCAGGCCGCCGGGGGGACCCTGGAGATGCAGGCGCGGCTGACCGGCATCACGGTGGAAGGCGGCCGCGCCGTGGCCGCGACGTACACGCAGGGCGGGTCAGCGCACACCATCGCCGCTTCGCATGTCGTCTCCACCATGCCCATGCGGGAGCTCGTGCACACCATCACGCCGCCCCCGCCGCCCGAGGTGCTCGCCGCCGCCGACGACCTGCACTACCGCGACTACCTCACCGTGGCGCTCGTCGTACCCGAGTCGCGCAGCTTCCCGGACAACTGGATCTACATCCATGCCACCGACGTCGAGGTGGGGCGGATCCAGAATTACGGCTCGTGGTCGCCGTATCTCGTCAAGGACGGGCGCACCTGCCTCGGCCTCGAGTACTTCGTCTTCGAGGGCGACGACATGTGGAACATGGCCGACGACGATCTCATCGCGTTGGGCACCAAGGAGTTGATGTCGCTCGGGCTGGCGGCCGAGAGTGACGTCGAGCACGGCTACGTCGTGCGCGTGCCCAAGGCCTACCCCTACTACGACTTCAGCTACAAGGCGAACGTCGAGACCATCCGCAAGTGGATCGAGACCGAGGCGCCCAACATCCATCCGGTTGGTCGCAACGGGATGCACAAGTACAACAATCAGGATCACTCCATGTACACGGCCATGCTGACGGTCGAGAACATGTTCGGCGCGACCAATGACATCTGGTCGGTCAACGTCGAGGAGGAGTACCACGAGTCGGGGTCGACCGGACGCGACGCCCCCGTGCTGCCGCGCCGCATCAGCGCCCCGGCCGGCACGATCGACGCTGGCTAAGCACGCGCCGAGCAGGGCGCGTCGGTGGCGGCCGTGGATGACCCTCGCCGCAGCGGGTGCGGTCTATCTCGTCGTCGGCTTCGTCATCTGGGTGCACGCCTGGACTGAGGGCGCCACCACCCACACCTTGTGCGGCTGCGGCGACCCCGCATTGTTCCTGTGGTTCTTCCAGTGGCCCGCCACCGCACTCGCCCACGGGCAGAACCCCTTCTTCTCGTCTGCGCTCTTCCACCCGACCGGGATCAACCTGCTGGCGCAGACGTCGGTCACGGGCCTCAGCATCCCGCTGGTGCCCGTCACGTGGATCTGGGGCCCGGTCGCCGCGCTCAACGTGGCCTCGACCATCACACCGGCGCTGACCGCATTCACCGCCTTCGTGGTGATCCGGCGCTGGGCGCCCTGGACCCCGGCCGCGTTCGTCGGCGGGCTGCTCTACGGCTTCTCGCCCTTCGTCCTGACGAGTCTCGAGTTCGCCCATTTGATGACCGCCGCCCTGATGCTGCTGCCGCTCATCCTGTTGGTCTTCGACGAGATCCTGATCCGCCAGCGCCACGGTGCGCTCGGCGCCGGCCTGCTCCTCGGCCTGCTCGTGTTCGCGCAGTTCTTCCTCTCCTCCGAGATGTTGGCCATCGTGGCGGTCGTCGTCGTGATCTGCCTCGTGGCGCTGGTGCTCGCGGGCCTGGTGGGCAGCCGGGAGACGCTGCGGGCCCGGGCCCCGCACGCCGTGAAGGCGTTGGCGGTCGGGCTCGTCGTCGCCGTGGTGCTCCTGGCCTGGCCCGTGTGGTTCGCCCTGGAGGGGCCGGCGCACCTCTCCGGCCTGGTGTGGCCGAACGTGGGGGTGATCGGGGGCTTCATCCCGTCGAGCTTCGTCACGACCTCGTTCCCAGAACGCCACAACGTCTTCCTGGCCCTGGGCGGGTACGAAGGGGCACCCCTGGGCTCCGCGGCGTACGTGGGGTGGAGCTTCCTCCTGGTGATGGTGGCCGGCCTGGCGGCCTTCTGGCGGGACCGACGCCTGTGGTTCTTCGGCTTCCTGTTGGCGGTGTGCGCGGCGTTCTCCCTCGGCGAGCGGCATGGGCAACTCGAGCCCGCCTGGATCTTCACCAAGATCCCGGTCGTCGAGAACCTCATTGAGCAGCGCTTCATGGCCATCGGCTTCCTGGCCGCCGCGGTGATCCTGGCCATCATCCTCGAACGCGTCCACCGGGCGGCGCCCGACTGGCGCGGCGCGCTCGGCGCGGTCGCCATCACCGGGGTGGCCCTGACGCCGATGGCGGTCCTCTTCGGGGAGCGCCTGCCCTTCACCATGGAGGCCGTCACCCTGCCGCGCTGGTACACCCAGGTCGCGCCGACGCTGCCGCCGGGCCGGGTCCTCTTGTCCTATCCGGCGCCGTTCTCGGGGCTGCAGTCCGCCATGACCTGGCAGGCCGTCAACCGCATGCACTACAGCCAGGCGGGTGGCGGCGGGCCCCAGGGGGTGGCTCACCGGGCCGGGTCGGCCGAGCCCGGCTTCTCGGTGCTGAGCCAGTTGGACTTCGGCGTCGGCATGCCCGAACCGGCGGGCACACCGGCGCAGCTCGAGGCCGTGCGCCACGCGCTCTCCGTCTGGCAGGTCAACACCGTGGTCATCGCCACCGAGCCCGGCGCCCCCCGGCCCGAGCAGGGGCACGACCCCACCTACGCGGCGGGCTTCATGACCGCCGCGCTCGGGCGGCAACCGACGATCGAGGCTGGGGCCTGGGTCTGGAACAACGTGCAACTGGCGCTGAACCAGTCGTTCGTCTTGCCGCCCGGGACGCTGACCGCCTGCGCGGCGGCGGCCGAGGGGTCCGCACACGTCTTCGTGGCCAGCTCGCAGGTCACCCAATGCGTGGCTCTCGCCGCACGGCAGGCACCCTGAGGGCCTTACGGTGGGATACTCAAGCGGCGGCCCGGATCGGCCGACGAGGAAGAGTCGGGCAGGCTGCCGGTTCTCCGGGGCCGTCCCGGCCGATCAGGCGCTGCCTCCCGCCACGGCGAGGATGGGCGGTCTCGAGGAGGACGGTGCGGGCGTGACGCGTTGGGGTGTGCGAGGCCTGGTGGCCACCGCCTGCCTCCTGCTGGCCAGCGCCGTGCTGGCGGCGCCGGCAGGGGCTGGGACAGTGGCCCGGGCCGACTCGTCGGGGGGCTCCCGGGTGGCCTTCCCCCTCGCACCCGGGTTGAGCACGTCGGAGCACGCCGCCCTGGAGCGCAACGGGGCCTACGGCTCCCACCCGGTGCGGCTGCTCGTCCTGGGCGACTCCATCGCCATGACGCTCGGCATGGGCCTGGCGGTGGATGCCCAGGAGCAGTACGGGGTCACCGTGACGGACGATGCCACCGTCGGGTGCGACCTCGACCCGCAACTCCAGGTCCTCACCTCGGGCACGGCAGGTCCTGCCACACCGGGGTGCGACAACTGGCGTGGCCTGTGGCCCTTCCTGATCGCCGGGCAGCAGCCCTCGGTCGTGGCCCTGGGCCTCGGGCGCTGGGAGGTCGCCGACCACCTCCTCGACGGGCGCTGGGTGCACATCGGCGAGCCGGCCTGGGACGCCCACCTGACCGCCAACCTGCAGTCGGCCATCGCCATCTTCCACTCGTTTGGTGCCAAAGTGGTGCTGTTCACCATGCCCTACGTCGACCCCAGTGACCGGCAACCCAACGGCCAGCCCTGGTCGGAGAACACGCCCGCCCGCGTGCAGGCCTACAACGCACTGGTGCGGCAGGTGGCGCGCACGCATCCCGGAGTGGTCAACGTGATCGACCTCAACCGGATGCTCAGCCCGCGCGGCGTCTACACCGCGTCCCTCTCAGGGGTCGACGTCCGTTCCTCCGACGGCATCCACGTCAGCGTGGACGGCGGCGAGCTGCTGCAGCGCCAGATCCTGCCCGCAGTCGATCGGATCGGCATGGAAGGACAGGCGGCAAAGGCTCGGGCGTGAACGATCCCGAGGTTGCGGGCCCCGCCGCGGCCGAGGTCGTCGTCGAAGCCGTTCCGGCGGCCATGGCGCTCGCCCCCAGCGGGGTCGGTCCCAACCTCGGCGCGGAACTCCTCCTCGACGCCGAGGCCCGGCCGGGCGTCGAATCGATGCGGGCCGGTCTGCTGCAGGCGGGGCCCCTGGCGGCCGCCGGCGTGCTGGCCAACGGTGCCGGCGTCATTCTCACCATCGCCCTGGCCCGCCTCCTCACGCCGCACGGCTACGGCGTCCTCAACCAGCTCACCGGCCTCTATCTGATCCTGTCCATGCCGGGCTCGGCCGTCGTGGTGGCCGTCGTGCGGCGGGTCACCGTCTGGCACGAGGACGGCACCGGGCATCTCGTACGCCGCTGGGCCGGGCGGGTCCACCGCCAGTGCACGCTGCTGGTCGTCATCTGGGCCGTGATCGTGTTCACGAGCCGTCACGGCGTGGCCGTCCTGCTCAACCAGCAGAGCGGCATCGGCATTGCGGCGATCCTCACGGCCGCCGCCTTCTTCGTCCTGCTGTCGCTCGACCGGGGCCTGCTGCAGGCGCACCGGGCCTACCGGCCGCTGGCGGCCAACCTGCTGGTGGAGATGAGCATCCGGGTCGTCGCCGTCGTCGTCCTGGTGGCGGCGGGCTACGGGCCCTCCGGCGCTGCCGTCGGCATCCTCATCGGTGAGGTGGCGGCTGCGACCCACGCACGCTGGGCCGCGGTGCGGGCCTGGTCCGGGGGACAGGCCCTGCGGCTGCTCGACGCCGCCAGCTGGGTGTCGGCGATCCGTCCCGATGCCGTCCTCGGCGGCCAACAGTCGGTGCGGCGCACGGTCGTGCTCGATCTCGTGGTGGCGTCGGTGTCCCTGTCCATGGTGGCGGTGCTGCAGAACATCGACGTGCTGGTGGTCGGCCGGGACAACCCGGGCCACAGCGGGGCCTACGCCGCCGTGTCAGTCACGAGCAAGGCCATCGTCTTCGGCGCCATCGTCCTCGGTGGGTACCTGCTCCCCGAGGCGGCGATCCGCTGGCGGGAAGGCGGCCACGCCCTGCGGCAGCTGGCCGTCGTGCTGGTGCTCCTGGCCGTCCCGTCCGTTCTGTTGCTGGGCGTCGCGGTGGTCGCGCCCGAACAGCTCCTGCAAGTCGTGTTCCACCACGCCTACACGTCGGCGGCGGACGCGTTGGCCCCCTTGGTGCTCGCCATGATCATGCTCAGCGTCTCGGTGATCCTGACCATGTACCTGCTCGCCGTGGGCCGGCGCTGGGTGGTCGCCGTGCTGGTCGGCGGCGCCCTCGCCCTCACCCTCGCCGTCCTGTCGGTGAACGGGAGCCCGCGGGCGACGGCGCTGGTGGACGTCGCGGTCCAGGCTGCGGTGCTGATCGTGATCCTGTGCGGGTTCGTCGTCGTCCATAGGGTCCGGCTAAACAGGGAGGTCGTCGGGATAACCTGACCAGATGGGTGACGACCTGGGGTCCGCGCCGGCCGCGCGCGAAGCGGGACGCAACGACGAAGCGGCTCGCTCGGAACCCGAGGCGCTCGCAGCGATCGCCGCCGAGGCGGGCATCCGGCGCATCCACTTCGTCGCCTGGCGCGACCTGGACGACCCCGAGGCGGGAGGCTCCGAGCTGCACGCCCACGAGATCGCGCGGCGGTGGGCCGCGGCGGGGCTGGACGTCACGTTCCGCACCTCGGCGGTTCCCGGCGCCCCGACCGCGCTGACCCGAGACGGCTATCGCGTCCTGCGCCGGTCCGGGCGCTACCGGGTCTTCCCCGGAGCAGCGTGGGAGGGCATCCGCATGGGCCACCGTCCCGGCGACGCGCTGGTCGAGATCTGGAACGGCATGCCCTTCCTGTCGCCGATCTGGTACCGGGGGCCGCGCATCGTGTTCCTGCACCACGTCCACGCCGAAATGTGGGGCATGGTGCTGCCGCCCGCGCTGGCGCGCCTGGGCGACTTCGCCGAGCGACGCTTCGCGCCGCGCTTCTACCGCTCGAGCCGCCTGGTGACGCTGTCCGAGTCGTCGCGCCGCGAAATCGTCGACCTGCTCCATCTCCAACCGGACCAGGTGACCGTCGATCCCCCCGGCGTCGATGCCCGCTTCACGCCGGGGGGCCAGCGCTCGTCCACGCCGCTCGTCGTCGCCGTGGGCCGTCTGGTCCCGGTGAAGCGCTTCGACGTGCTGCTGCGCTCGCTGGCCAGGCTGAAGCCGGACCACCCCGGGCTCCAGGCCGTCGTCATCGGCGAGGGGTACGAGCGTCCCGCCCTGGAGGCCCTGCGCGAGGAGCTGGGCGCCACCGAGTGGATCAGCCTGCCCGGGCGGGTCGACGACCACGAGCTGGTGTCGTGGTACCGCCGGGCCTGGGTCGTGGCCAGCAGCTCACAGCGCGAAGGCTGGGGCATGACCCTGACCGAGGCGGCGGCCTGCGGCACGCCCGCCGTGGCGACGGCCATCGCCGGCCACAGCGACGCAGTGCTCGACGGCGGGTCTGGACTGCTCGTCGAGGATCTGGACGACCTGTCGGGCGCACTCGGACGTGTCCTCGGTGACCAGGTGCTGCGCAGCCGGCTCTCGAAGGGCGCGCTGGAGCGGGCGCGTTGGTTCACGTGGGACGCCACCGCCCGCCGCGCCCTGGAGGCGCTGGCGGACGAGGCGTCGTCCACGCGTTGACTTACGCCGTCATCCCCACGATCGGCTGGTTGAGGACGATGGAGCCCGTGGAGCCGAGGAACGGCGGGCCGTTCGTGGTGGGGAACGAGAAGATTCCGCCGTCCGAGCCGGTGAGGTAGTAGCCGTTCGCCACCGCCGTCATGCCGACGATGGGCTTGTTCAGCTTGATCGAACCGGTGGAGCCGAAGAAGGGCAGACCACCGGGAGTCGGGTAGCTGAAGATGCCACCGTCGGAGGCGACGAGGTAGTACCCGAGCCCTGAGACCGGGGCGGTCATGCCGACCACGGGCTTGTTCAGGGGGAGCGACCCCGCGGAGCCCATGAAGGTGGCATCGCCGTAGTTGAAGATGCCGCCGTCGGTGGCCACGAGCCAGTAACCCTTGCCATCGGGCGTGGCTGCCATCCCCACGATCGGCTTGTTGAGGTGGATGGCGCCGGTCGACCCGTAGAACTGGGCGTCGCCGTAGCTGAAGATGCCACCGTCGGAGGCCACGAGCCAGTAGCCCGCGCCGTCCGCGGTCATCGCCATCCCGACAATGGGGGCGTTGAGGTGGATGTTCCCCGTCGAACCGTAGAACTGGGCGCTGCCGAAGTTGAAGATGCCCCCGTCGGTGGCGACCAGGTCGTAACCATCGCCGCCGGGCATGACCGCCATGCCGACGATCGGCTTGTTGAGCACCGTCCCGCCCATGGAGCCCAGGAACGGCGCCCCGTAGTCGAAGATCCCGCCATCGGAGGCGACGAAGCGGTAGCCCGGGCGGTTGATCGGCGCCGAAATGGCGTACGGGTTGAGCGTGGTCGGCCCGCTCGACGACTCGAAGCTTCCCGCCGCCACACAGGACCAGTTGGTGACGCACGAGACCCCGTTGAGCGCGGTCTGCAGGGTGCCGCCATTGGGCGTGCCGGGCACGATCGCCCAGGAGCTGCCGTTCCAGGAGAGCACCAGGCTCGCCGGCGACGGTCCCGATGCGGCATCGGCCTGGCCGACGGCACTGCAGGTGGTGGCGCTGAAGCAGGAGACCCCGTTCAGCTGCTGGCTCTCCGAGGTCGAGGTGTTCGGGCTGGGCGTGATGGCCCAGGCGGAGCCATTCCAGGTCTCAATGAGGTTCTGGTTCAGCGGGCCGGCTCCGTTGATCTGCCCCACGGCCTCGCAGAAGTTCTGGCCGGCGCACGAAACCCCGTGGAGGAGGCTGCCGAGGCCGGTGGTGGGGGCGGGCGTCGTCACGAGCGACCAGGCCGTGCCGTTCCACACCTCGCTGAATGGCGCCGAGGCCGTGGTCTGCGTGTCGTTGACACCGACGGCCAGGCACCACGTGGCCGACACACAGCTCATGCCCGATGCGCTCGGCACGGGCGTGGGGCCGCTCGCCGTCGGTGTGGCCGCGGTGGTGAGGGACAGCGTGCTGCCGTTCCACTGGTTGCCGAAGATCGTGTTGCCGCTGCCGTTGAAGGCGGTGCCGAGCGTCTCGCACAGGTTGGTGGCGACACAGGACACGGAGGAGAGAACGCCGCCGGTGATGCCGGACGGCAGGGCGACCGGCACGACCGACCATGCGGTGCCGTTCCAGGTCTCGGCGACGGGCACCGAGCTGGTGCCCCCGACCGCCAGACAGAACGAGGAGCCGACACAGGAGACGGACGTCAGGGTGTCATCCGACGTGGACGGGACGTTCGCGCTCGGGACCACGCTCCACGAGGTCCCGTTCCACCGTTCGGTGAGCGTCCCGCCACCGGCACCGAGGTTCTGCCCGCCCACCGCGACACAGAAGGTCGAGCTCGTGCACGACACGTCGGCCAGCGTGTTGCTGACCGTCGACGACGTTGCCGGGGCATGCATGTCGGACCATTGCAACGCGCCGACAGTGGGCGGGCTGGAAAGGCCGGCCGCGCCCGCCGCCGGGGACAGCAGGGGGCTGGCGGTGAAGGCGACCAACGTGCCAGCCATGGCGATGAAGAGTCCGAAACGACGCATGTCTGCTCCTTTGTTTCGGTTGTGCCCCCCTCGGGGAGAGTCCGTTGTGCGCGGTTCCGGCCGCCCGTCTTCAGGTCCGTCCCGAATCCGTTCGAGTCGTTCGGGTCGTTCGGGTCGTTCGGGTCCGTTTTCGAGCGCGCCGCACCGCTCAGCCGTCAATACCCACGATCGGTGGGTTCTCAAACGCACGGTGGACACCCGGCGGCCCGGCGCGCAGGGCCCGCCGGCCCAGTGGCTTGGCCACCCGCAACCCGAGTGCGGATATGACGGCGTCGGCCACCAGGAGCACCACCCCGAGCCACACGAGGTTGCCGGCGTTGACGAACGACGCCGCCCAGTTGGAGCCCGGGAGGAAGTGGTGGACGTTCTGGCCCTGCACGACGTTGATGGATCCCGCCACAATGCAGGCGATCCCCGCCACGCTGGCGATGGCCCGTGCCCACGGCACCAGGAGGCCGAGGGTGACCACGACGGCGACCACCAGCCCCATTTTGGGCGGGGTGACGAGGAGGGCGGCGGCGCCGGTGATGGCGCCGATGACCAACGCCCGTGGGAAGCGCAGCCAGCCCCGTTGCCGTTGCTCCTTCGGGGCGGGCGCACCGGGCAGCGCCAGCACGGCTGCATCGAAGGGCACGGATGGTCGCTCGGGGGGCTCCGGCCCGGCCGGGCCCCGCAGGCGGCGGGGGAGATGGCCCCGCACCCAGCGCCGGGCGCGGCGTGGGAGGAAGGCGAGGAGGAGGCACAGGAACAGGGTCGCCGCGGAGGCGGCCAGGGCGGCCCAGACCACCTTCTGGGGGGTCCAGGTGAGCTGCACCGTGAAGGTGGAGCCGCCGAGGGCCTGGAGGTCCGCCGCGGTCACCTGCCAGCCGTTGGCGAACCCGTCGACGAGCTGGGATCCGCCGAGGTGCACCGGGTGGGATCCCGGCGCCGCGCCCGGGCCCGGGGTGGCCACCGCCTGCCACCCCTTGTTGACGCTCTGGCCGAGCACGAGCTCGAACGGCTCGGTCGCGTTGGTCACGTCGGCGCCGTGGCTGTCGATGTGCACCGAGGTCGCCTGCACCGAGGCGGCCGGGCCCGGTTGGGTGGCCTGCAGCTGCGGGGTGCCCGACGCCGTCGGGAAGGCGACGGATCCGGCACCGCCGCCCGGGGCCGAGTCCAGCGCGAGCTGGTTGATGTTCCAGCCGGTGCACGTCGTGGGAGCGTTGGCACACGGCGCGCCGTGACCGGCCGCGGTCTGCACGATGTGGGGCCCGGCGCTCAGCGTGATCCCCTTGGCATCGGGACCGCAGGGGACGAGCTGGCTCTCGCCACCGTTGAGCGCCTGCTGGGCCGGGCCCACGACGGAGACGTCGATCGGCTGGCCGTCGATCGTCAACAGGTTCGACACGCAGGTGCCGGGGAGGGCGGCCGGTGTCGGGTTGGCGCGCACCCCGGGGATGCCGATCTCGGCGATGCCCAACGGCAGCTCCAGTGGGCCCGCCGAGTAGTAGTTCGCCGCGTACTCCGGCCGGACGCCGGTGAAGGTCACCACGAAGTGGGAACCGGTCAAGGCTGGGAACGTCACCGGCACCGTGGTCACCGCGCCCGGCACGGTGCCGTCGGCGATGGGGGGAAGCGTCACCGTGCGCACCTGCGCGCCCGAGGCGATCGTCATGGACGTCGGGACCGAATGCCGGCCGTCCGCGACGACCTGCATGTTGAGCCCGGTCAAGGTCTGCGGCCGGGCCAGGTCGTAGGTCAACGTCGAGCCGACTTGCGCCTTGGTGCCGAGACCGGGCTGCCAGGCCGTCGTGGGGTCACCGTCGACGGTGGCCGACGCGGTCGCCTTCACGTCACCGGGGAGCCGGCCCGAGGAGTAGGCGTCCACGACCGAGCTCGCCGGGGTCGTCGCGCGGCCGACCAGGCGGTCGACCTCGTCGTCGGGGATCAGCGCCGAGAGGCTGGCACTGCCGGTCAGCGTGAAGGTGCGGGCGGTCGGCAGGGAGAACTGCCGCGAAATCGTCGTCTCGGGGTCGTCGCGCGGCGGGAACTGCGACGTGCGCTGACGGGTCATCACGACGGAGAGGCGGTCGGCGGCAGACGCCGGCCCGATGCTGCTGAGCATCTGGGTCGGCATCTGGACGACCTGGCGCACCTGCTGGCCCGGGATCTCGATCTGCGAGAAGCCGACGGCCGACGCCGAGGGCGGCGGTGCCGTGTCGTTCGTCGTGGCGTCGATGGTGACCCGCAGCGTGTGGAAGGTGCGGGAGGGGAAGGACACCGTCTGGCCGGCCGTCACGTGGGACGAGGCGTCGAGGTCGTAGGTGACCGGGTCCTTGCCGTCGAAGGTGAGCGTGACCCGCGACACCCAGCGCGAGCGGTCGCCGCGCTGGGGCTGCACCAGGGTGATGTGGTCGGTGGTGACCGGCTTGGTGAACTGCGACTGCCACCATTCGCCCTTCGGGTCGGGCACGAACGTGCCCGTGATCCACGCCGTGTCGAAGTTGTTGTCGATGGCGCTGTAGGCCTGGTTCTCGGGCGTGTACGAGACCGAGTTGCCGTAGCTGCTCGCCGTGACGTTCACGGCACCCACGTACGTCGCGTACGACTTGCTCGTGATGTCCGTGCCGGGGAACAGCTCGACCGGGCTGTCGCTCAGGTCGCTCTTGGCCGGGTTGTCGCTGGGCGCCTCGGTGTAGCCGGCGTTCGCCGTCAGGGTGTCCCAGCGGAAGGCCGTCTTGCGGTTGGTGTCGGTGAGGACGAGCTGCGCACCCTGCGCGGACAGGCCCTGCAGCCGGGACGGTTGGTTGGCCAGCGTCCCCGCGTAGTAGACGGCGCTGTCGGTATTGAGCAGGCCGAGCCCGGCGAGGTTGTTGAGGCCCGTGGCGTCGCCCTCCACCACCAGGGCGCCCGTGTCGGACTCACCCCGCACCAGTGGCCGGGGGTTGGGCACGGTGTAGGTCACGAGGGGAGAGGGCCAGCCGACGTTGCCCTGCACGGAGAGATCCTGCTCGTTCAGCGTCGACACCACCGACGTGTTGGGTCTCGGCGTGCCGAAGGAGACGGGGTCGGTCAGGCCCAGGGGCGTCTGCAGGAGGGAGAGCGCCAGGAGTTGCGGCTGCGGGACCCCGTAGCGCTCGTACTGCTGGTCGTACTCGACCATGAGGTCGCCGGCGCCCATCAGGCGGGCCATGGGCGCGAGGGCGTTGAGGTTCGCCGTCCCGTCCTGGATCGGGCCATCGGTGGCGTAGAGCGTGTCGGCCGTGGCGATGGACCCCAGGATCTGCTGCTCCCGCGTGATGAAGTCGCGGTCGAGGAACGCGGGCTGGGGCGTGTCGACGGTGTCACCCCAGCGGTAGGCCGCGAAGTCGTTGCCGGGGATGGCAAAGACCCGGGTGCCGGGGTGGGTGGCGTTGAGGTGCTTGATCGCCGCCAGCTGGTAGGAGGGGAGCGAGGCCGGCTGCGTGAAGTTGTTGGCGATGGTGTCACCCCGGAACAGCGAAGGGTTGTTGGCCACCACCAGCCCGGCGACGAGGATCGCCGTGACGAGGCCCATGATGTGAAAGCGCGACCACAGGGCCGTCAACCCGCTGCCCAACAACATGAAGAGGGCAAGCAGCACCACCGGCGTGGCGCGGTCCGTCGAGCGCAGCGCCAGGCCCGCGGTCGTGTTGGTCATGAAGGACTTGAGGGCACCCCCGACGACGGTCGGGTGCGAGAACGGGAAGGGCCCGACCGAGAGGATCAACCCGACGAAGAGCAGCAGCAGGAAGAAGGCGCGCTCGCGCCAGCGCACGAAGGCCGCCGCCACCAGCCCCAGCACGGGCACGGCGTATGACGTGGCCAGCAACCAGATGTCCTGGGTGTACCGGATGGCCGCCGTCGTCCAGGGGCCGAGGTGATCGGAGCCGTAGAAGTACCAGTAGCCGAGGCCCCGGATGATGTCCGCCGGATTCGAGGTGGCCGACGTCGACGGGACCGTCTCGGTGTACTTGAGCACGTTGACGCCGTAGGCCGCCTCCACCTCCAGTCCGGCCATCCACCACAGGCAGGCGCCCAGGGTCAGCACGCCGATGCGCAGCGCGGTGCCGATCGCGTGGCGCCAGGTCGACTCGCGCAGGACGACGACGGCGTAGAGGATCCACAAAATCGGGGCCACGCCGACGTAGATGATGGAGCTGGCGTTGATGCCGCTGACCAGCGCCACCACGATGGCGAACAGCGCGGGCTCGCGCCAACCGCCCCGGCGCAGCGCCACGATGGTCAGGCCCAGCATGAAGGGGAGGCCCGCCCAGGGCAGCAGGATCACCGAGATGCGGCCGGCGTACTGCAGGAAGTACGGCGAGAGCATGTAGGCGAGGGCGGCAGCCGTCGGTCCCGGGCCGCGCAGGCCGAGGATGCGGGACAGGTACAGCACGCCCAGCCCGGCGCACAGGAGGATCGACCCGAGCCAGAGCCGCTGCGCCACCCAGACCGGTACGCCGAGCAGGTGGAAGACGGCGAAGAACGGCCCCATCGGCAGCAGGTAGCCGATGTACTCGTGGGACACCGTGCCCAGGCCCACCGTGGGATCCCACATGAAGGCGACCTGCCGCAGGAAGCGCAGGGGGTCGAGGTAGAGGTAGGTCTTGGTGTCCGGCGTGACCACGCCCGGCCGCACGGCCAGCAGCGGCACGTAGGCCATGACGGCCACGACCGCCCCCCCGCCGATCCACCACCAACGGCTGCCCGTCGCCCGTACCGGTCGTGGGGCGGCGTGCCGTGCCCGGGGGGCGGTGACTGTGGAGGAGGTGGTCATGAAGGGGGGCCGAAAGGTCGCCGGGTAATGTATGCCGCCAACGGCACCCCGGAGTGTCACACGAAGGGAGAGCGTCCGTGGTGACCAGCACGAAGACCCGCCTGACGGGCGAGCGGCCGCAGCAGGGGGTGACCCCCGATTCGCTCCTGGCCCTTCACGAGGCGGGCTATCGGGCCGTGCTCGACCGGATCGGTCAGGGCCGCATCCTCGACGTGGGATGCGGCCAGGGCTTCGAGTCCGCCCGCTTCCTCGCCGAGGGCCGAGAGGTCGTGGGGGTCGACTACTCCTCCGAGGCCGCCGCCACGGCCACCGCCCGCTACGGCCCCGCGGGGCTCCGGGTGGCGCAGATGAACGCCCTGGACCTCGGCTTCCAGACCGCCAGCTTCGACGGCGCCTGCTCGTCGCATCTCATCGAGCACTTCACCGACCCCGAGCCCCACGTGGCCGAGATGGCCCGGGTGCTCAAGGACGACGGAGTGGGATGCGTGCTGACCCCGAACAAGCCGGCCGACTTCGAGAACCCCTTCCACCTCCACCTCTTCGAGCGCGACGAACTCCGGTCGATGTTGGAGCGCCACTTCGACGACGTGTGGCTGGGGGGCGTGGACGCCGCCCCCCACGTGAAGGCCGACCTGGCTGCTCGCCGGGTCAAGGCCAACAAGCTGCTGCGGCTCGACGTCTTCGACCTCCGGCACCGGATTCCGCACGCGTGGTACGTGGCCGCGTACACCCGCCTGCTGCCGCTGGCCTACAAGCTGGTGGCGCGCGAGGACGCTGGTGGCGCCACCGGGATCACCGCCGACGACTGGTTCGTCACCGACGAGCTGGACGACTCGACGCTCGTCCTCTTCGCGGTGGTCCGGGCCCCGCGCCGGGCCGCGCTGGGCTGATGCTGGCCGTCGGCCTCACGGGTGGCATCGGCTCGGGCAAGTCGGCCGTGGCCGACCTGCTGGTCGAGCGGGGCGCCGTGCTCATCGACGCCGACCAGGTCGCCCGCGATGTCGTCGCTCCCGGCGGCCCGGCCTACCAACCGCTGGTCGACCGGTTCGGGCCCGAGATCCTTGACGCGGACGGGACCATCGACCGCAAGGCGCTCGCCGCCGTGGCTTTCGCCAACGAGGAGAACCGGCTGGAGCTCAACGCCATCACGCACCCCGCCATCGGCATCGCCATGATCCAGGCGCGTGACGCCCTGGCCGACACCGACAAGATCGTCGTCCTCGCCATCCCGCTCCTCACCGCGCTCCATCGCGAGACGGTCAAGCTGCACAAGGTCGTGGTGGTGGACACCCCGACCGACGTCGCGCTGGAGCGCCTGCTGTCCCAGCGCGGCTTCGACCGCGCCGACGCCGAGGCGCGGATCCGGGCCCAGATCTCGCGGGAGGAACGGGTGAAGGAGGCCGACTACGTCCTGGACAACTCGGGCGACCGGGCCGCCCTCGAGGCCGGGGTGGCCGCGCTGTGGGAGTGGCTCCTGGCGGCCCAGGCCGAGCAGCGGGAGCACGCCTAGCTCGTCACACCCCCCAGGTAGCCTCCATAGGTCATGCCTGAATTTGAGGTCGTCTCCCCCTTCCAGCCCTCGGGTGACCAGCCCGCGGCCATCACGGGACTGGCCGCGGGCGTGCGGCGGGGGGACCCGTACCAGACCCTGCAGGGCATCACGGGCTCCGGCAAGACGGCGACCATCGCCTGGATGATCGAACAGGTCCAGCGGCCGACGCTCATCATCGAGCCGAACAAGTCACTGGCCGCCCAGCTCTCCTCGGAGCTGCGGGAGCTGTTCCCCAAGAACCGGGTCGAGTTCTTCGTCTCCTACTACGACTACTACCAGCCCGAGGCCTACCTCCCGACGACCGATACCTACATAGAGAAGGACTCGTCCATCAACGACGAGATCGACCGACTGCGTCACGCCACGACGTCGTCCCTCCTCATGCGGCGGGACGTGATCGTGGTGGCCTCCGTGTCCTGCATCTACGGCCTGGGCTCTCCCTCCGAGTACCGCGACCGCATCCTGGGGGTCACCGTCGGCCAGCAGGTGGACCAGCGCGACATGCTGCGCCGGCTTGTCGACCTGCAGTACGCCCGCAACGACGTCAACCTCGTTCGTGGCACGTTCCGGGCCCGCGGCGACACGGTGGAGATCCACCCGGCCTACGAGGAGCAGGCGCTCCGCATTGAGCTCTTCGGCGACACCGTCGACCGCATCGTCCCCTTCGACGTCCTGACCGGGGAGATGGGGGAGGAGATGGAGGACGTGGCCGTCTACGCCGCCACGCACTACGTCACGGGCGACGACATCATTCAGCGCGCCGTCGGCAGCATCGAAGTGGAGCTGCGCGAACGCCTCCAGGAGTTCCAGAAGGAGGGCAAGCTGCTCGAGGCCCAGCGACTCCGGGTGCGCACCGAGCACGACCTCGAGATGCTGGCCGAGACCGGCGTCTGCTCCGGCGTGGAGAACTACAGCCGCCACCTCGACGGCCGCGCTCCGGGCGAGACGCCGTACACGCTCTTGGACTTCTTCCCCAAGGACTACCTCTGCGTCATCGACGAGAGCCACGTGGCCGTCCCCCAGCTGCACGGGCAGTACGCCGGCGACCGCTCCCGCAAGGACGTGCTGGTCGAGCACGGCTTCCGCCTCCCCTCGGCCAAGGACAACCGGCCACTCCGCTTCGAGGAGTTCGTCGAGCGGGTGCCCCAGTGCGTGTTCGTGTCGGCCACACCGGGCGCCTTCGAGCTCGAGCACTCCCAGCAGGTGGTGGAGCAGGTGATCCGCCCGACCGGCCTCGTCGACCCCGAAGTCACGGTCATGCCCACCAAGGGGCAGGTCGACGACCTCCTGGCCCGCATCGGCAAGACCGTCGCGGCCGGCGGCCGCGTCCTGGTCACCACGCTGACCAAGAAGATGGCCGAGGACCTCACCGACTACCTGGCCGACGCCGGCGTCCGCGTGCAGTACCTGCATTCCGACATCGACACCATCACCCGCATCGAGATCCTCCGTGAGCTGCGGTTGGGCTCCATCGACGTCCTGGTCGGCATCAACCTCCTCCGGGAGGGCCTCGACCTGCCGGAAGTCGCCCTGGTGGCCATCCTCGATGCGGACAAGGAGGGCTTCCTCCGTTCGGCCTCCTCGCTCATCCAGACCATGGGCCGGGCCGCCCGCAACGTCGACGGCGTGGTCGTGCTCTACGCCGACACGGTCACCGACTCCATGCGCGAGGCCGTGTCGGTCACCCAGCGCCGGCGCGAGGTGCAGATCGCCTACAACAAGGAGCACGGGATCAACCCGCAGACCATCCGCAAGTCGGTCACCGACATCCTGGAGCGCTTGCGGGGGACCGGGGGCGGCGTGGCGAAGGCTGGTCGCAGCCGGGCCGAGGTGCGCAAGAACGCCGCCGTGCGGGGCAACCGGCGGCCGGCCCTCCTGGCCGACGGCGACGCCTCGACGCCGGCCGAGGCGGTCGAGCTCATGTCGCAGCTGGAGGCCGAGATGAAGGCCGCCGCCGCCGAGCTCCGCTACGAGGAGGCGGCTCTCCTGCGGGACGAGATCGCCGATCTCCGGGCATCCATCCCCGGCTGACCCTCCGGCTGACCCTCCGGCCCCGGCGCCGGATAGCGTCTCCGCCGTGCCCACGACCGCCCTGCTCCGCGAGACCATCGCCCGCTACGCCACCGTCATCAGCTCCCGGGATGCCGACGCCTACGCCGCCCTCTTCACGGCCGACGCCGTGCAGGTCGACCCCTATCCCACGCCGCCGAACGTCGGCCGAGATGCCATCCGGGACTTCATCCAGCGGTCCTTCGACGCCTGCGAGGCGATGACCTTCGAGCCCGTCGAAGTTCACCCGGTCGGTGACCGGGCCGCCATCACCTTCCACATCACGGTCTCCCTGGCGGGCGGCGGGACCATGCACATCCGTGGCGTCGAGATCTTCACGGTCGACGACGACGGGCTCATCAGCGCGGTGGACGCCTACTGGGGCGACGAGGACCTCGTCTTCGAGTAGCGGCCTGACCCACCGGTCGGGCTCCGTCCGCCACCGCGGGCCTGTGCCCGCGCCCGGCGGCTGTCTCCATTCCGGGCCTCCGTCCCTGCCGGTGCCGGCCCGTGCCGAGTGCCGGCCGGTGCCGGTGACCAGGGCCGGGATGGAGTGACACAGCGCGCCGGTATCCTCACACGATGGCCGACCGTCTCGTCGTTCGCGGAGCTCGCGAGCACAACCTGCGAGACGTGTCCCTCGATCTGCCGCGGGACCGCCTGATCGTCTTCACCGGGCTGTCCGGCTCGGGGAAGTCCTCCCTGGCCTTCGACACCATCTACGCCGAGGGCCAACGGCGCTACGTCGAGTCCCTCTCGGCCTACGCCCGCCAATTCCTGGGCCAGATGGACAAGCCCGACGTGGACTTCATCGAGGGCCTGTCGCCGGCCATCTCCATCGACCAGAAGTCGGCCTCCCGCAACCCCCGGTCGACCGTGGGGACGATCACCGAGGTCTACGACTACCTGCGCCTCTTGTATGCCCGCATCGGCCATCCCCACTGCCCTGTCTGCGGGCGGCCCGTGGCACGCCAGACCCCACAGCAGATCGTCGACCGGGTCCTCGAGCTGCCGGAGGGGACCCGCTTCCAGGTCATGGCCCCCGTGGTCCGGGGCCGCAAGGGCGAGTACAGCACCCTCCTCGACGACTTCGCCAAGCAGGGCTTCGCCCGGGTGCGCATCGATGGCGTGCCGGTCGAGCTCTCGGAGCGGGCCGACGTCAACCTGGCCCGCTACGAGACGCACACCATCGAGGTGGTGGTGGACCGCCTCGTCAGCCGGGCCAACGCCCGCCAGCGGCTCACCGAGTCGATCGAGACGGCCCTGGAGCTCACCGGCGGCACGGCCGAGGTGCTCGTGATGAACGGCAAGGGTGAGAGCGACGCGGAGGACGAGGCCATCACGTTCTCCCAGCACCTGTCGTGCACGCACTGCGGCATCAGCTTCGAGGAACCGGCGCCGCGCAGCTTCTCCTTCAACTCGCCCTACGGCGCCTGCCCGGCCTGCCTCGGGCTCGGCACCAAGTTCGAGGTCGACCCCGAGCTCGTCGTGCCCGACGATTCGCTCTCCCTGGCCGAAGGTGCGCTGGCGCCGTGGGCCGGCGCACGCAGCGAGTACTTCACCGGCCTGCAGGTCGGGGTGGCCGAGTTCGGCGGGTTCTCCTTCGACACGCCGTGGAAGTCGCTCAAGGCCAAGGACAAGAAACTCGTCCTCTACGGGACGGGCACCCGCTCGGTGCACGTCACCTACAAGAACCGCTTCAACCGCAAGCGCTCCTACGAGGCGATGTTCGAAGGCATCATCCCGTGGCTGCAACGCCGGCACGGGGAGGCCGAGTCGGACTGGTCGCGTGAGCAGATCGAGCAGTACATGCGCGAGGTCGACTGCCCCGAGTGCAAGGGGGCCCGCCTCAAGCCCGAGTCGCTCGCCGTCACCGTCGGCGGGCGGAACATCTACGAGCTCTGCAGCCTCTCCATCGCCAACGCGGTGGACGCCATGGCGGGGCTGGAACTGAGCGACCGCGAGCACCTGATCGCCGACCGGGTCTTCAAGGAAGTGCGCGAGCGCATGCAGTTCCTGCTCGACGTCGGGCTCGACTACCTGTCGCTGGCCCGCTCCGCCGGCACGCTGTCGGGCGGTGAGGCACAGCGCATCCGACTGGCCAGCCAGATCGGCAGCGGGCTCGTCGGCGTCCTCTACGTGCTCGACGAGCCCTCCATCGGCCTCCACCAGCGCGACAACCAGCGCCTGATCGGGACCCTGGAGCGGCTGCGCAACCTGGGCAACACGGTGATCGTGGTCGAGCACGACGAGGAGACCATCCGCACCGCCGACTACGTCGTCGACATCGGCCCGGGGGCGGGGGAGCACGGCGGCAACGTCGTCCACGCCGGGCCGGTCACGGGCCGCGGCGGGCTTCTCACCAACAAGGCTTCCATCACCGGCCAGTACCTGTCGGGGAAGAAGTCGATTCCGGTGCCGGCCCGCCGCCGTCCGGGCACCGGCGATGTGGTCACCGTCCGGGGCGCCAAGGAGCACAACCTGCACGACATCGACGTGTCGTTCCCGCTGGGCTGCTTCATCGCGGTGACGGGCGTGTCGGGATCGGGCAAGTCGACGCTGGTGAACGACATCCTCCTGCGCTCACTGGCCCAGCACCTGCACCGGGCCAAGACACCCCCAGGCCGTCACCGCAAGGTCGAGGGCATGATGCACCTCGACAAGGTGGTCGACGTCGACCAGGCCCCCATCGGCCGCACGCCACGCTCGAATGCGGCCACCTACACCGGCGTCTTCGACCACATCCGCAAGCTCTTCGCGCAGACGGCCGAGGCCAAGGTGCGCGGCTACCAGCCGGGGCGCTTCTCCTTCAACGTCCGGGGTGGGCGCTGCGAGGCCTGCGCCGGTGACGGCACGATCAAGATCGAGATGCACTTCTTGCCCGATGTCTACGTCCCGTGCGAGATCTGCCACGGCGCGCGCTACAACCGCGACACGCTCGAGATCACCTTCCGGGGCAAGACCATCGCCGACGTGCTCGACCTGTCGTGCGAGGAAGCGCTCGGATTCTTCGCCAAGCAGCCCCCGATTGCCCGTCACATGCAGACCCTGGTCGACGTCGGCCTGGGCTACGTCCGCCTGGGCCAGCCCGCGCCGACGCTCTCGGGCGGCGAGGCGCAGCGGGTGAAGCTGGCCAGCGAGCTGAGCCGCCGACCGACCGGCCACACCTTCTACATCCTCGACGAGCCCACGACGGGGCTGCACTTCGACGACACCCGCCGCCTCCTGGAGGTGCTGGGCCGCCTGGTCGAGCAGGGGAACACGGTCGTCGTGATCGAACACAACCTCGACGTGATCAAGACGGCGGACTGGATCATCGACCTCGGGCCCGAGGGCGGCGACAAGGGCGGCACCGTGATCGCCGAGGGCACGCCGGAGCAGGTGGCCAAGACGGCCGGCAGCTACACGGGCGACGTGCTCAAGCCGGTCCTGGCCAACGCCAAGTCGTAGCGCCAGCCCCGCCAGCTCCACGAGCTCCGGCAGTCCTGCGCGGTTACGGCTGTCCTGCCCGGACACGGCTGTCCTGCCGGACACGGCTGTCCTGCCGGACAGCGTTTCCCGGGCTGTTCCCGCGAAGCGTTGCCCCGAAGAGCGACACCGCCCGCCTAGAGACACTTCGTCTCATGACATCGACACTTCGTCTCAAGAGAAGCACCCCCCGAAAGAACGGTCGCCCTGCGCGCACCAATGTCACGACAATCTCGCGCCGATATCACGTTCTTCGTGTGTGACAACGGCATGTTTCCATCAGAGCCATGGAGTTGGAAACGTTCGCCGAAGCACTCGAGGCACTGGTCGCCTCTGACGCGTCCAACTACGGCGACAGCGCCTCGATCGAAGAGCTGCACAGGTTGCACTCTCGCTTCGAGTCCTTCGTCACCGAGGCCACAGCGGCCTTCGAAGTGGGGGAGGAGTGGGCCGCCGACGGAGCGAAGACCGCCTCGGCGTGGATCGCTTCGCGCTGTCGGATCCCGCGTGGCGCTGCCCGGCGCCGGGTGCGCCTGGCCCGGGCGCTCCGCCACCTGCCCGAATGCGCCGACGCATGGCGAGAAGGCGCCATCGGGCTCGACCAGGCTCAGGCGATCGCCTCCGCCCGGCGCCACCGCACCGAGTCGTCAATGGCACGCGACGAAGGCATGCTCGTCGCTCAGGCCAGCCAGATGGGCTTCGAGGACTTCTACCGGGCTCTCTCCTATTGGAAGCAGTTAGCCGATCCCGACGGGGCTGAAGCCGCCGAGGAGGATCGCAAGGCCTCTCGCAACGTCTTCTTGGAGTCGAGCTTCACCGGCATGTGGCTCGGCCAGATGACGCTCGACCCGGTCTCGGGGTCCATCGTCTCAGCAGAGCTCAACCGCCTCGAACAGGACTTCTTCGAAGTCGACTGTGCCGAGGCCAAAGAACGGTTGGGGCGTACTGCCCGCATCGACGAGTTGGCCCGGACTTCGGCCCAGCGCCGGGCGGACGCCATGGTGGAGATGGCCACCCGCAGCCGAACCGCCCCGGCGGACGGCATCCGTCCCGCTCCGTTGTTCTCCATCTTCGTCGGCTACGAAACGCTCCACGGTCGCATCTGCGAGCTCGAGAACGGGACGGTCCTCCCGCCCAGCGCCGTCACGCCCTGGATGGACTCGGCCTACTTCGAGCGGGCCATCTTCTCGTTGGGCAGCCGGATCGACGTCAGCGTGCGGGCCCGCCTGTTCACAGGTGGAACACGACGGGCGATCGAACTGCGGGACCGCATGTGCACCCATCCCGACTGCTACGAGCCTGCCGAGAACTGCCAGGTCGACCACATCGAGACCTATGCCTCGGGCGGCCTGACCACGCAGGAGAACGGCCGGCTGCTCTGCGGCTTCCACAACCGCCTCCGCAACCAGCGGGAACGCCAGCCCCAGGCTCTGGAGCAGCAATCGCAGCAACGCCAACGCCCACCCCCGACTGCGGCCTGACGGGGCGGCGAACCGCTCCGGGCCTCACCCGTCCGTCAATGTGTTCCAGCACAGTCTGAAAGAGCAGGGGCCTCGTTTTGGCGCGCCCGCGTACCGCGTCACTCGGTCACTGTTCACCGGTCACTGTTCACCGGTCACTGTTCACCGGTCAGTCTTCGCACCTAAACGAGGGAGAGCGAGTCAGTGCGGCCGGTCAGGTCACGACAGATGGGTGTGCGGTCGCTCGAGAGCCACGCCGTCGAGGAACAGATCGATCTTCTCGTTGTAGAAGGCGATCATGCCGGCGATCGGCTGGAGCTCACGGGTCGGGAAGTCATAGGTCCAGGCGATGTCGGGGTGGATGCGGAGCTCGACGTTGGCCGACCAGTAGCCGCTCGTGGTTCCCTTGTAGGGGCAGGCGGTCTCGGTGGCCGACGGCACGAGATACGTGAAGTCGACGTCGGTCCGATCGATGTAATACCGGGTCGGGAGACCGGTCTCGAAGCACAGGATCGGCGACGAGGTCTCGGCCAGGACGACGCCCTTGGACTCGACACGCAGGTGCCGGCTCGACCGCAGCGCATCAACGCGGGTGTAGGGGTTGCGCGGATGGACGAAGACCCGTTCGTCCTCCTCGAACCACGCGTCGAAGGCGGACCACGAGAACCGGACCGTGTCGTCGAGCCCACCGACCTTGGCTGCCGTGAGGACGGTCGCCGCGCTCGGCCGGTCGACGTCGCCGACCCGTATGCCGTAGCGCCTGGCGTCGCCACGCGACGTCTCCATGGTCGTTCCCTCGTCGACGAGGGTGCCGGCGTCGACGTCAGCCAACGGGATGTAGTACTGCGGGTAGGACGTGTTCTCCCACACGTAGTGGGCGTCGGTCGTGTCGAAGACCGCCCGACCGGCGAGGAAGGCCCGGACCCGGCGCGGGACCGGCTCCACGTGGTTGACCGCCACGGGAGTGGCGGGGTAGTCGCGATACTCGCGGGAGTCGCTCACGGCATTGGCCTCCAGTCGGCGCGGCAGACGATCGAGACCCTACCGGCGCTGTCTCCGCGGGAAGTTCAGCAGTGCACGTGATGACGAGAATTCACTGATGGCGAAAGTTCACGTGATGGCGAGCATGCGCTCGAGCGCGACCTTGGCCCACTCCGTGGTCTCGGGGTCGACGACGATGCGGTTCCGCACCTCGCCTTCGACGAGGCCTTCGAGGACCCAGGCCAGGTGTGGCGGATCGATGCGCGACATGGTCGAGCACGGGCAGACCAACGGGTCGAGGCAGACCACCGTCTTGTCCGGAGACTCGTTGTTGAGGCGGTTCACCAAGTGGATCTCCGTGGCGACGCCGATGACCGACCCGGCCGGCGCGGCGGCCACCGCCTTGATGATGGCGTCGGTCGACCCGGTGACATCGCCGAGCTCCACCACGTCGTGCGCGCACTCGGGGTGGACCATCACGATCCCCTCGGGGTGTTCGGCACGGAAGGCCTCGACGTGCACGGGGCGGAAACGCTGGTGCACCGAGCAGTGCCCCTTCCACAGCAGGAGCGTCGACTCCTTCACCTCCCGTTCGCTGCATCCGCCCAGGGCCTGGCGGGGGTTCCAGACCCGCATGTCGTCGGCGCCGTAGCCGAGCTCGAAGCCGGTGTTGCGGCCCAGGTGCTGGTCGGGGAAGAAGAGCACGCGGTCGCCCCGCTCGAGGGCCCAGGTCAGCACGGCCCGGGCGTTCGACGAGGTGCAGACGGCCCCCCCGTGGCGGCCCACGAACGCCTTCAAGGCGGCGGCCGAATTCATGTACGTGACCGGGATGAGGCGGTCCACGTCGACGACGCGGGCCAGCTCGTCCCAGGCCTCCTCCACCTGGTCGATGTCGGCCATGTCGGCCATGGAGCAGCCGGCATTGAGATCGGGGAGGAGCACCTGCTGGTGGTCACCCGTGAGGACGTCGGCCGACTCCGCCATGAAGTGGACGCCGCAGAAGACGATGAACTCGGCCTCCGCCTGGCCGGCAGCGATCCGGGAGAGCCCGAACGAGTCTCCCCGGGCGTCGGCCCAGCGCATGACCTCGTCGCGCTGGTAGTGGTGGCCGAGAATGAACAGCCGGGGGCCGAGCGCTGCCTTGGCAGCGCCGATCATGTCGGCCAGTTCGTCCTCGTGTGCGGACGTGTAGCGCTCCGGAAGTGGCGTCTGAAGCCTGAGCATGTGGTGTGCCCCCTTGTCGGGAGTGCATCGATATGGCCGGCGGGGACAGCCTGGTCGCCCATCCGCGGGTATGTCGGCCTCGATGCGAGGTTGTATGCCGGAAACCAGGCCGGCACCAGCCAGTGTACCGCTCCCCACCAGCGGCTGCGCGAGAGTGGACGTGATGCACGATCGGCCGCCGACCGGCTCCATCCCGGACGCCCCGGGCTCCTACCAGTTCTACGACGCCGAGGGCCGTGTCCTCTATGTGGGGAAAGCCAAGTCCCTGCGGCACCGCCTGCCCAATTACTGGCAGGACTCGGCCAAGCTCATGCCCCGCACGGCGCAGATGGTCGCGCAGGCCGACCACGTGGAGTGGGTGGTGGTCGACAGCGAGGTCGACGCCCTGATTCTGGAGCACTCGCTCATTCAGGCGCACCTGCCCCGCTACAACGTCCGCCTGAAGGACGACAAGAGCTATCCGTGGCTCGCCGTCACCCTCAACGAGGAGTGGCCCCGCCCGGCCGTGGTGCGGGGGCGCAAGCGCAAGGGCGTCCGCTACTTCGGTCCCTACGGCAACGCCGGCGCCATCCGGTCGACCCTGGACCTGTTGGTGCGCAGCTTCCCCGTGCGGACCTGCTCGGACACGAAGTTCACCCGCCACGAGCGCCTGGGCCGGCCCTGCCTGCTCTACGACATCGACCGGTGCTCGGGCCCGTGCGTCGGCGCGGTCGACCACGCCGCCTACGACGGCTACGTGCAGGACCTCATGGGCTTCCTCTCGGGTGACACCGAGCCCGTGCTGGCCCGGCTCGAGGCCGAGATGCTCGAAGCCAGCGAGGAGCTGCAATTCGAGCGGGCGGCCCGCCTGCGCGACCGGATCGTCGCCGTCCACAAGGCGGCCGAGTCCCAACAGATGGTCTCGGACCGGGCCGAGGACTTCGACGTCGTGGGGATGGCCGAGGACCCGCTGGAGGCGTCGGTCCAGATCTTCCGGGTGCGGCGGGGACGGGTGGTCGGGCACCGGGGCTTCGTGGCCGAGAAGGTGGAGGACCTGTCCGGGCCCCGAGTTCATGGCCCTCGTCGTCTCGCAGGTCTACGGCGCCGACGGGGCCGAGGTGCCGAGGCGGCTGCTGGTACCCGAGGAGCCGGCCGATCGCGATCTCCTGCAGAGCTGGCTGCACACCATCCGCGGCGGACCGGTCGACATCGCGGTGCCGCAACGCGGCGCCAAGCGCGCGCTGCAGGACACCGTCACCCGGTCGGCCGGCGAAGACCTCGCCCGGCACCGGCTGCGCCGCGCCGCCGACCACAACGCACGGTCGAAGGCGCTGACCGAGTTGCAGTCGGCGCTGTCGCTGCGCGAGGCGCCGCTGCGCATTGAGTGCTACGACATGAGCCACCTGCAGGGCACCGACTACGTGGGCTCGATGGTCGTGTTCGAGGACGGCCTCTCGAAGCGCTCGGACTATCGGCGCTTCAAGGTGAAGTCCGTGCCGGGCAACGACGACTACGCGGCCATGGAGGAGGTGCTGACGCGCCGGCTCACCGCGCTGAAGGAGCCCGTCGAGAAGACGCCGGCCGACGGGCGGCCCCGCCGTTTCGCCTACCGGCCCAACCTGATCGTCGTCGACGGCGGCAAGGGCCAGCTGGGTGTGGCCGAGCGGGTGGTGCGCGAGCTGGGGCTCGAGGACGAGGTGGAACTGGCCTCGCTGGCGAAGCAATTCGAGGAGGTCTACCGGCCGGGCTCGCCGTTCCCGGTGCGCCTGCGCCGGGGCTCCGACGCCCTCTACCTGCTGCAACGGCTGCGCGACGAGGCGCACCGCTTCGCCATCACCTTCCACCGCGAGCGCCGGGGCAAGCGGATGACCCGCAGCTGGCTGGACGACATCCCTGGCCTGGGCCCCGCTCGCAAGGCCCGGCTGGTCAAGGAGCTCGGCGGGGTGAACGCCGTCCGGGCCGCCTCGCTGGAAGAGTTGCTCTCTCGGTCCTGGCTGCCCGACACCGTCGGACTCGCCGTGTACGAGGCCCTGCACAATGCTGTGGGGGCCAGGGCTGTGGGGGCCAGGGCTGTGGGGGCCAGGGCTGTGGGGCGCAAGGCTGGAGGACGATGAGCGAATTCGTGGTGGTCACGGGGATGTCGGGCGCCGGCCGTTCGACGGCGGCGGCGGCCCTCGAGGACGTGGGCTGGTTCGTCATCGACAACCTTCCGGCCGGCCTGATCATGAAGATGGTCGAGATGGTGGACCGCCCGGGGTCCGGCATTGAGCGGGTGGCCCTGGTGATCGGCCGCGGTGGGAGCAACACGGGCCCGGAGTACTTCGACGATCTGCCCGACGTGCTCGACGATCTGCGCGCCACCCGGAAGCGGGTGCGGGTCGTCTTCCTCGATGCACCCGACGACGTCCTCGTGCGCCGCTACGAGGGGACGCGACGACGGCACCCCCGGGCGGCCCGTGGGGTCGAGGAGTCCATCGCGGACGAGCGCAAGCTGTTGGAGCCGGTGCGCGAGCGGGCCGACCTCCTCGTCGACACGGGCGAGCTGAACTCGAATCAGCTCCGGCAGCGCATCCTCGAGGCGTTCGGCGGCGACGAGACGACGCACATGCAGACCTCCGTCATCTCGTTCGGCTACAAGCACGGCATCCCGCTCGACGTCGACGTGGTCTTCGACTGCCGCTTTCTGCCCAACCCGTTCTGGGTCGAGGAGCTGCGGCCCTTCAGCGGCAAGGACGAGCCCGTGCGCGACTACGTGTTGGGCCAGCCCGAGTCGCAGGCCTTCCTGGACAAGGTGGACGACCTGCTGACGAGCATCCTCCCGGCCTTCGCCCGCGAGGGGAAGTCGTACCTGACCATCGCCATGGGCTGCACCGGCGGCCGGCACCGCTCGGTGACCCTGGCCCAGGAGCTGGCGACGCGGCTGAGCACGCACGGCGAGCCCGTCTCGGTGTTCCACCGGGACATCGACCGATGAGCTACCGGGACATCCGACCGATGAGCTACCGGGACATCGACCGATGAGCGACGGTGGCCGGCCTGCGGTGGTGGCGATCGGCGGCGGGCACGGCACCGCCGTCACGCTGAGGGCGGCGCGGCGCTACGCCGGCGTGCTGACCGGCGTGGTCTCGGTGGCCGACGACGGCGGCAGCAGCGGCCGCCTGCGCGAGCTGCTCAACGTGGTGGCTCTCGGCGACATCCGCAAGTGCCTCGTCGCCCTGGCCGACGACGACTCCGCGCTGGCCCAGGCGTTCGAGCGCCGCTACGACGAGGGCGAGCTGGCCGGCCATGCATTGGGCAACCTCATTCTGGCGGGGCTGATCGACGCCACCGGTGACCTCGTCAAGGGCATGGCCGAGGCGGCCCGGCTGCTGGGGGCCCGGGGCGACGTCCTGCCCGCCACCTCCGAGCGGGTCGTCCTGAAGGCCGAGTGCGAGCGCGGCACGGTGGCCGGCCAGGTGGCGGTGAAGGGGACGGCGGACATTGAGCGGGTCTCCCTGGTGCCCGGCGACGCCGAGCCCCCGCCGCTGGCGGTGGAGCGGATCCTCGGGGCGGACCAGATCGTGATCGGGCCCGGATCCCTGTTCACCAGCGTGTTGGCCGCCGTGGCGGTGAAAGGCATCTCCGAGGCGGTCGCCTCCTCAAAAGCCCAGGTCGTGTACGTGTGCAACCTGCATCCGGAGATTCCGGAGACCGCCGGCTTCGACGTCTCGGACCATCTGCGGGCCCTGGCGAGGCACGATGTCACGGTCGACCTCGTCCTGTGTGACAGCATCCGGGGTATGGGCATCGGCGCAACGGATGTCATGGTGGTCGACGTTCCACTGACGGGTGAGAACACCCTGGTCCACAGCCCGGCCAAACTGGCGCAGGCGCTGTCGGGTCTGCTGGCATAGCCGGGACGCCGAAAGGCCGAGAGGAAGGGACGAGATGACGGTGCGGGTCGGGATCAACGGCTTCGGGCGCATTGGGCGGAATTTCCTGCGCGCCGTGCTGGCCACGGGGGCCGATGTCGAGGTCGTGGGCGTGAACGACCTGACCTCGCCCGAGACGCTGGCGCACCTGCTGCGCTACGACTCGACCCACGGCCGCCTGTCGGTACCCGTCCAGGTCGAGGGCAGCGATCTCCTGGTGGGGGAGCAGCACATCCGCGTCACGGCCGAGCGCCAGCCCGAGGGGATCCCCTGGGCCTCGCTCGGGGCCGACCTCGTCGTCGAAGCCACCGGGATCTTCACCAGCCGGGAGGCGGCCGCCGGGCACCTGGGCGGCTCGGTGAAGCGGGTCATCATCTCGGCCCCGTCGGGCGACGCCGACGCCACCTTCGTCATCGGCGTCAACGACCAGGACTACGACCCCGACAAGGACGTCGTGGTGTCGAACGCATCGTGCACGACCAATTGCTTCGTCCCCATGGTCAAGGTGATCGACGACGCCTTCCACATCGTGAGCGGGCTCATGACCACGGTGCACGCCTACACGAACGACCAGAACCTGCTCGACCTGCCGCACAAGGACATGCGGCGGGCGCGGGCGGCGGCCACCAACATCGTGCCCACCTCGACCGGCGCGGCCCGGGCCACCGGCCTGGTGCTCGCTGCCATGAAGGGCCACCTCGACGGCTATTCGCTGCGGGTGCCGCTGCCGGCCGGCTCCATCACCGACTTCACCGCCGTGGTGCAGGGCAACCCGTCGGTGGCCGACGTCAACGCGGCCTTCGCCGAGGCCGCGGCCAAGCCGCCCCTCGACAAGGTGCTCGAGTACACCGAGGACCCGATCGTCTCGAGCGACATCGTGGGATCGGCCGCGTCGTGCACCTTCGACAGCGACCTGACCATGGTCATGCAGGTCAACGACGAGCTGTCGCTGGTCAAGACGTTCGGCTGGTACGACAACGAGTGGGGCTACTCGAACCGGCTCGTCGACCTGGCCGTCCTGGTGGGCGGCTGACCTGATGGACCCGCTGGCCGGCATCCCGCTCCTGGAGGACCTCCCCGCGGTCGCCGGGAAGCGCGTGCTGGTGCGGGTGGACTTCAACGTCCCGCTGCACATCGGCGTGCGGGGCCGGGCCACGGTGGCCGACGACTTCCGGATCAAGGCCGCGCTGCCGACGCTGCGCTGGCTGCAGGACGAGGGAGCCGACGTGGTGGCCTGCTCGCATCTCGGCCGGCCGGCCGGCGCGCCCGACCCCCGCTGGGAGATGGAACCGGTGCGCCAGCGGCTGCGGTCGTTGTGCCCCGGCGTGGAGCTGACCGAGAACCTCCGCTTCGACGCCGGCGAGAAGGCCAACGACCCCGACTTCGTGCAGCGGCTCATCGCCGGCTTCGACGCCTACGTGGACGAGGCCTTCGGGGCGGCCCACCGGGCGCATGCCTCCATCGTCGGGCCGCCGCAGTTCCTCCCCAGCGCGGCCGGGCTGCGGTTCGCCAAGGAGGTCGAGGTGCTGGGCGGGATCCTGGAGCAGCCGGCGCGCCCGTTCGTGGCGGTCGTCGGCGGGGCCAAGGTGGCGGACAAGCTCGAGGTGCTCAAGGTCCTGGCCACCAAGGTGGACACGCTCGTCGTCGGAGGCGGCATGGCCTACACGTTCCTGGCGGCCAAGGGGCAGAGCGTGGGCAACTCGCTGCTCGACGAGACGCACCTGGCCGCGTGCCGGGACCTCATGGCATCGGGGGTGGACATCCTGCTCCCGACCGACACCTGGGCCCTGGAGCCGGGCGGCACGTTCGGGCCGCCGTCGGACGGCCACGGGCCGCGGGGGAGCGTCAAGGTGATTGAGGGCGACCTGCCCGACGGCTGGACCGGGCTCGACATCGGCCCGGACTCGGCGGCGGCCTTCGCCGAGGTCGTGTCCGGCGCAGGCACCGTCCTGTGGAACGGCCCGCTGGGCGCCTTCGAGGACCCGCGGTTCGCCGGCGGCACCCGGATCGTGGCGGAGGCCGTCGCCAACTGCCCCGGGTTCTCGGTGGTCGGCGGTGGCGACAGCGCCAGCGCGCTGGAGGAACTGGGCCTGTGCGACCGGGTCGGCTACCTGTCCACCGGGGGCGGAGCCTCGCTGTCCTTCATTGAGCGGGAGGGCCACCTCCCGGGGATCGACGCGCTGCGCCAGGCCCCCAACGCGCCGCAGGCGTGAGCGCCACCACGAGCTCCCGCCGCCCCCTCATCAGCGGGAACTGGAAGATGCACCACGACCACATTGAGGCGCTCCACACCGTGCGCGACCTCGGCCTGCGTCTGAAGCCCGAGGACGTGGCGCGGGTCGACGTCTCGGTGCACCCGCCCTTCACCGATCTGCGCACCGTGCAGACGCTGGTGGAGAAGGAGCACATCCCGCTGGCCCTCGGCGCGCAGCACTGCTCGGACGAGGACGCCGGCGCACGGACCGGCGAGGTCAGCCCGCGCTTCCTCGCCCGCCTGGGGACGGCCTACGTCATCGTCGGGCACTCCGAGCGGCGCACGCTCTTCGGCATGGACGACGCCACGGTGGCTTCCACGCTGCGGGCCGTCCTGCGCAACGGCATGACGCCGGTGGTCTGCGTGGGGGAGTCCGGGGAGCAGCGCGAGCGGGGGCAGACCGAAGGCGTCCTGGAGGAGCAGGTCCTGGCCGCCCTCTCGGGCTTGGCGGCGGACGTGGTCGGCGGCCTGGTGCTGGCCTACGAGCCCATTTGGGCCATCGGCACCGGCACGGCGGCCACCGCGGTGGACGCCGAGGACGCCTGCGTGTTCATCCGCTCCCTGGTGGCCAAGGTCGGGGGCGACGAGGCGGCAGCGGCGGTGCGGCTCCAGTACGGAGGCTCCGTGAACGCCGAGAACGCGGCCGATCTGATGGCCGAACCGGACGTGGACGGCCTGCTGGTGGGGGGTGCCAGCCTGGAGGCGGCGGCCTTCACTGACATCATTCGGGCGACCGCGGCCTGCTACCGTTCCTAGGCCCGATCCGGGCTGTTCGGCCGCAATTTGGAGGCTCCGCCGTGCTGGCAACGTTGGACACAGTTACGTGGATCTACATCGTCATTGAGGTCCTGTCCGCGCTCGGACTCATCTTCCTGATCCTGATGCACAGCGGCAAGGGCGGCGGCCTCTCCGACATGTTCGGGGGCAGCGTGGGCGCGGCGGCGCAGGGCTCGACCGTGGTGGAGCGCAACCTGGACCGCATCACGGTCACCGTGGCGATCGTCTTCGCCCTCACGACCATCACGCTGGACCTCCGGCTGCAGTGACTGGCCGGGGCCGACGCCCCCGGCGCTGGCGCTGGCTGGTCGGGACGAGCACGATGCTGGCCCTGTTGGCGTCCGCCTGCGGCAGCGACAGCGGAGGCGGCGGGACCGTCGTCACCTACGTCGGCGTTCCCAACGGGGCGATCTCGTTCGGCATGACGCAGAGCCCGACCGGGTGCAACCCCAACACGCCGGTCGGTGACACGCCGGGCACGCAGACGGTGCTGGCGGGAGTGCTGCCGAGCCCCTTCGTGCCGGACGTCGTGAACTCCGCCGGGCAACCCACGTCCAACTCGCAGCTGATCGAGTCCGCGGAACCGATCAGTCTCACGCCCCAGACCATCGTCTACACCTTGAACCCGAAGGCGGTGTGGTCCGACGGCGTGCCGATCACGGCCGCCGACTTCAAGTACGCGTGGGAGGAGCAACGGGGCGACCCGGTCGTGTCTTCGCCCGACGTGGCGAGCATCGCCGGCTACCGCGACATCGGGTCGGTCACGGGCTCGAACGGCGGCCATACGGTCACGGTGAAGTTCAAGACGCCCTTCGCCGACTGGCAGATGCTGTTCGCCAACCTGGTCCCGGCGCACGTGATGGAGAAGGTGGGGTGGAACCCGAGCTGCACGACGGTGGACCCGGCCATCGACCTGTCGGGCGGCCCGTTCAAGCTCGGCAGCGTGACACCGTCCGCCATCACCCTCGTGCAGAACCCGAGATGGTGGGGGACTCCCGCCAACTCGAGGTCCATCACGGTCCACATCGCGTCGTCGACGGCGCAGCTGGCCCAGTGGATGGCTTCGGGCTACGTGCAGGTGGCAGCACCCAGCACGGTGACCCAGTCGTTCCTGACCCAGATGACCGGGCTCCCGGGTGCGCAGAGCGAGGTCGACACGTCGGCCACCCTCCTGCAGATGGACATGGCGAGCTCGCCCGAGTCGGACCTCTCACCAGACCTCCGGTTCGCCATCGCTCTGACCATCAATCGCCAGGACCTGGTCAACCAGCAGGCGAGCTGGGCGGTGACGGGCATTGCGCCGGGGAACAGCCACCTCACCGTGCAGGGCCAGCAGAACTACAAGCCGCCAGCGACCGCGACCACGACGACGATCCCACCGTCCACCTCCACGACCTCGACCACCACCATCGGGGCGGGCGGCAGCGTCAACTTCCCCGTGACGCCGGTTCCCGATCAGGCAGCGGCGTACATCACCGCAACGGGGCTGGTGCGCACGCCGGGCAATCCGTACTACCACTCGTCGTTCGGCGCGCCCTTCCAGCTGCACATGGTCTACGACTCGAGCGACCCCTGGGCGACAGCAGCGGCACCGACGATCCGGGACGAGCTGGTGGACGCCGGTCTGGACACGACGCTGGAGCCGGTGGCCGGAGCGACGCAGACGGGCCAGGTCCTCTCGGCGGGGTTCGCGGACCTGGCGGTGCTGCCCCAGACCTTCACGCCCTACATGAGCCAGACCCAAGCCATGTACACGATGTCGCTGGGCGTGCCGGGCAAGAACGGCTCACAGAACTGGACGGGCTTCTCGGACAGCAAGTTCGACCAGCTGGTGCAGACGGCATCGCAACAGTTCAATCCGAACACGGCCGCGCCGTACTACACCCAGGCCGACACCCTGCTGTGGGACAACATGGTCTCGCTGCCCCTCTTCGCCGAGCCGACGGCCCTGGTCTGGAGCCGGACCATCGGCGGCGTGAACGCCACGCCCCGGAGCACGAGCCTCCTGTGGTTCGCGCAGCTGTGGGCGGTGCGGGCGCCGGAGTCGACGAGCAACACCACGCCGTCGCTGCCGGGGCAGTAGGGGATACCGGCCCCTGAAGAGGGCCGACGCGCACGCGCTACGATCTCCGGACGCTGCGTTCCAGTTGTTGCAACTCGTCGGAGTGGCGGAATAGGCAGACGCGCCAGCTTGAGGGGCTGGTGCCCGCAAGGGCGTGGGGGTTCAAGTCCCCCCTCCGACACGAGAGGTGGCGTAGGAGTTGCGTGAAGGTACGATCTGAGTCAGATCGGCGACGTAGAGCGGATTGGGTGCGCGGTGAGCCGGCAGCGATGTGGACGAGCGGAGTCGTAGCGCAAAGTGACTTGCGGTGGCATCGACTTGTGGTGCGACGGAAGTGGTGGTGCCGAGAGGGACTCCGGGCTGGCCTTGTGGGCTGAGTAGGCCTGAAGGGCGTGTGGCGACCCTTGGAGCGATGGGTCGTTAAGTTGTAGTACTCGACGAAGCGGTCGATCTGGCGCTGGAGCACGCGAGAGACGATGCCGGCCGCTGTGCCTCGAGGTAACGCTTGAGCGTCTGGTGGAATCGCTCGACTTTTCCGCAGGTCTGGGGGTGATAGGGCCTCGAGTGTTTGTAGACGATGCCCAGTCGCTCAAGGTCGAGCTCGAAGAGGGTGCGGCCCCCTCGTGACACCGCGTTGAGAGGCGCCGTTGTCCGTGAGGACCGAGGCGGGGTAGCCCCAGCTCAGCGCAGCGGCACGGAACACCTCGACCACGTCGAGGCCTTGACGGTGACAAACGCCTTGGAGGCGATGCACAGGCGGGAGTGGTCGTCTTCGAAGTTGAGGATCTCGATCTCTTGGCCGTGGGCGAGGACGACGTGGGTGACGTCGGACTGCCAGCACTCGTTGGGCAAGGTCGCCTCGAAGCGGATGAAGCTGCTCTGGGGCCGCTTCTTGGGCTGGGGAGTGACGAAGCCCCGGCGCCCGAGGATGCGCCAGATGGTCGAGACCGAAGGTGCCGAGTAGCCGCCACGCTCGAGGTGCCAGGAGATGGTTTCCGCTCCGGCGTCGAACCCACGCTCGCTCAACCACTTGCGCAGGCGGATGATCTCGTCCTCGAGGGCGTCGGGCGTGCGCTGGGGGGTGTGGTGTGGGCGCTTGGATCGCGGCTCGAGGGCCTCGTAGCCGCCCTCTCGGTAGCGACCCACCAGGGCACTCACCCAGGACTTGGAGACCCCGTGGGCCCGGGCCACCTCTCGCACCGAGCGGCCCTCGACCACCACGGCATCGACCACGTACGAGCAAAAATATGAAGAGGGCCCCCTCCGACACGATCAAAACCCGACTCCTTGAGTCCAACCTCCTGGTAGAGGACGTGCACCGGCGGCGCTCCGTGCACTTTCACGTCGAGGTAATCCGGTAACACCGTGATCTCCTCGATGAACTCGTCGATCAGCACACGCCGCTCGACGTCCGTGGCGGCCTTCCATGTCTTGTCGACGTCGAGCGTTGCGAGCAGCTGAGCGACGTCATCGAAGTGCTGGGCGACATCGTCTGCGCGCGCCACCTCGACGAGTGCATCGTCGGACTCACGCTGCGCCTCCCGGATCGCCACGGACAGGCGAGCCTCCTCCTCGGCGAACAGGTCGGCTCCGACCTTGTCGTCGTAGTACAGGCGCAGCAGCTTGCGACGCTGGGCCACCAGGTCGTCGACACCGTGACGTGAGCGCCGAGTGCGGGGCGCCTCCGCCGGCCTTGGGGGCCGGCGTTCGGCGCCCGATCGAGCTCCCGGCGGATGGCGGCCTGCAGTTCGACGTCGTCGCCGATGAGCCGGAGCCCCAACACGGCGGCCCGGTGCAGCCCGATGTTCGTCCGGCGGGGTTGGCTGCAGCCCTGGCCCCGGTGGTGGCAGCGGTAGAGCTTGCGGCCCTCGCCGTTCTGGTCGAGCGCCATGAGCCGCTGGCACAAGCCGCAGCGGACCCGGCCCGACAGGAGGTCGGTACCCCGGGCCCGGCCCCTGACCCGGCCCCGATGGGCGGCGGCGAAGGCCTCCGGCGTGATGATCGCTTCGTGATGGCCGGGAAACCACTCGCCGTTCATCTGGACCTCGCCCAGATAGATGCGAGACCCGAGAATGCTCAGCACGGTCGAGTACTTGACGCCCGTGGCGTCGGCGATCTTGCCCTGACTGGCCCCCTCGCCCCGCATGGTGAAGATGCGCCGGACGACGGGCGCCATCTCGTTGGGGACGAGCTCGCCGTCGACGAGGTCGTAGCCGGTCTTGGGTCGATTGACCCACTTGCCCTGGCGCACGGCCTGCTGCATGCCCATGCGCACGTTCTCGGCCAATTGCTCGCGGTAGAACTGCGCGAAGGAACCGAGGATGTTGTAGAACATCCGGCCCGTCGCCGACGACAGGTCGATCTTCTCGGTGAACGAATGCAAGGCGACGTTGGCCTGCCCGAAGCGGTCGGCCAGCATGATGAGGTCGCCCAAGTTCCTCGACAGCCGGTCGAGCCGCCAGGTGATCACGTTGGCGACGTGACCCTCGTCGACCATGTGCAGCAGTTGCTGCAGCCCGGGCCGCTCGAGGTTCTTGCCCGGAGAGTCCCGGGTCGGCGATGACCGTCACCGCACCGAGGTCGTGCAGCTCGGCGTAGACGCGCAGCTTGTCAGCTTGCCCGGCGATCGAGAAGCCCTCCGCCGCTTGCTCCTCGGTCGACACCCGGCAGTAGGCCACCGTCAACATCGCTGCCCTCCTGTTCCACCTTGTCTTGCTTGTCTTCGCTTGCGCCGTTGTCTTCGTGCACCATGCGCAGACCGATTCGCACGAGCACAGCCGCCACCCGCTCGTAGTCGGGACCGGCCGTGCTCACCGCAGCTCCAGCTCGTTGCGGCGGCGGGCCACCCGGTCGGCGAACGGCGTGTGGCTGACGATCTCGTAGGTGTGCAGATGATGCCCGATGGCTCCCGAGCGTGTCTTCGATGCCCTCCGTGCCGATGAGGGCGCCGAGCGAGGCCAGGTAGCCGGTCAGGCCCGGGAGCAGCTTCTGAATGGAGGTCGACCGCCGGGCCAGGCGCAACCGCTCGACGCCGATCGGCCCGGTGTCCGAGCGTGGCTGTCTGCACCTGGCAGCCACTCGGGGGCCAGGGGCCAGCGGGAGCGGGTCTGGTCGGCAGTGGGGGAGCGGTAGGTCAGCCATTCCCCGGTGGCGTAGGCCCACAGGTCGCCGGCGGCACCGAGGACCTGGTCCGGCGTGTTGAGGTCGAACTCGACCAGTCCCTGGCGACTGAACTCGAACTCGAGTCGGTGCACGGGCAGGCCGTGCACGTAGCGCTCGCCCCAGACCTCGTGCCACCAGCCGGTGTCCTTGGCGGCCGTCTCGGCCGTCTTGTCGTAGAGACGAGCCAGCAGGGTCTTGGTCTTGCGGGACCCGAACTCGAAGCCCGGTCAGTGTGCCGCCGACCTCGTAGGTGCGGCGGGCCTCGGCCCGGCAGACGAAGCGGTGGGCGTCGTCGAGGCTGAGCGTCCAGCCCTGCCAGTCGGCGAAGAGGTCGACCCGGTTGACCCAGAGGCGCAGCTGCCCCAGTTCGGGCTCGAGCATTTCCCGCAGTGTCGCCACGGCCGCCCCGGGCCCGACCGCATGGAGGAACTCGGACCGGGGCTGGATGCGCACGGTGGGGAGGTGGCGGCTGGTCGAGAAGCCGATGCGCGCCATGTGGTGGTCGAGGCAGAAGCGGTACTTGCCCCACCCGTGGGGAGCGATGCCGAAGGTGTGCTCGCCGATCTCGCACGGTGCCGGTCGTTTCGCCTCGGCCGCCCAGGCCCGGCAGTCCTCGAGGCGGGCCAGGAACCGCTTCGGGAGCTCGGCTCGGCCAGAGAGGTAGAGGGCGTCGACACCCGACGCCAGCTCCCGGAGCCTGGGCTCCTGTAGCTGCATATTTGCGACTAGCTGATCAGACGTGATGCATGGGACCGAACGCCTCGGAGTCAGCCGAAGAAGCCGCGGCTGCGGGCCGCTTCGAGCTGCCGGGAGATCTGCTCGGACCAGGCGGTGTCGAGGTCGAGCTGCAATCCAGGGAAAGACGAACTCGTCGGGGTGGGCGCCGTAGGTGGCCCGGAAGCGGCGGATCTTGCGGAAGATCGTCGCCCGGTGCCAGCCGCCTCGCTCGAGGTTGTCGAACCCGCCGGCGAGGTGCCAGGCCACCCAGAAGCCGATGAGCTCCGAACGCTCGAGGGCGTCGGCGGCGAGACCGTCACGGATCTCGGGATCGAGCTCCTCCATGCTCTGGGCGGGCGTCGAGAAGGCCTGGGCCACAACGTCCTCGTCGAGGTTGTGGTGGTAGCCGGCCCAGCGGTTGACGGCCACCCGGCCGCCCTCGGCGCTGTCGCTCTTGTCGCTACGGAAATCGAGGTCTTCGGTCATGGCGCAGAGTTTGTCGCATGGTTGCGACAACCCACTTAGAGAGGGGTAAAAGCGCAGGTAGGCCGCCCATCGGGCGGCCGGACCCATGGTGACCATGGCATCCGCCCGGTCCCGTCAAGGCTTCCCCTCCGGGCGGCTGCGCCGGCCTTGACCGGCCCTGCCCGTCCGGAGCCCGGTTGAGGTGATGACTTTGTACGTCATACGGCGTACACTTCCTGTATGGCTTCGAAGACCGAACGACTGAGCTTGAGGCTGACCCCCGAACAGGATGCCGTCCTGCGCCGGGCCGCTGACGCTCGAGGTGAATCGGCCAACGACTTCGTGTTGCGCCATGCGGTCGAGGCGGCCGAGACCGAGCTCGCCGATCGGCGCGTGTTCTTCGTCGACGACGCCGAGTGGGATCAGCTCCAGGAGCTGCTGTCGGCTCCGCCGGCACTTCCGGCGGCGATGGTCAAGTTGCTCTCCAATCCCTCGGTGCTCGAGCAACCTGCTTAGTGGCCTACGTCGGTCCGGAGTTGCTGGCCGGCGACCATCTCCTCGAGGGGTTCGACTGCGGCAAGCCGGCTCTCAATCAGTGGTTGATCCGCCATGCCCGCAAGAACCAGGCGAGCGGCAGTAGCCGAACGTGGGTCGTCGTCGAAACGGGCACACGTGAAGTCGTTGCCTTCTACGCATCGGCGACAGCATCGATCCTCCGATCGTCGACACCAAAGTCCATGCGGCGGAATCAACCAGAAGAGATGCCCGCGATTCTTCTGGCCCGGATGGCGGTCGATTCGAGACACAGCGGTCGTGGTCTCGGGGCGGCACTCCTAAAGCACTTCATGCTGAAAGCCTTCGAGGTGGCCCAGTCGGTCGGGGTCAGGGTGCTCCTGATCCACGCCAAGGATGATGACGCAAAGAGCTTTTACACCCACTACGGATTCGTCG